>JBBFKW010000012.1:0-14594 GCA_037481835.1 Desulfosoma sp. | reverse complement strand
CTACATCTTGCCGAATATCTATGAACTTGTAGGTTGGGGTGAGCGAAGCGAACCCCAACGGAGACTTCCATCTCGATCGGGCTGCAGGGGGGACCGCTTCCCCGTGCGGGGGCGGTTCACGGGCGAGGGAACCACGGTCCCACCCGGCGCACCCCCCGTGTTTTCCCGGCGTTTACAGGCGAGGCTGCCAGCTTTCCATTTCGGTGAATTCGGACACCGAGGGTTCCTTGGGTTTCTGTTCCAATTTGTTCAGGGCGTTGACGAAGGCTTTGGCGCTGGCCAAGACGATGTCGGAGGCCACCCCGCGCCCTTGGACCTGCTGGCCGTCTTCTTCCAGGTGGACGTTGACTTCGCCCAAGGCGTCCGTTCCCGACGTGACGGCGTTGACTTCGTAGCGCACCAGCCTGGGGAATCGACGGGTCATCTTGCAGATGGTCTTGAAGGCGGCGTCCACGGGCCCCTGGCCGAAACCCGCGTCCTGGCGGACCTGGCCGTTTATTTCCAGCTGGACCGTCGCGTTGGGAACGGAGATGGATCCCGCGGAAACGTTGAGATAAAGGAGCTTATAGCGTTCGGGCGGGGCGAGGATCGTCTCGTCCACCAGGTTTTCCAAATCCGACTCGTAGACCTGCTCCTTGCGTTCCGCCAGCTGCCGGTAGGCCTCCCAGCAGTGCCGCACCGCCTCGTCGCCCACGTCAAGGCCCATCTTCCGAAGCCGCTCGCCCAAGGCTTCCACGCTCATGTCTTTGGCCACGGGTTCGGGCGCAGCCTCCAGGCCGAACTGGTTCGGGTTCATGATTTCGTAAGGCGGTTGGGCCGATTCGTCGCCCAGTTGGGGGACGGTGGTTTCATAGACGAAGGCATGGGCGCCCACCACGGGTTTATGGACCTGGAGGCTGATGCCCGTCAGGCGCTTGACGAGACGGCACGTGGGGCCGATTTGGCTCGTGTCCGCCGCGATTTCCGCGTGGAAACGGTCCCCGCGCGTCTTGAGGATGGCCACGATCTCTTCCAGGGGCGTGTTCCCGGCCCGTTCGCCGATGCCGTTGATGGTGCCGTGGATCTGGGTCGCCCCGGCGTTCAGCGCCGCCAGGCTGTTGGCCGTGGCCAGGCCCAGGTCGTTGTGGCAGTGGACGCTCAGGATCACGCCCGATCTGTCGCCCAGTGCGGCCTTGACGGCCCGAAAGACCGTTTCGATTTCCGAAGGGGTTGCGTAGCCCACGGTGTCGGCGATGTTGATGACCGTCGCCCCGGCTTCGGCCACGGCCTTGGCCATGGCGATGATATCGTCCGTGGAAGCCCGGAAGGCGTCCACAAGGGAAAATTCCACATCGTCGCAGCGTTCCTTGGCCAGGCGCACGGCTTTTTGGGCCATATCCAACGTCGCCGGGAAGTCCCTCTTGAGGTAATGACGCCGATAGAAAGGCGAGACGGGGGCAAAGGTGTGCAGGCGCGGCCGGGGCGCCGATTCCAGGGCGCGCATGGCCACGTCAAAGTCCGTGGGATTGGTGGCCCGAGCCAGAGCCGCCACCACCGGCCCGGAAACCTTTCGGGCGATGGTGTGCACGGCCTCGAACTGCGCTTCAGAGGCTGCGGGAAAGCCGGCTTCGATGACGTCCACGCCCAGGCGGGCCAATTGCACGGCCAGACGGACCTTTTCGGGGACGGTGAGCATGAGTCCGGGGGATTTTTCCCCGTCGCGCAGAGTGGTGTCAAACAGGCGAATGGCGGGCATCGGTGTCCTCCTCGTCAGATGGTGGGTGTGCTCCCCGTGCGGGACATCCTTTTCTGAGTGTGGCGATAGTGGCAGCCCCATCGCTGTTTTGTCAACATGTTTGCAAACATGAAATAAATCGTGCCTCAAGTTTGCCTGAGGGGCGAGATTGGGGTTGCATCCGGAAAATTTCTGTGTATAGTGTGCCCGTTTGACGCGCCTCCGTTTATGGCGTTTGGCTGGAAGCATGCGGTTAAGAGCCGAGTGCGGTTCCCCCCCATGAATTGGAGGTTTTTTGTTTTGTTAACCCTCAAAAAAGGTATACCCATGACGTGAGGAAGCGAAAAAGAAAATGAAATCACTAGGAAAACACCTCATCGTTGAGCTCTATGACTGCGACTTCGGCCTCATCAACGATGTCTCCCAGGTGGAGAAGATCCTTGTTGAGGCGGTCGCCATCTCCAAGGCCACCATTGTTCAGCCCGTTTTTCATCAGTTTTCGCCGCACGGCGTGAGCGGCGTCGTGGTGATCGCCGAATCCCATTTTACCATCCACACATGGCCGGAATACGGCTATTGTGCGTTGGATATTTTCACGTGCGGCGAACTCATCGACTCCGATGCGTCCCTCGAATACCTGAAACAGGCGTTTAAGGCAGGCAGCCTCTCCGTCATGGAGATCAAACGAGGGGTGTTGGATCTGCCGGCGGAAAGACTGAGACACAAGCCGTGATGGAAAAACATCAGGGCCGCCTGTGGTTCCGCGAACTGCAAAGCAGTGGCGAGGAAACGTCCTACGTGTGCCGTGCGGTTCTTTACCACGGGCGTTCCGCCTATCAGCAGATTGATATTGTTGAAACGGAGATGCACGGCCTCGTGCTTTTCCTGGACGGGGTCGTGCAGTCGGCCGAAAGGGACGAGTTCATCTATCACGAGGTGCTCGTCCATCCCGCCATGTGGAGCCATCCCGCGCCGCGCAGCGTGCTCATCATCGGGGGCGGGGAAGGGGCCACCTTGCGGGAGGTGTGCCGTCACAAGGACGTGCGCCGCATTGTGATGGTGGAGATCGACGGGGAGCTGGTGGACGTGTGCACGCGCCTGCTTCCCCAATGGCATCAAGGGGCCTTCGACGATCCACGGGTCGAGTTGATCGTCGGGGACGGTCGGGCCTTTGTGGAAAGGACCGAGGAACGGTTCGACGTGGCGGTGTTGGACCTCAGTGATCCCATGGACGACAGCCCGGCGGCCCTCCTCTTCACCCGGGAATTTTACGAAAAGGTATCCGATCGGCTCACTCCCGAAGGATGCGTGGCCGTCCAGGGGGAATGCATCAGCCCGCAAAAGGTCGCCGCCCATGCGCGGATCGTCAACACTCTTAAACGCGTTTTTCCCGTGGTGCATCCGTGTCCCTACAGCCTGCACAGCTTCCATCGACCCGATGCCCACATCCTGGCGACCAAGAATCCGCGCTGGTCCGTGGCCGCCGTGGTCGAGCGGGCACGGTCCACTCCCCTGCCGTTGCGATACCTCAGCCCCGCCATGGTCGAAAAACTGTTCACCGTTCCGCCCTACCTTGAAGAGGCCTATGCCGTCCATTGCGAACCGTTGACGGATGCCGCCCACCATCTTTCGACCGAAGATCTTCTCTAATAAAATGCCGGAGGGATCGGCCGCACGGCCGGCCGGTGGGAGGCGGCCTTCGGGGAAAGCCCCGGCGCCGAGCCGCCCAAGCTTTTTTGCAAGGAGGACGACCATGCCCATCTACGAATACCTGTGCCTGCGATGCGGCAAGAAAAACGAAGTGATCACCTTCCGCGTCTCCGAAGAAATCGATGCCCGATGCCGCTTTTGCGACGCCACGGATCTCAAACGCGTGCCGTCCAGGGTGCGGGTGCGTTTATCCGAAGAGACGCGCCTCGAGCGCCTCGCGGACCCGTCCCGGTTCGGTTCTCTGGATGAGAACGATCCCAAGAGCATGGCCAAATTCATGAAGGCCATGACCCACGAGATGGGCGACGATTTCGACGAGGACGTAGACGCCCTCATGGAAGAAGCCATGGAAGAGGAAGCGTCCGGCAAGGGGGCGTCCCCGGAGGAACCGCAGGGCGGCGACGCCGACGAGGACAGCCTGTAGAGCGGTGATGCCGTCCCTTCGCGACCCTTCCTTCTGGAAAACACGCGTCCGATCCCACCAGGACGGATGGCGCCTGTGCGACCTGATCCAGTCCGAGTGCTTCGTGGAACCGCATGAAGCGCGGGACTTGGTGGATTTTGGATCGGTGCATGTGTCAGGCCGGGTGATCCGCGACGGGGATCATCCCGTGCGGGCCGGGGAGGAAGTCCGCGTTTACTGGCCATGGTCGGGGGTTCGCCGGTTTTACGAACTGGACCCCGGCCGAATCCTCTTCCGGGATCCCTGGATCCTCGCCTACGACAAGGAGGCGGGTATTGCCACCCAGCCCATGCCTTCCGACGCCTACAACAACGTTTTCGAAGCGGCCAAGCGCTTCCTTGCCGAAGAAGGAAACGCCCAAGCCTACGTGGGGCTCCACCACAGGCTCGATCGGGAAACCAGCGGGGTTCTCGTGATGAGCGTCTCCCGGCACGCCAACAAGGCCTTGGGGCGTGCCTTTCAAGACCAGCGCGTGAAAAAGCTCTATCTCGCCTGGGTTCGCGGTGTTCCCGACTGGGATCGAAAGGTGGTGAATCGGGACATCGGGCGGGAAGCGGGCCGGTACGCCGCGTGGGCCCATGGGGTCGGAAAGAGCGCCCAAACGGTGCTGACGATTGTCTTTCGCGGTCCCGGCCGAAGCCTTGTGCAGGCCGTCCCCAAAACGGGGCGCACCCACCAGGTTCGGCTCCATCTTGCCTGCGAGGGCTTCCCCATCCTCGGAGACCGCCTCTACGGCGGGCCGGACGCAGCCCGGGAGGCCCCGAGGCTCCTTCTGCACGCCTTTCGGCTGGAACTCCCCCACCCCGTGACAGGGACCCCCCTCAGCCTTTGCGCGCCTCTTCCCCGGGACTGGCCTCCGGGTCCTGAGCCAGCCATTCCAGGCTGAGGGCTCTTCGGAGTTCCTCGATTTCCCGCAGGAGATTTTCCGCCGATGCGGCCGTCTCTTCCAGGAGCGCCGCGGCTCGCATGCGCCGGTCTTCTTCCATTTTGCCGTGCTGCAGGAGGTGGCGGAAATCCATGTGGGCCATGCGGGCTCTGGCCTGGAACTCTTCAAGAAGGTACGCCAAGGCGGCATCCAGCAGCTTGTGCAGGTATTGATACCGAAAATTCTGGCGGTAATCCCTGAAGGCGTACACGAGCTCGGCGCGCGTTTCGGCCTTGACGACGTCCACGGCTTCCAAGAAAGAGCCGCTCGGCTCGGCGCCGTCTTTCACAACGCGCTTTTTCCCCAATCGGTCTTTGACGGTGTTCAGGAACCGATTGAGTCGTCCCAAGCCGAACTTCATGAGGAGCAGGCCTCGCCCCAGGGCGTTTTCATCGACAAAGCCGCTGAAGGCCGGCGGGCTGATGTGATGCCATTGGGCCCACGGCTGCTCGGGGGACAGGCCGGGTTCCTGGACGGCGACGCCCAAGGCCTTCAATTCCCGGTGATATTCCTCCAAAGCGCTCTGGAACAAGGACCAAAAACCCTGGGACGCCTCTCGAATGCGCCTCTTGAGAAATTCCTCCTGCTCCTTGGCGAAGCGAATGGTTTCCACGTTGACGCGATCCACCAGGAAGGCCGAAAGGGATCGGCGGAATTCCATGTAAAAGCCGTGGAGCTGGCGGATCACCTTGCGCGGGTCGCCCAGGTCCTTGGCGTAGGCGGGATCCACGGGATAGTGGTCCACCATGTGCAGGGTTTCCTGCACGAGAGGGCCGGAGGTTAGGTCGAAGAACGTGCTCACGGCTTTGTCCAGATCGTTCTTCAAGTTTTCCCGCAAGCCCCCGATGGCGTTTTCCAGAGTGCTCAGCGTGCCGATGAGTTCTTCCTGCCTTTTTTGGAGATGCCTTGCGGATTGTTCCAGCTGGCTGAGGTCTTTTCCCAGGAGCTGCCTTTTGGTGCGGCACGTCTCCCCAAGGGTTTGGGCCACGGCGGCCAAACGGCCCAGACCCGTGCTGAAAAGGACGCGGCTGCGTTGCGTTCCCACCCGTTCGGCCAGTTCCTTTTTCAGGTCTTCGAATCCCAAGGCCTGGGGCAACCGATGGGCCGCCTCATCGCGCCACATGGCCAGGCGCAGGGCTTCCCGGGAGGACGGCGGCGGCTCCTGCGCGGCCAGAAGATGGTACAGGCCGGAAAAGGCATAGACCCGAGGGTTCGGGACCGTCCAGCGCAGTTCCTTGGTGAATCGTTCCACGGAGGCGTGGATGTCGTCCAGACCTTGGTGGGTGTCCAGATCCACGTTGAGGACGAACAGGGTCTGGGGAGTCATGCGCAAGGTCTTGATGAAGTCCAAAAGCTTCAGGTCCGCTTCCCGCAAGCCCGTACGGCTGCTCACCACATAGACGATGATGTGGCTCTTCAGGAGATACTGCTGGAGCAGGGCGAAGTGCAGGGGGTTGGGGGAGTCGCTCCCCTGGCAGTCGGCGATTTCCACTTCATCGCCGATCCACGGAGCCGGGTAGTGGATTTCCACGTCTTTGAGATAGACGGCCGAGGATTCCACGCCGACGAAATCTTGGTGCCGCCTGAGGGTTTTTTCATCGAAAGTGAGCCGTCGAGGGTGATCTTGGACGAGGTCCTGCACCGTGGGGAATCCTTCCAGGTAGGCGTGGACCAGGAGGAAAGGGGCGTCCAGGAAGCTTCGGCTGTGCTGCAGTTCCGTTTGCACCGCGGCCAGTTTCTTGAGGAGGCTTTCGCGGTGGGAGCTCTTTCTCAGATCGTAGGTTTTTGAAGGCACGGGCGTGCCTTCGGTGAGGGGAAGCATGGCTGCGGCTCCGGAGATGTCCTGGTGAATTTCATCCCAGCTCTTGAATTCCACCCAGCCGCCTCGAACGGCGTTGGACCGGATTCGCGTGATGAAGGAGGTCACAATGCCGGCGCCCCTCTTGAGCAGGTCCCCTCCCAGCAGGGCATTGATCAGGGTGCTCTTTCCCGACTTGACCGAGCCGGCGACGGCGATTCGAACCAAGGGGTCTTGAAGGGCCCGTTGAACCAGGTCCAGGTGGTCCCGCCATTGTTGGGTCTGGTGCTCGTCGGTGAGCTGTTCCGCGGCCAGGTTTTCCACAGCGCGGCGCAGCGTGTGTTCTCTGAGTTCAATGCCTTGTTTGAAGGCTTGGTAATCGTTCATGAGTCTCCACGGTCGCTTTCGAAGAATCCGCTCCGGCCTTGGGCCACGGAGCCGCGGCATGCTAGCCCATTTCGCTTACAGCGTAAACCGGCATCTCGCCTGATCCAGGGCCTGCAGGACCCACGCCGTGATCTTTTGGGGCTCATCGGCGTGAAACCATCGGAATTCGGCATCCCCCTTGAACCAGGTGAGCTGCCTCTTGGCGTAGCGGCGCGTGTCCCTTTGCATGAGCCTTACCGCTTCGTCCAGAGAAACCTTTCCGGCGAGAAACAGGCACATGTGTCGATACCCCAGGGATTGCATGGACTTCAGGGTGCAGGGATAGCCCCTCTGGAGAAGACGTCGCACCTCGTCCAGAAGCCCCTGGTCCATCATGGCGAGCACCCGCCGATGGATGCGTTCGTGCAGATCGCGCCGTTCTCGGCAGAGGGCGATTTTCACGGTTCGATAGAGGCTGTGGCGGAAGCCGTGGGCGTCCTGCCATTGGGAAAGGGCCACGCCGGTGCTCCGAAAGACTTCCAGAGCCCGCACGATCCGCTGGCGGTCGTTGGGATGGATCTTGGCGGCGCAAACCGGGTCCACGCGGCGAAGCTCTTGGTAAAGAAACCCAAGCCCGTGCCGTTCCAGGTCCTGAAGGAGTGCGCGGCGGATTTCGGGATCGGCGGCGGGTCCCGGGCACAGGCCTCGGGTGAGCGCCTTCATGTAAAGCCCCGTGCCGCCGACGACGAGGGGGATCTTGCCCTGGGCGTGAAGGGCGTCGATGACGGGTCGGGCCTGCTCGACAAAAAGGGCGGCGTCGTAGTGTTCGTCGGGGTCCACCACGTCCACGAGGTGATGCCGAATGCGGGCCCGTTCTTCGGCGGTCGGCTTGGCCGTGCCGATGTCCATGTATCGATAGACCTGCATGGAATCGGCGTTGATGATTTCCGTTGCCAGCTTTTCGGCCAGATCCAGGGACAGGGCCGTCTTTCCCACCGCCGTGGGGCCTGCGATGAGGACGATGGGCAAGGCTCCGGGAGGCGGGGACGTTGGGGGCTCCGGCGACGAGGCCGCTTTCCCGGGATTCGGTGGCGACGTTTCGGACCGGTGTGTCATGTTCTTTGGAAGAAGCGCTGGATTTGGTCCAAGGTGATTTTCCACCACAGGGGTCTTCCATGAGGGCACGTGGCGGAAAGGCGGGCGGCGTCCAGGTCCTTGAGGAGCTGTCGCATCTCTTCCATGTTCAGCCGCTGACCCGCTCGAACCGACCCATGGCAGGCGGCCGTGTGGGCGAGCTTTTCCAGGAGGTCCACGCGGGGACGGCGCTCTTCGGCGGGGGTGCTTTCCGCAAGGCGGCGGATCAGATCTGCCGGGTCCGCCTGCTTGAGTGCGGCCGGCATGGCGTGGATGACGAAGGAGCCGCCGCCGAAAGGTTCGATGTCGAAGCCCAGGGATTGCAATTGGGGGAGCCACCGTCCGAGAGCGTCCGCTTCCAGGGGCGGGAGGTCCAGGACCACGGGAGGGGCGAGCCGCTGAGAGCCTGCCGATTCCGAACCGGCCCTCAGCCGCTCATAGGAGATGCGTTCATGGGCGGCGTGTTGGTCGATGAGGATGAGCCCGTCGGGGGCTTCCACAAGGATATAGGCGCAGGCGAGCTGCCCCAGGATCCTCAGGGACGAAAAGGCGGGAGGAGCGCCCGCCTCGAGGGGCCGTTCCTCGCGGGACGGATCCCAGGCCGGGGATCCGTCCGGAAGGCGGGTCATCCATGGGATGGGGATGGTTTCGCGCTGTGCCCCGGACCCGGGAGCCGTCCACGGGGGGACGGCTCCCAACCCGGCTCGTCCTTCCGCCGCGCCGGCAGCGGCGGCCGTGGGTCGAGAGCTTTCCAAAGACGCGTAGAAGGGCCGGCTCCAGGAAGCCTTCATGGCCGATTCCAGCCCTTGGGCCAGGGCCCGGCGCACCACGTCCAGCACGAGAGGGGGATCCCGAAAGCGCACTTCCCGCTTTGTGGGATGAACGTTTACGTCCACAAGGCGGGGCGGGACATCCACAAAGAGAACGGCGAAGGGATAGGCCCCTTTGGGCAGGAGCGTGTCGTAGGCGGTGAGGACGGCGTGGGTGAGCAGATTGTCTTTGACCGGCCGCTTGTTCACGAAAAGGAAGAGGCTTCGCGCATTGGCCCGCTGGAGCTCGGGTGGGCCGATCAAGCCCCGCACGGCCGCGTGTTCCGATTGAAAATCCACGGGGATCAAGGACTTGGCAAGAGCGGCGCCGAAGACGTGGTAGACTCGGTCGTGCAGGGACGCCGCTTTGGGAAAATCGTGCACCGTGCGGTCGTGGTGGACGAGCTGCCAGTAGAGGTCGCTCTGGGCCAGGGCCAGCCGGAGAAACATGTCCGAAATATGAGCTGTTTCGGTTTCCACGGTGCGCAGGAATTTCCGTCGAGCCGGCACGTTGTAAAAAAGATCGCGCACGGTGATGCTCGTCCCGGCGGGACAGCCCACCTCCTCCACGCTGCGGATGGTTCCTCCTTCCACCACGATGCGCGTTCCGCAGACAGCCTCCTTTTCCCGCGTGACCATTTCCAAGCGGCTGACGGCGGCGATGCTCGGCAGGGCTTCGCCTCGAAACCCCATGGACCGGATGGCCTGGAGGTCCTCGGCTGTGGCGATTTTGCTGGTGGCGTGCCTTTCCAGGGCGAGCAGCGCATCTTCCGGGCTCATGCCTTCGCCGTCGTCCACCACCCGCACAAGGGACCGGCCTCCCTTCTGGAGGTAGACGCGGATCCGCAGAGCGCCGGCATCCACGCTGTTTTCCACCAGTTCTTTGACCACGGCGGCCGGCCTTTCCACCACTTCGCCCGCGGTGATCTGGTTGCACAGATGATCGGAAAGGACTTTGATTTTGCCCATGGCCATTGCCTTATTGACAGAGTGAGGACCTTTCCTCCAGTATGCCGGGCGGGAAGAAGCTTATGGATCCCGCCTGCCGCCAGGCTGTGTTCTCTTTGGGTGAAAGGGCCCCGGCGATGATGCCCACGTTCCAATCGGTGGTCAACTGGCTGAGCAACGTGCTGGATGCCTACACGGTCGCCTTTTTCGTGTTGGATCCGCTCAAAAGCAGCTTCAAGCTTGTGACCTGTCAATCCCTGAGCAAGCACCTCCAACGGACCTTGAGTCTGCCGAAAGACGGCAGCGGCATCCTTTCGCAAGTCCACAAGGTCGGGCACACGGTGCATCTGGGCAAGGTGGAAGTGGAGGGGCTCGCAGGCTCCCTTCCTTTTTATCGTGAGGGGGAACAGGGGATCAAGGGGCTTTTGGCCACACCGGTCGCCGGGGACCAAGGCCTTCTGTACGTAGACACCAAGCGCCACTGGGGTTTCAACGACAAGCAGCAGAAGTGGATTCACGAAACGGCGCGGATTCTTGAACAGCTCCTGGATCAGTACCATCGGCTCCAGGAAAGGGAAAGTTTTTCCCGGATCCTGACCCTGTGGCATGACTTGACGGAGGCGTGGGAAAAAACCCGCAGCCAAACCGAGGCGGCGCAAGCCTTGGTGCAGGGCTGCGCGGACTATGTCCGGGCGGATTACGCCTTTCTCGTCAGTCGAGGCTGTGCCGACAAGGCCTATCGCATCACCGCCGCCGCCGGCAAGGTCCCCCAAAGGCTGCTCCAAACCCCCATCGGGCGGGATGAAAAAGGCCTGGTTATTGAAGCCTTGGAGGCGGGCAAAGGCGTTTTCATTCCCGCCTTGAACCCCGAATCCCCCGACCACTACCTGTTCCTTTCCGGGGAACACCTTCCGCACCAAGGGTCCCTGTGGGTGTTGTGCGGCGGGTCGGCGGAACTGGGATCCCTGGGTTTGGCCCTCCTCGGCAAGAGGCGGCTTGCCCTGACCCAGGATGACAAGGTCGCCGTGCAAAAGACTTTCAGGATCTTCGAAGCCTTCTACGAGCGGTGGCATTATCGGCAAAGCTACGCCGAATGGACGTGCCGGGACGGGGCCAGCGGTTTTTTGAACCCATGGAGCTTCGCCGCTCAGGCGAAAGAGGCGGTGCATGCGGCGGTCCAGAACAGCGAACCCCTGGCTCTGGTGATCCTGCAGTACGAGCCGTGGCAGTACGCTCAGGCGGTGATCCCGCCCTCCGAGCTGGACGTGTGGGAAAAGGCGTTGATGGAAAGCTTGAGGATGCAGGTGCCGCCGGGGATCGTGGTGGGGCGGCTGGCGCAGAACCGCTGCGGGCTTTTGGCCCTTGGAGGGGAACTGCGCGATCTTTTGGCCGTGGCCGAAAACGTCGGCCGGGTGTGCCGGCGCCTGCCCGGGCCCAAGAAGAAGAAACTGGCTCTGAAGACCTTTGTCGGGGCATCCCAAATGCCCCAAGACGGCGTGACCTTCGACGAGTTGTGGATGAGCGCCTGCCAGCGGCTCTTCGAAGCGCTCCACAGCGGGGCGAAGGAATCCACGCAGGCGCCGTCGGCTCCCGAAAAAATTTCAAATTGACCTCCTCACACCCAATGACTAGACTCACGCCAGTTGCCGCGGCGTTTAAGACATTTCCGCCATTGTGAAGAAGGGGTATCGATGCTGGAGAGGCTTCTCGGTTTTCTGGCCAAAGACCTGGCCATGGACTTGGGCACCGCCAACACCCTCATTTACCTTAAAGGCAAAGGAATTGTCCTCAACGAGCCCTCAGTGGTCGCCATCGACAGGGACAACCACAGGGTGGTGGCTGTGGGCAAGGAGGCCAAGAGCCTCATGGGTCGGACCTCCGAAAAGGTGGTGGCCATCCGCCCTCTCAAAGACGGGGTCATCGCCGATTTCGAAGTCACCAGCGTCATGATCAAGGCTTTTCTCTCCCGCGTTCTCTCCCGCCGTCCCCTGGTCAAGCCCAAGCTCGTGGTGGCCGTCCCGACGGGAATCACCTCCGTGGAAAAGCGGGCGGTCATGGAAGCGGCGGAACAGGCGGGAGCGGGGCGCGTCCATTTGGTGGAAGAACCCATGGCGGCCGCCATCGGCACGGGGCTTCCCGTGGATCAGCCCATCGGGAGCATGGTGGTGGATATCGGCGGCGGCACCACCGAAGTGGCGGTCATCTCCATGTTCGCCGTGGCCTACAGTGAATCCGTGCGGGTGGCCGGCGACGAGGCCAACGAAGCCATCATGCGTTACGTCCAGCGGGAAAGGCAGATGATCATCAGCGAGGTGCTGGCCGAAAACATCAAGATCCAAATCGGTTCGGCCATCCCCCTGGAAAAGCCCATGAAGCTGGAAGTCCCCGGCAAGGACATCGTCACCGGCATCCCCAAGACGTTCACGCTCACCGACGAAGAAGTGCGTTTCGCCATTCAGGAACCGATCCATGTCATCGTGGAATCGGTTCGCCGAGCCCTGGAAAAAACTCCGCCGGAACTGGCCGCGGACATCGGCCAAAACGGTTTCTGGCTGGCCGGCGGCGGGGCGCTCATCAAAGGGCTGGACCGCCTCCTGGAACAGGAAACCGGACTCAAGGTGAACATCTCCGACGATCCGCTCACCGCCGTGGTGCGGGGGGCCGGGTCGGTCATCGAGCACTTTAGCTATTTCCGGGATGTCTTCGTGAACTAAAAGGAGCCGCCTCCATGGAAAAAGTGTTCACGGCATCGGAAGTTCAGAACAAAATGGATTGCTACGGAGAGTTCAACCGAAACGATACGATTTGCGTCGGGCACTGCGCTTTGAATGTCACCTGCGCCATTCTCAAGGCGCGGGGAGTCGATCACATCGCCGTGCGGTTCCTGGACGGGGACCGCATCCTCGCATGCCGATCGGATGTGCGCTAACGTCCGCCTCCCGAAAACCTTCGGGATTTTCCCCGGGGTCGACGGCCGCAGCGCGCTCCCCAAAATAACCGATCCTGAAGAGCCGCTTTCTCCCGCCTCACCGCGAGGCGTTCCATGGTCCGAAGAAGCGGCCCCTGGCGTGATCCTCTCCGGCGGGCCGGTTCCGACACGAGAAGGCACGTGGCCTGGCCTTTTCACCCGTGCGGCGCCCGCGGGCGAGAGCGCCCATGGTCGTGAAGGTCCATAAAACGGCTGGAATTTCTTTGGGCTGAAAGGGCCCTAGCCGTCTTTATGGGAGTCGGAAGGGCGCACAAGGCGAAGGGTCGGCTTTTTTTCGTCCTCCGCGAGAAGTTCCAAAAGGTCCCGAAGGGCTCGCCGGGCCTCTTTGACGGATTCCAGATAGAGCGCGCGCTTCCGATCGTGCTCCGCCTCCTCTTTTCGAATTTCCAAACGAACCCGGCGCAGCTTGTGGTAGGGCAAAAGAGTTCGCCAGAAGGAGGCGTTGAGCGGGCGCCCGAAGGTTTCTTCCAGCCGAAGACAAAGCTCATCGGCCCCCCTGTCTTTCAGGAACCGCTCCAGGTCGAACAGTTCTTCCTCGGGAAGAAAGTAGGGTGAAGTTTCCCAGGCGGCCACTTCTTCGCGGAGCGCCTCGAAAAGCGCCCGATCTTCTCCGTGTTTCGATCCCATGCCTGCTCCTCCCTGCGCCAAACCGCCCTTGGATCACCGCAACGCCAAAGGGGGCGTCCCGGAAAAACATACCGTATTTTTTGTCAATTTAAGACGCCTGGTCCGAAAAGCACCGGCACGGCAACCCTGTTCGGCGCCTCCTTGGCCCACGGTTTTCGAAAAGGTTAGAAGATTTCGTCGAAAAAGATTATAATTTTAGCGAATCGAACGGTTTTTCACGGCGGGCGGTGGCGCGGGATTTTTCCCTCATGCGTTGGAACAAGGAGGTGGCAGGTATGTACGTCGGCTGGCATATGAAAACCAATTTGGTGACGATTTCTCCGGACACACCCGTGCTCAGAGCGCGCGAAATCATGGACTCCAAGAAGATTTCCCACCTTCCGGTCACGGACGGCAAGGCCCGGCTGCTGGGGATTGTGACGGATCGGGATCTCAAGGAAGCCTGGGCGTCCCCGGCAAGCACGCTGAGCGTCTACGAGCTGACCTATGTCCTGCAAAAGCTCAAAGTGGAAGCCATCATGACCAAGAAGGTTCTGACGGCGAGCCCCGACATGACCATCGAACGGGCGGCCAGCATCCTCCACGCCCACCGCATCGGCGCCCTTCCCGTCCTGCAAAACGACAAGGTGGTGGGCATCATCACCTCCACGGACCTCATGGAAGTGCTCCTCCAGGCCCTGGGCATGGGCGAAGACAGCACCCGGTTGACCATCATCGTTCGAGACCGCATCGGGATTCTTGCGGAAGTCGGGCGCGCCATGCAGGAAGCCGGGATCAACATCCGCAGTGTGATGACGTTTCCCCTCCGGGACTTCCAGGATCTGTGGCAGCTCATCCTTCGGGTGAACATCGCCGTGCAGGAAAAGGCCGTCCAGGTCCTCACCGAACGCGGCTTCAAAGTGATCACCAAGTATGTGGACGACCTCACCCCCTATCTTCCGTGATCCCATCGGGGGGGGCTTAGTGCGCAGGGCTCGCGGGGCCGTGATGGAAAAAGGGGTGACCGGCGGGGCGTGGGGCCGGTGCGTTCCCCCCACGCTGCATTTTTCATCCAAGGGTTAATGTGAAAGTCGCAGTTGGAATCCGGCAGGGCAGGACTTTCATGGTTCGT
>JBBFKW010000011.1:0-159162 GCA_037481835.1 Desulfosoma sp. | reverse complement strand
CGCCCTACACTAATTTAACAAGGGGCAGGTGTCTCACAGTCATTGGCACAGAGGGCCTATCTCGCCGGGCTCGCTTCAGGCATCGGCTTCTTGCGGGATGCACAGTTTGTAGGAAGCCGTAAAGGTTCGTCGGGGTTTCTTTTCCATCACTTCCGGATCCGGTGGATTGCGATGTGCCCCGATGGGGGCAACTCCAGTCGCTCTACGAGCTCCTTCCGTTGCCCCCATCCCTGTGCCGTGGTTGGCATTTTGAGCGGATGACATATCACGCCTTCTCCTACCCGCCTTGCACTCATTTAATAAGGCGAAGGTGTCTCACTATCATTGGCACAAAGGGAATATTCCCCGGGAGTGCTGCAACGAATCTCCCTTCGGGCAAGCTCGTTCCTTCGCGTATGGAATGGGACAGACTTTTTCCACTCACATCGGTCCATGTTTCCCAGGAAAACATGCGATACCCTTGGTCCGGATAGGCTTTGCGTCGCCATGGCCCACGTCCTTGACGGCGGCCTCTATATAGAGTACCAAAACAAAGGTTTTCACAGTGCTCACACGACCCCCAAAACACGCATGAAACTCCCCTTTGATCGTGGGGCGAGGGCGGTGGGAGAGGCGGCCCATGAGGGCCATGCATGTCGGTAAATATTACCCTCCCTACGCGGGCGGCATGGAGAATTTTCTGCGAGATTTGGTGCATGCTTTGGCACGATGCGGGGTGCCGATCTCTGTTCTGGTACACAACCAACGGTCCGATTGGGTCACAGTCGGGAATATTGATAAAGACCCTTGGGTACTTCGGGTTCCCAGCTGCGGCGCCGTGCTCTACGCCCCTATAAGCCCAGCTTTTCTTTCCGCTTTTAAAAAGATGATCCACCGTTTTCGCCCGGATCTTCTCCATCTGCACGTCCCGAATACGAGCGCCTTCTGGGCGCTGGCCGTGCCGGAGGCCCGAAAGATTCCATGGGTTGTGCACTGGCATGCCGACGTGGTCCCGAGCGCCATCGATCGGCGACTGACGGCGGCTTATCGGATCTACCGGCCCCTGGAAACGCGCCTCCTTCGCCAAGCCCGGGCCGTCATTGCCACGTCGCCTCCGTACCTCGAAACCAGCGAGCCCTTGAAACCCTGGCGGGCCAAGTGTCGCATCGTCCCCCTGGGGATCGATCCCCTGAGGGTTCCGGAACCGGCGGTTTCCGCCCGGGCCGATGCAGAAAGAATGTGGGCCCCTGATGGCTTAAGGGTTCTCAGCGTGGGGCGCCTGACCTATTATAAGGGCCATGATGTTTTGATCCGGGCCGTGGCCCGCGTTCCGGAGGCTCGGGCCGTGATCGTCGGCACGGGGCCTGAGGGAAAAAAGCTCCGGGAACTTTCCCGGCGATGCGGGCTGCAAACCCGGGTCTTTTTCGCCGGCTGGGTTCCCGACGAGAGACTCCACGCTTTGGCGGCTACCTGCGACGTTCTGTGCCTTCCGTCCAAGGAACGGACGGAGGCCTTCGGCCTTGTGCTCCTCGAGGCCATGCGCTATGAAAAACCCGTCGTAGCGTCCGATGTTCCCGGATCCGGCATGGGGTGGGTGGTCCGCCACGGGGAAACGGGAGTGCTCGTCCGCCCCGGTGATGCGGAGGATTTGGCCGGCGCCTTGAGGGCTTTGGCGCGGGACCCTGAGGCTCGCGAAGCCATGGGAAAGCAAGGTGGGGAGCGGTTTCGGGCCCATTTTCACATCGATTCCGTGGCCCGTGATGTGCTGGGGCTTTACGGGAAGGTTGCGGGGGGCGATGGGTACGGAAAAGGTGTGGGTCGTCATTCCAGCGCACAATGAGGGGGCGTCCATCGGGGATGTGGTGGGGGGCGTTCGCCGCGCATTCAACGGCGCCGTGGTCGTCGTGGACGATTTCAGCACCGACGACACGGCCCGAAAGGCTCGGGACGCGGGCGCCGTCGTCCTCCCCCTCCCCATACACCTCGGAGCGTGGTGTGCGACCCAGGCCGGCATTCGTTACTCGCTGGCGCACGGCTGCCGGATCCTCGTCACCATGGACGGGGACGGTCAGCATCGGCCGGAAGACATCCCCCGCATCCTGGAACCCCTTTTCCAAGGCCACAGTGATGTGGTCATCGGATCCTGCGTGGATCGAGGCAGCGCGGCCCGCCGCCTCACCTGGCTGATATTTCGCCGGATCACGGGGCTCGATGTGGCCGATCTCACATCGGGATTTCGCGCCTACAATCGGCCGGCTCTCAAAATCCTCGCGAGCCGCGAAGCCTCGCTTCTGGATTACCAGGATGTGGGCGTCCTCCTTTTCCTCAAACGGGCGGGACTGCGCTTTTCGGAGGTGCCCGTAACCATGGGCCCTCGCCGAAACGGCCACAGCCGCGTGTTCCACACGTGGCGGGCCGTCTTTTGGTACCTCGTTTATTCGGGGATCGTCTCCGTGAGCCAAAGACCGTACCCTTTTTTTGCCTTTATAAAGAACAGGGCATCTCGGACCTTGAACTCGGGAGAGGCCCCGTGAAGCTCTCCCCCCACTGGACTTCGGCCGTCATCGGCACGCTTCTCTGCGTGGCCATCCTTTACCTCGTGCGGCGTGACCGGATGCAAGTGCGCTATGCCCTCTGGTGGATCGCCGTGGCCAGTGGTGCCTTCGTGCTAGGAGTTTTTCCAAAGATTGTGGACAAAGTCGGCAAGGCACTCGGCGTGCACTACCCGCCGATTCTGGCTATAATCTTCGCCCTAGCTTTGCTCTTCATCAAGAGCTTGACGCAGGACTTAGATCGATGCCGCCGCGAACAGAATATGCGACGCCTCGCCCAGCGCCTGGCCATCCTAGAAGCGAGGCTGGAGGAACGGCAAGAGGTCCCAAACCCGAGCGTTGAGAGTGACCCTCCCGGCACGGCGCCTTTTGACGAGGAATAAGTGTTTGGGGGAGGTTCGCCTTCGCGGCCGACTTTTGGAAGAATCTAGACCGTGTTTCCCATGCCGGCGGCTTTTGGGGCTGGAGGCGACGTGGTCCCGGCAGGCGGGGTTGTCCCCGGAACCAGGGTTGCCTCTTTCTCACGAAGAGCGGCTTCCCCGCACGGAAAGAGCTGCAGCTCGGCCCGCCTCAGGACGACACCCATCTCCCGGCATACCGCATTCAAGGTTTCGGCGATTTCTTGGGAGACATCGCGGGAGGCCACGATGATTTCCTGGACCCCGTAGCGCCGGATGAGCTTGCGCAGGTTCCGGAGGCTCCCCAGGACCTTGTAGCCGAAAAGACGCCGCCGCACCGTGCGCTCATCCTCGTCGATGAACCCGACAGGAACCAAGCCCAGTGCCTTGTTTTCCAGGAGTTCCTGGAGAACGTACCCACCGCTTCGGTTGGCCCCGTAGATGAGGGTCCGCCGGCCGGTTTTTTGGGCGAGCTTGTTTAGAAATTCCGAAAGAAGGCGGAAGGAAAGCCGGGACCCCGCCAGGGAAATCAGGGTCAGCATCCAGAAGATGGCAAAGACGGTCCGCGAATACCCTCTGAAATCGTAAGCGAAAACCAGGACCGCCACGCTCAGGCACACCCCCGCGCTCACCGCCATGGCATGAGCGCTCACATCCGAAAGCGTCGTATAGCGCCACACCCCTCTGTAAATCCCACACCCCACGTAGGCGGCCAGGCAGCAGACGAGCACCACGGGAAGGCTGTTCAAAAAGAGAGGAAACGCCCCGGGATCGGCCCACCTTTCGTAGCGCAGGTAATAGGCCAGCCAATAACAAAAGGAAATGAGAAAGACATCCAGAAGGACTTCGAAGACGCGTTTCTTGTAGGTGAACTGCACCCAGAGGACTGTGAGGGCCGGTTTCTTTTCCAAGAGGCTCTTTTCCCCGGGAGGGTATACCCGCACCTGGGCGAGCCGCACGAGAAAAACCACCGTCAAGAGCACGAAAAGCGACCCGGCGGCATAGAAGAGGCCCATGTCCAGGGCGCTCAGGAGCGCCACGGCCCCTCCCAGAGCCGAAAAGCCGTAAAGAACCCGCACGGCCCTTTTTTCATCCAGGCCTATGGCCACGAGCCGGTGGGAGGTGTGATCCCGGCCGCCGCAGGCGACGGAGCGGCAAAAAACCGTGCGCATGACGGAAACCAGGGCCATGTCCGCCACGGGAAGGCAGAAAACGAACAGGGGCGCCAAAACGATGGGCACCAGGTGCCCGTGGCGGCTGAGCTCGTTCTGGGTGCTGATGCCGGCGAGCAGGAACCCGAGGAACAGGCTGCCGCAATCGCCCATGAAGATGGAGGCGGGGTAGGCGTTGTGGCGCAGAAAGCCAAGGACGGCCCCGAGAAAGATGGGCACGAGGAGCATGTGGGGATCCGCGGGGAGTCCCCCTCCCGTCACGGTTTCAAAAGCCAGCAGGAAAAAAGCGGCCACCGCCGCCACACCGGCGCTCAACCCGTCCATGTTGTCCAAGAGGTTAAAGGCGTTGGTGATCCCCACGATCCATAGAATGCTCAAAAAGGTGTTGGCCGTCTTGGACACGAACCAATCGATCTTGTAGCCGTAGAAGACCAGGACAGCCGCCAGGACGATCTGTCCCACGAGTTTGGTCTGGGGGGAGAGGTTTCGGAAATCGTCCCAGAGCCCGAGGAGGAACATGCCCACGCCGCAGAGCAGGAGCGGCAGCACAGGCACGAGGGAGCGAGAGCCGGCACCCATGAGCCCGACAAACATGGCTAGGGTTGTCACGGCATAGAACGCCCCGACAATGGCCATACCGCCCAAAAGCGGTGTGGCTTTTTTGTGCCAGCGGTCTTCCCGGGGAACGGCCACCTTGCCGTGTCGGGCGGCCCAGCGCCCCACGATCGGCGTCAGCCGCCAGGCGAGGGCCAAGGCGCCGGCAAACAACCCCAGGGCCCGAATCCAATACAGAGCGATCTCCATAGCCCCTATCCTCGCTCAAGTCTGGTAGTGCGCGATGACGCTCTCAATGATGCCCCTCAAGTCCACCCGGGGCGTATAGCCGGTGAGTTCCTTGAGTTTCGTAATATCCGGGCAGCGGCGCCGCATGTCTTCAAAACCGGGTCCGTAGGCCCGTTCATAGGGGATGTATTCGATTTCCGATCGGCTTCCGGTCATTTCCCTGACCAGCTCGGCCAGTTCGCGGATGGTGATTTCCTGGGGGTTCCCCACGTTGACGACCTGACCCACGGCCCGCGGTTCGGCCATGAGGCGCACCAGGGCTTCCACGACGTCGGAGACGTGGGTGAAGGACCGGGACTGGGACCCGTCGCCGTAGACAATGATGGGCTTGTTGAGCAGCGCCTTCTGGACGAAGTTGGGGACAACCATCCCGTATTGGCCTGTCTGGCGTGGTCCCACCGTGTTGAACAGGCGCACGACGATGACGGGAAGCTTCTTTTCTTCGTGATAGGCCAGGGCGAGAAACTCGTCCAAGGCCTTGGAACAGGCGTAGGCCCAGCGGCGCCGGGACGTGGGTCCGATGAGGCTGTCGCCGTCTTCCCGAAGGGGGGCGCCGCCGTTGTCGTCCATGGCCTTGCCGTACACTTCGGACGTGGACGTGATGAGCACCTTTTTCTTGTGGCGGTTGGCGCACCGAAGGACCACCTCGGTTCCCCGCACGTTGGTTTCCAGCGTCTCCACCGGGCGGTTCATGATGAGCTTTACGCCCACCGCCGCCGCCAGGTGGTAGACCTCGTCGCACCGGCCCACCAGCTCGTCCATCAGGCGCTCGTTGAGGATGGTGTCCACAACCAGGCGAAATGCACCATGGGCGGCAAGGTGAGAGATGTTTTGCAAGCTCCCCGTGGACAAGTTGTCAATGCCGACGACATCCACGCCGTCTGAAAGCAGCCGATCCGCCAGATGAGATCCAATGAAGCCCGCAACCCCTGTAATCAGGACCTTTCGACTCAACCTTTTCGTATCCTTTTCTAGACCGCTTGCCCGTTTCGTTACCAGCTGGCAATCCCAAGCTCTTTTTCTCGGCTCTCCCCTTGCATGGTTCGTGCTAAAAGTGCTATGGAGACCCGCTCGGCCGAGCCCCGCTTTCCATGAGGCGCGCGGTTCATCTTTCCCACAGGGCTACCGAGAGGAACGGGACCATGGCTTTAGACGTTTTCATCGTCAACTACCATAGTGAAAACGAAACCGTCAATTGTGTTCGCTCCATCCTTGCCACCTCGCTCAGCCGTTACTCCCCCTCCTTTCATATCGCGGACAACGGGTCAAGCGTGGATTGGACGCTGCTGGGAATGCCGCCCCAAGTCAGTGTGTATCGAAACCCGAGCAACCTGGGCTTTGGCAAAGCCGTAAACAACCTGTGTCGAAAGACCCACGCTCCCCTATTTATTGTGGTCAATCCCGACAGCCTTTTTTTGGAAGGGCCCTGGTCGGAGCTATTGTCATTCATGGAAGAACATCCTACCGTAGGGATTCTTGGCCCCAAGATCCTCAACGGGGACGGATCCGTTCAAGGCTCGGCCCGATCCTTCCCTTCTCTGTCCACCGTCCTGTTCGGCAGGACATCGCCCCTGACCAGGCGTTTCCCGAGGAACCGATTTTCCCGGAAAAACATTGTCAATTTGGAAAGGGACGACCTTGGGCCCCGAGTGGTGGATTGGGTCTCCGGAGCCTGCATGATCATTCGGCGCGCCGCCTTCCAATCCGTCTCAGGTTTCGACGAAGGCTTCTTTCTTTTTTGGGAAGACGCGGACTTATGCGCTCGGATGAAAAACGCCGGATGGCAGACCGTCTACCATCCGGCGTCCAGCGTAATCCATCACGTGGGGGTGAGTCGCCGCCACCAACGCCTGAGCGCCCACACCCACTTCCATCGCAGCGCATTCCGTCTATTTTGCAAGCACCACCCGCAATGTTCCGGTATCCTTGCCCCCTTCGTGGCGCTCGGCCTTGCCGCCCATTTTAGTGTGTCTTTACTATGGGACCGGCGTTGCTAGAGCCATGCCGAGAAGGGGCCCTTTCTCGAGGCGTGGGTGTCACGGCCCCGCTTTGTGCGGGCCTGTAGGTCCGCCCTCCGTCCGAAAGACAAACCGGCCCTGGGTCCTTGCAGGTTACGGGTTCTTCTTTTTCAAAATTTCCATGAAGGGGTTGCTCCCCGAACCCGAGCCTTGGGGCGGCGGGAAAGGTCCTTGCGTCGAGCCCTGGCCCTGGCCCTGCCGAGCTTTTTCGATGGCCTGTTGCAACGGATTCGCCCCGCCGCTTTGAGCAGGAGGCGACGTCTGTCCCGGTGGGGTGGTTCCCTTGCCCTGGACGGCCCCCTTGGGCGCCGGGCCGAAAGGACCGGGCTGTTGGCCTTGTTGTTCCTGTCCCTGTCCCTGGGCCTGCTCGCCACCCCTTTGAGGAATTTGTCCCTTATCCAGCGGGCCGGCGGCCACTTCCACAGGTTGCGGCCTGTCCTTGTCCGGGCCGTAGAGCGGCAGCCGCAGCGTGTCGCCGTTCCCTTCCAGAACCACCGTATTGGCCTGGATCTCTTTCAGCACGTAGGGCCCCACGGTGTCGCCCACGGCGTACCAGCCGGCCGGAGACGCCCCTTCTTTGGAGGCTGCCCCCGTTTCCAAGAGCGCCTTCGTCCCCTTGGGCGTGTTCAGGATCCCCGTGAAGGTGACCCGCGAGGCGTTGACGGGACCGGCACCACCTTGAGACGTGTTGGATTCCGGCACCAAGAGATGCTTGGTCACCATGGGCGGCAAGGCCCTGTCGCCCTCCGTCCCCGGACTCGCCGACAATCCGGTCCCGCCGCACAGCACGAACACGGCAAGGCTCAACCCTAAGACAAGAATCCCGTGCATCCGTTTCTTCTTCATTGCAGCCATCCTCCTGTGTAGTTTCTTGTCCCTGCACGGCTCGAGAAAGGCTTTGGGCGGAATGCCCGCCTCACGCCTTCCCGACCATCCAAAAGTGGCGCCCGCGAGGACCATCCGGCCCCGATCGGCGCACTTTTTGCCTCATCTCTTGTGCTTCCGGCCGTTTTCGGGCACATTCCCCGGGAGTTCTGCCCCATACTCAGGCTTTGGGACGGCATGAAAAAGACGATTTTTCTTTCCATATTCCTCATGGCCTGCGCCTTTTTGCCGCATGTCGGCTCGGGATCTCCGGCCGTCCCGGACCCGCACGGGACCGAGCCCCCCCGGCGCGTCGCCATCGTCGTCTCGGCACCCCTTCGACCCTACCTGGAAGCCCTCAAAGGCCTTACGGCCGCCCTGGCCGAACACCGCATCCACGCCCGACAGCCTATCACTCTGCCCCAAGACACTCAAGGAGACTTTCGCCCCGGCCAGGCGGAACTTATCCAAGCGTCCGTGGACGCCTACGTGGCCATCGGCCCCGAAGCCCTCTCGGTCGTGGACGCCGTCTCGCGCGCCACCGGAAGGCCTCGGGTCTTTTCGGTCGTTTTGGATCCCATGAAGCTTCTCCCCGAAGCCGAAACGGCGCCGTGCGGCATCGCCTTGACCATTCCCGCAGCCGAGCAGCTGGAGGCCGTCATCCGAACCCTCCCGGGGAGAACCCGCCTCGGCGTTCTTTACTCCTCCGCGGAAAACCGCCTCTTTCTCCAAAAAGCCGAGGCCCACGCCCGCACTCTCGGCATCACCGTGCAGCCCATCGCCGTGGACGGCCCCAAGAAGGTTCCCGAACGCCTCGCCGAAAGCCTGCCCCACATGGACGCCCTGTGGATCATCCCGGATCCGGCCATCGATTCCAAAGCCCTGGTCGAATACGTGGTGGAAACGGCCCTGTTCCAAAACGTTCCCTCCATCGGCTACAATCGGTATTTCCTGGAAGTGGGCGCCGCCATGGCGTTCGTCCTGGACTACGAAAAAATCGGTGCGGCCACCGCCTTCCTCTTGGACCTCTACCTGAGATCCGGGCAGTGCCCCACGACCATCCCTTCTTACGACGTCGTCGTCAACGAAAACGTCGTGCGCCGTCTCTTAGATTATCCCAAAGGAGCTGCGAGATGACACGGCGTCTCGGATTTCTGGCGCGCCTCATCCTGGTGGGCTTTTTCCTCATCGCCGGGGCGGTGTCCGCCCTCGGCCTCATCGGGTTGAACATGATCCGGGACTTTACGGAAGCCCGCTTTCGGGAGCGCAACCAGTTCATGGCGGACAACCTGGCCCGAAACTGCGAATTGGGCCTGCTCATCGAAGACCGCCGCATGCTCCAGAGGCTGGCCGAAAACCTCATGAGCGATGAAAGCCTCGTGTTCGCGGAAATCCTGGACGCCCGGGGTGATGTGGTCGCGCGATCCCAAAAACCGTTCAAAGGGCCGACGACGACGAGCGAATCGGCGGTAAGACTGCGAAAGATCGGGGACGTGGCAGCATCCCCAATCCCCGGCGGCGCCGAACCCGAATCCGGCGTCCTGGGATCGGTGCGCATCGCCTTCAGCCTCGCCCACATCCAAGCCCTGTCCCGGGACTTGGCCATCACTTTCCTTTTCATTTCCGTCGCCATCGTCGCCTCGGCCCTCGTTTTCTTTTTCCTCTTCGCCCGATCCCTTCTCACCCCCATCCACAAGCTGGCCGAAGCGGCCCAAGACGTGGCCGCAGGCGACCTTTCCGTGCGGGCTCCGTTGAGTCCCATCCCGGAAGCGCGCACCGTGGCCCATGCCTTCAACACCATGCTCGACGCTTTGGAAGAAAACCGCCGGGCCTTGGAAGAAGCCTACCAGGAAATGATCCGGCAGAAATCCTTCGCCGACATGGGCCGAGTGGCCATGGTCGTGGCCCACGAGGTGAAAAACCCCCTGGGGATTATCAAGAGCTCCCTGGATTTGCTCAAAAGGAAATTCGCCCTTTCCGAAGACGACATCCTGGTGCGATACATGGAAGACGAAATCCACCGGCTGAACCGCCTCATCGAAGACTTCCTGCTCTTTTCCAAACCCGCCAAGCCCCATTTTACCCTGTGCGACCTGAACGACGTCGTTCGAGACGTCGTGGAACGGCACCGGCTGCACATCGAAACCCCCGGCCTTGCAATCCAGGCGAGGATCTCGGAAAATACCGCGCCGGCCCGGATCGACCGGGACCTGATCATGCGGGCCGTCGGGAACCTCATTCAAAACGCCGTGGACGCCTGCGACGGGGCCGGGACGGTCACGGTGGAAACCTCTCAAGACGGCCCGTTTTGGACGGTGCACGTGACGGACCAAGGGCCGGGGGTTCCCGAGGAAGTCTCCCCCCGCATTTTTGAGCCCTTTTTTACGACGCGGGCCAAGGGCACGGGGCTGGGGCTGGCCTTCGTCGCCCAGGTGGCCCGAGCCCACGGCGGTTCGGTGGATTTCGTCAATCGGCAGGAAGGCGGCGCCCGTTTTACCTTGACGATTCCCCTGCAGGAAATCGGGCCGTGACGGATGAGGCGTGATATGGCGCGGATCCTTGTGGTCGACGATGAAAAAAAGATGCGGCATCTCCTTTCCATGATGCTGGAAAACCGGGGGCATACGGCCGATCAGGCCGAGGACGGCCGGGAAGCCCTGGATAGGCTTTCTCAAAGGCCCTACGATCTCGTGATCACGGACATCCGCATGCCTCACCTGGACGGCCGCGAACTGTTCCGGGAAATGAAGAACCTCGGAATGGACATTCCCGTCATCTTCATCACCGCGTTCGCCACCGTGGAATCCGCCGTGGAATCCCTCCAGGACGGCGTGGTGGACTACATTTCCAAGCCCTTCGAGGAAGAGCGCATCCTCGCCACGGTGGAACGCACCCTGAACCTTTCCCGCATCCTTGAAGAAAACAAGGACCTTCGCAACGAACTGCGCCGCATGAGCGGTTCCGAGGAGATCATCTTCCGGTCGGAAGCCATGAAAAGGGTCGTGGACCTCGTCAAGGCCGTGGCCGAAGAAGACACGACGGTGCTCATCCGAGGCGAATCCGGCACGGGAAAGGAACTCCTGGCCCGGTTCATCCACAACATGAGCCCCCGGCACCGCAAGCGGTTCGTGCCCGTAAACTGTGCGGCCATCCCCCAGGGGCTCATCGAATCCGAACTGTTCGGCCACGAAAAGGGGGCGTTCACCAGCGCCGACCGGCGCAGCCTGGGCAAGTTCGAAACGGCGTCCCAGGGAACCCTTTTTCTCGATGAAATCGGCGACATGCCTCTGGACGCCCAGGCGAAGCTCTTGAGGGTCCTGCAGGAAAAAAAGATCCAGCGCATCGGCGGGCAGACGGAAATCCCCGTGGACGTGCGCATCGTGTGCGCCACCAACCAGGACCTGGAGGGCCTCGTGCAGGAAGGGCGTTTCCGTGCGGACCTCTTTTACCGAATCAACGTGTTTCCCATCGAGCTTCCGCCCTTGAGGGATCGGCTCGAAGACGTGCCGCTCCTGGCCCGTCATTTCGCCGGCAAATTTTTCGAATCCCAGGACATGGAAATCACGCCGGGAGCCATGGATCTCCTCGTGAAATACACCTGGCCGGGAAACGTTCGGGAACTGGCCAACGTCATGGAACGGGCCTGCATCCTGGCCAAGAAAAGCCGGCGGATCACGGCGGAACACCTAATTTTCCTCAAGCCTTCGGCCGGCGGCGAAAGCGACGGGGGAGCGTCTTTCAAGCTCCCCGCCCAGGGCATCAACCTGGAAATCCTGGAAATGGAACTCGTCGAACAGGCCCTCGCCATGGCCAACAACAACCAAAGCGCCGCGGCGCGGCTCCTGGGGCTTACACGGGCCAAGTTCCGCGTCCTGTACCGGCAATACATCGACTACCTGCGAAACAACAGGCGCCTGGTTTCATGAAAAACCGCCTTGGCCCATTCCTCATCGCCGTCTGCCTTCTGTGGCAGGCCGCCTCGAGCGGGACCGCGGCCGGTGCCGCCGATCCGGCTTTAGCCTCTTTCGACGACGGCACGAGCCTCCTGTTTCTCGGCGAGGACACGGATGTGCTCACCCTGGCGAGCCGCCGGGAAGAAAGCGCCGCCAAGGCTCCGGCCGTGGCCCAGGTTTTGACCCGAAAGGACTTCTGGGACCGGGGCGACACCACTCTTCGCCGCGTCCTGGAATATCAGCCGGGTTTTTACATGGCACCCAAGGAATACGGAACCCGCCCCTATCTTCGAGGCATTCCCGAAAGCACCCTCTTTCTCTACGACGCCGTGCCGCTGCGCTCGGAAGTTTCCAAGAGTTTCCATCAGCTGGACCAGGACCTTTCCCTGGCCGCGGTCAAACGCATCGAAATCGTCCGCGGGGCGTCTTCCGTGCTCTGGGGCCTGGACGCCTTTTCCGGGGTCGTCAACGTGGTGCCGCTCACGGGAAAGGACTTTCAGGGGGTGGAAACCGGCGCCCTGATGAGCGCCGGCGAAGAATCGCGGCAGGCTTACGTGAACGTCGGGGGGGCCGGCGCCCGCTGGTCCGGCTTCGGGTCTCTCACCCTGGGGGAACGGCACCCCGACCAAGACCGGGCGTCCGTCGTGCGCTTCTGGGACGGACCCGGCGGAGGGCCCGCGCCCCCTTCCGAGCGCTTCGGTTCCGAAAGCCCGGAAACGCAAAAGACCGTCGATTTTTCCGGCACCCTGACGCTCGGGGAACATTTCACCCTTTCCGGCCGGTTCGCCCAGGACGCGTCGCCGTACACCGTCTCCGCAGCCGACCAGAACCAATCGTGGATCGAGGAAAGGAAAAACGCCCTGGGCCATCTCAAGGCCGATTTCCAAAGCCGCCTAGGCCTGGACACGTCCCTCAAGGCCTCCGCCTACTATTTTTCCCTTTCCCCGGAAACGCGGGTCATCGACCGGAGCCTTTCCCAGCGGGAAGAGACCCTCTACGCGGAAACGCTCGTGGAACGGTCCCTCTGGACGGGCCGAGGCCTCATTACGGCCGGCGCCTCCTTCAAAAGCACCCGGGTTGAAGACGCTCTCATCTGGAAAAGCTACTTTCCCGACTTCCTGGGGGCGGACAACACGGCCTTCCTTCCCGACTACGCCACGAAAAACCTGGAACACTCCCTGGGTTCGGCCTTCATCCAGTACCTGCACAAGACGCGCTGGTGGGACGTGGTGGCGGGATTGCGCTTCGATGCCCACAACGAATACGAAGACTGCCTCAACACGAGCCTCGGGCTCGTCTGGCACCCCACGGATATTTTCACCATGAAGTTTCTCTACGGCACGTCCTTTCGAAGCCCTTACGGGCGCCAGTACGTGGAAGACCGATCCCGGAAGGACCTGGAAAAAGCCCGGAACTTTTCCGTGCAGGCGTCATGGCGTCCCCACGACCGGTTCAGCGCGGATGTGACGGGCTTTTACACCCAAATCGCGGACCACGTGATGGAAGACCCCTTCGCGGGCGTCTCCCTGCCCAACGACCAGGAATTTTGGGGCATGGAGGCGTCGGCCCGGCTCAAACTCACCCAGACCCTCGCCGTGCAGGGGCATCTTACCGCCTTCACCCACAGCGGCCCGGACGAAACCTACCGCTACACGGAATTTTCCATCGTGGGCCCGGGGGGCGCCCTAGAAGAAACCGTCGTGGACCTCAAATATCCCTACGACGCCGGGCCGGAAACCTTCGGGAACGTGGCGCTCCTGTGGTCCCCGGCGCCGCGCCTTTCCGGCCGCATACGGCTGCGCTATTTCGGCGAAACAAGCCTCATCTACCCCAGGGGGACCGTTCGAGAGACGGTCCCCGGCACCTGGCTCGTGGATGCGGACGCCGTCTACAAGGATTTTCTCACGCCCAAGCTGGATCTCACAGCCTCGGTAACCAACCTGGCGGACCGCCGTTATGAAATTCCGGGGACCTACAGCCTCATCGACGGCCCCCCCTTGACCGTCCTCCTTCAACTTCGATACCGGTGGTAAACCATGACGACCCTTTCGCAGCATGCCGCAGCGGATAAAGGCGAACGGCCGGACAACAAGAACATCGGTTCCGTGTTTTTCCACATTTTCATCCTCATCGTCGTGACGTTCCTGTGCTATGCCAACGCCCTTCATGTCCCGTTCGTTTTCGACGACCACTCTTCCATTGTGGAAAACCCCAGAATCGACAACCCCTCCGCTCTGCTCAAGGCCTCTTTCTGGAAGCACCCCCGGGCCTTGGTGGATCTCACCTTCTCCCTGAACAAGGCCTGGGGAGGCCTCGATGTCGTCGGCTATCACCTGGTCAACATCGCCGTCCATGCCGTGAACGTCCTTTTGGTTTACGCCCTTACCTTGAACCTTCTTGGCGCCCTGGAAAAAACAGGCCGATATCCCCCGACGAAGCTCCCGCCCCGCTGGTTCGCCTTGACGGCGGCGCTCCTTTTTGCGTGCCATCCCATCCAGACGCAGGCGGTGACGTACATCGTCCAGAGATACACGGCCGTGGCCGCCATGTTTTTCCTGGCGTCCGTGCTGTTTTACGTGAAGGGAAGGCGCGCCCTGTGGGCCCGTCGGGCCGAAGACGCTCCCTCATCACCGAGCCTGGGCTCGCCGTACGCCGTCCCGGTCTTTTATTTCCTTCTTTGTCTTGTGTCCGGACTGCTCGCTTTCCTGAGCAAGCAAAACACGGCCAGCCTGCCGCTCATGATCGTTTTGGTGGAATACGTCGTCTTCGACCGCTCAGGGCGCGGCTGGTCCCGAAAGGCTCTCGTCTCTCTTCCTTTTCTGGTCCTCTTTGTCGGTTTTCTCTTCTACAACATGGGCGTCTTTTCGGCGGGGTTCGATCTCGGCCGCCTCCTGGAAGACGCCGACCGGCTGAGCCGCGAAACCACGGCGGTGGACCGATGGACCTACGCCGTCACCCAGCTTCGCGTGATCTGCCTCTATATCGGGCTGCTCCTTGCGCCCGTCCGCCAGTGCGTGGACTACGCCTACCCGTTCACACGCTCTTTTCTTTCCGGCTGGACCCCCGTGGCCGCCCTGATTCTCCTGAGCCTCGCTACGGCGGCGGTTGCGGCCCTTCGCCGGAACCCGCTTTTCAGCCTCGCCGTCGGCTGGTTTTTCATCGCGCTCTCCGTGGAATCCAGCCTTTTTCCCATCCGGGACGCCCTTTTCGAACACCGTCTCTATCTTCCGTCGGTGGGCTTCTGCTGGGTTGCGGCCCAAGTTTTCTTTTTCATCGCCGAACGTTGGCCTAAGGCCGGGGTCATTGTCGCCGTCGCCGCCATTGTGGCTTTGGGCGCGGCGACCCATGGGCGCAACCGGGTCTGGCGGGATCCGGTGCGGCTGTGGCAGGAAGCCATCGAGAGAAATCCGAACAATGCCAGGGCCTACAACAATTTGGGACAGGCCTTGATGGACCGGGGCGAAAACGAACGCGCCCAGAAGGCTTTCGAGACGGCCCTAAACCTTCGCCCGAACAGTTTCGACGCCCAGCTGAACTTGGGGCTGAGCCTGGCCCGCCGGGGCCTCATTGGGGAAGCCGTCCCCGCCTTTCAGCGGGCCCTGGCCCTTCGGCCGGAAAACCCCAAGGCGCTCTACAACACCGCCTTGGCGTACCACAAAATGCGCCTCTACGACACGGCCCGGTCCTACTACGAAAGAGCCCTGCACGCGGATCCCAACATGGAAAAGGCCGCGCTCAACCTGGCCAACCTCTTCGTGGAACAAAAACAGCCCGACCAGGCCATTGAGGTTCTGGCCCCGTTCGTTGCCGCTCACCCGGACGCTGTGGATGCCGTGCACAACCTGGCGTTCATCCACTTGGAAAACGGCCGTCCCGGCGAGGCGGAAAAGGCCGTGGAGACGGCCTTGGCCCGTCGGCCCCAATCCGCCGCCCTCTGGCTGCTCAAGGCCGAGCTTTCCCTGCGGTTGGGCAGGACGGAAGCCGCCCGGAGCGCTCTGGACAAGGCCCTCAAGCTTTCCCCCGAAAACGCCGAAGCCCGGGCGCTCGCCCGCCGTTTGCTCCCTTCGGGCTGATTCGCGAGGTGGCTTTTCCCCGTTGGTCGAATCCGACCACCCCTTGGTCGGATTCGACCAACGCCCGGACCCGATGCGCCCAACGGATAGGCCACCATGGGATTTGGCTCGCCTTCTGCATGAGAGGTTTCCGCCGTCCAACGCAATCTCTTTGGGGAAGTTTCCAAGTCTTCAGAACAAAAGGCGGGACCATGATTCTGGCACAGAACCCAAATCGCCGTCGGGGCGCAAAAACCAAGGCGCACGGTTTCAAAACCTTGGCCGCCGCCTTCGTGTGCCTCATGTTTTTGCCGGCGGGTTGGGCTCGAACGGCCCGAGCCGACTCCGTTCCCGAACTGGAAGCGCGCTTCCTTCAGATGACGCAAGCCCTTCGTGCCCACCCTGCGGAAACCATCGCCGCCTTGTTTCCCGAGACGCGCTTTCCCCTGCAGGAAAAGCCTTTCTTCCAAACCCTGGCCGCCCAGGGCATGCCGCGATTCGTGACCAACGAGGCGCTATCCCGCACCGCGGCCGATACGGCGGAATCTCTCATGGCCCAGGCGGAAGGCGGCAGCGCCTCCTTCGATCTCCCGCCGCTGGCGGAACGTTTCACCGAACACGGCTACCCCGCGGTCGAAAAAGGAGAAATCGTCACCGGGTTGACGTTCCGCAACTTCGTCCAGCCCGAGGCGGCGGCGGAAGCCCTGTTCCGCCAGGTTCTGGCACGGGAACTGGCCGCCTCCAATCTTCGGGATACGGTTCTTCTCAACCCCTACGTGCGGGACGTCGGCGTATCCTGCCGGGCGGGTAAAATCACCGTGAACGGTGTTCCCCAAAACGCCTACGTCCTCGTCGTGGATGCCGGCGCCCACATCCTCCACGATCTGGAACTCCATCTTTTCCAGCAGCTGAACCGCTGGCGCCGAGATCCCGGCCGCGGGATCTTTCCCGTGCTCCTTTCCACGCTCACCGGAAATCCCGGACCGTTTGCCTTGGAGCCGGTGCCCGTCGTCCTGTGGAATGCCAAACTCTATGAGGAAGTTCGAGCCTTGGCCTCGGCGGGAGAAGGATCGACCCCTCCGGACCCGTCCCTTGCGCCGACGGAGGCGGAGCTTTTGGATTGGCTCGTGCTCTCGCCTCCCTTGCAGGTCTCCGTTCCCCTGGATGTTTCCATGGGGGTGGACCAGTTGACGGCGGCCGCATGGCAAGGGATCGTTCAGGCGGAAGCCGCCCGCTGGGCCTATCAGGCGAGCCCTTACGCCCTGAGCCCGGAGGCCTTCGGCGGGGCGGTGGCCTTGGCCCTTCGAACCGGAGAAGACGGGACGATTTTCCTGGACATCACGGTTCTGATGGCGGCCCGACCGGCCGCTTTGGGGACGGGATCCCGCCTTGCCGGGACGGTACTCATGGCGGCGGATGCGCCCGATTCCCGAAAGATCCAGGAAGTCCGCTTGGTTTCCGTCCCCACCCAGGAAATCAAGGCTTCCGCTGTCGTCGATCCGGCCGGGGGGTTTTACCTGGGAACCGTTCAGCCCCTGTATCCTCCCTTCGTTCCTTACGAACTCGTTTTCTTTGATGCGCAGGGATTGGAAACGGCGAGGCGGCCGCTTCCCGTCGGGCTTGACGGCGTGTTTCTCGAAGTGCTAGACATCGTTCCTTGAGCGCCCTTGGAAGGAATCCCACGGGTTTCCATAACGGGCGGATCCCGAGTTTCGGAAGGATGTTCGATCGATGCGCAGTGACTTTTTGGCAAGATGGACCGTGCTCATGCTGCTCCTGTGGGCATGCGGCGCCTTTTCGGCGTGGGCGTCCGAACAAGGGGCCGCTTCCCCTCCAACGCCCCCTCAGGGTGCCCCCGAAGCGGGCGTCGTCGCCGAAGGGGAAGACGGCTTTCGCGTGACCGAAAAGGACGTCCGGGACATGATCGATTTTTTCAGCACGCACACCATGTTTCAAACGTCCGAGAAGGAGTACCGGCGCTACACGGTGCAAACCTTTCTCTTCGCCCGGGAGGCGGAAAAACTAAGGCTTGAGCTTCCCGAGGGGATGGTTCCGGACGATCCCGTCCAAAAGCGGCTCGCCCTGGCCAACGCGTACGTTCAATACCGCCTGAAAATCATGAAGCTGGAGCCGGAAGCGATCCAGTCCTATTACAGGGCCTTCCCCGAGCGATTCCTCAAGGACCCGGGGGCGGAAAAATGGCGCACGAACCCCATGCCGTTCATCACCGAGGAAGACGTTCTTCCTCTGAGCGAAGTGGCCTCTCACATCGAAGACTTCATCCGTCAGCAAGTGAAAAAGCGCGTGGAAGCTTCCGTCTTCCAGGAACTCATGGCCGCCTACCGGGTAGCCATAAAATAGGACATGCCCAGCCCATGAAGAAGACCATTTTGGCATGTTTTCTGCTCTACGCTCTAGGTGCTTTCCTGGCATGCGGGGACACGGGTTCTTCGTCCAAGACCTCGGTTTCCGGAGGGGAAAAGCGGATCGTCTTTTCCGAGGACGCCAAAGCGTCGGGGGCCTGGCCCGATCCCGAGTTGAAGAAAGTTTTCACGGCCTATTGGGCGGCGGCCCTGGACGGGAGGCTTGAGGACGTCTATGACATGGAAGCCGACTACGTCCGCCAGCTCCTCCCGAAGGAAAGGTACTTGAAGACCCTTGAATTTTTGACGGACCCGAAGAAGCTCCAGGTCCTGGAGGTGGGGGTCCCGAGGGCTCGATCGGCCTACCTTTACGAGGTGCCCCTGAAGTTGAAAACCCCGGCGCCGGCCCAAGGGCTGCCGAGTCCCGCAAAGATCGATCATTGGGTGAAGACGGACAGCGGATGGCACCATGCCGTGAAGCCATCCCTTTTGTTTCCCGAGCTCGGCTTCGGTGCCGGCATGGCGCGTGAACCGGGCACCCATTCCGAAGGAAGGGAGGTGAGAAAGAGCAATTAGAGATGCTAGCTTTGTCCCGTAGGCTTGATTCCATGTCGAACATCCATCGAGGAGGAAATCCATGAAACGTTTCGCCAAGGCTCTGTTTTTCGCCGCCGCCCTCATGCTGGCGGCCGCTCCGGTCATGGCCGCGGATCCCGGCCATGTGAAGATCGCCCCCAACAACAAGGGCGACCTCTTGTTCTTCCCCTTCTATTACACGGACCAGACGGGCATCTGGACCAAGCTGACCGTCGTCAACACCGATGAGTCCCATTCCACGGTTGCCAAGGTGGTCATCAAGACGTGGGCCCTCAGCGAGGAAGTTCTGGACTTCCTGATTTACCTTTCGCCTGCAGACGTCTGGACCGGCTACATTGCCACTCTGGATGACGGCAAGGTTTATCTCATCAGCTACGACGACAGCATGCTGACGGCCGACGGCCAGTGGGCCTCCCTGGACAACATCGTCATGCAGCCCCTTGTCGTCCCCGATGCCCCTGACGGCAACTGGCTCGGCTATATCTACGTCATCAACGCGGCAACGGATGTGGACGTCGATGGTGCGGGTACCGATCCGGACACGCAGAAACTTGGGAGAGCCCCCGGTGTCGCCAAGAAGGACATCAAAGCATGGTATGAAGCTTTTAATGATGCCAACCCCAATGATCTGACGGCTTACAGCGGTGATAATGCCTTTATCGACAAGGCGCAGCCGCTGAACATTCTCGCCGGCTGGATGGAGCTGACCTACGCCTTCCTCTACAACATCGCAGGCCTAAATGCCACGACTTTGGCCGACTACCAGAACCTCGTTTACATTCCCAGCGGTGAGTCCACGCCTTTGGATGAGGGCGATTCGGCGAACACCTTGGCCGATATCGAGGCCGCCCTGGCCAAGAACAACGTGGCCATGCCCTACGTGAACTTCCCGTTCGACCTTGCCGAGGTCACCGTTCACATGTTCAGCTTCCCGACCAAAAGCTTGTTCGACGGCTTGCCCAGCCCGTATTTCCGAAAAGTTGCCAAAACCAATCCCCTTGCCTGCATCAGGGTGGATCGCAAGATCTACGATTTGAGCGAAAATTCGACCACGCGCGTCTTTTCGCCGTCTCCGGCTCCGGATAAGTTCTGCTACGAAGTGCAGCCGATCCTGACCTTTGACTTCCCCTTCGCCGAAGGGTGGGCTCGCTACACCTTCAAGGCTACGGATCCGGATGTAACGGTTGTCGACAACAACAGCATCTGGGGTGATCGTTCTCAGCTGACCTACTACGGCGCCCCTGTGATCCCGACTCTGTTCGACATCACCCTGGGTGGTGTGTTCACGTCGCTGCGCTACGGCGCCTGGACCGACGGAGCCGTTGCGGTGACCGTGGACGACGAAACTGTTTACCCCGCTACAGACATTAACGACATGGTGAACTACCACTACTCCAACATTCCTGATGCGCGTGATTTTTAATTTGTAGTAGTTGATGGGAATGGCGGAAAAAGGGGGCAGGGGGCGACCCTGCCCTCTTCTTTTGTTATTGCCGCGGCGTCCCCTCCGGTTCTCAACGCTTGAGTTTTTCCACACCGCCTTTCGGCGGCATTTCCATGAGGGTTTCAACACGAAGGAGTCCGATGGCCTCCACTATGATCCGGCCGTTTCTGTACGCCCTGCGGCATCGAACGATCCTCAGGAGTTTCGTCTCCAAGGAAATCCTCGGCCGGTATGCGGGATCCTTCGCGGGGCTGTTCTGGATCGTGCTGGAACCAGTGGCGAGCATTCTCGTCTACGCCTTCATCTTCGCCGCCGTGTTCCGGGTGCGGCTCGACCCCGCCTCGTCGGGAACGGACAGTTTCACCGTCTATTTTCTCGCCGGCTATTTCCCGTGGCTGATCTTTTCCGATACCACGGCCCGGTCCGCATCCAGCGTGGTGGGCAACGCGGGTCTGGTCACCAAGGTCATCTTCCCCGTAGAACTCCTGCCGTTGTCTTCGGCTCTGAGCGCCTTCGTGACCCATGGGGTCGGCTTTCTTCTCTACCTTGTTTTCCTTCTCTGGAAGGGCTATGGGTCCGTCTACTGGCTGTTCCTTCCGTTGTTTCTCGCCTTGCAGTTCCTCCTGTGCTGCGGCATGGGCCTTCTCGTCGCCGCTCTCGTCGTCTTCGTGCGGGATGTGCAGCACTCCCTAGGCGTCCTTCTCATGGTCTGGTTCTACGCCACGCCCGTCCTCTACCCCTTGTCTTTCGTCCCCGAATCCATCCGGCCGTGGATGTGGGTGAACCCCATGACCTACAGCGTGGGATGTTTCCGAGACGCCCTTCTTTCCCACACCTTCCGCTGGGAGATCTTTTCCGGGCTCGCCTTGAGCGCCCTCGTGCTGTATAGTGTGGGCGTGTGGTTTTTTACGAGGTCCAAACGTGCCTTCGCCGACGTCCTTTAAGACCGTGACCGAGCCGAAACGCGGGAATCTCTTCGACGACGCCCCATGCCCCATAGGCGCCGTTCGGATCCGGAAGGTGACCAAAACCTACCGGCTCTACGGCACACCCACGGATCGGCTCAAGGAAGCCCTGCTTCGACGGCCGTACCACCAACCCTTTCACAGCCTGAGGGACGTGAGCCTGGACGTGCGGCCCGGGGAATGCGTCGGGATTGTCGGGGACAACGGCGCGGGGAAGAGCACGCTGCTCAAGATCGTGGCCGGAACGCTCTCGCCGACCTCCGGGGAAGTCCAGGTGGGTGGGAGGGTCGCCGCGTTGCTGGAACTGGGAGCCGGGTTCCATCCCGAATTCACCGGCCGTCGGAACATCTATTTGAACGCCTCTTTGCTGGGACTGAGCGATGCCGACATCCGAGCCTGCGAACAGAGCGTCATCGACTTTGCGGAATTGGGCCCTTTCATCGACCAGCCCATCAAGACCTATTCCTCGGGCATGGTGGTCCGTTTGGCCTTTTCCATCGCCACGAGCGTGGATCCGGACATCCTGGTCATCGACGAAGCCCTGAGCGTAGGGGACCAGTACTTCCAAAAGAAATGCATCGACCGCATCCTGGAGTTTCAAAAGCAGGGCAAGACCATCCTCTTTTGCAGCCATTCCCTGTATACCGTGAATGTGCTCTGCCAAAGAGCCCTGTGGCTCCGAAACGGCTCCGTGCACATGGACGGTCCCGCCACGGTAGTCACCGCCGCCTATGAAAACCACATGCGGGAAAAATCTCGGCCTTCTGCGGAACAAGAGCCGCAGGCGCCCCCGGCTGAAGACCTCTCGCCGCTTCGCCTCACATCCGTCAGGGTCAACGGGTCGACGGAGCCCTTGTGCCTCCATACGGGAGATGATGTGGAAATCTTCGTGGAATGCGAGGTGACCGAACCCGTACCTTTCGCCCTGGGAGTGGGCATCCAGAGAAACGACGGGCTCGTGTGCCATGCGGTGAATCTATCCCGGGTATCCCAAAAGTTTTTTCAGGGGCCGTGCACTGCGGCCGTTCGCGTCCTTTACCCCAAGGTGCCGCTCCTGCACGGGGAATTCTACGCCATGGGCTACCTCATCGACGCCTCCGGGGTCCAGATCTACCACCAGAAGGAATCGGCCCCGTTTCGGATCGAAGCCGACGGGCGGCAGCGCACGGAAGTCGGACTCATCGAAATGGAATACCGCTGGGAACCGGTCCATACCGAACCTGGACAAAGGTCCCGGGAAGACGGGGGGGCTTCATGAGGCATACCCTGGATATCGTGTTGCGCTTCGGGGAGCCCCATCCCATCGAAGAGGTTCTTTTCAGCCGACGGTTCTGCCTCCGGTACCTGGAAGCCTTTTCCAGCACCTCGCGGATCCTGTGCCGATCGCCCCTGAGCTTGGACACGGTCGGCTCCCTGCGCTCCTTCGCCCGAGCGGATACGGTTTTTGTTGTCAACGAAGACGAGGTGCTCGTCACGCCCCACATTTTTGCAATCATCCCCGAACGGCTCTCCCGCGGCCCATGGGCAGCCCTCATGCCGGCGCTCAGCCCCGCCCGGCATGCCGCTCAGCAGGCCCCGCTTGCCTACCCCTACCACACGGTACGCACGTTCCTGGAAACGGCGGACATCCTCAGGGCCTCGCGCTCCCCGGAGCCGCGCAGGGTCCCTGCCGAGGCGGAATGGCCGTGCCTCTTCCTCCGGCGGGAGGCGCTCGACGACCTTCCCGACGAAACCCCTCTCGACGCGCTTTGGCCCCACTGGGCCCATGAGGGACGAATCGGCATGGTGGACGCCTGCTTCGTCCATCGGTTTGCGTTCGTCCATGAGTCGCCTCGGGAGGACCTCGTCCGGCTCATTCCCGAAACCGCCCGATGTATTCTGGACGTGGGCTGCGCCTACGGCGCCCTCGGCCGATGGCTCAAGAGCCTCAGGCCCTGTCACGTCACGGGGATCGAACGCAATCCCCACATGGCCCGGGCGGCGGCCAGCTTTTACGATGCCGTGATCACGCTCCCGGTGGAAGAGGCCCGGTTCGACCGGCGCTTCGACGCCGTCGTCTGCGGGGACGTCATCGAACACCTGCGGGACCCGTCGGGGGTGCTCCGACGCCTCTGCGATGCGCTCACCGCCGACGGGGTGCTCATCGCCAGCGTGCCCAACACGGGCCACTGGTCCGTGGTCATGGACCTGGCCCTGGGTCGCTTCGAAATGGTTCCCGCGGGGTTTTTGTGCTCGACCCATCTGCGCTTTTTCACGGAAAAGGATCTGACGCTGCTTTTGGACCAGGCCGGGTGGGCGGTGGATTCCATGGAACGGGACCAGTCCCCGCCGACACCCGCAGGAAGCCGGTTCATCCAAACCATCGTCGCCGCGGGGTTCGGCGACGAACAATCCCTGCTTACGGAACGGTTCCGATTCAGAGCCCGAAAGAAAGGGCGCTCGGCCTGAGCCGGAACGTGACGGATGACAAAGGTTCGGCAGGGCAAGGACAAGCCGCGTGGTTTTCGCCTCTCCCATCTTCCTTTTCCTGTTTCTCCCCTTCACCTTGGCGGGACATTTCCTCCTTGCGCAAAAGTACCGAAACGTCTTTCTCCTGCTCGTCAGCCTCGTCTTTTACGCCTGGGGAGAACCCCGTTACATCGCCGTCATTCTCTTCTCCGTGCTGCTCAACTACGGCGGCGCCATCCTCCTCCACCGGAGCGCAGAGCGTCCCGTCTTCGGCATCACGGAAAAGCGCGCCCTGGCTTTGGTCGTCATCGTCAACCTCTTGATCCTCGTGTATTACAAGTACGCCAATTTCTTGATCGCCAACATCAACACGGTTTTGACCTCGTGCGGTCTTTCGCCCATTGAGCACGAACCCGTCCCTTTGCCCATCGGCATTTCCTTTTTTACCTTCCAGGCCATGTCCTACGTCATCGATATCTCCTGTAAGCACGCCCCCCTGCAACGCAATCCCCTCCACTGCGGCCTCTACATCGCCCTGTTCCCCCAGCTCATCGCCGGCCCCATCGTGCGGTATCGGCAGATCGCCGCCCAGATCGCCTCCCGGACGGTCTCCCTGCCGGGATTTTCTTCAGGGGTGAAGCGGTTCATCTTCGGCCTGTCCAAGAAGGTCCTTGTGGCCAATCCCCTTGGGCAAGTAGCGGACACGATGTTCGCCTTTCCCGCCGTTCAGTTGACACCCGGCATGGCCTGGCTTGGCCTTGTCTGTTACTCGCTACAGATCTATTACGACTTTTCGGGGTATTCCGATATGGCCATCGGACTCGGGCGCATGTTCGGGTTTGAATTTCCGGAGAATTTCCATTATCCCTATGCAAGCCGATCCCTGAGGGAATTCTGGCGCCGATGGCACATGACCCTGTCTTCGTGGTTTCGGGACTACCTCTACATTCCCCTGGGAGGCAACCGCATCTCGCCGGCTCGGACCGCTCTGAACCTGTGGCTCGTCTTTTTCCTGTGCGGATTGTGGCACGGCGCCGGCTGGACCTTTCTCGCCTGGGGAACGCTCCACGGCTTTTACCTCGTCCTCGAACGAACGTCCCTCTGGCAATCCCTTGTCCCCCGACTCTGGCGACCGCTCCAGCACATGTACACCCTAACGCTCGTAGTGCTGGGCTGGGTGTTTTTCAGGGCGGAAAGCGTGTCGTACGCCTTGGGGTACCTGGAGAGGCTGTTCGGGTTCGGGCATGCCGGCCCGGCGACCCAGGATGTGCTGCTCTACTGCGACCCGAAAACGCTTTGGACCCTCGGGATAGGCTGCCTTTTCGCCGCGCCTCTCGCCCCGGCCTGGAGCGAAAAGCTCAGGGCCCGAATCCTCCGCGCCGCATCGGATCTTACCCGGGCGGCCTTTTCCCTGGGTCACTATGCCCTCTTGGCCTTCTTGCTTTTGGCCTCCGCGGCTCATCTTGCGGCGGGGACCTACAATCCGTTCATCTATTTCCGGTTCTGAAAGCCGGAGGAACCCTATGGAGACGTCTCATCGGCCCATGGACTGGATCCTTACGGCGACATTTGTCTTGGCCCTTTGGCTTCCCTTGGTGTGGACCCGCACAGAGCCCGCATCCCTTGCGGAAAGGCGCACTTTTGCCCCTTTTCCCCAACGGCCCAGGACCATGGAAGAGCTCGTCGCTTTCCCCAAGGCCTTCGAAAAATGGTTCGACGACCACTTCGGCTTGCGGCATCGTCTCGTGCAGGCCTATCATCTCATGACCCTGGCCGTGGGAAGCTCCGGCAGCCCGCGCGTGCTCGTGGGAAAAGACGGCTGGCTCTATTACACCGACCCGAAGGACGGCAACAGCCTGGAAGACTACCGGCGGACGGATCCCTTGACGCCGGAGGAACTCGACCGATGGCGCGTCGCTCTCGAAGCGAAGTACTTTTGGCTCAAAGAAAAGGGCATCCCGTACCTTTTTATCATCGCACCGGACAAGCACACCGTTTACCCGGAATACTACCCGTCTCGGGTGCGCGTCCTGGGGAGCCGCTCCCGTCTCGAGCAGTTCATGGAAGCCATGGACGGTTCGCCGGTGCCGGTGATCGACCTGAGGGAACCCCTTCGCAGGGCCAAGACCTTCGGCCGGCTTTACCACAAGACCGACTCCCACTGGAACGATCTGGGGGCGGCCGTGGCCCACAACACGGTCCTGGCGCACCTTTCGGCTGAAGTTCCGGGCCTCTTTGCCCGGGGTTACGGCCCGGAAGATTTCGTGTGGCGGCAAGCGAGAGGGGGAGACTTGGCGCGGATGCTCAGCCTGCAGGATTTTCTCAAAGAAACGGAGGTCCCCATGCTCCGTCCGGGGCTTTTCCGCTGCCCCGATTATAGGGAAAACGATCCCATGGATTCGGAAGAGCCGGCCTTGATCGTCACGGCGTGTCGGAGCGAGGGCAAATCGGCGCTCGTTTTCCGGGACTCCTTTTTCACTCGGTTGCGTCCCTACATCACCCAATATTTCGCGCAAACGGTCTGCACGTCGGAACCGCCGGAAGTGGAGACACTGGAGCGCTTTGTCCGCACGTACAACCCCGACGTGGTTTTGGAAGAGCGGGTGGAACGTTATCTGAAAGTCGTTCCCAAGCGGCCCGACCCGGCCGGCGACCCTTACCGGGCCCTGCGCGACGCCGTGCAGCGCGGCGCTCCCGGTCCCGTTTCCGCCCAAAGATGACCGCCTCATGGGTCTCAAGAGCTCCCGTCCAGTGAACATCGTCGTGTGCCTGGCCGCCCTCGGGGCGGTCGCCCTGAGGTTCTATCTGCTCCAGGACCAGAAGCTCTCGGCTTTGAGCGACGCCCGGTACGATTCCCGTCTTTTCATCGACCTGGCCCGATCCATCGCCGCCAGCCGATGGCTGGGGCCTTACGACGAAAGGACCCTGGTCAAAGGCCCTTTTTACCCTCTGTGGATCGCCGCTGCGCATCACCTGCATCTGCCGCTTCTCAAGACCCAGCATGCCCTGTACGTGCTTTCGGCGGGTTCGGCGGCCTGGGCCCTGGCTCGGCGTCTTGGCTCGGTGGGCGCCCTGTTTCTGTTCATGGTCCTCTTGTTTCATCCCACGAGTTACGCCGCTCATACGGCCATGGTGCTCAGGGAATACGTGTTCCAATCCCTGGCCGTCCTCGTCGTCTCCCTGGCGGTGCTTTTGTTCCAAGAGGGCGAGGCTTGGGGCCGCGGCCGCATGGGGTTGGCCGTGCTTCTCGGGCTCACCCTGGGTTGTTTTTGGCTGACCCGGGAAGAATCCGTCTGGATCGTCCCGTTCTACGCCGTGGCGGCCGGTCATTTCCTTTGGCGCCGACTGGGCGCAGGGGAAGACCGCAAAAAAGACCTTTTCAAGAGTGCGTTTTTCGTCGTGATCCCTTTGCTGGTCCTGGGGCTGACCATCGGTTGTGTTTCGGCCGTCAACAAGGCCTGGTATGGAATTTGGGAAACAGTGGAAGTAAAATCCAGTTTCTTTCGAGACGCTTACGGGGCATTGAGTCGGGTGCAACCCGAGGTTTTCAAGCCGGCTGTCCCCGTTCCCAGGGATGTGCGCATGAAACTCTACGACGCCAGCCCTTCGTTCCGGGAACTGCGCCCGTTCTTGGAACGGGAGGACTCCGTCTGGACCTGCGCTCTTTTCTATCTGAAACGCGCCTCCATGGCGGGAACCCTGGACCCGGCAACCCAAAGGGGAATCGATTTCGTCTTAAGCCACGATGCATCGGGTGTATGGCGGGCCGCCTGGGACAAGGCGGACAAGGAACCCTGCGACATTTACGGGGCATGGTTCGTCTGGGCCTTGAGGGAAGCGGCGGCGGCGGCGGGCCATCATAAATCGGCACCGGCGGCCCGAGCGTACTACGAAAAGCTTGCCTTGGAAATCAACGCCGCGTGCGACGAAAAAAGAATCCCGTGCGGGCCGCATCGCTCGTCCCTCGCCCCGCCGTGGCGATGGGACGATCTGCGACCCGTCGCCCTGATGTTCGCTCGGATCCTGCATCTTGGCGTCTCCTTGGAAGGGCTCGACCTCATGCCGCCTTATTCCACGGGAGATGCCCCTTCCATCGCCCTTTTCCGCCTGATGACCCGCGAAGAACCCATGCCTTCCAGGGATGGCGCATCGCTGCTGGAAGGATCCCGTCGATTTCACCTTCTTTCCAGAATCGCCCAATTGTTTCGGTTCGTTTATCCGAGGGTCTTCTACGCCTCGTTGGCGACCCATATGTTGATAAGCCTCATCTTTTTTAGGAAAGCAATTTCAAGCGCAACTTGGGGATTCGCCATCGCCGTTCTCAGCTCCTGCGCCGCGCTCGCGGCTATTCTCTCCTACATCCATGTCACCTCCTTTCCGGGAATCGAACCCCGCTACACGGCTCCGTTGTCTACCATGACCGCCATTTACATCGGATTGACCTTGTCGAGCCTCAGAGATCTGACCAGGTGCCGGTCCCATAATGGCCTTGACCGCCCAGCGGCCAATTGGTAGAAAACGCTGTGCCGACAACGTGTTAAGTTTTCTCGAGAAATCAGTTTCAACGGCGGCGCAGCTTTTACCCTCACGTGCCGAAGGATGCGGCTGGATGGATTTGGAAAGTTTTTTCACGCCCTATGCTTCTGTAAAGACTTTTGATGTACGAAACGCGGCGGTGCTTGCGCCTCACTGCGACGATGAGGTCTTCGGATGCGGGGGGACGTTGGCCGCACTGGCCGAACAAGGGGTGCGGATTCATGTGGCCGTCGCTTCGGGTCCAGACGACATGGACGAACGCATTGAACGAAGAGACGAATCCATCCGCGCATCTCGCATTCTCGGCTATCCGCCGCCCCGCTTTTTCGGTTTTCGAGACGGTCTCCTGCTGGAATCGACCTCTTTGAAAGCCGCCCTTCGGCGCTGGCTGGAGCACTGCCAGCCGGACATCCTCTTTGTGCCTTCCCTTTGGGAAATGCACCGGGATCATCGCGCCTGCGCCGAAGCGGCGCTTCAGGTGGTGATGGAACGGCGCCGACCCTTGCGCGTCGCCATGTACGAAGTGGGCGTGCCGCTGGATCCGACGGTGCTCTTCGACATTTCCCCGTGGCTTGCGAAAAAGCGGCGAGCCTCGACCTGCTTTCGAACTCAACTGGCCCGACAGCCGTACCACGAACAGATCGAGGGACTCAATCGGTTCCGATCCTATACGCTGGAGCCCGGCGTCAAAGCCGCCGAAGCCTTCTGTGTCGTGGAAACCCACGATCTTATTCTGCTCATGGCGACGGGAAAGCCTCAACGCTCCACCATGGCTTTGCTAAGTGCCCAGCGTCATATTCGGGCCGTTCGGGAGGAGGCCGTCCTTCTTTACGACAACTTGGTCCAATCCCAAAAATGGAGCGAAAAGCTCGAAGCGGACCTTTCCGAGCTTCGCCGGCAGCTGCAGGAAAGTCACGCAAGGATTCAGGAGGTGGCGAAGGATGGAGAGGAAAGGGTTGCGGCCGCACTGAAGCAAGGAGAGGAAAGGGTTATCGCCCTTCAATCCGTCATGCAGAGCCGCATCGACGAATTGGAGGGGCAGCTGCGCGACGTTTTGAACTCGCGGTCCTGGCGTTACACTGAACCTTTGCGAAACACCGCGCGGAGCCTTCGGTCCCTGCGGTGGCGGCTTCCGGCCCTCAGGCAGAAAATCAGGTCCTTGTTTGTTCGAGTCCCGCTCACCCGGACTTGGGCTTCCTTTGCCCAGCGCACCTTGGACACGGTGCGTTCCAGACTCACGGGCCTTTTCGACTCCCCAAACAACGCTCGGTGCGCCGCAACTCTGCTCGCCCATCGAGAGGAATGGCTGAGAGACCCCCCTCTTCCCGCGCCTTACACATGTCGAGCCCTGGCCGATGAACCTCCGCCGATCGATCTCAGCCTGGTCACGTTCAACAGCGCCGTGTGGCTTCCAGGCTTTCTAGAAAGTCTCTCCACGCAGCAGTACCCTTTGTCGAAAATCCGACTGCTCGTGGTGGACAATGGATCCCGGGACGACACCGTGGGTCTCCTCCGCCAATTCCGAAAGCAAAACGGTCAGGCCTTTCTTGATTTTCAAATCCATGAAGCGCCCAATGTGGGCTTCGGGGTCGGACACAACACCGCCATCGCTCACGGCAACGCCCCGTTCATCCTGGTGAGTAATCCGGATCTTAGGTTCACGCCGGATGCCATCAGCCGCGTCGTAGGGGTCGCCGTCCAGGACGATCCCCGCACGGCGGCGTGGGAATTGCGTCAACTTCCTTACGAACATCCAAAGCACTACGACCCGGTCACCTGGGAAACCGCTTGGTGTTCCCACGCCTGCATCCTCCTTCGGCGCCGGGCTTTCGAAGATGTGGGAGGTTACGACCGGAGGATTTTTCTTTACGGCGAGGATGTGGAGCTGTCGTATCGCCTGCGGGCCCACGGGCACCGTCTGCGCTACTGCCCCATAGCCCGCGTGTTTCATTACGCCTACAGCGAACCCGGGGCCATTAAGCCGGCGCAATATACCGGAAGCATCACCGCCAATTTTTTCGTACGCACGCGCTACGGAACCCTTCGGGATGCTGCCGCCGTTTTTTTCATGGCAGTCGGCCCTTTTTTGCAATCTCCCTTTCCCCGATCGCGGCGTATCCTGGCAAAAAAGATTGTCACGGACTGGCTACGGCACGCACCGTCTTTGCTCCTTGCCAGATTTGGCGATTCCCACCGAGGCATTTTCCCCTTTCGAGGCTTCGATTACGAGAGGCGCCGGGAGGGGGCTTTCTGCGACCTGCATCTCGCCGATCACGAGAACGGTTTTCCCTTGGTTTCCATCATCACGCGGACCATGGCGGGACGCCGACTTCTTCTCCTGCAGACGGCCTACAGCGTCTTTCACCAGACATACCCGCGTATCGAGTGGATCCTTGTGGAAGACGGTGGAACGTCTCACAGGGATCTTGTGGACGAACTTTCAGAGCGCAGCCCCTTCCCCGTGCGCTACGTTCCCTTGCCGAAAGTCGGACGGGCCGAGGCGGGCAATGCGGGGCTGAGAGCCGCAAAGGGCGAGTTCTTTCTATTTCTCGACGACGACGACCTGCTTTACGCCGACCACGTGGAAACTCTTGTGAAAGCGCTCCTGAGCGATGACCGCGCTGCGGCGGCCTACGCCCTCTCATGGGAAGTGCCCGCCTCGGGAGGCCTCAACGGCCCGTTGACGGAAGGTGAATATGTACAACGTGACAAACACCGCCAGCCTTTCGATCCTCACCTGCTTCAGGAATACAACTACATCCCCATCCAGGCGATCCTGTGCCGGCGGCGGCTTTTCGAGGAAAGAGGAGGATTCGACACGGGAATCGACTACCTGGAAGACTGGAACCTATGGCAACGCTACGCCCACGGGAATACGTTCGTTTACGTGGAAAAAACGACGTCCCTCTATAGGGTTCCCAAAGATCCTCGCGTTTTGGAAGAAAGACAGAAAAAGCTGGATGCGGCGTATTTTCCGGTGAGGGAACGCACCCAGCGCACCCTCGCCGACCTTGAGCGGGAACGAAGCTCCGAAGGGGGCAGGTGGTAATGGAGTCCGCGTCGATGAGATTGTCATAGGAGCCTTTTCGTGAAGGACACCTCAGAAGTGGAACTTTCCATTGTCATGCCGTGCCTCAACGAGTCTCGCACCGTGGGCACGTGCATCAAGAAGGCGCAGAGCTTTCTCAGTCGAAACAAAGTTCGAGGCGAGGTGGTCGTTGCAGACAACGGCAGCACGGACGATTCCGTGCAGATCGCCCAAGCCTTAGGAGCTCGAGTCGTTTCGGTGGAGAAGAAGGGTTACGGCAGTGCGCTCCTAGGAGGCATAGCCGCGGCGCGCGGCACTTACATCATCATGGGAGACAGCGACGATTCCTACGACTTTCTGAATCTGGAACCTTTTCTCGAAAAGCTCCGAAGCGGCTACGACTTCGTCATCGGAAACCGATTCCTCGGCGGGATCAAACCAGGGGCCATGCCCTTCATCCATCGCTATCTCGGGAATCCCGTTCTCAGCTACCTCGGAAATCTTTTCTTCCGAACCAATCTTGGGGATTTCCACTGCGGGCTTCGCGGATTTCGCAAAGATGCAGTTCAGGCGTTGGATCTCAAAACCACCGGCATGGAATTCGCCAGCGAGATGATCGTGAAGGCCTCTTTACGACGCATGCGCATGGCCGAGGTGCCCACCGTGCTCAGCCGCGACGGCAGGGGGCGTCCTTCGCACCTGCGGACATGGCGAGACGGGTGGCGCCATCTGCGTTTTCTTTTAGTTTACAGTCCTAAGTGGCTCTTCTTCTATCCCGGCCTTTTCTTGACAGTGGTAAGTCTACTGCTGCTTCTTGCGGTGGCTGTTCGCCCGCTCCAATTCGGCCGGATCGTCCTTGATGTCCATACCATGACCTATGCCGCTTTTGGGTGCCTATTGGGACTTCAAATCGTTTTATTTTACCTGGTCTCTACAGAATATGCCTATCGGCGGGGCATACTGCCCGTAAAGCCGGAAGCCATTTCCGCCGTTTTTCGAGCACGGCTCGAGTACGGAATCGCCTTGGGTGGGCTTTTGTTCTTGCTGGGTTTTGCTGGAGCCTTTTATTCTTTCATGGTATGGAGGTCCGCGCACTTCTCCTCCTTGGACCCGTCACAGGTCATGCGCTTGGTCGTCCCCTCGGGCCTTTTTATGGCTGCCGGGATTCAGGTCGTTTTCTCAGCTTTTCTCCTTTCCGTGTTCCGCATCGAGGCGCGGTGACCAAAGCGGATAGGAACGAAGCGGAGTCATGACCATTCGAGAAACCCGATGAAAATCCTAGACCGGTTGCTCCGCATATGGCGCTATCGCGTGGTAGCGCCCCATATACCCCGACGGTGCGTGCTGTTGGACATCGGCGGCCACGATGGTTCGTTTCTCTATTTTCTCCAAGAACGCATCCAGAGCGGGTTCTGTCTGGACCCCCTGTGCCCGAACCGCACGGAAGGCCGAATCCATTTCCTACGGGGCAGCGCCTGTGCCCGAATCCCCCTGCCCGATGCGTCCGTGGATGTCATCACGATGCTGGCCGTTCTGGAACATGTGGACGACAAGGATTCCCTCGCGGCAGAAGCTTTTCGGGTCTTGCGCAAAGGCGGTCGCCTCATCGCCACAGTGCCTCACCCTGCCGTGGACGGTATTCTCAAGGTTCTTGTCGGATTGCGCCTCGCCGACGGGATATCTGCGGAAGAACATCACCGTTTCGATATACGCCGCATCCCCCCCATATTCCGTCGTCATGGTTTTGCCCTGGAGCGCCATGCGCGCTTTCAGCTGGGCCTGAACAACATCTTTTTCTTTCAAAAACCGTAATACCTAAAATCGAAATATTGCCGAGGGAAGAGTTCTAAAGGTTTTTCACGGCCATTCCGCGCCCTTTTCCGCCGAGGAAAATAAAGGGCCCCGTGAATCTAAACCGGCTCACGGGACCCATTCCCCTCACTCCTGCCTCAAGACAGCTTCACGAGACCTTTTGTTTGTTGATTAGAAGTAAACCCACGGCATGGAGGTGGCCAGAGAACCCCCTTCAAACAAGAGAACGGCTCCACCGAAGAAGTTGTCCGATCCGCACAGGATGTCGTAGCCTTGGTTGGAACCCACCGTTTGCCCGACGGGCAGAATCAGCTTCTCAAATTTCCCGAGTTCGTACGTCTGAAGGGTTTGAGTCCTCTGGAAAGAGGTGTACCAACATCCAATTACGATGTTCCCACCGGTATAGTTTGACAGAATGAGAAAGTTCGTCCAATTAAGGTCTTTGGGATATTCAGCGACGACAGGGAACCAAAGATAGTAGCTGGCCTTGGTGCCCGTTTGTTGTTCGAATTGCGCTTGCAGTTCCATAGGAACTCTGGCATCTCCGGCATAAGCCATCCCGACCGCAAGGACCATCGCCAGAACCAAAAGGACACTCGCCACTTTCCTCATCATTCTTTCTCCTTTGTTTTCTAAAACCTCACCAAAAGCTTTTCCCCCGTTTATCCAAGGATCTGTCTTCCATTCAGGCCTTTCTCACCTCCTTTCTTCAGCCCCCCGAAGCTGGATCGCCGGGTTTTGAATGTAACTTTTTCAGAAAATCCTCCAGGCTCGGGGATTCGATCACCACGTACCAGACCCCCCCGCGCCGGACCCAGCGTTCCTCCACGGTCTGTTTAACCATATAGGCTTTACCGCCCAACAGGGGATGGGTCAGCTGCGCGGAAACGTCCGTGACCGTGCGCCCCGTGTCCCCTCGAACCTCCAGATCCTTAATTTCTGCAGAAACAATGGTGGAATAACTTTGGGACTCTTCCCTTCTCTTGAAATATTTATCCAGTGTCCCGACAATCTCAGGATCCACGTAGGTGCGAACCTCTTTCCAGTTCTTACTCTTCTGAGCGGTCCAATACGCTTCGGCCCTTTGACGCAGGGATTGTTCCGGCGACAGCCCCCCGAAACGCAGGCCGCCGCACGAAACCAGCAGAAAACTCACCAAGCCCAACCACCCGATCAGTCTCACCGGGGACTCACCTCCTCAAAATCTGTCGGCTGCGCCTTAATGAGAGGCGCGACGTAAATACTTCTCATGTCCTCCCTGAATGTCACCACCGCTGCTCCCACGAGGCTTTCAGACTGGCAGTCAACCATAAGCAACTGCTCAGGGCGGGGCGCGTAACCGCTCAGGTTTTCGATCCACTTTTCCAAGCCTTCCAAGTGGATAACTTTCAACGTCTTTGTCCTTGAAGTGGCTTCGATGACCCGGAGATGAACTAGTGCCGGATCTTTTGAAGGGTTGCTGAGAACCAGGATGGGTACATGGGACGGATTGGCCCGAATTTCAGGAAAGACAAATCTCAGCCCTCCCGCAATCTTGGCCGTCACAGTGAAGAAAGCCCCGTTGCTTTCAGCCCCGTCGGCTGTGTGTACAACCACACCTCCAGGAATGGCCCCATCGGGGACTTTGACCACAATGACCTCGTCAGCCCATGAGATAATTTCAGCCGGCACATTGGCGCTGAAACGAACGGCCCCCGGAGAGCGTCCGAAAGAACAACCCCGAATGACGACCTGAGATCCCGCAGGTCCACTGTCGGGGATCAGTCGAAAGATGTAGGGTCCTGCGACCGGTTCGACAAGCGCTCGGTAGGCATTGACCCGTCCTTTCGAGAGGATGCCTTGAAGGGCGTCGTTTTGGTCCGCTGTACGCAAAATACGACCTTTAACGGCAGCCGGCGTTGCTGAAGGATACATTGAAAAGATCAGTGCGGCCAGACCGCTGACGAGGGCCGTGGACATGGACGTTCCCGTAAGGTTGTCGTAGTCGTTTCCGGGAAGGGTGCCCAGAATGTTTTCGCCGGGAGCCGCCACGTGGACCGTTTGGACCCCGTAGTTCGAAAAAACCGAAAGTTTGTCCGACTTGTTGCTGGAGGCGACAGAGATGAGGTTGGGAAGGTCGTAGCTTGCCGGATAAAGGGGATGGAAATCGTTGTCGTAGCGTTCGTTGCCCGCCGCCGCCACGAAAAGGATATTGGGAGCTCCGGCGATGGCCTGTTTTTCCGCCTCGGAATAGGAATAAGCCCCGAAGCTCATGTTCATGACCCGAACGCCCCGCGCCTTGGCGAAGGAGACGGCTTCCACGAAGTCGGCCACATTGCCGCCCCCTTCCCCTAAGAATTTTATGGGAAGGATTTTCGTGTGCCAATCCACGCCGGCCATGCCGCGGCCGTTGTAGCCCACCGCGGCGGCGGTCCCGGCAAGGTGGGTCCCGTGGCCGTCGTCGTCCATGGGATCGCCCCGGCCCGTGATGACGTTGACGCCGTAGCAGTCGTCCACGTACCCGTCGTGGTCGTCATCCCAGCCGTTTCCGCACACTTCGCCGGGATTTTTCCAAATCTTTCCAGCCAGATCTTCATGGCCGAAATCCACGCCGCTGTCCACCACGGCCAAGAGGATGCCCTCACTTCCGGTGCTCACCTCCCACGCCAGGGGCATGCCCATCTTTTCCAAGGCCCATTGTTCGCCGTAATAGGGGTCGTTGGGCACAATCTCCAATTTATGGCGGAGGTAGTTGGGTTCGGCGAATTCCACATCGGGGCGGGACCGGAGGTTTTGCAAGGCTTCTTCCATCGTCACGCCGGCTTCCAATCTGCCACGGTGAATGCCCAGCTCCGGCCAATGCCGATCCACGCGCAGGCCCAAAGCCTGTAACACGCGCCGCTCTTCCAAAGCGGCCCGGGTTCTTCGATCCCCTTGCCGGGCGAAGGTCCCGTCCTTGAACTTCACGAGAATTTCGCCGGGAACATAGGGCGGGGGTTCCTGCGCGCATGCGGCGCCAATGGAAACCGCCCAGACGATGGCCGCAAGGAGCACGAGGCAAATCAGCCCGCAGAGGCTTCCGTATGGGGGTTGAGGTATTCCGGATCGCACCCTAGACTCCTTTGAACCGGTAAAAGGCATTAGTCTGAGAACGGGAACGGACCGTCGAGAAATACAGCGAAGCAACAACGAGAGCGCTAGAGGGTTCGGTGCACGGAAGCCTACGCTCTGAACGAGATAAAAAACGGGAGAAATCTTCTTGAAAAAGAGCCCAACGGGAATGGGAGCGCTAGAGGATTTGGTGCACGGAAGACCAGCCGCTTGCCAGAATAAATTCTTAATATCCCCCTAGGGGCTAGGAAGTCAAGGGCGGGAACGTCCCGAGCAGCTTCACCCTTTGCGGACGTTCCTCGCCGATAAAGTCCATGGGCTCCTCTTTACTGCACCGCGGGTGCCACGGGCGGTCCCACGTGGATGGTGCCGTACCGGGTGCGGTCCGGGGCGAGGATCCCGCCTGCGGGCGTGACATAAAACGTGCCGTCCACGCGGCTTCGGACGACTTCCCGGCCGGTCAGGCTCGCCACGAAGTTATCCACGAGCCGGCCCACGGCGTGTTGGATCGCTTCGCTGGTCAAGACATCCACGTCTTTTTCCCCGAAGACGGTTTTGGGCATGACCTTCACTTCCGCGCGGTTCACCCACACGATCTGGCCCGTGCGGGCATCTTGGGCGATCATCCGCAGCTGCACCCACGCGCTGTCCACGCGGCCTCCCTTGTGCGCCAGAAAGGCGATGCCGGCTCCCGCCGCCCCCCAAATGGCCGTGTTCAAGCTCGCATAGTCTTCCTCATGGACAAGGCCCCCGCCGAAGCGCGGCGCCCCGACGAACTTCTTGTCATTGTCTTCCACAGGCCAATTGTCCTTGGCCAAGGCGGCCCCGACCAGGCCTCCGATGGCCATTTTGTCGATCATCTCGTAGGTGTCACTCTGGGCGACCCCGAAAACCGTGCGGGATCCCACCTTGAAGAAGAAAGGCAGAAGGCCCGTCTGGACCGGGTTGAAGCTGTCTTCCTGACCCGAGTGGAACACCAGGACCCGACCCCGAAGGACGTAGTCCGCCCGGAAACGGGCGCCCAGTCCCCTCACGGCGTCGCTGTCGAGGGAGATCAGACGTTCCCGGTTCCAGTAGGGCTCCGCCGCACGCCTGTTGGCCTCGTTTTGGTAGATGGCGCGGAGGATTTCCGCCTTCATCCCCGAAGACCAGTCCTTGGCCAGTTCCTTTTCCAAAGTGGCCGTCGCCGCGCTCTTGCCTTCATCGGGTGTGGCGTCCTGGATGATGCCCCGATCCAGGAGGTAGGCGATGACATCTTCATAGATCACCGACGAAAAACCGAACCGGATGAGCTCATCGGTCAGGGCTTCGTTGATCAGGACGTTGCGCCTCCAGTAGCCGTAGAGGGAATCCTCGGGCGTGTAGTCGGAAAACGGCAGGACCACCACGCGCTTGAATTCCCCCGCGGAAGATTCCCTGGCCACGGGCGTCTTGAGCTCCATCACCGACGTGCCACAGCCGGAAAGGACCAACAGCCACAGCCCTATCGCCATGCATTTCCTGATCATCGCCCTCTCCTCACGACCGTCCTGAGCCATCGCGTCCGGCCCGAACGCCCTCGAGCCCTTTCCTTTACCGGAAAGCGACCCGGGTCGCTTCAAAGGCCTCCCATTGTTTCCCGTACTGGAAGGTCCACCGTCCCGTCATCTTCTGGGAAGACAGGGACGTAATTTCATAGACGTATGCCACACCTCTTTCGATAAATTCCAGCACATAAAGCGTGTGCACCCCGTCTCCGGCCCGGCACGTCACGGGGGTCTCTCCCCATGTTCCCTTAAAGTTGAAAGTCCCCGGATCCCGCTGCAGCCGAAGCGGTCTTTCCTCCCCATAATCATAGATGCCGCCCTGGTAGGTTTCCGAGACGAGCCATGTGCCTTCGGGTGTGCGCACATTGATCTGGGCCCGTTGCACTTCCACGGCATCGGCCAGGGACCGCCCCACGCGGGAACTGACGATGATCCGGCCCTGCAAGCCCAAAAGACGCACGGGGCCCAGCGGAATGGACCCGATGGGGCCCGAGGCGTAGTAAAAATCATCGGCCCCTTCCTGTTTCACGCCGCTTCGAAACGCCACGGCGAACCCGTTGGGATGCTGGGCGGAAAGCGCATAGACGACGCCGGGAAGGGCATCGGGGAACGCCACGAGCAGGTAAATCTTCTCGTCCAGACTGCACGTTTCGTCCAGACTGCCCAAGGCCCCGTCGGGATCCACCCAGCGGCCTCCGGCCTGGGTGCAGGCGGCCTGGCTGTTGTAGCGGATCGCAAGATCCGGCGCGGCCAAAATGAGCTCAAGCCAGGCCGAATCCACCGTTTCCACCAGCAGGAAGCCGGAGGTCGTCTGGGAAATGCTCACGGAAACCGGCGGACCGGATATGGCTTCGCCGGGACGGCGCACATCCACCGTGACCGGAATGATCCGGAAGGCATCGGCGGTGGCGTTGTAGACGGTGATGCGCCCCGTAAAGCGGCCGTATCCCATGGATTGGAGGACCGACGTGACGGGGGTGACTTGAATGGATCCGGACCGCCCCGTGGCCCCGGGGACATTGAGGTCGGGATCCACGGAGACGTCCAAGAAGGGCACGTCCACCAGAGCGTACCATCCCGCCTCCTGGGAAATGACGAAGAGCGTCTGCGTCGAAGCCTCACCCAAAAGCCCTTCCGCAGTCCGTTCCAGGCTCCAGAAGAGATACGCGGGGTAGACCGTCAAGCGCTCCTTGGACACCCGGATGACCCGGGCTTTCACCACGAGCTCCACCGGCTCGGTGTTCAGGCTCGAATGAAAGACGACCTTTCCCTCCACGTAAGATTCATCCGCAAGAATGGGGATTTTCGTGGGATCCACCGTGAGGGTCGCCGTGGTGTTGCCCCTGCCGTCGGAAGGTGAGAGCGTGAGCCACGGGACGCCGGAGGCCGCGGACCACAGAAAGGTCGTGTCCGTCGGGTCGGCGTTGCGGACGGAGACGGGGAAGGACCGCGGCGAAAGATCCGCCGTGGTGAAATCCAGCTGGATTTCCGTCGGGGAGACGGTCAAGAGGTTCCCCGGCGTTCGAATGACCGTTAAAGAGACAGCCACGGTGGCGGATTTTTCGGGATTGAGCCCGGAGACCACCGTGATGGTCCCGGAAAAGGTCCCTTCCATGAGTTCGGAAATGGTCACGGTGACCGTGATGGTCCCCGGGATGTCCCCCTTGGTGGGTTCCAGCTTGAGCCAGACCGCATCGCTGGAGGCGAGGAAGGTGGAGGTTTGGTTATCCGAAACCTTCGGTCCGCCCGTGACCGTCACGGTAAAGGAGCCCGGTTCCAGGCTCTGCCCGGGAAGGAGCCGGAACGTCCCCACGTCCACAAAACTCGGCGAAACCACGAGGGTTTCGTTGTCCTTGCCGTTGTCATCCTGACCCCAGCCGGCACAGGGAACCAGGAAAAGCGCGCACAGCAGCGCGCACCACACGGCAAACCCCAAGCCCTTCACCCGAACCTTCATGGAAGACCCTCCTTGATCAGGCTCTTCGCTCTAGGACACGGTCCGCCCCACTCTTCCGGCGCCGAAGGCGCTCGCGCGCAGGGGCGAACCTTCCCCGACACACAGTGCTTACTGTGTTATCGTCCTGCCGGTTCGGAAGCTTTAAAGTTTTCCTCCACCACGGCCCCCCGGGACTGCAACATTTCCCGAAGCCCTTGGACCTTTTTCGAAAATTCCTGCGTGACGGCTTCCGCTTCCCTGCGATCGCGAACGACCCGCGGCGTGATCAGGATGATGAGTTCCGTCTTGGAGTTTTCCTTACCCTCGCTGCCGAAAACATATTTCAGAAGGGGCACGTTGCGCAAGCCCGGAATGCCCGAGCGGCTCACCGAATCGCGGTTGCGCATCAAACCGCCGATGACGATCATCTGGCCGTCTTGCACGACCAGAGAGGTTTCCGCCACGCGGCTGATGATGGAAGTCGTCTTGAGGTCCGGGTCTTTTTCTCCCGGTTGGCTCACTTCCTGGGAAATGTCCATCTTCACCAGACCGCTGGTATTGATGTGCGGCGTCACCTTCAGAATGATGCCCGTCTTGCGGTATTGGATCGTCCGCGAAGTCGCCGTGGTCTCCTGGCTCGTCACTTCCCCCGTGACGATGGGAATTTCCTCGGCCACTTCGATGTAGGCTTCCTTGTTGTCCGAAGCCATGATGTTGGGAGAAGAAAGAATGTTCAGGGAGGTATCCTTGCCCAAGGCGCTGATGAGGCCTCTGAGGAAATCCGTGCTGTCGAAGACCGCCGCGGCGAAACCCGTGCCGCTTCCCAAGGCGGTGTTTACGGCCCGGGATCGGGCGTTGTCCAGGACGAACTGGCCCGTGTAATCCTTGTAGTGGCCCTGCAGGAACCACTCGATGCCGTATTCCGCCGAACCGGAAAGAGACAGTTCGGCGATGATCACATTGATGAGCACCTGGCGCGGGATTTGGTCCAGTTTTTCCAAGACACCTCGGATGATCCGGTAATCCTTTTCCCTGGCCTTGATGACGATGCTATTGGTCGCCTCGTCGGGGATGAACGCCACTTCTTCGCCCACCTGCCCTGCGGCCGCGCCGATGGCCGAACGCTCCGGGGCTGTTGAAGCCCCTGCGGCCGAAGGCCTTTCCGTGGAAAGGCCGGTCCCGCCGGCCGCGCTCGTGAGGGATGTGGGGGACTTGGAGGTGAGCGACTTGGAGGAGCGCGACACGCTTGTCGTCGATCGCGTGTCGGTCCTGAGGGTGCGCGACGTGGAGGTGGACAGGCCGTAGACCCGGGCGAGCACATCGGCCAGTTCCACGGCTGACCCGTTTTCCACGAAATAGACATAGATACCTTGGCCGGCTTCACCGGGCCGGTCGATGACGGCAATCCAGCGCGCCGCCTGATCGATGATCGACGACCACCGGGACGCCATAAAAACCGCATTCAGGCTCTTGATGGCAAAAACCTGGAAGCTGCCCGGCTCCGTTCCCGGGCGCATGAAAAGGCCTTCCTTTCCAAGGATTTCCGTCAGCTCCTGGGCCACCTGGTCCGCCTCCGCATGGAGCAGCGGAAAGATCCTCCACGAGATCTCCTGGATGCGATCCACATCCATCAGGGCGAGCACCCCGGCCACCTTTTCGATGTTGGTCAGCGTGTCCGTAATGACCAAGGCGTTGCTCGCCTTGTCCGGAACCACGACGGCGTTGGGGGAAAGGAACGGTTTGATGTTGGCTGCGGCGGTTTCCGCCCCGAGGTACCGCAGACGGATGAGGCGGGTCACGTCCGTGTAGCCCGTTTCCACGGGAACGGCTTCGACGCCCGCGGCGCTCAGCCCGCCGCTCAAATCCTTGCGCACGACCTTGACCATATCCCCGGGACCCGGCACCAAGGCGAGACCGCTCACCTGGAGCACATCGTTGAGCAGCTTAAGGAAGGCGGCTTTCGTGTACGCCCCCTTCGCCCGGAAGGTGACCTTGGCTTTGATGCTCGGATCCACGATGTAGTTCACGCCGAAAAGCTGGTAAATAGTCGCATCCAGCACCTGGTAGAGGTCGGCGGCATCGAAAGCCATGTCGATGTCCACGGTCTTCTGCTGCTCGGGTTCTTTTCGAGGGCCCTTGGCGGCCACATCCGAAGCGGCCCCGCTGACCGGGCGGCCCGTGTAGGAAAGGTCGCGAGGCGGCACTTTCGTCAGGGACCCCTGAGTAGGGGCGCTGATGACCGCTTCGGTGCTCCTCGGGGCGGTTGGAGCGCCTTCGGGCGCCGGCAGGACCGGAGCCGATACGGCCGGGGGGGCCGAAGGGCCGCCTGTGGGGCGCTGCGGGAACGGCGTCGTCGAACACCCGCTCACCCACACGGCCAAAACAATCACCCCGGCTCGCATTCCCATCGTCCATGCGGACCTTCGCACCCCCATCGTCGCCTCTCCTCCAGCGCCTCACTTTTTCGATGGTTGACCCAAGAACGTCTTCAGGCTCTTCGTATCCACAAACAGCGTGCCCACCCGCAGCGTGACGGAAAGAGGAAAATCCTTGGCCGGTCGATACGCCACGGTCAAGGATTCCACACGCACCAGCTTTTCCTCGTCTTCCAAAAACTTGAGCAGCCCCGCCAGAGCCGCATCGTCGGCGCGTAGCCGGAATTCCACCTGGGCCATGGGAATCTCCTCCCACGCCCCGGGACTCAAAACGTTGTACGCCTGCACCTGGATGCCCGTCTTTTCGAAGGATTCCTGGATGCGCTGTTGCATCTTGGCCGCCGCTTCATCGAGGCTCTTGGCCTCGAGAAGCAGCTGTTCCACCCGGCCCAGTTCTTCGGCCATCTGGGCCTGGTGGGACAGGTCTTCCTTGATCTTGGCGATCTGGGTGCGGAGCTTGTCCTGCTTGGCCCTTTCCAATTCCACGGACGCTTCGACGGCCGAGGCCGAGGCCATCTTGGGGGCACAGTCCATGAAATACCACAGCCCCCAGAGGATCACCCCCAAAACGGCGATCCCGGCCCAGCGCCGCGTTCTGCGCCCCCACAATTGAATCATTTCAGCTCCAAGACCACGTTGAACGTTTCCTTGTTGTCCCGACCGCGGTTGACCGACCCTTGGAGTTTCACGTCCTTGAGTAGAGGGGACTCCCTGAGCTTTTCTATGGTCTTCATGGAATCCGGGCTCTGAAAAGAGGCGGTCATCTTGCCCGCGGAATAATTGAACTGGGAAATCCATGTCCCCTCCGGGACACGCTCCGCAATGTCGTTCAGGAGCTCGTAGAATCGCGGTTTTCCCTTGATATAGACGTCCGCCTCCTTGATGAGCTTCTTGAGCTGTTCCATTTCCTGGGCGTTTTTTTCCAGCGGTTTGAGTTCGGCTTCCAGCCGTTTCGTTTCTTCCGCCAAGCGCGCCGCTTTCATTTCCAGAGCCGCCGTGCGGCGTTCCACGTGCCAGGAAAGGCCCCAGGCCGTAAGGCCAAGGACCAAAAGGAGCGGCACCACGACCTTGGCGGGATGAAACCCCGGAACCCGCGGCGCTCTGCCGTCCGTGCACAGGATCGGCCCGGTGCGGAGAAGGGCGAAGGCGGTCGCCGTCCCGAGATTTAACGACGGATGGGGCCAATCATGGGAAAAGGGAGAATCGAGAAGATGGGCACTCTGCGAGGTCGCCGTCCAATCCTGGACGTTTTCAGGGGTGACACCCCACTGGGCCTGCAGGAAGCTCATCAGTTCATCCCGGCCCCACACGCCTTCGGATGGGTCCAACAATCGGGTGCGGACCACGCCGTCCTGATCCACGGCGAGCACCTCCTGCAAGCCGTCCTCCCGCCTCACCAGCCCCATGGGAGGACGGCCTCCTGCGCGAAGCCAGGCCGCAAGGCCGAAGGAGATGGGAAAGAGGCCTTCGAGCCGGTCTCGATGGCCCGTGTCGGAAAGCACCGAGAGGATGCCGTCCACGGCTTTTTTTTCCACGTAGATTAGGGTGGCCGCCACCGTCTTGTCGTGGCGCCTCACCAGATCCACGTCCCAATAAATGTCTTCGAGGGGAAGATGCACATGAATGGGCAAGGCGTTTCGCACAGCCTCCAGGGCATCTTCCATGGGCACGGGCGGCACGGCCATGTCCCGAACGAAGAACAGGGCCCGCGGAAGGCCGATGGCAAGGCGCCTGTCGGACTTGGGGGAAAGATCGCGCAAGAACGTCTCCAGCCCTTTGGGACCGCCGTCTTCCAAAGTTCCGCAGGCCGGCTTCCGGTTTTCCAGCGGCTCAAGGCGCACCCGCCCCCAGCGTTTCACCGCATGGACATAATCCAGCCGGTTTTCATCCAGATAGACCCCGAGAATGCGTGCGCCCGCCAACAAAGCCCGTGTCACCTCCCCATGGGGATACCCACCTGGGGACCGTCCGCCCGTCTGCTCGCGTCCCCCAATCGTCCACCCTGAAGGCGTTTTTCAGTACTTTTCCGAAAGAAAGCCGGACATGACAAAGCCGTGACATCGATCCGCCACCACCCACCCGTCGGTGCCGGCTTTTCCCACCACGACGGCCACCTCGTAAACATTTTCTCTATAAGGCATGAGCACCGTGACCCGTTCCGCCTTCGATCCGACGACGGTCAAAAGATCCGCCAGGGACCGCCGTTCGGGCACGATCATGTCCGTTTCACCCCCCACGTCTTCCTGTTCCCATGTGGTGTAGGCCTCTTCCAGAGGATCGCCCCAAAACAGTTCGGGAGAGACGCCTCGAACCTTCTGGATTTCACACAAGCTCGCGAAGGGCCGATTGGTCGGCGGCGGCAGCCCTCTTTGAAGGTACCATTCGGCTTCGGCCCCGTGAAGCCGGACCAAATCGTCCGCATCCTGCCAGTCCAGAAGGGCATCCACCAGCTCGTCCACCTCCCGCGGGTCCGACAGGGGCAGAAAATCGGTCAAGGCCTGGCGCAGCCTGGCGTCGTTGGCTTCCACGACCTGGATTTTGGACGATTCTTTCTCCAAGGACACCCATACTTCCTGGCCGCCCACAAACCACCGATACCATATTCCAGGCCGCATCGCATTGTTGTTTTTTCCCGAAACGGCGTAATAGCGCAAAACCGACCGCAGGGCTTCGGCCCTTTGCAGCTGATCCCATGCCCCAAGGGCCTCCCAAGCCCGCAGCCGGGACGCCACGGCCACCTGCAATCCCAAAAAGGACAGCAAAGCCAAGGCCCACAGGACAAAAACCAGCACGGCCCCGGGCTCCCCCGCAAACCGTCCTCTGTGGGATCTCGAAAAGGGCCTTACGGCACCCGGGTTGGGAAAATCCATGACGTGACCCTTTCGCTCGCTCCGGACCTCACACCGAAAACAAGCCGAACCCCTCGCGGAGCCCGGGGATTCTCCTCGCAGGCCCATTGGTCCTGCCACAGAAGGTTTTGCCCCGCCCCGTCCGAGGAATCCGTATCGCCGTAGGCCACGCGGAACTCAGTGACATCGCCGTAACGGCTCATCGGAGGGCCCACGTTGTCGCGCCCCTCCAAGAGGCCTTTCGCCAGGGCGAGCAGATCCGTCTCCTCCCCTTCTTTTTCTAGGATGTCCACATCGTAGACATCCAGCGTGTTTTGAGACGGATCGTAGAGGTAGCCGATGAGTCGAAGGCCCTGCCGGCTGGAACCCGCAGGACCGTAGGTGCTGTAAAAGGTGATGCCTCGAGCCGACCCGCACAGGGGGAAGAGATGCCCCTCGCGGCCTTTCCAGGGTGTCGCTTCCGTGGCCATGAATTCCACGTAGCGCCCGAGGGATGCCGGCACGGCGTAAGAAAAAATATCCGCTTGATTTTCCAGGCCCAGCTTGCGCCAGGAAAGGAGGCCGGAGCGCATGGCCGTGCCGAGCAGGGTGACCACCATGGCCGTAAGGGCCATGGCCACCAGGACTTCCACCAGGGTAAACCCCCGAAAAGCCTTGGAAGGAGCCCGTTTCCCGAAACGCCCCACGGCCTGAGAAGAAAAAGGATTCAGGGAAGAACCGCGGATCGCCCTCATCCCTTCCTTTCGACCCAGCCCACAAGGCATCGCGATCCGCTTCGGCCCGATTCCTCGGAATACACGCACAGGGTCAGTTCCACCATGTTGGGGTCTTCGTAGGCTTCCGCCCGCTTGTCCAGGGGCACCACCAGCGGGCGCGCTTCCAGGGAGTAAAACCACCCGGGCTCCCCATCCACCGGGCCGTTCAGGCGCCCTCTCGCCGTGGCCTCCGAAAGAAGGGCGCGGTCGGCCAAAACGAGGCGGGCCACCCGGGAGGCTTCCATGACCTCGTGGGCCTTCATTTGCAGCCGCGCCGATTGGGAAAATCCGTAAAAGAGGACCGCCACGGTAATGCCCATGACCGTGAGAGCGATCAAGACCTCGAGCAGGGTAAAACCCCGTGCGGCCTGCGAGGGCCGCAAATTCCCAGTCCAGCTTCCAGGCCTCAGCCCAACCGGGCGCCCCGTGCGCCTCCGATTTGTTCCCCACACGCCGTTCATCCCATGAAGTGGTTGGTGTTGGGGTTCGCTTCGCTCACCCCAACCTACGTCTCAACATCGTGCCCCGGCGAGACAACGAACGATGAAAGTCCGGGCTTTTCACACTTTGAGCGCGATTTTCACATAAGCCTCCATCTCGTCGGCCGACATCCTTGAACAGATTCGTAGGTTGGGGTGAGCGAAGCGAACCCCAACGTGCATCTTGCCCCGGCGAGACAACGAACGATGAAAGTCAGGGCTTTTCACACTCTGAGCGCGACTTTCATAGAAGCCTCCATCTCGTCGGCCGATATCCTTGAACAGATTCGTAGGTTGGGGTGAGCGAAGCGAACCCCAACGTGCATTCGGCTCCGGAGCGACGACGCATCATGATCGGACGAGCTCCTAGCCGCCCTCTCCGACGACAGCCAGAGCCAGCCCCGTCAAAGGATCCACCCGAATGCGGCTCAAAACCGCCCCCCTTCGGACGACCTCCAGTTCCGCACCGCTGGAAGCTCCGTCCGGGTAGAAGACGAGGTAAAGGACGTTCTCCGCGCGGAGCAGTCCCAGCGCCTGGATTTCCAACTCGGCGGGAATATCCACGAACCCTTCCCCGGGTTCGGCGATCCAGCACCGGCGGCTTTCTTCGGAAAATACGACGGCCACGGGAACGCCGCCCGCCATGGCCTGGTTCCTCGCTTTTCTCAAGAGTCCGCCCAGCTCCACGGCAAAGCGGCGGTCCTGCTTCCTGCCCAGCCCGCTTCCCACGGTGGCAAAAATCAGGGCGAGCGAGACGGCCATGATGGCCATCACCACGAGGAGCTCGACCAAGGTAAACCCGAAGCGCTCAAAAGGAGATTTCATGGATTCCGAAAATGGCCAAGAGCATGGAAATGACCATGCCGCCGATGAGAATCCCCATGCCCACGATGACCACGGGTTCCAAGAGGGCCAGCGCCGCTTTCGTCTTGCTCTGGATCTCCTTTTCCAAGTTGTCGGCTACGGCACCCAGGATTCGGCCCAGTTCCCCGGTCTCTTCCCCGATGGCCGTCATGTGCACCACCATGGCCGGGAAAACGGGCGACTGGCGCATGAGGGCGCTCATGGCCATCCCCTGCTGGACCCTTTCATAAATCTCCTGGAGCGCTTCCTTGACGACCACGTTGCGGGCCACGGCCCGGGCGATGGACAACGACTTGAGAAGAGGCACCCCGCTTTGCAAAAGCGTGCCCAGAGTGCGTGTCATGCGGGCGAGTTCCACTTCCAGCATGAGAGGCCCCAAGAAGGGGATTTTCAACAAGAGGGCATGGAGTCGATCGCGGTTTTTAGGCTTACGGGCATAGGCGACGATCGCCGCCCCGAAAACGAGGATCAGCAGGGCGAACAGCCACCAGAAACCGCGAAAGACGGCGCTCACCACGATGAGGGCTCGCGTGGCCGCCGGGATGTTGGGCCCCAGGTCTTCCAGGATGGCGGCGAACTTGGGAATGACGAAACCCAAAATGGAAGCCACGGAGGCGATCCCAACGAAAAGCAGCACGATGGGATAAATGGACGAAGAGACGATAAAGCGCTTGATCTCTTCCGTCCTCGCCATGAACCCGGCGAGCTTTTCCAAGGAATCGTCCAAGACCCCGCCCGCTTCTCCGACCCGAATCATACTCACGGTAAGTTCACCGAATTCAGGCGCTTTCTGAGCCATGGCCTCGGAAAGACTCTGGCCTTCTCGTAGGCCGTCGCGCAGGGTGGCGGCCAGTTGGCGGACGCGCTCCGTGGTGGTGGAATCGGCCAAAATCTGGAGGCATCGGTCCAGGGGGACGCCCGAGCGAACCAAGTGCGCCAGTTCGGCGATGAATTCCAGCCGCTGTTTCGCCGTAAGGCGCCCCTTTTGGAAAAAGGACAGGCGTTGCCGGCCCAAGGGGGTTTCGGACCAGCGCAGGACATGGACGCCCTTGCCGCTCAGGGTCACGAGCAAACTCTCGCGGTCGGGCGCCTCTTCAGCCCCTCGCACCCTGCGGCCCTGAAGGTCCACGCCTTCGTAGAAAAATCGAGGCATTACCGTGTCACCCGAATGACTTCTTCAAAGGTGGTGATCCCGTCCACCACCTTTTCCAGACCGTCACGGCGCAGGGTCCGCATGCCCAATTCCACCGCCTTGGCGACGATGGCGTTGCGGTCGGAGCCTTTGAGGATTTCGCGCTGGATCGGTTCGTCCACCGGCAGGAATTCGAAAAGGCCGATACGACCGCGGTATCCCGTCCCGCCGCATTGGTCGCACCCTCGCCCTTTCCGGTAAGAGGCCGGCACGGCCTCTGGAGAGACGGAAAACTCCTGGGCCAGGATGCGCCGTTCTTCCTCGCTCAGGACGATTTCGTCCATACACGCCGAACACACTTTGCGGACCAGCCTTTGGGCGAGCACGGCCACGACGGCGGAGGTGATCATGAAGGGTTCCACACCCATGTCTTCCAGCCGGGTGATGGCTCCGGCGGCATCGTTGGTGTGCAGGGTCGAAAAAACCATGTGGCCGGTCAGGGCCGCCTGGATGGCGATTTCGGCCGTTTCCAGATCTCGGATTTCCCCGACGAGCATCACGTCCGGGTCTTGCCGAAGGAAGGAGCGAAGACAATGAGCAAAAGTCAGCCCGATCTTCGGCTGCACCTGCACCTGGTTGACCCCGTCGAGCTGGTATTCTACGGGGTCTTCCACGGTGACGATCTTGCGGTCCGGGCTGTTGATTTCATTGATGGCGGCGTAGAGGGTCGTCGTCTTCCCCGACCCGGTAGGCCCCGTGACGAGAAGGATGCCGTAAGGGAGGGAAATGATCTGCTTGAATCGGCCGAGGAGATCCTTGGGAAAGCCGAGGATGTCGAGATCCAGGAGGATGTCTTCCTTTTGCAAGAGGCGCAACACCAGACTCTCGCCGAAAACCGTGGGAAGACTGGAGACGCGAATGTCGATTTCCTTCTTGGCCATTTTGAACTTGATGCGACCGTCCTGGGGGAGGCGCATTTCGGCGATGTTCATGCGGGCCATGAGCTTGATCCGAGAGGCGATGGCCGCCTGGAATTTCTTGGGGATGTCCTCCTGATCATGGAGGACGCCGTCGATGCGGTAGCGCACCTTGACCAGCTTTTTCAGCGGCTCGATGTGGATGTCCGACGCGCCCACGTCCACGGCCCGGGAAATCAAGTGATTGACCAGACGGACGATGGGCGCCTCGGAGGCCATATCCCGAAGATGCTCGGGGTTGTCCCACAGGTGGGCATCCAAATCCGCGCTCTCTTCCAGTTCTCCTTCGGTGTCTTGGAGCGCGCTGTCCGCTTCGTACCACTGGTATATGAACTGGGCGATGGCTTCGGCGGACGCCCGGTAGATTTTCAGCGGCTTGCCGTACGCTTTTCGAACCACTTCCTGGGTCGCCAGGTCCAAAGGATCCACCATGACCACCGTGACGCCGTGATCGGTCTCTTCCACGGGCAAGACCTTGAACCGCTTGAGGTACGAGACGGGCAGGGGATTGTAGCGTGGAGGCGCATCGGGGAAATCCGTTTCCTCCAGCACGGGAAAGACCGGCATCTTTTCCAACTTGGCCCCGTTCGGTCCTTGGGCCGCCGTAAGCGTAAGAGGGCCCTCGGAAACCGGCCGCACTCTTTCCCACAAGGTTCTCAGGGTCTGGATCATGCTCTTGAACGCTCCATGATGGGCGACGGCGCCATGCCCGCCTCTTTGTTTTTTCTCGCGCGCAGCATAGCATACAAGACCGGAATGCGGTCAAGTCCCGTCGTTTTTGGAAGTCTTTCTGAACGAAACCCTGCCAAAACGGTTTTGACACCGACCCCGAGAGCTGCTAGCGGAAAGGCGACATTCTATGCAAGGAGAATAGCCTTTCCATGCCTCTTTGGTATCCTCTCAGCCCAGGGCGGCTTCCGTCCCCAAGATCGGCTGCTCCCATCCGCCGAGTCGTCGCGATCGTGGTCAACTATTTCAGTGCGACGCTGACCCTTCGAGCGGTGGCTTCGATTTTGGCTTCCCCTTGCCCCGCATCGGTAACCGTCGTGGTCGTGGACAACAGTGAAAGTCCGCAAGAAGCGGCCGTCTTGGAACGCGATCTTCCCAAACCGGTCCGATTGATCGTGGCCCCGCACAATCTGGGTTTCGGACAAGCCTGCACCATGGCTTGGAAAAAATGCCCGGGGGACGCTCTGCTGCTCCTCAATCCCGACGCCTACCTGCTAGGCCGTTGTCTTGAGAACATGCTCGACGTTCTCAACGCCGACGGGCGCATTGGGGCCGTCGGGCCCAAGATTTACTGGGATCCCCTGTGCCGATTCCTTTTGCCCCCTTCTGTTCCCCCAAACTGGATTTTGATGCTCTCTGTGGCCGACAGGTTGGGTTTTCGTGCCGCGCCGTTCCTGCGGGCGGCAGGCGAGTTGTGGCGCCGACAGGCAGTGCGCGCATGGGCAACGATGACCCCCTTTCCCGTGAAAAACCTCTCGGGCGGTTCGGTGCTTCTGCGTGCCGAAGCCGTCCGCGATGTCGGAGGGCTCTTTGACCCCCGGTTTTTCCTCTACTTTGAAGATACGGACCTGTTTGTCCGCATGCGGGAAAGGGGATGGCGCTTGGTTGTGTGCCCGAAAGCGGCGGTCGTTCACGAATTCGACCGCTGCGGTCTGGAAGGCGTACACATCAAGAGGCGGCTCATGGCCGATTCCCACAAGATCTTTTTGAGGAAACACTTTCCATGGTATGAATTGTTCGTTCGGCACGTGCCGCAGGTTCGGCATCGGGACATGGCTGAGGCTGATCCGGGGGAAACGATGCCTAGGTATTGTAAACCCTTCCGGATTTTCGTTCCGCCTGAGATCACGCGGCCGTGGCTTTTCGAGTGGAGCCCCAACGCCAATTTCATCCCGGCGGCGGCCGCTTTTGGAACCGGAAGGGTTGCGGAATTTCCCGAGGACTGTTTCGAGCGATTGAGCCCCGGCCGATATTTCGGAAGAATCGGCTCTGTGAACGCCTCCATAGGTTCCAGGAGGATCCGATTCTCATTTGTCGTCGAATCCACACAGCCCTAAAGGCAAGGAATTGAAGGAGCCGCCGTCTTTCCATGGAAGAGCTGTCCTTTCCTTTTTCCGTCTACCGTCGCATCGTCAAGGGCCATGACCTCCATTTCGGCTATTGGGACGATGACACCGCGTCCCTGGAAGACGCCCAGAACAATCTGACCGCGCTCATGCTGGAGCGCATTCAGGGAGAATCCCTGTCCGTTCTGGACGTGGGGTGCGGTTTCGGGCACTTCGCCCAGCAACTGGCCCTCAGAGGCCATCGGGTCACGGCGCTGGCTCCCGAGCCCCCCATGATCCGATACGCGGAAACGCACTGTGCGCACCCCAAAGTGACGTTCCTTTGCGAACCGTTTGAAGGAAGGCATCCTTCCTGGTGGAAACCCGGTTCCTACGATTGGATCGTGTTTTTCGAATCTACCCAGTATTTTCCTTCGCTCTCGGACCTCTTCAACGCCTGCCGGGAGTTGCTCCGGTCCAACGGCCGGATTCTTTTGTGCGATGAAATGATCTACGAAGAAGACAGCGCACGGGAAACCGCCGTCAAACCCAAGCGCGCCTACACGATCAGCTTGGCTGAAGCCGGCTTCAAGATTCGCCACAACAAGGCCATCGGACCCCGGACGGCCCCCACATGCGCCGCCGTTCTCGAGCGGCTCAGCGACCTGCCGCCCGGCGAAGACCGTGACCGCCTGGCGGCCGGATGGCACAAGCAAAAACGGATGCATGAAAGCGGAGCCTGGGGATACGAAATAATAGAAGCCGAAAAAGACGCCTATTGCATCCGGCCTTGTCCCCAGGAAGACGATCCGGCATTGGTGGACCTTTTTTGCCGGATTTTTTCAGTGCCGCGCTCCATCGAACATTGGCGCTGGAAATATCGAGAGTGCCCTTTCGGCCGGGACGCCGTGGCCGTATGCCGGGACGGCGAGGATCGTATCGTCGCTAATTTTTCCGGCTACTTCGTTCCCGTGGAGGACATCGAATCCGATGCAACACCCGCCGCGGTCCTTCAGGTCGGGGACACCATGACCCACCCGGGGGTCCGCCATGTGGGCTTCGGGAAAACCTCCGTTTTGGTGCGAACGGCTCTTTATTTCTTTGCGCGCTACTGCGACCATCAGGTGCCCTTCGTATATGGCTTCAACACGGGCAACATTCAAAAGATGGGAAAACTCTTCCTCGGCTACCGGCCGGTCTACCCCGTGGACGAATACACCGCGGCCGTCGACGCCCTGGCGGTCTCGAAGGCGTCCATGCTGCGTTACTCCTGCCGCAGCTTTGAAAAGTTCGGCCCGGACCACGACGCCCTCTATGAAAGGGCAAAGCGCGCCTATGGGCGCTTTCTCGTGGTCCGGAAAAGCCCTTACCTGAACTGGCGCTTTGCTGATCCGGACAGGAACTACGTAAAGGTCGAAGTCCGTCGCCGGTTCGGGGGCCTGGCGGCCTACATGGTCGCCGAGAAAAAATCCAACGGCGCCGTGGTGGGAGACTTTTTTGTGGACCCCGCCCATCCCCAGGCGTTGGCACGAGGGTTTCAATGGCTGGGACGCGCCTTGGGTGTGCACACGTTGAGCCTATGGCTTTCAAAGGCCCCGGAGTGGCTCACCGGAGAGCTCCGCACCATCGGGTTTCAACACCAGCCGGAACCCCAAGGCCTATGGTTTGTTTACGTTCCTTTCCAAAGGCCCTTGGATACAGGGGACATGCACCGCTTCTTTTTCACCAGGGCGGATAGCGACCTTTTTTGATTGGGGCGTCGCGAACCAGAGCCGGCCCCATCCCTCCTCGTGAATCTCTTGTTGCCCCCTCGGTAAAGCTTTGGTAGAGGTTTTCCAAAGCAATGCCGGTTTGAACGCCATCCCGGAAACGGGAGGATTGCTCGCAATAAATCCCCGGCTTTGGCATTCGGCCGAAGGGGTTCCGACAAGTCGGACTCTTTTCATCCACCGAACGAAAAAGGAGGCCTCCATGCGGTGCACTCGTCGGCTGATCCTGTGGGCGTTGGGTGCGGCCCTTGTCGTCGTTTTCGCGGCGTCCCCCGCGGTTGCCATAAAGTTGGGCATCGTCACCGGAGGGCCCAAGGGAACCTACTATCAGTTCGGGCTGAACCTGCAGGAACTCATGAAAGCGCGGGGCTATGACTTGGAGGTCTTCAATTCCACAGGGTCGGTTGAAAACGTCTACGCGGTCTTTAAACGGCCCGGCGTTCAGCTCGGGATCGTCCAATCGGATGTCTTGGCCTTCGTGGCCAAGGTCCAGACAAACCCGGCTCTTAAACGCATCGCCCAGAAAATCAAAATGGTGTTTCCTCTGTACAACGAGGAAATCCATTTGGTGGGACGAAACGACATCAACGACTTCGATGACTTGGAGGGCAAGCGGGTCGCCATCGACAAGGAAGGCAGCGGAACCTATCTTACAGCCAAGCTTCTTTTTGAAATCTCTAAAGTCAAACCTGCGGAATTGGCCCCGGTGGGCACCGAGGAAGCGCTGGAACGCATCAAAGCCGGCACGCTGGACGCCATGTTCTACGTGGCCGGTTATCCTGTGAAACTTTTCAAAGAGAACGTCAAAGCCGAGGACAAGCTCAAGCTGATCCCCATTACCAATAAGAACGTGACGGAATTTTACCCTCAGGCCGTCATTCCTGCAGGGACGTACGACTGGCAAAAGGAGGAAGTTCCCACGGCCGCCGTCAAGGCCGTGCTCATCACTTACGATTACCGGTTCCGACAATGCGGCGAAGTGGGGCAGTTTGCCAAGATTCTCTATGAAAACCAAGACTGGTTGCGCCAGCACGGACATCCCAAATGGAAGAACGTGGATCTTACCTATGAACTCAAGGGCTGGGAACAATACGACTGCGTTCGAACCGCATTGGGCAGCATCAAGCCGCTGGAATTGCCGAAATCCAAGGATGTGAATCCCGTGTTGGAAGCCATCAAGGAGCTCCTTTAAAAAAACCTCACCACAAAAAGGAGAAAGGCCATGATTCGCAAAGCTTCTTGGGTGATTCTCGCCATGGTCCTGATGGCGGGAATACCGGCGCCGGGTTACGGAGCCGGCGGCACGGCCGACGACGCCCTGAAACTGACCCTTCCCTACGTGACGGTCGGATCCGAGCGCTATCGAGGCCTTTTTGATTTCGTCACTTTGCCCCAGGATCCTTCAGGGGCCTATTGGAAGCTCACCTGGGCGGGACCCACACCCGTCGCGGGACCTCAAGGCGGCGTCCTGGACGCCTCTCTGAACATTCTTAACGCCGTGGTCATGTACAGAGGCCAACCTTTCGATTTGGACCTGACCTATACCCCAAACCCTCAAGATCCTTCCGGTGCTTATTGGAAACTCACCCGGCTGCAGGCCCTTCCCGCACGCATTCAAAGCGTCGCGGGGGGAGACGAGAGTTGTTATGATCTCAGCAGCCTCGATCCCGCAACGATTCAACAGATGATCCAATGTATGCAAAACTGTGGCGACAACGCCCAATGCATTTATGGATGCCTTCCCCCCACCATAGGCGCGACTTTTCAAGTTTCTGTGACCTTCATTAATGAATCTTCGGAAGCCATGGAATTTATGCTTCCGCCGGGTATGGTTTTTTACCCGCAAGACAGCAGCTACCAGCCGATGATGGTACTTCACGTCCCTCCTTATAAGCTGCAACCCGGCCTTTCGACTTTCTGTGTCCCGACTTATTGCCTCGCGGCACACTTATCGGCCCCAGGGAGCGAAAATCAGTATACGCCGGGAGCCATCACCGGCTTGTCATGCCTCTATGAAATTGTTGAACTCACTTTCGGGAAAAAACTCAGTTTTGAAGCGCAAGCCAAAGTTCAGGATATTATCTGGGAATGCTCGGATACAGGAACGCTCTCGCCGGAAGACAGGGCGTATCTTCAGGGACTCCCGTGATCCGTCCGACATGGCGGCATTTTCGAACTTAAGCGTGCATGCACTGAACGTTTACTTTGAAGCCATACGAGCGTGCCATCCATGTATCTCGATTTTTACGGGTTCCGGGCGGAACCCTTCCACATCACGCCGGATCCGGATTTTCTGTATCTAAGTCCGAGTCATAAGGAAGCCTTGGCGGCCATCATTTACGGAGTCCAGCAGCGCAAAGGGTTCATCACCATCACGGGGGAAATCGGCCTGGGGAAGACGACCATTGTGCGCAGCTACCTGGAACGCTACGACCGCACCCATATCAAGACGGTCCTCGTCTTCAACGCCAACGTGTCTTTCACGGGGCTGCTTCGGGTCATTTACCGTGAGCTCGGTTTGGAACCGCCCGACCTGGACCCTTATGAGATGGTTCACCACCTCCACACGGTCCTCATCAAGGAATATCAAGACGGTTGGAACGTGGTGCTCATTATCGACGAAGCCCAAAACATGCCCGTAGAGACTCTGGAAAACCTTCGCATGCTTTCCAATCTGGAGAGTACCAAGGACAAGCTCATCCAGATCATTCTCATCGGCCAACCGGAACTGGAAAACACCCTCAATCTTCACCAGCTCAGGCAGCTCAAGCAACGCATCGCCATCCGAACCACCTTGAAGCCGCTCACCCCCAAGGAAAGCGTGGATTACATCCGCCACCGGCTGGCTCTGGTTCAGAGTGCCCCGCGGGAGGTATTCACGCAAGGAGCCCTGGAGCTCATCGTCAAGGAAGCGCAGGGGATCCCCCGAAGGATCAACATCATTTGCGACAACGCTTTTATTACGGGTTTCGGCTACGGCCGAAAACCCGTGACCCCGCAAATCGTGCGGGAAGTCATCGCCGACCTGGAAGGCCGGACTCAAGCCAAGCCTTGGAGACATCGGAAAATCGCCTTGGCGGGTCTGTGCGCCGCCGTGCTGGCGGCGGCGCTTGTATGGCTCCCGGAAGGGCCGAAAACGGCATGGACATGGGTTCTGGAAGGCGTGAAGCGCCTCCAATCCTTTACGGCACCTTCGGGAGTGCCGGAGAAGAGACAAGAGACGGCACCGGCGGCGGCCGGTGTAGATTCCAACGGCCAGCGTATCGTAAAGCCCCTGCCCCCTTCTGAAAAAGGCACCGCCGAACCCCATGACGCCTCGGCGGGGGATCCACAGTCCGAAAAGAAAACACGGCAGGAAGCGCCGGATAAGAGCGATGCCCTGAAGAAAAGCCGTGAAGAATCTTCGGCTCTTGGACAACCGTTCGAACCCCGAGGCAGCCTCTCGACTTTTTCCCGCCACCCGGTGTTGAGCCCGGCTCTGCTGGAGCGGGCCGCATCGCCCGATTCTCTTGACGCCTCCGGTATGGTGTCCCTTACGGTTGGGCCTGGTTCTTGGGACCCGGAAAAGGTGCGGATCGCCGAGCACGAAGCGTTGCAACACAAATTCAAGGCTAAAGCGGCCGAAAAAACGGTGAGCCCGAACAAGAACGCCAGATCCGTCGCTGCAGTCCCCCCATCCAGGGAGCAACCCGAACGGCCTCGTTCGCCGACCTCAGGGGCAAGAGCCGCTCCATCGCAGGCCCTGCCGGAAAAGCCCGAGGGGGAAGCCTCCTTTCAGGCCCCTGCCTCCCCATCCCCCCCGATCACCGAGACGGCGCCCAGTCCCCCTGTTCCCTCCCGCCCGGAATCCGTTCCACACGCCGTTAAGACCTCCGAGGGAACCCCTTTAACCGCTACGCCGTCCGAACCGGGGCCGGCGAGCGGCGCCGAACCCGCCCACCAGCCCTCAAGCCTCCCAAAACCGTCCCAGCCCCCAAGTTCCGAGATTCCCCAACCCGACCCAGGCCGGGTCATCGACTGGCTCCTCAACAGGCGATCAGAGTCCCGATAGCGCCGCCTCATCCATCGACCTTTCTTGACATTTCTCCGATCCCATGTCTTTCCTTGGGGCAGGTGATCGAGCCGTGCGGGAGGCTGATGCGGTTGACATGCGGAATCGAAAAGGAGAAACGGGCATGCGACGGTATACCATTCGCCCCTTGGTGGTGGGCGCCAACGAAACGGACCAGGGCATCATGACGTACCTCAAGGACTACGGCAAAAGGATTTGGATTCCCATCTACGTTTTCGTCATCGAGGGCGGCGACGAAGTCATCTTGGTGGACTCAGGGCTGGAAGAGTTCATGGTGCCCGATCATGTGGCCGAGCACTACGGTTTGAAGATTTTGGAATTCGAAGACGCTCTGGCTTCCGTCGGGTTGAAACCCGAGGATGTGGATGTGATCATCCACACCCATCTCCATAACGACCATTGCGAAAACGACGCCAAGTGCCCCAACGCCGTGGTGGTGGTGCAGGAAGAGGAATACGCCTTCTATCAAAACCCTCATCCTTTGGATCACCGCTATGTTCCGGGGATCCTGGACGGTGTGAAGATCGAGACGGTCCGCGGGGACGTGGTCTTTCGAGACGGCATCGAACTGGTGTGGACGCCGGGCCACACCCCCGGTGGGCAGTCCGTCATCGTCAATACGGAGGCAGGGCGCGCGGTGATCACGGGGTTTTGCTGCAACGACAAGAATTTTCCCGCCACCGGGCCCGCCGTAACGCCCGGCGTCCATACCGACGCCCTGGCCGCCTACGACAGCATCCAAAAAGTCCGCGCCATGGCCGACATCCTCATTCCCGTGCACGATTTGGCGGTGGGACGCAAAAGCCGCATCCCATGAGGGGTCGATATCAAAAACGATTCGACGGCGCCCCTGGGCTGAGGTGGAATTTTCGTCACCCTGTCAGCCCCGCTTACGCGGATGGCCAAAACGGTCCACGGTCGCAGGCGAGGCCGCCCCTTCAACAGGGCACAGCAAATCGCCGTTCATCGTCGTTTCTGTGCCGCATGGGCCTCCCGCAAATCTTGGATCCCCGATGCCCTTTAAAGCCGGGGGAAGGCCTCGCGCCGACAACGGAGGCTCCTCAGACAAGGCGCCCCCCTGTGCCGGCGGCCGCCTTGTCTAACGGGACTCGGAGGTGCTATAGGGGGCTGGGAGGAGAGACGAGCGTCCATGGCATCAGAGCTATATCCGCAAGGGGACGAGAAGGCGTCCTCGGTTGATAATGGAACGGCCGTGGCGCCGAGACGCCGCGCGCGGCGGCCGCATCGGTACGTGTGCTCTGTGTGCGGCGCGGAACAGCCCTTTTGCTGGACGTGTCCCTGCGGGTTCATGATGTGTTCCGACTGCATGGAAGAAAATTTCTGGGGTATGACCTGTAACGGCATCACCTGGACCTGTCCGGACTGCGGGGAAATTCGCGGCTTTGGCAACCAATGAATGCCGATCCGCTGGGGCACCCCAAACTGCGCTGTGACCTGGGGGGACGCCCGCGGCTTCAGAAACCGGTAACGGCATGAGAGGGATGGCAATGGCGACACAGCGTGTGGTCATCGTGGGAGCGGTGGCTCTGGGGCCCAAGGCGGCCTGCCGCATCAAGAGGCTCCGTCCCGATTACGACGTCGTCATGGTGGATCAGGACCAATACATTTCCTACGGCGGCTGCGGCATTCCCTATTACATCTCGGGGGATGTGAGCGATCTGTCGGCGCTCATGAGCACGAGTTTCCACATGCTGCGCACTCCCGAGTTTTTCGAAAAAGCCAAGGGGGTGCACGTGATGACGCGAACCCGGGCGGAAGCCATCGACCGGGAGCGGAAAATCCTTCATGTGCACTGCTTGGAAACTCACGAGGACCGGGAGCTCCCCTACGACTTCCTCGTGCTGGCCACGGGGAGCCTTCCCAACAAACTGCCCATCCCCGGGTTGGACCACCCGCGGGTCATGAGCGTTTCCAACCTCCACGACGCCTCGGCCATCAAGGACATGCTGTCCAAGGGGGCGGTGGGTCGCGCGGTCATTGTCGGGGCCGGGGCCATCGGCTGCGAAATGGCCGAAGCCTTGACCGATCTGTGGGGTGTGGAGACGTCCCTGGTGGAAATCGCGCCCCAGGTCCTTCCCGGCGTGCTCGATCCGACCCTCGCCCGCATGGTGGCGGCCCATTTGGACGAACGCGGGGTGGCCGTGTACACGGGGGAGACGGTTCGAGAAGTGATCCCCGCCGACGACGGCGAATCGCTCACGGTGCGCACGAACCAAAGAGACCTTCCGGCGGACTTGGTGATCACGGCCGTGGGCGTCCGCCCCAACGGGTTTTTGGCGGCCCAAGCCGGCCTGCTCGTATCCCCTCGCGGCGCCGTTGTCGTCAATCAGCGGCTGCAGACGTCGGATCCCTGCATTTACGCTGGAGGCGACTGTATCGAGGTGATTCATCGGATCACGGGAAAGCCTTTCCATTTCCCGCAAGGATCTCTCGCCAACCGTCAAGGGCGCATCATCGGGACCAACATCGCAGGCGGGTGCGCCACGTTCGAAGGGGCCGTGGGATCTTTCGCCGTGAAGATTTTTGAGATGGCCGTGGCTACGGCGGGCATCACGCACAAAACGGCCGTATCGGAAGGCTTCGATGCCGTGCAGGCCCTGGTGATCCAAGCTGACCGCGCCCATTTCTACCCCACCCAAGACCTCATGGCCCTGGCCCTCGTGGTGGACCGAAAGACGCGCCGGCTCCTCGGCATTCAGGGCGTGAGCCGAAACGGCGACGCCCTCGTGGGGCGCATCAACGCCGTCGCGGCCCTCTTGGCCCGCCGCGGCACCGTGGACGACCTTTCCAACCTGGAAGTGGCCTACACGCCGCCTTTCGCCGCAGCTATGGACATCGTCAACGCTCTGGGCAACACCGCCGAAAATATCCTGGACGGCCTCAACGTGACCGCGGACCCGGACGATTTCGAAACCTGCTTCCTCCAGGACGCCGCCCCCGACGTGGTGTGCCTGGACGTGCGAGGTCCGCGCAACGCGGAACCCTTCGTCAAGGCCTTCGGCGACCGTTGGATCAACATCCCCCAGGAAACCCTGGCCCAGCGGCTCGACGCCGTTCCCAAGGACAAGCGGCTGTTTGTCGTGTGCAATTCGGGCGTGCGATCCTACGAAGCCTTGTTGCAGCTGCGTGCGGCGGGCATCCAAAACGCCGTGAACGTGCAGGGGGGTGTGGCGGCCATCAAGAAATCGGGCATGATCCGATTGGAAGAAGATGAATAGGTATGGGGTTATTGGGTCATTGGGTCATTAGGTCATTAGGTCATTACGTGATTGGGGATTTGGGGCATTGGGGCAGAGGGGATTGGGGCGATAGGGTTCGTTGGTTTCCATGAGAAAAATGGAAGTTGGGGTTCGCTTCGCTCACCCCAACCTACGGGTTTGTTCCAGGATGTAGGTTGGGGTGAGCGAAGCGAACCCCAACACAAAGGCCCGAGGGATTGCCCCCCCTTCCACGCCCCCCCGGACCCTTGGGTTTTTTCCCGCTGTGGGCCGGCTTGGGGTGTTGACGGCATCGGCGCTTTGGTCTAGAAGAAGACAGTTTTCTGTTCTCTGACAAGCCGAAGGAAGTCAGGTACCCGCATGCGGGTTGAAGAGGGAAGACGGTGCGATTCCGTCGCGGTCCCGCCGCTGTGAACGGGGACGAAAGCCGACAGACCCACTGTTCCACGGGCGTGGGATGGGAAGGGCGGCCGGTAGGACGATCCGTGAGCCAGAAGACCTGCCTGACTTCTTCAAGGGAAGAGATCCCGATGGCAAAGGGATCTTCCCCGCGACAGGACCCCGCGGCAAGGGTTCTTTCGCGACAACGGGGATGAAGGAAACCGGGTGCAATCCTTGGAACGGAAACGTTTCAAGGATTTTTTATTTCAAGGAGACGGGCACCACATGATTCCGCCTTCAAAAGCGCCGCCCGGCCGGGACACACCCCTGGTTTCGGCGGGCAAGGACATTGAAGAGGCCAGCTTTCGAATCATTGACGCCGAAATGGGGCCGCACGACTTTTCGCCCGAACAGTGGACCGTCGTGCGCCGGGTGATCCACACCACGGGCGACTTTGAATTCGCCGAGCGCATCCGGATCCACGAACGGGCTCTTGAGGCCGGCTGCGCCGCTCTGCATCGCCGTGCCGCCCTCTACACGGACACGCGCATGGTGCAGGTGGGCCTTTCCCCAACTCGGCTCCGTTGGTTCGGCACGGCCGTGCAGGTTCCCGCATCGGATCCGGCATCCCGGGAGGCGGCCGAAAGGGACGGCGTGACCCTTACCGTCGCGGGTTTTCGCCGCGTCGCGCCCGAGCTGCACGGAGCCCTTGTCGCCATCGGCAACGCCCCCACCGCCCTCTTGGAAATCCTGCGGCTCATCGACGAAGAGGGCATCCGGCCGGCTCTGCTCATCGGCGTTCCCGTCGGGTTTGTGCAGGCGGATACGGCCAAAGAAATCCTGTGGCGCCGTCAGGACGTGCCGTCCATCACCGTGCTGGGCCGAAAGGGCGGAAGCCCGGTGGCCGTGGCCATTCTCCATGCCCTGATGGAACTCGCTCGAGCGGCCGCCCCGCCGGAAACGAAAGGATAGGTTCCATGCTTGGAACACTCTACGGCATCGGTGTGGGCCCGGGAGACCCGGACCTGCTCACCCTCAAGGCGGTGAAGATCCTCGGCCGCGTCGGCCATGTCTTCGCCGCCTCGTCGTCTTCCAACGACTACAGCCTCGCGTTGGATATCGTCCGAGCCCATCTCCCTCATGAAGTCCCCGTAAGCTTTCTGGATTTCCCCATGACCTTCAACAAGGACCGCCTGGAAGCGGCGTGGCGGGCCAACTGTGAAACCGTCGTGGAACGCCTGAAAGCCGGCGTCCACACGGCGTTCCTTACCCTCGGCGACCCCATGACCTTCAGCACTTTTATTTACCTTCTTCGAAAAATTCGAAACCGCTTGCCTCAGGTGCCCGTGGAAATTGTACCTGGCATCACGTCCTACCAGGCGGCGGCCGCCTGCGCGGGGGTTCCGCTTTCGGAAGCCGAAGAAACCCTGACGGTCATTTCCGGGGCCAAGGGCGGGGAACGGCTGCCGGAGGTGCTGCCTTTTTCGGACAATGTGGTGCTCATGAAAGCCTACAAGCAGTTTCCCCAGATTTTGCAAAAGATTCAGGACCTGGGACTCCAGGATCGCGTTTGCTTTGTGAGTCGCTGCGGCTTGGACGGTCAGATTGTGGAAAAAGACTTCGCGGCTCTGCAAAGCCTCAAACCCCACTACCTTTCCCTTCTCATCGTGAAGAAAACCGGCGCCCCGACGTGAACGATGTGGAAACCCTTCGGGACTTTCAAAAAACCCAGCAGGCCTCGAGCCTCCCCTCATCGCCGGGGCCGCACAAAGCCGAAGCCTTAAGACCGTTGCGGCGCGCCCGGCGGATGAAAGCGCGCCTTTTCTGGGCTTCAGCGCTCCTTCTTCTCCCGGCGGTTTCGCTCTACTGCATCACCCTGGGCCCCTTTCCCGTGGAACCCGACACCTTATGGCGGGTGCTCCTCTCGGCCTTTCATCCCCTAGAGGCGGGTGTCCCCGACACGCACGCGGCGACGGCCCACTACATCGTCGTCCATCTCCGGTTCGCCCGCGTGGTGTTGGCCTTGGTCGTGGGAGCCGCCCTGGCTCTTTCCGGCACGGTCTACCAGGGCATCCTGCTCAATCCCCTGGCGGACCCCTTTACGCTGGGGGTGTCCACCGGAGCGGCTTTTGGGGCGTCCACGGCGATTCTTTTCGGATGGACTTCGTGGAAACTGGCTGGGATGGGGATGCTGCCCGTGATCGCTTTCGTGGGCGCCATGGGGGCGCTCGGCCTGGTGCTGCTCCTGGGTCGGCTCCAGGGCAGGATCCATCCCACCACGCTGGTCCTGGGCGGCATTATCATTTCCACCTTTCTTTCAGCGTGGATCAGTCTCCTGAAGAGCCTCCACGAGGAATCCCTTTCGGCCATCGTCTTTTGGATCATGGGAAGCCTCTCGGGACGAAGCTGGCAGCACGTAATGGCCATTCTGCCCTACATGCTCGGCGGATCGTGGGTGATTTTCGCTTACGCCCGGGAAATGGATCTGCTGGCGTTGGGAGACACCGCGGCGTTTCAAAGCGGCGTTCCGACGGATCGGGTGCGGCGCCGTCTCCTTGCCGCGGCGTCCCTGGTTGCGGCGGCCGCCGTGGCCGTGAGCGGGGTTGTGGGATTCATCGGACTGGTGGTCCCTCATGTGGCCCGTTTGTGCCTCGGCCCGGCACACAAACAGCTGCTTCCCGCCGCCATGATCCTCGGCGCCCTGCTCACCCTGGTCTCCGATACGCTGGCTCGAACGATCCTTGCCGACGGCCGCGAAATCCCTCTCGGGGTGGTGACGGCCATTTTGGGAGCGCCTTTTTTCGCCTATCTTTTGATCCGGAAGAAAAAGGCCGTGGCGCTGTGATTGAACTCGAGCATGTCCATTGCGGGTATCCGGACCGAAAGGTCCTCCACGACGTCCACCTGTCCATCGGGGCGGGGGAGTTTGTCGGCGTCTTGGGCCCAAACGGATCCGGCAAGACCACGCTCATCCTCGCTCTGAGCGGCGTTTTGCCGGTAACGGCGGGGCGCATCCGCCTAAACGGCCGTCCCCTGGTCACGGTCCCCCACCGGGAAAGGGCCCGACACATCGCGGTCGTCCCTCAAGACGTCCATGTCCCTTACCCTTTTTCCTGTTGGGACGTGGTGGCCATGGGACGATACCCTCACCAGAAGCGGGGCGGGCATGAAACGCCCGAGGACGAGGAGGCCGTGCGGCAGGCCATGGAACGGACCGAGACGCTGGATCTGGCCGAGCGGCCCATCACCGGCGTGAGCGGCGGGGAGCGGCAAAGGGTTTTCGTCGCCAAGGCCCTGGCTCAGGACACTCCGGTGCTGCTTTTGGACGAGGCCGTATCCGCCATGGACGTCCATCGAAAGCTCCAGATCTTCTCCCTGCTGAAAACCCTGCAGGAAAAAGAAGGGCGAACCATCGTCGCCGTGCTCCACGACATCAACACCGCCGCCGTCTTCTGCCGGCGTCTCGTTTTCCTCAAAGGCGGCCGCATTGTCGCCGACGGCCCGACAAAGGAGGTGCTCAAGGCCGACATTTTGGAAACCGTTTACGAAACCCCGGCGTCCGTCTACCCCGTGCCCGGCCGAGACGGGGTGCAGCAGGTGTTTTTCGCCCCCCGCAATGAGAAAACCATCGTCGGCGAGCCGTAGGGAGGCTGGGTGCTCCGGCCTGGATACCACGATGGCGGGCACGCCCGCCGCAATAGATAAGAGGAGGATTTCGGTGATAAGTCCGTCACGGCACGAAGGGTGGTTGGGCCTGTGGGCGGTTTGCCTGATCCTGTGGATGCTCTTGGGAACGGCCCAGGCGGCCGTGGACGTGGTGGACGATACCGGCCGAACGGTGCGGCTCGAGGCGCCGGCCCGGCGCGTCATCCCCCTCTACGGGGCTTTTGCGGAGATGCTTTACGCCATCGGAGCCGGATCCGCCGTGGTGGGGCGCACCCAGGCGGACGCCTATCCTCCGGAAATCAGCCGCCTCCCGTCCGTCGGCACGCACATGCGGCCCAACGTGGAAATGATCATCGGGCTTAAACCCGACCTCGTCGTTCAAAGCGCCAGCCGCAGAAGCGCCGATCCGGAATCGGCCCGCATGGCGGAAGCGGGCATTCCCGTGGCCGTCTTCGCCCCCAAGGATTTTGAGGGCGTTTTTTCGGCCATGGAGCGGTTGGGGATCCTCACAGGAAACGCGGAAAACGCCCGGCGCGCCATCGCCGGACTGCGCCAGCGCCTCGATGCCGTGCGCAGCCGGTGCGCCCAGGTTTCAGAAAGGCCTCGGCTGGTTTTTGAAATCCAGGCCGACCCCCTGGCCGTGGCGGGCCGCGGCGGCATGCCCAACGCCGTCATGGAAGCCGTGGGCGCCGTAAACGCCGTATCGCTCCCGGAGCCCATCGTTCAGACGTCCGTGGAAAACGTCCTGGCCCTGGACCCTGATGGATACATCGTTCAAAAGGGGCCCATGAACCCCAGTCCCGTGCTTCCCCAGGAACGCCCCCATTTCGACCGGCTGCGCGCGGTGCGTTCCGGCCGCGTTTTCATGGTGGACGAAGCCCTGTATTCCCGACCGGGGCCTCGAGCCGTAGAGGCCGTGGAAGACCTGGCACGGCGCCTCTACCCATCCTTGTTTCCCCCTGCCGGATCGACGGACCCGGCCGCGGCTCCCCGCTGAGAAGGCGCGGGCCGCGCACAACCGCACCCGCTGATCTTCGGAAAAACAGCCAATGAAAACGGATGTGTTTTCGCGCCCTGCAGGAGGCCCCCCGCTCCAGAAAAACATCAGCGAGGGGACCGCTCCTTCCTGGATCACCGGGACGTTATTTCCACTTCGTAGGAGACTTCCGCTCGTCCCTGGGCCGGCACCTCCACGGGAAAGCGCACAAGCCCGGCGTGGACCTTTTCGTAAGGCTGGCTCGACTGGATGATCTTCCAGTCCCCGGACAGGGTGTCTTCCAAGAAAATCCGTTCCGGCTGAGCCTTGCCGTTAAAGACGGTCAAAACCCACCGCAGGCGTTGCACCTGTTGGCCCACTTTTTTGGCCTCCACGAGGGCGCGTTCCACCCGCACGTCGAAAGACCGGCCGAATTCCAAATGAAGCGTTCCATGGACGGGCGTGTGCTCAATGGTATCTTCGCCCAAGGGGATGGCTTCCCCATTTTCCGTGATCAGGCGGGCCGACACCTGGCCGGCGGGCAGGGGCATGCCCAAGCCCGCTCCGACTTCGTTCCGGATATCGAACAAAGCCCTGACCGGCTGCTTTTGGCTTTCGTTGCGTTCGCGGCCCCATTCCGCCCCGGACCCGTCCCCCGTGCTCACCAACCGCCGTTCCACGGGAACCGAAGGCGCCTTCACCAAGGTCACCTGCACGGGATCTCCGGCCCCCAGCGTGACAGGCTCAGGAAGCCGATACAAGTGGTATTCGAACACAGGCGTCGCTTCCATGGGAGCGGCGGCTTTGGCCGCACGGGCCATGTCGGCCATGGGCGCTCGAGGCGTGACGCCGCGGCGAGCTTGGCGCAGATCCCCGGCCAGCAGCAGAACCTTGACGCCCGGAAAATCCACGTCCGTGGTGTTATGTAAAAGAACCCGGCCTTCCAGGGCCGCCTGCGATGCTTCAGCATTGAGGTAAAGCACGTAAAAGGCCTTCCACTGCAGGCCGCTCGCCTCGTAAAGCCTTTCCGCGCGGACCTCCACGGGGGCCTTATTCTTATTTTCCACGTCCCAAAAAGCCTTGGGTTCCGCCGTCAGGACCTCGGGAAGGGACGGGAAAAAGATCCCGTGATACTCGCCCGTGTACACCCCGTCTTCCGTGAGGAACACCGGTGATCCCCCTTCGGTCCCCTCCGAAAGCACCTGGACACGCCGCACCATGCGGGCGTCCAGACTCCCCTTGGGATTGGTCATGACCAGATCCACCTGCTTGCCGACAAAGTTCTTGAGAAGCTGGTTTTCCGAAATCGGCCGGTAATGGGCGACCAAAGTATAGGTCGAGAGGTTTTCCCCTTCCGTCAAGGGCCGAACCGTCAGGGTTTCCAAATCCATGGTCTGGGGAAACCCTTCGAGAACCACGGTGTGACGTCCCGGGGGAACAGCCAGCACATCCACTTCCCGAAAGAGGGCGATCCCGCTTTGGCTGATCGTGACGGTGCGTTCCCGAACCTCAGCCCATGCGATCGCCGCACCGACAAACATCCAGACTAAAGAGAGAAACACCGCGTTCTTCGTGATTCGCTTTAGGCTCATGCCGTCCTCCGATTGTCGGTTCGAAATGGCCCCGTGCCACAAGGCCGTTACGAAGAAGACTCCGTATCCGTGTCCCCCTTTTTGGACCGCTCCCGAACCGCACGGCGCTCTTCGATGAGATGCGCCGCCAGTTCGCTGAAAGGCCAGTTGATGGAATGCTCGGTGACGACGGCGAAAATGGGGCGGGGCAAATCGGCGTCTTTGAACTTTTGGATGAGGAACAAAACGCCTTTCTGGGGAATGTTGTAGAAAAGGACGATTTTTTCGTCGCACACGAACTCTTCGGTCCCCGCCTGATCCGAGTGAAGGATATCGCGAACCAGCATGTGCCCCTGGGAGGGAGAGATGCTGAAAGCCGGAGGGGCCTTGACCAATTCCAACATGCGATCGAGTTTCTCCTTTTCCTCCGGGGTGAAGTTCCACACGAGGAGCCGCGGTTTTTCGTCCATCACATATCCTTTGTTCAAGAGGGGCTAAACATTTGGGGAGGCTGTTCAACTGTTCCCCAAAATCCGCACGAATTGATCAAGAGTCTCGTAAAGCCGCACCATGCTGTCGATGGTCACGTGCTCGTTTTCCGCATGCTGGCTTTCTTCGCCGTCGGCGCCCCAGACAACGCCGGGGATACCGAACTGGGAGAGAAACCGAGCATCTGAAGCCCCGTGGGCTCGGCCGAGACGGGCCCCCGGGACGAGGTTCAAGAGGATCTGGACCGGGCCGGAAGTCTCCCCGAGGAACAGGGGCTCGCACTCCACCACGTCCACATGGGACCGCACTGCGCGACGGATGGCATCCACAAGGTCGTCCGGATCGTCGTTTTCCGTGTATCGGATGTCCAGGTGCGCTTCCGCCCTGTCGGGAACCTGGTTGACGGACACGCCTCCCTGGATGAGGCCGATATTGAGCGTGCGGTGCCAGTGATCTTCGGTGTGTTCGGCAAACAGGGCCTTCACGGCGTTGAGATCGTCCATGAGGATTTCGATGGCGTTTCGGCCGAGCCAAGGCCGGGCCCCATGAGCAGTCCTGCCCTGGGCGATCAAGCGAAGGCGCAGGATTCCCTTTTCTTTGACGATGATTTCGTGGAGGCTTCCGCCGTCCAAGGCAATGGCGAAATCCGCAGGGATTCCGGGCAGAGCCTCTCGGGCCCCACGGTAGCCCCCGATCTCCTCATCCCCCGTGATGAGAATGCCGAAGGGAAGGCGTTCCAGCCCTTGGCCGCGGGCAGCCTGTTCCTTCACATGTCGAGCGAGGAGCAGGAGGGATAGGGCAACGGCGTACTTGTCGTCGATGCTTCCTCGGCCGTACAGGCAGCCGTCCCGTTCCACGGGTTCGAACAGGGATTCCGGCGCGGCAACCACGTCGATATGGCTCATGAGGAGCACAGGCACGCGATCCGCCTCCGGAAGGACCCAGAGGGAGGGAATGCCGTCGCGCTCCATGCGCCTCACTCCAACCGGAACGGATCGCAGGAAGGATTCGATGAAATCAGCGCACCGGCGGATCTCATCCGGCCGAGTGTGCATGGTCCGGAAGGTGATAAGTTTTTTGGTGAGTTCCAGAAGGTCGCGCATGGGAAGCCCTTTCGCGTTCCGAATCCACGGTGGTCGTAGTCTGCCACGAGCCGGGCCAGGCATCAAGCGCCATCGTTTCTCCGAGGACGAACCCCCTCATTTTCCTATCGACACCACGCGAGCACTGCGGATATGAATAAGAAAAACCTCCTTTCGGACATCCTCGGGCGGACGCCTTCGGCACAATATAAGGAGTAGACTATGAAACTGGACATGTCCTTCACGTTGCGACGGGCGGCGGCATGGCTTGTCCTCCTTGCGGCCGCTTTCATCGCCTTGGGCGCCTTCCCCGCCGTGGGGCAGCAGCAAGCCCCGGCACCCGGCAAACCAACCACCCTCGTCAACATCAACACCGCCGATGCCCAACAGTTGCAAGCGCTTCCCGGAATCGGCCCCGCCATCTCCGAACGCATCGTTCAATACCGCCAAGCCCACGGTCCGTTCAAAGCCAAAGAGGATATCAAGAACGTGCAGGGAATCGGAGACAAGAAGTTCGAAGCCATCAAAGATTTGATCACGGTTGAATGACAAGCCCATGGGGTCCGCCCTTGGATGTCTCCTCATGGGCTCAATCGGATGACAGTCCCAACGCCTTTGTGATACAAGCGGTGTCGAGACCGTGAAAAACGAGGGGCCGTCTTTACTTTAGCAGCAAGCGGCTTATTTTCTAGCCGTGTTGCGGGTCGGTCCGATCCTTTCTTGGGCGTGTGCCCGTAGGGACGCTATTCTTGTCCCGGTCAGGGCGCTTGGCTGACCGACTATCGCCCTTTTCAGGGGCACGGTGGAATTCGTTCATGCTGGGAAGAGGCAAGGAGGTGCGAAGCGTGATTGTCCCTTCAGGGGAAATGGCCGTGCGTTCTCGGGGCCCCGAGGTGTTGGAGGCCTATTTGGGAACCTGTGTGGGAGTGGCTTTGTGGGACAAGGAGGCCGGAGTGGGCGGCTTGTTCCATGCCCTTTTGGCCGAACCTCTGAGCGGCGGGGGGCCTCCGGCCGAGCCGCTGCGGTATGCGGCCACGGGCCTTCCCCTCTTCCTGAACGCCCTGGAAAACAAAGGGGCCAAAGCGTCCCGGATGGAAGCCGCCGTCGCCGGCGGGGCCATCGTGGGCCCAAGCGACGACGTGCAGCTGGATCTTCAACTGGGCGCCCGCACGTTGGAACGCGTTGAGCTCTTCCTGCGTTCGACCCGAATCCCCGTCAAAGTCAGTGAAACCGGCGGGACCTTCACCTGCTGCCTTCGACTGCATTGCCTCGACTGGACCCCGGAAATCGTTCCGGTAGGCAGCCATTTTTTTCGGCCGGGGACATCGCACCCTATCCCTAAGCCGGATCGAACGACCGTGGAAAACGCCGTGGCTCACGTGAAACCCATCCCCCAAATCGCTTTCAAGATCCTCTCCCTCCTGCGGTCCGAAACCTACCAGATGGGGGAAATCAGTCGGGAAATCCGCTTGGATCAAGTGCTCGCGGCCAAGGTGTTGGCCCTGTGCAATTCGCCCATATACGGGGCTCCGGAAAAAATCGAATCCCTCGACCGCGCCTTGGTGTTCCTCGGCGAAAGGCGCATTCTGCAACTCGCTTTGTCGGTTTTTCTTTCAGGCATCTTTCCGTCCAAACCGGGGGGCTATTCCCTGTGCAAAGGCGGCCTTTTTCAGCACGCCGTGACGACGGCCTTGGTAGCCGAATTCTTGGCCCGCCGGCTGGGACTGGTTCAAGGGCGCGCCTACACGTACGGCCTCCTGCATGATATCGGCAAGGTCGTCTTGGACCAGCTCGTCACCGAACACGCCCCGCTTTTCTACCGGCAGGCGCTCCACAGCACCCGCCCCTTGAAGGACATCGAAAAAGAACTTTTCGGCATGGACCATTCGGAAGCGGGGGCTCTTCTGGTGCGACACTGGAACCTTCCCGTGGACGTGGCCGAGGTGGTTTCCGGCCATCACAAGGCGGATGCGCTCATCACCCAGGTGGCTCCGGAAGAAGTGGCCTTGATCACGGTGGCGGACTTCATCACGAACCGGTTCCTCGCTGGAGCCCAAATGGAACGGTTGGACCCGGAACCCGTGATTCCCGCCATACGCCGCTGCGGCTTCTCGGCCAATCAGCTTGAAAAATTGATTGCCGACATGCCTCTGGCCCAGATCCGCCAGCAGGCAGCCGGCTTTTAATGAGCGTTTGTGAGGTGAGGGCCGGGGTCCGCTGGGCGAACCCCGACCATGGTCCTTATTGGGTTTGCCCCATTCCGGGACCGGCTCCCATGCCCCACCCGGCTCCCCGCCCTTTGGGACCGTAGCCGCAGGGGATACCGGCGTCCTGAGCCTTCTGCCAAATCTGCTGCCGGATCTGTTGCATTTCACGAGCCGTCGTGCCCAACGCCTTGGGGTCGGTATTGGGGTCGTTGAGCATCTGCTGATACTGCAACTGCTTTTGGTAGAGCTGTTGGCGAAGCGGCGCAACTTCCTCGGCAAAGGCCTGCCCCTCGGGGGTCGACTGCGCCCAGCAGGGGCCCATCCCCGGCCCGTAGGGGCCGCGCGCCCAGACCGAAGACGCCGCTACGAAAACCAGACCCAGAACCAAAACCCATCGCATCCCTTTCATGAGAAACTCCTTTCATGCATCGATGATTTGTGCCTCCCGAGCCGTTCCCGGGACCCTGTCGCCTTCGGTTCTTCAATAAGGCAACAGCCGTGCCATACCCTTCCCTGTCAGGCCGACTGGGCAGGCACACATGGGATTTTCTAATGATTCTAAGAGATTGACAGAGGCTTCCAAGGAAGACCCCCATGGGTTCGGGGCGGTCGTCCCGGCACGGGGCAGGCTCGAAGCGGATAAAAAGAATCCACGGTGATGGAGGGGGAGCGTCCCAGTGGATGTTTTTGAACCAGGCCGAAAGAAAGCCTTTGGAGGGAGCCTTTAAAGGCTTCAAGAAAATCTTTTGAGCGGCCGATCCTTTTCATAGACCCATGGAATCGTCGTGCAAGGGCCTTGCGAAAGGGAACGGGGAGGCTGCACCTTATGGAAGAACCGTCGCACGATGTTTTGGAATCGCTCGGGCACAAGGCCGTCTATGCCAAAGGAGAAAATATCCTCGTTCGAGGGGACCGGGAACGCTGCCTTTACTACGTGGAACAGGGAGCCGTAGAAGTCGCCTTCGGCCAAAACGGCACAACCATCGCCGTGGCGTACATCGGGCCCGGGGAATTTTTCGGCGAAACCGGTTTCTTCGACGGGGTGTCCCGAGTGCGCACTGTTCGGGCCACAGAGCGCACCGTTTTGCGCCTCTTCGACTGGGAATCCATGGAGGCGCTTCGCCACGCCGACCCCTATCGATACAGCGCGCTCATTACGGACGTGGCGCGATCGGTGTGTTCCAAGTTTCGGCGTGTGTTGGAGGAACGGGAACCCCTTACAGCCTACGCCGCATCCCTCTCCACCGGGCGAAGGCACTTCTATGAAGCGCGTCCCGTTCCCGAGGAATTTTTCCGCAGCCGCCCCGGAACGCTCATCCATGAAGTGGTGGAAAAAACCAAGGCGGAACTTTTCGATCTGAGCTACGCCCTGCAGCAAGGCAAGGCCGACGGGGAGGAATCGCATGTTCTTCAGGAACGCTGCACGGACATCCTGAACTCTTTGAACGACAGCCTTCGGGATCTGGATCCCCTTGTGGCGCAAAGCGAATTTCAAGATTACGCCTGGGGCTATGTTTTCAAGGAACTCTTTCCTTACTTCATGAGGAGCCGCTTCGCCGAACGGGCCTATTACAAGCCGAAAGGATATGCCGGCGACTTTCTCATGATGGAAATGATCTACAAAAACCGACCGGAAGGCGACGGCAAACTCGGACTCCTGGTGGACGCCTGGTGCCTCAATTCCCCGGCCTCTCGAGCCGTGCGGGGGCGTCGCTCTTTACTGGCCGAAGAACTTCTCCGCCGTACCCTTCGGGATTTGTCCTCCAACGGAACCATCCGCATCCTGAATCTGGCGTGTGGATCCAGCCGGGAATTGTTTGATTTCCTTAAAGAATGCCCCTTGGACGACCGTGTGGAAGCCACCTGCATGGACGCCGACGTGGAAGCGCTCCACTATACGGACACCACCGTCAACACCTTTTCCCACCGGGCCAGAATCCGTTATTTAAACGACAACGCCGTCCGATGGGCTCTGGGACGAAACCGCCAGAGCCTTGCCCCTCAAGACATCATCTATTCGGCCGGTTTAACGGACTACCTGGACCGCCGGCTCTTTGCGGCGCTCGTCACGCGGTGCCACGAACACTTGAAACCGGGAGGCTGCCTCATCATCGGCAATTTCGCCCCCAGCAACCCCAACAAAGCCGTCATGGACCACATCTTGCACTGGAAGCTCATCCATCGGAGCGAAAAAGAGCTTCGCGAGGTTTTTGCGGAAACCCCCTTCGGGGACCGGGTGACGATCCTTTCGGAACCGGAAGGGATCAATCTGTTCGTTGTCGCACGCCGTCAGAACGAAACGTCCTGAGGCTCCTAGGCGTGCGCTCTTTGAGGACTTGAAAGAAAAAACACATCATGGCCGAGGATAAAATTTTCGGCGGGCTATGGGCATTAGAGACGGCCCCTTCCATCCCCGCGCCGAATTTAAAGGCACTCCAGGAGGGCTTTGCCGAAGAGCTCAAGGCTCTCCTGCGCTTTCGGGTGAACGTCATTTTGATCATGGGCGGCACCCTCGTGCCCCTTTTCGGCATCTTGGATGCTCTGCTCTTTCCCGCCCTTTTTGAAAAATTCATCGTCTACCGCATTCTTGCGGCCATCACCTGTTGGGTGCTTTACCTGGTCAATCGGCAAAAGCGGCGGCCTGTGAACAGCTTCGTTTTGGGCACCTTGGCGTTTTACGCGGTGGGGCTCTGCATCATCGCGATGATCGTGGATACGGGCGGAACCCACACCCCGTATTATGCGGGGCTTAATCTGGTCTTTCTCACCTACTGCGTGGTCCTGCCCGTTCCTGTAAAGAAGTTGGCTCCAAACTGCATCGCCCTCTATGTCCTCTATGCGGCGAGCGCCTTTGGGTTGGATCCCTATCCCGCCCTGAACATGTTTTTCGCCAACAACCTTTTTGTCCTGGGCACCCTGGCCATCATTCTCATCGCCGCCCACATCGACCACACCCACCGATGGCGGGAATTCCTCCTTAGGAACGAACTGGCGCGCACACGCGCCAAGCTGGAAGAATATTCGAAGAAACTGGAATCGTCCGTTGAAGAGACGGAAGCCAAGTACCGACATCTTGTGGAAAACGCCAACGACGCCATCTTCATCTGTCAAGAGGGGCGCATCAGGTTTCCCAACCCGCGCACCCTGAGCCTTTTCGGCCGACCTTTGGAAGAAATCGAGGAAAGCCTGCTCCTGGATCACGTGGTCCCGGACGACCAAGACGCTTTGATGCAGCTCTTTGAAACCTTGGAACTCAACCCCCAAGCTGTCCCTCCTTTGACCACCCTGCGCTTTGCCCATCCGTCGGGGCGCCTCATTTGTGTGGACATGAACGTGGTGCCCATGGAATGGCAGCAGCAGCCCGCGCTCTTATGCATCGCCCGGGACGTGACGGAAAAGCGCCAGATGAAACAGGAGCTGGTCCAACTCCAGAAACTGGAAGCCATCGGCACGCTGGCCGGGGGCATCGCCCACGATTTCAACAACATTTTGCAAATGATCCACGGGTACCTCCATATTCTCTCGAAACGGGTCGACGAGGATCATCCCGACCGGGTCTTTCTCCAGAAGCTCTTTCAAACCGTGGATCGAGGAGCCAACCTCACCCGGCAGTTGCTCATTTACGGGCGAAAGACCGAGGAAAAAGTCACACCCGTCGACATCAACACGGCGGTGGTGCGGGTGTGCGAGATGCTCGAGCGGGTTCTGCCCAAGATGTATCGTTTGGACCTTCGCCTGGAAGGCCATCTGGGAAAGGTCACGGCCGATGCCAACCAATTGGAACAGGTCGTCATGAACCTGGTCATGAACACCCGGGACGCCATGCCGGAGGGAGGAACCATCACCATCGAAACCAGCCCGGCCGACGTGGATTCCGTGATGGCCCAAAAGCTCGGCATACTCCGCACGGGACCCGCGGTGCGCCTTTCCATCATGGACACGGGCCCCGGCATTCCGCAGGAGATTCAAGAGCGCATCTATGAGCCTTTTTTTACAACCAAGACCCCCGACAAGGGCACAGGCTTGGGGCTTGCCATCGTCTACAGCGTGATCAAGCGCTTCGGCGGCGGTATCGTCTGTGACAGCGAGCGGGGCAAAGGCACCCGGTTCCACATCTATTTCCCGGTCACAACGACCGAGCCGGCAGCCTTCGCCCCCAAAGAAGAAGACGTCGTCCAGGTGAACCTGGACGGCTTGCGTATCCTTCTCGTGGATGACGAGCCCCATCTGCTGGAAATCGGACAAAATCTCTTAGAAAGTTACGGGTTGCACGTGCAAACGGCCGCAGATGGAGAAACGGCCCTGCTCCTTCTCGGCAGCATGGATCCCAAACCCGACGGCGTCATTTTGGACCTCAACATGCCGGGCATGGGGGGCGCCCGATGTCTGGAAGAAATCCTCAAACGCCATCCGGACCTTCCTGTCATCATCGCCACGGGGTATCTGGACCCTGACAAGCGGGAAGAACTTCTGGCCAAGGGTGCGGCGGATTTCGTGGAAAAGCCTTTCCGGTTTGAAAGGATCCTGAAGGCCCTTCAAAAAACCCGAAGCTGCCGTCTTGCGGACAGGGCCTCCTAGATGTCTTTCTTCATGACGAGAAAGCTGGTGTCGTCCACGTCGACGGTGACCATGCGTTGGATGCGGAACCCGAACTTTTCATAGAGATGCACGGCGCCTGCCGAGATGATCTTTACGTCCAGCTCCACGTGCTTGATGCCCCTGTGTTCGAAAGCTTGCAAAGCCCCCTGGACCAGCGCAGAGGCGATCCCCCGGCCCCGCGCCTCCGGATGCACGGCGACTTTCAAAATGGTCGCCTTTTCGTCCTGGTCCCGGCACGTGGCCGCCAGGTAGCCTTGGACCTCGCCGTCGTCGTAGACGAGAAAGAAGTCCTTGAGAGCGTTTTCCAAATAATAAGGCGTCCACGGGTTGGGAAAGGAGAGGCGCTCGATTTCGGCGACCCTTTCCAGGTCCTTGATTTCGGCATGTCGAACCATGGGGCGCTCCTTACCCCAATGAGCCTGGGGGTTATCTCAGGGCCCAAAAGGCCTCCATGGGGCGGACCCGCTCGCGGATCTTGCCCGAAAGGGCCAGGTCCATAAACTCGTTTCCCAGGATGTGCGACGCGGCGACCACCGTATCCCAGAAGCGAAGGCGTTGGGAATCCTTTCCGGCGAAAGTCCAAAAATCCTTGCGATCCGGGATGCGGCCGTAAGGGAGCCGCTCCACAAAACGCCGGGACGGCACCAGGAGAAGGACTTCGGCCAGCCGCTCGGAGTCCGGCCGGCGGCCGGGAAAGCGCTTGTCGAACCAGCCGGGGACCAGTCGGTCCGTATAGTGGGGGTAAAGGATGATCCGGCCGGATCCGGGGCGAAGAGGCAGCGTGACGTGATAGTCCGTAAGGCCCCCGTCCCAGTAAGTTCCAGGAGGCGCTCCGGGGATGTCCTTAACGGGCTCCATGAGCAGCGGGATGGACCCGGAGGCCAAAAGGGCCGGAACCACATTGCGGTCATCCATGGGCACCCGCCGCACAGGCCACTTCCCGTTGTCCAATTCGCCAAGAAGAGGACTCTGCGGATGAGAAAAAATCATTCTTTCAAAAAACCAAAGCAGCCCTTCGGGGGCCACGCTGTTCACCAGGGAGGCTCCCACAAGGCCCAATCCCACAAGCGGAGACGCCTCGGCGTTCAATAGGGCGCGTCCCCGAACGGTGACGATGTGCAGGCGGCGGTTTTCTTGGGCTGAGATCTCCCGGGCGGCGTCCGGGTCCACGAAGGATCGAAGCACCCCGCCGAGCACGCGGCTCACTTCCGCCGGTGTGGGGGCCATGCTGTAGGATTGGCGCCGGTAGGCTTCCAGAAAGCGGTCCAGAGCCGCCCCGGGGTCCGCCTGGCAGTAGGCGGCAAAACGCCAGGCTCCGATGGACGCCCCGAGGCAATCCAAGGGCGTTTTCCGATTGGGCAACCATTCCCGACACAGAACCCGATCCAGCCCGTAAAGCACCAGCCACTTGGGGCCTCCTGCGGCCCCGAGCACCATCTGAACGCGATCTTGGCGCAGTCCTTCATCGCGCACCATTTCAAAAATCTTAGAGCCCGCGTAGCAGTCCAACCATCTGCCCATGATCGTCCTCGTCGCCCTCCGTGACGCCGTGCACCTCAATAGCCATCGACACCTTTCCGAGGATTGTGCTATCCGATGAAGACCGGGTTCTGAAAAAACCTGTCGTCTTTCGTAAAAAACATATCACAAGGCGGAGAATTTTGCAGGATGGGTCAGCCAAGGCATGGGGCACAGAGGAAAGAGCTGTGAGAGTCATTTCCATTGCACCGACCCACACGGAAACCATGGCCGCCCTCGGGGCTCTCGATGTCCTTGTGGGGGTTTCCGAAGATTGCGATTTCCCCGAGGACGTGAGGCACCTCAAAACCTATGGAAGCTGGGCTTCTCCCAATGTCCAGGCCCTCTGCCGGGACGCGCCGGATCTCGTGTGCACCTTCGGCCGCCATCACGAGGAAGTGGCCTTGTGGCTCCAATCCCAGGGAATCCCCGTCTTTCACAGCGACCCCGGGACCGTCTCCGAAGCTTTGGAGGCAATCGTCCTGCTGGCCGAGCGCCTCGGCCGGCCGGAGGATGGGCAACGGCTCGTCGCCCGGCTCGAAGCGCGCCTGCGCCTCATCGACAGGGATACCGAGAGAATTCCACCCGTCAAGCGGCCCAAAATCTTTCGCATCATGCAATGGGACCCGCTCATCACCGTGGGGCCTGGAGCTTTCCAATACGACGTGATCCAGCGGGCGGGCGGCGTCAATTTCCTGGGCGAAGGGGCACCTCCCTATGCGAGGGTGTCCCATGAGGAGGTCGTCTCGTGGGATCCGGACCTTGTGTTCTTCTGCGAGCCGTCCCTCGAAACCCAGACGCGCCAAGACCCTCGGTGGCGAAACAGCTCGGCCGTCCGAACGGGGCGCGTCTTTCTCTTTCCTTGCGGGCTCACGTGTCGGGCCGGTCCCCGCATCGTGGACATGGTCGAACAGTTGGCCCGTGTGGTGAAAGATTGGGTTGAGGAGGAGACGTGATCGTTCAAGGAGCGATGGTGAGAAGCGAGACTTTCCCAGATCAAGGCCTCAGGGGCTAAGGAGGAGCCATGGCGGATTGGGTGGGCAGTTGCGATCGTGTGCTGGAAGTGGACTTGTCCCGCCGCACGACCAGGGTTTTTCGCATTTCCACGGAAGATCGGCGGCGCTTTCTCGGCGGCAAAGGACTTGCGCTGCGCTTTTTTGCGGAACGCATCCGACCGGGCCTCGATCCCTTGGGCCCGGACAATGTGATGGCCGTCTTCGCCGGTGTGGTGGTCGCCTCCGGCGCCCCGTGCAGCGCACGGTTTTCCGCTGTGACCAAATCGCCGCTCACAGGGCTCACCGCGTCCTCATCGTGCGGCGGTCCTTTCGGGATCGCCCTTAAAACGGCCGGCTACGAAGGGCTTGTCCTCACGGGACGATGTTCAGAACCGATCGTTCTGGAAATCGATGAAACCGGAGCGCGGTTTCTTGACGCCGCCCATCTTTGGGGCCGCGACACCCAAGAGACCCAGGAGGCGCTTGAACTCGGCGCCAAAGACGGCGCTCTTGCCATCGGCCCTGCCGGCGAAAACCTGGTTCTTTTCGCCAATATCGCGTCCGGCCACCGCTTTTTGGGCCGGGGCGGATTCGGCGCCGTTTTGGGCTCGAAAAAGCTCAAAGCCGTGGTCGCCCGGGGCGGCACGGCTCGATACATCCCCGCCGATCCCCAGGGCTTTGAAAAAGCCTGTCGGCGTGCCACGGCCTATATCCACCGGAACCGCTTTACAGGAAACCTTTACCGAAACGCCGGGACGGCCAGCCATGTGGATCTGTGCAATGCCGGAGGGATTTTGCCCATCCGAAACTTTCAAGACGGTTGTGATCCGCACGCGTCCCAAATCAGCGGGTGGACCATGCGGGACCGCTTCGGAGCCAAACCCAGCACCTGTCGGCCGTGCACCATTTTGTGCGGGCACAAGGGCGTCTTTTCGGACCAGAAAATTCGGCAACTCCCCGAATATGAGACCGTCGGGCTTTTGGGAACCAATCTGGGAATTTTCGATCCGGACCTCGTGGCGGCCTGGAACGAACAGTGCGGCCGCCTCGGGCTGGATACCATCTCATGCGGAGGAATTCTGGCCTATGTCATGGAAGCTTCAGAAAAAGGCTTGATGACCTCGCCGTTGCGTTTCGGTTCCCCGCACGGCGTGTCGGAAGCCATTGAGGCCATCGCCTTTCGCCAAGGCCTGGGAGACGCCATGGCCCAGGGGGTGCGCCGTCTTTCGGAAAAATACGGCGGCACCTCTTTCGCCATGCATGTCAAGGGGCTGGAACTCCCCGCTTACGATCCCAGGGGATCCTGGGGACAAGGCCTGGCTTACGCCGTGGCCAACCGCGGTGGATGTCACTTGTCGGCAACCCTTTTCCCCTTGGAGGTCTTTCTCGGTTTTTTGAAGCCGCGCTCCCCCAAAGCCAAAGCCCACTTCGTGCGTTTTTTCGAAAGCCTTTATGCAGGGATCAATTCTCTGCCCACCTGCCTTTTCACCACCTATGCCTATCTTCTGGAAGCCCCCATCGCCCGATTCACACCCAAAGCGATCCTGGCCTGGACCATGCAAAACCTGCCCGCCGTGGCCGTGCGACTCATGGATCTTCGTCTTTTCACGAGGCTCTTTGAAACGATCTACGGGATTTCCCTCAGTCCGGCCGAGTTCCTTCGCGCGGGCGACCGCATCGTCGTCCTGGAACGGCTTCTGAACGCCATGGAAGGCGTCAGCCGAAAGGACGACACTCTGCCCGAAAGAATCCTCACGGAAAATAGACCGTGCGATTCCGCCGGATCGGGATCCAAAAGAACGCTGTGGCGTCGCCTCGCCCGTTTGGGCTGTCCCGAACCGGCGCCGTCCCCCGAAACGCCGCCCCTCCTGGCCCTCGATGCCATGCTGGACGCCTACTATGCTTTACGAGGCTACACACGGAACGGCATTCCCATGAAAAAGACGCTGCGGCGGTTGAAGGTTCCCATGCCGACTCATGGACGTTTCGACGGCGTGCCCGACCGTGCGGTGTTGAAGCCTTTCGTTGTCCGAGTTTTTTTCACCATTCTCGGGCGAGCCCTCCAATCGGCATCGGGCATGGACGACGTATTCCGGCGCGAATTGGCGTCCTGGCCAGATGGGTTTACGGTCCTTTTCAAGGTGCTTCCCTTCGGGCCGCGGATGGCCCTTCGTCTGGACGGAAGAAAAAGGCTCCGCTACCTGGGAGATACCCTTTCGGAACGAGAAGCCGACCTCACGATCGGCTTCAAGAACATGGACACGGCAACCCGGATGCTCACAGCGCGTTTGAGCACGGTGGACGGCTTCGCCCAAAACCGCCTGAGTGTCGTGGGTGACTTGGCCGCGGCCATGAAGCTCACGCGCCTGCTCGATCGCATCCAGAGCCTCCTCTACCCGGAATGGATCGCCAAACGGGTCGTCAAAAGAGTGTCGCCGATACCGATGGCGGAAAAATTATGGAAGCGCGCCTGGCTCTATCTTCTGGGAATTCCTCTGGGCGTCTAAAAAAGAAGGAGCACGCCATGATGCCGTCTTATTTTGAATTTCACTGCCCGGTAAAAATCGTCTGCGGGTACAAGGCCTTGGAAAACCTTCCCTATGAATTGAAAAGGCTTGGTGCGTCGCGCCCGTTGCTCATCACGGACCTGGGCGTGGCCAAAGCCGGGCTTCTCAACACGGTGACGGCCGCGCTCCAGGACTCGGAGGTGCTCATCGGCGCCATTTACGACCAGGTCCCGGCGGACTCTTCTGTGACGGTTGTCCGGGAAGGCGCCGCCGCTTATCGCCATAGCGCATGCGACAGCCTGGTGGCCCTCGGCGGCGGTTCAGTGATCGATACGGCCAAGGCCGTCAATATCCTGATCACCCAGGGCGGGGATGATCTTTTGCAGTTTTCGGGAGCCGACCGGATCCAGGGGCCTTTGAGGCCCTTGATTGTCATCCCCACGACGGCCGGAACGGGATCGGAAGTCACCTTGGTGGCCGTCATCGCCAATCCTCGAAAAAACGTGAAGATGGCCTTCGCGTCCAGCCACTTGTACCCCGACGTGGCCATCCTGGACCCTCGCATGACGCTGAGCCTCCCGGAGAAGCTCACGGCCGCCACCGCCATGGACGCCCTTGCCCACGCCGTGGAAGCTTCCATTTCAGTGCAAAAAAACCCTTTGAGCGACGCCTACGCGGCGACGGCCATCCGCCTCATCGTGGAAAACCTGCCCGCCGTCCTTCGGGAAGGATCCAACACCCAAGGGCGGCTCGCCCTGGCCGGGGCCGCCTGTTTTGCCGGGATCGCCTTTTCCAACGCCATGGTCGGCATGGTGCACGCCCTGGGACACGCCGCCGGGGCCCTGTGCCATATCCATCACGGGACGGCCATGAACATCTTTTTGCCCCACGGGCTGGAATACAATTTGGAAAAAAGGCGGGACGCCATCAGGGAACTCCTTTTGCCCATGGCGGGGCCGGAAGTTTACGCCCAAACGCCGGCCTTGGTTCGAGCGGAAAAGACCATCGAAACGCTTCGCCGGTTTCAGGAAGACGTCCGGAGCCTTTCGGGCCTTCCCACGCGGCTCCGGGATGCCGACGTCCCTCAAACCATGCTGGAAAGCATCGCCCGAACGGCCTTGGACGACGGCGCGTTGCTGTTCAACCCCGAAGACATGACCTTGGATGAGGCCCTGTACGTCTTGCAAAAAGCCTATTGACCGAAACGCATTCGCTGCACTCACCCACCCCCATCGTTCACGATCCGTGACGACGAAACAGCACGATCTCACAGGAAATGGGGGTGAGCGCAGCGAACCCCAAGATCCAGCCTGCGAGCCTCTTCAAGAATGTCGGCCGCCGAGATGCAGATGTAGGTTGGGGTGAGCGCAGCGAACCCCAACAAAAATAAGGCCCCCAATTCCATCCCCATCGCCACACAGCGAAACAACCGGCCATGAAAATCGAAGGTTCCCGCCCGTTCGCCTCGACTTTCGTGGAAACCTCGCCCCCAACCCCAACAAGCCCGGCGCCTCCGGGGCGGCTTCAGGTCGGCCGGCGGGATTGGCCGTCCGGCACGATGTCGAGCTCCCACGGGCGGGGCTCCAACGAACACACGCGCCGACGATCCGCCAAGACGATAAGGTCTTTGAGGGCCTGGGCGTTCCGGGCGTGCCGCCATCGCACATCGAACTGGGGATCCTGAAGGACCTGGGCCAAGGCCGCTACCGCTTTGAGGTGGAAGTCCTGCTCGTTGGATCCCACGAGGAAGAAAAACAGGGCGTGAATGGGAGCGTCCGTTCCGGGAAATCGGAGCCCGTCTTGGCTCCTGATAAGGATCACGTCAAACGCATCAGGCCGGGTTGCACTCATTTCCGCGACGCCGATTCCCGAAAAGATTTCCACAAACTTCACCAGCGGCTCTTTGCCGTTCAGGGCCTCCGGGTTCAAAGGCGACTCCAATCCGCGAAGGGCAAGCACCGGGTTGAGCCGATCCAGCACGGCGTCCACGGTGCAGGGCTCCTTCAAGTCGATGACTTCCGCCGCCTCGATGATGCGATCGAACCGGTCCAGGCACAGCTCATCGCGCTCACGGATGATTTCCTTCAGTTCCGACTCCAGGGCGCTGCGCACCACCTTACGGGCCGAAAGCCGTGAAAGGACATGGAGCAACGCGTATTCCCGTTCCTGCTTGAGACGCCCGTAGAACCAGAAAAAGATCAAGCCGGCGGCGATGAAAACCAAACCGATGAGAAACGTCTGCAACCCGATTTCCACGACCAGGAGGACCACTCCCGCGAGGCTGACGATTTGGAGCCACGGGTAGCCCGGGGCTTTAAAGGTCGGTTGATAGTTATGGATGCGGCTTTCCCTCAGGATGACGACGCACGCATTGGCCAAAGCCTGTGTGAACAGGAGAACCATAGAGGCCATCTTCACCAGGGATTCCAGGGGAACGAAAAACAAGCCGATGAGAAAAGCCCCCGTGGTGAGGACTGCGGGCACCGGGGTTTTCCTCTTGGGATGGACTCTGCCGAAAAGGGTGGGCAAAAGCTCGTCCCGGCTGAGGCTCAAAAGATACCGCGAGGCCGATAAGATCCCGGCGTTGGCCGTGGTGAGAAAGGCCGTCATGGCCGCCACCGTCAGCGCGATCTCCCCGCCTCGGCCCATAAAGACCGCCGCCGCGTCGCTGATGGGCGTCAAGGAGGTATCCAAAGCTTCGGATCCCAGGATGCCGGCCGTCACGAACACCATGAGACAGTAGGCGGCGACGGTGACACCCAGTGCGAACAAGATCCCCAGGGGGATGGTTCGGGAAGGATTCTTGACCTCTTCGGCCAGAGCGGAAATTTGAATCAGTCCGCCATAGGAGACGAAAACGAAACCCGCCGTGGCAAAGACCGCGTTCCATCCGTAGGGTGTGAACGGGGCGTAATTTTCAATGCGCACGTGGGGAAATCCCAGGGCCACGAAAAGGCTCATGAGGCTCAACAAAATGAGCACAAAAACCGTTTGGAACAGGCTGGAGCCCTTTGTTCCCCAGAGGTTCAGCAGCGTGAAAAAAACAGCCAGCCCCACCACCACGGCCCGGGCGTCGAACGGAAAGAATTTTTCGGCAAAAGCCCAAATGCCCACCAAAGCGAAGGCACTTTTCAGGGTGAGGGCAAACCAGCTGAAAAGCCCCAAAACCGTGCCCACCGCCGGCCCCATGGCACGGGCGATGAAAAAATAGTCGCCCCCGGCCTTGGGCATGGCCGTGACCAGCTCTATGGTGCTCAAGGCCGCCGAGCCCATGAGGCATCCGGCCAGGAAGTAAGAGACCACCACGGCGGGACCGGCCTTGGCATGGGCCAAACCCGGCAGAATGAAAATGCCGGAACTGACCATCGCCCCGAAGGCGATGCAAAAAATGTCCAAAACGCCCAGGCGCTTCGCCAATCCGTGCATCGTCCCCACTCCATGCCCACACACAGGTCCCGGCGCGTTACGCCACGGATCCGTCCCAATCCCCTGCAGGCTGGAAAGCGTCGCCGGTTTTTCCCAAAGCTTGTCGGTGCCATTCCCGTTTCATGGCTTCGATCCGGCGGTCTTTGGCTTCCCAAAGATCGTTCAGCCATTTTTGGAAGCGCTTCTGGAATTCCCGGTCGTTAAAATAATCCCCCAAGAGGTCTTTGTGGATGGGAATCGCCTCCACGTGGATCCAGACCTCTCGAACCTTGCCGCACAGAAAACGCCAAAAGCTGATGGGCCCTTCGGGATAGACGACGGTCACATCCACAATGCTTTGCAACCGCTCCTTGAGCGTGGCCAACACCAGAGCGGCCCCCGCGGCTTTCGGCCTCAGCAGATGGGTGTAGGGGGAACCCTTTTCCAGGATTTTGGCACCCGTCGCCCGGGTTCCCTCGGCAAAATTCATTACCGCGATGGGAACCCGCTTGAATTTCTCGCAGGCCTTGACGGTTTCGGCCACGTCCCGAGCCTGAATTTCCGGTTTTTTCCTCACGGCCGCGGCGGAGGATCTTTTCATGAAGGGAAAATCCAGGGCCCACCACGCCATGCCCAAAAACGGGACGTAAAGGAGCTCTTTTTTGAGAAAAAACTTCAGAAAGGGAAGGCGACGGTGGAACACCTTCTGGAGCACCACGATGTCCGTCCAGCTCTGATGGTTGGCCAGCACCAAATACCAGCCTTTCTCCTTCAGAGAATCCAAGCCGTTCACTTTCCAGTGGATTCTTTTGGTCAAGGCCATTCCCAGGTTATTGAACGCCACCCAAGTCTGGGCCATGCCGTTGAGCACACGGTCGCACCAGGCGCGCCATCGGGCGGCGGGAATGACCCATTTGAGAAAAGCCGCCAGAATGAGGGGGACAAACCACACGAGTGTATTGGCCGAAAGCCACGCGATGGAGAAAAGGCCGTTTAAAGGCCCGGGAAGCCAATGGAGCATTTGAGTCCTTCCTTTGCCACGTCGGCGATTGTTGAAGGGGTTCGCTGCGCTCAGTTCAACCTACGGGTTGGCTGATAATTGTTGGCACAATATCCGTTGGGGTTCGCTGCGCTCACCCCAACCTACGGGTCGGCAGATTTTGGTCGGCACTCTGGAGGAAATCTCTCTGTGGAGTCGAAAACCCCGCCCTAGGAGCTTGTCCGATAATAAAAAAAGGCGATGTTTTTCCTGGGAGCGCGGCCTCCGGCCCGCTTCCGGGGCGACCGAGACGCCCGCGCTCCTGGGAGAAAGCCGTTCTCGGCCAGGCTTCTAGCCCGCTTCCGCGATGCTGTAGTTTTCGTCGATGAAGCGCTTGATGAACTGGCCGAGCTCCGCCGTGATGAGCGCACAACGGTTTCCCGCCATGCACTGCTTGACGTCCTCGATCCCCAGCTTGAAGGTGGCGGTTCGCGTGTCCTTTTCCAACTGCACGGCGTAATTGGTGGCGCCCACCAGTTTGTCTTTTTTCACCGTGACGAAGATGCCGAACTTATCGATGTCCGGGTAGAGTTCTCTGATTTTCGCTTCCACGTCTTTTTGCTGGAACATGATGAGCCTCCTTTCTCTAACGCAGCACCTTTTCGATTTCCCGCTTGATGATGTTGATACTCTTGGTGACGGGGATTTCCTTGGGGCATACCCGGGTGCATTCGAAATGGTTCTTGCAGCCCCAGGCGCCGTCAGGTGTGTCGACCCTGCGCAATCGATCCTCCTTTTCCTTGTCCCGGCCGTCGAAAATGTAGCGGAACGCCCACACAAGGGGGGCCGGCCCGAGAAACCGCTCGTTTTCCGCCGTCACCGGACAGGACGCCACACAGCAGGCGCAGAGGATACAGCGGATCACGTGATCCAGTTTCTTCCTTTCTTCCGGATCCTGCAACCTTTCCTTCTCCGGGGCCTCCGGCCCGCCCAAAAGATAGGGCTTGACCCAGTGCACCTTTTCAAAAAAGGGATCCAGATCCACGACCAGATCCTTGAGCACCCGAAAAGACGGCAAGGGCTCCACCCGGACCGGCTGAGCCTCGGCCACGTCCTTGACCAGCTTCTGGCAGGCCAGGGCGCACCGACCGTTGATGCGCACGGCGTCGGATCCGCATACCCCGTGGCCGCACGACATGCGAAAGCTCAGGCTGCCGTCCTGTTCCCATTTGATCCGGTTCAGGCAGTCGAGAATCCTTTCCGTCGGGTCCGCCCAAACCCGGTACGTCTGGTAGCGCGGCGCGGTGTCCACTTCTGGATCGAACCGAAAGATTTCAAAGGTCAGTTCCATCTCAATAAACCCTCGGTTTGGGTTGGAACCGGGTGATGGAAACCGGCTTGGTGGCCAGCCGGGGTTTTTCCTCGTCGCGAAAGAGCAGGGTGTGGTGCAGGTGGTTTAGGTCGTCCCGTTCCGGATAGTCTTCCCGGCTGTGGGCTCCACGGCTTTCACGACGGGATGCCGCCGAAAGGAGGATCACTTCAGACAGCGCAAGAAGGGATTCCAGTTCCAGGGCTTCCATGAGATCCGTATTGTACCGGTCGCCTCGATAGTCCAAAAACACGTTTCGCCGATATTCTTCTTGCAACCCTCGAATGGTTCCCAGAGCCTTTTCCAGCCCCTGTGCCGTGCGGTAGACGCCGCACCGTTCCATCATCTCCTGTTGCATGCGCTCGCGAAGAACGGCGGGCCGAACGCCTTTCGTTCTCTCCTTGATCTTTTCCATTCGTTCCCGAATGGACGTCTCGCTTTGGGAAGGCAGGGGCACAAGCTCCGCTTTCGGCACATGGGCCGCCATGTGCCTCCCGGCCCGACGTCCGAAAACCACCAAGTCCAAGAGCGAATTGCACCCCAGCCGGTTGGCGCCGTGAACGGACACACAGGCGCACTCCCCGGCGGCGTAAAGCCCCTCAATGGGCCGGTGGTGGACGTCCAAAGCCCGGCCGTCCACATCCGTCGGAATTCCGCCCATCATGTAGTGGCACGTCGGTTGGACGGGAATGGGGGCCTCCGCCGGGTCGATCCCAAGATAAATGCGCACGAAGGAGGAAATGTCCGAGAGTCTTTCCGCCAGTTTTTCCTTGCCCAGATGGGTCAGGTCCAGATGGACGAAGTCGCGGCCGTCAATTCCCCGCCCGGCCCGGATTTCGCTCATGATCGCCCGCGAGACCACATCCCGGGCGGCCAGGTCTTTAATCGTCGGAGCATAGCGTTCCATGAACCGCTCGCCGAGACGGTTTTTGAGGATCCCCCCTTCGCCTCGCGCCGCTTCGCTGATGAGCACCCCGAGGCCGTAGATGCCCGTAGGGTGAAATTGCACGAATTCCATGTCCTGCAAGGGAAAGCCGTGCCGATAGACCAAGGCCGCTCCGTCCCCCGTATTGGCGAAACAGTTGGACGTGGTCTTAAACACCTTGCCGAACCCCCCTGTGGCCAACATGACGGCCTTGGCATGGAAGATATGGAGTTCCCCCGTAGCCCATTCCAAAGCCACGACGCCGCAAACGGCTCGGTCCCGAACCACGAGATCCACCACGGACAATTCCGGGTAGACCTGAATCCCCCTCTGGACGCATTGGCCGTAGAGAGTATCCAGGATGACCCGGCCCGTACGGTCCGAGGCGTAGCATGCGCGCTTGACGGGTGCTTCGCCGAAGTTTCGCGTATGCCCTCCAAATGCCCTCTGGGCGATGGTGCCGTCAGGGTTGCGGTTGAACGGTACCCCCATGTGTTCCAGTTCGTAAACCGCGCGGAGTGCATCCCGGGCAAGGACTTCGGCGGCATCCTGGTCCGTGAGGTAATCGCCGCCCTTGACGGTATCAAACATGTGCCATTCCCAAGAATCGGGCTCCTCGTTGCCCAAAGCCGCCGCAATCCCTCCCTGGGCGGCGCCCGAATGGGACCGGGTGGGAAAAACTTTGCTGATGAGGGCCACATTGAGGCGGCCGGCCGTTTCCACGGCCGCCCTCAGTCCCGCAAGGCCCGATCCCACTATGATCACGTCGTGGGTGCGTGTTTCCGGCATCGCCTTTTCCTTTGCATGATTTTCTCCCACAGAGCGTCCACCTGGCGGCGTGTGCTTTCCAAATCCCCCGAGTTGTCGATGACCACATGGGCCCGACGGCGTTTCCATTCGATGGGAAGCTGCATGGCCAGGGTCTTGTGCGCTTCCTCCAGCGAAACCCCGTCCCGGCGACTCAACCGCATCACCTGGGTTTGCGGATCGGCATAGGCCAGGACGACACAGTCGAAGGCTTCTTGGAGGTCCGCCTCATAGAGCAAGGGGATATCAAAAATGACGGGCCGATCCGGCTCGCGCAGGCACCACTCGCGCCACGCCGCTTCCATGGTCTCCAGCACGGCGGGGTGTACCGCGGCATTGACTTGGGAGCGGAGCGCCTCGTCGCGGATGATCCGCTCCCGAAGTTTCCTTCTCTTGAGTTCTCCCGTGGAGGGATCGAAAAAATCAGGCCCTAGGATTTCCTTGAGCTTCACCCACGCGGGCTGGCCCGGCCGAACCGCTCGGCGGGCCGCTTCGTCGGCATCCAGCACCACGGCCCCTTTGTCCGCCAGCATTTTCGCCACCGTGCTTTTGCCGGAAGCGATCCCGCCCGTCAAGGCGATGCGCACGGGCCGATCCTGCATGTCCGATGTGGCTTCAGCGCCGGAAGATTTCGATCCCGGCATATCGGGCCGCGTCCCCCAGGTCTTCTTGAATGCGCAGCAGCTGGTTGTACTTGGCAATGCGGTCCGTCCGGGACAGGGACCCCGTTTTGATCTGCCCGGTGGAGGCCGCCACGGCGAGATCGGCGATGGTGGTGTCTTCCGTTTCTCCGGACCGATGGGAAATCACCGCCCGATAGCCCGCTCGATACGCCATGGCGATGGCGTCGAAGGTTTCCGTTACGGTGCCGATCTGATTGAGTTTGATCAGGATGGCGTTGGCAACGCCTTCGTCGATGCCGCGCGCAAGAATTTTCGTGTTGGTGACGAACACATCGTCGCCGACGATCTGAATGCGGTTGCCCAGACGGCGTGTGATCACCTTCCACCCTTCCCAGTCGCCTTCGGCCATCCCGTCTTCGATGGAGAGGATAGGGTAACGATCCACCCAGCTTTCGTAAAGATCAATGAGTTCTTCCGGGGATTTTTCCGGCTTCCGTTCGGCTTTGAGAACATAGCGGCCGTTTTCGTAAAACTCGCTGGCCGCAGGATCCAGCGCGATGAACACATCATCTCCGGGAGCATAGCCGGCAGCCTGGATCGCCTCCATAATGAGTTCCAAGGCCTCTTCGTTGGACTGAAGGTTCGGAGCGAAACCGCCTTCATCCCCGACGGCCGTATTGTAGCCCCTCGACTTCAAAACCTTTTTCAGGTGCTGGAAAACCTCGGCGCCCATGCGCAAGGCCCCCCGAAAGGTGGGCGCCCCCGCAGGGACGATCATGAATTCTTGAATATCCAAGTTGTTGTCGGCATGGGCGCCGCCGTTCAACACGTTCATCATGGGAACGGGCAGGAGCCGCGCGGACACCCCGCCGAGGTAACGGTACAGGGGCAGTTCGCATTCCTCGGCGGCGGCCTTGGCCACGGCCATGCTCACCGAAAGGATGGCGTTGGCCCCGAGGCGGCTTTTGTTTTCCGTACCGTCCAAGGCGATCATGAACCGGTCTAGTTCCACCTGGTCTTGCGCATCCATGCCCAGGATCTTCGGCCCGATTTCTTCATTGACGTTACGAACGGCGTTGAGAACACCTTTGCCCAGATAGCGCTTGGGGTCTCCGTCGCGCAGTTCCAAGGCTTCCCGAGATCCCGTGGAGGCACCCGAGGGCACCGCCGCACGCCCCATCGCCCCAGATTCCAAGACGATTTCCGTTTCCACCGTGGGATTTCCCCGAGAATCCAGAATCTCCCTCGCCCGTACCGAAATGATTTGACTCATGGATGCCTCCTTGTTTTCCGGCGGGACGGGGCGCGAACTCGCCACCCCCCTTCCCCCTTGCAAGAAACGTTTTTGGAACCTTCACTCAAACGGCAAGAATCTTTCCAAAACGATCGCTTCGGGACTGACCCGGGCCTGCACGACGCACACAGCGACCCCTTCGCCTCTCGCCCACCGGAAACGCTCGGCGTAAACGGGATCAATGTGGGCCGCCGGAGCGAACCGGCGGGCGTCCGTCCTTTGCACCACATAGAACATGGCCGCCTGCTCGCCGCAGCGGACCCGGTCCACAAGAACGTCCAAATGCTTGGTCCCTCGATCGGTCACGGCATCGGGGAAAAAGGCCGTGCCGTCTTCCACAAGGGTCACGTTCTTCACTTCCACCCAAAGGGGCCCCGAGGAGGTCTCCGCCCGGAGGTCCATGCGGGCGTGGGCTCCGACAGCCACCTCTCGCTGCACGGCATGAACGTTTCGAAAAAGGGGAACCGCCCGCTTCTGGGCGGCCTGGGCCGCCAGTTCGTTGGGAACCTGGGTGTTGATGCCCACCCAGCCGCCGTTGATCTTGATCATTTCCCACGTGTAAGCCGTCTTGCGAACCCGGCCTGAAGGGGCACGAGACAGGCGCACCGGGGCCCCCTCCTCCAAACACCCCTTCATGGATCCCGAATTGGGGCAATGGACCCTCTCCCGGCGGCCGTCTTCCATGAGCACTTCCGCCAGAAAACGGTTCGGACGTCGGACAAAAACCGCGGGGATGAGCCCCGCCAAATTCAAACGAACCGTCTGAAGCAGTGCCTCGGGCATGATGAGTCCTGAAAAGGGTCTCAAGCATCGTACGAACGGCTTTGCATAGTGAGCTGATTATAGTCACCGCTCGGCAAGAGTCAAACCGTCGTCCGGTCTTTCACAGCCCTTTCAAAGGGTTTTGGACACCGGCCGTGATCTTGTGCTATAGGAGAGCCGGTTCGGCTCAAGGAAAAATCCCTTATGAAACTCGAGCACAGGAAAACTTCGCCCCTGCCGGCGTCCCTTATCCCCGTCGTGGGGTTCGCTGCCGTCATCTTTGCGGGCAGTCTGGCTCTGTGGGCGATTCCCACCCGAACGGAGACCCATATTCCTTTTCTCGATGCCGTGTTCATGGCCACTTCGGCCACCTGTGTTACGGGGCTGAGCCTCTACGATGTGGGCACCCTTTTCCGCCCATCGGCTCAAGGAGTGCTCATGGCCCTGATCCAGGTGGGCGGCCTCGGCATCATGGTGTTTTCCACCGTGCTTCTCATGGCCTTGGGCCAACGCGTCTCCTTTCAGTCCCGTTTTCTCCTCCAAGACACCTACACCTACGGCCCAAGCGCCCCTCTAGGAAGCCTCATCGCCCACGTCGTGCTCTTTACCGCTCTGATCGAAGGTGCGGGAGCCGTCATACTCGCCGGAGCCTTTCTCCAAAAGATACCGCCCGGTGAAGCTGTTTTTCATGCGGTCTTCCACAGTGTGAGTGCCTTCTGCAACGCGGGGTTCTCCCTCTTTTCGGACTCCCTCATGGGGTTTCAAGACTCCCCTGTAGTGCTCCTGACCATGGCGGGGTTGATCATCTCCGGCGGCCTCGGGTTTCTCGTCCTCCATGAAGCGGCTCGCTCCTTCCACTCACGGAAACCTTGGAGGCGGCTGTCCCTGCATTCCAAGCTGGCCGTCACCACCACGGTTTTCCTGCTCATCTCCGGCACCATGTTCTTCTTGAGCACCGAATGGACGAACACTCTGGCCGGCATGCCCCTTCACCGCAAGATCCTGCTCTCGTTTTTCCAATCCGTCACCACTCGGACGGCCGGCTTCAACTCCCTGGACTTTTCCTCCATGAAGGAGTTGACCCTTCTGGGAACGATCCTTTTGATGTTCGTCGGCGCCTGCCCAGGATCCACAGGCGGCGGGGTCAAGACCACGACTGTTGCGGTCTTGGTAGCTCTCAGTCGAGCCCGCCTGAAAGGGAGTCCCTGCGTGCATGCGTTCAAAAGGACCATTTCCGATGAAACCTTGCGGCGGGCTTTCTCCGTGTTTGTGTTGTCGGCTGTGGTGGTGGTCCTGGGCACGGCCTTCCTGCTCGGCTCCGAACTGGGGCGCCTTCGGGTCCCGGAAGGTCGAGGCCGTTTCCTGGATCTCCTTTTCGAGGCCACCTCGGCGTTCGGCACGGTGGGGCTGAGCCTGGGCGCCACCCCCACGCTGAGCTCCTGGGGTAAGGTCACGGTCATCGCCCTCATGTTCATCGGCCGTCTGGGGCCTCTGGTGCTGGCCTCGGCCATGCAACCCACAACGCGGACGAGCCGCTACGAATACGCCGAAGAACCCGTGATGATCGGCTGAAAGGATGACCCGTGAAACGCATCGCCATTATCGGCTTAGGCAATTTCGGGTACTACCTGGGACGGGAACTCTCCCGGCAGGGTTTTGACGTGCTGGGCCTGGATATTCGAAAGGACGCCGTGCAGCATGCCAAAAACGACATCGCCGTGGCCGCCACGGCGGATGCCACCCAAAAGGAAAACCTTCTGGACCTGGGAGTCACCGAAGCCGATGTGGCCGTGGTGACCATCGGGACCAACATGCTGGCCAGCATTCTCGCCACGTTCCTTCTGAAGGAAATCGGAGTCCGAAACGTATACGCCAAGGCGCTCAGTGAAGAACACGAAAGGATTCTCCGGCGCGTGGGGGCCGATCAAATCCTTTTTCCTGAAAAGGACTTGGCATTAAGCCTGGCCAGGCGGCTGGCCTACCCGAACATGCTGGAGTATTTGCCCTTTATCGGGGATCACGGCATTTTCGAAGTGGAAGCTCCGCCGCCGTTTGTGGGAAAAACCCTGAGGGAACTGGACATGATCAACCGTTTCGGAACCCAGGTGCTGGCGGTGCGACAAGCGTCCAGCGCCACCCCGATTTTCATTCCAAAGGCCGATTTCGTCATCCGAACCGGAGACGTGCTCGTCCTGCTGGCCCCCAGCAAGGCCATGGAACAGCTCAACAAAGTCGCCCGAAGCGGCTGAATTCAAGGGACGAAAAATCCATTTCACAGAAAGGATTGGGATTCAATGATCGAGAGATACACGCGCCCGGAGATGGGCCGCATCTGGACCTTGGAAAACAAGTACCGCAAGTGGCTGGACGTGGAACTGGCCGTGTGCGAAGCCCGGGCGGAACGGGGGGAAATCCCGCCGTGGGCCATGAAGGATATTCGCGAAAAAGCCGCTTTCCGCGTGGAACGGATCGACGAAATCGAAAAGGAAACCCAACACGACGTCATCGCCTTCCTGACCTGCGTGGCCGAACACGTGGGGCCGGCCTCCCGGTTCATCCACGAAGGACTGACGTCTTCCGACGTCTTGGACACGGCCAACGCCCTGCTTTTTCTCGAGGCGTCGGACCTCCTCCTGGAAGACCTGGACCGGCTGCTGGACGTGCTCAAGCGACGTGCCTACGAGTTCAAAAACACGGTCATGATGGGCCGTTCTCACGGAATCCACGCCGAACCCGTCACCTTCGGCCTCAAATGGGCCCTCTGGTACGCCGAAATGCAGCGAAACCGAGAAAGGCTCCAGCGAGCCCGAGAGACCATGCGGGTGGGAAAGATTTCGGGGGCCGTGGGGACCTATGCCAACATCGATCCCGACATCGAAGAGCGCGTGTGCCGCCGTCTGGGACTGGAGCCCGCCCCGATCAGCACCCAGGTGATCCAAAGGGATCGCTACGCTGAGTATTTCACAACGCTCGCCGTGATCAGCTGTACGGTGGAGAAAATCGCCGTGGAAATCCGGCACCTCCAGCGCACCGAAGTGCGCGAAGCGGAAGAGTACTTCGCTCCCGGCCAGAAAGGCTCTTCGGCCATGCCCCACAAGCGCAACCCCATCGCCTCCGAAAACCTTTCGGGGCTGGCCCGGGTGTTGCGGGGAAACGCTTTGGCGGCCATGGAAAATGTGGCCTTATGGCACGAGCGGGATATCAGCCATTCGTCCGTGGAACGGATCATCGGACCGGATTCCACGATTCTCCTGGACTACATGCTGAACCGCCTCACCCGCGTCCTGGACAAACTCGTCGCCTATCCGGAGCGCATGCGCCTCAATATGGAAATCACCGGAGGTCTTCTGTTTTCCCAAAGGGTGCTCCTCGCTTTGGTGGGCAAAGGCCTCAGCCGCGAAGACGCGTACCGTGTGGTGCAGCGAAACGCCATGAAGGTATGGCAGGAGGGCGGGCATCTCAGGGATCGGTTGGAGGCGGATCCCGAAGTGGCCGCCCATCTCGGCCCTGCGGAACTCGACGCACTGTTCGACCTCGGGTATCACTTGAAACACGTGGACGCCATCTTCCAACGCGTCTTCGGCACGTCTGCCGGTCCCGAGGCGTCGACTTCAAGGGCTTGCGATACTGGAAACCGCTGAAACGAGCAGGCTCCGATGCGTCCTTAGAGTGCCTCGACGAGGGCATGGAGCGTTGGCGCCACATCGCCGGTGACGTGAAAACGCAGCACCCTTCGGCCGGCGGCGAGCAATGCTTCGCGATCGCCCAGGGCTTGGGCGGCGATGAGGGTCCCGAAGCTCATCGAAGCCTCCTGCCGGCCGGCTTCGTCCGGAATGGGAAGATCCGGCCTTGGCTCGTCCGTAATCTGGATGAAAGCCCCTTTGCCGGCATCGCCTTTGTGAAGCTGGCCGGTGGAGTGAAGAAATCGCGGACCGTAGCCCACCGTGACGGCTTTTTTCGTGCGATCTCGAAGGGCTTTTCGCAAGGCGCCAAGAGCGTCGTCCATTTCCCGAGAAGGCGCCACATAGGCGTGCACCCCCAGGTAACCCCCTTCGGCGACGGCGTCGGCGAAACGGCGAAGCGCTTCGGGTGCGCTTGAACCCTCCGCTTCCCCCATCACCGCCACATTGTTCCATCGGAAGGCCGCCGGTAGTTCCGGCAAACGACCGGATTCTTTGTAGGCCGCAAGCATCTTTTTCGCCTGCACCTTGGCCGATTCCACATTGGGCTGATCGAAGGGATTGATGCGCAGAAGGTGCCCCGCCACCACCGTGGCAAATTCCCACAGGAAAAACAAAGCCCCTGCGTCCCCCGGCCCTTCCGCCGTGATGGAGACCGTGGGAAAGTTCCGTTCGCCGAAGAGCACCGCCGGATCGGGTGTCCCTGCCCTCGCATGGCTTCTGCGGTCGCATAGGGTGACGAACAATCGATCCGACCCGTACGCGGCGGCTTCTCCCAAGGGCTCGTCCACCACCGGGAGGATGCCCGTACCCTCTTTCCCCGTGCTTTCGGCGACGAGCTGCTCCACCCAGTCACCGAAGTTGGCGAAAACCGGATCCACAAAAAAGGTCACCTTGTCCCGCCCCTCAAGAGCCAACGTACCCAGCACGGCCCCGAGCCACAAACCGGGATTGCGATCCATGGTAGGTCCGTTGTCCCAGCGGCAGGCGCCGGCCATCGTTTCGGCACGGTCGAGAATGTCCCGAAGGTCGATTCCCAAAAGCGCCGCGGGCACGAGGCCGAAAAAGGTCAGGGCGGAATAGCGCCCTCCCACGTTGGGATCGTTTCGGAAAATCTTTCGAAAATTTAAGGAACGGGCCAGCGTTTCCAGGCCGCTGCCTGGGTCCGTCACGGCACAAAAGCGGCTTCCGACGGTTTCCATCCCCGTCGTCTTGGACACTTCATTGTAGAAGTATTTGAAAAGCGAAAGGGTTTCCACCGTACCCCCAGATTTTGTGGACACCACGAAAAGGGTCTTGGAAAGGTCCAGAGTCCTTTGGATTCGGGCGATGGCTTGGGGGTGCGTTGTGTCCAAAACGGTCAGTTTGAGGAAACCCTCGCGGGGAGGAAACATGCGTGAGAATACTTCCGGAGCCAGGCTCGACCCGCCCATGCCCAAGAGCACAGCGTCTCGCAGGCCGCTTCGCCGCACATCGTCCACAAAGGCCTCGATTTCTTCGAGCCGCTCTTTCATAGACTCCGGCGCTTTAAGCCACCCCAGCCGGTTGGTGATCTCTTTGGGTTCCTGCTTCCATACGGTGTGATCGCCGACCCAGATGCGAGAAACAATGTTTTCCGCCTGCATGCGCGCCACGGCGGCCTCCACGGCCCCGGCCAGCGTTCCCAAGTGGCTTTCCAGAAGGATTTGACCCGGCATAACTGCTCTCCTGCGTTCCGGCCGAAAACGTCACGGCATTGAAATCGTCTCTAGTAGGCCTTCGAATGATGCATTCCATATGAAAGCCGACTTTAGGTGCTCGGTTCGTCGCCTTTCTTCCGTCGTTGTCCCAGGGGGGCCTGAACCCGTCGTGAGACCCCGGTGAGATTTTTCGCCCCTTTGAGACCGTGAGGCAGGGAGCCCAACCCCGGGCTTCGCCCTAGGCCGGTGGCATCCCGTGCCCTTTCAGAGGCATAGGGCGTGAACGGGTGCGCCCCTTCGGAACGATGCGCCCGAGACCGCACCGGCCGTCAGCCATCCGGTCATGGAAATTGATGTCAAAGCCGAGCTACTGCAGCTCGAAGCCTCGGCTTTCATCGCTTTCCAAACTGATGAACACCGCCGGATCCTGACCGAGAGATTCCATGCCCAGAGCCTGCGCCCCCGCGCGGTCCACGGATTGCCACACATCGGCGTAGGTCACGTCGCGGGGTGCCGTCAGGACGCACCCGTACCCGCTCAGACCCTGAAGGTCCCGCCGAAACTCAGCCCAAAGTGTTTGCAGGGCCCTTTCCAAATCCCGCGCCGCTTGAAGAAGCTCTTCCCTGAGAGCCGGGCGTGAAGGATCTTCCATAAGAGCTTCGAGACTCTGTCGAAAGGGACCCCGAGCTTCAAGTTTTTCCACGGCATCGAGCCAACGGGAAAGCTCTTCCGGGCCCAGGAGATCCATCCGCGGGATGCTCAGCACACGCATCTCCCCTCGATCCCAGGGCTCCCGCCTGCGTTCCCTTTCCGTTTGAACGGGGTCCAAGGCTTCGTCCACCACCTCCCGGCCCAACGCCGCCAGGACAACCCGTCCGCCCGGCACCCGGGCTCGACTGAACATTCGAAACCAATGCGCGATCCTCTGGCGCAGCAGATACCCGAAATGCCCCCAATCGGGACTTAGCGGCGGATTGGTGGTTTCCAAAGCTTTTTGGAGCTCCGCGGTGTCTTCTTCGTCCGCTCCCAGGGCCTTGAGAAGATTCTCTTCCAAGCGGCCGACATGTTCCAGGTTTTTTGTAAGCTCCAGTTCCCGAATGTCCAGTTCCCTTCCCAGTTCCAAGAAAACCGCCGCTTCCGTCAGGAGCCATTCCTCCATATCCGGAGGTTCGGGGCTGATCCCCTTTAAAATGGACTGGATCTGGCCGCGGCTTTCGGGGCCGGAGCCCAAAGCCCAATCCCGACTGAGCACGGCCATCAGGCCGTCTTCGCCGACCCGTGCCCCCAATTCCCGATATCCCTGCCGTACGGCACGCACTCGGTCCCAGAATTTTTCACTCCTTTCGATCCCACGTTGCTCACAACGCGGCTCGGCCCAATCCGGAACGAAGGCCGCCTCTACGGCCCTGAGGCATTCCAAGGGAGTCCACACGGTGAAGAAACACCGGGCGGCCGCATCCGGCAGAACGCTGTGGGGAAAAAGAAAAAGGCGAACGGTTGTCTCATCCATTCACGTCACCTCGTTTCCTGATAAGAAATCCATCCAAAAGAGCGGGCCTGCTCTCAGGGAAAACCACAACGCCTACGGCCGACCTAGCCCTTCACGCCGCCTTGTTTTTCCTTCATGGATCCGTCCAAAAGAGCGGGCCTTCGGGAAGGGAAAGCTCCGCAATTCGAGCGGCTTCGTGAAGGAGCTTCCGAATGGCTCTCTCGCCTTCCGTTCCCACGTCGTCACTGAAATCGTTGACGAATGTTTCGATGTGACGGGCGATGACCTGGGGATCCATTTCCTGGGCGTGGGATCGGATGTAGGGCCACACAGCGTCCGGATGGCGGCGGGCCCACCGGAGGCTCTGCCCAATGGCCCGATCCATCGCCGCCGCCGTGTCCCGCCCCAAGCTTCGCCGGATGACGATGCAGCCCAAGGGAAGCGGGCATCCCGTATGTTTTTCCCACCAGGCGCCCAGGTCCAACACCAGATGAAGGCCCAGATCGCCGTAGGTGAAACGCCCTTCGTGAATGACAACCCCCGCGTCCACCTCCCCCGACACCACCGCCGGCATGACCTTTTCAAAGGACATTTCCACTCGAGGTCCCCGATGGATGCCGAGAAGCTCCAGAAGGAGGTTCGCCGTCGTCAAGCGCCCCGGAATGGCGATGGCCGCCTGGGCCAGATCTTCCAGGGTTCGGGGCTTTCTCGCCACAAGAAGAGGGCCGCACCCTCGCCCCAGGGCACCTCCCGAACGAAGAAGCCAGTAATCCCTGAGGCAAAAAACGGCGGCGTTGAAAGAAATTTTTGTCACGTCCAAATGGGCTTCCCGAGCTTTGCGGTTGAGCACCTCCACGTCGGCAAGGAACGGCTCGAGCTGCAGCCCTTCCGGCTGAACGGCCTGCAGGGCAAGCCCTCCAAAGATGAACGTGTCATTGGGACACGGCGAATAGCCTAAAGAGAGCCGCTGGGGCACGCAGACCTCCACCGTTTTCCACGTAAAATTTTCAGGGGCGCGCCGCCGCCTTCCTTGGCGTGCAGTGGCGGTGAAGCCCGGCGGGTGGGAGCTGAGGTTCGCTCCGCTCAGCCCAACCGGCGGGCGACTGGCCAAAGGCTGCGAACTCAGCCGCGCGACGGGCTGGAAGCTTCCGGGGATCGCGGCTCCCAGCCCAACCTTCACCGATCCGGTGGGCTTAGGGTTCTTCATGGAAGGCACGAAGCCAGCGTCCCACCACAGCATGGCAGTGGGTCAGGGCCTCCTGCATGCGCCACAATCTTTTGTCGCGGACCCCCGCCCGGTTGCTGATCCCTCGGCATTGGGCCACCGAAACCCCATACCGGCGGCACACCTGGATGACCGCACTCCCTTCCATGTCCTCAGCCCACGCATCATAGCGGGAAAAACGTTCCTTGGCGACCCATTCGTCACCGCTCGACATGCTCACCGTCACCGACGGCCCGATGAGCACGTGGAAAGGCTTCGCATGGCGCTTCACGCAGATCGATGCAGTCCCGGTGGTCCCGGGGCACGGGAGCACCCTCGGCATCCCGGTAGAATGAACGTCCGCACAGTAAAACCCCGGGGGCGTCACACGGGCTAGACGCTCGAAGAGTGCATCCCCCTCAAGAGAAAAGCGCTGGAAAACCGGCCGTCCCCGTTCCTCGGCCACGGGAATCCCCACGGCCTCCATGGACCGGATGCCTCCATGGTCCCACACCCCCTCATCGCCCAAGGAAACAAGAGAAGAAACCAAAACGTCGCCGACCTCGAGGGGCCCCCGCGCATAGGCGCCGGCGCTTCCCACAATCCATACCATGTTCGGGCGAAAACGCACGATGAGGGAAGCCGATCCGGCCGCGGCATTGACCTTGCCGATGCCCAGGGAACCAAGGCCCACCTTAAGGCGCCCGAAGCCGCCCAACCAACACGCCGTCCATTCCGTTTCGATGCGCTCCACGCCTGAAAGCAAGCCCTTCAAAGGGTCCACTTCGGTCGGGACGGCCCCGACTATCAAAAGATCCAGCCTTGGGGATGAGCCGATCATGAAGTTCCTTTGTTCACGTGGGAAAATCCGACGGGTAAGCTAACAAGGGTCGAAAAGGCCTGTCAACGCGAAGAGTGCTCGGACCTGTGCGATTGACAGGAACACAGGATCCCCTTATGTAGGTTCGGTCGAAAATCCCGGGGTCGGGATAATGCCTGACCATGTGTTTCGAGTCGGATTATGGAATTTTTTGAAGAAGAGTGCTTTTTCAAACAGCCGGACCGTGACCCTTATGTCGGCGGCCTATGCCGTATCGGCACCGTGGAGGTGGCCCCTCCGGTCATCATGGCTCCCATGGCCGGAGTGACGGACGGGCCCTTTCTCGAGGTGGTTTCCCGGTTCGGCGTGGGCATGGTCACGACGGAAATGATGAGCGCCGAAGGGCTTCGGCGAAACGACCCATCGTGCCGCAGAATGCTCCGCGTCCCCTCAAGAGTCCCCATTCCCGTGGCGATTCAGATTTTCGGCGCCGCCCCGGACGTCATGGCCGAAGCCGCCCGCGCCGCCCAGGACAGCGGCGCCGCTGTCATCGATATCAATGCGGGATGTCCCATCCGAAAGATCGTCCGTCAAGGCGCCGGCGCCGCCTTGATCCGCGAACCCGATCGCCTTGCCCGCATCGTGGACACGGTCAAACGGGCCGTCACCATTCCCGTGACCGTCAAGACACGTTTGGGCTGGGATCAGAACTCCATCCACGTGGTGCAGGTGTGCCGCATGATTCAGGACGCCGGAGCAGACGCCGTCACCGTTCATGCCCGTACGGCCCGCCAATTTTATACGGGAAAGGCGGACTGGTCCTGGATTCGAAGGCTCAAGGACGACCTATCCATCCCCGTGATCGGCAACGGCGACGTGACGTGCCCCTCCGACTTCCATCGCATGATGCGGGAAACCCGTTGTAACGCCGTCATGATCGGTCGCGGCGCTCTGGGAAACCCGTGGCTCTTTCGAGCCATCGCCGACCAGTGCCGGCCCCGAGGCCCGTCCGCCTCCTCACTGGAAACTGCTGCCCAAACCGCCTTTACGGGCGGGGAACACAGGACGCCCCAGTGCTCAGCGCACAGCGCCGCTGCGCCTGAAGAAAACCCAAAGCGGCCCAAACCCTTTTCCTGGGAAGAATTCCACCGGACCGTCCGTGATCACGCCGAGCTTTTCATGCACGAAAAACCCAAGGCCTTGGGAGCCCTCCGAAAGCATGTGGTGTGGTACACAAAGGGATGCCCCAACTCTTCCGGTGTGCGAGCCCGGATCATGAGCGCCCCTGATTTTTCCACCCTGTGGGCTTTGTTCGAGGACTACATCTTGGAAGTTGCGGCTTCGGGCGCCGACCTGCTCGCCTGCAAGGTGCCCCGAAACGGCACGTCCGCAAAGGCGGAGGAGGTCCCATGAAAGTGATCGTGGCCGAAACGGCGGGGTTCTGCCAAGGAGTCCGCACGGCCTTGGAAATGACCCTGGAAGCGGCCCGATCCCGGCAGAAGGAGCCGTTGTGCACCTTCGGGCCGCTCATTCATAACCGCCAGGTCCTGGCCATGCTCAAAGAACGAGGTGTGGAAGAAGCCGCAACGGAAGAGGACTGCCGGAACCGGTGGGTCATCATCCGGGCGCACGGCATTCCACCGGACCAGCGCCGGCGCCTCAAGGACATTTCACGAGGTCTCATCGACGCCACATGCAAACGGGTGGCACGCGTCCAGGCCATCATCCGCAAACATGCCCGCAAGGGATACCACACCGTCATCGTGGGCGATGCGGATCACGCGGAAGTCATCGGCCTTATGGGTTATACGGAAGGACGCGGCGTTGTCGTCCAATCGCCAAGCGATGTGGATCGCCTGCCGTCCGAATGGGCCTCGGTCCTCTTGGTGGCTCAGACCACACAAAACGAGGAGGTGTTCCGCCAGGTCGAAGCGCGATTCCGGGAAAAGTTCCCGCACGGTCTTGTGGAAAACACCATCTGCGGGGCCACTCACGAGCGCCAGAGCGAGGTGCGGCGTCTGTGCGGGCATGTGGACGCCATGGTCATCGTGGGCGGCACTCACAGCGGAAACACCATCCGGTTGGCCGAAACGGCCCGGGAGTGCGGCGTTCCCACCTATCACGTGGAAACGGAAAAGGACTTGAATCCCCAGGAAATGTCCCGGTTTCACACGGTGGGGGTGTCTGCGGGAGCATCCACACCCAACTGGATGATCCGAAACGTGGTGCGGTTCCTGGAAAACATTCAGCCGGATCGTAACATGGCTGGGGAAGCCGTGTGGCGGCGCCGCCTGGAGAAGCTCGCCTACAACAACGCGGCGTGCGCCCTTGCCGCAGGGCTTCTCACCGCCGCCGTCTCCGCCTTGACGAACCTCCCCATCGGCGTGAACCACGTCCTGATGGCGGCATCCTATGCGTTCGCCATGCACACGCTCAACCGCTACCTGGACCGGGAAGCCCTGCAGCTCAACGACCCGCAGCGGGCGGACTATTACGAAAAAAGGCGGGCCACCTTCACAACCGCGGGGATGGCGGCCGCACTTCTGGCGTTGGTGAGCGCCGCCATGCAGGGCTTCGCGTCGGGGCTTGTAATGGTGCTCATCCTCGCCTTTGGATCCTTGTATGCGGTGCCCATCTTCCGATCCCGGTGGGTCGATCGATTGAATATCCTGAAGATCAAAGACATTCCCGGGTCCAAGACATTCACCGTGCCCCTGGCCTGGGCGTGCGTCACGGTGTGGCTCCCGCATCTGGAGCATCTGGGAGAAGGCTTCGGGAGACTTCTTTACGCTTTCGCCCTGGTCTTCCTCCTCGTGCTCGTGCGCACCGCCCTCCTGGACAGCCTGGACATCCAGGGGGACCGTCTGGTGGGCCGTGAAACGGTCGTCGTCTTGTTGGGAGAAGACAAAGCCGCACGGCTCATCATTGCGGTCTTGACGCTCATCGGCATTGGAGCCCTCCTCGGCCCTTTATGGGGAACGACGACGCCTTTCGGGGTTTTGTTCGCCGCGGCCGCCGCAGCCTACGGGGTCTTTTTCCGCTTTTCCCGGGGCCGACGGATCAAAGACGCCGCCTTCCTCGAGACCCTGATCGAATCGGTCCTCGTGGGGCTTGGGGTTCTCGGCTGCTTCTGGGTGTGGCTGGGGAATCTTTAAAAAAGGCCTTGAGGAAAATGACGGCGGACCTCGTCAGCGTCATCATCCCCACCCGAAACCGGGCGGATATGGTGCGGGAAGCCGTGGATTCCGTCTTGGCGCAAAAAGGGGCTCCGTTCGAACTCATTGTTGTGGATGACGGCTCCGAAGATCACTCGATTCGCCTTCTCACCTCCTACGGCGATGCCGTGCGGATCCTTCGCAGGGAAAGCCCGGGCGGGGTGAGCGCCGCCCGAAATGCTGGCATCATGGCCGCCCGGGGGGAATGGATCGCCTTCCTCGATTCAGACGATCTCTGGCTTCCGGGAAAACTCCGCGCCCAGTTGGATTACTTTCGAAACCGGCCCGACATGCGCATCTGCCAAACGGACGAAATCTGGATCCACAAGGGGCGGCGCCGTAACCCAAAGCGCTATCATGCCAAGCCGTCCGGCTCATGTTTCGAGCGCCTGCTGGAACGCTGCCTTGTGAGCCCCTCGGCCGTCATGATGCACCGCAGCCTTTTCGAAGAAGTAGGGCTTTTCGACGAATCGCTTCCCGCGTGCGAAGACTACGACATGTGGCTGCGCATCGGGTGCCGCCACCCCATCGGGCTCGTCCCCAAACCCCTGGTCATCAAGCGGGGCGGGCATGGGGACCAGCTCTCGGCGACCGTCCCCGCCTTGGATCGTTTCCGCCTTCGCGCCTTGGCCAAACTGCTGGAAACGGAACCCCTCAGCCCCGTTCAAAGGGATCAAGCGGCGCGCATGCTGCACCAAAAGGCCCGCATCTATGCCTCGGGGTGCCTCAAGCGGGGCAAAACCGAAGAAGCATTGTGGGCTCTTCACCTGGTCATCAAGGAACACAAGGCCATCGATGGAAAGAGGCCCTGTTGCCCGGAGCCGAAAGCACGGTCCCCGCAGTGAAAGGGGCGGCGGTTGCGTTGGGGTTCGCTGCGCTCACCCCAACCTACCTCTGGCCTCGGCAAGACAACGAACCATGAAAGTCCGGACTTGCCACACTCTGAGCGCCACTTTCAGATAAACCTGCATCCCACGTCCCTGGCGCCTGGATGGGGGCGGCGGTTGTGTGCGAGACAGCCCCCTGACTCTCGCCCATCGGCCATTTCACTGGCGCTGGGCGGTGAGGGCCGGGAGCTTTCGGGCAAGGGGCAGACCAGCCTCAATCCGTCACAAAGCCTTGAGGATTTTTTGGAGGACGGATTCCATTTCGCCGGGTCCGTATTTCTTGGCCGGCCACGGCACCTTGAAGCCGTCCCCGGTTCTTCGGGGCATGAGGTGAAAATGGACGTGAAAAATTTCCTGCCCCGAAATCTCGTAATTGTTTTGAAGGACGTTCAGCCCTTCGGCATCAAGGCCCCTGAAAACCGCCGAGGCCACCTTTTGCAAGGCCGCACCGCACGCGGCCGCTTCTTCGGGGCTCATGTCGAAAAGCGTTTCCGAGTGCTTCTTGGGGATGAGCAGGGTATGACCGGGCATGAGAGGATTGATGTCCAAGAAGGCCAAAACGTGCTCGTCCTCATAAACCTTGGCGCAGGGAATCTCGCCGGCGGCAATCCGGCAAAAGATACAATCCGCCATGAGGGCACCTCCCGGAAGTCCTTTTGGGGACCTTGTTGCACAAGGCCCTTTTCGGTTCTATAGTTTGACCCGTTGCACAAACCCTGACCGCTTAGCCGAGCATACGACGGTTCTGCGCTCTTGCGCAAGTTTTGGTCCAGGGTTTCATAATCATGGGAAGGAGGAGTCGCACCATGCGCGATGCCGACGACGGCGGGGTGTTTTCCCTGGATGATCTCTATGCCATGATCCCTCCCATGGAGTGCCTCCCCGGATGCACGGACTGCTGTCGGCTTTTCGGTGTGCCTTCGAGAACCCCCGAAGAGGACGCCCGCATTCGCGCCTACCTCCACGCGCAAGGTCGCTCGATCCTGCCCGCTCATGGGACGTGCTGTCCTTACCTTTCTGAAAAGGGATGCACGATTTATCCGGTTCGCCCTTTCACGTGCCGACTTTTCGGCACATCGCCCACAGTGCTGTGCCCCCGCGGCGCCAGGCCCTTGGAGCTGCTCCACGAGGACCTGGAGGCGGAAATTCACAGCCGATACCGCCTCTTTTGGCGTTGAATCCCCCGAGCCGCGGCCGGCGAGGCCCCCGGGGAGACCGAACTCCGAGGTGTGATTTCTCATTATGGATCAGCAAAACGTCGACTCCGGCGATCGGAAGGTGTGGTTCCGGATCGCGGTGTGCAGCGCGATTCTCCTCGGAGGGCTCATCGCCATGGCGGCCCTGGCTTCCCTCAAGAAAGCCCCGGCCCAGGCCGTCTCCCAAGAACAGGCTTACAAGGTGGAAATTCTGCGGGCCCAGCCGGAAAACGTGCCCGTGGTCCTCACCGGATTCGGCGAAGCGCGCTCCATTCGAAGCGTCGTTCTTTCCGCAGAGGTGTCCGGAACGGTCATCGCTGTGCACCCTCGGCTGAACCTGGGCGAAATCATTCCTGAAGGGGATGTCCTTTTCCAAATCGACCCCCGGGATTACCAGACGGCCTTGGCCGAGGCGGACGCCCAGGTGGCCCAACTGGAAAATACGGCGGCCCGTCTGGAAAAGGAATGGGACCTGGAAAAACGTCGGTTGAGCGTTCTCCAGCGAACCCGAGACCTTGCTTTGGCCGAGTTTCAGAGGCTGCAGCGTCTTTACGACGAAAGCAAGGTGGGGACGCGATCGGGGGTGGAAGCTGCCGAAAAGGCCTATAATCAGGCTCTCGATCAGCTCAAGCTCTTGGAACAAAGCGTAGCCGTCTACCCGGTGCGGCTTCGCGAAGCGCGAGCGGCTCTGGATGCGGCGCGAGCCCAACGGGAACGGGCTCTCATCCAGTTGGCTCGATGCACCGTCAAGGCCCCCTTTACAGGCCGGATTACGGCGAAAAACGTGGAACACGGCCAGTTCCTCAACCCCGGAACCCCCGACGTGACCTTGGCCGATGACTCGATTTTGGAAATCCACGTCCCCCTGGACAGCGACGACGCCCGCCGATGGCTCCTCTTCGAGCCGTCCTCAGGCCCGTCCGAGCTCGCGTGGTTTCACAGTCTTCGACAAGTCCCCTGCACCGTCCGATGGAGCCAAGATCCGGAGGGCCACGCCTGGGAGGGCTTTCTCCATCGCGTGGTGGCCTTTGACCGCACCAGCCGAACCCTTACGGTCGCCGTGCGGGTTCCGGCCGATCGGGCTTCCCGGACCGGCCGGTCGGGACTGCCCTTGGTCGAGGGCATGTTTTGCGCCGTTGACATTGTCGGGCGGACCCTGGAACAGGTGGTGCGTGTGCCCCAATGGGCGGTTACCTACGACAACAAGGTGTATCTGTCTGTGGAAAGGCGCCTGAAAACGGTTCCGGTTGAGGTGGCCCGCCTTCAGGGGGAAGAAGCGTTCATTTCCGAAGGCCTCCGCCCCGGAGACATGGTCATCGTCACGCGACTCGTCAACCCCCTGGAAAACATGCTGCTCGACGTTGTGGAGACTCAAGGGCAGAAGCCTAAGGATTCCAGGCCATGAAATCCCTCTTGGCGGCCTTCGCCAGAAATAACGTCTTTGCCAACATCGTCCTGCTGCTCATCTTCACGGCCGGGATCATGGCGGCTTTCTTTATGATCAAAGAAAATTTCCCGGAATTTTCCTTGGACATGATCACCATCAGCGTGCCTTACCCCGGAGCCGACCCGGAAGAGGTGGAAGAGGGGATCTGCCGCAAGATCGAAGAAGCCCTGGAAGGGGTTGAAGGGATCAAGCAGATCACCACCCAGGCCCAGGAAAATGTGGGAACCGCCACCATCGAGGTGATGGAAAACGCGGATCTGCGGGTGGTGCTGGACCGGGTGCGGGCGAAGGTCGACGCCATTTCCACCTTTCCTGTGGACGCCGAACAGCCCGTGATCACGGATGTTACGCTGCGAAGTCCCATCGCCCTGGTGTACCTTTCCGGAAACATGAGCGAAGAGCGGCTCAAGGAATGGGCCGAGCGCGTCAAGGACGACCTGCAGGCTCTGCCTGAAATTTCCCAAGTGGAAACCTTCGGCACCCGGGACTACGAAATCCATATCGAAGTGTCCGAAGAAACCCTTCGCCGCTATGGACTCACTTTCGCCCAGGTGGCGGACGCCGTGCGACGCAGCAACCTGAATCTGGCCGGGGGAACCATCCGCACGGAAGGGGAAGAAATCCGCGTGCGCACCATGGGTCGCCGATACCGGGGAGAAGAGCTGGCTTCCCTCATTCTCCTGGCGACCCCGCAAGGGGCCATGATTCCTTTGGGTCGAGTGGCCCGCGTCGTGGATGGTTTCACCGAGGACCCCATCCGTCCCTCCGTCAACGGGCAGCCCGCCGTGATGCTCATCGTGTTCAAGACGAGCCAGGAAGACGCCTTGGCCATTTCCAGCGCCGTCTCCCGGTACGTGGACCGAAAGGCCAAGGAACTTCCGGATTCCCTGCACATCAAGATCCTCTACGATACCACGGACATGCTGCGGGCCCGCATCCACCTCCTGCTCCGTAACGGCCTCTACGGTCTCATTCTGGTCCTCATCCTTCTGTGGCTCTTTCTGGATGCCCGCCTCGCCTTCTGGGCCGGCATGGGCATTCCCGTCTCCGTCGCCGGGGCTTTGGCCATCGTGTGGGGCCTGGGGGGCACCATCAACATGATCTCTCTTTTTGCCCTCATCATGGTCTTGGGGATTATCGTCGACGACGCCATCGTGGTAGGCGAGGCCATCTTCGTGCACCGTCAAAAAGGGGAACGCCCTCTGGCGGCGGCCATTGAAGGCACCGCGGAAGTGGGCTTGCCCGTGATCGCCGCCGTGACCACAACCATCGTGGCCTTTATCCCCCTGGCCTTCGTCGGGGGCATCATGGGAAAATTCATCGCCATTCTCCCGCAGGTGGTCGTGGCGGCTTTGAGTATCTCCCTGCTGGAATGCCTGACGCTCCTTCCCGCGCACCTCAACCACCTTCCCGATCCCAACCAGCGCCCGCAGAAGACCCGGGCCGTCAAGAGGTTTCTCGACGGCGTGCAGCACAGGGTGCACGTCGGCACGGAATGGTTCATCGAAAGAGTCTACCTCCCCTCGTTGCGCTTCTTCCTGCGCTGGCGATACATCGGACTCAGTTCAGCCGTCGCCGTGCTCTTGATGAGTCTCGGGCTCGTTCAGGGAGGCATTGTCAAGTTCGTCTTATTCACGGAAATCGATGGGTTCGTCCTGAACGCCACCATCGAATTTCCCGAAGGCACCCCGGTGGATGTGACCCAGGAGGCCGTCTCTCGTGTCGAAAGCGCCCTGCTGCGGCTCAACGAGCGTCTCAAGACCCGAACGGGCGCCCCCATGCTGGTGGATCGATTGGTGCTGGTCGGCCAGACCCTCGGGCAGATTCCCATGCGGGGCCCTCATTATGGAGCGATCCAAGCCATTTTGCTGGATTCCGAGCAGCGCGGCATCCATTCCAAGGACATCATGGTGGCGTGGGAAAAGGAAACGGGACTCATTCCCGGGATCAAGGCCTTGACCTTCGAAGGCATGGAGGCGGGACCGCCGGGAGCGCCCATCGAAGTGTGGATCCAAGGAGAGAACATGGCTCACGTCGTGGCCGCCTCGGAAGAACTCATGGACCGGCTGCGCCGTTTCGACGGGGTCTATCAAATCCGATCCGATTATGCGGCAGGGAAAAGAGAGCTGCGCCTGCGGCTCAAACCCGAAGCCCGCACCCTGGGGCTCACCGTGGACGATCTGGCCCGCCAGATCTATGCGGGCTACTACGGCGAAGAAGCCTTGCGCATCCAACGCGGCCGGGACGACATCCGGATCAAGGTCCGTTACACGGAAGCGCAACGGCGCGACCTTTCCCGCCTCGATGAGGTTCGGATCCGCACCCCCCAAGGGGCTCAGGTGCCGTTGCGTTCCGTCGCGTCCTTCGAATACGCACCGGGCTACTCCGTGATCACGAGAACGGACGGCATGCGACGCGTGGCCGTGAGCGCCGCTGTGGACAGCGACCGGGCCAACGCCAACGAAATTTTCCAGGATCTGTCCTCCGGCTTCTTCCCCGAGTTGCAAAAGCGATACCCGGGATTAAGAGTCGCCCTTCAAGGGGAAAAGAAAAAGATGCGCGAATCCTTGGCTAGCCTCAAAGTGGGCTTCCCACTGGCTCTTCTCGGCATCTTCATTATCATCGCCACCATTTTTCGATCCTACATCCAGCCGCTGATCATCATGGTGACCATCCCCTTCGGCCTCATCGGCGCGGTCGTCGGGCATCTCATCATGGGCTTTGACATCTCCATCATGAGCCTTTTCGGCATGGTGGCTCTGACCGGCGTCGTCGTAAACGACGCCATCGTGCTCATTGAACGGGTGAACGAAAACCTGGCGGAGGGCATGCGCTTCTTTGAAGCCGTCGTGGAAGGCGGCCGGCGCCGTTTTCGAGCGGTCATCCTCACCACGGTGACCACCGTGGGCGGCCTCATGCCCATGATCCTGGAAACGGATTTTCAGGCGCGGTTTCTCATCCCCATGGCGGTGACCCTCGCCGCGGGTGTGGCTTTCGCCACGGCCCTCACCCTGGTGCTCATCCCATCCCTGTTCGCCATTTTGAACGACATTCGACTCTGGTTGTATCGGATCCGAACCGGCCGCTGGCCGCGCCGCCGAGAAGATGTGGAACCGGCCAGCCGCCGAAGAGACAACGGCATGGGAAAGGAAGGGCCGAAGGCATCGGAGGCCTTGGCCGCCTAAGAGACCCTTATTGTCAGAGTCCGGGCCGGCGGCCATGTCCCTCGCGGCCACGCCCGAACGTGCGGTTGAAAGGTTGGAAGGCACCGTATGCGCAAGACCTCCCATCCTCTTTTCGTCGTCCTCTTTGTGCTTCTGCCCCTCATGATCGCGGGAACCCCCTCAGCTCATGCCGGCGGATCCCCCCCCATCCGAATCAAGGGCGATGCAAGCAAACCCCTCAACCCGGATTCCCGCCGTTTTGGACCTGGAGACGGCGCAGCGCATCGCTTTGGAAGCCAACCCGTCCCTCAGCGCCGCACGGGCCCGGGCGTCCCAGGCCCGAGAGCGGGTACGGCAAGCCTGGTCGCGGTATCTGCCGCGCATCGAAGGGTCGGCCAACGCCGCCCACGTGCGTTACCCGGAAAACCAAGGAACCGTGCTCCCTTCATCGGGTTTTTCCTCCATCCCGGGGGGGCTCATCCCCAGGGACCGTGAAGACGTCTACAGCGCGACGCTCAGCGCCGTCTTGACGCTTTTCGACGGGTTCCAGCGGGAGTTCGCCTTGGCGGCCGCGCGATTCAACGAGGAAGGAAGCAAGGCGGCTTACCGAGAAGCGCAAAGAGTGCTCCTCGCCGCCGTCGCGGACAGCTATTTCAGCGCTCAGCTCGGTCGGGAACGAGGCATCATCGCCGAAGCGGACGAAGCCTTCAATCAACGCCAGTTGCAAGACGCTCAAGCACGCGAGGCGCTGGGAGCTGGATCCTTGAGTGACGTCTTGAACTTTCAGGTGCAGGTGAATCTGGCCCGAGCCCAGAAGATTCTGGCGGATCAAGAATACCGCGTGGCCCTCACCGGTCTGGCGGCTCTCATGGGCCTGCCCGAGGGCACACTGGACGAACGGACCGTTCTGGCGCCCTTGGGCGATGTGCCCGAAGCCTTGCTAAAAGAACCGTCCGTTTCGGACGACGTCGCTTACGCCCTGCACCATCGGCCGGATGTCCTTCAGGCCCGATTCGGCCTTCAGGCAGCTCAGGCCGGCGTGGGATCGGCACAATCGCGCTTTTCTCCTTCGGTAAGCCTTTTCAGTACGTTTGAAGGCTCCAGGGCCAACAGTGCCCGCATGGGACAGGACGATTTCGGTTCTTCGGTCGGCATCGCGGTGGTCGTGCCGCTTTTTGCCGGGGGAGAAGACTACTCCAGGGTTCGGGAAGCGCGGCAGGCTCGGCGGGAAGCGGAAGACAAGGTCCAAAGCGCCGCCGTCGATGCCGCCTCCCAGGTCCAGGCAGCCGTGGCGCAAATTCTGGGAGCCCAGGAACAGCTGCGGCTTCAAGAAAAAAACGCCGCCCTCGTGCGCCAAACCCGGGATTTGGTGGCCAAAGAATATGCAGCGGGGCAGGCCTCCTTGGTGCGCCTTACCCAAGCGCAACGCGATCTGGTTCAAGCCCAAAGCCAACTCGCCCTGACCCGGATTTTCCTTGAAAACGCCTGGATCCGCCTCCACGCCGCCACGGGCCGCATCCTCGAAGGGTTCCCCACCCCTGACACCCCGCCGTGATCAAGCATCGGGATTCGTCCCCCGAATCCGGCGAAACTTCTCTTGCGAGCCCACCCACAGGCTCGCATCGCCCCTTACGGGGATGAGTTCCTGGAAAATCCTTTCAAGAAGCGGGCAAAGGCCCGCGCACATCCGCTCCACTTCAGCGATCGTGTAAGGAAAACCTCCACAGGAAGAGATGCCGAGGGAAAGGCCTCGGCATGTTGCGGAATCCTTTCAAACCCCCGTCCATGGATATGCTCATTCAAGGCCGCAAGCACATCGGCATCGCTTGGGGGCGGAGCGTCGCCTCGAGCGAGGGATCCAAACAACCCCGCGGCAAGACCGTTCCTGTCCATCGCGGTGAGTTCTTCGGCACAGCGGCGGGCTTCTCGGCCGCCCGATGCGGTGAAGTCGTCGGCGGGTTTCCCAAATCAAATCCGTTGGGGGGCTGGCACGGTGCCCGGGCACACGAGGACGGCCGAGCCCATTTCCCGACGTGATTTTCCAATCTCCATCCACAAAACGAGGGGGTATCCCATACGGCGAGCCGGGATGGAACTGCGAAAAGGACTTCTTTCGGTTTTCTCGCCGCAATCCCCAAAGGGAAAGATCATGCGAAGGACGTTTCTCGAAGATTTCCAGGGCGATCCCTTTTTGAAAAGTCGGGGAGGATCCGATGGATCCTCGGGCTCAAGAGAAAATTTCTTGACACATCCCTTGGGGCTGGTTTTTAGTGCGGAACCTGGGCGCGCGGCAAGGAATGAGCTCAAGCATCCCACGCCCGCTTAACGAAGGGAAAATCCCCCATCATCGACGGCCAACACCTGGAGGAGCCCGTCCCATGAAATTCTGGCGCACTCCTTTGGATATCGGCGAGATTCCCATCACCAAGGGCATGGTGCTCATCATTGAAGATCGGTGCAAGGGCTGCGGCTACTGCATCGCCTTTTGCCCTCGCGATGTCCTTCAAGAGTCCAAGCGGTTCAATGCCAAAGGCTACCATCCGCCGGAAGTGAAGAACGCGGAGGCCTGCGTGAATTGCCACTACTGCGAAATCATCTGCCCGGACCTGGCCATTTTTTCCGTGGAAATTCCGGTGCACTCCGAGGACGCGGCAGTCCCCGCGGGGACCGGCTCGGCGGGCTCGTGAAGGGCGTGGAGGTTTGTCCATGAAGCCAGCCGTATGGACCGGCGAACATTTCATGACCGGCGACGTCGCCTGCGCTGAAGGAGCTCTGGCGGCCGGGTGCCGTTTTTTCGCCGGGTATCCCATTACACCGGCGACGGAAATCGCCGAACACATGTCCGATAGGCTGCCCGATGTGGGCGGCACCTACATTCAGATGGAAGACGAAATCGCCGCCATGGCCGCCGTCCTGGGCGCTTCGTGCGCAGGGGTCAAGAGCATGACGGCCACCTCAGGGCCCGGCTTCAGCCTCATGATGGAAAACCTCGGCTTGGGTATCTGCACGGAAACGCCGTGCGTCGTGGTGAACGTCCAGAGGGCCGGGCCGTCCACGGGCCTTCCCACGCTGGGCGCCCAAGGCGACATGATGCAGGCGCGATGGGGATCCCACGGCCATTACGAAATCATCGCCCTGGCCCCCGCCTCTCCTCAGGACATCTTTTACCAAACCATCAGGGCCTTTAATCTCAGTGAAAAATACCGTGTCCCCGTCTTGATCATGTCCGACGAGGTCGTAGGGCACCTGAGTGAACGGGTGGTCATCCCGGACCCTTCGGCCATCCGCACCGTTTCGAGGCGCCGACCCAAGGGGAGGAAGGATCGGTTCAAGCCTTTTTGCCCCGGCCCGGACGGGGTGGCCCCCATGGCCGACGCCGGGGACGGCTACCGAATCCATGTGACGGGCTTGACCCATGACGAGCGCGGCTATCCGGTCATGACGGCGGATTGTCATGCTGAAATGGTCGCCCGCCTCACAGGGAAGATCCGGAGCAACCTCGGAGACATTATCCAGACGGAATCTTACAGGCTGGACGACGCCGAAGTGGCCATCGTCTCCTACGGCGTTTCGTCTCGAAGCAGCATGGCGGCGGTGGACGAAGCGCGCCAGGACGGCATCAAGGCGGGCCTGCTCCGGCTCATCACGGTTTGGCCGTTCGCCGAAGAGGCCGTCGCCGATTTGTCTCGAAGGGTTCGGGCCTTGTTCACCGTGGAAATCAATCTGGGGCAGATTCACCTGGAAGTGGAACGGTGCGCCAAGGGCAGGGTCCCGTGCCATTTGGTGGGGCACGCCGGGGGTACCGTCATTGCGCCCGAGAGCATCGTTCAAGCCATAAAGGACCGCCTATGAAAAAAGCCAAGGCCTCCCCGAGCCACCCCTTGGATGCATTGGTGCGAACGGAACGGGTCCCGCACATCTGGTGTCCCGGGTGCGGCATCGGCACGGCCTTTTCGGCGTGCCTCATGGCCTTGCACACCAGCGGCCTGGATTTGGACAAAGCGGTGATGGTGTCCGGAATCGGCTGTTCCGGCCGGGCGGCCGGCTACACGCGCCTGGATTCCTACCACACCACCCACGGCCGTGCCATCCCCTTCGCCACCGGCATGAAACTGGCCAAGCCGGAACTCCACGTGATCGTCTTCAGCGGCGACGGGGATCTGTTCGCCATCGGCGGGAACCACATCATCCACGCCGCTCGCCGCAACATCGATCTGACCGTCTTGTGCGTCAACAACCTCAACTACGGCATGACCGGAGGCCAGGTGGCGGCTACGACCCCCACGCTGGCCAAGACGACCACAACGCCTCGAGGCAACCCGGAACGACCGTTCAATTTACCGCTCCTCGTCTACGCGGCCGGAGCCACCTATGTGGCCCGCTGGACCATCCTCCACACAAGGGATTTGACCCAATCCATCCAAGAGGCCTTTCAACACAAAGGGTTCGCCTTTATCGAAGTGCTGGCGCCGTGCCCTACGGGCTACGGCCGCCGAAACAAGGAACGCCCGTTGGATACGCTCAAACTGTACCAAGACCGCACCATCGTCAAAAACGGCGCCAACCCGGCCGAAGCGGCCCTGGATTTCGAAAGAGGGATCGTCTTGGGTAAGTTCGTGGAAGAACAACGCCCTACATGCATTGAAATGTACGACCGCACCTGCCGCCTTCCCGACTCGGCGGCGGGGTGAAAGAGGACGGGATTTCATGAAAGCCATCCCGGCGCATGCCATGCACAAGGAAATTCTTTTCACCGGATTCGGCGGGCAGGGCATCGTGCTGGCCGGCATGATCGTCGGCCGGGCGGCGAGCCTGGGGGACCATCGGGAGAGCACCTTGACCCAATCGTACGGTCCCGAAGCCCGGGGTGGGGCGTGCAGTGCCCAAGTCATCATCGCCGACCGCCCCATCCACTACCCTTACGTGCGACGCCCCGACATCCTCGTGTGCCTGTCCCAAGGCGGTTATGAAAAATACATCCCCATGCTCAAGGAAGACGGCCTGCTCCTTTTCGACCAAGACCTGGTGCGGCCCCAAGGGGAGCGGCACGGGGAAACCTACGCCATCCCAGCCACGCGGTTTGCGGAGGAACTGGGCCGTCGAATGATGGCCAACATCGTCATGGTGGGGTTCTTTACGGCCGTTTCTCAAGCCGTCTCGGCCCAGGCGGCTCGAGACACCGTGCAGGCCTTGGTGCCCAAGGGAACGGAAAAGATGAACCTGGCGGCATTCGACAAGGGATACGAGTACGGGCTCGCCGTCCTGAAAGGCCGACGCAAAAAAGAGTCCGGGGAGAAAGACGTGGCATGAAGGAAAGCGCCAAGGACCGTCTCTACAAGGTGCTGGTCATCGGAGCGAACCCGGCGGGGCTCGCCGCGGCGAACAAGCTGGGGGAAATGGGCGTTCCCGTGACCTTGGTGGACCCCGATCCTGACCTGAATGCCAAGCTCGCCCGGGACGAATGGAGGCTGGCTTCCGGGCTGCCCCTCAATTTCGCCCATCGGCCCGGGTTGCTCCGCATTTTGAGAAATCCCCAAATCCGATGCCTCCTTCCCGCCCGCATCGCCTCCCTCAAGCATTCGCCGCAAGGGTTTTCGGCCCGGATCACGGTTGACCCTACGTTCGTGGATGCTGAACGATGCACCCTGTGCGGCCGGTGCGTCGCCGTGTGCCCGGTGACTCACCCCGACGGAACCAAGGCCGTGCAGGCGGAAAGCCGGTATCGGCTTCCCGGAAGGGCGGTCATCGACAAGCGTCGCCGTCCTTTGTGTCAAGAAGCCTGCCCGCTCGGCGTCAACGTCCAGGGCTACGTGGCCCTCACCCGCGCCGGCCGATACGCCGAGGCTCTGGAACTCATCCGCCGGGACAACGTGCTGCCCGCCATCTGCGGCCGGGTGTGCACCCACCCGTGTGAAGCCGCCTGCCGCCGTGCCGACTTGGACGGGGCGGTGGCCATTAAAGACATCAAGCGTTTTCTCGCCGATCATGCCTCCCCTCCCCCTCTGGCGCCCCCTGAACCGAAAAGGCCTGAAAAAATTGCCGTCATCGGCTCGGGACCGGCGGGTTTGGCCGCTGCGGCGGATCTTGCCCGGCTGGGTTATGCGGTGACGGTTTTCGAAAAGGAAGCGAAACCGGGAGGGCTCCTGCGCTACGGGATCGGCCCCCATCGGCTCCCGCGGGACGTCCTGGACCGGGAAATTCAATGGATTGAGGGCCTGGGCGTGGAAATCCTCACCTCCCATCCCGTGGATCTCTCCCGGCTGGATACCCTTTCGCGGCGATTCCACGCCGTCATCGTCTCCGTCGGCACGTGGAAAGATCGCAAGATGAACGTCCCAGGGGAGGACCTCCAAGGGGTGGAAGGGTGCGTGGAGTTTCTCATGCGAGTCCATCGCGGAGAGGTGACGGCCATACCCGACGATGTCGTGGTCATCGGGGACGGCAACGCCGCTTTCGACCTCGCCCGCGTTTTGGTGCGTTTGGGCGCCCGCGTGACGATCCTGTCCTGGTTTCCGGAGGAACTCATTCCCGCAGATCCTGAAGAAATTCAGCACGCCCGCCAGGAAGGCATTCGCGTCATCGACCGCACCCGGGTAGCGGCTTTCGTCGGTGAAAACGGCCGCCTGACCCATCTGCGCTGTGTGGAAACCATCCCCGGCCCTCCCGACGCCAAGGGCATCCCGTGGCCGGTGACCAAACCCGGGGCGGAACCATACCTCATGCCGTGCCGTCGCGCTTACGTGGCCATCGGTCAGCAGGGAGACCCCACCCCGTTCGGATCCCCCGAGCCGTCCATGGCTCTTTCGGCTCAAGGCCTCGTAGTCGTCGATGCAGAGGCGTGCACCTCGGTTCCCGGGGTTTACGCCGCGGGCGATGCGGTTTCAGGGCCTTCGTCCGTCGTCCACGCCATGGCTTCAGGGCGGCGTGCCGCCCGCGCCGTCCATCGAGCGCTCAGCGGCGAAGAGGTCGCTCCCGCGGCCGTGCGTCCCGAGGACCGGGATCTTCGTCCCATCCCGGACGATCTCGTCTTCTGTGCACGGCCGGTCCCCGCCCACGTGGATCCGTCCCGGAGAACCTGCGGCTTTACGGAAGTGTGTCTAGGGCTTTCCGAAGCCCAGGTGCGTTCGGAAACCGACCGCTGCCTCCAATGCGGGGTCTGTTCAGAATGCCTCCAGTGCCTCGAAGCCTGTAACGGCTGCGGGGCCGTGGACCATCGCCAGAAAGCTTTGGAAATCGCCGAGCAGGCCGGGGTGGTGATCCTGGCCGACCCGGACCTGGCGCCACCCATCCGCGGGGAAGATGTGCTTCGAGCCTACAGCACCAAGGCGTCGGCACGGGAAGACGTTTACGCCATGATGCTGCGCGGTTTTGCGGCAGCCGCCGAAGCCATGATTCTCCTCGGCGAAAACGCGCAACGCATGAAAGGCCACGGCCTGTCCTTCCCGCCTCCGGATCCTGCTCTCTCGCCGGAGGTGCGGATCGGCGTTTTCGTCTGTCGGTGCAACGATTCACTGGGGTGGTCCCAGGCGATGACGGACTACGTGGCGTCGCTCCAGGACCGGCCTGACGTGGTACACACGGAAATCCTTCGCTCCGCCTGCAGCCCGGACGGATCCCGAAACTTGGTGCAGACCATCCGGGAAAAAGGGCTGACCCGGGTCGTTCTGGCCTCGTGCGTGTGCTGCCCCTTGGATTTCGTGTGCAGCGCCTGCACGGACCAGCGCAGCCGTCTGAAGACGGCCCTGTTCAATGCCACGGGAATCAGCCGTGCCATGGTGGAAACGTGCAACCTGCGAGGCGAAGCCCTGCGGTTTTTCGCTCAGGGCGAGGACACGGCTCTGGAAAGATTTCAAGGTCTTCTGGAACGATCCATCGGGCGCACTCGAAAGCTCAAGAGGATGCCCGCTCCGGCGCGGCCGTACAACTTCACCACGGCCGTCATCGGCGTTTCGGAAGCCGCCGTCAAGAGCGCCCTCACCCTGGCCCGATCCGGCATGGAAGTCTTTCTCTTCACGGGCCCTCAGGATCCGGACTCGGACATTCCTCACCATCCCAACATTCAGGTGTTCCGGCAGGCCGAAATCAAGGGCTTAAAAGGCACCGTGGGGGATTTTCAGCTCATGGCTTTGATCGACGGCTCGCCCCAGGTGATCCACACCGGGGCGGTGATCCTGGGCGAAAGGTCGCGGCGAGCCATCCCCTATGTGCCTTATGAAAATCTGCCGCCGCGCCGCATCGAATGGGCCATGCAGCAACGGGGCGTGCCCGGCGTCCCGTTTTTCTATCCTGGGGCCACATCGGTGCCCGGCCTCTTCTTGGCCAACCCGCCCGGGATCCACGTGTCCCAGCGGACGAAAGGCGCGGCGGCGGCGGTCCTTGCGGCATCCGTCATGCCGCGCCGCCCGAGGCACAGCAAGGGCTACACCGTTTCCATCGACCCGGCACGGTGCCGAGGATGCGGGCGCTGCGCCGAAGTATGTCCGCACCAGGCCGTGAGTTTTCATCAAAATGAATTCGGCTACGGAACAGCGGTCGTCGACGAAGCCTTGTGCAAGGGGTGCGGCAACTGCATCGCCATGTGCCCGTCCAACGCCGCCGACAGCCCTTATCGCGACCGGAGCTACCTCGAGCACATGATTCGAGAAATCCTGCTGTGAGCGATCTTTGATTATGGGGATCCTTCATGAATAAGCTCAATGTGGTGTTGTTCCTGTGCAACTGGGGCCCTCACGCCGCCTTTCAAACCCTCCAGGACCAACAGGCTTCCATTCCCGAAGAAATCCGCATGGTGCGGGTGCCTTGCAGCGGCCGTGTCACCCGGGCGCTGATTCTCAAGTGTTTCGAAATGGGGGCGGACGGGGTCATGATCGCCGGCTGCGAACCCGGCTCGTGCCGCTACGGCACCGGAAACTCGGCGGCCCTGAAGCGCATTGATCACATGCGCCGGCTCCTCCACACGCTGGGCGTCGGATCGGAACGTCTGCGCTGGGGAGGCTTCCTTCCCGACGACGCCCCTGGGATGATGGCCTTTTTGGCAGGCTTTTGCCAAGATCTGCGCCGCCTGGGAAAGACCCCGATCGTCCCGCCGCCCCCCGCCGAAGATCGCCCCGTTACGGAAGCCGCGGTAGCCGGCCTTCTTACGCGGCACGATATCTACGCCTGCCAGGACTGCGGGAAATGTTCGTCGGCCTGTCCCCTGACCCTCACGGGAAAGCCCTTTTCTCCCCGCGGGTTGGCCACACATCTCATGACCGGAACGGTAAACGCCCCGGAAGTCATCAACGACCTCTGGGGATGCATCACCTGCGGGCTGTGCGACGACCGGTGTCCTTCCGGCGTGCACTTTCCCGACTTCATCCGGGACTTGCGCACCCTGCACAGGTCGGGAAACGGACCGGGCCCGGAAGCCCACGGCGGATTCTTCCAGTCCCTGATGCGCACCATGACGTCGCCGTCGCTCCATCCGAGCCGCTGGGAGGATTTGCCGGAGAACCTCGAGGTCGATCGCCAAAGCCCCGTGCTGTTTTTCGGGGGTTGCGCGCCGTATTTCGACACCTACTTTACGCGGTTTGGTGAAGTGCGCACCGAAGCCATTCTCCATGATGCCATTCGCCTGCTCAACTTTTTCGATATTCGTCCAAGGGTCCTCGCCGAGGAACGATGCTGCGGCCATGACCTCTTGTGGTCCGGAGACCGGGAAAATTTCGTCAAGCTGGCGCGACTGAACGCGGACATGTTCCACGCGGCGGGCATCGAGGAAATCGTCACGGCATGCCCGGAATGTTACCACACTCTGGCTTACCATTACCCCGAACTGGGCATCGCCTTGAAATGCCGCGTGACCCATCTTTTCGAAGTGGCCGATCGGGAAATCGCCAAAGGGGCTATTGGGTTCAAAGCCTTGGAGAGAAAAGCCACCTTCCAGGACCCGTGTCGGCTGAGTCGTTTGGGCAAGAAGGCGGATCTGCCGCGAAAGCTCATCGGGCGCCTGGCTCTCAAAGGGTTCGACGAAATGACCGACCGGGGAGCCTCAGCCCTGTGCTGCGGCAATTGCGCCTGGACCGGATGCGACCGCTACACCAAGGCGCTCCAAATCAAGCGACTCCGCCAGGCCAAGGAGACCGGAAGCGATCTCCTGATTACGGCCTGTCCCAAATGCCAAATCCATCTGCGGTGCGCCATGGAAGACCCCTTCCACGGCAACGATCTGGCCATGGACATGATGGACCTCACCTCGCTCCTGGCGAAAACCATCCAGTGGGAGTAACAAGGAGAAAAATTCATGGATGCCTCCGGCTTTCTTTCCGCCCCGCCGCGTGTCGGCGTCTATGTGTGCCATTGCGGGTTGAACATCGCCAGAGTCGTGGACTGCGGCGCCGTGGTTCGCGGTGTGCGGGATATGGACGATGTGGTCGTGGCCAAAGAAGTCCCGTATGCGTGTTCGGAACCGGGACAACAGGTCATGAAACAGGACATCGAGGAGCTGGGGCTGAACCGGATCGTCGTCGCGTCCTGTTCCCCTCGGCTCCATGAAACCACCTTCCGCCAGATGATGCGGGATGCGGGCCTCAATCCCTTCCTTCTGGAAATGGCCAACCTGCGAGAACAGTGCAGCTGGGTGCACATGCACGATCCGGAAGCCGCCACCAGGAAAGCCACCGACTTGGCTCGCATGGCCGTGTCCCGTGCGCGCCGCCTTTATCCTTTGCATCCCCAAAGGGTCCCCCTGACCAAAAAGAGTCTGGTCATCGGCGGTGGGGTGGCCGGAATTCAAGCGGCCTTGGACTTGGCCGACAGCGGCTACGACGTCATTTTGGTGGAAAAGAAGCCCTCCATAGGGGGCATGATGGCCCAGCTGGACAAGACCTTTCCCACCATGGACTGTTCCATCTGAATTCTCGGGCCGAAAATGGCTGATGCCGGTCGGCATCCTCGAATCACGCTTTTGACCCTCAGCGAAGTGACGGACATTAAGGGCTATGTGGGCAGTTTCCGCGTCAAGATCTTGAAAAAAGCCCGGTACGTGGACGAAAAGGCCTGCACGGCCTGCGGCGAGTGCGCCCGGGTATGCCCCGTGGTGCGCCCCGACGAATTCAACCAGGGATTGTCGTCGCGAAAAGCCATATACTCACCCTTTCCGCAAGCGGTCCCATCGGCCTATGTGCTCAACGGCAACGAATGTTTGGGCCACAACCCGGCGGTGTGCGCCAAGTGCGTCGCCGTTTGCGAAAAAGGGTGCATCAACTTCCACATGTCCGACGAAGAAATCGAAGTCACCGTCGGGACAATCATCGTCGCCGTGGGGATGGAAAGTTACGATCCCACGGAACTGGACGAATACGGGTATACCCGCTTCCAAAATGTGCTCACCAGCTTGGAATTCGAAAGGCTCATCAACGCCGGGGGCCCCACCAAGGGGGAAGTCGTGCGCCTCTCGGACCGCCGGCCGCCTCGATCGGTGGGTTTCATCCAGTGCGTCGGCTCCCGGTCCGCTCGAAAAGGCCGCAGCTACTGTTCCAACGTGTGCTGCATGAACACCATTAAGAGCACCCTGGTGCTCAAGGAGCACGCCCCCGATTTGGACATCAAGGTTTTCTACATCGACATCCGCGCCTTCGGAAAAGGCTTCGAAGATCTTTACACGCGAAGCCGCCGATTGGGGGTGCGCTACATCCGGGGTCTTCCGGGCACGGTGGAAGAGCTTCCCGACGGAAGTCTGCGCGTGGCGGTGGAAAACGCCGCGACGGGGCGCCTTGAGTTTCACGACCTGGATATGCTCGTTTTGGCCGTGGGCATCCAACCCGCCGAAAGCACTCGAAAGCTCCAGGAAATGCTCGGCCTGCAGCTCACCTCGGACGGCTTTTTCCTGGAGGCCCACCCCAAACTGCAGCCGGTGGATGCGGCGACGCGCGGCATCTTCTTCGCCGGATGCGCCGAAGGGCCCAAAGACATCAAGGACAGCGTGACGCAAGCCTCAGCTGCGGCGGCTCGTGCCATGCGGCTCATGCAGTGGGGGGAAATCCTCACCGAACCCATCACCTCGGAAGTCCTGGCCGAACACTGCGTCTCCTGCGGCCGTTGCGCTCAAGTGTGCCCCTACAACGCCATTACGGTGGATACAAAACGCAAAACGGCCGCCATCGTTACGGCGGCAGCCTGCGCAGGATGCGGCACATGCGCCGCCGAATGCCCGACGGGCGCCATCATCATGAACCACTTTACCGACGCCCAAATCCTTGACCAGATCGACACCCTGCTCGCCGAAAAACCTGAGGAAAAAGTCCTCACCTTCGCTTGCAACTGGTGTTCCTACGCCGGAGCCGACTCCGCCGGGGTGTCCCGGCTCCAGTACCCGCCCAACGCCCGCCTCATTCGCACCATGTGCTCGGGGCGTGTGGCCGAATCCTTCATCTGGCACGCCTTCAAAAAAGGAGCGCCGGTGGTTCTGGTGAGCGGCTGCCATATCGGGGACTGCCATTACATCAACGCCAATCACTGGACGGAAAAGCGCATCGCCAAGGTTCGCAAGAAAATGGAAAAGCTAGGCATCCGCCCGGAACGACTCCAGCTGGCATGGGTGAGCGCCGCCGAGGGGGTGCGGTTTTCCAAGATCATGGCCCGCATGGAAGAGCTCCGGCAGAGTGTCTCCCCGGAAGAAATCGCCCAAACGGTGCACCTCTTGGAGAAAGACAAGAAATCGGGGACGCCCCCCAACGAAGCCGCACCCCCGGGCCAAGATGCGGAGGCTCTTTCCTTGCAGAGCTAAGGCCCACTCCCCCTCTTTGCCTGAACTGCGTCCCAGTTGAGGGCGTGGGGAGGTCTTTGCCCTTGGAGTCCAGCCAGGAGGTTGTCCACGGCCATATCCGCCATACGCGTCCGGGTCTCTATGGTGGCGCTGCCCACGTGCGGCAGGAGCACGACATTGTCCAGGTCCGCCAAACCGGGCGACAGGTGCGGCTCGTTTTCGTACACGTCCAATCCTGCGCCGCGCAGACGCCCTGAATGAAGCGCCGCAACCAAGGCGCGTTCGTCCACGACGGGGCCGCGTGCCGTATTGATCAGGAACGAAGAAGGCTTCATGAGGGAGAGTTCCCGGGCCCCGATGAGGTGGCGCGTGTCGGCGGTGAGCGGCACATGGAGTGAGACGAAGTCCGAGTGTTTCAAAAGCTCATCCAGCGGGGCGAAGGTGACCCCCAAGGCCGCTTCGGTTTCCGGGCCCGGACGGCTTCTCGAATAATAAAGCACCTTCATATCGAAACCCCGGGCGCGTTTGGCCACGGCCTGCCCGATACGTCCCAACCCCACAATACCCAGAACTTTTCCACTCACTTGGGTTCCAAGAAAGTGCATCGGGGACCAAAACCGAAAGCGGCCTTCGCGCGTCATCCGGTCCCCCTCCACGACCCGGCGCGCCACAGCAAGGATGAGGGCAAACGCCAGGTCGGCCGTGGCGTCCGTCAACACGCCGGGAGTGTTGGTGACCACAATGCCTCGGGCGCTCGCTTCCCCAATGTCGATGTGATCATACCCCACGCCGTAGTTGGCCACGACTCGAAGCTTCGGGGCTTGATCAAATACCTCCCGGTCGATTCGATCGGCGATGCTGCACAAGATCCCGTCCACCCCATGTACACGGTCTAAGAGGTCCTCGCGCTCCATGGGTTCAAAACGGTCGTGGACGTCCACCTCTTCGCAGAGGGCACGGAGCCTCTCGAGAGCGGCACCGGAAAGATTCGCCGTGACAAGAACCTTCATTCCCCCCTCCTTATCGACAAGTCAAAACTTCGGCGCGGATTTTCTCTTGCAGTGTTTCACAGAACCCCCAGCAGCGAAAGAGGCAACATCAATCCGCCAAAGAGCCGGGACATCCGACCGGGGCGCGGACTTTTGCGGGGGCATGTCTAAGCCGACCGCGTTTGCGGGGCGGAGGCCGCCGAGGGGGGGCAAAAAGTCTTGCGGAAGGACAGCGCCTGGATCATATTTCCAGTAAGTTGCCTGTGGGCTCGCCGTCCGTCGAAACAGCCGTCATTTTGAGGAAACCCATTCCCCATGAAAGGAGGCTCCACCATGGGACAAAAAGAGCATTTTCGGCACGAAAAAAGGCGCCTCGCCGTGTTGTGTCTCTTTGCCCTTTCCATAGTCGGGAGCCTCTTGATCAGATCCGCGTGGGCTCAGGAAAAACCCTCATCCCAGGCCCAAGTGGCGATCAATCAAATCGACTCGTCGAGTTTTCCCCAAATCAAGCTTTTTGTTTCCGTCCAGGATTCCTCCGGCATAATGATCCGAAACCTTGAAAGTAAAGACTTCGTCGTCACGGAAGACGAGGTGGAACAGTCCCCGATTGCGGTGGAAACCCAACTTCCCCCCATTTCCACGGTTTTGGTCGTCGACACCAGCGGAAGCATGAAGCCGGCCATTGCCGACACGAAGCGGGCGGCGTCTTCTTACGTGGATTTGGCCAAGGCGGGAGACGAAATGCTGCTGATCACCTTCAGTGATCGCGTCATCACGGCTCAAGGTTTTTCCAGCGATAAGAGCGCCATAAAGAAAGCCCTGGAAGACATCAAAGCCAGGGGCAACACGGCCCTTTATGATGCGGTTTACCAAGCCGTCAAGAGTTCCGCGTAAAAAAAGGGCCGGAAAGTCATTATCCTCCTTACCGACGGAAAAGATGACGACGGCACCAACAAGCCCCTGAGCAAAAAGACCGCCGACGACGTCGTCGCCGCGGCCAAGGACAGCAACGTGCCCATTTTCGCCATCGGGTTGGGATCCGACATTGACGAGGCGGTTTTGAAAAAGATTGCCTCCGAATCCGGCGGGCGCTATTTCGCCTCCCCCTCATCCGCCGATTTGGTTTCATTGTATCAAGAAATCAGCGCCCAACTGATGGGTCAATACCTCATCAGTTACACCACGGACTTGTCCGAACGGGACGGATCCTGGCATCGAGTCGTCGTCAAAGCAGCCGGGGGCTTGGGACAAAAACAGTACATGGCGCCCTTGGAAAAAGCCGCTGCCCCGCCCCCCGCTTCCGCACCGACAACGCAGGCCGCGCCCCCACCGGCGAGCGATATGGGGAAAAAACCTGCCATCAACGTCCTCGCGGCCTCTCAGGGCACCCTGCTTCTTTCGGCCACCAGTCAGTACGATAACTCCGATTGGGCTGCGGCAAATCTCATCGACGAAGCCATCGGGGACAAGCACGGATACTCCTCAACCAGTAGCAGCGGGCCCCAGGAAATCCTTTTCGAACTGCCGAAGACGGCGGTCCTCTCTTCCATGATCATCGATCCTTACACCACGGAAAACGAAGACCGCTGGGCGAAAGACGTGGAAATTTGGGTTTCCACCACAAGCCCATACGAAGGATTCACAAAGGCAGCGGCGGTCGCCGTGGACAACAAGAGGATGGAGAGCCAGGATCCTTCCATCTCTTTGACGGAGCAGACCTTCCCCATTCCGGAAACGAAGGCCCGGTGGGTCAAAGTGGTCCTTAAGAACAACTACGGTGGTTCCTACATCCAACTGGGCGAAATCAAACTCTTGGGATTCTTCTCGGAGCAACAAGAAGCCGATCCCCTGGCTCAGTTGCAGAACGTCTTTTCGGAACAAATCGGCGGCAAAATCCTCTATTTTTCAAATCAATACAACGATTCCGACTGGGCGGCCAAAAACCTCATTGACGGCCAGGTCGGAAAAGGTCACGGCTATTGTTCCAAGGACAATACCCCGGTCGAAATCCTGTTCGCCCTCCCCAAGGCGGTGACGCTCACCCACGTGGCTTTCAATCCTTTCACCGTGGAAGATCCTAACCGCTGGGCCAAAGAAGTGGAAGTCCAGGTTTCCACCGAGGGGCCGAAGCAGGGATTTCAGACGGTGGGGCAATTCACTCTGCATAACCGCACCCATATCGATCCCGATAAGCCGCTCCCGGACCAACTCTTCGCCATCAATCCCGTGCAAGCCCGCTTTATTAAACTCATCCTTCATAAGAATCACGGGGGGTCTTATATCCAGCTTGGAGAATTCAAGGCTTTCACCCCCAAGGAATAGACCTTGTCGTCGGTGAGGCGAAAACGCGGCGCCCCCAGGACGGCCTCTCCTTAAATGCGAGGAGTGACGCGGCGCGGGGATTCCCGCCGCGTCATACGCCGCCGGGCCCCTCGGCACGCATCTTCTTTTCCAGGGCGTTGGAAAGGCGAATGAGGGGGTAGCAGACTGCAAAATACAAAAGCCCCACCAGACCGAAGACCATAAGCCCCTCGGGAATGCGCTGGACCGTAAACCAGCCCACGCGCGTGACGTCCGTCACCCCGATGACGGACACCACGGAAGAATCCTTGATGAGGAGCACATACTGGCCCACAAGGGGCGGGAGGATCGTTTTCATGGCTTGAGGCAGGATGACGTAGCGCATGCGTTGGACCCACGTCAACCCGGAGGCCTTGGCCGCTTCCATTTGCCCCGAAGGCACGGCGACGATGCCCCCATAGACGATCTCGCAGATGTAGGCCCCGGCATAGAGGGTGAGGCTGACCACTGCGGCCTTGAAGGCACTGAGATGCAGGCCCCACTCCGGCAAGATGAAAAAAACAATGAAAACCTGTACCAAGAACGGAGTGCCCCGCATGAAATCCACATAGGCGAAAAGGACGGACCAGAGGATTGGCACCCGGGATGCTCGAAGGATCCCGGCCGCAAACCCCAACAAGGTCCCTCCCATGAGGCTGAGGCCCGAGACGGCCACGGTCATCCACAGGCCCTTGAGAAAGAAGGGAAACGCCTGCAGCAGTTTTTCAAGATAGGAAAGCCACATTGTTCCGTTTTTACGCCGGCTGGATGTAGATGAGCCGCTTCTGCCACCACGTGCTGAAGGTTTTGAGGGCGTAATAGACGGCCAAGTACAAAACCGCCGTGGTGAAAAACCCTTCCGCGGGCATGAACCGCTCGGAGGTGATGATCTGCCCCGCCCGAGTCAGCTCGAAAACGGAAATCAGAGAAAGGAGCGCGCTGTCCTTGACAAGCACGATGGCCTGGCCCAAAAGAGGGGGGATGGTGATCCCCAATGCCTGCGGCAGCACAATGTAGCGCATGCGCTGCAGATAGCTCAGGCCGAAAGCCATGCCGGCTTCGATTTGTCCTCGAGAAACGGACAAGACCCCCGCACGGATGATTTCCGCCATGTAAGCGCCGCTGTTCAGTGACAGAGCCAGGATGCCTGTCTGATATTCGGGGAGCCGAAACCCCAAGGTGGGCAGGCCGAAGTAAAGGAAATAAATTTGCGCCAGAAGAGGTGTGGAGCGAATGGCCTCAATATAGGCGCCGGCGCACCGGGAAAGAAAGGGAAAGCGGGAAATGCGCCCGCCGCAGGCCACAACGCCCGCGGCGAGCGCCCCAACAAGCGAGACGGCGGAAATCCACACGGTGGCCCACAAGCCCTTGAAGAAAAGCGGCAGATAGTCCACAAGGACACGAAAATTAAAGGCTTCCAGCATGACCCACCGTCTTTAGGGCAGGCGCGAGAACAGGCCCTCTCGAGCAAAGGATTCCGGCAAGGCCTGTTCCGCCGTCAGTGATCCTTTTTCCAATCCAAAGTTTTCACCCAATAGTTGATGTTGGCGTCGTAACGGCCGTCTTCTTTGATCCACTGAAAGAACAAGTTGATCCATTGCAGCAAATGGGTGTCCTCGGGACGCACGGCGAAAGCCAGAGGCTGCTTGGTCAGGCGAATGGGAAGAATTTCAATGCTGTCCGGCGGAAATTCCTGCATCTGGCCGATCACCGCCGTTTCGTCATTGACGCCGATGTCGGCATGTCCGGAAAGGACGGCGTTAATCACCAGAGGGCCGCCGCCCTTATAGGACTTGATGGTGGCTTTGGGGAAAAACCGCTTGGCTTCGGCTTCCCCGGTACTGCCCAAGAGCACGGCGATGGTCACGTTTTCCTTGTTGCAGTCCTCGATACTCTTGAAGGCGGCGCCTTTGCCCTTCTTGGTAAAGGCCACAGCGCCGGTGTAGTAGAAAGGATCGGTAAAGGAAACCTTCAGGGCCCGCTTGAGGGTCGCCGTCATGTCGGCGGCCAATAAGTCGGCTTTCTTGGAAAGAAGGGCGGGAATCAAGCCGTCCCAATCGTAGTCCAAAAAGGTCACCTTGACGCCCATCTCTTCCGCCATGAGTTTACAAAATTCCACGGAACTCCCCGTGCGCACCCCGTTCTTGTCCACGAAGCTGAAGGGGGGGCCTTGGGTTTGGACTGCGACGCGCAGTTCTCCCCGTTGGACAATCTCCTCCAAGGTATCCGCCGCCGCGGGCAGGGCAAAACCCGCCAGCAGGGCCGCTACGGCCGCCACTGCCACCACATTCTTGAACCCTCGTGCCATTGTCTCCTCCTAAGGTTGAGATGTGGGACATCATTCCCGGCGCCTCTCATGCCGGGACCCTGAGCGCGGCAGATAAAGATTGAATCCTCCGGGGCTTAGAACCCCCAGAGCCGGGACGCAGCCTCTCGAGGAGAAACCCAGGGCCTTTCTTGGAATCGGCCGGCTTCGGGCCATGTGAGTATCCCGTTCACGGTCGTAAGGCCTTCCAGCAAGGCGGGTTCGATGCGAAACGCTTCAGGGATACCATGCTCGGCCAGAACCCTCAAGTAGGGAAACACGTCCAGAGCCAGGGCCTGTGATGCTGTGCGGGCCACTGTGCCGGGGATGTTGGTGACCGCATAATGAAGAACCCCGTCCACCTCCCAGACCGGGTCCTTGTGCGTCGTGTACCGATCGATGGTTTCCACCGCCCCTTCCAAATTGGCCGTCACATCCACGATGACGCTCCCCTTTTTCATCCGGCGCACCAAGGAACGATCGATGAGGTGGCGCCGGCTCCGCGGCGGCACGGTCGCCGTATTGACGACCATGTCCGCGCAGATGACGGCCTCTTCCAAGGCCCTGTCAGGACCATCGCCGCAAAGCCGATGAAAGATGACATTGGCCGGGGCGGTGTCCCACAGAAACAGAATGCGTTTGCCCTGAATTTCAAACACGTGGACCAAAGCACCCAAGGCGGCGGCCACCCGGGTCGCATGCCAGCCCGCTTCACCCGCTCCCAAAACGACGATCCGCGGTCGATCCAAACCGGGATAGGCCACAAGGCTTGTCCCCACGCCCCCTTTATGGTTCCACAAGAATTGCATGCCCTGGAGCACGGCCTGCTGCCCCGCGATGATGCTCATGGGGCGAAGCAGAGGCAAGGATCCGTCCGATTCCCTCACGTTTTCAAAGGCGATGGCCGTGAGGCGCTTTTCGAGGAGCATGTCCACGAGCTTCGGGCGCGTCTCACTGTGGAGGTACGAAAAGAGAACCTGTTCCCGACGAAAGAGGGGAAACTCCTCTTCAATGGGTTCTTTGACTTTGAGGATGAGCTCCGCCGCTTGGGTCACCTCATGGGCCGAAACGGCAAGGTCCCCTCCTGAGGCGCGATAATCCTCGTCGGTAAACCCCGCCCCGACTCCGGCACCCTGCTGGATCACCACCTTATGGCCCGCGGCCGTAAGATCGCGAACGTTTTCGGGGGTAAGTGCCACTCTGAACTCTTCGGGCTTGACTTCTTTCAAAACACCAATGCGCATCTCGAAACCCCTCTCTTTCGGTTTCCTCACATGGGCTTGACGCATCCCGGCGCCTTTCGTCTTCATCGCCTTTCGCGCCGAAGACAAACGAGGCCACTGCTCCCCTCTATACCAAGCCCGTTCCATATGGGAAAGGACGTCGCTTCGGCATCGTCCCAATGACTTTCAGATCTTGAAAACTCGACAAGGCCGCATCAAACTGCCAATATGGATGTGGAGGACACATCACGGTCCAAAACAAAAAGGGGGACGATTCTATGGGTTCGGGAAAGAAGGATGTGGTGATCGTGGGCGGCGGTATTATGGGATTGATGACAGCCTATTTTGTGACCCAAAAGGGAGCCTCCGTCACCGTTTTGGAAAAAGGACGCATTCCCTGCGGCAGCTCGTACGGCAACGCGGGCCTTATCGTCCCATCCCACCTGCAGCCGCTGTGTTCCCCGGCAAATCTCAAGGAAGGTTCCCGCCACCTTTTCAACCCCGTCGGCCCTTTTTCCGTCTCTCTGACAGGCGACGCACGACGCCTCATGTGGCTGGGTCGATTCGTCGCCCACTGCACGAAAGCCCACGTGGCTTATGCTGTTTCCGTCTATCGGGAACTGGCCGACCGGAGCCTTGTTCTTCACGACGCCCTGGGCCAACTCGGCGGATCCCACTACGAATACGCGAGACACGGGCTCTTGTGCGTGTACGCCTCAAAAAAAGGCTTTCATGGGGCCTGTGAAGAAGCCGAGGAACTGTGCCGGGCCGGAAGACCCGCTCGAGTTCTTGAGGCCGATGCCCTGCGCCGTCTGGAACCTTCTTTGGCCGATTCCGTCGTCGGCGGCATCCTCCAGGAACCCGACGGCTGTCTTAACCCTTCGGCTTTCATGGCCTGGTTGGCTCAAAAGGTCCGGGACCAGGGGGGAAGCATCGTCGAAGAAACGGAAGTTTTCGGGGCCGAAGTGTCCCAAAGGAAAGTTCTTGGGCTTCGAACCAATCGAGGCCCGGTTCCAGGCGACCAATTCGTCGTGGCCGCCGGCGCGTGGACCGGCACTCTGACCGGGCGCATGGGATACCGCCTTCCCGTGGAACCCGCCAAGGGTTTCAGCATCACCTATGAGGCGCCGCAGGATGCCGTGCGCCATCCCATACTGCTGGAAGAGGCCCGAGTGGCCGTCACACCCATGGGAGGGGCGCTTCGGCTCGCCGGCGTCTTGGAACTTTGCGGCTTCGACGATGCCGTCCCGCTTCGACGACTCGACGCCATGGAACGGGACTTCACCACCTTCCTCCCGAGCCTGGGGCGGCTTTCCGTGAGGGAGATTTGGCGCGGCTTCCGACCGTGCACTCCCGACGGCCTTCCCGTCATCGGACGGCTGCGTTCCCCCAAGAACCTCCTCGTCGGTTCGGGACATGCCACCAAAGGCATGTTCCTCGGCCCTGTGACGGGAGAACTCCTCGCCGACTTGCTGGACGGCGGGAATCCCGCACAATCCCTGCAGCGTGCTGTGGATCCCAATCGTTTTAATCGTCTCTTTTGATGGCCCAAGACCCGGTCACGATCAATCCCGTGAAGATTTCCTTGATTATCCTAAGACATCATGTTTTAAGGAGTAGCAGGACCTAAGCGCGCACGCCGTCTGCGGCGGGCTGAAAGCCCCCGCCTCTGTGAACGTTCCCCCGCCTTCACATGGGGCCGATACCGGCAAGGAGTGCTCATGGACCGCCTGCATATCTTTCTCTTTGGGGGATTTCGCGTCCTCAGGGGCCACCCGCCTCAAACCCTCCATCTCACCCGCACGGCCCAGCACCTTTTGGCGTATCTCGTCGTCCATCGCCACCGCATCCACCCTCGGGAGATCTTGGCAGGCACCTTGTGGGGCGAAACAGACGACGAGAGGGGGCGTGCCTGCTTGAACACGGCTCTATGGCGTTTGCGCAAGGTTTTGGAACCGCCGGGAGTCCCGAAAGGGACTTTCCTTCTCTCCACGGGAGCCGGGGAGGTGGGGCTGGGACGCGACGCGCCGTGCTGGATCGACCTGGCTCTTTTTGAGGAAAAGCTGCAGGTCCTTCCCAAGAGTTCCCGATCCGGGCTTTCCGATCAGGCGGCGGCCGAAGTCGAAAAAGCCCTCTCCCTATATACCGGCGAACTTTTGGAAGGCTTCTATGAAGATTGGGTTCTCGTGGAAAGGGAACGGGTGCACTGCCTTTACGTGGAAGCATTGGAAGCTCTCATGCACCACTATGAGAACGCTCACGATATCCCTCGGGGTCTCGGGTTTGCTCAGCGCCTCTTGAAAGTCGAACCCTTCCGGGAAGATATCCATCTCGCCGCCATGAAAATGTACCAGGAGATGGGGCAGCGCTTCATGGCCTTGCGCCAATATGAAAAGTGTCGAGAAAGTTTAGAGAAAGAGATGGGATGCCAGCCGTCTCGAGACACCCGCCGCTACTACGAAGAAATCGCCCCCGGACGGCGGGGAGCCCCCCCGGGACACGTCGGGGGACGCCCCCCCTTATCCGACGCCCTTGGTGCGGCCATGGACGTCTTGCAAAAAGCCCTCCAAAGCCTGGAAGCCGTGCATCGGGACGTCATGGAAGCCATGAGCCATGTCACCGAACTCCTGAAACACCCCCCCGATTCGTCAATCCAAGGCCCTCAAAGGGATTCCCCTTCCCGCCCGCGTCGATAGTCCGCACCGTTTCGGTGATGCTCCGGTGATCCCCTGGTGATGCGCGCGTTTTAGAAATATAACCTAGGAGGCTGTCCGGCAATTCGATTGTTGCCGACGTGGGCAACGTAAAATCAGATAATTACGATGCCATAAACCAACAAAATCGGCATTCTCGGACAAGCTCCTAGGCTATTTTTCCTTAACCCCAAATCCAGGAGGACCCGCCATGTATGCGCTTTATCGGCCCGTGGAAATCGAGGGGGTGGAACACGCGATGGGCACGGGATGGCTCCCCCCCCTGCCCGATCTTCGCGACTACACCGAAGAGGAGGCGACGATCAAGGACATGGCCAAGAAGCTGGGGTTGCGCAAGGCTGAAAACCTGAAAGCCATGCCGGCCGCCGTCGATCTTCGAGCCTGGTGCTCCCCCATCGAAAACCAAAAGAACCTTGGATCGTGCACAGCCCACGCCGCCGTCGGAGTCGTGGAATACTTCCAGAGGCGCGCTTACGGCAAGCACATCGACGGCTCCCGGTTGTTCGTCTACAAGACCACCCGGAATCTCATGCAGGTGACGGGCGACACCGGGGCATGGCTCCGCAACACCATGGGCGCTCTCAGGCTCTGCGGGGTGCCCGACGAAAAGTACTGGCCCTATACGGACGCCGTTCCCGATTTTGACAAAGAACCGCCCAGCTTCGTCTACGCCGTCGCGGACAACTACGAGGCCATCAACTACTTTTGCCACGATCCCTTGGGATCCAATCCCAGCGGCTCCGACGTGCTCGCCAGCGTCAAAAAGTATCTGGCGGCTGGGATTCCGTCCATGTTCGGCTTTTGGGGATTCCCATCGTTCAATGCCAGCGACGTCAAAGGCGGCATCCCTTATCCGTGCCCCGGAGAAAGAGCCCAATGGGGTCATGCCATCGTCGCCGTCGGTTATGACGACAACAAGAAAATCAAGAATACCCAATGCAACAAGACCACCACCGGGGCGCTCCTGATCCGAAATTCTTGGGGAACCGCTTGGGGAGACAAGGGGTACGGCTGGCTGCCCTACGACTACGTGCTCTCTAAGCTGGCTTTGGACTTCTGGTCCCTCATCAGCATGGCTTGGGTCGACACCAAGCAGTTCGGAATTTGACACCCCTTTCCTGGGAAAGTCGGTACGCACCGTTTGAGACCAGCACGGGGAAGCAGGCGGTGAAAAGCAATAAAAGGGCCATCCGACATAAAGGAAAGATGACATGTCTTACACCAACATTCCGATCATCGTGGTACTTTGGGAGCATGTCGGTTATGGAGGACGCCGATTGGTGCCCACCGAAGACACCCCAGACTTGGGAGTCTACGGATTCCACGATTTGGCCTCTTCAATTGGCATCCACCCCGGGCCGAACTTCGTGGCGGGAACGAGATACCAGGTCAGCTTCTACGAGCACAGCCATTACGGCGGTGCGCAGTTGATCCTCACCGGGCCTGCCGCTTATCCCAGCCTCGTCCGCCCCTATAACTTCAACGATGTGATCTCGTCGGTGAACTTCAACCAGGGCCCACCGGCCACCGGAACCATTGCTCCGATCCCAGTGGTGGCGGAACTATACGAACACATTAACTTTACCGGGCGCAAATTCATCGTCGTCCAGAACATCTCAAATCTGCATACCTACGGCGCATTCGGGGACATCGTAAGCTCTGTAAAGGTGATGCCAGGTCCGAACTTCGCACCGGGCAGGAAGGTAAAGCTCTGCCGTGACGTCGGTGGCGGCGGTGGTTGCATCGAACTAGCTCCGGGCGACTATCCAAACCTCCACACGTCGCACGCCTTTGGCGATGTGTGTTCGTCAGTGTACGTGAACTACTGAGCCAACGTATGCGCTCAGGCAGAAGGCGGCAAAATGGCTTTCGACAGGGACGCGCCTAAAAGCGGCGCGCCCCTCAACTTTACGTTTTCGACATCACGGTCGGTGTGAGTCTGCTTGACGAAGATTGGGGGACAGACGAGGTCTACGGGCTGCTTTCCCTGAAGAACCTCTACACGGGCAACACAGTGAAAGCCAAGACAAACGTGGCAAAAGGAAAATTTTAGAAACCAATATGACACCCCTGGCCGACCTTCCCGGGTCGAGGGCCCTGATTCGGCAGGGCACAATCAGCCCGGGAAGGTTGGGGATTTCCAGAACCCATCAGGGATCCGGCTTCGCAAGAGGCAGACGGGTATGAAATGAGGATTCTCGTAAGAGGGCCCTGAGTCATGGAGCTTTTCAGAGGTATCGCCGCATTCATCGGTTGGTTGACCGGGTCCGTTGCGGGCATGGCCGCCATTTTTTATGCGTGCGGGTATCTCGTCTCGCGAGCTCATCTCAAGATGCTCGGGCTGTTCGGGCTGTTTGAGTTCCCCAAAGAACGCTACCTCCAGGAAGGGGGAAAGTTTTTCGCGGTCCTGGCAAGCATGGTCATCGCCGAATTGTTGCCCCTGCTTGTTCTGATCCTCTACATGCTTACAGCGATTTTTCTCGTTTCCATTGTTTTTGTCGCCGCCTGTCATTGGCTTCCGCTGCGAACGCTTCCCGACCGCTGCCGAAAACTCGCCTCTATCGTCAAAGCTTTTCCCAAAGGAAAACCCTGGTTGTGGTCTCTGTGGATCTTGTTCTGCTTGGCGTACGCCTTACTGTTTTTTGTGCTGGATTATTACAATGACTTCGCAGCCGTTCTCAAAGTTTCCAACTTGCTCTATCATTCTTCGGGAGGCTTTTCCCCACTTCCGGATATCGCCCGTATCGAGCACTGGCTCCTGGAAGGGGACAGCCTCCGATTGCACTCTTATTTTCTTCATCTCCTCAAGGGGGAATTCCTTGCCCTCGTCCTGCTCACGGCGGCGTGGTACACAACGGCTCCGTTTGAAAAAGTTCGTCTCTGGCTGATCTCCCCGTTTCTCCTCATCGTGACCCTCTACACCCTTTTCACTCCAATGGCGTACGGCGTTCTTGTCCACCCCACCAAGTGCGCTCTTGTCTCCTTCCAGTGGAAGGAAAAGGTCTTTGAGAAGGCCCCCCCCGTCTTTTTTTTGCTCAACAAAACAGACAAAGAGGTCGTCGTCTGGGACGAGGTGTCCCAAAAGGTCTCGTGTTTTTCGGCAGAGGTTTTCGAGAACATGCAGGTCGTCGGACTGCAAGCGCTTTTCAGCAAACAAACTCAAGAACCATGAGGGAGGAAAGCCATGCGCCAACGCAGATCCTTACGGCATGGCCTTTTGACGATTTTATGGGTGGGGAGCCTTGGGCTGGCTGCTCTCACCTCCTCCTCCTGCGTTCCCGTGCCCCTTCCCCAAGATGGCCCATCCCACACACGACTCGGCACCCTCGAGACATCCGGGCCGAACGTTTATGTGGATGGGCGGCCTGCTCACGCAGGCGAGATCATAACAGAGGGTATGAGAGTCAGCACAGGCCTTGACAGTAGCGCCAGAATTCGATTTTTTGATGAGGGTTATTGTCAGTTGGATGAAAACACGGATCCTTGGTTTCGCATTGATCGGGATCCCGTAACAAACAAAAAATGTCTCTACATCGAAATTGGCATTGGGCAGGTTTACATTATTAAGCACGATGTATGTTTCCACACACCCGATGTTGAGGGAATCCTCAACAGCCGGGCGAATTTTAAAGTGGCAGAAGACTGGACGGAATTCGCCCTTTTTGAAGGAAAGGCCCGGGTCGACCGTCCTGGGGGAGTGTTTGTCGCTGAGTCCCAATTGGCTGTTTTCTCCAAGGGACAACTGGTTCAAGGCCCGAGGGAAATGGGTGCAAACGAGTTGCGGGAGATCCCCGCATGGATCCATGAGTATGTCTTTCCGCCCCTTATTCCCTCAACGCCGGTCCCCCCACGGCAAGGATGGTGCTGTCTCAATGGGCAGGTCTTTCCCACTGCCCCTGAGGAGTGCAAACGCCGAGGAGGCTTCTTCTCCTTCGACCGCGATGAAGCCCAAAAGCGCTGCCAACCCCAGGGATGGTGCTGTCTCAACGGTCAGGTCTTTCCCGCTGCCCCTGAGGCGTGCAAACGCCGAGGTGGCTTTTTCTCCTTCGACCGCGATGAAGCCCAAAAGCGCTGCCAACCCCAGGGATGGTGCTGTCTCAACGGTCAGGTCTTTCCCGCTGCCCCTGAGGCGTGCAAACGCCGAGGTGGCTTCTTCTCCTTCGACCGCGATGAAGCTCAAGAGCGCTGCCGGACCCAGGGATGGTGCTGCCTCAACGGTCAGGTCTTTCCCGCTGCCCCTGAGGCGTGCAAACGCCGAGGTGGCTTCTTCTCCTTCGACCGCGATGAAGCCCAAAAGCGCTGCCAACCCCAGGGCTGGTGCTGCCTTAACGGTCAGGTCTTTCCCGCTGCCCCTGAGGAGTGCAAACGCCGAGGTGGCTTCTTCTCCTTCGACCGCGATGAAGCCCAAAAGCGCTGCCAGACCCAGGGCTGGTGCTGCCTCAACGGGAAAGTGTTTCCTTCTTCTCGCGAAGAGTGTGAGCGTCGAAACGGTTTCTTTTCCTTTGATGAAAATCGGGCAAGATCCCGGTGTGGTCCGGAATAAGCGCCCGATCGCCTTGTGACCTTTAAGGGACAGGGAGCGCAACAGCGCGAAGAGGAGTTCTCCTCGTCACTTTCAATCCGGCACCGCCATGGGAAACCGCATGGTGAAGGTGGTGCCGTGGCCGGGGGTGGTCCGGAATTCGATCACACCGCCCAGTTCGGCGACGATTTTTTGGGTGATGGCCAAGCCCAGACCCGTTCCCCGAGCCCCTTTGGTGGTGAACAGGGGACGAAAGATCTTGTCTTGGACTTCGGGGGGAATGCCGCGGCCGGTATCGGCGATCTCCACGCAGATCCACCGGCCGTCCTGCAGAAAAGTTCTCACCACGACGCGCCTCACGGGGCTCTCCTCCCCGAAGGACTCCACGGCGTTGACCACGAGGTTCAGGACACAGCCGTGGAAAGCCTCTGGATCCCCAAAAATGAAAGGAAGATCGCACACGAGCTCCCGCACAAGGCTGACGCCTTCTTGATGAGCCTGGCTTTCCATCTCACGGCACACGTCCTCAACAACTTCGTTGACGGCGATGGGTTCCCGGCGCAAGCTTTTTCCCCGTGCATAATCGAGCATTTCCAAGCTCAGCCGGGCCATGCGGTCCATATTCTTCCGAACCATGTGCCAGCCCTTCTCCAGCCGCTCTCGATCGCACTGGCCCAGGGCTTTTTCCACCATGTAGGCGCCCAGTTTCATCCCGTAGAGGATGTTCTTGACGCCGTGGGCCACTTCGGCCATGGCCTCCCCGATGGCCGCAAGCCGGGTCTGCTCCAAAAGCCTGGCCTGCAGATCCTTCACTTCCGTGAGATCCTTAAAATAGCCCACGGTGCCCACTTCCTGGTCCCCCTCGTAAAGGACCGCCGCCGAAAGGAGAATGGGCACCAAGCGGCCGTCTTTGGTCCGTGCCGTGGTCTCAAAGTTGATCAGTTGTCCCGGCCCGCCGTATTCTTCCGAATAGATGAGCTTCTTGACCCGTCGTGCCTCCCCTTCGGGGTAAAGGGCCGAGACCTTGAGTCCGCAAACGGCCTCCTCGCGGCTGTAGCCGTAAATGCGCGACGCCCCTTCGCTGAAGATGATGATATTGCCCTCGGGATCGTTGACGATAATGCCGTCCATGGACGTGTGGACCAGGCGGTGTTCAAAATCGTAGCGCTTGCGGATTTCATCCGTTGCCTGCTTGAGCATGCACTCCAAGTTTTCCGTGTATTCTCGGAGTCTTTCCCGCATCCAAATCTTCTGCTCGGCGCGACGAAGCGCCACGCTCAAGGCTTTCTCGCTGATCGGCTTGTTGATGAAATCCGACGCCTCCAGCTGCAGCGCTTGGATGGCGAGCTCCATCTGGCCGTGGCCCGTGATTACGATCACTTCCATCTCCGGGTTGATGTGTTTGAGACGGCGCAGGAGCTCGATGCCGTCCATGCCCGGCATCTTGATATCCGTCAAAACGATGTCCGGGGGGGAGGTTTGACACAGCCCGAGGGCGCAGAATCCGTCCTCGGCGCACAGGACCTCATAGCCGTCACTCTGGAGGGTCAACGACAACAAGTCGCGGGTGCTCTCCTCATCATCCACCACCAGAATCCTTCTCATGGCTCACCCCATGGCCCGACGATCCGCCCGCAGCTCGGGGGTCCACCGCGGTAAATCAAAATCGGTGCACACCGGAAAATGCAAAACAAAGGTGGTGCCGCGCCCTTCCTCGCTGCGAACCTCGATGGTCCCCCCGCACTCCTTGACAATGCCGTAGCTGATGGAAAGCCCCAAACCGGTGCCGCGCCCCACCTCCTTGGTGGTAAAGAAAGGCTCAAAGATCCGGTCCCGAAGCCCTTCCGGGATGCCTGTTCCGGTATCGCTGACCGTGACCACGACCCTGTCGCCATCCCGCAATGTGCGAATGCGCAAGATCATGGCTTCGGAATCCCCATCGCCCCGCTGCCGCTTTTCTTCCATGGCGTCCCGCGCGTTCATGACCAGGTTGAGGAAAACCTGCTCCAAGCGGTTGGCCACGCCGAGAACACGGGGAAGCTCTTCCGCCAGGTCCAAGACCACATCGATCTGGCGGAGCCGCAACTGCTGCCCCAGCACCGTGAACACATCACGAATCGTCTGGTTGATGTCCACGGGCTCCATTTCAAAAGCGTCCGATTTTCGGCCGAACTCCCGCAGGTGATTGATGATGCCCGAGGCGCGCTCCACCTGTTCGACCATCTGGGAAGCCACCTTGGCCATGACCTCCGGATCGATGGGCTCGGCTCGGCGCACCTTCTTCAAAAAAAACTCGCATCCGATGCGAATGGCGTTCAGAGGCTGGTTCAGCTCATGAGCCACGCCGGCGGACATCTCCCCCAAGGTGGCCATCTTCCCCGCTTGGATGAGCTGCGCTTCGGTCTGGACTCGATCGGTGATGTCGGCGATGTTGGCGATGATGACGTCGCGCCCGAGATGGAGGCGGGGGCACGAGTGGATGTTCACGTAGAGGAAATCTCCGCTTTTGCGGCGATGCCGCACCCGGGGAAGAAAAATGCAGGCTTTGGTCGCCAATTCCTCGATTTTTCTCGCATCCTTTTCTTCCGCCAGGTCGAGAAAAGACATGGCCAAAAATTCCTCACGGCTGTAACCGTACGTTTCCACCGCGCGGATGTTGACGTCCAAGATGTGAAACGTCTCCAGATCCACCACGAAAATAGGGTTGGGGTCGTTTTCGAACAGCGAGCGATATTTTTCTTCCGATTCCCGGATCTCCCTTTCCGAGGCTCGCAGCCGCTCCGTCATAGTGTTGAAAGCCCCCGCCAGGGCCCCGATCTCGTCGCGGGATTGGACCAGAATGGGGGTGGAAAGGTCGCCGGATCCGACCCGTTCAATCCCCTGCAACAGGTGGTGCAACGGGCGATTGAGGAATCGGTGGATCAGCAAAGCGATCACGGCGGCAATGGCCGCAACGGCGGCGCAGGCCAAAAGAAGCATGTGCGTGCGCATGCGCTCCAACCCGCGGTCCATGCCCTCCAGGCTCACATCAATGTCCAAGACCCCCAGCACTTTTTGGTCCGGCGGGTGCACATGACACGACCCGCTAAAGCAGTCCGGTTCATTGTAGATGGGATTGATCATGCCCAAGACGCGGTAGCCCGCTTCCGATCGGAAGATGCGAGTTCTCTTGGAAGTTTCCAGTCGCTCGAAGGGCTCTTCGCGCGTATGGCAGGCGTAACACTGTTCGGCCGATTTATCCAAGTAAGCCCCCATCTCGGCCTTGTCCGAAGAATAGATAATCTGGCCTAACGCGTTAAAGATGCGCACCTTTTCGATCCGCTCGTGTCCCCCGATGGTGTCGATGGCCCGATGGAGCCGCTCCGGCTGGTACTGCAGCATGTCGTAGCGGAGGGATCGGCGCACGATTTCGCTGGCCAGATGGACGCTGCGAATCATCTCGTCCAGGGTTTCGCGACCTTGCGTTTGGAGCGTGCCGTAAAAGAAGACGGCAAAGACCAGGGCCGTCACGCCGCCTACGGCACAAATGAGTTTAAAGCCGAGAGATCGGTACCACATGAGCCCTTCCCTCATGCGCCTGCAACATTTCCGGGCGACGCCCGGACCGTGAGAAGCCCAAAGCGGTAAGGGAATCGGCGATGGGGTCGGTGGAATCGAAGAGAAGCGGGAAAGCGGAAGATCAAAGGGCCCTGCAATCTGGACGAGCGGGACCGTGTGGATCAGAAGGGGTAGGAGTGCGCTCGCGTCACATCCTCCATGGGCACTGAGAAAAACGCCGCTTTAGGCCTTTCGTGCGGCCAGAAGACTTCGCACGTTCCTCAAGAGGTCATCGGGATCGACGGGTTTTTCCATGAAAATATCCGCCGCGATCCAGTCCATGTCTTCATCTACCGAACGCTGGTAGCCCCGTTCCGTGGCCGGTCTTCCGGAAACGATCACGATGGGCAATCCGTAGGGGCCTTCTTTCTTCCTGATCTTGGCGGCGAAATCCAGCCCTTCCTGAATGGTGGCCATCATGATGTCCAGGATGAGGAGGTCCGGCTTGCGCTCCTCGAGAATGGCCTCCCCCCGCACGGTGTCCGTCGCCGTAAAGACCTCGTAGCCGTTATCCCCCAAAATGGTTTCCATCGCCTGGCAAATTTCGGGGTCATCGTCGATGACCAAAATCTTTCGCCCTGCTTCCATGGCCCCCTCCCTCCTCAAGAAACCGTGGGATCCCTCTGCCGATCCTTCATTTCGACATCGTCTCCATGTCAGGTCTATTTCTATTATACTGTTCGGCGCCGAGAAGACCAGCCTCTTAAAACCGAGACCCCCTCCGCCGGGGTCGTTCACTCCTTGAGCCCCCGCCTCTTTTCCTCCAATTCCCGATGGATGGATTCCAGCGCCCGCAGCCGATCTTTGAGCTCTTGAATTTCTCTGTCTTTCTCCTCGACCGTCTTGGCCCATTCCGTTGGAGCCGCCGTCGGTTTAGCCGTGCGCCCTATGACGCGAACCGGCTTCTCCATGAGCGCCGGAAGGCGCTGCAGCACCGGGGTGAGAAGTCTCGGGTCTTCGGAGGAAACCGTGGGAGGACTCTGTTCTTCCCAGATGGACCATGCGTTCAAAGCCCTCTTCATCTCCTCGGGGGACTGCGCTTGAACCAGGCGCACGCACGCCAAGCCGAACAAAGCCTGGCGCCGCAGTGCTCGGTCTTGGGCTTCGTGGCTCAAATGCTCGAAAAGATCGTGAGCTGTGGCGTAGTCTTGGGCTCGAAACGCCGTCACCGCATCCTTGAGCCGGGTCCCGTCGGAGGCCGCTGCCTCAATGATGGCGTTCTCTTCCGCCTTCTGGCGATGGCCGGACGAGGCGGTGCACGCAACCACGGTCAGGAGCGCCGCCAGCACAGCGGCGCACAAAAGAACGGACATGCACGGGGTGAATCCACGGAAGACCACGTTCTTATCCTTTCACAGGCAGGTGAAAAAAGAATGTGCTGCCCTGTCCCGGCTCGCTTTCCACCCAGATTTTCCCGCCATGGGCTTCCACGATGTGTTTGGCAATGTGCAATCCGAGTCCGGTGCCGTCGAAATGATCCTGGAAAGAGGAGACTCGGTAATATTTTCTGAAAACCAAGGGTTGCTCCGCCTTGGGAATGCCGGGGCCCTGATCCCTGACGGAAAAGACAACGCGGCCTTCCGCATCCTTTTCCGCACGGACGTGAACGGTCGCGCCGCTTGGGGAAAACTTTACCGCGTTGGCCACCAAATTCATGAGCACTCTCTGGAGGTGATCCATATCCCCGATGATGTTGGGAAGATCGTCCGCCACCGAGGAATGGACGATCACACCCTTGGCTTGGCCCAGAGGAGCAGCTCTGTGCACGGCGGCATCAACCAGGTCCCCCGGGCCGATCACCTGAGGATCCATGTGCAGAGTCTGGGATTCCAGTCGGGAAGTTTGCAGAAGCTGTCCCAGAAGATCTCCGATCCGGTCCAGTTCTCGAAGGGCCAGGTTCAGGAAGCGCTTTTGGGATGCGTGCACCGGCCCCATGGTCTCCTCTTCCACCAAGCGGATGGATTCCCTCACCGTCGTTAAGGGATTGCGGATCTCATGGGTCAGCATGGACAGGAAATCCGTCCTCAGGCGTTCTTCCTCGTCGAGCCGATGAAGCATCTCGTTGAAGGCGAAAGCCAGTTCACCGAACTCGTCCTTGGAAAGGATCTTGACGGGCTCCGCCGATCCTTTACGGGTCAAGGCGCGAATGCCCCGCTGCAGCTCTCTCAGAGGGCGCCTGATGGATCGGGCCAAGGAAAAGGCGCCCAGAAGGCAGGCGGCCAAAGAAACGGCAATGCCGATGAAACCCCATCGAAGGGCGGTGCGACCGTGCTGGTGGAGAGAGCGGTTGGCAATTTGAGTACGACGTTCTTCCATTTCCTTGAAAAGCGATACCTTTTGGATCCATCGATTCAACGTCTCCTCCGGGATCCATAAGGTTCCCGTGGGTTCGCCATCCATGGCCATGAGGACGGCCGGGCGCGAGGAATGGAATTCATGAGCGACGTTTTCCAGAGGAAGGGCGTCCCCCGTGCCTCCAAGGAGGGCCAGGGCTTCGGACAGGCGGACCTCGAATTCTTTCAAGGACGACGCAAAATATTCTTTGTACTGTGGATTCCGGAGAACCAAGAATTTCTTCTCATTTTCTTCCATGGCCAACAACTGCTCGAGCATGCTTTTGGCCAAAGTCGAAAGGCGGTAGCTGGTGCCCACCATTTCTTCCGAAATGGCCATCAACTGGTGGGTCTTGTAATACAAGGTCCCGAGGGTCATGAAAAAGACACAACCCAGGAGCCCGTACCAGCCAAAAATCTTTTTCAAGATGCCCCATTGCCGATCCATAAGCGCCCTCCAGGAAACCGCTGCACCCGAGCATGGCATGAAAACATCATTTGATCAACGGCATCATGAAGCACGGTCGGAGATCGGAAAGAAAAAGCCGGGATCCGAGAAGGGGAGAATTCGCCGGACTGCTCCTCAGGCGGCCCACAGTTCTTTTCCGCTCTCGGGAATGCTCGAGAGCCGGCCAGGGCAAAGTCCGATGCAGGATCCGGGACGAGGCGGCACGACACCGCCCCGAGAGCACAGCCGGTCGCGCCGGCACAGGCTTTCGGGGCGGATTGCCGCAGCGCTTACAAGTAGAAAATCTTGATGATGGCCAACATGACCCCAAGGTACACGATGGAAATGCCCGAGCCGGCCTTGAGGTAATCTATAGTCCGGTAACCGCCGGGACGCATGACCAGCGCATTGACTTGGTGGGTCGGCAGGATGAAGCTGTTGGACGCGGATAAGGCAACGACCATAGCCGTCATGCGAGGATCGACCCCGGACATGAGTGCCATGTTCATACACAGGGGAACGAGCAAAACCGTCGCGCCCACATTGGAAATGACCAAGGTGAAAAAGGACGTCAGGAGCGCCACCAGCGTGAGAAGGCCGATGGCCGGCACGTGCCCCACGGCTTTGAGAATGCTTTGGGCGATGAAGGCTGCCGTGCCCGTTTGCTCGAAGGCGACGCCCAGAGGGATAAGACCCCCGAGGAGAAACACCGTCATCCAGTCCACGGAATGATAGGCTTCGTCTATGGTGAGCACCCCGGTCAGGATCATGCCCAAAGCCCCGGACATGAGGGCGACTGAAAGGCGGACATCGAAGAAAACGGTTTGGGCCAACGCCAAGGCAAGCCAAAACACGGCCCACTTGGCCTTTTCGGGCCGAAGAATTTCGCCTTCCAGGGGCGTGGCGAATGTCAAAGCCCGGGGTTGGGGCATGTTGCGCAATACGTGGAACCGCGACCACGGTCCCTGCAGCAAAAGGATATCGCCGGCTTTCAACCGCACGTGGTTCAGGCCCGAATAATAAATGCGATCTTTCGTTTGCACCGCCACGGGATTCAGCCGGTACCGCTCCACAAAATCCGCTTCGCTGAGTGTCTTGCCGATAAGCTCCGAACGGGGCGAGACGATGGTTTCTGCAAGGCCGGCATTGGTTCGAGCCATATCGTCCGCAAAATAGTCCAAAGAGGGCTTCACCTGCCAGCCGAAGTAGGCCGCCATCTTCTCCACCCGGCTCTTATCGCCCAGGACGACGAGGACATCCCCCGGGCCGACGGCATCTCGGCCGCGCACCGTTAGGCGCCGCGCCCCCGTGCGGGGATTCCCGATGGCGACCACCGATACGAGAAAATCCTGCCGAATGCGCAAGTTCGACAAAGTCTGCGGCCCCGAAAACGTTTCCGGAACCTCCACTTCATAGGGCACGTCCAAGGCGTTGTAGGCGTTGATGAGCTTGGCCGTAATGCCCATGTCGTCCTCGCCTTGGCCCGCGGGCAACAGTTTTCGTCCCAAGACGGCAAAATAGAGAAGGGCGCTCGTCATGAGCCCCACGCCGATGGGCGTTTGGGTGAACAAGCCGAACGGCTGGAGTTTTTGGCCTTTCACAACCAGAAGGTCATTGAGGAGGATCGTCGGGCTCGCCCCGACCAACGTCAGGGTCCCTCCGATGATGGCGCAAAACCCCATGGGCATGAGCAGCCTTGAAATCGGAATCCCCAGTCGCTTGGAAACCCTTTGGGTCGCCGGCATGAAAAGTGCCGCTGCGCCGATGTTTTGCATCATACTGGAAATCAATCCCACGGTCGCCGACACAAGACACATGATGCGCGTCTCGCTGCGGCCGCCGAACTTGATGATGGGCGAGGCCACCTTGTTCATGATCCCCGTCTTGTCCAAACCGGCGCCGATGATGATCACGGCGATAATGGATACCACCGCGTTACTACTCAGGCCTTCAAAAGCCTGCTTCGGAGTGACGAGCCCCATGAGAGGGAGGATGACCATCATAATGATGCTGACCACGTCAACTCGAACCCACTCGGAGACGAAAAGAAACACCGCGAAAAAGAGCACCAACAAAGTCAGAATCATTTCTTGCGTCATAAAACCTCCTCAGATCGAACGGTCACTGTTGGCATCTATCTTTTCCTGTTTTCCTTCCGGTACAGAAAACACAAAGTGAGGACCGCTACAACCAGGATCACAGAGAAAATAAAATGCCCGTTCATTTTCATCCCCCTTGAAAAGATCTCAAATCCGCTCCCACCCCGCAACATCCCCCGCGGACCTCATGGCCCTCTCATGACATGGGGGTAGGTCGTGTAGGCGCGGCCGACACCCCCCCCACACGACCTACCCCTCTGCCTGCGTTCTCACCAAACGGTCCCTCTTGTCCAGACGGTATCTCGGCGTGCTCAAATGCGCTCGCCCCCATTGGAACATCGTGCTCAGTGGGCCAAGGAGTAGACCGGAACCACCCACGGCTCCCCGCGGCTCATGGCTTCCCGCGGAATGTCCGGTTCGCTGATCACGAATTCGATCCGCTTCAATTCGTCGTGGATTTCCCGCACGCAGTCCTCGATCGTTCCCGTCTTGAAGATGTGCGTGCACGGGATGCCACGGGCTTCGCACATTTCCCGCAGCTTCTCCACGGATTCGGCGCAGGATTTTCGGTATTCGCACACTATCGCTTCCAATGCGGCAGGCGTCCGCGAGGAATCTCCAGGCAGCGGGACCACATTCAAGGCGACGATTTCATAGCCCATGCGCTCGGCAAACCCTACGGCATAATGCATCACCGGATCGGAAATCCCGTCTTCGCGCCCGACCAAGAGCACCTTGCGCCGAGCCAGTTGCCCCGCGTGGACAAGATCCTGAGCCTCCCGGTGCAAGCCGGCTTCCGCGAGAGTTGCCGCCACCATCTGCTCTTCCACGTGCTCCCGCACAAGATCCCGCCTTTCCACCGAGACGTCTTCTTTACGGGAACGGTCCCCCTTGACCAGTTTCTTGATCTTTTTCAGCATGGTTGTGACCTCCTCATTCCTTGTTTTGTGCAAATGGGATTGCAGATCCATTTCACGTCCGATAGATTCGAGCCCTGGGACGATCGGTCTTGTGGGTCCGCTTTTCACGACGGTCGCCGACCCGATCTTCAGTCCGGTCGCGAAGGAACTCCCGCGCCGTTTCCCAATCGCCGGCTTCGGCAAAGGAAACCGCTGCGGCCATGGCTTCGAGTTTTTCTTTCCACCGTTTCATGATGTCCTCCTCCCGGCGAGGGTTTGAGATGCCTTTGCGTGTGTTGCCATTCGCTTCCTTCCTTACTCAAGGAGCGTGCCCGGCCGGGCAAGGATGCCTATGGATTTGGTTTTACAGCGTTTTTGAGGCAACGGGGCGGCGCGCCCCAAGGACACCAAACGTTGCACAATGCAACCACCTTTGCGGTTTCCATGTAAAGCCATGAGAAATTAATGAGTTATGGATTGTTGCCTTCGAGCGGGATGATGTTGCAGTTTGAATCGCCTTGTGGGCCTTTGAGCAAGGGGCGGCACGAGGAAGGGAGACGACAAAAGGCACGGGGGTGAACCCGGGGAGAAGCTCCCATGGTGTTTTTTCGTAAGTCGCAAGACAGTTCCGAAACCCAGGCGACGAAGCTGGACACATTGCGCGCCGCTCTGGAAAAGACCAGGCTCCCCGAGCATGTGGCCCGCGTCGCCCAAAGAGAACTGGAGCTTTTGGAAAATCTCGATCCTTCGGCGGCGGAATACGGGATCGGGGTAACCTACCTCGATTACCTCATTTCCCTCCCGTGGTCCGAGTTTACGGAAGACGACCTGCGCTTGGAGCATGTTCGCGAGGTGTTGGAAGCCGATCATTACGGCTTGGAGCCGGTAAAGGAGCGGATTCTCGAATATCTTGCCGTCCGGACCTTGTGTTCCATTCAGCAATTCCAGATCCTCGTCGTGGATGACGAGCCCATTGCGCGGACCAATTTGGAATACGTCCTTCGCAAGGAAGGCTACGGGGTCGACACGGCGGCCAACGGGGAAGAGGCGCTGCAGCGCATCAAGGCGCGTCCTTACGATCTGATCTTGACGGATCTGAAGATGGAAAAAATCGACGGGTTGCAGCTTCTTGACCTCGCCCGAAAGGAAGCCCCGCATACGGAAACCATCGTGATCACCGGCTACGCCACGGTCCATTCGGCTGTGGAGTCCTTGAAAAAGGGCGCCGTTCATTACCTGGCAAAGCCCGTGAATCTGGATGAGCTGCGCGCGCTGGTGCGCTCCCTGAAAGAAAAGAAAAGGCACATGCAGATGGCTCGAGGGCCCGTGCTGTGCTTCTCGGGCCCGCCGGGAACGGGCAAAACCTCCATCGGTCGCTCCATCGCCAAGGCCCTGGGGAGGCGTTTCGCCCACATGTCCGTGGCGGGCCTCAGGGACGAAGCCGAACTGCGCGGACATCGGCGCACTTATGTCGGCGCCATGCCCGGGCGTATTCTCCAGGAGATCCGTCGGCTCGGGGTCAAGAACCCTGTGCTGATGCTCGATGAGATCGACAAGATCGGACAGGATTTTCGGGGCGATCCGGCATCGGTTCTCCTGGAAATCCTCGACCCGGAGCAAAACAGCCAATTTGTGGACCACTACTTGGACGTCCCTTTCGATCTGTCCGGAACCATGTTTATCGCCACGGCCAACGTGGTGGAGCGCCTTCCCCGCCCGCTCTTGGACCGCATGGAAATCATCGAATTTTCCGGCTACACGGAAAAAGAGAAAGTCCAGATCGCCCAGAGGCACCTCATTCCCAAACAGCTTCAGGAAAACGCCCTTTGGGGGGGCCGCGTCCATTTCACGGACCAGGCGGTGCTCGCCGTCATTCGGGACTATACGCGCGAACCGGGTGTGCGCCAGTTGGAACGGGAAATCGCCTCCATTTGCCGCAAACTGGCCCGGGCCTACGTTCAAGGCAGCCGCGTCCTGGGCGAACCCGGCCGCATCGACGACGTCGTCGTGCGCGAACTTTTGGGCCTACCCCGCGCCATGCCCCTTGCGGCCGCCGCTCGACCTCGGGTGGGCATGACCACGGGCCTGGTATGGAGCGAGGCGGGAGGGGAGATCATCTTTGTTGAGGCCACCCGGATGAGAGGCTCCCAGCAGCTGATCCTCACCGGGTCCCTCGGCACCGTCCTCAAGGAATCCGCGCAAACGGCCTTGAGTTTCGTGCGCAGTCATTGTCAGGAGTTGTCCATCGATCCGGATTTTTTCAAGGACACGGACGTGCACATCCACATTCCGGCGGGCGCCATCCCCAAGGACGGTCCATCGGCGGGGGCAACCATTTGCCTCGCCCTGATCTCCTTGCTCACCCAAAGGCCGGCGCGCAACGACGTGGGGATCAGCGGCGAACTGACCCTCAGCGGACGGCTCCTCCCCGTGAGCGGCATTCGGGAAAAACTGCTGGCGGCGCAAAGGGCGGGGCTGCGCACGGTGGTCTTTCCGGAAGGCAACAAGGCGGATCTCATGGCCATGCCGGACGATGCGCGGGAAGGGCTCGAAATTGTGACCCTGGAAGAAATCCTGGACGCCGTCCCTCATGCGCTGCTGCCCCAGGCTCAGCAGCCGAGCTGAACGTTTCGATCCCAGGCGGCGGATCTTCTGCGGCGTGAAACCTTCGCTTGGACTGAATGCGAAAACTGCACGCGACGCACTGCAGATCTAGTTGAGGCAATCTCGTAGCCACAAATTCGCTTCAAACCACCGTCGATCTATTCTTAGAAGGAGGGGAAGATGGAGCAGGAGCAAAGGGTCGTGGTCGTTGATGTTGATATGAAATTCGGGACCATGGTGTTATTTTTGGTGAAGTTGGCCATTGCTTCCATCCCTGCTGCGATCATCTTGTTCGTCGTCGGCCTTTTGGTCGCCATGATGTTTGGGATGTCTAGCTGGGTATTTCTTGGCCTCTCGAAATTGTGGGGATGATGCCCAACCATACGATGACCGGACCCGTTCCTGTGGGCTTCGCCCGCCTATGCGGGTTGACGGCAAAAAGCCGTGCAATTCCAATTTGATGATACTTGCAATGCATTGTAAAAATTAGCATAAATAGTCATGAGTGAGTGGCATCGGCCCCATCCACTATTGGGAAAAGGCGAACTAGGACACCCCGGCCAATCGAATTGCTGATTATTTCCAATCTCCATAACAGGGGGAACAGGTGGCCAAGGGTGATTGGCAAATTTTGAGTCCTCACGTCCTGAGCACCCATGTTCTCAATACCTGCAAGCATGAACAGCCCGGCGGCGCTCGCTCCTGCTGGGCTTCTTCTAATCAAGAATCGCAGCTTAAGGGAGATTGTGCAGAATAACGAGTTAGCCGGCGAAGGAGAGACCGATGGCGTTGAAGAAATGCAAAGAGTGCGGAAACGCCGTGAGTACCGAGGCGACCGCATGTCCCAACTGCGGGGCAGTCCTCAAAAAGAAGACCGGGTGCTTGGGATACATCGGCGCAGCCTTCTTGATCTTCATCGTTCTCGGCGTGATCGGTTCCCTTATGAAGGAGGGCTCCAACACAAACCGCCGGGAATCGCAATCGCAGCCAGCGAGCGGGGCGAAGACCAAGGCAGTTCACAAGGAACGAGAAACCGTTCATGTCGGCTACATGTCCTACGCTGTCTGGCAATCCTGGTGGTCCAATCGCCTTAGCGACAATCAGTTCCTCAATGAGCGTCCAAACGCCGCGTATCTATTCGTCGAGCTAACCATTCGTAATGATGACAAGAAGGCCCGCATGGTCCCGCCTCTCAAACTGATCGATCAGAACGGTGCAGAATACGAGGCGAGCAGTAGGAGTTGGGCGGTCGACGGCGCAATCGGTATGCTGGAGAGCCTAAATCCATCCGTGAGCAAGCAGGGATTCGTTGTTTTCGACGTGCCCAAGGATCGGACTTACAGACTGAAGCTGTCTGGCGGCTACTTGTCTGCGGAGGACGCATATGTTCAGCTGTCGCCAAAAGCCAGCAGATGACCCGGCTAATAACAGCATGCAGCGGACGGCGCTTCGCGGCGCCGCTGATGCTGACCGTTGCGCCTGAACCTCCCCACGCCTAAAGGCGGGGGGGGGTCTAGGTGGCTTTCCCGGCGGAAACTCGTAAACCACAGCAAAATAAATCAAGCCCTTGATGCCGCTTGTCCTCATGCCTAAAGGCATGGGGCTTGCGCGGCGATTATTCTTGGGCAAGTTTGCTCAGCTTGCGGCGCATCCTGTCGATAGCCACCCCCACCAATTTGGCGGAAGGCGTTCGGTTGTAATTTTCTGCATACCACGCCTCGGCATATTCCAAATCCCCCTCGACGGCACGAAGGGCAACCCCAAGGGCCTTGAGACGTGACATGACCGATTCGCGCTCATGCTGATTGCGAAGCCGCTTGTCTTCGGCGCGCCAGAGCATGAAAAGCCGCTTCGCCGTATCCAGGTGCTCCTTCGCCCGCTTTGCCTCCCCCATGTTGATGAACACATGCGCCATCTCCATGTGGACATACGGATCATTTTTGGGAAGACCGGCTTAAAGGTTATACGCCTTGAGTTTCCTCCATAGGGAAGCGCGGTTGATCCCCAAGATTTCCGCGGCACGCGTTCTGTTTCCGCGCACCTTCTTCAAAACCCAGAGGATGTATTCCTTTTCGGCTTCTTCCAACGTGAGAAATTCCCGAAAGGGTGGGCGGTTCACACGCAAGGTGATCTGCTGAAGATCGGGCGGCAGATGTTCCACAAGGATCGTGGGACCTTGAGCCAGGGCCACGGCCCGTTCGATCATGTTTTCGAGTTCCCGCACGTTGCCGGGAAATTCATAGCGGAGCAAGGTGTCCAGCACTTCCGGGGCCATGTCGCGGACGTCTTTGCCCTGGTTGGCCGCCGCCTTCTCAAGGAAATGTCGGCACAACAGAGGAATGTCTTCCTTGCGTTCCGCGAGGGGGGGCACATAGAGGGTGACCACGTTGAGTCGGTAGTACAGGTCTTGCCGGAATTTGTTGGAAACCATCTCCTTGGACAAATCCTTATTGGTGGCCGCCACCACGCGAATGTCCACGGCGATTTCTTCCGTGCCGCCGACGCGCATGAGGCGTTTTTCCTGGAGGACGCGAAGCAGTTTTGCCTGCATGGACAAAGGCATATCCCCCACTTCGTCCAAGAACACGGTCCCGCCGGAGGCCGCCTCCAGGAGTCCCAGCTTGACGCTCCGGGCTCCCGTGAAGGCTTCCTTCTCATGCCCGAAGAGCTCATTGGCCAAAAGCTCTTCGGAGAACGCCGCGCAGTTTATGGCCAAGAACCGCTTGTCGGCCCTGTGGCTCAACTGATGGATCGTCCGAGCCACCAGCTCCTTGCCCGTGCCCGTCTCCCCCAGAATCAAGACGTTACAGTCCGTCGGGGCGATCTGCTCGATCATCCTCTGAAGCGCCTGCATCTTGGCGCTCCGGCCGATAAGGGGCGATTTCGAGGTCCCTTCGGCAACCTGGCGCCGCAGTTCCTGAACCTCCCGGCGCAGGAACCGCCTTTCCAGTGCGTTGCGGACGAGATGGCGGACCTCATCGAGCTTGAACGGCTTGGGAAGGTAATAATAGGCGCCTTTCTGCATGGCCTCCACCGCCGAGGACACGCTGGCGTATCCGGTGATGATGATGACCTCCGTGGTCGGACTGATTTCCTTGCAGCGTTCCAGGACCGCCATGCCTCCGATGTTTTCCATCTTGAGGTCCGTCAAGACGAGATCGAAGGTCTGCTTTTCCATTTCGCGCAGGGCCTTCTCGCCGTTTTCCGCAACAACCACGCGATGGCCCTCTTTGGCGATCACATGGGCTAAATTTTCCCGGGCGATCCGTTCATCGTCCACAATGAGCACGGTGGCCGCTGTCATGCGCTGCGCCCCTCCTCCACTCCCGGCGCCCTGAGAGGCAGCGTGATGGTGAATCGTGTGCCTTCTCCCACGTGACTGACCGCCATGATGGACCCGTGGTGCTGTTCGATGATGCCGTAACAGATGGATAAGCCCAATCCCGTGCCCATGCCCACTTCCTTGGTGGTAAAGAAAGGATCAAAAATTTTTCCCAGATCTTCTGGATCAATCCCGCACCCCGTATCTTCCACAACGATAAAAACCTTTTCGTTGTGGGGGTCGGTCCAGGCCTTCGTGGTGATGCGTCCCGTGCCGTCTTTTATGGCCTGAACCGCGTTCATGTACAGATTGAGAAACACCTGCTGCATCCGTTGGGGGTCGAGCGGCACGATGAGATCTTCCGGGATGTCGATTTCCATCTCAATCCCTGACGGAACCTGGCTCGAGAGGAGTTTCGCCGTCCGTTCCACGAGGCTTCGCAGGCCCGTGGGCACGATGTTGAACTCCTTCACCCTGGCGAATTCCAAAAGGCCTTTGACGATATCCCGGGCCCGAGCCACCTCCTGTTCCACGTTGACCAACAGTTTGTGCAGAAAATCCAGATCGCCGGAGCGCAGCTCTTCAAGAGCGATCTGGCAGGACGTGGAAATGTTGTTGAGCGGGTTGTTCAGCTGATGGGCGATCCCCGACGTCAGGATCCCCAACGAGGCCAGTTTCTTGGTTTGCACGAGCTGGTTCTGGCGCCGCTCCAGCTCGGTGACCATGCGGTTGAAAGCCTGGAGCACTTGCTCCGTCTCATCGTGCGTCGCCGGCACTTCCACAAGTCGGAAGTCTCCCCGGGCGATTTTCATCGTTGACTCCTCGATCACCCGCAAGGGGCGAATGATCTTTCGAGTCACAAGCGGCAGCAGGAAAATGCTGAACACGACCAACCCGAACAGGGAGGCGATGAGCTGCGTTTTCAGCGAACGAATGATTTCGAGGATCCGCTGCCGTTCAAAGGCGACCAGCCGGTTGGCACGATCCACGAGCTTTTTCCCGCTTTCACGGATGTCGGTCTCAAGGTTCTCGAAATCTTTACCCTGTGGCTGTCGTTCGGCGAGCTCGTTCATGAACGTCCGGTAAGCCGTAAGCTCCCGATAAATCTCGTCGAGAAAAACCGTTCCATGCAAACGGCGCATCTCGGGCGACCAGGCTTGGATCATTTCCAGGGCCTTGTTGAGATAGGCCTCGTTTTCCTGAAGGGCGTCATCGAGATGATAGAGAAAAAAATTCTTTTCATACCGGCGAATTTCCAGAATGGTGTTGCTGAGGTCATCGGCGAATTCCACGAAATGGATCTTTTTTTCAATCTCCAAAAGGTACTTGTAGGAAAGCCCGCCCACCATGGCCACGGCCACCGTGAGCAAACCGAGGCCGCAGGCGATCTTTTGCCTGATGTTCAGTTTCTTCTCGATCCACCTTTTCATAAGCCCGTCTCCCCGTCCGCCATATTCATTGTATTCCAGAATTTTATGGAAAGAGGAGCGGCAGCCGGTCGGCGATGAGCCACCCTTTGACGGTCGGGACGAGGCGGCCGTTTCGGATACGCAGGAGGTCCCGGCGCACCGCCCGACGGAGGGCGCGTCGAGCTTCCGGGGAACGTCCCACCACGTCCAGAGAAACCCCGTCGTGAGTGCGAAAGCCCAAAAACAGCCGCTCCAGGCGCCTCTGTTCCACGGTGAGTTCCTCGCGGAATTGGACAACCGAGACGCCCTGCCGAATCCCCGCCGCGTAGCGCCTCACCGATTTCACGTTGGCCCACCGGCTTTGTCCGTCGAAGGAATGGGCCGCAGGGCCCAGGCCGAGGTACGGCACATGGCGCCAATACTTGGCATTGTGCCTGGAGACGAAGGCTCGGGACCGGGCGTAGTTGGAAATTTCATAGTGGACATAGCCCCGGCGGCGCAGAAACTCCGAAGTCTTTCGGAAAAAAACACAGGCCAGGGCTTCATCGAACGGGGAAATGCCCTGCATCGCGGCCTCCAAGGCCGTTCCTCGTTCCACGGTGAGCTCGTAGCACGAAAGATGCTCCGGGTCGAAGGAAAGCGCCGTTTCCAGCGTGCGCCTCCAATGCTCCAAGTTTTGGCTCGGCAAGGCCCACATGAGATCCACGCTCAGGTTGGCGCAGCCTGCTCGCCGCAGCGTTTCCAAAGCCTTGACGGCCTGGCGGGCCGTGTGGCGTCTTCCGAGTTTTGCCAAAAAAGCGTCGTCGAAGCTCTGAACCCCGACGCTGATCCGTTCGATGCCTTCATCCCGCCATAGGGCCGCCTTATCTTGAAGCACGTCTTCGGGGTTGGCTTCCAGAGTGATTTCGCATCCTTGAGCGAAAGAAAACCTGGCCCTCACGCCCCCAAGGAGCTTCCGCAGGTCGGCGGCCCCAAGGAGGCTCGGTGTGCCGCCCCCCAAGTACAGCGAGCCGAAGGGGCCGAAACGATCCCGATAAAGGTCCGCCTCTTTCAGCACCGCCTCCACCCACGCCGAAACCTCACCCACGGCTGTCACGGAATAGAATCCGCAGTACGCGCACTTGCCCCGGCAAAATGGCACATGGATGTAGAGCCCGGCATGACCGTCCACGATCGGTCGCCCCCATCACTCCTTGTCCGTTTTGAGCACCGCCACGAAGGCGCTCTGCGGGATGGAAACGGATCCCACCATCTTCATGCGTTTTTTCCCCTTTTTTTGTTTTTCCAAAAGCTTACGCTTTCTCGTGATGTCGCCTCCGTAACACTTGGCTGTCACGTCCTTGCGGAACGGGGAAATGGTGGAACGGGCGATGATCTTACCGCCCACGGCCCCTTGGATGGCGATTTTGAACTGGTGTCTTGGAATTTCCTCTTTGAGCCGTTCGCACACTTGGACGGCCCACGGCCGGGCTCGCTCCCTGTGGACGATGAGCGAGAGGGCATCGACCTTTTCGCCGTTGACCAAAATGTCCAACTTCACAAGATCGCTGGGTCGATAGCCGATCATTTCGTAGTCGAAGGATCCGTAGCCCTGGGTGACGGTCTTCAGCCGGTCATAGAAATCGTAGATGACTTCCGCCAGGGGCATGTCGAAGACGATCTCCACCCGGCCGGGACCGGGGACGCTGAACCGGGGATTTTCGCCGCGCCGTTCCGTGCAGAGCTTCATGACGGCGCCCATGTAGCGTTCCGGGCACAGGATGACGGCTCGAATGTAGGGCTCCTCCGTTGCCGTGATATGCACAGGATCCGGATAATACTGAGGGTTTTCTACGACGCGCACCTCTCCCGTATCCAGGGTGAACCGATACTGGACGCTGGGAATGGTCATGATGAGGGATTGGTCGTATTCGCGCTCCAGCCGCTCCTGGACGATTTCCAGATGGAGCAGCCCCAGGAAGCCGCACCGGAACCCCTGGCCCAGGGCGGCCGAGGAATCCTTCTGATACACCAGGGCCGCATCGTTCAGCGTGTACTTTTCCAGAGCATCCTGCAGCGACGGATAATCGTCGGATGAGACCGGATAGATGGATGAAAAAACGACAGGCTTGACTTCACGAAATCCCGGAAGGGGCCGGGCCGCCGGGTTGTCGTCCAGAGTGATCGTATCCCCGATGCGCACATCGCTCACGGTCTTGATCCCGGCGATGATATAGCCCACCTCTCCCGCTTCCAGGCTCCGCCGAGGTTCCCGCTTGAGGCGGAACACGCCCACTTCTTCCACCCTGTAGACGGCGCCGTTGGAAAAAAACCGGATGCGGTCCCCCGTCCGGATCCGCCCGTCGAAGATGCGGCAGGCCACCACGGCCCCTCGAAAAGGATCGTACTGGGCGTCGAAAACCAAGGCGGCCAGCGGCGCCTCAGGGTCGCCCTGGGGAGGCGGGATGCGTTCCACGACGGCCTGAAAGACCTCGTCGATTCCGATCCCTTCCTTGGCCGAGCACAACACGGCCTTGTCCGCATCCAGGGCAAGTTCGTTTTCGATTTCCTCCTTGACCCGATCCACATCGGCGGACGGCAGGTCGATCTTGTTGATCACGGGAACGATCACCAGATCATGCTCCATGGCCGCGTAGAGGTTGGCCAGGGTTTGGGCCTCCACCCCCTGGGCGGCATCTACGAGCAGAAGCACCCCTTCACAGGATGCAAGAGCCCGGGACACCTCGTAAGAAAAGTCCACGTGACCGGGGGTATCGATAAGATTCAACGCGTAGGTGAGGCCGTCGGGGGCCCGATACGGGAGCGTCACCGTGTTGCTCTTGATGGTGATCCCCCGTTCCCGCTCCAGATCCAAGGTGTCCAGGATCTGATCCCGAAATTCCCGCTCCGGGACGAGCCCCGCCGCCTGGATGAGCCGATCCGCCAGGGTGGATTTTCCATGATCGACGTGGGCAATGATGCTGAAATTCCTGATGTGTTTCATAAGAAGGTCTTTCCGTGCCGTTCGGCTCAGTAGAGGATCCCGATGACCGCACCGGTCATGGCGGTGGCCAAAGTGCCGGCCACGATGGATCGCATCCCCAAGGTCACGATTTCCGAGCGGCGGGATGGAACCATGGCGCCCAGCCCGCCGATCATAATGCCCAAAGACCCCATGTTGGCGAACCCGCACAGGGCGTAGGTGATGATGAGGCGAGCCCGGAGGCTCAGGGCTTCCTCTCCAAGGGCCGCCAAATCCAAGTAGGCGACGAATTCATTGAGGACGGTTTTCACCCCCATGAGGCGTCCCGCCAATACGGCTTCGTCCCATGTCATTCCCATGAGCCACGTCAGGGGTGCCATGAAAGCCCCGAGAAGGCGCTGGATCGTCCAGGGACTGCCGCCCCGGAAGGGAAGGAGGCCCAGGATGGCGTTGGCCAAATGCACCAGGGCCACGAACACGATGAGCATGGCCACGATGTTCAAAAAAAGGGAGAGGCCCGCCACGGTTCCCTGGGCGATGGCATCCATGGCGCCTTGGGCGCCCGAGCGCATCTCAAGCGAGGGGTCGGAGGCGTTTTCCACTGACTTGGGCGGGGGCACCATGAGCTTGCTCACCACCACCGCCGCCGGAGCGCTCATGATGGAGGCGACGAGCAAATGCCCCATGACACCGGGGATCGCCTTTTCCAAGAGGCTTGCGTAGAGGACCATCACGGTGCCGGCGATGGTGGCCATGCCGGCCGTCATCAGCGTAAAGAGGCCGCTGCGGGACATGCCTTCCAAGTAGGGCCCGACCAAGACCGGCGCTTCCACCATGCCCACGAAAATATTGGCGCACGTACCCAGAGCTTCCGCCCCTCCCAGCCCGGTGCTCCTTTGCAAACACCACGCAAGAGCGCGGACCACCCACGGGATGACTTTCCAATAAAACAGAAGAGAAGACAAGGCGCTCAACACGATCACCAAAGGGAGCCCGCGAAAGGCGAGAATATAGATCGCCCCCGGTGAGGTGGGCTCAAAAGGGAGAGGGCCCCCGCCAAGATACCCGAAAACGAGGCTCGTGCCGGCTTCGGTGGCCTGAGCCAGGGACTGGACCGCCCGGTTGAGAAGGAAAAACCCATGCTGGGCCGCCGGCACGTTGAGCATGAGCAGAGCCACGCCGAGCTGCAAAGCAATGCCGCCGAGGACGGCACGCCACGGAATGTGGCGCCGGTTTTCCGAAAAAAGCCACGCCATGACGGTGAAAGCAAAAAGACCCAGAATGCTTTGGATCCGGAGCATGTTCCTCCCCCAAAGAAAAGGCTTCCTACATGCGGCCGAGCCGACGTTCACAAGGCGACCCGGCCCCAGAGGGCGCAGAGCGGGGCCGCTCCACGAAACGCAGCGCTGCACCTTACCAAGGGCTCTCCACGTCGGTCAACGACGCGCCGACGCCGAACGGCGAGACGGCGTTTCGCGAAAATCGGCACGTTGATCCGCCGGCCGCAGTCCGGAATCGCTTAAGGCTTTTTCGCCGTACATGCCTCATGCAAAGAAAGATGACCCCATGATTTCCATGGGAGGTGTCATGAAAATGGTTGATTCATGTCCCGGCATGTGAAAGAATGGACACGCCATGGATGAGGGTATGGATTCCAGGAAGGCTTTGGGGTTCATGAGCTTTTTGGAGGACATGGAGGACCAGCCATGAAAAAGGTCACCATCGTGGGATGCGGGGCGTACATGGACAGCGGCTATGGATGTTCCGGGGAATGGCGGTGCCTCAAGGCGGCCGCCCTCGGGGAAGGGAAATTCGAAGAACCCGTCCACGTGACGGCTTTCGTCCGATGCGAGTGCCCCGGGCGCACTACGGCGCCCAATGTGGGCGTCGCCCTGAAGATGTCGGACATCAAGCCCGATGCCATTTACCTCAGCTCCTGCCTGGTCAACGCCAAGCCCGGCTGCCCTTACGCCACCCCCGAACAGATGGCCGAAATGCTCCAAGCCAAGTTCGGCGTGCCGGTCATCTTCGGCACCCATGATTATCACTGACATTCACTGGGGGCTCTTACACCCTTAAAGGAGGAAGTGCGTCCAAAAGAGGCACAATTTGTTGATCCGTCATACATTTTCCGGATTTTGACGGCTGCGGCGTCCGATCCTGATGTGAATCGGCCGCCGCGGTGCTCAAAAAAAGGCGCTCCAAGGGCTCCGGAGAGGCTCTTCCCCTTAGCCGTCACGGATTTAGGACAATTACAAAGCTTACTTTCTTTCCCGCTGTCCAGCCGAAAGCACTTTCCCGGCCGTCCACGCTTTCTTTTGCACCGGTCGGCACGAAGACGACGTCTGCATCACCCCTTGCGACAACTCCCTCAAGGGGCTCACAACCCGGCAGCGCAAGAAAGCCGGTGGGATCCAACTGCAAATGATCCGGCTGGTAAGCCCCGAAGGAAAGGTTTCGGTGCTTCTCACCAACCCGCTCCACAAGGCAGCTTTCCCCAAAGAGGAGCTCATTGAGCTTTACTTCCGCAGATGGGCCGTGGTGATCATGTCCGTGATTGCCAGAACCCTCATGGTGATCACCTCGAGGCTTGAGGGGTCCAAAGGCGCTGAATTCCAATTCAAAAATGCCGTCATGACTCTGGGAGCGGAAGCCGCCGTCCTCGTTCCTGAAGATCCCAGCAAGGCGGTGGAGATATTTAAGGAGATCCTTCATGCGATCTCTCGCGTAGGAGACTGCCGGTTCAAATCCGGCAGACCTTCTCAACACAGTGTTACCAAATGGGTCCCCAACAAATGGTGGGCAGGAAGGAAAGGCTCGAAAATGCTTAAGTCAACAGCATTGGCGGGGGAGGCCGGCCCGGGCGCGGGCAAGCTCATCGTCTCCGCCATGATCGCCAAGGGGGCGCATCTCGGGGAAATGATGATTCGCCCCCACAGATGGCTGCTTCCAAAAGGCCGGTTTTGTCCTTCGTTGTCGCGGACTTTCGCCATGGGGGTTATGGGATCCAAATGTGGTTTTCCCGGATGGTGCGCCAAAAGCCCGTCTTTTCGTTCCAGAGCCGGGCGAACTCTTCCGGCGTATAGACGAGAATATCCAGCGGCATGCCGAGATCCAGCAGGTCCCAGGACCTGCGGGGACGTTCGATGAAAGGGCCCGGCGAAGCCGCTCCACGATCTCTTCCACGGTGAAGTTGAGTACACTCACGGGCGGCCGGGTGCGGATGAGAATCTCCGAATCACTCATCGGGCGGCAACTCCCGCTGAACCCATTGCACGATGAAACGGGCCGACTTCAGGGCCGCTTCAGCCTGCTTGGCAGACAACAGCTCAAAAGGAGCCCCCGCAGGAAAGGCATCCGGGTATCGTCCTGAGATGGAATAAATGTCCAGTTCCTTGGCACGTTCCAGAAGTTTTCCGTTGCGCATCGGAAGGAAATTTTCAGGCCCCGTTTACAGGGCAATGCTGTTGACTTAAGCATTTTTAAGCTTTTCCCTCTTTCCTGAGCACCATTT
>JBBFKW010000010.1:0-172233 GCA_037481835.1 Desulfosoma sp. | reverse complement strand
TAATTACAATGAAAAATTATCTATTTCGGCATCTTGCGAAATGCACCCCCATGTTATTCGCTCTTAAGTCAACAGCATTGCCGGCGTAGGCCGGGCCTGTTCCGGCTCAGCCGATTCCCGGGCCGAGCGAATCTCCGGGGGGTGTTCTCCCCCGAATCCCCCATCCACAAAGCGGGGAAGGTTTCAGGCGGTTTGCCTTCGCGAAAACGCAAAGGAAACGGCACAGGGGATCTTTGTGCCGCGAAACGATGCCGGGAAAGGAGGACAAGGCATGGAAGAGATCAAGGTGTTGGAAGAGTTTTTGTCCCTTTCGTTGGAATCTTCGGATCCGGTTCTGCAGCGTTTCGGAAACCTTCCCGGGGCGGTCCACCGGGATGGTGGAGACGGCCGCCGGTTCGTCTACGTGCCGGGAAGCCGAAAGGATCGGATCGTGCTGGTGGCCCATGCGGACACCGTCTGGACCCTTTGGGGCCGGGAGAGGACTTCGAGGCCCCACAGGGTGGTACGGGAAAACGGGATCTTCCGTTCGGAGTCCTCGGGTCTGGGTGCCGACGACCGGGCAGGCTGCGCCATCCTGTGGCTTCTCAAGGATTCAGGCCATTCGCTTCTCGTGACCGACGGCGAGGAAAAAGGGCAGCTGGGCAGTTGGTTCCTCGTCGAGGAGTGTCCGGACATCTACGACGAAATCAATGAAACCCACGGGTTCATGGTGGAGTTCGACCGGCGAAACGCCGCCGATTTCAAGTGCTACGACGTGGGAACCGATGATTTCAGAAGCTACGTGGCCTCCGTCACGGGCTACGCGGAACCGGACCGACGTGCCTTCACGGACATCTGCACCCTGTGCCGGGACATCTGCGGCGTGAACCTGAGTGTGGGCTACTACCACGAACACAGCGCCCAAGAATACCTGTCCATTCGGGAATGGCGCCACACGTTGGATCTCTGCCGAAGCTGGCTGGGTTCGGCGGATCTGCCCCGATTTGCCCTGGAACCTCGATAAAGGAGGAGTGCCCATGTGGATCTTCACCGAAGACGGTTTTCTTTCCGTGGTGCGCCATCGCCATTTCCCGGACCGGCTCCTGGTGCGGGCCCGCGTCCGGGAAGACCTGGTCCGCTTCTGCCGGGCAGCGGCGATTCCCGAAGACGGGATCCTGGAAAGCGGCCGTTACGATTACCGCTTTCGGGTGGAAGTGCCTGAAGAGGTTTTCATTAGGTCCATGGTGCAGACGATTAAGATGCTGGATTACGACAATTTCAAAAATCGAGCGTGCCACAACCCGGACGATCCTCCCGCGGTTCGCCGTGAAAGGGCCTCCGCCTATCACGGGGTGTGGCATCAGCTGTGGGAGCTTCAGCGTTCCGCGGCCCGGGAACGCAGAGAGGAGGCGCTATGAAATTTGTCGATCGGGAAGACCCTTTTCTGGAACGCTTCGATGCGGCCCTTTCCCGCGGAAAGGGCAAGATCGTGGAACTGCCGAAGCCGTGCGCCGCGTGCGGTCGCTACATGCGCACAACCGTTCCCTTCCTGTCGGTCAGCACGTATGAATGCCGTGCGGTGGGCGACGCCCTGGAAATCCTGGACGGGGAGGACTGGTTGGCGCTCTGCGAAGAGTGCGCCGCCCGCTACGATCTGTCCACGGTGCGGCCCGTCCAGCGCCCTGGTGCCGTATGGGCCGAGGAGGCGGATGCCGCCGAGGAGACGGAGGAAAACGTGGTGGAGCTTTTCGATGGGGAAGAGGGTGACGTTCTCTACTATTACTTTGAATGCGCCCGGTGCGGGGAGCTCATCACGGAAAGGGAGATCTTCACCCGGTTTCAGCTCTCGCGGGTCGTGCACGTGCACAGGTATCTCAAGAAGGAGCTGGAAGAGGTGGCGTCCCTGGAGTTCTGCCGCGAGTGCGCGGAAATGCACGACTTCACGAAGGTGGTCCTTTGGAGGCGGGACAAGGGAATCGCGGAGCTCTTCACCTTCGATCGCATCTTCAAAGACGCATGGCAAAAGGTGTCGGTGCGCGAGTGGCTGCTTTGAGCCCTTGTGCGGGAATGGGTTTCCTCTCACCAACCGGCAAGGAACCCGAGCTCTTCCGTCGCCGCGTGGCTTCAGCCCCGCGGGAAGGGAACCATCACAGCCCAGTGAAGTGACGGGCAATGCCCGATGGTCGACTGGACGACCGGGGATCTACCCACAGCCCTAAAGGGCTGCGCTCCGAGAAAAGCCGTCATCTCCAATGCTGTCCGGGGTGGAGAGGGCCGCCGAGACTTTTCGGAAGGCGGAAGAAATCACCGAAGCCATCACGCCTCGGCATTACTTTTTTACAGCTGTGGCAGCTGCGAACACCCTCCAGGAGGACGTTTACTGGTTCGGGGTGGGTCCCGGTCCTGTAGAGTAGAGGCTTATCGCACGTATCGCGTGCCTTCAGTCGCACTTGGAACTGGGAGTGGCAGAGGTTAGGGAAAAAGTCTATATCAACAAAGTTGATTATGGTTTCAAGAAGGGCAAAAATCTTGTCTATCTTGCTATCGTTGCTAACCGATCAATTTCAGACGAGACACTTATCCACAATTACATCGATGCTTTCATTATACTCTCCGAAGACGAACTTTAAATTTCACGGGATGCTTATGTCATCGTATCCCATGAGCCGCTTGATGGAGCGGGCCGTCTGGAGAGAAAGGCCGCCACGCGGTTCCGGGCTTCGCGGCGCGGGAGGATCCGGCCGGTGGCCTCGTCGAAACTCACCACGGAAGGAACCACGGCGGAATCGTTGTCCAGAAGTAACCAAAATTCCAAAAAGCCCGTGGAATGGAACCCGGCGGTGCCGGCAGGGGACGGATTCCCGCGGGCATGGGGGCCAAGGGCTTTTGAGTTATCGAAGGCGTTTCCGGGCGTGGCTGCGGCGGGCGTCCCAGCGCAGCCGGAGCTCTTCCTTGGCGCAATAGAGCACGGGGACGGTCTGGACGGTGATGAGGCCCAAAAGCATCCCGCCGAAGGACGGAATCGCCATGGGAATCATGACGTCGGAACCCCGCCCCGAGGACGTCAGCACGGGGAGCAAGGCCAGGATGGTGGTGGCGACGGTCATCAGGGCCGGCCTCAGGCGCCTCTTGGCCCCTTCCAAGACGGCCCGTCTCACCTCCTCCACGGTTTTCGGCTTCCGCTCCCGGAAGCTGTCATCCAAGTAGGTCGCCACAATCACCCCGTCGTCGGTGGCAATGCCGAAAAGGGCCAGAAAACCCACCCATACCGCGACACTCAGGTTGACGGGATGGATGGAAAAGAGCTCCCGCATGGACGTTCCAAAGACGGAAAAATCCAGGAACCAGGATTGGCCGTAGAGCCACAGCGTGAGGAAGCCTCCGGACCAGCATAAAAAGACCCCCGAAAAGACCAAGGCGGTGGTCGTTACGGACCGGAACTGAAGGTAAAGGATCATGAAAATGATAAAAAGCGCCAGAGGCAGCACCACGGAAAGTTTTTTCTGCGCCCGAACCTGGTTTTCGTAATTTCCCGCAAAGGCATAGCTTACCCCCGCCGGCAGCTCCAACTCCCCCGAAGCCATCTTTTGCCGAAGGTAGGCCTGGGCCTGCTCCACCACGTTGACTTCCGCGTATCCAGGCCTCTTGTCAAAAACCACATAACCCACCTGGAAGGTGTCTTCGCTCTTGATCATCTGCGGGCCCCGAACGTAGACGACCTCCGCCAGCTCCTCCAGGGGCACCTGCGTCCCATCCGGAGCGGGCACCAGGATCCGCGACAGGGACTCGATGGTGTCCCTGAGTTCCCGAAGGTAGCGCACGCGGACCGGGTAGCGCTCGCGGCCTTCCACCGTGGTCGTGATGGTTTTCCCGCCGACGGCCACTTCGATCACCTCCTGCACCCTCCGGATGGAAAGGCCATAGCGCGCAATGGCGTTTCGGTCGATCCGGATTTCCAGGTAGGGCTTCCCCACGATCCGATCGGCAATGACTGTCGCGGGTTCGATGGACGGCACCTCCTTGAGGAACCGCTCCAGCTGCAGCCCCACCTTCTCGATGCTTTCCAGGTCGGGCCCTTTCACCTTCACGCCCATGGGCGCCCGCATGCCGCTCTGGAGCATGACGATGCGCGCCGCGATGGGCTGGAGCTTGGGGGCTGAAGTGGTGCCGGGAATCTCGGCCGCATCGACGATAAGCTTCCAGATGTCATCGGGTTTCTTCACCCCCGGCCATGGGGCTCGTCCCGGATTGAGATCCGGGTCCAGCGGCGGGCGCCAAAGTCGGAAAGGCATGCCATGCTCGTCGGGGATGAGCCTACCCCGATCGTCCCGCTGGAATGTGCCCTGCACCGAGTACGGTCGGCCGTCGGGAGCTGGAAGCGGGGCGCCATCCACGTCGCGGAAGAGATCCCTCTGCGAAGGGGAAAAGCGAAAGCGCAGTCGGCGGCCCGCCTCGTCCACCAGATATTCGGGCTTATAGGTGATCACCGTCTCGATCATGGAGATGGGCGCGGGATCCAGGGGCGAATCCACGCGCCCGATCTTACCCACCACCGATTGGATTTCCGGGATGGCCCGGATGGCCATGTCCTGTTTTTGAAGCACGTCCAAGGCCTCCCCGATGGATGCATGGGGCATGGTCGTGGGCATATAGAGGTAGGAGCCCTCGTCCAGGGGCGGCATGAATTCCTTGCCCAGCCCGGGAAAGGTGCGGGCTAGAACCTGCACGGGAGTCGTCTGGCGGATGTCCCGGGGAAGCCACCCGAAGAAGGCATCGAAGCCCAGCCACACGAGGAACCCGGTCCCCGTGATCAGCACAGGGGCGCACAAGAAAACCGCCTTGTGCCGCAGGCTCCAGCTCAGCACCGGTTCGTAGACCCAGCGAAAGAGCCCGAAAGTCCCCAGCAAGGTTCCGATGAGGATCGCCACGAAAAGGAAGTTGAGGACCAGGCCCTTTTCCGGGCCCAAGGGGAGCCATTCCTCCGCCAGGAGAAGGGCCACCAGCACCACGAGGGCGAGATTCACGGCCCGGGACATCCACTCCCGAACGCTCGGCGGCACAAAGGATTCCGCCATCCGGTAGATTCCCGTGCCCACCACAAGGCAAGCGGCCCACCAGGGTACGAACCAAAAGGCCGCAACCCCGGCCGCAATGAGCGCACCGTAGAGCGCGCGCTTCCAAAGGCCCGCAGCAACCTCACGGGGCGTCTTCGGCCGAAAAAGGAGGTGGGCCAAGGGGGGGATGACGGTGAGGGCCACGACGATGGAGGCGATCAGGGCGAAAGTCTTGGTAAAAGCCAGGGGTTTGAAGAGCTTTCCCTCGGCTCCCTCCATGGTGAACACCGGCAGGAAGCTCACCACCGTTGTGGACACCGCCGTCAGCACGGCGCTTCCCACTTCCACCGACGCCCTGTGGACCACCTCCAGACGATCGGCTCCGGCCGGGGCTTCCTGCATGCGTCGAAGGATGTTTTCGCAGATCACAATTCCCATGTCCACCATGGTGCCGATGGCGATGGCGATCCCGGAGAGGGCCACGATGTTGGCGTCCACGTGGAAGAGTTTCATGGCGATGAAGCACATGAGAACCGCCAGGGGCAGCAGCCCCGAGATGAGCAGGGAGCTCCGCAGGTGCATGACCATAAGGAGGATGACGATCACCGTCACGAGGATTTCTTCGTAAAGAGCCCGGTTGAGTGTGCCCAAGGTTTCGTAGATGAGTCCCGTTCGGTCGTAGAACGGCACGATCCACACCTGGCTCACCGTCCCGTCGGGCAGGGTCTTCTTGGGAAGGCCGGGGGAGATTTCCGCGATCTTTTTCTTCACGTTCTTGATGGCCGCCAGGGGATTTTCGCCGTAGCGGACCACCACCACACCGCCCACCACCTCGGCCCCTTCCTTGTCCAAAGCCCCTCGGCGAAGGGCAGGGCCCAGGGTCACATGGGCCACGTCCTTGACCCGGATCGGCACCCGGTCCCGAACGGCCACCACCGTCTCTTCCAGGTCCTCCAGACTGCGGACGAAACCCACGCCCCGAATCACATATTCCACCTGGTTCACTTCGATGGTGCGGGCACCCACGTCCAGGTTGGAAGCCTGCACGGCCTGGAAGACGTCCTGGAGCGCAATGCGGTGGGCCCGCATGGCATCCGGATCCACATCGATCTGGTATTCCTTGACGAAACCGCCCACGGAGGCCACTTCACTCACCCCGTCGGCGGAAAGGAGCGCATAGCGCACATACCAATCCTGGATGCTGCGCAGCTCGTCCAGGTCCCATCCCCCCGTGGGCTGTCCCTCAGGATCTCGGCCTTCCAGCGTGTACCAGAAGACTTGGCCGAGAGCGGTGGCGTCCGGTCCCAGGACGGGCTGAACCCCCGGAGGGAGCGTGGAGCCGGAAAGGCTGTTGAGCTTTTCCAGCAACCGGGACCGCGACCAGTAAAAGTTCACGTCTTCCTTGAAGATGACGTAAATGGTGGAAAAACCGAACATGGAGTAGCTTCGGATGGTCTTGACGCCGGGAATGCCGAGCAGGGAAACGGTCAGGGGGTAGGTGATCTGGTCTTCCACGTCCTGGGGCGATCTTCCCATCCATTCCGTGAAGACGATCTGCTGATTTTCCCCGATGTCCGGAATGGCGTCCACCGGAACGGGATTGCGAGGCAGGCCGCCCAGGTGCCAGTCGAAGGGCGCCACCATGATCCCCCAGGCCACCATCACCAGGACAAACAGGAAGACCACGATCTTCATTTCCAGGCAAAAGCGGATCAGCCGGGCGATCCACGACCCGTTGCGCGTCTTCTCGTCACGCCCATATCCCATGGCCATCGGGGCTCCATCCAAATCAATTCAGGAAACTGTGCAGCGCCGCTACCGGAGGATCTCCTGCACCTCGCCGCAGCCGAGCATCCGGGCGCCATAGTAAGGGTTGCGCACCGTATCGTCCGGCTGGAGCCAGAAGGCTCCCTGGCCGTCAAAGGCCATGGGGCACTTGATGAGGTACAGGGGTCTGTCCGCACCCAGGCCGAAGTCCCTGGCCAGGACCGCTATGGACTCGGAGAGACCGGCAAAGCCTGTGCGAAGGGCGTCCAGGTCCTTGGAGGCTTCCATATGCCCCAGGGCCGTGCGGATGTTTTCCTGGTCGCGCATCCACATCATGTGAGCATCGCCTTGGAGCAGCGCCATATCCAACTGGTCCACGGCTGTGCGTATTTTTGCCGCAGCCTTCAAAGCCTCCTGAGTCTTGTCCGCGGCCAAGGCTTCGTGAACCTGCAGGTATGCGTCCATAACCCGGCGGAGCTGCCCGCGGAAGGCGTCGGGGACGTTGAGGGGGCCTCCGGCGGTCCCTTGAGCGGCCGAGGCCGGAGCCGCATTGCCGTGATGGTGCATGCCGCCCCCGCCCCCGCCTTCCGGCGCCATCATGCTGGGTTTGGCCAGGATCTGCAGGGCGCTGTCGATCTTGAAATTTCCGTGTGTGACCACCATGTCGCCTTCTTCGAGGCCGTGGCGGACCACGTAATAGCGGTCGGCCCGGGGCCCCAGGATGACTTCCCGTCCCTCATAGGTTCCCGGCTGGTCCGCAACGGCCACGTAGACCACGGCCCGTTTTCCGGTGATCAGGGGGGCGGTGGCGGGAATGACAAGCGGCGGCCGATCTTCGCCCATGGCGGCGTGCAGCACGGCCCGGGCGAACATGCCGGGCCGAAGGCGTCCGTCGGGGTTGGGCACGTCCACGCGCACCTTGATGGTGCGCGTTTGTTCGTCCAGAAAGGGATCGATAAAGGAGACGATGCCGCTGAATTCCTCGCCGGGATACGATTGCGTTTCAAAGCGCACCCGGTTTCCCACCCCAATCCAGGCGAGATCCGACTCGTAGGCGTCCAGCTTGAGCCACAAGGACGACAGGTCCGCGATGGTGTAGATGCGGGTTCCGGTCTTCACGTACATCCCTTCGAATCCGTCCTTGTGCACCACGGTTCCGGTCATGGGCGCCAAGATGGTGATGTGATCCGATGGGGTGCCTCGCCGGAGGATGTCCTGGATCTGAGCGTCGGTCAGGCCCCAGAGTCGAAGTTTTTCCTTGGCGGATTCGATGGTCTGGGCCGCCGTGGCCTGCAGGGATTCCAGGCCGGTCTTGGTAAGATCCCGTGCGGCGCGAACGGCATGGATGAGTTCCGATTGGGCCGCGAGGAGTTCCGGGCTGTAGAGGGAGACCATGGGGCGGCCTTTTTCCACCACGGTGCCGGTGAAGTCCACGTAGAGACGATCGAGGCGGCCGGAAACCCACGCCGTGATATAAGCCGTGCGGCGCTCGTCGTAGGCAAGCTTGCCCACCAGGCGCCGGGTGACTTCCACGGGCCTGCGCTCCACGGGACTTACCTGCACCTGGGCGAGCCTTCGGGCCGTCTCCGAAAGCACGAGCCGCGGCACTGGGGTCTTTTCTCCCGCGTCGGAAGCGCCTTCCTCGCCGGCCGGAATGAGGTCCATGCCGCAGATGGGGCATTTTCCAGGGTTGGGCAGGCGGATCTGGGGATGCATGGAACAGGTCCAAATCTGCACCTTTTTTTCCGGGCCGTGATCATGCTGGGCATGGGCCAGGCCGACCATGGTGAACGGTTCACCGGTCCCCTCGATCTGCCCTTCGTCGCGACCGTGGGGACTTGCGAAGACCGCGGCCGCCGCACAGGCGACCGCAAGGGCCTTCCACGTGTGCCTCCGAAGTTTTCCTGCCGTCGAGTGTGCCATCACCCGCCTTTCTTCTCCCACCGCACCCGTCACACTTTCATGGCGCCGGCCGCTTCTCTTGCCCGTTTCCTTGGAAAGCGTGTTTGAGAGTCTATAAATTTATATCGCCTCTTCACCATTCCCGAGGAACGAGTCTCCGGATTGAACGGGAAGCGGACATCCCAAATTTCGGCAGGTGGTGGACTCGTGCCTGTGCCGGAGGACTCACGCGGCCTTTCCGGGATAGGTTCGCCCATAGGCTTTGGGGTATCCCCCAGGGCGCCGCCTCCTCAGTTGCCGGGCGGCGCCTTTTCAAGCTCGACGCCTTCGGCTTCCAGTTTCTTCATGTACTTTTCGGGATCCTTCTTGAACTCGCCCGGACATGCCGGACAGCAAAAGTAGATCCTCTTTCCCTTGTAATCCGTATAGATGTTCTTGTTGATGGGGCCTCCCATCACGGGGCATTTTTCTTGAGGGCGCCCCCCGGCGGCCGTTACGCCGACCCCCAAACTTCCTAACAGAAACACCAGGGTCATTGCCGTCACGATCCATTTTCTTCGCGTCATGGTCCCATGCCTTGTTCTTCTCTTCGGTTCACTTCCTCGTCTGTTCCCCGCCGGTGGCCGCCGGAGCGGTTTCCGTGGGAGCCTGCGCCAAAGAGCGCCCGACGAGACGCTCCACCTCCGCCAGTCGTTGCGCTTTGTCCGCCTCGGCCCGCTCATAGTTCAGCTCAAACTCAAGGAGCATCCGCTGGGCATCCATGAGGTCCGAGTAGGTTCCGAGGCCCGCCTCGAAATTCTCGAGACTCACGTGAAGGGACTGCCGGCCTTTGGGAATCAAGCCGTTTTTGTACAAGTCGATGCGCCGCTCCGCATCCCGCAGCTTGTAGAGGGCCATGGACAGTTGGGCGGTCAACTCATTCCGCTTCTCTTTCAGGTTTTCCAAGGCCGCATCCCGTCGGCTCTGGGCCTCCCGCACTCCCGCATCGTACTTGGTCCACCAAATGGGCAGGTTGATGGAAAACCCCACAGCCACGGGGTCTTTGCCGCTGTCGGGAGTCGCCCGGTTCATGGCTTGACCGGTATCCACCGCCTCCAGGCTCACCGTGAGGTCCGGGTAATAGTTTTTGCGTGCCAGAGCCTCCCCCGCTTTCTCCTTGTCCACAAGCCGGCTCAGCGCCTTGAGCTCCGGATTGTCGTCCAGGAGCCGGCCTCTGAGTTCTTCATCGGACCAGGGGACGGGTTCCGATCGGATGGGTTGCGGCCATGGCAGTGCGGCGTCCCTGGGGCGGTTGAGGGCGGCGTTGAGTTCCTCGGACAGGGGATTTCGCAAATCCTGCAGCGTCTTCAGGCGGTCTTCCAACCGGCCCAGTTCGGTCTGGAGCCGGACAAGGGCGCCGTAGGGACTCAGCGATGCGGCGTATTGGGTTTGAACCACGCGTTCCAGGTGCTTCAGCAGCCGAATGTTTTCCTCCGTGACCGCGACGGCCTGCCTCAGGTAGGCATATTCAAAGTAGGCTTTTTTCACTCTTTCGAACAGCTTCCACTTGGCGGCCTCGTAAAGAGCCCTCTTGGCTTCGGCCTCGCGGGCCGCTGCGTCGCCTTGAAGTTCCAGCTTGCTCAGCCATGGAAAGGTCTGGGCCAGGGCGAACCTTTGGCGTTGCGGTCCCACCCGCGTCTCCACCCGCTCCACGAAATAGGCGTAGGTAAAACGCGGATCAGGCAGGCTCCGCACCTGAGGGATCTTCCACAACGCGGCCTTCCATGCCTCGAAGGCGGCCCGGAGGCCGGGATTGTTGAGTGCGGCGTAGGTCAGGTAATCCTGGAGCGTGGGGTTGTCGGGAAGGGGCCTTTCCTGCCCCGAAAGTCCCATGTCCCCGGGAAGGGTTTCATTGAGCCCGGCAAGGTCGCTCCAGCCGCCGGCGAGCCGTGCCGCGCGGCCCGGCCCGGAACACCCGGCATAGGCCGTCACCGCCAGCATTGCCAGAGCCCACGCGCACGTGGTGGCGCGCTTGCGGTTCTTCCGTTTTGTTCTCCACGGCCCGTTCATGATCGTCCTCTTTCGGCTCCTCCAAAACAGTTCGGGCTTAAAATCCCTGAGCGTGCCGGCACCGCCGGACAAGACCTTTCACGCGACCCCGTAAACCGGTCCTTTTTCGACACTTGGAACCGCCCCCTGGGTTAAAAGTCAAGGGGGTTGGACTGTCTGGCCGGATCCGACCTGTATTTCTTCCACCTCCGAAGGCGTTCGGGCATCATCATGGAAAAATCCATTTCGCGCGCGGGGTGAGACAGGTCCCATTGTAATGATCCCCCACCGTGCGCAGGGCTTCACCGACGGTGGGGTAGGGGTGGATGGTGGATGCGAGACCTTTGAGGCCGGTTGCGTTAAGCGTTCGGCGCATTCGGCGGTGAGGCGCACGGCGCCGTGGGGTTGTTCGAGCCCGTCCAGGCTTGCCTGAAGGTGTAGGCGTTGGGGATCCCACGCGTCCTTTTTCATGGCGAGCCGGGCGGCCGGGCCGTTGGTGAGCACGACCCCGTGGGAGTTGGGAAGATCCAGAAGGGTTTTGATGATATGAGGAAAATCGCGATGACCGAAGGGATTGCCCCCCGGTGAGGGCGAAAAGGCGACTGCCCGGAGCGTGGGCTTGTCGAGCCGCCTCGAGCACTGGGTCCGCCGGGATTTCTTGGACCTTAGACGGCGAGGAGGCAAAGAGGCAGTGGGTGCAGGACAAAGTGCGCCGGGTGGTGAGATGGATCCAGAACTCTTTGAGAACGCGCGGCTCCATCCGATCCTCTCGTCCCGTGCAGTCCGGCGGTGCCGTTTCGGGGAGCCCTGCCCGAAAGCGAGAGGTGCCATGGACATGGACAGCAGTGGATCGTGTCGCCCCTTCTCGAAGCACCCGGTTTCCCGTCTCGTGGGCGGCGAACCAACACGGGGAATCGGGATCAACATAAATGGGATTGGTCTCCCACCGCGGTCGCACCCACTGTGCCTCTTCGAGCCCTGACCTAGTTGGACGGGCTCTTTTCGCGCTCCATTTCCAAATAGATGGAGACATCAACCTCTTTTCCGATCAGCCCCTTGCGGAAAAACTCACCGTTTCCCACACCAAATTCCAGCCGATCCAGGGACACATGAGCTTCAAAGCCGGCGATCTCCCTTTTGGGATCAAAGGGATCCGGCCGAAGACCCAGGAAGGCGAAAGGCAGATCCAGAGGGCGGCTGACGTTCTTGATGGTCAGAATCCCCCGGGCGACGAACCGGCCGGGCTCTCCGCCGGAGCGGATCTCTCGGCTCACAAAGGTCATGACCGGATACTTGGCGGCATCGAAGAAATCCGGCGACCTCAGGTGATCGTCCCGCTGGCCCACCCGGGTGTTGATGCTGCTCACAGGGATGCTCACCTCCACGCTCCCCTTCTCCGGATGCGCCGGGTCAAAGACCACCTTCCCCTGAATGTCGTCAAACGTGCCCACGACCTTTGCCAAAACGTGCTGAACGGTAAAGGTCACACTGGTATGCGCCGGATCGAAGTTCCACGGGTTGTCCTGGGCCCACCCCATTCCCGCCCCGACGGTCAGAATCCATGCGATGGTTAAGATCATGGTCGTTTTTCTCATGACATCCTCCTTAACTCTTGAGAGTGGAGCCCTTCGGTTGCCTCATCGGATACGGGGTTCTTCGGGTAACGGATCGTTGCTTTTTACGCCGTCGACGCCGGCTGCTTTGAACCCCGACCCAACCCTGATTTGATAAAAAGCCAGGAGTTTTTTGGCCACTATGGGAAAGATCCCGAGCAGGGCAAAGGCGATGAAAAGCCTCGGAGACAGGATGCCTCCAAGGGATTGGATCTTTGCGAGTTCCCTGCCGGCATTGACGTACACGACGGTGCCAGGAAGCATGCCAATTTGCGACACCCAGAAAAAGGTGGTGAGGCGAAGGCGTGTAAGACCCATAAGCAGATTGATGACAAAGAACGGAAAGACCGGCACCAGCCGGAGGGAAAACAGGTAGAGGGCGCCGTCCTTTTCAATCCCCTGGTTGACGGCCGCCAGCTTGTCCCCGAATTTCTTCTGGACCCACTCGCGAAGGAGGAAGCGGGAGACGAAGCACGCCAGGGTGGCTCCGATGGTGCTTGCAAAGGACACCACGACGGTGCCTACGGCCAGTCCGAACAGGGCGCCGCCCGCAAGGGTCAAGACAGCGGCGCCGGGCAGGGAGAGCGCGGTCACGGCGATGTAAATGACCATGTAGGCGGTGATGACCATTAGGCGGTGCGAGGCGTAAAGGGCCTGGAATTTTTCCTGGGATGCCTTGATGGAGTCCAGCGAAAGGTATTGTTTGAGGTCGAAGTATTGGAAAGCGACGATGCCGAGGGCAATGAGTGCGATCAGCACGATCTTTGCGGTTGTTTTTCCTGTTTTGCCCTCATTCATTTTCCGGCCTTTCGCACGGTTTGTATTCCCTATAGCTCCCGTCACGCGAGGGGAGAAAACGAACCATGATAGTCCTACTCTTCCGGATTCCGATCGCGACTTTCATATACGCGTCTTCCCATAAGCTGCGGTCTCGGTACTCCAGCAAAAACACCCTCATAGGGCCGTAGCGGCGCCTCAGAGTCAGGGAGTCGCGGATTTCCCCGGGGAACTTCCTCGAACCGCACCGTCCCCGAAAGCCGACAAGCTTGCGGCCGCCTCCTGGTCGAGAAACCATCGCACATCGCCGTCGACAGGCCTGACCCTTTGGGCCGGCAGAGGTGAAGGGGTCTCCCGACCGTGGAGCACGCGGGCCACGATTTGGGCTTTGTTTTTTCCAATGGCCGCAAAAATCACGTGCCGGGCTTGATTGATCACCGGCAGCGTCAAAGTGATGCGGACCGGCGGCGGCTTGGGCGCATCGAAAACCGGAAGCACCCATCGAAGGGTTTCCTGCAGAGCGGGATGGTCAGGAAAGAGAGACGCGATATGACCGTCTTGTCCCAGGCCGAGCAGGATCAGATCGAACTGCGGCGCTCGGCCTTTTTCCGGGCGAAGCACATTTTCCAGAACGGATTCATAGTGTTCGGCGGCGTCGGAAGGGCTTAACGAACAGTCCACGGCATGAATTTGTTGGGCGGGGATGGGAACGAGGTCCAAGAACGGCCGCCGGGCCCTGCCGTAATTGGACTCGGGACTGTCCCACGGGACCCAACGTTCATCCGCCCAGAAAACGTGCCATTGAGACCAGTTTTCGTCATCACGCGCGGGCTCTGTGCGGAAACCTGCCATCATAAGGTCCAAGGCCGATCCGCCGGACAGAGCGACGAAAAACCGTCCCCTTTGCGCTGCCGCCCGAGCCGCCAATTGAGCCACATGGGCCCAAAGGGCTGCGCACAGTCGGTCCTGGTCGGGAAAAACGTATAAACCGATCGACGAATCCATGTTCTCTCCTCTGCACCTGCGGGGCTGCACCGTGCAGCAGGGAACGGTATCCCTTCCGATCGTCGGTCCCGCCGTCCAGGTCGTCCACCGCCACGGCTCGGAGCAGGTTCACCGCCCACCGGCGGGTTTCTTCGGTGGTGCGGTAGCTGATTCGAAGCCTGCGGCCGCGGCCTCGGACGTCGATGCCGCAGCGGCCCAACACCACCTTGTGCCGATAGATCCTCTGGTGGGCGTCGCCCACGACGAAAAGATCGTTCTTGTGCCCGGGGCCGGCGATGCAGCGGATCAGGCGGAAGGCTTCCGGGCTCATGTCCTGGGCCTCGTCCACCACCACCGCGCGGTAGGGCAGCACGTCCCCCTTGCTTTCCAGGAGCAGGCGCGCATCCCGCAGGGCGTCCTCGGGCTCCTTCAGGCCGTGTTCCTGCAGCTGGATCCGGTATTCCTCGAACACTGGCCAGACGGCGGCCCGCTGCGGCCGACTCAACCGAACGCCTCGGCCCAATCGCGGAGCCTTCAGGTAGTCCTGCAAAATGGTAATGTTTTGGAGTTGGATCACCCTCTCCCGTTCTTCCCGGTAAAACCGTTCATCCAATGGCAACTGGGAGGGGGCCAACACCAAGGCCTTTTCCCACAACTCCCCGGTTCGTTTCCCGTAATCGATCTCGAAGCGATAGTTGTTTTTCCGAAGGAAATCGGACACCCACTTGTCCAGATTCACCACTTCGATTCGCGCCATGGCTTCCGGAGGGCAGATCTTGGCCAGGTTTTCTCGGATATCGGCCGCAAGATTCCGAGTGAAGGGGGTGAAGAGCACCCGGTCGTCGGCGCCGGTGAAGACCCGAACGGCCAAGTATTTGGCCCGGTGAAGGGCGGCCACCGTCTTTCCTGTGCCGGCCCCGCCCAGCACCCGCACCGGACCGTTCCAGTCCCGTTCCACCAGGCTGCGCTGGGTCGGGTGCAGAAAGACCCGCCATTTTTCCAGGGGCGCCTCCAGGATGGCGGCCAGTTCCAGGTCGTCTTCCACCACGAAAAAGCGCCGCCTGGAATCGGGATGGTCCAGGGCCTTCTCGAAATCTTCCGGATCCACCGCCGGTGCCGCCTCCACGGCCCGGTCCAGTTCCCTCAGGGTCTCATCCACCGAATATCCGCTGGCCAGCATGTAAAGGGCTTCGGCCGCTTCCTGGGGGAGCTTGGGCGCCACCTGGTCCAAGTCGTCTTGGCTTCGGACGGCACGCACCAGCGGGAACTGCACGCGGGGGACCCCCAGGCGGAGCAGGATCCGATCGGGAAATTCGGCAAAAAGCCCGCCCGAAACCCCGGGCGTCTCCCCGGCGGGCGGGGCCGGTGGTTCCTCCCGGCTTTCCACCACCTCCACCACCGCCGAACGACTGAACTCCCCCGCCGCTACGGAGCGCCAGCTGTTTCCTTTATTATTCTCTCATAATCACTATGATCTCCGATCCATACCCAGATGAAATCCCGGCCCTCCTTTACGGCCAATGCTCGGTGGTTGACACCGACTCGGATGGACCAAAATTTCCCGACCTTCTTGAATTGAAGCGAAGGATGCAATGGGTCGGCCTTAAGTAAATCAAAATTCTTTCTTGCTGTTTGCTGCACGTTTTGTGGAAGCCCCCCAAATAATTTCCAGAAACGGGTGGTTGCTCGATGCATTTAGAGTTCCCTCAGCCTTCCATCTTCCTTTTCGCAAAGGGCTTCCTTAACCAGAAAATCTAACTTCCCTAATCTTGAGTCAGATTCAATCTCCTTGTCCCACCTTTCCCAATCTCTCTCATAAAACCATTCTCTCAAGCGTGCAAAATCCTCTTTAGAGAGGGCTTCAATGGATGACAATATTTCTTCCATATTGAGCATCCCCATTTCTCCTTTCCTCCCATATCGGGCACCTTGGATCTGTTCGGTTACAAGCCGCTCAAATACTCGCTTAAGTATGACCTAAGCCATTGCCGATGAAAACCGGTCATTCGATCAGCGGCGCCAGGTGTTCTTCCGGCCGGGCCGCGACCTCCGCAAGAAAGGCCGTTTGCCAGCCGGCGTCGGCAAACACGGGGGCGAATTCCATCTCGTCGTCCCGGAGCCAAGCCAGCCGGGCGTCCTCCCAGGCCGCTTCGGCCTGGGCGATGACCCCGCCGTCGTCCCCTTGCAACTCAAAACCCACCTGGGGCGGCGGCAGCCCCTTTTGGGCGGCAAGGTCCAAAACCGGCCGCAGGGCCGGGTCCACGAACTTCAAAACCTGATCCCAATCCGGAGAAAGCCCCGCCCTCTGCGACGAAAGTTCCGGCGGCTCGGCCCCGGCCGTCTCCGAAGGCCCTTCGGGTGCGGGGGTCAGCAGTCCGCCGTAGAGGCCCTTTTCCAACCCCGAGCGGCCACCGCCAGGGTGCGCGGAACGAAATGAAAGAGATTGTAGGCGCGAAGCCCCCCGTTCCAGGCCGCCTGGAAACCGTCGGCTTCCTGCTGCTCGGAGCCGTCTTCCAGGCAGATCAGCAGGCGGAGATCTTCAGGCTTCTGCAGGCGCACAGCCTCCTTGCCGGCGGCCACGAACATCTGCACCTGCTTCCGGGCATCCTCGGGATCCGGCGGATGGATTCCCAACAGGGCGATTTCCAAGACGTCCTCAAAAATCCCTTTCGCGTCCGCCATGTTTTCACGCGGCAACCGGGCCAGGAAGGCTTCGCGGCTCATGGCGTGATCGCCTGCCGCGCCGTTTATGAGCGACAGGCCGCACACATGGGCGAAACGGCTCCACCGGTCCGCATCGGGTTCGGCCAGGAAGGCCAAGAGCCAGGAAAAGCCATCGTCCCCCCGAAGCGGGCCCAGATCCTCCACGCCGAACATCCGGCAAACCTGGCCCAGGTTCTTTCCCAGGTTGGTCTCCAGGCTGCCGGCCAGGTCCACGTAGTGGGGGGCCGCTGGAGCCGCGGAAAGCCGCGCCTGCACATCGTGCCAGGTGAGGGACCAGACCCGGAAGCGTCCGCTTTGCACCAGGGCCATGGGCTGGGCCAGATCCAGGCCCACACGTTTGCGGTGATAGGCGAATCCGTCGGCAAAAACGACGATGGGCTTGATTCCCCGACTCTCCCGAAGCGGCCGGAAGACGAAATCGGCCCGGCTGGGTTCCGCCACCCCCTGGGAGGCGCCCAGTTCCACCTGGGGTTCGATGAGATAGGCCTCATCGTCGATCTTCAGGTAATAGCCCGGCTTGCCGCGGACCAGCCCCTTTTTCAGGCTCACCCTGCGCCCGCGGGCTCGGCTGCGCCGCAGCGCCTCGATGAAGAGGGCTTCCAGTTCGCTTTCCAGCAGGCCGGTCACCGGCACGTGCTTGAGCGATTCCACCCGCACCAGCTTGTCCCTCCGGTCCAGCACCGCCGAAAGCTGCTCCATGGCCCGTTCCCGGGAGATGGCCGGCAGCCGGTTGCCGTATTTGTAGGCATAGAGGCAGCGGTAACAGCCGTCCTTGGCGGGATCTTGGCGGCAGGAGCAGGCCTTGAGTACGTCCAGAACGCGCTGGAGCACGTCCATGAGGGGCTCCGGAGAGCGCATGAGCTGCTTCAGGTAGCCCGTGCCGCCCGGGACGGTGTCGAAGAGGACCAAGTACTTCTTGCGATAGGACGTCTCCGGCACCGGCTCCTCGTGGTCCATGATCCGAAGATGATCCACGTTGCCGCCGAACATTCGCCGAAGCCCCAGCTGCAGGGCGGCGACAAAGGATTCGTGGGCGCTCCGGGCGTATTCTCCCGTTGCCGTGGGAAGGAGAATCCGCACCGCTTCCGAGGCGAATTCCCGGTAGAGATAGACGCACTCCAGCACGTTTTCATCGGCGCTCTGGTTTCGCGCCTTGCATGTGAGCGCATGTTCCTGGCGGTCGCGCCGGAGCTGCACCTTGCCGCAGTGGCGGCAGACGAGAAAGCCCTTTCGGGGCAGCTCCTGCCCGGCCACGGCGACCCTTTCGCCGACATCCTCCATTGTCCAGAAGCTCCGCCTCCACGGCCGGGTCCGTCACGCTGAGCCGGTAAGGGATACCGCGAAAGAAGAATTCGGCCCAGACCTTTTTGAGCCCCTTGCTGTTGAGGGCGATGCGGAACGCAAGATTTTCCGGCTCGATGAAAAGGAGCGACCCGGCAGGGGCCTGCTTGGTCTGCTCCAGGCTCATGCGGTCGTTCAGGCCCGCGAAGCTGCTGTTTCCGACGGCCCAGAGGGTTTCCACCGGGTCGCACAGCTCTTCCACCCGGTCCAGCGGAAAATTCCCGAGACGGCGGACCGGGCCGTCGCCCAGGAGCCGGTTTTCCGGTTGATGGGCCGGCCCACCGGGGCGCGCAGCCTTCCATCTGGTAACGGCGCAGGTGCCACAAAACGGTCCGTTTCTGGACGCCGAAGTCCCGGCAGAGGTCGTCCAGGGACCTTCCCTGGTTGAAGGCTTTCGCCACCTGGTGGTGGCGTCCCGTCCGGCCGGAAGAGCGCGTTTTGGGGGTCGGGGTCGAGGCCGACGGGACCGGTTGCACGTCGGGATGTTCGCGGCGAAAGTCCCGGAAGACCGAAAGGAAATCCTCGCCGAACCTTTCCAGTTTTCCCTCTCCCACCCCGTGCACGGCGAGCATCTCTTCCGGAGTTTGGGGCATCCGGGCCGCCATGTCCGCCAGGCTGCGATCGGAAAAGATCACGTAGGGAGGCACCCCCAGCGCCTGGGCCGATTCCCGCCGTTTCTTACGAAGCCGTTCGAAGAGCTCCCGGGGAAAGGCCGCCTCTTCCGCGTCCGGGTCCGCCGCCTGACCGGGCATGGCCTCATCCAGCGGGTGCCAGCGCACATGGATCGGGTGGCGCGAACGGAGCACGTCCCAGCCTTCCCGGGTGAGGCGGAGGGCTCCGAATTCGGAGTCCCTTTCCAGCAGGCCCCGCCAGGTGAGACATTCGGCCAACGATCGCCATCCGCGCGGGGAGTATTCCGTGCCGATGCCGTGGGTGGACAGTTCGTGGTGGCGGTTTTCGAGAATCCGCTTCGTCTTCGATCCGCACAGCACGGAGACCACGTAGCCCGCTCCGAACCTCTGGCCCGTCCTCACCACGCAGGAAAGGAGCTTCTGGGCGGGAACGGTCACGTCCAAGGCCGGGCGGTCCGGTTCCGTGCAGTTGTCGCACATATTGCAGTTTGCTTCCGGCGTCTCTTCACCGAAGTAGCCCAGCAGGGGAATTCGGCGGCAGGATTCCGTTTCGGCGAAGCGCACCATGGCGTCCAGCTGGGCGGGGGCGGCCCTGCGAAGAAGGGGATCTTCCAGGCGTTGGATGTGCCGCCGCCTCCCGGCCGCATCGGCGTGGGAAAAGAGCAGTACGCATTCAGCGGGCAGGCCGTCGCGCCCCGACCGGCCGATCTCCTGGTAATAGCCTTCCAGGTTCTTGGGAAGATCGTAGTGGATCACGTACCAAACGTTGGACTTGTCGATGCCCATGCCGAAGGCCACCGTGGCCACCATGACCCGGATGTCGTCCCCCACGAAGAGTTCCTGGGCCCGGCGGCGTTGGGCGTCGTCCAGGCCGGCGTGGTAGGCCGCCGCCGGGATGCCCCGGTCCTGGAGGGACCCGCACAGGAAATCCCCGCGCCGGCGCGTGTGGCAGTAGATGATGCCGGATTCTCTTGGGAAGCGCCCGATCACCCGGAGCACCTGCCCCAGCGGATCCACCTTGTAGTCCACCTTCAGGAAAAGGTTTTCCCGGTTGAACCCGGCCACCACTTCGGCGGCGGACGACATCCGGAGGCACTCCAGGATGTCCCGACGCACGCGGGGGGTGGCCGTGGCGGTCAGGGCGAGACAGACGGCGTCGGGGAAGGCGTCCCGGAGTTCCGCGAGCCTCCGGTATTCGGGCCGAAAGTCCGGGCCCCATTCGGAAATGCAGTGGGCTTCGTCGATGGCGAGGAGTTCCACCTGGCAGGATCTCAAGAGATCCATCACCGCCGGATGGCGGGCCGTCTCCGGCGCCATGTAAACGATCCAGGCCCGGCCGGCGCGGATCGCCGCCACGTTGGACCGGTACTGTTCTTCCGTAAGGGAGCTGCTAAGCATGACGGCGGGAACGCCCAGGGTGAGGAGCTGGTCCACCTGGTCCTTCATGAGCGAGATGAGGGGCGAGACCACCACGGTGAGGCCGTCCCACAGGAGGGCCGGGATCTGGTAGCAGACGGATTTTCCGCCGCCCGTGGGCATGACGGCCAGGGTCTCCCGGCGTTCCAGCACGTTTTCCAGGACCCGCTCCTGCAAGAAGATAAAATCGTCGTAGCCGAAGACGGTTTTCAGGATGCGGCGGGCTTCGCTCAGCACGTCGGCTCCTTCCGGATGTGGGAATTTCCCGCCTTTTACCACAACGGCGCATGGGCTGGAAAGCGCCGGTCTTTCACCTTTTGTCATCGTGCGTGCCTGAAGGGCGGGCCTTGGGGGCAAGGCATAACTCGCCCCTTGTGCGCCTGGGAGCAGGCGCGATCATAGAGATGAAAGTCCTCCGACCGGAGAGCCGTATGCGGGAGATCCGCACGTACGGTTCCGAGAGGGGAGGGACTCGGTAACGAGCCCTTCCTACGCCTATCAAAAAGGGACGGACCCCTTGGGTAGGGGCGGGGTTTATCCCCGCCCGCTAATCAATCATCATGCAAACGGAGGCCGGAACGTGTGCCTACACATTCCGGGACTGTGCAGAGCCTTCCAACTCCTAGCCCTCAAGGATCCCCGGATCTTCTGCCTTCGGGGGCGAAAAGTCCTTCGCCCGCCCCCTTTCCCTCGCTCCTTTCGCCGCCGGATGAAACCGCCCATGAATCCCAGGCGGCGCACGAGGTCGTCCCAAACCCAGTGCGATTCCACACCGGCGACCCGGGAGGCTCTTCTCCTTGGATTCCTGGGAGGCTCTCTGGGAACTCCCCCAACTGCTACTCCCGCGTAAGCAGAAGACCATCAGGTGCTGACAATTTTGGACCTCCGCTCTCGTCCAACCCGCGGACGGACTTCACGGAGAGGGACGAACGGGCGCTAAACGGCGCAAATCAGCCATGGCCGGACAGCTTCTGGATATCCCCCGCTTCCGGCTCACATCAGCACATCCAGCAGCCGTTGCTCGTTGAATTAGAGTTCGGTCCGCCACGATTTCCCGGCGGTATGGAGCTTCCCAATGCGGATCGAGGAGGCGACGGGCCCGTCGGTGTCCATGTTCGTCTCCGGCGGCAGGCCGCGGCGGGGATGCCGTCGCTTACAGATCGTCAAGCGGACTGCGTGCGTTTGTCTTCAGTTCTCGTGCGACGTGCGTATAGATCATCGTCGTCTCGAGGCTCTTGTGGCCCAAGAGTTCTTGGATTTCAACGGTCTGGCCCATTTCGTTTAAGTCCTTTCGCAAGAGTTCCCTGAAAAAAAGAAGCAATGCTCTGAACGCCTGATTCTGTGTCGATGCGCTTACATTCTTAACCATTGCCAGACGGGTGAGAAACGCCTTCACATCGGAGACGGCGGGCTCGCCCGCAAGCCCGGCATGCTTGCGATACGCGAGAAATCTCCGCGTCCACTGCAGGTAGGATTTCTCCGTACTCTTTGCATAGTGGCGCAGTCGAATAACCTCGCGAAGCCGATCGAGCAACCTCTCGTCACTCCCTGAAACGCTGTCGTCTTTCAGTTTCTCCTCTTTGGGCCCGCCTTCGCCGCGATACTGATACCGATAAATGCGAATGGCGTCCGCAGCCTGCTGGATTTGCCACGCCTCGACGCCGGCACGTTTGCCCAGCGCGCTCAGGAACAGGTTCAAGGTTTGCTCGAAAGTGTAGCCACCGTGCTCTCTGGCATAGAGCAGGAATTGCCGCACCCACCGTACCAGGTGGGGTTGATGTTTGTGCGGGGCCAACTTCTTTTCCCCCAGGAAGTCAGCATATCCTTCCAGCACGGCTTTCAAGTTTGTGTCAATCGCGGCCATATTCAGCCTTGCGATTCTACACAATCTCCATAACACCGGTCCCGCCTTAGTTAGCCTATCCGAGATTAGGGTTCCGGCCAACGAGTTTTCTTATTTTTCTTTTTGACAAGGAGAAGCTTGATGGGTAACTAGTTAAATGGGCTATAACAACCATCTTGCTAAGGGAGATTGTGTAGAATAAACAGTTAGGGCGCACACATGACCGAGCTCGTCAATTTTCTCAACCAGAATTCGGGGGTTATCAACCTTCTCTTTGCTGGCGTCGTGGCCGCTTCCACGGTCGTTTATGCGTGGCTCACGGCCCGGCTCGTGTCCTAAACGAAACGTCTCCGCGAAGCAGAAACCGAGCCGCACATTGAAGTCTCTTATCGCCCGCGCGATGAATGGATTTCTCTGATTGATATAGTCGTAAAGAACATCGGTGCTGGTCCCGCGTACGATCTAACGTTCACGTGGTCTGCAAATACGACCAGCAAAGGCAGCAGTGACCTTATCGACAGTTTGGGCAACATCAAGGGGCTGAGCACCGGGATAGCTTTTCTCGGCCCAGGACAAGAGTTCTTTTCCTTCTGGACTTCCATGAATGAACATTTTGAAGAGAAGCTCCAGACCCAGGTGACCATCAGAAGCCGCTATAGAAGCGCGTCCGGACAGACAAAAGAACGACAGCATGTTATCGATCTCTCCGAATTGAAGGGAGTGCAGCGCATCGGCGAGCCCCCTCTGCTGAAGATCGCCAAGAACATCGAGAAACTGCAAGGTGACCTTCACAAGGTCGCAACGGGATTCCAAAAGCTAAAAGTAGACGTCTTCACGAGTAAGGACCGCGAGCGCTACCGCAAAGAGCGCGAAGAAGAGCCCGAACAGCTTAGCTCAGCACAGAAACCCGATGACAACGCGCCCTAACAAATCGCTACACCTGACTCGTGGCGCTGACGCGCCACTCGCAGGTGAGCTCAATCGTTAGCCAGCCCTGTGCTTCTCTACCATGTCGGGATACAATAGAGACCAAATCTGTTCAGCAAGAGTTACACGTGGACATGGAAAACATAATTGAGGCTATCCGTCATAACCGTATTCGCATCAGTGACCACGCCGACGAAGAAGCACAAGCAGACCATCTATCCTTCGATGAAATCTTCTTCAGCGTCCTACGCGGCGAGATCATTGAAGATTATCCGTCTGACAAGCCTTATCCGAGTTGCCTGATCTATGGTGACAATTTTGCTGGAGAGCCGATCCACAGTGTTTGGGCTTACAATTCCGAAACAGAATGGGCTGTGCTGGTCACTGTGTACCGACCTGACCCCAATCGATGGATTGACTGGCGCATCAGGAGAAAGAGATGAGACCTTTTGAAAAGTGTCCTGTCTGTGGTGGCGAGTTGGTCGAAAAGCACGTAGAAAAACTGCTCAAAGGTGGTGTCCATACAGCGGTGATTACGGTGCGTGCTGAGGTGTGTTTGCGCTGTGGTGAACGGTTGTATTCTGCTGAGACAGTCAGGCGCTTTGAGCAAATTCGACAGAAACTGGAGAGGCAAGAAGTGGCCGAGTTTCAGCCGCTTGGTCAATCTTTTCAGGTGGCGTAGGTTTACGTGCCAAAAACGGGCTGGCTAACACGCGCATCCACCTGACGGCTTCGCCTCGCTGCGCTCGGCTCGCCGCAGGTGATGCGCAGGCCGTTCGTCGCATTCAGGAGACAGTAGGGCGCCGCGGGGAAAAGCGCTTGCGGATTCTGAAGGCGAGCGAACCTGACCTCCTACCTTCAATGCCGCCTCGCGGTCCCTTCCACCAACAGTGGATGAAACGATAGCCGGACAGGGTTTCCCGGGGCAGGTGGCGCCTGCGTTTTCTATCCCGGCGCGGCGTGGGGCGAGCCCTTCGAGGTCTCGTCGAGGCGTTGCACCAGGTCGCGGCGCGGCTTGGTGAAGAAGGCGCCGGAGGCGGGGCCGGTTTCGGGGCGCATGCCGCGAAGGAAGAGGTAGAAGACGCCGCCGAAGTGGCGCTCGTAGTCGTAGCCGGGAAGCCGAGCCCGCAGATACCGGTGGAGGGCCACGGTGTAGACGAGCGCCTGGAGCGGGTAGCGGTGGGCGTGCATGGCCCGTCCCAGGGCGTCCGCGGCATAGTCTTCCACGCGGTTTCCCAGGTGGTTCGATTTGTAGTCGGCGATGTAGTCGCGGTCGTCGGATTGAAAGGCCAGGTCGATGAAGCCTCGCATGAGCCCCCGCAGGTGTCCGAAGCCGAGCCCTTCCAAGGATCTTTCGTAGAACGCTTCACCCCGGACGGCTTCCGCCAGGGAATCGGGCGTGAGAAGCCCGAGGGAGTAGTGGAATTCCAGTTCGTCCAGTCGGTTCCGGCTTTCGATTCCTCGAAGATTCAGGCCGTCCGCGTTGAGCGGGGTGTCCAGGACCCGTTCCATCAAACATTCGCCCGGGCGCGGTCCCCGGGGAAATCCGGATCCGGAAAGAGCAGCCGGGCCATGGCGGACCGGGACGCTTCATAGATTTTTCCCCAGGTGGTGACGCACAGGTGCTTGGCGCGGGTGAGGGCCACGTGCAGGAGGCGCATCCGCTCGGCCAGGTCCTCCCTTTCCTGCAACGCCCGGCGGTCCTCGAGATCATCGGATGCCAGGTCCACGCAGAGCTTGAGGTCTTCGGGGTCGTGAAACCTCCACCGCGTCCCCGTCCCCGGAAGAGCCTCCCGACCAGGGAAACGGCAGGAAGACCAACGGGTATTCCAGGCCCTTGCTCGGGTGGATGGTCACCACCTGCACCAGGTTTTCGGCGCTTTCCAGCCTGAGCTGTTCTTCTTCGGCCGCTCGGTGCGAGGCCCTCGCCCCCCTGCTGGGTGTGGAGAGCCAGCGGGGCAGGAGTCAGAGCGTTCGTAGGAGCGAGGAAGCGGGGTAATGCCCGTGGAGCGAAGGGACGCAGGAAGGTGGATGGGCAAAGCCCACGCGGAGCGAAAGGAAACCCGCGGCGGTGTCTGAGAAGGCTGAACAAAAGGGAGAAACCCGGCCCAGAGACTGGACGTGGGTGGAACGTTACGTGTGGACGGAGGGCATACTGGAGACCCTCGAAAATTTGAGCGCACCCTCGATGGCAACCTCACCCGACTGCATCAGGAACTGCAGGAGGGCAGGTACCGTCCAAGGCCGACCCGACGGGTCTCCTGGACAAGCCGGGTTCCAAGGCCAAGAGGCCGCTCGGTATTCCCCCGAGGGGAGGGCCGTGCGCGGGAGATCCGCACGCACGGTTCAGAGGGGAGAGGGACTGGGCAAAGCAATACACCGTTTCTACCCCTATTCCGCCGGAGCGCGACCGAAAGCCAAATAAACTCACTCGGCGAAGACCCGCCGGGAGAGGGTGTCCATGTGCTTCAGATGGTAGCCCAGGTCGAAGCTGGATTTCAGGACATGAAAGAAACGTGAGCGATATGAAAGAGGCCAAAAAATGCGGATGGCCCGCCCGGGGATTCGCCCCGGGCGGGTCATTCGCTCGGGAAATCCTTTGCGAGCGGGGGATCAGGCGGCAGCGGTCTCCTCGGCCGCTTCCACGGTGGCTCCTTCGGATGAGGCCGCCCCGCTTCCCATTTCCAGACGCTGTTGGGACACATAGTGATAGGACATCTGGAAGGAGGTGATCTCCGCCTGGAAAAGGGGATCGCCGACTCGATCATCCGGGCCGGAGCCCCCCTCGGCCCCGTGCGGGCCGCGCCACACATCGGACGACCCGTTCCGCAACATCTTTTGCATCTCGTGAACGAGGGACGCTACAGCCTTGAGAAGCTTCTTGGGATTCAAGTGGGACTCCAGGTCCTCCAGGCCCATGGCTCTCCCCCCTTTCTCAGCGCCCCGCCCGCGACCGCTGAACGCCTTTTTCATGACGTTTCGGGCCACGTCCAAGATATCGCGGGTCGCCTCCCCGGCCGGCACTCCCTGTTCCAGGGAAACCCGGGACGCCTCCAGGTGGAAGTCGAACTGCACCAGGCGCTGGACGCTCTCACCCGTCTCCTCGTCGGCAAACGACACGGCGGCCTGGAAGGAAAAGTCCACGGCAAGCGATTGGGCCTCAAGATTCCACCGGCCGTCGGCTTTCACTTCCCGAAGCGACTGCTCTTCCAGCCGCAAGGAAAAGGAAAGGGCCTGGGCCTTTTCCATCACCCAGCTTTCATCCAGCCTGACGCCGGACCGGGATAGGGCCTGCAGGGCCGGAGAAAGGCTTAACAAGTCCCCCTGGGAATTTTCCACCGGCAAGGTCCGCCCGCTTCCCGCAACCCGGTTCTGGATGGAATCCACGCCGGCGCTCCCCATGAAGTGTTGCCAAGTGGAAAACTTTTCGGCACTGTAGAAGGTGCCAAGGTTTTGTGCGGCAAACATGATCTCTTCTCCTGTCTTCCATGACGTTTCGGAAAAAAGGATTTCCTTCCTTTTTTGTGTTTTCGGAAGGCGGCCGCACTCTCTTGAAGGAAAAGAAGGAGTCCGGAATGTATCCCTTGGGGGATCGGCGCAAACACAAGCGGGCGAAGGTGAATCGGCAGGCGGTGGCGCCAGGTTGATGGCCGCGGTTGAAAGGGCCGGCCTTCGGCGCCCGACCGGTGAGCTTGGGAAGACCCATTCTCTACGGCTTGGCGGCCGACCAAGAAAGGGGCGTCCAGGCGGTTATCGAGGAAATCCCGGGGGAACTGAAACGCCTTTGACCATGACCAAGACTCCCACGCCCGCTTATGCCGGAGAGCATGTTGATGCGCGATTTTGAAGGGACGCCTGGGGGCTCCTGCCAGAACAGAGGCGGACGTGGCCTTCGGGATGTTCCGATCCCGAAAACCCCGGGGGTGATCCTTCAAGGGGTGAACCCCTTCGGACCGGAGAGGAATCCCAACGGTTCACAATCTTAGGAGGGAAACATGGCGACGGTACTGATCGAGCGCACAAACTACACCGATGTGGCGGCCGCGGTGGAGAAGGTCTTCCAGATCTTTCCGGTGGAGCTCACCGGCAAAATGGTTTTTATCAAGCCCAATGCGCTTCGAGCGTCCAAACCCGAGGAGGGGATCGTGACGCACCCGGCGGTGCTTCGCGCCGTAGTGGATCGGGTGGAACGGGAACGGCCGGCCAGGATCGTCGTCGGCGACAACCCCGGGGCTTTCGATTATGGGGCCAATGAAAGGGTGTTTCGGGAAACGGGCCTCATGGACGCGGCCAAGGGCTATTATGCCAACATCGGGCTCGATTCCACCCGGGTGCCCTTCAACCCGGATTTCATGGAAACCGTAAGTGTGTCGACCATCGTCTTGAGGGCGGACGTTGTCATCAGCCTGCCCAAATTCAAGACCCACGGCCTCACCGTCATCACCGGGGCCGTGAAGAATTCCTACGGGATCTTGCCCGGAGCGCAGAAAGCCCGGCTTCACAAGGCGGCCGGAACACCCCAGAGATTCCATGAGCTTCTGGTGGACATCTTCCGCCTTCGAGTGCCGGATCTTTTCATCGTGGACGCCGTCACGGGCATGGAAGGGAACGGTCCGGCTTCCCCGGAGCTTCGCCACGTGGGCCTCCTGCTGGCGGGAGATAACGCCGTGGCTGTGGACGCCGTGATCGCCCACATGATGGGCTGTGCCCCCGCATCCCTTGGGTTTTTGCAGCAGGCCAAGAAACTGGGGCTCGGGGACTATGACCTCGGCCGGATCAGGATCCTGGGGGATCTGATACGGCTGGAAAACTATAAACTTCCACCTTTGAGCGGCGAAGCCAACATGAACAACCAGCAGATTCAGCAGCTCTTCGAGGCCAAAATGTCGCTTCGGCCCAAGGTGGATCCGGATCTGTGCACGGCCTGCGGCACCTGCGTGGAGCACTGCCCCGTCTCGGCTCTTTCCATGCCCGAAAACCTGCCCCAAGTGGACCCGGCAGTGTGCATCACGTGCTTCTGCTGCCAGGAGATGTGCCCCGAAAAAGCCATCGCATTGGGGTAAGGGCAGCTCCACAAGATGCGCCCTGTCCTTTGAAGCTTCTCGACGCCTTTGAAAGAAGTGCCGGAAAGAAATGCCGCCCGGTTCCACAAGCGGGCGGCGGGGCTCCGGCCTCTTCATCCTCCCGCTCACCACTCGTCCGGGCGTTCCGTCTTTGAATCCGGCTCATGATCGAAGAATGGAGCCGCCTGCAAGGGATGAACGGTCGAAATATAGTTGACATGTCGAAAATTTCTGTGAAAAGTGTTCGTCCGGTCTCTCCGGTCGCGGAAGTGCACAACGGGAAAGAGGGGGGAAGGGATGGGCGACGTGATGGAGAAAATCGGCGATTTTCTGGACCGGTCGGGACTCTTTTCCTACGGGACGGCTTCTTCCACACCCTTGGAAGACGAACCCACAGGGCATCGGCCGTCCGATCTTCTTCCCGGGGCTCAAAGCGTCATGTGCCTGGGTCTTCCGGTGCCCAAAGGCGTGTTTCAATGCGGCGTGCGCTCCGAGCCGTCCTATTGGCGAACGGCCAATGTGACCTACCGGTATCTCGACGCCGTGTTGGTCCGATGCGCTGCGCTTTTGGAGCAGGCGGGAGCATCGGCGGTGCCCGTTTTCGGCTGTTTTCCCTACGTGGTCAGAGGGAAAGGGGACTTGTACGGGTACTGCAACCTCGTGAGAATGGCTGAACTTTCGGGGCTTGGAAAAAGGGGTAAAAACGGGCTGCTCATCAGCGCTCGGGCCGGATCGCGCCTGCTCCTCGGCGGGATCGTCACGACGGCCTCCTTGCCTCAGGTGCGCCCCCACGGCGAGGAAGAAGCCGGATGTCCCGGCCATTGCCATGCATGCCGGGAAGCCTGCCCCGTTCAGGCCATCGATTCCGACGGGAGGGTGGATCGGTTGAAATGCACGCGCCATTCCATGCGCAGTCCCCTGTTTTCCCACCTGATGAAGAGCGGCGAGGTCAAGGAAAGCGACTTGGAACTGGTCAATCACGTGGCGGCAGTGGACGACCATTCCATGTACACGTGTGTTGCCTGCGTGGCCGCTTGTCCTTTGTAAGGGACGCTTCGGCGGAAAAGGAAAGGATCGGGCCGTGCCCGACGATCGGCTGATCTTCCTCTTGTCCAGGGCCCACAACGTCCTCCGGAACCATCTCAGGGAAAGGCTGTCCGCGGCCGGTGTGCGCATCAGCGCCGCTCAGGCCGGAATCTTGTTCCTGTTCAAGCACAAGGACGGCAGGACCATGACGGAGCTGAGCGAGGCCCTTTCCACGGATAATTCCGCGGTGACGGGCCTCGTGGATCGGCTGGAAAATCTCGGCTGCATCGTCCGCACACCGTGCCCGATGGATCGGCGCGCGTACCGGATTCACATCACCCCGGAGGGGCTGCGGGAGGTGGGAAAAGCCAAAGAGGTCATCCGAAAGGTGAATGCAGAAATCCAGGAAGGGTTTTCGGAACAAGAAATCGACGCCTATCGAAAGGTGCTCATGGGTATCTTCGAAAAGTTTGCAAGGATCGCCGCAAAGGCGGCTCCTTCGGAGGATGCGGAGGGAGGGCCGCACGGACGCCGTTGAGCCTGGAGCAGAGGAGAAAAGCGGATGACTCAGATCGTGTACCGAGAACTGCTGGATGTGATGAAGAGCCGAGGGGGCCCCTATGCCGGATTGGACATTCCGGAATTTTTCGAACTCGTTCAAGAACTTTTCGATCCCGAGGAAGCGGCCGTCAACAATGTTCTCACAAAAAAGCCCGCTCCGGTTGAAGAGATTGCCGTCCGGAGCGGCCGTCCCATCGAAGAGGTTTCGGGGATCCTCGAGCGCATGGCGGGCAAGGGCCTGTGCGGCGTCACGAAGAGCCCCGAGGGTGTCCTTTATCGGGGGCTTCCTTTCATGCCGGGGATCTTTGAATTCACGTTCATCGGCGGCGGCGAAACGGAACGGGAGGTGAAGCTCGCCCGACTGATCCAGGCCTACAAGAAGGCCTATGTGGCGGCCAAGGGCGTCGAAAAAATCCCCTATCCCGTGACACGGGTTATCCCCGTGCTGCGAACGATCAAGGCCGGAAACACGATTCACACGTACCATCAGGTCATGACCTACATCGACAAGTACGATGCCATTGGCGTCGGGGCGTGCTATTGCCGGCAGGCGGCCAAGCTCCGCGGTGAGGACCTCCATGGAATGCCCATCGAGGTATGCATGTGGTTCGGTGAAATGGCGGAAAACATCACCGAACGGCTGGGAGGACGACGGATCGGCAAGGAGGAAGCCAGAGAGATCGTGGACCGGTGCGAACACGCCGGCCTCATTCACATGAGCCGGAACACGGCCGAGGACATCGACTTCATGTGCCATTGCGATCGTTGGCACTGCGAAGTGGTCCGCCAGGTCTTACAGCAGCCCAAACCCGGTCTCGTGTTCAATTCGGGGTTCGAACCCGCCTTCGATGCGGACCGCTGTGTGGGGTGCGAAACGTGCCTGGGACGATGTCCGGCCGAAGCTCTGCGCATGACAGAAGAAAATATCCCCGCGGTCAATCGGGATCGATGCTTCGGATGCGGGGCGTGCGCCACGGGCTGCCCGGAAGGCGCCGTGGTCATGGTGAACAAGCCGGATTTTCCTTCCCCGCCCAGGACGGTGAAGGACTTGGCCAAAGCCTTGCGGGGTTCCGTAAACGCCGGCCGTTCCGCATGAGTGTCCAGATTGCAAGCTCCTCATCGCCAAGGATTCGTGCCGGGGATCAAGTGCGCGATGGTGCGGGCTCTGTATCGAAAGATCCATGAAATAAGCATGCGGATGACCGGAGCAGCCCATTCGCCCAGCGGATAAAGGGGAAGGGCGTAACGGACCCGGTCGATCATGAGCGTCCCGTCGGGGCGGTCGTGGAATTCATGGGTGTGCACCCACACCCAGTAGGGGCCTCGGATCTGTTCATCCACGAACCGCCGGGGAGGCGCCCATTCCTGGATCCGGGTCTTCCACCGAAAGGGAATGCCGAAAAGCCTGAGCTTGTAGTCAATGATCGTGCCTTCGGCCATGGCGATGGGCAGGCGGGTGACGATGCGAAAGGAAAGTTCGGGCGGAGTGATGCGTTCCAGGTTGACCGCATCGGCGAAAAAGGGAAAGACGTTGTTTAGGCTGCTGCGGAGCAGGATGCGGGTTTCAAAGTGGTGGAGGCGCATGGGATAGTTTTTTCCGGACTCCGAACCCGGCCCGATCCACCGTTCGGCTGGATCCGGCGGGAAATGCGGTTTCATGGATTTGATGCCTTGTGACGTGCAAGAACAGGATGCCATGTGCAGCGTGGGAGGAAAAGACGATGCGCGAACTGCTCGAAGGCTTTCCCGTGGTGATTGAACTTCCCGTGGTGTGGGGCGAGATGGACGCGTTCCAGCACGTGAACAATGTGGTCTTTTTTCGCTACTTCGAGACGGCTCGGATCGCTTATTTCCTCAAGATGAACTACATGAAGATCATGGAGGAGACCGGGATCGGACCGATCCTTGCCTCCACCCAGTGCCGGTACCGCTTTCCGCTCACCTACCCGGACACGATCTCCGTGGGGGCCAGGGTGCCCACGGTCCAGGAAGACCGCTTCCGCATGGAATATCGAATCGTCAGCCATCGCCACAAACGGATCGCCGCGGAAGGGGACGCTCTGGTGGTGTCCTACGATTACCGAAAGAACACCAAGGCGCCCCTGCCCGACGAGGTTCGCCGCCATATCCTGCGGGTGGAAGGAAGGGCCGAAGAAGTGGAGGCATCGTCCCAGGAGAATCTGGATTGACGGGCGAATGCCGGGGGGGCGGTTTTCGAAGCGGCGCGCCTTACAAGGGCGAGCGCCGCTCCGCCGGCTTCCGCACGAGAACCCAGGAGGCTGTCTGAGAACGAACCCGAAGGCCTCTTCTCCTGGGAGCGCGGGCCTCCGGCCCGCACGAGAAGCGGGTGAGACGCCCGCGCTCCCAGGAGTATACCATTCTCGGACAAGCTCCTCGGCGAACACAGACGTGGGAGCCCGCGTCGAGGTCAAGACGCCCCGTCCCTGAGTTTTCGCACGTACTCGGCCGCTTCCAGCCCCGCCACGCAGCCTTCTCCCACCGCCTTGGCAATCTGCCACGGCGGGCCGCAGATGTCTCCAGCAGCATAGACGCCGGGAACGTTGGTTTCTTGTTTCTTGTTGGTGATCACGTACTGGAAGGATTCGGGATCCAGATCCACCCCCAGGGCACCGGCGATTTCCAAGGCGCCCTTGGCGCCCCGCTCGATGAACACCCCTTGGACGGCGATCCGGGTGCCGTCGTCCAAAACGACGGCTTCCACCGCCTGGGTTCCGGCGATTTGCACGACGCGGCGCCCTTCGTGCAGTTCAATGGCGCTCTCCCGGAGCTTCTCTGCAAGGTTTTCCGACACCTGGAGTTTTTCGCAGATGAGGTGCACCCGGTCGGCGTAGAAAAGCAAGGTGAGCGCTCCCGAGACGGCCGCGCTTTCGCAGCCCACCACGGCCACGGGCACGCCCTTGAAGAAACCGGCGTCGCATTCCACGCAATAGCTCACGCCCTTGCCGAGGAACTCTTTTTCACCGGGTACGCCCAATTTCTTTCGGGAAATGCCCATGGCCAAAACAAGGGCCTTGGCCTGGATGCCATCGCCCCCTTCCAAGTTGAGATGGAACCGGCCGTCCTCGCGCTCCACGGAGACCACATCTTCGTCGAAGAAGACGGCGCCGAATTTTTCCGCCTGCCGACGGCCTTGGGCCAAAAGATCTTCACCCGACGCGTAAGGGATGCAGCAGAAGTTTTCCACATGCGCCCGGTAGGCGCTGCTCTTGGGGACCTTCCCCACCACCGCCACGGAAACCTTTTTTCGCGCCGCGTGGATGGCGGCCTGGAGCCCGGCAGGCCCCGTGCCAATGACGGCCACATCGAAATTGTGTGTTTTCATGGTCCCGGCTCCTCAGAATCCATGATGCAGGAACGTGCGCGCGAGGCTTGTACCGCCTCAGAGCCCCAGGTCTTCGTTGATGAGCACCACGTGGATGCGCCCCTTGGGGAAGCTCTTTTCCGTGATCGTCCAATGGTTGCAGATGCGTTCCGGGCTGGAGCATTCCTCGCACGCCCCGGTGTGGTAACAGGGGGTCTTCTTGTCCAGGCGCATGGCGTTGGCCGGCGCCGCGTATTCCTTGATGCGCATCATGGCCGATTCCAGGTCGGGAACCACCTTGTTTCGGCCGACGAGCACGACCACGTGCCGAGGCCCGAAGGTGATGGCGGCGACGCGGTTGCCGTACATGTCCAGGTTCACCAACTGGCCGTCTTCCGTCACGGCGTTGGTGCCGGTGAAAAAGAGATCCACCAGCAGGGACCGACGCCGCCGTTCCAGCATGTCTTCAAAGGCCAGGCCCTTTTCGTAGGTGTCCAGGACTTCCAGATCGTCCCGGTCCTTGAGGACGTCATAGAGGCCTGTGGCCGTAAAGGTCATGGACCCTCCCCAGGAGACGGATTTCACCTGGAGTGTGGGCAGGATTTTTTCGAGCACGATGTTCTTGGCGTCTTCCCGATCGCGGGCGAGGGTCACGCTGAAGTTGTTCTTTTCCAACTTCTCCTGAACCCGTTTCAATCTGAGATCCCAATAGTGTTCCACCGGTCGGTCCATGATGTCCTCCTGGGGTTTGAAACCTGACCCATGGGGGCCTCTGCCGAAAGCTCACGAAGCCTTCCGTCCTTTTACCAAATCCGGGGCTGGAGCGAAAGAACCCCCGCACCGAAAGCAAAGCTGAAACGCCAAACAAAAAGGGACCCGACCCCTTTGCGGGCCGGATCCCTCGTTCGCCCTGGAGGCGGCAACCGGATTCGAACCGGTGAATAACGGTTTTGCAGACCGCTCCCTTACCACTTGGGTATGCCGCCGACCGCGTGCTTTCTGCTTAACGGAAACGGGTGGATCTGTCAAGAATCTGTTTGGGCGGGTGCGGGAGCCCTTGGAGGCTTCGGGGCGTGAAGTGCTTTGGCCTTGTAGTAGAAATCCACAAAGTAAGCCCCGGCCGACCAATACCCGAAGGCGATGGAGATCCACAAGAACGCGGTTCCGGTGAGAAACAGGGGGCGTTGAAGCCTTTCCACGTGCAGGAGAAGACATAGGATGGCCACGGTCTGGGAGACCATCTTGTTTTTGCCCATGCGGCTCGCGTCCAAGATGAGCCCTTGGCTGGCGGCGATGGAGCGCAGCCCCGTGATGATGAATTCCCGGCCGATGATGAGAAAAACCACCCAGCCGTGGACTTTCCCCAATTCGATGAGCATGATGAGGACGGCACAGGTGAGGAGTTTATCCGCCAGGGGGTCCAGGAGCTTCCCGACGGAGGTCACCAGGTTGTGTCGTCGCGCCAGAATCCCGTCCAAGTAATCCGTCAAGGACGCCAAGACATACAGGGCAAAGGCCGCATTCCGCATGCTCCCCGAGGTGGGCGGATTGAGGATCACGACGATGACGGGGATGGCCAGAACCCTCAAGTAGGTCAGCAGGTTGGGCAAGGCCGTGAGGTTTTTTCGGGAAAAATCGTCTCGGGTCATTTTCTCTTGTACTGCATGTAATTGCGCAGCACCGTCCGCAGGTATTGATTGGTTTCCGGGATAGGCGGAATGCCGCCGTAAGCTTCGACCGTTTGAGGGCCGGCGTTGTAGGCGGCCAGGGCCAGGAGCAAGCTGTTGTCGAAGCGGCGAAGCATCTCCTTGAGGTATCGGGTGCCGCCGAAGATGTTTTCCATGGGATCGAAGGGGTTCGTGACGCCCATGTCCCGGGCGGTTTGCGGCATGAGCTGCATGAGTCCCATGGCTCCCTTCGGGGAGACCGCCCGCGGGTTATAGTTGGATTCCGCCTTGATGACGGCTCGAATCAACCGATGATCGATACCGTGAATTTCCGCGGCCTTGTAGATATGGGCGTCGTAAGATCCTTCAAAGGTGCGCAGCGGCACCGTGATCGTGGGAAGCGGCGCCAAGGCCACCTTTTGAAATCGAGGGCTCGTCGGCACGTTGGTGAAATGGACGACGCCCTTTTCGTCCACGTACTTGTAGATGGCTCCGGCACAGAAAGCGCCCGCCGGGATACCCATCGAAGCGACGAAAAGAATCGCGGTCAAGAAGCCAGGGGAGAGGCGAAAATGCGCCGAGAGTCCATCACCCATCTTCGTCCTCCTCATCGTCGAGCCGAACCTCTTTAGCTTTTGTCCACCTTTTGCCAATCTTTCAAGAACTTTTCCAGCCCCACGTCCGTCAGGGGATGCCGCACGAGCTGTGCGATGACGGCATAGGGGATCGTGGCGATATCGGCCCCCATGCGGGCGGCTTCCAGCACATGGATGGGGTTGCGGATACTCGCCACGATGATTTCCGTGTCAAAGAGATAATTGGAGAAAATGTCCACGATTTGGGACACCACCTGCATGCCCGAGGCGGCGATGTCGTCAAGCCGCCCCACGAAAGGGCTCACGTACGTCGCCCCCGCTTTGGCGGCCAGCAGGGCCTGCAGGGGCGAAAAGACCAACGTCACGTTGGTCTTAATCCCTTCATCGGCACAAACCTTGACGGCCTTGAGGCCTTCTTCCGTCATGGGGATTTTGACGACCACGTGGCCGTCGACGGCCGCCAGTTCCCGGGCTTCGGCGATCATGGCCTCGGCGGTGGTGCTGACGGCTTCGGCGCTCACCGGAGCCTGCACGATATCGCAAATCTTTTTGATGTGCGCCAGGAAGCCCTCACGGTCCGAAATTCCTTCCTTGGCGATGAGCGACGGATTGGTCGTCACGCCGTCGAGAATTCCAAGCGCGTGGGCCTTTTGGATTTCATCCAGGTTCGCCGTATCGATGAAAAATTTCATTCTTCCTTAGGCTCCTTTCTCTGACGGGCCGCGTAGGCGTCGCGGCACTGCGGGCTGCAAAAGTAGAGCTTTTCCCCATGGATGCGGGCCGAAACCCCTTTGTGCCTGAGAAAATAGGCGCCGCATTGAGGGTCTTTGATGAGTTCCGCTTCTTCCGGTTCCTCGCCTTCCCCTCGTTTTCCCTGCATGGGGCCCAATCGGGGTTTCAGGTATCGGTAAACGGCGTAGACGATAAGGGCCAAAAGGAGCAGTCGGATCATAGGGCTTTCCACCGGCGCACGTCTTGGGACTGGACGGCGGGGCGGCGGAGCAATTCCCGCACCGAAAGGCCCAGAACGGGATGGACGAAATCCGGGCACACTTCCGCCGCCGGCTCGAGGACGAAGCGGCGTTCATGGGCTCGAGGGTGGGGGATGCGCAGATGGTCTAGATCCACCACCCGATCCCCGTAAAAGATCACGTCCAGGTCCAACGTCCGGGGGCCCCATCGCACGGTGCGCACCCGGCCGAAAAGGCGTTCCACATCCAAAAGCGCGGCCAGGAGATCCTGCGGGGTCAAAGTCGTCTCTCCCAAGACCACACCGTTGACGAACCATTGCTGATCCGTAAAGCCGATGGGTTCCGTGCGATAGAGAGACGAAACCGCCACGATCCGAAACCCGTCCCACCGGGAAAGCCGATCCACGGCATCTCGGCAGATCGCTTCACTGTCTCCTTGGTTGGCGCCGAACCCGATGAGCACGGGAAAGACCCAGGGCGCCCGCCCCGCACACGCTGCAGGGCACGCATCGCTTCGAACGGGATTATCGGACGGGCTCCTAGAATCGGAGCGCCAGGATCCTGTCCACGGCTTCACGGATCCGTTCCTTGTCCACGGTGAGGGCCATGCGCACGTAGCCTTCGCCGGGCTCCCCGAAGCCGCTTCCCGGCGTCGTCACGATGCCGGCTTCCTTCAGGAGCCTGGCGGTGAATTCGGCCGACGACACCCCGGGCGGCGTGGGGCACCACACATAGAAGGTCGCCTTGGGCGGTTCGGGGTTAAGCCCCGCACGGCGAAGCCCTTCGATCAAGATGTCGCGCCTTTCTTGATACACGGCTTGCATCTCTCGCACACACTGCTGATCGCCGTCCAAGGCTTCCATGCCGGCTAATTGCACGGCGTTGAAGACGCCCGAGTCCACGTTGCTTTTGATCTGGGCAAGCCCTGCGATGACGTGGGCGTTTCCCACGGCGAACCCGATGCGCCAGCCGGTCATGTTGTAGGTCTTGGACAGGGAATGAAACTCGATCCCCACGTCCATGGCCCCCGGCACCTGGAGGAAGCTCATGGGCCGATACCCGTCGAAGGCCATTTCCGAATACGCGGCGTCGTGGCACACGATGAGGTCGTTGCGCTTGGCAAAAGCCACCACTTTTTCGAAGAACGACGCATCGGCCACGGCTCCCGTCGGGTTGTTGGGGTAGTTGATGAAGAGCAGCTTGGCCCGTCGAGCCGTCTCTTGAGGGATGGCGTCCAAATCGGGAAGAAAGGCGTTTTCCTTGCGAAGGGGCATGATATGGGAAGTGCCGCCTGCAAACATTACGGCCACCTGATAGACGGGGTAGGCCGGGCTGGGCACCAGGGCCGTGTCCCCCGGATTGATGAACGCCAAAGGCAGATGGGCGATGCCTTCTTTGGAGCCGATGAGGGTGAGCACTTGGGTGGCCGGGTCCAAGTCCACGTCGAAACGGCGCTTGTACCAGCGGGCCACTGCATCGCGAAAATCGTTCATGCCGGAATATAAGGGGTATTGGTGGTTCGCCGGGTCTTCCGCGGCGGTCTTCAACCGCTCGATGATGTGCGGCGGGGTCGGAAGGTCGGGGTCGCCCACGCCCAGATTGATGACGTCCACGCCTTTGGCCAATAGTTCCGCCTTGAGCCGGTCGATCTCTTTGAAAAGGTAAGGGGGAAGATTCTTCACTCGATCCGCAAAATCCACCTTCATGCGCGCCTCCGCTTCGTCATCCTGCAATGCCCAAAACATCCTGCATGCTGTAGAGCCCGGCCGGCTTTCCGATGACCCATTTGGCTGCCGCCACGGCACCCCGAGCGAAATTATCCCGACTGTGGGCCCGATGGGTCACTTCGATGCGTTCCCCCATGCCCAGGAAAAAGACCGTGTGTTCGCCCACCACATCGCCCCCTCGAACCGTTTGAAGCCCGATGGCCTCTTGGGGCCTTTCGCCGATGACGCCGTGTCGTTCATAAAGGCCCACCTCTTGCAAAGAACGGCCTCGAGCTTCCGCCACCGCCTCGGCGAGCCTCAGGGCCGTGCCGCTGGGGGCGTCCTTCTTGAACCGATGGTGGGCTTCCACGATTTCCACGTCGTAGCCCGGGCCCAGAAGCCGGGTGAGGTCGCGGATCACCTTAAACAAGACGTTGACCCCGACACTCATGTTGGGCGCCAACACGCACGGCATCTTTTGGGTGAGCTCCCGGATTTTTTCCATGTGGGCCGACGTGAACCCCGTGGTGCCGACGACCATGGCCGTCCCTGAGGCCGCTGCCTTTTCCATGTGTTTAAGGGAGGCTTCCGGCGCCGTGAAATCGATGAGCACATGGCATCGCGCCAGGACGGCTTCCACGGCGTCATCCACCACAATACCGCAGGGCTGCAGGCCCGCCAAAGATCCGATATCCCGGCCGACGGCCGCATGCCCCGGCCGCTCGACCCCACCGATGAGTTCGATGCCCTCCGTTTCAAAAAGGATCTGCGCAATGCGCGATCCCATGCGGCCTCCGATCCCCGCTACAGCTGCCTTGACCATCGCAGCGCCTCCCGTGGGTGCCTTAAATAAGGCCGTAGTCTTTCAGGGCTTGGGCCACCTTCGCCTTGCTCACCTCACTCAAACCCACCAGAGGCAGCCGCACTTCGTCGCTTCCGATTTTTCCCATCATTTTCAGTGCGGCTTTCACTGGAGCCGGGTTGGTTTCCACGAACATGGCGTGGCACAGCGGCAAAAGCTTGTAATAGAGGGCATAGGCGTCCTGGAATCGGCCTTCCAGGAAATGGGTGCACAGGTCGGCCATATCCCGCGGCGCGATGTTGGACACCACGGAAATGACGCCTTTGCCGCCCACGCACATGAGGGGGAACGTGATGTAGTCTTCTCCGGAAAGGACGCTGAAGCCGTCTCCGCAGAGTCGCACAATATCCGTGATCTGCTTCATGGACCCCGTGGCTTCCTTGACGCCCACGATGTTGGGTATCTTGGCGAGTCTGGCGATGGTTTCCGGTTCCATGTTGACCGCCGTGCGTCCCGGAATGTTGTAGACAATGATGGGCAGATCCACCGTTTCCGCCACCTGCTTGAAGTGCTGGTAGAGGCCTTCTTGGGTCGGCTTGTTGTAGTACGGGGCGATCATGAGGGCGGCGTCGGCGCCGCATTCCTTGGCGTGCTTGGTCAGCCGGATGGCTTCCGTGGTGTTGTTGGATCCCGTGCCGGCGATGACCGGGACGCGTTTTTTCACCTGATCCACGGTAATTTCCACGACCCTTTCATGTTCTTCATGGCTGAGGGTCGCCGACTCCCCGGTAGTGCCGCACGGCACGATGCCGTGGGTGCCGTTTTCGATCTGGAACTCGATGAGATCCCGCAGAGCCGGTTCATCGATCCGCCCGTTCTGAAACGGCGTGACAATGGCCACAAAGGCGCCTTGAAACATGGGTCCCTCCTGTGATTCCTATGGGTGAAGAAAAAACCTACGACTTCCGGTCTTCGGGCGTCCCGCCGAGCGTTTCGTCCCACAAGACGCCTTCATAGACCACTCGGGCGTCCCCCTCCAGAAAAACATCGTGAAAGCCTTTCCCATCGTGCCGGAAATGAATGACGAGCGTCTCGCCGCTTTGGGTTTCCACACGAACGGGGGGTTGGACCAGTCCTCGTGCGGCGGCGATGAGGGCGGCGGCGATGGAGCCCGTGCCGCAGGCCAGCGTTTCGTCTTCCACGCCGCGTTCGTAGGTGCGGATCTTGAGCCGGGATGGGTCGAGGACGGTGACGAAATTGGCGTTGGTGCCCGCCGGGGCGAACCGGGCGTGATACCGAAGAGCCCTTCCTAAGGAAAAGACGTCAAACCGGGACAAGGTCTCAGGGGAATCCACAAAGACGACCACATGGGGGACACCCGTGTTGATGAAATGAACGCGCAGGGACTGTTCGGCGGCGTCCACATCAATGTCGGGTTCGTAGCCGTGCGGTGCCGGCATCTGCACCCGCACACGGACCCCGTCCACGACGGCGCGGATCTTTCCGGCAAGGGTGCGGAAGGTCATGGCGTCGTTCGATGCGACTCCGAGAAGGCGGGCGAATCGAGCGGCGCACCGGGCTCCGTTGCCGCACATTTCCGCTTCGCTGCCGTCGGCGTTGAAAAATCTCCAGGCAAAGTCGCATTCCGGGTCGTTTTCAATGAGAATGACGCCGTCGGCACCGGCCGAAAGCTTCCTTCGACACGCCGCCCGGACGAAGTCCCGGCAGCCGTCGGAGGGCACGATCCCCAAGCGGTTGTCAATGACGATGAAATCGTTTCCCGAGCCGGTCATTTTGAAAAAGGGGATGCGCTCCATCCGTTCAGCCTCATATCTGGGGAACGTTTTCCAATCGCACCAAATCGTCCCAGGTCTCACGGCGCCGAATGACGTGGTACGTTTCGCCGTCCACGAGCACTTCGGCGGGGCGCGGCCGGGAATTGTAGTTGGAGGCCATACTGAACCCGTAGGCCCCGGCGCTCATCACCGCCAGCAGCTCCCCCGGCGCGACCTGCGGCATGGCCCTTTCTCGCGCGAGAAAATCGCCGCTTTCGCAGATGGGCCCGACCACGTCCACCGTCTCCGTCGCCCGCTCGGAAAGAACCACGGGCTGGATGTGGTGGTAAGCGCCGTAGAGGCTGGGGCGGATGAGGTCGTTCATGCCGGCGTCCACGATGACGAAGTGCTTGGTCGGCGTTTTCTTGGTGTACAAGACGCGCGTGACCAAAATGCCCGCGTTTCCCACAATGACACGGCCCGGTTCGAAAATGAGCGTGCAGGGCAGCCCTTCCATCTCCTTGAGGATCGCTTCGGCGTATTCGGTGGGGTGGGGCGGTTCTTCGTCCGCGTAGGTGATTCCCAAGCCGCCTCCGAGATCCAGGTACCGGATGGACAGCCCCAGCTCGTGGAGGCGCCCCATGAGGGCCCGGAGCCGTTTCAAGGCGTCCACGAAGGGGGCGGTTTCGGTGAGCTGGCTGCCGATGTGGCAGTCAATGCCGACCACGTCCACGCCCGGAAGGGTCATGGCGTGCCGATAGCTTTCCAGAGCCTCGTCGACGCGGATGCCGAATTTGTTCTTTTCCATGCCCGTCGTGATGTACGGGTGGGTTTTGGGATCCACGTCGGGATTGACGCGAAGGGCGATTCGAGCCGTGCGTCCCAGAGCCTGGGCCCTTTGGCTGATGGCTTCCAGTTCCTGGCGCGACTCGATGTTGAACATGAGAATGTCTTCCGAAAGGGCGTAGTCGATTTCCTCGCGCGTCTTGCCCACGCCCGAATAGACGATCTTTTCGGGCTTGATGCCTGCCCGGCGCGCTCGAAACAGTTCGCCTCCCGACACGATGTCCACGCCGCCGCCCAGGGACCCGAAAAGAGCCAAGACGGCCACGTTGGAATTGGCCTTCACGGAATAGCACGTGAGATGGGGAATGTGGGAAAAGGCCCCGTCGAAAACCGTAAAATGATGCGTCAGGGTCGCTCGGCTGTACACGTACACCGGAGTTCCCACATCCCGGACGAGGCTTTCGATGGGCACCTTCTCGCAGCACAGCCGCCCGTTTTCATATTGAAAATGATGCATGAGCTCTCCTCGAACGATCCGCTTCGAGAGTCCGGTCCAGACCTATTTGAAACGAACGTGTCGCACTTCCACCCACTTGGAAAGAAGCCCTTCCTTGTACGGCGCATCGGGACTCACCGAAGAAACCGCGTAGGCGTAGACCTTGTTCGGTTCCACTTTGCTGTCCACGTACGGAGGGTTCTTCAAAGGCTCCGAGGTCAGCCGCATAATGGTTTTTCCATCCCGGCGATACACATGGTAGCCCGAGACGGGCAGGGGAGATTCGGTCCAATGGACTTCCATCTTATCCCCCGACGGGACGGCCCAGACGGTCTTGGGCGGCGGTGGAGGGACCTTTTCGGGCGCCTTGGTGAAGGCGCCTTCCGTCCAGGGACCCACGACGTCGGCGTCCAAGACGCGCCGCACCGGGCGCACTCGGTACTGGTAGTGGTATTGCGGCTGGACGGCAGTGTCCAAGTAGCTGTTTCCCTGAAAGAATTCCGGATTCAGGGGTTCCCAGTCCAGACCCTTCTGACGCCTTTCGATGAGAAAGGACATTTGAAGGTCCGGTGTCTTGGCCGGGGAGCTGGGGGGGTCCCATCGCACGAGAAGGCCGCGCTGGTCCGCATGGGTTTCCACTTGTTTGAGCGCCTTGGGAGCGGGGGCGACGTGGACGCGGACGGGCGCAGACAGGGACAGGACCCTCTCCCGCTTGTCCATGATGCCGATCCAGTACCGGTAGACCCCATCGGGCTGCGTGGAGGTATCGGTCCATTGGACGGTGTTATGGCTGACCGTCCATGGCCCATGGCTGTCGGGATCGAGGCGCAGCAGGGTCTGCATGGCTTCTGGAGGGCACTCGCCGCATTGGGCTCTTTCCAGATCCGTCTGTTCCCGGTTGATGACGAACACCAAGTCTCCGGGGTGTTTCTTCTGATGGAAAATGTCCGGGATGGGCCATAAGAGCCGCACATGCCCGTCGATGACTTCCGCTCGGATCCCCGTGACCTGGGGAGGGCCTTCGGGCCCTATGGGCCGGGGCGGCATTTTCTTGCCGCAAGAGCCGGCCGCAAGCACCAGGGCGACCATGAGAGGGGTGCGAAAGAGCCATCTCTTTCCCGACTTGCCGATCCTGAAACCACACGCGCGCATCGTCCCATCCTTTATCATTGTCGCCCGGGGCATATGGAAAAGGCCTGAGGCGGCATGTTCAGGAAACCCGGGGAGCATCGGCATCCACGGTTTCAAGCCGCCGCACCCTTTCGTCGCGCACCGCGCCGATGGCTTCCCGGACCCTTTGGGAACTGGTCCCCCCGAGGGAAGTGCGCCTGTCGACGGCGCTTTGGAGCGTCAGGGCCGCAAAGAGATCCGTGTCCAAAGCCTTGTGGAATTTCTTCAGTTCCTCCGGTGTGCAGTCCGTGAAATCCTTTCCCGCCTTTTCGCAGTACTGCACCAACTGGCCCACCACGTGGTGGGCTTTGCGGAACGGCACCCCTTTGCGCACGAGGTAATCCGCGATCTCGGTGGCGAGCGCATAGCCTTGGGCGGCGCAGGCTTCCATGCGATCTTCGCGGAACCGCAGTTCGGGAAGCATCTTGTTGAGCACGGCAAGGGTCTGGCGCACCGTGTCGGCGGTGTCGAAGACCGGTTCCTTGTCTTCCTGCAGATCCCGGTTGTAGGTCAGAGGGAGTCCCTTGACCAGGGTGAGCAAAGCCATGAGGTTGCCGTAGACTCGGCCGGTCTTGCCGCGCATGAGTTCGGGGACGTCCGGGTTCTTCTTTTGCGGCATGATGCTTGACCCCGTGCAGAAGGCATCGCTGATGTCCACAAAGGCGAATTCCGTCGTCGACCACAGGATCAGCTCTTCGGCCAGTCGGCTGACGTGCATCATGAGCAAAGCCGAGGCGGCGCAGAATTCGATCAAATAGTCCCGGTCGCTCACCGCGTCCATGCTATTGCGGGTTACTCGAGGAAACCCCAAAGCGCGCGCCGTCATCTCCATATCGATGGGGAAGGTGGTCCCGGCCAGGGCGGCGCTGCCCAAGGGAAGCACGTTGGTGCGGTGATAGCACTGGGCCATGCGCTCTTCGTCCCGCAGGAACATTTCGGCATAGGCCATGAGGTGGTGCGCGAGCAGGACGGGCTGGGCGTGTTGGAGGTGGGTGTAGCCGGGCATGATGACATGAAGGTGCTTTTCGGCCAAATCGGTCAGGGTGCCGACGGTTTGAAGGAGGAGCCGGCGGCAATCCAAGAGCACATCCCGAAGATAAAGCCGGGTGTCCAGAGCGACCTGATCGTTACGGCTGCGGGCGGTGTGGAGCTTGCCTCCCACCTCGCCGATCTTTTGCATGAGCCGCTGTTCCACGGCCATGTGAATGTCTTCCTGGGCGGCGTCCAGGGGCAGTTCGCCCCGTTCGATTTCGCGCAGGACTTCCCCCAGCCCCTGGATAATCTGAGCGGCTTCTTCATGGGGGATGATGCCGCATTCGCCCAGCATGCGGCAATGGGCGATGCTTCCCTGAATGTCGTACCGGTAAAGGCGCCGGTCGACGTGGATGGATCCCGTGTAGTCTTCCACCAAGCTGTCGGTGGGCTGTTCGAATCGGCCTTGCCACATCTTCTCAGACATGCCTTCATCCTTGTGTGCGGCTTCTCACCAGGTTTTGGACGCGCAGGCGAAGCCCTTGGAGCCGGATGAAGCCCGTGGCGTCGCTTTGACGGTACACATCTTCTTCTTCAAAGGTGGCCAGTTGGGGATCGTAAAGGGACCGGTCCGATTTCCTGCCGATGACCGTGCAGCTGCCCTTGTAGAGTTTCAGGCGCACGGTTCCGGAGACGTTTTCTTGGGATGTGTCGATGAGGCTTTGGAGGGCGAGTCGTTCCGGGGCGTACCAGAACCCGTTGTAGATGAGCTTGGCGTACTGAGGGATAAGGGAGTCGCGCAGGAACATGACTTCCCGGTCCATGGTGATGGATTCCATCGCCCTGTGGGCGATCCTCAAAATGGTGCCCCCCGGCGTTTCGTAGACTCCTCGCGATTTCATTCCCACAAACCGGCTTTCCACGACGTCGGCCCGCCCCACCCCGTGGCGACCGCCGATGCGGTTGAGGGTATTAAGCAGCGCGGCCGGTGTCATGGGCTCGCCGTTGATCGCCACGGGATCGCCTCGAACAAAATCCAGCTCCAGGACTTCGGGCTCATCGGGAGCTTCCCGAGGGTCCACCGTGAGCGTGAACATGGACGGGTCCGGTTCCCGCCACGGATCTTCCAGGATCCCTCCCTCGTAACTGATGTGGAGCAGATTGGCGTCGCAGCTGTAGGGCTTCTCCGGAGTCACCGGCACGGGGATGCCGTGCTTTCGGGCGAATTCCAAGAGGGCTTGGCGGGATTTGAGGTTCCACTCTCGCCACGGAGCGATGACCTTGAGGTCTGGAGCCAAGGCGGTGTAGGTGAGTTCAAAGCGCACCTGGTCGTTGCCTTTGCCCGTCGCCCCGTGGCTGACCGCATCAGCCCCTTCTTCTCGGGCGATTTCCACCTGCCGTTTGGCAATGAGCGGCCTGGCGATGGCGGTCCCCAGGAGGTACTGGCCTTCGTAGATGACATTGGCCCGGAACGCGGGAAAGACGAAATCCCGGACGAATTCTTCCCGAAGGTCTTCCACGCGGGCTTTGACGGCTCCGGTGTTGAGGGCCTTCTGTTCGATGGCGTGGAGATCGTCGCCCTGGCCCAGGTCGGCGGCGAAAGCCACCACGTCGCAGCCGTAGGTTTCGATGAGCCACTTGAGAATGATGGATGTGTCCAATCCCCCGGAATAGGCCAAAACCACTTTTCTTGTGCCCATGATCGCTCGTCTCTCCTTACTGGCGCCGGGGCGGCTGTGCGGTCGCGTTTTCTGCCCAAGGCGCTTTGGAAAAATCGTTCAGAAAGGTCCTACATAACGGAAGCCCCCGCATTTTGACAAGAGATACTACGGAACCAAGAGCCAATGGAGCAAGGCGGCCTGGGCGTGCAGGCGGTTTTCCGCCTGGTCGAAAACGACGGAGCGCGGCCCTTCCAGGACCTCCTCCGTGATTTCTTCACCTCGGTGCGCCGGCAGGCAATGCATTACGATGGCGTCCGTCGGGGCCTTGGCGAGCAGCTCGGCGTTCACCTGGAACGGTCGAAAGACGCTTCGGCGCTTTTCCGCTTCATGTTCCTGTCCCATGCTGGCCCAGACGTCCGTGTTGATCACGGTGGCGTCTTTGACCGCTTCGGCCGGGTCCTCGTAGAGCCCGATATCGGCGATCCCTTCCCGGCGGGCGCGTTCCAGGATGTGTGCCGACGGCCAATAGCCTTCCGGGCACGAAATGTTCAGGCGAAAGCCCAGCCGCGCCGACGCGTTGATCCAGGAATGCGCCATGTTGTTGCCGTCTCCGATCCAGGCCACCACCTGGCTTTCAAGGCGGTTTTTCTTTTCCTTCACGGTCATGAGGTCACTCAGCACCTGGCATGGGTGATAGAGGTCCGTCAAGCCGTTGATGACGGGGATGGTGGCGTAACGGGCCAAGGTCACGACATCGCTGTGATCGTAGGTTCTCACGACCAGGGCGTCGAGATAGCGTGAGAGCACCCGGGCCGTATCCGAAAGGGGTTCCGCTCGAGACAGCTGCGTGTCCTGGACGCTCAGGAAGGTACAGCTTCCTCCCAGCCGATGCATGGCCCCTTCGAAAGACACCCGAGTTCTCGTGGACGGCTTGGTAAAGAGGAGACCCAGGGTCTTTTGCTGCAGCACGGGTTTAAGGCGCCCGGCGGCCCAGTCCTTTTTGAGACGAATGCCATTTTCGATAAGAGTATGAATCTCTTCGGCGCTCACATCCCACAGGGTGAGGAAGTCTCTCTTCATGGGGTCCACTCCTCCAAGACGGCGTCCAGGGCGATGAAGAGCCGATCGATGTCGTCCTTTTCGATGATCAGCGGGGGCACGAACCTGAGGACCGTTTCATGGGTGCAGTTGATGAGGAAACCCTTTTCCAGGCATCGATCGACGACGGCTTTTCCGGGGCCGGCGAGTTCCACCCCGATCATGAGCCCTCGGCCCCGCACGTCCCGCACCTTGTCCGGATGCCGCGCCCGAAGACCATCGAGCTTTTCCAGGAAGTACTTTCCCGTCTCCCGCACAGAGGCCAAGAAGGCGTCGCGTGCGATGAGTTCCAAGACCTTGCCGGCGGCGGCCGTCACCAGGGGGGTGCCCCCGAAGGTGCTGGCGTGGCTTCCCGGCGTGAAAGCGCGGGCGGCCGTTTCCTTAGCCAGCATGGCGCCGATGGGAAGGCCGTTGCCCAGAGCCTTGGCCAGAGTCATGACGTCGGGGGAGACTCCAAGCTGCTCGTAAGCGAAGAGGGTTCCCGTGCGGCCCATGCCCACCTGCACTTCGTCGAAGATGAGCAGCACGTCCCTTTCCGTGCACAGAGCCCGAAGCTCCCGAAAATAATCAGGGTCTCCCAGCCGCACGCCCCCTTCCCCCTGGATGGGTTCCACCAAAACGGCGCAGACCCGTTCGGTCATGGCCCGGCGCACGGCCTCGATGTCATTGTAGGGGACGAAATGAAACCCTTCCACCAGGGGCTCGAACCCCTTGTGGACCTTTTCCTGGGCGGTGGCCGACAGGGTGGCCAGGGTGCGGCCGTGGAAAGAATCTTCCATGGTGATCACATGAAAACGGCCGGGGCCGTATTTGTCTCGGCTGTATTTGCGAGCGAGCTTGATGGCGGCTTCATTGGCTTCGGCGCCGCTGTTGGCGAAAAAGACCCTGTCGGCAAAGGACAGCCGTTGCAGCGCGGCGGCCAGTTCCACTTGGGGTCGAGTGTAGAACAGGTTGGAGACGTGCACGAGGGTCCGGGCCTGCCGGCAGATCACGTCGGCTACCTCGGGATGGCAATGGCCCAGGTTGCACACGGCGATCCCCGCCACGAAATCGATGTACTCCTTTCCATCGGCATCCCACAGCCGGCAGCCGTGGCCTCTTTCCAGCACCACGGGGTATCTCGAATAGGTGGTGCACACCACTTGGTCGCACAGATCCATCACGGGCTGGGTCATGAGCGGGTCCTTTCTTTGGGTTTTCGAAAAGGTCGGGAGGCGATGATTTCCGTGCCGATGCCCGAATCGGTGAACAGCTCCAGAAGCACCGCATGGGGAATGCGCCCGTCCAGGATGGCCACTTTCTTCACCCCTCCTTGGACGGCGTCCATGGCGCATTGCACCTTGGGGATCATGCCGCCTTTGAGGACATCGTCCTGGATAAGTTCCGCCGCCTGGGCGACGGTGAGGCTGGAGATGAGTTCGCCGGCGGCGTTGAGCACCCCGGCCACATCGGTCATGAGCACCAGTTTTTCCGCACCGAGGGCCGCGGCCACTTTTCCGGCCACGAGATCCGCATTGATGTTGTATGTCTCGCCGGATTTCCCCACCCCGACGGGCGCAATGACCGGAATCACCTGGCTCTTTTCCAGGACTTCCAGAATTTCCACGTTGACCCGTTCCACTTCCCCCACCAGGCCGATATCAATGATTTCGGGAGGCTGATCATCGCCCTGGTATTTGAAAAGGTGCATCTTTCGCGCTTCGATGAGCATCCCGTCCTTGCCGCTGAGCCCGATGGCGCGCCCTCCATGGCGGTTGATCAAGGCCACGATCTCTTTGTTCACCTTGCCGGCCAAGACCATTTCCACCACGTCCATGGTTTCTTCGTCGGTGACGCGCATGCCTTCCCGAAAGTCGCTCTTTTTCCCGACGCGCTCCAGCATCCGGCCGATCTGGGGCCCGCCGCCGTGGACCACCACGGGGTGGATGCCGATGTATTTCATCAGCACGACGTCCTGGGCGAAGCTCTCCTTGAGCGCTTCGTCCTTCATGGCGTGGCCGCCGTATTTGATGACCACGGTCTTTCCCGAAAACTGCCGGATGTAGGGCAGTGCCTCGATGAGCAAGGCAGCGGTATCGCGCATCACGGTGTCCATCCTCCTTGCCGAAAACGGCTCTACAAAATATAGCGGCTCAGGTCTTCGTCCTTCACAATGTCTTCCAGGGTCTGCTTCACATAGGCCCGGGTGATATGGAGCGTTTGGCCTTTGAGGTCCGGGGCGTTGAAGGAAATGTCGGAAAGGAGCTTTTCCATGATGGTGTGGAGCCTTCGGGCGCCGATGTTTTCCGTGCGGGTGTTCACCTGGTAGGCGATTTCAGCGATTTCGTCGATGGCCTCATCGTCGAAGACCAGGGTCACCTCTTCGGTGGCCAAAAGGGCGATGTACTGGGTGATCAGAGCGTTTTCCGGTTCTTTGAGGATCCGCACGAAGTCGTCCTTGGTGAGGGATTGCAGTTCCACGCGGATGGGAAATCGGCCCTGGAGTTCGGGAATGAGTTCGCTCGGCTTGGCGATGTGAAACGCGCCGCTGGCGATAAAAAGGATGTGGTCGGTGCGCACCATGCCGTACTTGGTGGTCACCGTGGAGCCTTCCACAATGGGCAGAAGATCCCTTTGCACGCCTTCCCGGGACACGTCCGGGCCGTGCGTGCCCTCCCGCCCGGCGATCTTGTCGATTTCGTCGATAAAAATGATCCCCGAATGTTCCACCCGCTCGATGGCCTGGCGGATGACCTTGTCCATGTCGATCAGCCGCTGGGATTCTTCCTCGATGAGGATCTCACGCGCTTCGGGGATCTTGACCTTGCGCCGCTTGGTGCGCCGGGGAAGCATGGAGCTGAGCATTTCCCGGAAGCTGTAGTCCATCTCTTCCATGCCGGCGCTGGCGAAAAAGTCCAGAACGGGCATGGAGCGGTCTTCCACTTCCAATTCCACGTAGCGGTCGTCCAAGGCGCCCTGGCGCAGGAGCTTTCGAAGTTTTTCGCGGGTGGCGTCGGCTTTCTGGGTTTCTTCCTGAGCGAGTTTCAATTCGGCGGGATCCTGCGGGCGGCTTTGGGCCTGCGGGCTGCGGCGGGAAGGAGGCAGCAGGATGTCCAGGAGTTTTTCTTCGGCCAGTTCTTCCGCCTTGACCCGAACGGCGTCCATTTCTTCCGATCGGACCATGTTGACGGCCAGATCCATCAAATCCCGAATCATGGATTCCACGTCCCGGCCCACGTAGCCCACTTCCGTGAATTTGCTGGCTTCCACTTTGAGGAAAGGCGATTGGGCGAGCCGCGCCAGGCGTCGGGCGATTTCCGTTTTGCCCACACCCGTCGGGCCGATCATGATGATGTTCTTGGGCGCGATTTCATCGCGCAGATGTTCCGGCACCTGCTGGCGGCGCCACCGGTTTCGCAAGGCGATGGCCACCATGCGCTTGGCGTCTTGTTGCCCGATGACGAATTTGTCCAATTCGCGCACGATTTCCGCGGGAGTCAAAGGCTGCTGCATGGCGTCACAGCTCCTCGATGGTGAAAGCCTCGTTGGTATAGATGCACAGTTGGGCGGCGATTTTCATGGCCTCTTCGGCCACCGCGCGCAGCGGCAGGCCCGTGTGGGCGAGCAGGGCCCGGGCGGCGGCCAAGGCGTAAGGCCCTCCCGAGCCCACGGCGGCCAGGCCGTCGTCCGGTTCGATGACATCCCCGGTGCCGCTCAGGATCAAGCATTGGCTGCGGTCCGCGGCGATGAGCAAGGCTTCCAGGCGCCTTAAGGCCCGATCCATGCGCCAGTCCTTGGCCAGTTCCACGGCGGCTCTTTTCAAATTGCCGCTGTACTGTTCCAGCTTCGCCTCCAGCCTTTCGAACAGGGTGAAGGCGTCCGCGGTGGCACCGGCAAAACCGGCGAGAATCCTATCGTGGTACATCTTGCGGACTTTACGGGCCTGCTGTTTCATCACCGTATCGCCGAAGGTCACCTGGCCGTCTCCGGCCATGACCACCTGGTGCTCTCTGTGGATGGCCAAAATCGTGGTGCCGTGAATGACGGCGGATCGGCTCTTTGGAAAGTGCGCGGAAGGCATGAGCATCCTTTCTCGACAGGGAGTTAGGGGCTTTCTTTTCGGCTTCTGGGATGGGCGGCGTCATAGACGCTCATGAGCCGGTCCAAATCGACCTTTGTGTATCGCTGGGTTGTGGAAAGGCCGGCGTGGCCCAGCATTTCCTGGATGCTTCGAAGATCGGCTCCCGAACCCAGAAGGTGTGTGGCGAAACTGTGGCGGATGCCGTGGGGGCTGAGCGGCCGCCATTGCCCCGCATCCCGAAGCCTTTCCGTCAGGAGGCGCCGCACGGAGCGATCGGACAGGCGCCCACCCCGGGCGTTCAAGAACAGGGCGTCCTGGTCGTAGGGGCCCTGCCATTGGTTCCTGAAGGCGGCAAGGTAGGAGCGGATCGCGTCCAGGGCCTTGGATCCGATGGGAACGATTCGTTCCTTGGCGCCTTTGCCCACGGTGCGCACCATGCCCTCGTGCATGTCGATATGCCCGTGATTCAGCCGAACCAATTCTCCGACCCGCAGCCCCGTGGAATAAAGGGTTTCGAAAAGAGCCCAGTCGCGCACGGCGATCCACGGGGCCGATGGGCCTTGGGCGTTTCTTTGCAGGGCGTCCAGGAAGGCCGTCATATCATCCACGTCCAAAAAGGCGGGCACCGTGACGCTCGCCTTGGGGGACCGCAAAGATCGGGCCGGATTCCGCTCCAGGCCGTGCCTTTCCATAAGGAACCGGAAAAAGGATCGATAGGTCGCCAAGGCGCGCGCCTGGCTGCTCTTGGCCAGGCGCGGATGCCTGTGGAAGACGAAACGGCGCAGGGAGGTTTCCGAGAGGTCGTCCATTTCCAGGCGCGATCGGCCCAGGAGATCCTTCAGGAAAAGAAACCACTGGGCCAGGTCGGCCCCGTAACTCCTGACCGTAGCCGGACTCAACGCCCGCTGGGACCGGAGGAAATCGAGGAAGTCCTTGAGGGCATCCACGGCGGGCCCCTCTAACTCCTGAAAAACCTGATGGAGCAGCGATGAAGCCTCTTTGGGCATGGAAAATCTCCGACCTTTTCTCCCGAACGTGACGGCGTTTTGAAAAGCTATAAAAAATCAGAAAAGCGCTCCGAGAGGAAGTCTTTTCTTGCGGCGATAGAGAAAATTCCAGGACGCTTCCCATACGAGCCAAGTCGGGATTGTTCTTGACTTTTCTCGTGCCCTTCATCTAAGAACGTCACTTGTGCTTTTCCTCGTAAAGTCCGCGGCGGGACCGATCCTTTTTTCCGAAGCCCCCGTAAGGGATTGGATTAGATCGGTTTTTCGCCGTCTTTTCGGTTTTCGGGGATGATCGAAGGATCTGCCCCGTAGGGCACGGGGCGCAGGCGCAGAAAGGAACGACGCATGAGTGAATCGGTAGGCAAGGTCCGAACGTTTGCCATCATTTCCCACGGAGGCGCGGGAAAGACGTCTTTGGCGGAGGCCATGCTCTTTACCGCCGGCGCGACGACGCGCCTGGGCAAGGTGGACGAAAGCACGTCCGTCATGGATTTCGAACCCGAGGAAGTCAGCCGCAAGATCACCATCAGCACGGCCTTCAACACCTTCCCCTGGAAAAAGCATTCCTGCACCGTGATCGACACGCCGGGCGATTTCAATTTCATCGCCGAAACCAAGAGTTCGCTCCAGGGGGCGGATGCGGCACTGGTTGTCGTGGATGCCATCGACGGCGTCAAGGTGCAGACGGAAAAGGTGTGGGAATTCGCCGAGGAATTGGGCCTGGCGCGCATGGTTTTCATCAGCAAGATGGACCGCGAACGGGCCGACTTCGTGAAGACCGTGGACAACATCCGCCACCAGCTGGGAACCCGGTGCGTGCCCTTGACGGTACCCATCGGCAGTGCCGAGAATTTTCAAGGTGTCGTCGATGTCCTCACGGGCAAGGCCTTTTTCTACACCCATGGAGAAACGGGCAAATTCGACGTGAAGGACGCGCCCGCGGAAGTGCTGGACCTGGCGGCTCAATATAAAGAAATGCTTGTGGAAAATGTGTGCGAAGCCAACGATGCGCTCTTGGAAAAATACCTGGAAGGCCAGGAGCTCACCCAGGACGAGATAACGGGAGGCTTGCGCAGTGCCGTGATCGCCGGGCGCCTCATCCCCATCACGTGCGGTTCCGGCACGGCCAACGTGGGCGTGGCCCAAGTCTTGGACATCATCGTCGAGTGCTTCCCGTCGCCTCTGGATCGCGGTCCCAAGAAGGGGACGTCCTTGGATGGGCAAAATTCCGTGGAAAGGGAACCCGACCCGGCCGCGCCCTATTCGGGACTGGTGATCAAGACCATCAGCGATCCTTATGCCGGCCGGCTTTCCGTGGTGCGCATCTTTTCAGGGACCATGAAGCCCGATGCCACCGTGTTCAACAGCACGAAGAAGTCCAAGGAGCGCTACGGGCAACTGCTGCGCATCAAAGGAAAGGCCCAGGAAAGCCTCCAGGAAGCGGGCCCCGGCGATATCGTGGCCGTGGCCAAGCTTAAGGAAACCACCACCGGGGACACGCTCTGCGACGAAAAGAACGCCGTCGTCTTTCCCTTCCCCGAACTGCCCGCCGCCGTCTATTCCTTGGCCATCGAACCCAAGAGCAAAGGCGACGAGGACAAGATTTTCAGTTCCTTGGCCCGCCTCATGGAAGAGGACCTGGCCCTCAAGCTGGAACGCAACGACGAGACCAAGGAAATGATCCTCTCGGGCATGGGCGAAATCCACATCGAGGCGACCATCGACAAGCTGAAACGCAAGTTCGGTGTGGAAGTGAACCTGCGCCTGCCCAAAGTGCCCTACAAGGAAACCATCAAGGGCAAGGCACGGGTCCAGGGCAAGTACAAGAAGCAGACGGGAGGGCGGGGCCAGTACGGGGACTGCTGGATCGAGATGGAACCCCTGCCCCGGGGGGAAGGCTTCCAGTTCGTGGACAAGATCGTGGGCGGTGTCATTCCCAGGCAGTACATCCCCGCGGTGGAAAAAGGCATTGTGGAGGCCGCTCAGGAAGGGGTGGTGGCCGGCTATCCGGTGATCGACTTTAAGGTCGACTTGGTGGATGGCTCCTACCACGCCGTGGACTCCTCGGAAATGGCTTTCAAGATCGCCGGTTCCATGGCCTTCAAGAAAGCCGTGGCGGAGGCCAAGCCCACCTTGTTGGAACCCATCGTCCATCTGGAAGTGATCATCCCGGACGACTGCCTGGGCGACGTCATCGGGGATCTCAATTCCCGGCGGGGTAAGGTCCTGGGGATGGACAGCCAGGGCAACAAACAGATCGTTCGCGCCCAGGTTCCCCTTGCGGAAGTGCTCAAATACGCGCCGGATCTGCGCTCCATGACCGCCGGCCGCGGCATGTTCACTATGAAGTTTTCCCATTACGAAGAAGTGCCGGCCCAGCTTCAGGAAAAGATCATCGAAGCCGCCAAGGCCGAAAAGGCCGAAAAGGCTTAGGCCTAAGCCTTTTCGGCTCCTCCGTGCGGCGGGCTCCCGTTCCCACGACCCAAGGGGACGGGTGCCCGCCGAAACGTTTCGGGACGGACGTGCTCTTTCGGGTTCGGGCCCCGCTCGTCGTGCGGGCCGAACTCTTTCTTTAGGGATTCGGCCCTCTTGCCGTTCCCTGCCGCAGTTTCCTTTTCATGAGCCGCATCGCCGGGATATATGAGAAACGGATCAGATCCGCCGCGTTTTGGGAAAAGTCTTTTTTTTGGGGATTCGGCCGAGGGGAGATCGGTGACGGAAGATCAGGAAAAAGACAGGCCGCCGAAGGACGAGGTCGATCGTCTTCCTCTGGCGGTGAAAATCCAGAAGATGACCGTTCCCGAGCGCGTCAAGCTGGCGCAGACGGGCGGCCAGGAAGCCCGCACGCTTCTCATGCAAGATCCCAACCGGGTCGTCCAGCTTGCCGTTTTGGAAAATCCCAAGCTCACTTCCTCGGAAGTGGCGGGGTTCGCCAATTCCCGAAACATCAGCGATGAGGCCCTTCGGAAAATCGCCGATAACCGGGAATGGTTCAAACTCTATCCCGTCCGCTTGGCCTTGGTGAAAAACCCCAAAACCCCCGTGGGGATCGCCTTGAAATTGGTTGCCACGTTGAACCCCCAGGATTTGAAAATTCTCGCCAAGAGCAAATCGGTTTCCAGCGTTATCGTTCAGGCGGCGCGCAGGCAATTGGAGCGCGGCCCGCGGTGAAGGCCGAGGAGGTGTTTTCCGTGGAGCGGTGTCGCAAGACAGTGGCTGTCGTTACGGTGAGCGACAAGGGGAGTCGAGGGGAACGGGAGGATGTCTCCGGAGCCCAACTCTGGGAAAGGCTCCATGCCGAAGGCTTCACGGGGGTGTGGCGCACGGTCGTGCCGGATGAAAAATCGGCGATTCAAGAGGCCCTTCTGGAAGCGGTGGAAAAGCACGGCGCGGCTCTCGTGGTGACCACTGGCGGGACGGGTGTTTCCCCAAGGGATGTGACGCCCGAGGCGACCGTTGCGGTGTGTGACCGACTCATTCCGGGGATGGCTGAAGCCATGCGGTTGGAAAGCCTCAGGAAGACCCCCCATGCCATGCTTTCCCGGGCCGTGGCCGGCATCCGAGGCGACAGCCTCATCGTCAATCTTCCCGGAAGCCTCAAGGGATGTCTTGAAAACCTGGAGGCGATCCTTCCAGCCCTTCCCCACGCTTTGGCCAAGATCCAAGGCGACCCGGCGGATTGCGGCACGTGAAAAGCGAAGGAAGGATTTCCCTGGGGCGTTGTGAGGCGCCGTGTCGCGGCTCTTTTAAAGCACCGGCCCCCATCCTTGAACAAACCCGGTGGTTGGGGTGAGCGCAGCGAACCCCAACACCCAACATCCTTCCCCCGTCTCGGCGGGACCCCTCGGCCCTGGCCCAAGCCCCCTCCGGCACACGGTTTCAAACGAACCTACGCCTCCTCCGTTTCCGACCGTCCCCCCACGGCGCTTCTTTTGGCCGCGTAGGTTTCTCGAACGGCTCTTTTCTTCGCTTCGTAGGCGTCGCAGATTTCCTGGATCTCTTCGTCGATCCTCTTCACCTTGGCTTCCGCTTCGTCCACGTTGCGCATCTGGGTCATGACCGCGGGGTCGTCTTTGAGGGACTCCTGGCCCTCTTTCAGCATGCCGTAGACCACGGCGCCGAGGCCGCTGTAGGCTTTGGCCAGGTTTTTCTGTGTCCTGCTTACCGCAAGGCGTTTCATTTGGGTCCTGAAAACTTTCATTTTCCAGTGGTAGACGATCGTCGCATATTCCAGAGCCCAGTAGCCCATCTTCGTCAGCATGGCGATCACGTTGTTGATCACTCCGCCCATTCCGTCCTCCTTTCGCTCAAGTCCTCAAGACTCCAGCCTGTGATCCGTCGAAAGCGTTCCGTCATTCTGTCCCAATGAGATCCCGGCCAATACGCGCGGCCGCACGAAGGGCAGCGGCAAAACGACGGGGCCGTGGCGTAGACGTAGTCCGGAACGACGCCGCCGACCTCCTCCTTGGGGGCTTCTTCCAGGAGCCGATTGCACCGAAGGCATCGGCTGAAAAGCCTGACCTCTTCACGGCGAATGAGGCCGGCTTGTGCCAGCTTTCGACACTGTTCTTCCACGCGCAAGGGCTCACAGAAAAAAACGCCCGGGAGATGACGCCATCGCGTGTTCCCGGTCACCACGACGATCCCCTCGCGATGCAGCGTCTCGATCTGAGAGGCGGTTTCGATGGATCCGTAGCGCGCATCGTAGCCGAGGATTCGTAACCATTTTGCCACCTTTCCGAGCATGCGATCAACAAAAAACCGTGCCTGAGGCTCCATGGAGGCTCCTCCTGCCGCGTGAGGTCAGGGGATTTCCACGATTCGGACGGTGTCGCCGAGGGGAGGAGGATCGAAGGTTTCCGAAGCGATGTTGGCAGGACGCGTCACGAGGGTGCGGGTGAGTTCCACGGTACCCGCCTCGCTTCGGAAGGTGACCGAGGACGGGACTTCTCGAATCTCCCCCTGCGTGTCGTATTGCAAGAGAATGGAAAGAGGCGCTCCCGCAAGGTCGAATTCCATGCTGCAGATGCGCTCCATATCGGGACAAAGACCATACCGGCGCGAAAAGCCCTCCCGGAGGTTCGCCTCACCGAAGACGACCGTGCCGTCTCGAAGCCGACGCGCCGGGGCTCCGTCAAGGATCTCCTTGGGGGGTAAGCCCACGAGAATGGGGGCCAATTCCGTGCCCGGCAATTCGATGCCCACGAGTTTTTCCAAGAGGGCGGCGCTGCGCCGCGATCGATACAGGCTCTTTTCCCCGACGAGCCACAGAGAGGCCGACGGTTCTCTGAGGACGAAAAGCCCTTGGATCTGTCCCCAGGAGTTTAGGATCTCGATGCGCATCTTGTCGGGCAAATGGGCGGTGACGAGGGCTTTGGCACGCCAGACCCGTTCCATGGAATCCGTCCATTTGGCTTGATAGACGGCTTGGAATCGTTGCCACCGGTCGAAGCGGCCAAGGAGGCTGCGGCTCCACCGCTGGGAGTCCCAGGCCGCGGCCACGCCCTCCCGTCCGGGCATCGGGGCCCGAGCCGGGACGCACGAGGACAGGATAAAGGGCGCCGTGCACAGGAGCGCACAGGACAGGATTCGGGCGAGGCGTTTCATCGCACCCGCTGGATCTTTTCCTGGATTGTATCGGGCTTTTCATGCCCCTTTTCCAGGGCCTTTTCGTAGGCTTTGCGAGCTTCTTCCAAGCGGCCCAAAGCCTGCAGGATATCGCCGTAGTGTTCCAAAATGACGGGATCGTCGGGCACGATTTCCAGGGCCTTGCGCATCACTTCCAACGCCTTGATGTAATTGCCCTGTCGGTAGTAAACCCACGCCAGGCTGTCCATGATGTAGCCGTCTTCGGGCTCTTTCTGCAGAGCGCGCTCGATGAGTTCCTTGGCTTCGTCCAGATGGATTCCCTTGTCCGCATAGGTGTAGCCCACGTAGTTGAGAGCCCCCGCATGGTCTTTTTCCAGTGTGAGGATCTTTTTCATGACCTCCAGGGCTTCTTCCTTGCGATCCATGCGGTCGAGCACGATGCCCTTGCGGAAAAGCAACGTCACCGTTTCGCCGCCAACGGCCATGCCGGCGTTCAAGGTCTCCAGAGCTTTGGCGAAGTCTTTGACTTCTTCATAGAGAAACGCCAGGTAGAGGTAGAAATCGATGACCTTCGGTTTCAGGGCGATGGCCTTTTCCAAACACTGAATCCCGGACTTGTGGTCATTCAGCTTGGAAAAGAGAACACCGAGGCGCATTTGGGCCGGATCCCACAAGGGGCTGCTTTCGGGAATGAGCCGCAGGTTGACGACGGCCTGTTCCAGATCGGAGCGCTCGCCCTTTTCTTCGTAAGACGTGGCCAGATAATAGAGAGCTTGGTCGTATTGCGGCCGATCCTTCAACAGGGCCTGAAAATCGGAGATGGCTTCCTGGTACTTGCGCTGTTGGAGGTGGATGATGCCGATCTTGAGGCGCGCTTCCAGGTCTTCGGCATCCTGTTGGGATAGGATGCGCAGGTGCTCCAAGGCCTTATCGTAGAGCTTTTGGCGGATGTAGAGGTTGCTCAGCCGGTTTCGCGCCTGGACATGGCCAGGGTTGATTTCCAGCAGCCGAAGATAGGTGGCTTCCGCTTCCGAAAACCGCTCGGTGACTTCATAGATATAGGCCAGATCCAACATGGCCCTATCGAAAAACGGGTTGATTTGCAGCACTTCCTGGTAGGCTGCTTCCGCTTGCTCGTAGAATTTCATGTCGAGAAAGATGCGGGCCTTGTAATAGGAGGCCAGGGGGTTGTCGGGCAAGAGGGCTTTGAGATGTTCCAGGGCCTCCAGGGCTTCGCGGAATCGGTTTTCCTGCGCGTACAGGGTTCCCAGCAAAAGATAGGCATCGTGGTTGGACGGGTTGATGGAGATGACCGACTGGTAGGCTTTGATGGCCTTGGCATTGTTGCCGGTGCCGGCGTAGAGCCTCCCCAGGAGCAGGAAGGCGTTTTCGCATTTGGGGTCGACTTCAGCGGCCTTTTCAGCAAGATTAAGTGCTTCCTGCACATTGCCCTGACGCACGTACAGGACGGCGAGGTCCGTGAGGATGGTGGGATCTTCGGGGTCGATTTCCAAAGCCTTTCGATAGGCTTTGATAGCCTCTTCCGGCTCGTTGACCCGAAGGTAGTATTGGGCTAACAGGTAAGCGGCGTACGCTTGAGACTTGGGCAGTTCCGGTCCGGGGGCCGAAGGGCCGGTCCGTAAACCCAGGGTGCTGCAGGAACTCATGAACAGAAGGAAAAATAAGGCGGTGCATGTCTTCGGTGCGTGCCGCATGGAGGCTTTGTCCTTCGAGCGCGAGAGATGTTTCGATCCGGGAGCTATGGACGTTGTCACGTATCACATTTGCATGGGACCGTCAACGTCGAGGCAGAGTCGATGGAACACCCGAAACTGCGTTATGGCTTGGAAGCCGTGCCGATCCACCATGAGGGGCGCCCGTACATCCTGTTAAGGGACCGTCTCGGTTACAACGAGAATCATGTGATCCTCAACGCCGACTTCGCCCCATTCCTGGCGCTCATGGATGGACGGCATTCCGTGCGGGACATCCAGGCGTTTTTCCTGCGTCGAACCGGGCACCTCATCTACAGCGAGCAGATCGAGGAAGTGATCCGCGTCCTGGACGAAAATCTCTTTCTCGACAATGCCCGTTACGCGGACCATGTGCAGCGGGAGGTCCAAAGGTTCCGAGAGGATCCCGTGAGGCGGATGCGCCATGCGGGAAAGAGTTATCCGGAAAAACCTGAGGATTTGCGTGCATTCTTGGACGCCCTCATCACCCCCGAGCCCCGAAACCAAAAAGAATCGTGCCCCCTCATGGGCCTGGTCGCCCCGCACATTGACATTCGGGCGGGTGCGGCCACCTTTGGGTGCGCCTACAGGGCGCTTCGGGAAACGGTTCCGCCGGCTGTCTGGGTCATTGTGGGAACGGGCCACGAACCCATCGAAAACTTTTTTGCCCTCACCTTCAAAGATTTCGAAACCCCTCTCGGCCTTGTGCCGTGCGATCGGCAGATGGCCCAAGAAATCGCCCGGCGGGCGCCTCAGGATGTGTGTGCCGGAGAATATGCGCACAGTCGGGAACACACCATAGAGTTTCAAGCGGTGTTTCTTGCGTCCGTGCAGCCGACGGCTCGGATTGTGCCCGTTTTGTGCTCGTTCGGCGTGGAGGACTGGCAATCGCACCACGCGGCCATCGATGGGTTTTGCGATGCGCTTCGGGAAGTTTTGGACCGATCCGGGACCTCCGTGGGGGTTTTGGCGAGCGTGGACCTGGCCCATATCGGCCCTCGATACGGCGATGATTTTCTGCCCAATCGCCTGACGGTCCAAGAGCATTTGGATGCGGACCGAAAACTTCTCGCCGCCCTGGAAGCCCCGGACCCGGACGCGTTCATGGCTGAAATCCTCAAAGACGGCAACGCCCGCAAAGTGTGCGGCGTGCCCCCGCTTTACGTGCTCAGCCGCGTACTTCGCGGCAAAGCCCGAGGGCGGGTGCTTCATCACGACCATGCCGTGGTGGATCGTCAAGGCTCTTTCGTGACTTTTGCGGCTGTGGCCTATTACGGCGAAGGGGCGAAGGAATCCTGAGGCTTACGGTTCATGCTCGGGTTCGAAAGCCGTCACATCGTCCAGGGACGAGGCATCGGTTAGGAGCATCACCAGGCGGTCGACGCCCAAAGCGATGCCGGCGGCGGATTCCAAATCGTCCAGGCTTTCCAAGAACCGAAGGGGCCAGGGATAGACGTCTCGACCTTCTTCTTGGCGCCGGGCGAGGCATTCTCGAAAGCGTTCTTCCTGTTCCTTCCGGTCGGTCAATTCGGAAAAGCCGTTGGCCAATTCGATGCCCGCCCAGTAGAGTTCAAACCGTTCGGCGACCTTGACGGCCTGATGGGGGCGGAGTTTCGCCAAGGCCGCTTCCTCGGGCGGATAGTCGGAAAGAAAGGCCGGAGCGGGAAAGCCCAGGGTAGGCTCGATTTTTTCCACGAGATCTTCCGTGAATCGATCTGGATCGTAATTTTTCAAGGGATCCCAGCCGGCACGATCCAGGAAGATGTCCCTCACCGTCCAATGCTCCCACGGCGGGAGCACAGTCAGCCAATGAGGGCCGAAAGGGAAGCGGGGGTATCGGCCGACATGAGCGCAGACGGCCTGCAAGAGCTCCAGGCAGTCCGCCTTGAGCGCCTCGTAGTCCGAGCCCAGTCGGTACCATTCGAGAAGGGTGAATTCGGGATGGTGGCGGCGACCTCGTTCCCCCTTCCGGAAGACGGGGCAGATTTGGAAAATCTTCTCGTAGCCGGCCGCAAGAAGCCGCTTCATGTAAAGCTCCGGGCTGGTTTGCAAATACCAGCCCTCGGAGCGCACGGCGTCGATATGGCGTTCGGGAGCGGGGGCCGGGGTGCGCACGGGGGTCTGCACTTCCATGAAGCCCCGATCCACGAAGAAAAGCCGCATTCCGTGGAGGATGCGGCTTCTCATTTCCAGTCTCCAGCGTTTGGCGGAAAGAACATCCCGGCGGCTCATCAGGCGGAGGTCTTCACCCGTTCCACGTAGGTCCCCGTGCGGGTGTCCAGCTTCAGGACATCGCCTTCTTCGATGAACAAGGGCACCTGGATTTCGTAGCCCGTTTCCAGGGTGACCGGCTTGGTGGCTCCGGAAGCCGTATCGCCTTTGACGCCGGGATCGGACTTGATCACCTTGAGTTCCACGAAGTTGGGCAGCGAAATGCCGATGGGGGATCCCTTGAAAAAGAGCATGTCCACGTGCAGGTTTTCGGTGAGAAAGTTTTTGGCCTCCCCGACGGATTCTTCGGCCAGTTCCACCTGTTCGTAGGTGGAGGTGTTCATGAAATGGTAGCGATTGCCTTCTTTGTAGAGAAACTCCATTTCCTGCTCGTCCAGGTCCGCCGCCAGGAATTTATCGCCCGACCGATAAGTGCGGTCGAATTGGGTTCCGGTGATCATGTTGCGCAGCCGGCACCGATACAGGGCCTGGCCTTTTCCGGGCTTGGAAAATTCGAAGTCCACGATGAGGTACGGTTCCCCGTCGATTTCCAATTTCAAGCCTTTTCTCAAATCGCCTGCCGTCAGTGTGGCACCCATGGTGTCTGTCCTCTCTCGGGTAGCTTTTGCATTGACCTCAAAACGTCGGCGCATCATACAGAGCGAGGGAAAGGTTGGTCAAGACAGGAGGTGGCGGTTCATGGAAAGCGAGCGGAAAAGATCGACAACCGTGCGGTTTCTCGGTGTGGGGGAAGCCTGTGACGAAACCCAGCCCAATACGAGTCTCTTGATCGAGGGGGATGAAGGCGGCGATGCTGCACCGATCCAGATCCTTTTGGATTGCGGGTTTTCGGCGACGCATCGGTATTTTCAAGCCTGCGCGGATCCCGACGCGCTTGACGTGCTGTGGGTGTCCCATTTCCATGGGGATCATTTCTTCGGGGTCCCTCTGTTGCTCCTGCGTTTCTGGGAAATGAAAAGGCTCAAACCCCTGATCATCGTCTCCCAGCCCGGCGGGATGGATACCGTTCTTCGTGCTCTGGACCTGGCCTATCCCGGCTTTGCCGGCAAACTCACCTTTCCTTTGGAGGAGGTGGTGCTGGATGCCGGGGATGCCAAAGAAGTCCGCGGAACCCTCTGGCGGGCGGCCCAGACGGAGCACGGCCAGAAAAACCTCAGTGTGCGCATCGATGGGCCTTCGTGGAGCCTTTTTTACAGTGGGGACGGGCGCCCGACGGCCGAAACGGAAAACCTGGCCCGAGGCTGTGAGTGCGCCGTTCACGAAGCCTTTGCGGTCAACGGGAACGACGGCATCCACGGTCACGGCACGGTCCAGGGCTGCCTTCGATGGGCCGGGGCTGCCGGCGTGCGGCGGCTGGCTCTCGTGCACATCCAAAGAGATGTGCGCCGAACCCAATGGCGGGACATTGAGCAGATTGTCGGAGCATGCCGCGATGTGGAGGTGGTGGTTCCGGAGTCGGGGGAGATTTTGAGGCTGGCTTGAATCAGTTAGAATTCCACGCCCCGCTGAGCCTTTATGCCCTGGTCCCTATAGTGGTGCTTTACGGCGACCATTTCTGTGACGCAATCGGCTGCGGCGCAAAGCGCCGCGGGAGCGTTTCGGCCGGTGATGACCACGTGACAGTGGGGGGCCCTTTGAGCCAAACCCTGCAGGACGGAATCCAGCTCCAGGAAGCCGTGGTCCAGGGCGACGTTGAGCTCATCGAGGATGATGAGGTCGTAGCGGCCGGAGGTGAGCGCCTCCAGGGCCTTTTGCCAACCTTGCCAGGCTAGCCTGCAGTCTTCTTCCGGGTCGGCGCGGCGCCAGGTGAAGCCTTTGCCCAGGGTTTGCCATTCCACGGTGGGGAGGAGGCGCGCTGCGGCCTCCTCTCCGGGACTCCACGCCCCCTTGATGAACTGCAGCACCAGCACTCGCAAGTCATGGCCCGCGGCGCGCAGGACCATCCCCAGGGCGGCCGTGGTTTTCCCCTTGCCGTTTCCGGTAAACACTATCACAAGGCCGCGGGCCGCCACGGGTTCGGTCCGTGCGAGGGTTAGCGTTCTTCGTTGATCTTAATGCCGTTGTGGGGGTCCTTGTGAAGCTCGAAGGCGTCGTGGAGCACCCGAACGGCCAGTTCCGTGTATTTTTCGTCGATGACGCACGAAATCTTGATCTCCGACGTGCTGATCATGTGAATATTGATGTTTTCCTTGGCCAGCGCCTGGAACATCACACTGGCGACCCCGGTGTGGCTGCGCATGCCGACGCCGATGACGGACACCTTGGCGATATTGGGGTTGCCGTGGACATGGCCCGCCCCGATGTCTTTGGAGAGCTTTTCCGCCAGGGCCAGGGTCTTTTCGTAATCGGCCTTGGGCACGGTAAAGGAGATGTTGGCCCGACCGGGCACGGCGCTGCTTCCTTGAATGATCATGTCCACGTTGATCCCGTTTTGAGCGATGGGATCGAACAACCTGAAGGCCATCCCCGGCACGTCCGGCACGTCGGTCACGGTGACTCGAGCTTCTTTTTTGCTGTACGTGATCCCTGAGACCACGACCTTTTCCATATCGGCATCCTCCTGGGTGACAAGCGTTCCGGGATCATCGGTAAAAGAGGAGCGCACCCATATGGGCACGTTGTATTTCATGCCGAATTCCACCGATCGGATGTGGAGCACTTTGGCGCCCATGCTCGCCATTTCCAGCATTTCTTCGTAACTGATGCGTCGAAGCTTGCGAGCCTTGGAATACACGTTGGGGTCGGTCGTGTAGACGCCTTCCACGTCGGTGTAGATTTCGCACGCGTCGGCTTTGAGGGCCGCGGCGAGGGCGACGGCCGTGGTGTCCGATCCGCCGCGCCCCAAGGTCGTGATGTTGCCTTCGTCGTCGTATCCTTGGAAGCCGGCCACGACCACGATCTTTCCTTCGTTGAGCTTTTCCGTGATGGGCAAGGTTTCGATCCAGCTGATCCGGGCATGCCCGTAGTGATGGTCGGTGATAATGCCCGCCTGATAGCCGGTCATGGAGACGGCTTCCAGTCCCATGTCTTTGACGGCCATGCTGAACAGGGCGATGGTCACCTGTTCTCCGGTCGCCAGAAGCACGTCCAATTCCCGTGGGTCCGGATTGGGGCTCATCTCGTGCGCCAAGGCGATCAATCGGTCGGTGTCGCCGGCGCGGGCCGAAAGGACCACGACCATGTCGTTTCCGGCCTTCTTGCGTTCCACCACCCGCCGCGCCACCGATCGGATGCGTTCCACGTCGGCCACGGATGTTCCGCCGTATTTTTGCACCACCAAGGCCATTCCGATGGATCCTCCTTCATGTGAGATGCTGCCTTAAGGCGTTTCGCTTTTAGCACAACATGAGGGTGATTCAAGGGAAATGTTCTCTGAAGGATGGAATTTGGGCTGAGTGCCGCGAACCCCAACACGGCAACTCACTCCAGGGATGGCGGTGCTTCGGTCGACTCATGAAGGCAGGGCGGTGCGCCGAGCAACTCACGACGGCAGGGCGGTGCGTTGGCCGATTCAGGGGCGGGGTCGGTGGCCGAGTCCTTTTATGGCGAGGGGTCGGGACGCCAAAAGGCGGGTGTGGGCCGGCGCGTGGCCCCTTGAAGTCTTTTCAGGAATTCCGATCGGGGGATTTCGCGGGCGCCCATGCGCTTGAGATGGGCTGTGGTAACTTGGCAGTCGATGAAAGCAAAGTCGAAGGCCTTGAGGCGCTCCACAAGGTGCACCAAGGCCACCTTGGAAGCGTCCGAGACCAGGCTGAACATGGATTCACCGAAAAAGACCCGGCCCAGGGCCACACCGTAGAGGCCCCCGACAAGTGTGCCGTCGAGCCAGGATTCCACACTGTGGGCCGCCCCGAGGCGGTGCAACCGATGGTAGGCTTCGATCATTTCCGGAACCAACCAGGTTTCTTCCCCTTTGCCCACCCGGACCAAGGCGCAGGCCTCGATCACCTCCCGAAAAGCCGCATCGAACGTGACCTGAAAGCGGCCCTTCTTTAGGACGCGCCTCAGGCTGTGGGAGATTTTCAACTCGTCGGGAAAGAGCACCAGCCGGGGGTCCGGGGACCACCACAAGATGGGGGTTCCCGGGGCGTACCACGGAAAGATGCCGAGCCGGTAGGCCAACAGAAGCCTCCGGGGGCTGAGGTCCCCTCCGATGGCCAAAAGACCGTCCGGTTCTGCCAATTCCGGCGGCGGAAACGCCAGTTCTTGGTTCAGGCTGAAGATCGCCATGGGGCCTTCTGGATGAGCATCGGTCTGCCCCCGCCTTTCATGACCCCTGAAACACGAAAGCCATGGAATCGGTCCTCAGCGCATCTGCTCCCTCGGGCACTTCCGAGGGGCGCATGACCGTGACCCGGCCGCCTTTCTGCAAACGGCCGAAAAGGATCTCTTCGGCCAGAAAATCTTTGATTTCCGTCTGGACCACGCGGGCGAGGGGCCGGGCGCCGAAAGCGGGGTCATAGCCTTTTTCGGCCAACCATCGGCGGGCTTGGGCGGAAAGCTCGATGGCGATTTTCTTTTCCACCAACTGGCGGCTGAGTTCTTCCATGAACTTGTCCACGATCTTTTCCATGATGGAAAGATCCAAGCCGGCAAAGGGGATAATGCCGTCCAGGCGGTTGCGGAACTCGGGGCTGAACAACTGTTCCACGGCCTTCATGCCCTTGGCTGCGCGGTCGTCCTTTTCCTTGGCGGTGCCGAAGCCGATGGAACTGCTGCTCATTTCCCGGGCTCCGGCGTTGGACGTCATCAAGAGCACGACGTTTCGAAAATCGGCCTTCTTGCCGTTGTTGTCCGTCAAGGTGGCGTAGTCCATCACCTGCAGGAGGATGCTGAAAAGATCCGGGTGGGCTTTTTCGATTTCGTCCATCAACAGGACGCAATGCGGGTGTTTGCGAATGGCATCGGTGAGGAGCCCCCCCTGATCGAAGCCGATGTAGCCGGGAGGGGCGCCGATGAGTCGGGCTACCGCGTGTTTTTCCATGTATTCGCTCATGTCGAACCGAAGGAAATGGATCCCCAAAATGGCGGCGAGCTGCTTGGCGACTTCGGTTTTCCCCACGCCGGTGGGGCCGATGAGAAGAAAGGACCCGATGGGGCGATCCGGCACGCGCAGTCCCGCCCGGGACCTCTTGATGGCCGTGGTCAACGCCTTGATGGCGTCGTCCTGGCCGAAAACCTTGCCTTTGAGTTCCTCCTCCAAGTTTTGGAGCCTTAGCTGGTCGGAGGCCGAAACCGATCGAGGCGGGATCTTGGCCATCTTGGCCACAACCTCTTCAATGTCCTTCACGTGCACCACGCGCCGCGCGCGGCTGTGATCCTTGAGGCGCAAGCTGGCTCCGGCTTCGTCCATGACGTCGATGGCCTTGTCCGGCAGGTACCTGTCGTTGATGTGCCGTGCCGAAAGTTCTGCGGCGGCTTTCAGGGCCGCGGCGGTATACTTCACCCTGTGGTGCTTTTCGTAAGACTCCCGAAGCCCCTGAAGGATTTGGTAGGTTTCTTCCACGCTGGGTTCATGGATTTCAATCTTCTGAAACCGCCGGCTCAGAGCCCGATCCTTTTCGAAATGGTTCTTGTATTCTTCATAAGTCGTTGACCCGATGCACCGGATCATGCCGGAAGCCAACACGGGTTTGAGGATGTTGGAGGCGTCCATGGAGCCGCCGCTGGTGGCGCCGGCACCCACCACGGTGTGGATTTCGTCGATGAAGAGGATGGCCCCAGGTTTGCTCTTGAGTTCGTTGATGACGGCCTTGAGGCGCGCCTCGAAGTCTCCCCGGAACTTGGTCCCGGCCAGAAGAGCGCCCATGTCCAGAGCGTAAATCTCCGCTTTGTGGAAGCTTTCGGGCACTTCCTTTCGATGGATCTTCAGGGCCAAACCTTCGGCGATGGCCGTCTTGCCGACGCCGGGATCCCCGACGAGGATGGGGTTGTTCTTGGTGCGCCGCCCGAGGATTTGCAGGGTGCGCAGGATTTCCGTTTCCCGCCCGATCAGCGGGTCGATGAGCCCCTGGGCCGCCCTTTCCGTCAGGTTCGTGGTAAACCGTTCCAAGGCCGTCGGTTTTGCGGGTTGCCGCTGCGGGCGCGGGGCGAGCCCGGCGCCGGGCCGATCCCCCTCTTCATCGACGGATCCGGAAACCTTGGAAATGCGATGGGAGATGTACTCCAGCACATCCAGGCGGGTCACGCCGTGGGTTTTCAGGAAATAGACGGCGTGGGAGTTTTCCTCGTGGAACATGGCGGCCAGGATGTCGCCCACGTCCACGTGGCGTTTTTCGGCGCCCTGAGCATGCATCACGGCCCTTTGGAGCACCCTTTGCACCGCCAAGGTCTGGATGGGGTCTCTTTCCACCGCTTTGGGCAGTCGTTCCAACCGATGCTCGAAAAACTCTTCCAGTTGCTGCTTGAGCCGGTCCAGGTCCGCGCCGCAGTGGTAGAGGATCTCGGCGCCTCCCGCATCGTGCACGATGGCGTAGAGGATGTGTTCCAGAGTGAAAAACTCGTGGCGGCGCGCTTTAGCTTCCCGCACCGCCGCCGAAAAGGCCATCTCCAATTCCCGGCTGATCATGGCGGGAACCTTTCTCCTTGCCTTAGGCGTGTTCCATGGTGCACTTCAGAGGAAAGCCGTTCTTGCGGGCCAAATGGTGCACCATTTCCACCTTGGTTTCCGCAATTTCTTCGGGATAAACGCCGCAGACCCCCACCCCGTTGCGATGCACGTGGAGCATGATCTCCGTGGCTTCGGCCGTGGACTTGTGAAAAACCTTTTCCAAAATCTCCACCACAAACTCCATGGTGGTGTAATCGTCATTGTGGAGGAGAACCTTGAACATGGGGGGTTCCAGCAACTCCTCTTCCAATTGGCTTTCGAGGATTTCCCGCATGTCCGGCCTGTGTTCGCTCATGGTGCCCCGACCTCTTCGACTTTCTCCTTCAAACCCCGCAATGTTTTTTCTATGCTGAAAAGCCTACTGAAAAATAACGCCCTGAGCGGAGGAGTCAAGCGCGGTCGTGGACGGGTGCGCTCCGGGACGGCCGGGAACGGGGGGCGTTGAGGGCCCGGGTCGACCCAGGGGTTGGAACGGACGACCGGCCCCTTGAAGCACAAGGCCACGCCCACATGGAATGCGTTTCATGGCGGCGCGCTCATCCCGTCACCGAGGAGGAGAAATCTCATGGCAGGCAACACCTTCGGGCGGCTTTTTCGGGTGATGACCTGGGGCGAATCCCACGGCCCCGCCCTGGGCGCGGTGATCGATGGCTGCCCCCCGGGCATCCCGCTTTGTGAAGCCGACATTCAAGACGACCTGGAACGGCGCCGGCCCGGAAAGAAGCTCACCACAGCCCGCAAGGAACCGGACACGGTGCGCATTCTTTCCGGCGTTTTCGAGGGACTCACCACCGGCACCCCGATCAGCCTCATTATCGAAAACAAAGACGTTCGCAGCCGCGATTACGAAGCCTTGAAGGATCTCTATCGACCCGGCCATGCCGATCGCACCTATGAGCAAAAGTACGGCATCCGCGATTGGCGCGGCGGTGGGCGCAGTTCCGGCCGAGAAACGGTGGCCCGGGTGGCTGCCGGGGCCGTGGCCCGAAAATTCTTGGCGCGGGAGGGCATCCGCGTCCGTGCCGGAACCGTCGCTTTAGGCCCGGTGCACTGCGACCCCACAGACTGGGACGAAGCCCTCAGAAACCCTGTTTTCTGCCCGAACCCGGAGGCCGCTCGAGCCATGGAGGAGCACCTCAAGGCCGTCAAAGCCGCCGGGGACTCGGTGGGCGGCGTCGTCCTCGTCATGGCCTCCGGATGCCCCGCCGGGTTGGGGGAACCCGTCTTCGACAAGTTGGACGCCAGGCTGGCGGCGGCTCTTATGTCCATCGGGGCCGTCAAGGGCGTGGAAATCGGCTCCGGGTTCCAGGCGGCCTCTATGCCGGGAAGCCTTCATAACGATCCCGTCACGCCTGAAGGCTATGCATCCAACAACGCCGGCGGTGTCCTCGGCGGGCTTTCCACCGGCATGGACGTGGTGATCCGCGTGGCCGTCAAGCCCATCCCGTCTGTGGCCGTGCCTCAAAAAACGGTGACCCGCGACGGTCGGGAAACCACCGTTCGGATTGAAGGCCGCCATGACGTTTCGGCCATTCCCCGGATCGTTCCCGTATGCGAAGCCATGGTGCTCCTGACCCTGGCGGATTTTATGCTGCACCCTTATCCGCACCGGCTTCGCCTGCCGACGGTGTGAGGACCTTTTGGAGGGCCTCGAGGAGGTTATTGAGGCGATACGGCTTGAGGATGACGTCTCGAGCCCCGAATTTTTCCGGGTTTCGAAAGATTTCATGAGCCGCATCCCCGCTGGCCACGATGACCGGAAGGCCCGGGTATCTTTCCTTGAGGATTTCGAGGCAACGGCGGCCTCCCATCCCCGGCATGCTCAAGTCCAGGATCACCGCATCGACGCGCCCGTTACTCTGCGCCAATAAAGCCAAGGCTTCTTCCCCCGACGGTGCCGTGCGCACCGTGTAACCGGCCATCTCGAGAAGGCTGTGAAGAAGCTCCAGGAGGGACTCTTCGTCGTCTACGAGGAGCACGCCTCCCCCGGCGGGGGCCTCATGCCCTCGCGAACCGTGATCCCGCTCGTCGGGCTTAGCCGCCTCCTCCATCCAGGCCCTCACCGGGAAGTCCACCCGAAACGTGGTTCCTCGGCCCACCTGGCTTTCGCACTCGATCCGCCCCTCGTGGGCGGTGACGATCCCGTAGATGGTGGAAAGGCCGAGGCCCGTTCCTTTACCCGGCTCCTTCGTGGTAAAGAACGGATCGAAGATCCGGTCGCGGATCTCTTCCGGGATCCCCGATCCCGTATCGGACACTTCCAGGCGGATCCACTCCCGACCGCGCTCGTCGTTGTGCGAGGCCGTTCGCACGCGGATAACGCCCGACTTGTCCGACCCGATGGCGTCTCGGGCGTTGGCCGTGAGGTTGATGACCACCTGTTCGACCTGGAGACGATCGGCGACGAGCACGGGAAGATCCGGCGCCAAGTCCTTGCGGATTTCGATCATGCGAGGGATGCTCTTTTTTTAAGAGATCCAGAGTGTCTTCCACGACCTGGTTGAAGTCCATGGATTCCAGGGCGGGTTCGCTTTGCCGGGCGAAGGACAGCAGTCTTCGGACCAGGTCTCGTGCTTTGAAGGACGCTTCTTGAACCCGGGTCAGCCATCGGCTTCGAGGATCCTCGGGGTCGGTCTTGTTCAGGGCCATTTCCAAGTATCCGGACATGGCCTGGAGAAGGTTGTTGAATTCATGGGCGATCCCGCTGGCCAGCGTGCCGAGGGATTCCATTTTCTGCGTGTGCGTGAGCATGCGTTCGAGAGTGCGACTGCGTTCCAAAGCTTCCGTCTTTTCCGTGATATCCCGGGCTAGGACGCGGAAGCCGATGGGCCGGCCCTCTTCGTCCCGGCGCACCCCCGCGGAAATTTCCACGACCTTGCGACGTCCCGAGGCGTCTTGGATGACGAAATCCTTCAGACCATGGGAACTTCCCGTGGCAAAGATCTCCGAAAAGAATGCCCGCATGCTTTCAGCGGTGGCTTCATCGGTAAAATCTCGATAGGTCCGGGTTTGAAGCTCTTCCCAGGAGCAGTCCAAGATTTTCAGTAACGCCGGGTTGCTAAAGGTGACCCGACCGTTGGGGGCCAGTTCCATGTAGGCCTCTTCCATGCTTTCCATGATCTCGCGATATTTGCGTTCGCTTTCCTCGAGAAGCCGTTGCGCCTCGTACTCCGCCCCGGCGTCCCGAAAAACGACGACGGCCCCTTGGATCGTGCCGTTTTCGTCTCGCACAGGGGCCGCACTCAGGGTTACGAAGGCCGTGGATCCGTCCGCGGCGCTCATGACGGCGTGCCTGGGGAATTTTCGGGCGGCCCCGGTGGTGAGCACCTGATGGGTGAGGTCTTCGACAGGTTGTCCTGTCTTGACGTCGGCGATGGCCAGGACCCGCTTCACGGGGCGGCCTTGGGCTTGAGTGCGAGGCCAACCGGTGAGATGTTCGGCTTCCGCGTTCATGCGGACGATCCGCCCCTGCGCGTCGGCGAGAATCACACCGTCGCCGATGGATTCCAGGATGCGGTTCATTTCCCGTCCTTGGGCCGTGAGGGCGGCTTCCCGTTCTTTGACGGCTTGGGACGTGCGCTGCAGCTCCCGGGCAAAAAGGGCAAGCTCGGAAAAAGGGGCCTCCCTGGCCAGCGGTTCCAGGTTCGGGACGTCCCTCTTGCGGGCGACGGCTTCCAGAACATTTGTCATGAGCGTGATGGGGCGGACGACGAGATGCCCCAGGCGCCGCCGAAAGTTCATGAGCACGAAAAAGAGCAGGAAAAAGCCGGAAGCCGCCGTCAAGACCCCCCAGAAAAGGGACGGGATGAGGGCGTGGCTGACGGGCTTTCCCACCAAAAGAATCCAATCCCACGGGGCGACGCGCCAACAGTAAGCGAAGACGAGCCGACCCTCCAGGGTGTCGAAAAGAGCCCGAGGCTGCCAATAAGTGAGCGCTCTTTTCACGAGAGGTTCATAGCTTAGGTTTTCCTGAGAGCGCATGATCCGAGGGTTGGGATGGTAGATGACGTTGCCGTAGCGGTCGAGGACGATGACTAGGTTTTCGGGAGCGCTTTGTGAAAAGTCTCCGATGAGCTTTTCCAGGGACTCCAGGTTCAATTCTCCCACGGCGGCGAAATGATCGGCCCGGACCATGACGGCCAAAGTCAGGGTGTTCAGCCGGCCACTGAAATAGGGAATGGAAAGCATGGGCCATTCGTCCCACTTGGGAAAATACGACAGTGGAATATCCACACCCGGAGGCGTGTGGACCATGGACGCCCCGCCTGAAAACTGATCCCAAGGTGCTTGGAAGACAAAGACCCGATGAAATCCGACGGGGGATGAAAACGACAATTCCTTTCCGATGGCCGCCGACTCTTCATAGGCCAGGGCCTGTTCCCGAAGAGTCTTATGGGCGCTGGAAAGAAGCGACGTCACATAGCGATCGAGGACTTTCACGAAGAAGGCATGGTCGCGATACAGTTCGCGCATCTGCCAAGCGCCCACGGTCCCCAGGGCGCATAGGGTCACGAGGGCAAACGGGAGGAGCAGCCGCTTGAAGAAGAAGGCATGGACCAGGTCCTGTAGAGACGGCTTCGCGCTCACGGAGAAGCTCCCGGTAAGAATTCCAAGACCACGAATCGGCCTTCTTTCACGCTGACGATAAAATACGGCCCCGAGGCGTCGCCGTAGGAGTCGATGGTCAACGGACCATAGAGGCCGTCAATCGTTCGAGGCGTTGAGAGCGCTTTGACCAAGCCGTCCCGCCGTCCCGCCGTTTCGTTCAAGGCCGACGCCGTCAACTGCACGGCTTCGTAGGCTCTTACGGCGGCAAAGGAGGGCGCGACGCCGAAACGTTTGCGATACTGCCAGGAAAAGTTGCGGAGTCGTAAGGAACTGTCCGTCGGCATATTTTCGGAGGCAAAAAAAAGGTTTTCCGCAAGGGGGCCCGATTCGGCGAGGAAGGCTTCCGTTTGGGCCCAAGCGGAGCTCAAGATTTGACTCTTGATCCCTTCGGAAGCGAAGACGCGCAGAAAAAAGGCGGCATCTCGACCCGAACTCACGAGAAGCAGGGCATCCGGCCGCGCGACATGGAGAGAACTCATCACGGCCTCGACAACCTTCGGCCCCGTGTCTCCATACGTCAGCCGACAGGAAATCCCATGGGGACCGTTCAACCTTACGTATTCTTCGACGAAAGCCCCTTCCCACGGCGCGCTGTAGGCATCGTTTCGGGTATCTCGAATGGTGCAGACGGTTTTCAAGGAGGGTTTGCCGGTAATCCACCGGGCCAGGGCGCGGGCGGTGGCGTCTGTGGTCGGCTGGACTCTGAAGAAGAGGTCCTTGCGCCCTTTGAGGAGCGGCGTGGAGGTGGTGGGCGAAACGAGGGGGACGCCCGTTTCCTGGGTGATCGGAAGGGCGGCCATGGACAAGGCGCTGGTCATGTGGCCGATGATGGCCGCGACGCCGAGCGCCGCCAGATTCCTGTCCGCCTGGACCGCCCCTTCCGGGGTGCCTTCGTCATCCATGACCACGAGCTCCAAGGGGCGGCCGACAACGCCCCCGGCTTCGTTGATCGCCTCCACGGCCATGCGGGCGCCGTTTCGCCCGTGGATGCCCAGATCCGAGAAGGGGCCCGTGAGCGTTCCCGAAAACCCGATCTTTATGGGCTCCCGCTGGCATGCGGCACCGATCACGGTGAGCCACAATGCCGCCGCCAGGACTCGTAAAACCCGTCTTTTCCCATGCCTCGAGTAGCGCATGGGGAGCCTCCTTGCCCCCGTGCCTCTGAACCGCTCAAGATGGCTCGGCAGCCGCCCTCGGCCTTTCAAGGCAACCGCACCGCGCTTCAAAATTAAAATACTGCTTCCTTTTCGCTATGCAAATAGGGGGCGTATTTTTTGTCCATGCCGAGAATGTGCTTCTTGAGCCACTGTTCCAAAAACCGCATGACGTCCAGGGTGAGGCCCGTTTCACCGCTTTGGAACCGCTCCACGATGTCTGCCACCTGGCGGGTGAGCTTTTCGTGCACTTCCCGGTGGGCTTCCAGATCCGGATATCCGGCCCGCTCCATGGCCTGCTCTTCCGCTTGGAAGTGTTTCCGGGTGTAGTCCGTCAGATCCATGAGGAGCCGCCCCAGGAGGCTCCGGCCTTGCCCCGTTTGCATGGCTTCATTGAGGCGGTTGACCATCTTGAAGAGCTTCTGGTGCTGTTGGTCGATGTCGAAATCCCCCACCGAATACTCGGGATTCCATTCCATCAGCGGTTTGATGCGCCGCGTGTTTAGAGCCACCAGGGCGGCCTTCGGCCCGTGGAGTGGCTCTTTGACCATGGCTCGCCGCGGGGCTGCAGGAGTGGCAACATGCGCGCCGGAAAAGCGCTCCGGCCTGTGAGGGGCCGGATCCGGGCTTCCACCGTCCGTTTCTTCAGGAAATTCCAAAGACTCCTCGGGGAGGGCATCCTTTGCTTTTTCACGGACGGCCTCACTCACCAGCCCCACAACCCGGGCGAGTTCCTGGACGTATTCCCGGACCACGGCGGCCTGGGCGCTCAGTTCTTCACTGGCGGAAGCCGATTCTTCCGCGTTGGCGGCGTTGCGCTGGACCACTTTGTCCATTTCGGCCACAGCCCGGTTCACCTGATCGATCCCTTCCGCCTGTTCTCCGCTGGCGGCGGCGATTTCCGCCACAAGTTCGCCGATCTTGCCCGCCGATTCGGCCACCTCGGCAAAAGATCGCGACACCAGCGTCGCGGCTTCGAGTCCCGTTCGGACCTTGCGCACGGTTTCCTCGATAATCCCGGAGGTGTTTCGCGCCGCCTCGGCGGCTCTCATGGCGAGGCTGCGCACCTCGTCGGCCACCACGGCGAATCCCGCGCCCGCTTCCCCGGCCCGGGCTGCTTCCACGGCGGCGTTCAGCGCAAGGAGATTGGTCTGGAAGGCGATCTCGTCGATGGTCTTGATGATCTTATGGGTCTCCTCGCTCGCCTTTTCGATGTCTTCCATGGCCTTTTCCAGGCTGATCATGGCCGTTTGGGCCTTTGCCAGATCTTCGCCCGACCTCTTGACGAGGGCGTTGGCCTGTGCGGCGTTATCCGCGTTTTGTCGGGTCATGGAGGCCATCTCTTCCAGGGCGGAAGACGTCTCTTCCAGAGACGCCGCTTGCTCGGAGGCCCCCTCGGCGAGCTGTTGGCTGGATCCGGCCACCTGGGAGGATGCCGCAGCCACCTGATCGGCGCCTTCATTAAGGCCGTGCACGGCCCGGATGATGGGATCGGCGATGCGCCGCCCGAAGAGCACCGCCACGCCGATACCCAAAAGGATCATGGCGGCGGCGATTCCCACGGCCCATTTCACGGCGTGGGATCGACCCCGGTCAAGCTTTTCCGCCACCTGATGGGCCATCCCCATCAATTCGTCCTGGGAGATGGTGGTGACGACCAAATAGGTCTTGGATCCCATGGCGAAAGGTTTATAGGCCATGAATTTGGCCACACCCTCGAAGGAGTACGTTCCCGATCCCGCGGCGCCTCCGAGCCCTGTCTTGACCAGAACGGCCAGCTGCCCGTATTTGTCGTCGGTGATTCGAACGCCGTCCGCCAAAGAATACTTGGGATGGGAGACGATGTAGCCCTGTGGATCGATGACGGCGGCGTATCCCGTCTTGCCGTGCTTTTTGCCTTTGAGGACGTCCCAGACCACCGACCAATCCAAGTTCACAACCACGACGCCTTCCACACGGCCTTCGTCGCGAACGGGCACGGCGATCCGTAGCTCGGGCTTTCCGGTGTTCTGAGCGATCTGGACGCCCGTGTTGTAAAAGGATTCCGCTTTCAAAGCGTGCTGAAACCATTCCGCATCCGCTCGGGACCCGAGGTCCTGCCGCAACGATCCATCAACCAGTTTCAGGCGTTCCATTCCCGAAGCGTCCAAGAGACGAATCTGGGGGTAGAGGTTTTTCGGCCCATCAGGGGTTTGGATGACGCCGACCTGCCACAAGGCCTTGAGTTCCTCGGCGAACTGGCCGAAAGAAGCTTCCGCGGCTTTTCCTGTAAACTCATCCCAAGAACCCACGGCCACCAAGACCCATTTCCAGTCGGGATAGTGCAGGAGGGAAAGGAATTGTTCCCGGCCGTCCGCGCCTTTGACGGGAACAAAGGTTTCCTTGTGGGCGAGGGCGTTCTTAACGTGTTTGGACCAGTCGGGGATGTGCAACGCTTGCCCCGCGTCCTGACCCTCGAGAGTACGATCGGCGTGCAGGACGATCCGGCCGTCTTCATCGGCGATGAAGACAAAACCCGTTTGCCCCAAGCGTGCCTCCGCGACTTGATCGCGAATGGTGCCCAAACTCTTTTCGGGCACTCCCACGTAGAGCATCCCGATGATGTCGTCGAAGGGGTTCTTGAGCGGTTTGTAGATGGTCTGGTACCAATCGTCGACCACGAAGGCCCGGCCCATGTACGGCGTACCCAAGGAAACCGTGGTTACAACGGCGTTGGGTGTGCCGTCCGGGTTGACGGCGGGGATGAAGGTTCCGACGGCGCGTTTTCCTTCGAGGTTTTTCACGGAGGTGGCCACGCGCAGCATGTCTCCGGCCTCGTTCATTTTCTGAAAAATGGTGCAGGTGCTTCCGGTGAGTTCGGTGAGTTCATCGACGACAAAGGAGCGTGTTTCGAACGCGTCCACAGGATAGAGCAGTTGCGAGCCCAAACGCATCAAGGGCAGCTCCACGCTCTGGCTTTCCTTGGTGAATTGATTGACGGCGTTCCAGCGGTACGGGGTATCGGACAAATCCGGTTTCCCGTAGCGTTGCACCAAGGCTTCGGCCAGCTTGATGTCGTTTTTGAGCTGGCGTGAGACGGCTTGGCGTTCCGCATCGAAGAGGGCTTTGATTTGGCTGAGGAGGCCCTTGGCCTGGGCTTCCACAGCGGCGCGCACCTCCGACCGGGTTCCTTTCTTTGTGGCGATAAAATTGTGGAGATTGGGCGATGCGGCAAGGCGCCGCGCATCGTCTTCCGCCTTTGAGACGACCGTACTCACCAGGGCGTGATCCGCTTCGAGGAGGGCCGTCAGGTATTGTGCTGCGTCTTCTTCCAGGACCCTGCTTACGTACTTGGAGATGTCTCGGGACTGAGAAACGGAAAGGGAGGTGTTCGCCACGGTGTTGGTGACCAGCGGCACGGCCACCAAGGCGACGGCGAAAACCATGAGCTTCATTTTCAGGCTGAGATGCATCGGCGCCACTCCTTTGTTTCCAAGGGTTCCATGAAACAGAGCCTTTTCGTCCTTTCCCCCGAACCCATGCACGCAGGCTCATCCCGTGTTTCGGCAAAACAAGCGGGAAACTTGAGCCAAAAAAGAGCGCCGTTTGGACGCCACTTTTTCAACCCGTTTTTCTGGGATTTATGATAGGTAGGATGCGTTTCGTTCGAGGAGGGGCTCCGGCTTCAGTGGCGAAGAGCTTCTTCACTTCAACCCATAGGCTCAGGAGAGACGTTATGGATTTGGAAGCCCTCTATGATATGCCGGCTTGGGAGTGGCCCGAAGGCACCAAGGAAAAGCTCTTGGCCCTGCTGCAAAACCGTGCGGCCGCGGCGGAAGAGCGCGATATGGCCGCCGAGCTCCTTTCCGATGTGTCTGTCATGGACGACGGCGTCGCCGAAGCGCTCTTGAACATCGTCGAAGATTCCAGCGAAGATCCTTCCCTTCGAGGGACAGCCGCCGTGGCTTTGGGTTCGGCCCTGGAATACGCCGATGTGGAAGGATTTGAAGATCCCGAGGAGGATCCGATTTCCGAGGCGACTTTCCAAAAGATTCAACAAAAGTTTTACGAACTCTATCACGATCCCCGCACGCCGACGGAAGTGCGCCGCAGTGTCCTGGAAGGGTCGGTGCGGGCCCCTCAGGAATGGCACCGTGAGGCGGTCGCTTCCGCCTATGCCTCCAAAGACGACAACTGGAAGCTCACGGCGGTTTTCGCCATGCGCTGGATCCAGGGCTTCGACCGAGAGATCCTGGAGGCCTTGAAATCTCGCGATCCGGACATCCTCTACCAGGCCGTGTGCGCCGCCGGGGCCTGGGGCATTCCGGAAGCCGCTCCGGTCCTGGAAGAAATTTTGGATTCCGACGAAATCGACGAGGACCTCCTGTTTGCCACCATCGAGGCGGTGGCGACCGTCATGCCGGAAAGGGCGCCGGACGTCTTGGAGCCGCTGAAACACAGCGATGACCCCGACGTTGTGGAGGCGGTGGACGAAGCTCTAGCCATGGCCAAGGGCATTTTGAGTCTTGAGGACGACGGCAATGGAGCCGGGAGGTAAGGTGAGAGCCGGCTGTGCGCCGAGCAGGGTTTGAGAGGATGTTGCATGGCTCGGAAGAAGCGCATCACATGGACGTGGCAGCCCGATAAAGGCCTGTTGGCGTGGGAATACACTCGAGCCGGGGTCGTGCTCGCCTCCAGCGACGGGCCCCGTCCCGTGGGCGAGGCCTTGGCCGCCCTCATGGACGTGGTGAGCGATCTGGACGACGGGGGCCAGGAGGCGGAAGCGCACCGCCTCATGGAAGAATGGGTGGACATGGCGTGGGGGCTGCGCCACGAGGTGGATCCTGTGGTCCGGGAGGCCATTGAAGAGGCGTGCCATGAATGGTGGGAGGCCGAGGCCGAGGAAGAATGATGTGCTTCCATGAATCGTCTGCGGGCGGCAGGGTGTGGAGAGGCCCGAAACGGGAATGAAAAAGGACGTGCGGTACGGAGTGGGTGAGGACTGGAAAAAGGAGGAGAAAGCATGCGACGAAGTCTTTGGTGTGCGGTTCTGGTGGTTCTGACGGTGATGGCGGGCGTGTTCGGTGGCGGCGTCCAGGCTGCGGACAAGGTTTACATCAACGGCATCGACGCCAATTTCCCGCCTTTCGCCTACATCGACAAAGACGGCAAGCCCGCCGGCTTCGATGTGGAAGCGCTGAATTGGATCGCCCAGCAGATGGGCTTTAAGGTCGAGCACAAAGCCATCGATTGGGACGCCATCATTCCGAGCCTCACGGCGCGAAAGATCGACGTCATCGCTTCGGGGCTCAGCGTCACCGAAGAGCGGAAGAAGCAGATCGATTTCACCATTCCTTACTGGGAAATCAAGCAGGTCCTGGTCGTCAAGAAGGACGCGCAGCTCACGGTGGATCAGGTCCTGGGCAACGGCAACAAGGTGGGGGTCCAGCGGGGTACCTCGGAAGCCAAATGGATGAAGGAAAACCTCATCGACAAGGGCAAGAACTTTGAGCTGGTCTATTATGATTCGGGCCCCTTGGCCGCCGAGGACGTGCTCAACGGCCGGATCATCGCCGCCTCCATGGACGATGCGCCGGCCCACGAAGTCGTCCGGGAAAAACCCTTGAAAATCTTGGGCACTTTCGGCATGCCCGAAGAGACCTTCGCCTACGGGGTCCGAAAGGGAGATACAGAACTTCTGAATCTCCTGAACGAGGGCCTGCAGAAACTCATGAAGTCGCCCAAGTGGCAGGAGCTCAAAGAAAAGTACCAGCTCTAGACCTTCCTTTGACGCCGGCCCTGAGCCGGGAGACCGGAGGGCTTCGGCCCCCATCCTTTGGGCTCTCCGACACCTTCGGGGCACGGCGTCCCGTGCCCCGGCCACACCGCCTGCCCATGGTGCAAACCCCTGTTCGGAAGAGATTCCCAGTGAAAGACAAGAATCATTATGCCTACTCGGCGCTCACGCCCGAAATTCTCGAAGCCCTGCGCCACGCCCTGGGTGAGGAGGCGGTCTCAACGCATCCGGACAAGCTGGCCGAATGCGCCGAGGACGCCTCCCACACCCGAGGCGCCCCGGAAGTCGTGGTCACGGCGCGCTGCGAGGACCACGTGGTGCGGCTCATGGAACTGGCCAATCGATACCGCATTCCCGTGACGCCCCGCGGCATGGGTACGGGTTTGGCCGGCGGGGCGAGTCCCATCCACGGAGGTGTGGTGCTCAACCTCTCGGCCATGAACCGCATCCTCGCCGTGGATCCGGTAAACTTGGTGGCCGTGGTGGAGCCCGGCGTGGTGACCGCCGATTTGAAACGGGCGGTCAAAGCCCAAGGGCTCTACTATCCCCCCGATCCGGCCAGCGTGGAGACGTGCAGCATCGGGGGAAACGCCGCCACCAACGCCGGAGGGCCTTCGTGCGTCAAGTACGGCGTGACCCGCGATTACGTCTTGGGCCTCCACGTGGTCCTTCCCACGGGGTCCCTGATCCGCACCGGCGTGCTCACCCGCAAAGGCGTTGTCGGCTACGATCTCACGCGCCTCATTGTGGGCTCCGAAGGGACGTTGGGCGTCATCACCAAGCTCATTTTGAAACTCATTCCCCATCCTCCCGCCGTGACAACCCTGGTGGCCCTTTTTCCGGACATGACCCAGGCCATGAACGCCGTCACGGGCATCCTGAACGCCGGGCTGGTGCCCTCCGCCGTCGAATTCCTCGATCACCGCTGCCTGGAACTGGTCGGCGATCTTCTGCCGTTTGAAGAAGCGCAGGGCGCCGGGTCGTTCCTTCTCGTGGAAGCGGACGGACATCCCGAGGTCATCGGCCGGGAAATCGAACGCATGGGGATGGTGTGCCTGGAACGCGGCGCCCAAGAGGTGCTCATGGCGCCCGATACGGCCAAGCGGGAACGCATGTGGGCCGTTCGGAGGGAGGTGTCGCTTCGCATCGAACACAGCGCCGCGGTCTACATTCCTGAAGACGTGGTCGTCCCGCTGGGGGAAATTGCCGGATTCATCCAGTGCATTCCGGAAGTGGAAGACCGGTTCGACTTGAAGATTTACTGCTTCGGCCACGCGGGAGACGGAAACATCCATTTGAACATCACGGCATGCCGAGAATGCCGGCCGCAGCGGGTGGAAGAAGGGGTTCGGGCCGTGCTCGCCGAGGTGCTGCGCCGCGGCGGGACCATTTCCGGCGAACACGGAGTGGGAGTGGCCAAGCAGCGCTTTCTGGCCATGGAACTGCAACCGGAAAGCATTCGCGTACAGATGGGCTTGAAGCGCCTCTTCGACCCCAATTTTGTGCTAAACCCGGGAAAGATCTTTCCATGGGACATGGCGCTTTGAGCCGTGGAGCTTTCCCGGCCTTGTTGTCGTACCCCGGTGGATCGGGCAACGGCCGGCACTGGATGATGTGGGAAAGTCCCTTTTGCCCGCGCTGAGCCCCCATGGAAAGGGTTAGACGAGAATGAGCGGGAGCCGGCCGTGGGGTTCAATGAAGCCGCGGCCAAGCCGCTCTGATGGACAAGCGGATCGGGTTAATGTGAAAGTCGCGGTTGGAATCCGGCAGGGCAGGACTTTCATGGTTCGTTGTCTTGCCGGATATTGATCTGGGTTGGGGTTCGCTCCGCTCACCCCAACCTACGAGTTTATTGAACATTTTGGGCCGCCGACTGTAGGTTGGGGTGAGCGCAGCGAACCCCAACAAAAACCGGGCATACGCTCGCACGTCTCGGTCTCACAACGAAGGATGAAACTCGAACCCCTGGAGCTTGTCCGAGAATCTTTTACATGAAAGTCTCTGTAACATACCGTAACTACAAGACTTTCATTCTTCGTTGTCACGGGCGGCCCGCCATGGGGGTCAATGTAAAAGAATGGCGCTCTCGGAGTCTTGTAGGAGCGGCCTCGGCAGCGATCCGCATCGCCGGGGAGCCGGCTCCTACAGGGAAAACCCTCGCTTGTCGACATCTTTCATCGATGCGGCGTGGCGAGCCTCGCCATGACCGTTAGGGGGGCAATGGAGGGCTTCGGAAAAAGAGAAACGGAGGGGTCCAATACGTGGTTTTGAAGAGATCGGCGCTTGAGGCAGCGGGGAAACGATACCGAGAGGAGGGCATCAGCCGAAGAGTCCGCGGGATCGCCGTCTCCGCCATCAAAGAAATGCCCCTTTTGGCCCAGAACGTTCCCGGGTGTGTCTCCTTGGGGCAGGGGATTCCGTCGTTTCGCACCCCCGACCACATCGTGGAGGCGGTGTGCCGCCACCTTCGGGATGAGTCCTGGGCGGGAAAATACACGCTGGGGCCGGGACTTCCCGCCCTGCGCCAGGCCTTTGCGGCCGCGCTGCATCGGGAACGGGGTCTTGACGTGGATCCCGAAACCGAGGTCTGCATCACCGTGGGGGCAATGGAAGGGCTGTGCGCGGCCATGCTCACGCTGGTGGATCCCGGCGACGAGGTCCTCGTGCCTTCGCCCAATTACGCGTCCCATATCGAACAGGTGCTCCTTGCCGAAGGCGTACCGGTGTTTTTCCCTTTGAAGCCGAAGGACTGGCAATTGGACCCGGCGGCCCTTGGCGAAAGGATTTCGCCGCGCACAAAGGCCCTCGTGCTGTGTCACCCGCACAACCCCACCGGAGCCGTTTTCCCGGAGGACGTCCTGCGCGAGGTGGCCGAACTAGCCCTGAAACACGGCTTTTTCATCATCTGCGACGAAACCTACGATTTCCTCACCTACGACGGTCTTCCTTACTTCAGTGTGCTTTCCGTTCCCGAGCTGCGACGCCAGGTCATCGGTATTTTCAGCTTTTCGAAAAAGTACGCCATGACGGGATGGCGGGTCGGCGCGGTGACGGCCGACCGGGACATTCTGGATCATGTGATGAAGGTGCATGATGCCGCCGCCATTTGCGCCCCGACCCCGTCCCAGGTGGCAGCCCTGGCCGCCCTGGAAGGCCCTCAGGAGTGCGTGGCGCATTTCCGCGACACCCTCCAGTCCCGGCGGGATCGTGTCTGTTCGCGCCTGGACCGCATGGCGCCGTACCTTTCCTACATCCGACCCCAGGGCGCCTATTACGTCATGGTCAAGACCCCGCCGCAGGCCGGCGATTCCATGACCGTCGCCCTGCGCCTGCTCCATGAGGCGAAGGTCATCACGATTCCGGGAAACGCCTTCGGGCCGGGAGGGGAGGGGCATGTGCGGTTGAGCTTCGGGGGAACGGAAGAAGAGCTGGATGAGGCCATGGACCGCATCGAGCGATGGGTCCTGGACAACACGGGCCCCCAATAAAAACGCCTCGGTGTGGCCACACCGAGGCGTTCTCAGGATCCTTGGGGAACCGTTCGCCTCCTAATAGCGCGGTCCGCGGGAAGGGCGGCTGGGCCGCGGCTTCGCTTGGTTGACTTTGAGGGTGCGCCCCTTGAGGTCCGCGCCGTTCAGGCCCTTGATGGCCTTGTCGGCGTCGGCGTTCAGCGGCATTTCCACAAAGCCGAACCCCTTGGATTGTCCGGTGTGTCGATCGATGATGATATTGACGCTGCTCACTTCGCCGTACTTGGCGAAGGCAGCCCGCAAATCATCTTCCGTGACACTGTAGGCGAGATTCCCGACGTAAAGATTCATGCTTTTGTCCTTTGCGCGTGGTTTCATGAAATGGAGGGCCGGTCGTTTCCAACCACGAGAACGAAGGACCGGCCCATCACCGAACGCCTCGGTGACGCTTCTGCGCATCCCGGAAAACCCGGCGCGAGCCGGACGGATCGAGGAGAACCATGCGTGGCGGGCGCGATCTTCAAGGCGTGCCGAAGACGGTTCCCTGGCGACCTGGGGTATGCCAGGATGTGGGCCGACCATGACACACCTTCGCGCCCGTGTCAAACACATTGAAAGGCCGGATTAAAGGACCACGCTTTCTCCTGGTTTCAAGAGTACCACATGCGTGGACGTCTCTTTTTCCACCCGTTCCTTCCACACGGTGGGATCTTGACGGATGATGTCGAACGTATCGTAGTGAATGGGCAACACCTTGGCGGGTTTGATGAGCTTGACCGAACGCAGGGCGTCGTCAGGCCCCATGGTGAAATTGTCCCCGATGGGCAGGATCGCCAGGTCGACCCCTTCTTCGCCGATGAGGGCCATATCGTAGAAAAGACCGGTATCGCACGCATGATAAATCTTGACACCGCCTACGCTGAAAAGAAACCCGCAGGGATTGCCGCCGTAGGATCCATCGGGCAAGGCCGATCCGTGATGGGCGATGGTCAGTTTCACCCGCCCCCACGGGTGGTTGGATCCGCCGCCGATGTGATGGGGATGGAGCTTTGTCAGCCCCTGGGCCGACAGCCAGTTGGCGATTTCAAAGTTGGAAATCACCGTGGCTCCGGTGCGCTTGGCGATGGACACCGTGTCTCCCAAATGATCGCCATGGCCGTGGGAGACGAAAATGTAGTCGGCGGGCACCTCGTCCGCGCTCACGGTGGCCAAAGGGTTTCCCGTCAAAAACGGATCGACCAAGAGATGTGTCCCCTGCGTTTCGATGAGAATGCACGCATGGCTGTACCAGGTGACCGTGACGCTCATAAGGACCTCCCTTCCTTAAGCTTTTCGCTCGATTTAAGTTCTGGGGCCCAAGATCCGACTTCCATAACGCCGGTGCGCCTTCGGCGGCTGCATGATTGACATAAACGCCTTGAGATGACAACATCCTTGCGAGAGCGCCACCTCTCAGACGCCCATAACCTTATCGCGGGAGTGTTCCTCGTTATGCGCAAGAGACAGACCGCCGTCTATGCCGTGGGCTTCGTCATGCTCCTCTACAGCCTCATCAACGCCCTCGGATCGGGGCAGGTTCTGTGCGAGTCTCTGGGATGCCGTGCCCTGCAAAAACCGGCCCTGTGGTGGGCCGGGGCGGCTTACGCCCTGATGCTCCTCGGTGCCTTCCGCTTTCGGCCCACCTTCCTAGGGGCAATCATCCTTGTCGGCATGGCCGTGGAAAGCGCTCTGGTGCTCACCCAGGTCCTCCTGAACCTCTACTGCCCGGCGTGTTTGGGCTACACGGCCCTATTCCTTCTCTTCGTCATCCTGGCCGGGTTCCTCATGGGGCCGTTGGCGAAAAAAACGGCATGGGCCATGGCCGGAGCCACCCTGTGCGCCGCCGTGACCTTCGTCCCGCTCAGTCGAGCGGTGTGCGCCTGCAGCGAGTCGCCCTTTTCCCAAGTAAGCGCTGACGACCAAACGCTGTACCTTTTCTTCGAACCCACCTGCCGGCACTGCCACAGTGTTTTGGAATTGCTCGAAAAAATGGAAGCGAACAATCGGGTCCGCCTGTGCCCCGAGGCCTGGAGCCTCACTTCCGTGTGGGCGTTGGTCCGAGACCATTGTCGTACCTGCACGGGCTTGAAAGATCGAGCTCGGTGCCTGCTGTCCACGCTGACCGTGGTCCGGGCCAACAACGCTTTCTGCATGAAACGGGGGCTTCCTTACGTGCCGTTCATCGTTCATGGAGGGCGGATTGTAACGGGTTCCGATGTTTCCCCCTACCTCCTGAGCGTCTTGCGGGATCCCTTCGAGGCTCCCGAGGCCCACCCCCTGCTCCTTCCCGGTGAGCCGGGCGGGAGCTGCACCGTCAACGCCTGCGATTGAATCATCGGGCGAAGCGCTCGTAACTGGCCTTCAGGCGTGAAGCCATCACCCGGGCCAGCCGGCGCAGTGCCAGCAAGCCGTCCTTGGGATGTTCTTCAAAAAGCTGCAGCAGAGCCATGCCGTCCAGCTTGAGGACCGTAGTGGGCATGGTGCTTTCCGAGGTGGCCGTGTAGGTGCGGGGTTCCACGAGAGCCGACCAGCCGAAAACGGCCCCGGGCTCACCGATGGGAAATGTGATGGGGGCCGCCCCGCCCGTGGTCAGCGCCACCTGACCGTCTTTAAGGACGTACAGGAACGCGGCCGGTTCCCCCGCTCGAAAAAGGATATGGCCCTCGGGAACCTGTTCTTCCACGGCCATGGCTTCAATCCGTTCCAGAACGTCCGCGCTCAGCCCTTCGAAGATGTCCACCTTCTTCAAAAACATGATCTCCCTCCTTTCCGCCCTTTGCCGCCGCGCCCAGCCTGAGGTGTCGTCCCTGAGAAAGAAACCTCGTTCTTGGCCGTTGACCATTTGAGAAAAAAAGAACTAAAATGATACCAAGCTGGAATCCAGGGGGTGTGAGGGCACCTCCTGAGCGAGAATTCCACGTCCGTTTATGTATGCCTGTGTTCGATTTCTTTGTCGAGTCTCTTGTGCGGCCGCGGTGCCCTCATGCACGCTTCCGGGAAGCCAGCCAGGGGCCCGTGGGGATCATGCCCTAGGCCCATAGAGCCCAAAGGCCCGCATCTGGGCCAAAGCGACCCGCTCGCCGCGCGCGGCGACGGCACATTGTCCGGGAAAGGGGGTGATGGGCGAGAAGATTTCTCAGGCTGGAGGACCTGCCTGCTCCAGGCAAGGCACAAGTGACGGGACGGCGAGACAGGAGAGGTGCATCATGGCTGAAATCGGGCACGGCGGAAAAGAGATTGTGGAACGGATTCTGGACCCCAAGGAGGCTCCCGCCAAGGTGCGGGGACTGAAACAAGTGCCGGTCCGGAGTCAGATCGCCAACGAAGTCATTGGGATCGCCTACGGCTTCTTTTGCCCTCTGACGGGTTTCATGGGCAAGGAAGACCTGGATTCGGTGGTGAAGAAGATGCGGCTGAAGGATGGGACCGTATGGAGCATTCCCATCCTGTTCGACATGTCCGACCAGGAGCTTTCCGACTACGGCATTAAGGAAGGCGATACCATTTGCCTCACCTACCATGACAACCCCATGGCCATTTTCGAAATCCGGGAAATCTACACCTACGACAAGGAAGCCATGTGCCAGTCCATTTTCGGGACGGCGGAAAGCAAGCATCCGGGATGCGCGCGGACGTATGCCTACAAGGATAAATTTCTGGGCGGAGACATCACCCTGGTCACGCCGCCCAAGATCAACCCCCCGTTCGACCCGTACTTCATCCCCCCCTTGGAGATGCGCAAGCGGTTCCGAGAAAAGGGCTGGCAGCGCATTGTGGCCCATCAGACCCGCAACGTCCCCCACACGGGGCATGAATGGCTCATGAAAGGGGCGTGGTTCCAGACCTACGCGGAACTGCCCATCGAAAAGCCTTTGGTGGGCGTGCTGGTGAACGCCATCATCGGCGAAAAGCGCAAAGGGGACTACATCGACGAAGCCATCATCTTGACCCAAGACGAACTGCGCAAATCAGGCTACTTCGGCGATCACAACCACATGACGTCCTTGACGTTTTGGGACATGCGCTATGCCGGGCCCAAGGAAGCCGTCTTCCATGCCGCCCTGCGCACCAACTTGGGGCTGACTCACCACATGTACGGCCGAGATCATGCGGGCGTCGGAACCTATTACGGGCCGTATGACGCCCATCACCTGCTGGCCACGGTGCAGGACGAACTGAACATCACCCCTGTCTATTCCATGAACTGGCTCTATTGCCCGCATTGCGGGGAAATTACCAGTGAGGGGCTGTGCAACCACAAGAGCGAATGGCAAAAGTTCAGCGGCACCCTGATCCGCAGCATCGTCGAAGACGGTGTCAAGCCGCCTCGGCTCATCTTCCGGCCGGAAGTTTTCGATCTGGTCATGGAATGCGCCGAAAAATACGGCTTCGGATCCCCGTTCGTCACCGACGAATACCTGGCAAAGAGGACGCCCGTTTTCACCATTCCGCCTTTGGCGGGCTGACAGGAGGTGAGGTCATGGCCGAGGAAAAATACCCCATTAACATTTGGGTCAACGAAGAACGCTACGAGAAGCTCAAAGAAGCGGGTTTGGCCCACATGTGCGAGGAAATGCTGGCTGGGATGAAGGTGATCCGGGTCTATGCCAACGCTGCGCAAAGAGACAAGATCCTCAAGGTGTTTCCCACCGCCAAGTTCGATTCGGCGACCACCAAGAGCATTGAGTTGTTACCGAGGCAGGTGAAGGACAAGATCTTCGACGTCGTGGTGGAAAGAAAGAGCGTGGATGTCCTCGATGAGTTCCTGAGCGCCTACTAGGACCGTGGCCGACAAGGGTCCATTAGGGATGTGTGCATGAGAGTCGAGCTCAGGGTCTTAGAAGGGCGGACTCTCATGCTTGGTTGTCTCGCCGGGCCGAAAGCACGTTGGGGTTCGCTTCACTCACCCCAACCTACGGGTTTGTTTATGATACCGGCCGGCGAGACGCACGTTGGGGTTCGCTTCGCTCACCCCAACCTACGGGTTTTTTCATGATGTCGGCTGGCGAGATGTGTGTTGGGGTTCGCTTCGCTCACCCCAACCTACGGGTTTGTTTATGATACCGGCCGGCGAGACGCATGTTGGGGTTCGCTTCGCTCACCCCAACCTACGCATTTTCCTATGATACCGGCTGGCGAGATCTAGGTTGGGGTGAGCGCAGCGAACCCCCACACCCATCACGGACAAGCTCCAAGGCCGACCGTCCGGACGGCGGTCCCCGGCGCAGCTGTCGACGCCGGGGGCCGCCCGTGCCGTTCGAGAAGGTAAACCGGCTTTTGCTGCATTACATGACGGACCAGGGCGAGGAAGGGCAGTAGAAGGTTGCAGGCTGTTCTTCTTGAGGCTCCTTTACTCCAGTCATGAGCCTATCTTCCAGCCGGAGGAGGTCCCCCAAGGTATACAAGCTCAGCTTGTCGAAAATCGTTTGGGAAATTTCCTGCCAAATCAGCCGAGGAGCGCACCGGGGCGCCCGGGTACAGGGGCTCGGCTGGCTGACGCACCGGACGAGGCCGCGTCCTCCTTCAAGGACGGAAACCACCTCAGCGAGCGTGATCTCCTCCGGGTCCTTGGCGAGGCGATGACCGCCCCCCGGCCGCGCACGGTTTCGACGATCCCCGCCTTTTTCAAGACAAGGGCGATCTGCTCCAGGTACTTGGCCGAAATTCCCTGATCCCTGGCAATGTCGGCGATTTGCACCAAATTTTCGCCGCGGTGTCGCGCAAGAGACATCAAGAAGCGGGTTCCGTAGCGGCTTCGTGTCGACAGCGTGATCATGAGCCGTGGCTCCTTTTCCCATGGGATCGTGTGCGCCTGGGGGCCGTGCCCTTCCGGATCATACCTCGAGAAACCCTTCATACAAATAATGCTTACCGTATCTTTGGGGGGCAAATCAAGGGCGAAAGTGAAGGGGGGCGCTCAGTGCGGGGCTTCTTCCGCGTACTTTTTCAGCTTGAGCTTGAGTGTTCGGCGGGTGATGCCCAGGCGCCGGGCCGCTTCGCTCTTGTTCCCGCCCGTTTCTTCCAGCACCTTTTCGATGAGGCGTCTTTCCATTTCCGCCAGGGTGAGCGACGGAAGGAGGGCGGCGTCATGCGGTGAGGCTTCGCTTTCAGGCGTCGAAGGGCCGGACGGTTCGGGTCTTTGAAGGTGCAGGGGCAATTCGGCCTCGGTGAGGTATTCGCCGCGGAGCAGGATGACGGCCCTTTCCATGACGTTTTCCAGCTCCCGCACGTTGCCCGGCCAATCGTACTTGAGCAGCAGGTCCATGGCCCGAGGGGTGATCCCCCGAACGGTTCTTTTGTTCTTTTCGGCGAAGGTGCGCAGGAAATGATCCACCAGCAGCGGGATGTCTTCCTTGCGCTGGCGAAGGGGCGGCACGTCCACGGCGACCACATTGAGCCGGTAGAAAAGGTCCTCGCGGAATGAGCCTTCTTCGGTCATGCGTTTCAGGTCTTTGTTGGTGGCGGCCAGAATGCGCACATCCACCTTGATGGGCTCATCGCTTCCCACCCGCTGAATCTGCCCGTCCTGGAGGACCCTCAGGAGCTTAGCCTGCATGGGCAGGGACAGCTCGCCCACCTCGTCGAGGAAAATCGTGCCGCCGTCGGCCTGGGCGAAGCGTCCCCGGCGGGCCTTGTCCGCTCCGGTGAAGGCGCCTTTGTCGTGGCCGAACAGTTCGGTTTCCATGAGGTTTTCGGGAATGGCGGCGCAGTTCACTTCCACGAGGGGCCCTCGGCTGCGCCGGCTGTTGGCGTGGATGGCTCGGGCCACCAGACCTTTGCCGGTCCCGCTTTCCCCCGTGATGAGCACCGTGGCTTCACTGGGGGCCACCAAAGCCAGCAATTCCACGAGACGTTCCATGGCGGCGCTCTTGCCGATGATTTCCGGCAGGCGCAGCCGGGCCAGTTGCTCGCGCAGTTCTTGATTTTCCGTGCGCAGGTGGGTGTGCTCCAGAGCCCGGTCCAAGGCCAGACGCAGGGCATCGAAATCCAGAGGTTTGGTGAGGTAGTCGTAGGCGCCGGCTTTGAGGGCTTCCACGGCCGACGGGACGGAAGAAAAGGCCGTGAGGATAATCACCGGCAGGGCCGGGTTGTATTGGTGGATGCGCCGTGTGGCTTCGATGCCGTCCATGTCCGGCATGCGCACGTCCATGATCACCGCATCCAAGGGTTCTTCCTGAACCTTGCTCACGGCGGAGGCCCCCCCGTCGGCTTCCTTGACCCGATACCCCCAGTCTGAAAGGAGTGTGGTGAGCATGAGGCGATGGGCCGGGTCGTCGTCGACCACAAGAACATGAGCGGAAGCGATCCGTTTCATTCTTCCTCCAACGTGCATTGCGCTGGGGTCGTGTCGGGGTTTTCTTCGCTCAACACAAGATAACCAAGGCCGTGTCAGACGGCCCCCGGTTTGTCCTCCCCGCGGAGTCGGCGCAGGAGCGACCTTTATGGTTAAAGCGGCCATTCCAACATCAGGGACCCGCTTTCAATGAATATCCGCCTGGAGGCCGGCGCTCCCCCGCCAGGCATGAGTTTTTCTTAAAATCCCTCCTCGGCCGATATGCGGCTTGCAAGCCCGTCTTCCCGTGAGGGTTTTTCTTGCGCTGGGTACACCTCCCGATGATCGGTAGGCACCGCCTCCTTTTGGGGGATACGGATGACGAACCGGCTTCCGTGGTCCGCGGCCCTGTTGTCCACGGAAATCTCTCCACCGTGGGCCTCCACGATCTTGTGCACGATGGACAGGCCCAGCCCGACGCCGTTGGGTTTCGTCGTGAAGTAAGGGTCGAAAATGTGCCCCAGGGCTTCCGGTGGGATCCCCGGCCCGGTATCTTCCACGGCGACGCGCAACATGCCCCGGTCCATGGATGCGCGCACAGTGAGCGAGCCGCCGCGATCCATGGCCTGAATGGCGTTCAGGTAAAGATTCAGAAGCACCTGGGCGAACCGATCGGCATCCAAAACGGCTTCCAAGTCGGGGGGCACGATGTCCACTTCAAGGTGCACCCCCGCATGATGGGCGTCCTTTTCCACCAGTTTGAGGCTGTGCTCGATGATGTCCCGGAGGCGGACCGGTTTCGGATCCAGCTCCGCCGGCCGGGCGAATTCCAAGAGTTCCGAAATGACGCGATTCAGTCGATCCACTTCGTGGGTCATGGTGCGAGCCACGTCCTGCGCCAGGGGATCCTCGCCCGCCTTGCGGGCCAGGATGGCCGCGAACCCCTTGATGGAACTCAGGGGGTTGCGAATTTCGTGGGCGACCCCGGAGGCGAGTTTGCCCAGGGCGGCCAAACGTTCGTGGCGGCGCAACTTCTGTTCCAAGGTGTGGACGGCCGTCATGTCGGAGAGCAGAAATGCGAATCCGGCCATTTCCCTGCCGGGGTCCTTGATGGCGGTGGCATGGACAAGAAGGGGCAGGGGTTTTTCCCTTTCCGTTCCGCACACGATGTTGTCTTCAATGGGGTCTTCACCCTTTTCCAGTCGGACTCGGAGGGCTTCCAGGGCAGGGAGTGCCGTGAGCCTTTCCCCTGGGGCGACGCGGGGGCCGAGGAGCGATCGGGCGGCCGGATTGGTCCGGCGGATCGTGCCTTGTCCGTCCGTGGCGATGAGCCCTACGGGCATTCGAGCGAAGATGGCTTCGGTCATGACCTGCATGCTGCGCAGGGACTGTCGGGCCAGGCGGTACCCGTGAGCCCAAAAGAGGGCGATCAGGCCTGTGGCGCCGAGCAGGAAGAGGATGGTCAAGAGCAGGACGTTATGGGCCAGATCCTGCCTGAGGGCGCCCTGCAGGGGAGTGGCGTCCAGGCCGACCACAAGGCGCAAGGGACCGGCTTCGGGAAAGGGGTTGGCTCTTTCCACGCTCGGCCCGCGTCCCATTCCAGGACCGCGGCCCCCGCGATCTTCCGAACAGGGGCCTCGCGCCGGGACGGAGCACCGGGCCCATGGTTCGTAGGGCCGGCTGACTTCAAAAGCCTTTTTCCCCTGAAAGTCCGAAAAGGCATGTCCTCCGGCCTCCACGGGACTTCGAGGTGGCATCTGCCGGCCCATCTCCTCCGGGTTGCTGGAAAGGACGACGAGGCCCTTTTGATCCACCAAGCGGATGTAAAGCACGTGAGGTTCTTGGGCTGTTTGTTCCATGAGCATTTGCAGGTTGTTTCGTCCCCAGCCCATGCGGCCCATCATGCCTGTGCGACTGCCGGCTTCCAAAGACTCCATGAGCATGTGGGCTTGGGCAGTAAGGGACGTCTCCATGAAACGCTTTTCCCGATCCAGGTGCCGGAAGGCGATCACGGCCAGGATAACGGCCAAAAGGCCCACGGAACCGATGATGAGCCACGGGGAAAGCCAGGGCGGATCCCCCAAGATGGCGGACTTCGTGGGCTTTTTCGTTTGGGTTGCGGGCATGAGCCTCCCTCGCGGCATTCGATGGGTTTTCCTGGAGGAACGGGCGCGACGGCGATTTGGATCGCGGGTCTGGCTGCTCCTCCGAATCATTCCACGTGCAGTTTTTTTACCTTATCAAGAAGTGCGCCAAAAGGCACGCTCCCCGCAATACCTCGAACGACGGCCATGGTCTTTGTCGAAACAAAACCTGAGTGGATAAATTATACCCGTATCGCCCTCAAATGGTCACGGCTTTCTGAGAGATCTTCGGCCGAATGGGTTCGCCATGGATATTTTTTGCCCAAAAGGAGCTGAGTCGCCCGAGAGCCGTGATTTTTTTCTTGTGTTATACGGTTTGGATGCCGAATAAAGGGACGAGGCCGAAAGAGGACCTTGTGAGAGCCGACCATCCCTTGACAGGATAGGCACGCGATGAGCGACAAAGGACCGCCCTTGGAACATCCCAACGGGTCTTTGAAAGAGGAGGTGCGCAAGGTCATCCGCACTCTGGAAGCGCTCCCATCGGCCCCCGCCGTCGCCTCCAACATCCTCAACACCCTGACGCAAGCCCGCCCGGATATGGAGCGCGTGGTCAAGCTCTTGGAAACGGACCAGGGTTTGGCCATGAAACTGCTGCGGTTGGTCAATTCCAGCTATTACGGGTTTCGAAAGAAAGTGGCCACCTTGCAGCGCGCCGTCACCTTGCTCGGCATGGAACAGCTTCGCTGCATGCTCCTCAGTGTGACCGTTTCCGAATCGCTCATCAAAGAACTGCGGCGCCGTGCCCGCAAGGATCAGCAGGCCTTGTGGGAGCATTCCCTGGCGTGTGCCGTGTGCTGCGAGCTGTTTGCCGAAAAGGTGCTGCCCAAGAGGTCGTCGGAGGCCTTTGTCTTGGGGTTGCTCCACGATGTGGGCAAACTCCTTTTCATGGAATGCGCCGCCGAAACCTATCAAGAGGTGGAAAAGGCGGCCCGGGAGAGCGGCATGACCATGGCGGCTGCGGAGCAGGATCTCTTGGGCGTGGACCATGCCACGGTGGCGCGCTGGCTTGCGGAAAAGTGGGAGCTGCCCCCGATTCTGACCTTTCCTCTGTGGTGGCATCACCACAGCCCGGATGTCCTGAAACTCATGGACATTCCGGACCCGGAAATCAGAGACCTCAGCCTGCTGGTCAATCTCTCCGACCATGTGGCCCACGAGCTCATGGCCGATGCCGTGGCGGTGGAACTGTTCCAGAGTCCCGATCCCGCGCTCTTGGACCATTTCCACTTGACCCTTTCGGACTGCGATCACGTCAAGAGCCGGATCGCCAAGCGCTACAGCGCCCGAACGGCTCTTCTGGACTTTGAACAGGACGAACTGTCTTTTTATTTCAGCGCGCTGCAGCGCGCCAATCAGCATTTGTCCCGAATGGCGTCCCAAGGCCTGCACATGGAACGATGGCGCGGGAGCGAACGCGACCGCGAGGCCTTGGATGCTCTGGAAGGGTTCTTGGCGCCGAACGCGGACCTGCCCACAATGCTTGAAGAGGCGGCACGGCGCGTTGCCGACATCCTTGGGGTGGACCACGGCGTCGTCTATGTGTGGGACGATGCGGGCCCGGCAATGCATGGATGTTGGTGGAAAGAGGGTGAGCCGTGCTGTCCTTTCGCCTTATCGAAAGACGGCGGCAACGGCCGGGACGTCTTGAACCGCATGCCGCCGGAACTGCGCCAGCTCATGGGCGCCTTTCGAAAGCGCTACAGTTTCACCGCGGGCGGGGCCTCCATGGATCGGCGCGTGCAGTATCACCCCCCCTACATCGCCGTGCCCATTCTGGTGGACGATGCGGTTGTCGGGGAGATCCTCCTCCATGAGGAAGCCCTCCACCACGACGAGCCCGACGCCGTCCGTCCCGTTTCGGTCTACGAAAAGCTGGGCCGGGTTTTGTCCTCGTGTGTGCGTCAGATCCGGCTCGCCGAAAAAGCCCGGGATCTCAGCGACAAGCTCTCCGCGGCCCTGGCCCAAGCCGGCCGCACCATGAAGGAACTCCGGGAAGCTCAGGCGCGCTATCGCGATGAAAAGGAACGCCTGGCCGTCACGCTCAAGAGTATCGCCGAAGCCGTCATCGCCACCGACACGGCGGGCCGCGTGGTTCTTTTCAACGAAGGGGCTTCAAAGCTCACCGGGTGGGACGAAGCTGAAGCCGTGGGCCAGCCGGCCGGTCATATCCTTCGGCTGGTTCGGACCCCGTCGGAAGAAGTCTTGCCGGATCCGGTTTCCTTGGTGCTGGACAAGGGCGGGCCCTTGGAATACCCGAACGAGCTGGCGGTGACGGCCCGAAACGGCACCCTAAAGCCCGTGGCCCTGTGCGGTGCACCCATTGTGGATCACCATGGCGGAACCGTCGGCGTCATCTTCGCGCTGCGCGACCTCACTTATCAGAAGAAGATGGAAACGGAAGTGCTTCGGGCCCGGAAGCTGGAGTCCATCCGCATTTTGGCCGGCGGGATCGCCCACGACTTTAACAACATCATGATGGGCATCCTGGGCAACCTCAACCTGGCCCGCATGTTTTTGAATCAGCCGGAAAAACTGGAGCCGAGGATCGCCGAGGCGGAAAAAGGGGTGCTTCGCGCCAAGGAACTCACCCAGCAATTGCTGAGCTTGTCCAAAGGCGGAACCCCTATCAAGAAGACCACGGACATCGCTCAGATTCTTCGGGAAGGGGCCGAGTTCGTCCTTTCAGGGTCCAATGTCAAAGTGCAGTTTGATTTGCCCGAGGATCTCCAGCCGGTGGATGTGGATGTGGCCCAGATGAATCAGGTGATCAGCAACCTGCTCATCAACGCCAAGCACGCCATGCCCAAGGGGGGGATGGTGTGGATTTCGGCGGAAAACTGTGACATCCGCGAAGGTTCGGGACTCCCCCTGCCCGAGGGCTCCTATGTGCACATTGCGGTCCGGGACGAAGGGGTGGGGATCAAGGCCGAGTACTTGGACCGCATCTTCGATCCCTATTTCACGACGAAGACGCGCACCAGCGAGAAGGGCACGGGGTTGGGCCTGGCCATCGTCTATTCGGTCATGAAACGCCACGGCGGATGCGTCACCGTGGAATCCGAGGAAGGCAAAGGGGCCGTCTTCCACCTCTACCTTCCGGCGGCGGATCACATGGCGCCGAAGGTCCAGGAGGACCCGAAGCCGTTGCACACGGGCCGTGGGCGCATTCTGGTCATGGACGACGAGGAGTCCGTCAGGAACATCGTCCAGGAGATGCTGACTCACCTGGGTTATGAAACGGACGTGGCGACGGACGGCCAGGAGGCCGTGCAGAAGTACGAAAGGGCTCTCAGGCAGGGAAGGCCTTATGCGGCCGCCATTCTGGATCTTACCGTCCGCGGAGGCATGGGCGCCAAAGAGACTTTGGAAAGGATCCGCGCTCTGGATCCAGCCGTGAAAGCCATCGTCTCAAGCGGCTACATCCAGGACGACATCGTGGATCGCTACAGCGACTACGGCTTCGCGGGCGTGGTGACGAAACCTTTCACCATTCGAAAACTCGCTGAAACCCTTCAGCGGGTGGTGCCTCACGGCGAACGGCGTCGACGCGAAAGAAAGAGGGTGGATCAGGAAGTCATCGTGGAGTCGAACCGGGGGTCGTTTCCTGCACGGGCGAAGAACCTCAGTGAAGACGGGCTGCTCATCGGCTGCGGTGTGCCCATGGAAGCCGATGAGCCGGTCTGCCTGAGTGTGAAGGCCGGAGAGGAACACGCCAGGCGCCTCAAAGGGCGGGTCGTGTGGTGTCGGGTCGATGGATCCAACGGCCACGGAGGATCCCACCTGGTGGGTATCCACTTGGAGAGTGTCACCGAAGAGGACAGGGAATTCGTGCGCCGACTCCTGGAGGAAGACTCCTAACCCTCCATGGGCATGACCTATCTCAAACTGACACTGACCGCCCTTTTCTGGGGAGGCACCTTTATTGCGGGAAGGATGCTGGCCTTGGAAGTGCCTCCCTTTTCGGCCGCCTTTCTTCGGTTCGTGTGGGCGTCCGTGTTTTTGTTCGGCTTCCTGCTCACCCGAAGCCCCCTGCCGTCGTTTTCCCTTTCCCAGTGGGCGTGGTTCCTTGTCTTGGGAGCGACCGGAATTTTTTCCTATAACGCCTTTTTCTTCTCAGGGCTCAAGCACATTCCCGCAAGTCGTGCCTCTTTGATCATCGCCTGCAACCCCGCCATGATCGCCCTCTTTTCGTCCCTCATTTACAAGGAAAGCCTGGGGATGGTGCGGGCCGGGGGCATTCTCCTTTCGGTTTTCGGTGCCGTTATCGTGATTTCCAAGGGACATCCGGCCGCGGCGTGGAACGGCGGTCTGGGTGTGGGCGATGGGCTGATCCTCGGCTGTGTGGCCAGCTGGGTGGCTTACTCCCTGGTGGGCAAAACGGTCATGAAAAGCGTCTCGCCGGAAGCGGCCGTCGCCTATTCCTGCCTTGTCGGGACATTGCTTCTCGCCGTTCCGGCAGGCATTGAAGGGGTCTGGAAACACCTTTTCACCTACAGCGCTTCCGCGTGGGCGAGCCTGTTCTACCTGGGTTTTTTCGGGTCTTTTTTGGGATTTCGCTGGTATTACGAAGGGATTCGAGCCATCGGTCCCGCCAGGGCCGGGGTTTTCATCAACCTGGTGCCCTTGAGTGCCGTGCTCATGGGCGTGGTCTTTTTGGGCGAACGCCTGGAGCCGTCCTTTATCGTCGGCGCTCTCTTGATCTGCATTGGGGTTAGCCTCACCAACCGAGTTTGAGCGCATTCACAAAAAATCCTCGGCCCCCCTTTTTTTTGTTTCGCTTTTCGTCAAGAATTTAACAGACCCATCTGGCGGCACCGCCCTGTTTGACGAAAGAGTCCCCCGATTTTTCGTCCGGGGGATGAGGAGGTACCGATGCACGACGAGGGCCTTTCCTCTGGGGAACAAATCCTGGTTGTGGACGACGACCCCGGTGTCTTGGAGCTCATGGGAGAAGTGCTGCGGCAAGAAGGCTACAGCCCTTTGCTGGCGTCCCATCCCCGAGATGCTTTAGCCTTCTGCGAGTCGGAACCCTTTTCCCTGGCGTTTCTCGACATCGAACTTCCGGGCATGACGGGACTGGAACTGACCGCCCGGCTCAAGGCCAAGGATCCCCATCGGGACGTGGTCATCATGACCGGTTACGGGACCCTGGACAACGCCGTTCAGGCCATTAAGGTGGGGGTGGCCGATTTCATCCGAAAGCCCTTCAGCATCGAAGACGTCTTCATGTGCATTCGCCGGCATCGGGAACGCCAGGCCTTTCGGGAGCGCATCCGGAGGGCGGAGCAGCGCTATGCGGACCTGGTGCAGCATGCCCCGATGATGATTTTTTCGTTGCGAAAAGATTTCGGCCTCGGCTTTGTCAATCAAGCCTTTCGGAGCGTTCTCGGCTACGAGCCCGACGAGGTCGTCGATCGGGAGGGGTGGCTGCTCGAACGAGTCGTGGAAGAGGATCGGGCTCGGCTGAGGGATCACGTTCGGGACGTTTTCGAAGGGCTTTGCGAGGCCGGCTTCTTGGAGTGCCGTTTCAGGCATCGGGAAGGGCATGTCCTTCATTGTCTTGTGAAAACTTTCGTCCCGGCAAGTCCGTTTCGGGGCGGGAGACCCCGCCACTTGGAAGGCATCGCGGTGGACATCACCGACAGGGTGCTTTTGGAAAAGGCTTTGGTCCAGAAAGAAAAATTAAAAACCTTGGGCGCCGTGGCCGCCGAGGTGGCTCATGAAATCCGAAACCCTTTGGTCGCCATCGGCGGGTTTGCTCGGCGGCTGCACATGCAACACCCGGAATCTTCCGAAGCGGCCATCATCCTGGACGAGTGCCGGAGGCTGGAAAGGATCTTGGATCGGATTCGAAACTATCTTTCCCCTGTGGAAATCACCCTGGGGGAGCATTGCCTGGAAGAGATTCTGGGCCGATGCAAGGAGCTCATGGGCTTGGAGCTGGAACGGCGCGGCATGCGGTGTCGGTTGGAAGTGGAACCCGGGCTTGGGCCGTTGCCCGTGGATGCCAATGGGCTCTTGCAGGTGTTCATCAACTTGGTCCGAAACGCCATTCAGGCCATGCACAAAGGGGACGAGCTGGTGGTGCGGGCTTATGCCAGCGCCCAGCACGTCCTCATTCGGTTTCAGAACCCGTGTCGGAAACCCATCCCGACACAGCCCGAAGCCCTGTTTCTGCCTTTCGACGAAGGCGGTCAAACCATCGGGCTGCCCTTGTGTTACCGCCTGATTCGCACCATGGGCGGGGTGCTTACATTCTCCCGGGAAGATCCCCACGTGGTCTTCACCATTTCTTTGCCCAAAAGCCGGGAACGCTCCGCGACGGCGGAAGAAACGGAGTCGTCCGCGGCCGGGCCTTTCCGTTGAGCCGGCCGGCCTTCGGCATCCATGGCGCCCGTCTTCTGTTCCGGCCGAAGGCCTTGGATCCGGCGGATTTCAATCATAGCTGATGGCGCTGATTTGCATGAGCTGGGCGAAGGAATGGAACGCCTCGATGCGGCGCACCGTGCCCGTTTTTCCTCGCATGACCAGGGAGTGGGTCACGGCACCCCGACCTGTGAAGCGCACGCCCGGGAGGAAATCGCCCCCGCTGATGCCCGTGGCCGCAAAGAAGACGTCGTCGCTTCGCACCAAGTCGTTGGTAGAGAGCACCCTGTGCAGGTCGTAGCCGGCCTTGAGCAGCGCCTCCCGTTCGGCGGCCGATTGAGGATCGAGGCGCCCCAGCATTTCGCCGCCCACGACCTTGATGGCCGCCGCCGCGAGAACCCCTTCGGGCGTTCCGCCGGTGCCCATCATGACATCCACGCTCGTGTCAGGCAACACGGCCATGAGCGCGCCCGCCACGTCGCCGTCGGTGTGGAGCTGGATTCGGGCGCCGGCTTTTCGGATGTGGGCGATGAGGTCCTTGTGGCGCGGTTTGTCCAGGACGAACACGGTGAGGTCGTCCACGTCCTTTCCCAGGGCTTTGGCGATCTTCTTGAGGTTATCTTCGGGAGAGGCGTCCAGATCGATGGCATCGCGTGCCTGGGGCGGAACCGCCAGCTTGTTCATGTAGAAGGCGGGGCCCGGGTTGTACATGGATCCTCGGGGGGCCATGGCCACCACGGAGATGGCGTTGGGCCTGCCGTAAGCCAAGAGGCGCGTCCCTTCCACGGGGTCGACGGCCACGTCCACTTTGGGACCGCGTCCCGTGCCGAGTTTTTCCCCGTTGTAGAGCATGGGGGCCTTGTCCTTTTCCCCTTCGCCGATGACGACGAGGCCGTCGATATCCACCGCATTGAAGCTCAACCGCATGGCATCCACAGCCGCCTTGTCTCCGGCTTTTCCGTCCCCACGGCCGAGCCACCGCGCGGCGGCCAGCGCCGCGGCCTCCGTCACGCGAACCAGATCCAGTCCCAAATTTCTTTCCGGCGCTTCCGTTTGCATCGTCGGCTCCTTGCATGCGTTTTGGTGCAAACCGTATCTTCAGGCGCAAAAGACGGACGGCATCCCTCCGAGTAAGCCGGCCTCTTCGGCTCCGGCCACATCGATGGCTCGGGCGGGGCATTCGGCCGCGCACAGGCCGCAGCCTTGGCACGCCCCGGGGTCCACTCGGAGCGGCCCCACTGCCGGAACCGTTACGGCCTGTGCGGGGCAGACCGCTGCACAGCTCAAGCATCGCGAACACCGGCCGGGATCGATGACCGCCACGAAGGCGGCCCGGCGCACGCTCCCTTGTCGGAGGACCGCCAGCATCTTGGCCGCCGCCGCATCGCCTTGGACCAAGGCCTCTGTGATGGTCTTCGGGGAATGGCACTGACCGGCGATGAAAATGCCCTCTACGGCCGTTTCCACCGGGGCGAGCTTGACGTGTCGTTCCAAGAAAAAGCCATCGGCGCTGAGCGGCACCCGAAGGATTGAGGCGAGGTGCCGGTTTTCCGGGCTGGGCACCGTCGCGGTGCTCAAAACCAGGAGATCGGCGCGTTCGTGGAAAAAATCGCCGGTGTCGGGATCGTCCCACCGGATATCCAGGGTGGAGCGTCGACCGAATCGGGTGGGTTCCACCCGGGGCGGCTGTTTTTCGTCGTAGCGCAGGAACCGGATCCCCGCTTGCCGCGCTTTTTGATAAGTGATTTCCGCCAGCCCGTAGGTGCGCATATCCCGATGGACGATGGTGATTTGAAGGTGCGGGAAGTGGTCCTTGAGTTCCAAAGCATGGGAGACGGCCTGCTGGCAGCATGAGCGGCTGCAGTAGGGGCGTTCGTCGTTTCGGGATCCCACGCACTGGATCATGAAAACGGTGCGGGCCCGGGCGAGATCCACGGTCCCGCGTTCCAGCGCCGTTGCGAGTTCGGCTTGGGTCAGCACCAAGGGGCTGTGCCCATACCCGTAGAGGTTGTCCGGTTTCCAGACATCGGCCCCTACGGCGATGAGGATGGCCCCTACGGTTTCTTCAATGCGCTCGGCGGCGGATGCAGCCCCTGGACGCCGCTGCCGAAGTTCCACATGAAAACGTCCCAGGCTTCCCCGGCAGTCTGCAAGTTCGGTGTGCATGAGCACGCGCAGGAGCGGTTGGGTTCGAATGCGGCTGAGGAAATGGCGATAGAGCCGGTTGACGTTCACTTCCGGCCGTCCGAAATAGGCTTGGGACAGCCGCCCCCCGAAGGTGTCTCCGGATTCCGCCACAAGAACCCGAATCCCGTTGTCCGCGAGGCGCAGGGCGGCCGTCAGGGCTGCGACGCTGCTTCCCAGCACGAGGGCCGACGGCGTTACGGGGAAGGCCATGGGGGGAGCAGCCCAGGCGGCGCGAACATGGGCCAGGGTGCCGGCGAGGAGCGCCTTGGCCTTCACCAGGGCCTCGTGGGGTTTATCCGGATGCACCCAGGAACATTGTTCCCGGATGTTGACCATGCGGATGTATCCGGGGGGAAGCCCCGCCTTGGCCAAGACCTCTTGAAAGACCGGGAGATGGCTTCGCGGCGAACAAGCCGCCACGACGATGCGGTTCAGGCCCTTTTCCCGGATGATGCGGGCCATGCGGGTGGTGGCGTCCGTGGAACAGGAAAAAAGATTTTCGGCGGCGTAGGCCACATCGGGAAGCTTTTTCACCCATCGGGCCACCTCGGCCGTATCGATGACCCCGGCGATGTTCGTGCCGCACCGGCAGACGAAGACCCCGATCCGAAGGGCGGTTTGGGACGCCCCACGCGGCGCGGGCCCGTCGGGTTCTTGGATAGTTTTGGCGACGGAGGCTTGGGGGGCGGGAGATGGAGCCGTGGCGGGAACATCGCTGAGGGAGGCTTCGGGCCGGATCGTCAATCGGGCGCTGGCGGCGATGGCCGCCGCGCAGGCTTCCTGAACCGTGGACGGGATACTCTTGGGCCCCATGAAGGCCCCGCAGGCATAGACCCCGTCCCGGGACGTGTGCACCGTGTGATGTTCCTTGATCCGAACGAACCCGAAGGGATCCGTCTGCAGTCCCAGAGCCTTGGCGATCCGAAGGGCCTCCGCGGACGGGCGCATGCCCATGGCCAAGACGACCAGGTCCGCTTCCATCCTCAGCGGTTTGCCGCCGTGTGACGCCAAAACCTCCACCCCGCGGTCCGTGCCCAAGGGGACGATGTCCGCCACCCGGCCGTGGAGGAGGCGGACCTTGTCCATGGCCTGCACCCGGCGGAAGAAGGGTTCGCAGTCCCGGCCGTGGGCCCGCACGTCCATGGCGCACAGGGTGATGCGCTCCACGTGGGGCAGAGCGGCCGTGAGTTGGATATGTTTCAGAGCCGCGGTGCAGCAATACCCCGAACAATACGGGACGCCGTGGACCGGATCCCTGGATCCCACGCACTGGGCGAAGACGATATGCCGGGGTGGTGCGATCAGGCCCCGGGGATGTACCACCCCGCGTGTGGGACCCGTGGCGCTGAGATACCGTTCCAAGGCCAGGTTGGTCACCACGTGCGGGGAATCGAACCAATGGGGATGAGCGATGAATCGACGGTCGAGAAGATCGAACCCTCCGGCCAGAATCACGGCCCCTGCTTCCAGTTCCATGACGTGAGGCCGCTCTTCAAAGTCGATGGCCCCCGTGGGGCAGACTTCCGCGCAGCGGCGGCAGTCTTTCCCCTGAAAATGCAGGCAGTATCGGCGGTCTATGGCGTGCGTGGAAGGAAAGGCCTGGGGGTAGAGGGTCCGGATGGCTTTGGTCGGGCCGAGATCGAGATTGAAAGGATCGGGCTGTTCCACGGGGCAGGCTCGAGCGCAGGAGCCGCACCCGATACACTTTTCCGCATTGACGGAAGCGGGTTCCTGGGTGACGGTGCAGACGAAGGAGCCGGCGCAGCCTTCCACGTTTTCCAGCCGAGCCCGCACGAGCACGCGAATCCTCGGGTGCCGGCCGAAAGCGAGAAGCCGAGGCGACAAGATGCACAGGGAACAGTCCAGCGTGGGGTAGGTCTTGTCCAGCTGGGCCATGTGTCCGCCCAGGGCCAAGTCCCTTTCCAGCACCACCACGGGGTGTCCCAGGTCGGCGGCCTGCAGGGCCGCGTGCATTCCCGCCACACCACCGCCCACGACGACGATCGTCTGCAGCGGGTCCCCGCACGGACTTTCTTTTCGGCGAAGACCGCTAGCCATGGAGGTCCCTCAGGGCCTCCCGGACGAGTTCCTCCGTGGAGAGCGCTGCGTTGGGGGCCTCTCGCATCGCCCGGTCCAAAACGGCGCAGCGCAAGGCGCTGAGATCCCTCTCCAGAGCCGCAAACTCTTGCGCCTTCGCGGCATCCACGAACCCTTCCCGAACGGCCATGTGTCGAAGCGTGCCGTTGATGTCCGCAAATCGCACGCCTTGCGGGCATGAGAAGGAACACCGATGGCATTGGAGGCACAGCCATATCTTGGGTGAGCCGAGAACCCGCTCGCGAAGTCCCAGCCGGATCCACTGGATGATCAGGGCCGGGCTGAACCCTTCATCCACCGCCCCCACAGGGCAGCAGCCCGTGCACGTCCCGCACTGATAGCACAAGGGCAGGGTGTCCCCGCCGGGACCCGCCGCGACTTCTTGGGCAAAACCGGCATCGCCCTGAAGGAGAGGGATTTCGGAGGAGGTGTTTTCCATACTCGCTCCCAGTTTTCAGATGAGCACGATGGCCTGGGTGGGGCAATGGTCTTGGCATTTGCTGCATTTGTCCGCCGCCTGCAACAATCGGGTGCACAGGGTTTCATCGGCTAAAACCACCCGACCGTTGACGATGCGAAGGACCACCTTGGCGTCTTTGTTCGGCCCTTTGCCGCGGCGGCTTTCAGGGTCGTTGGCCACGTGGTATTCGCACACAATGAGGCAAATGCCGCATCCGGTGCACTTGTCCGGATCCAGAAGATGGCCGGATTTGGCGCGCGCCGCGAGGCTTTCCAAAAGGGTCGCCAGGGCCTCCCTCTGGGCCGCATAGGCATCCTCTTGAAGCACGGGACAGTCCTGCGGGCTGAGGTCTCCGGAAAGGAGAAAACCTGCGAAATCGGCGCAGGTCATCCCGCACATCCCGCAGTCCGTTTTGGGCAGGTGCTCAAGAATCTTGCGAATCATGCCCTATGGCTCCTTCAACCCTGGGCGCAAGGCGCCGGAGGCTTTCCGGCCGAAGACTCAATCCGTCCGAAAAAAGGGCGAGCACCCCCAAATCGGCGGCCGCTTTCGCCGTTTCGCGCGCGCGACCGATGCGGGCCGAGGGCTTCAAACCGCCTAGCCGGGCGTCGTAAACTTCGCGCCCGCCCACGTAGAGGCGGAGGCATCGGCTCAAGGCTTTCGCCCACGCTGCAGGCGTCTCGTCCGCCGGTTCCGGGTATAGGGCCAGGTTGGCCCGGGCTCCCGGCCCAAGATGGCCTCGATCCGAAAAACCCAGCGCCTTCGCGGCATGGGCGCGGGTCGTCAGGAGCCATTGCCGAACGGTCCACACCTCCAAGAATGCCCGAATCAGCCCTTCCCAGTCCTCCACAAGAGCCAGATTGGCATGCCGGCACGACAAGGCCCAGCCTTCGGCGATCCCCTGCGACAGGACTTGGACCGTCTCCGCGTCGTTGCGAAAATCCTCGTTGGGAACCGGTGCCGCCTTGAGCATGAGAAAAGCCCCCACATCCCAGAGGCGACCTCCGATGCCGCCGGCGGGCGCCGCCCAGGTGAGCTCCACGCTCTTTTCCGGCCATGAAAGTCCCAAGTCTGCACTCAGATCCGGACGCACCGTTTCGAGCAAAGCCGAAAGAGACCCCCCGGCTTCCCTGTCGTTCAAGTCCGTAACGCGTTGCACGTGCGCTCCGGAAGGCAAAGCGGCACGATCTTCCGCGTTGAGGGACCGGGCTGGGAGGACCATGGGCCCCGGCAGTCCTTCCCACGCCGCTTTCAGAAACGGCAGCACCTCCTCTGCCGCTTTTTCCCGGTGTTTGTACACTTCATCGCGAAAGCGCACGCGCGGCTCGGGAAGGTAGAACCCGCGAATTCCCAAGAGGGCGTGAAAATGCCACAGGACGCTGTGGGCGACCGTCACGTCCTGAGCGTCCATGGCCGCCGTCAGATCATAGAGGGGGAGCAACAACCCGACGGAGACGTCCGGGCCGGGGATCCGGTCCCACTCGGCCTGCACCGTTCCCCAGTCCACAAGGGGTGCCCAACTTTCGTGCACGTGGGCGAATCCTCTTTCGGCGTAGCGGCGCGCGATGGTTTGCGCATCCGGAAAGAGCCCCGCGGCGCGAAGACCCCACACCCCGGGAAAGGCCACGTGGGCGGCGCAGTCCACAGCCGCCGCGGTGACCAGCATGCCGGAGACGTCCACGATCTCGTCCACGTCCGAAACGTGTTCCATGGAGACGATCGTCTCCCCGCACACGGCGATATCCCGCCTCGTGCCCTCGCACCCCGTGACGGGGTCGAAAACGGTGCCGGATTGAAGGAGCAGGGTTTTCGGCCGCATGGGGTCCTAAGGCTCACATAAGTTCGAACAAATCCCGGACGACGGCGGCGTCGGATGCCGCTGTCCCGTCCCACAACTTTTCCGCACAAAGGGTGACGCCGTCCAGCCGTGACGCCCGGCCCGTGACGTCCAGTCCTTGGAGCCCCACGGCCGCAACCACGTCCGCTTCCGCCGTCGTCATGGTTTCGTGGGCCGATAGAGCCACGACGGGAATCCGGTGCTTACGGACGGCGCGCTTTTGATCATCCGTCAAAAACCAGAAACAATCGCCGGACAAGGCGAGCAGAACATCTCCGGTTCGGGGCTCCCAGCCGTGCACATCCCCCTGCACGCGCCACAGCGGATCGGCCAGGCCGCCGCCACTCAGGAAAACCTGGAGAAACCCCATGCTGTTGAAGTCTCCCGGCACAGGCATGAGGAAGGTTGGGGCGGAGGCGCCCAGTTCCGTGACCCAGGACGCCAGTTCGTCCAGCACGGCATCCCCGCCCGCGTGATACAGGGGGCCTCGGCCGAAGAAAAAAACGCGGTATCGACTCTTTTCCACGTCTCCAAGCAGCATGGACAAGGTTTTAGCGGAAACTCCGGGCGGGGCTTCCAGGGGCAGGCCGCGGTAAGCTCGGCGCAGCGCCTGGATACAGGCCTTTTCCTGATCCGGAGGGATGGTCACCATTTGAGTGACCCGTTCCATTTCCGTCGTCTGGATATCCACAGTCCAGGCCTTGCGGTCCTCGGCGCCCCTTTCGGTAAAGCGCCCTCGGGGGAAAAGGGCGTAGCGGCTCAAAAGGCGCGGCGTGCTTCGCACAGGATTGGCGCCCCAGAAGACCACCAGGTCAGCCTGGTTTCGGACGCATTCCAGGTTGGTGAGGGCCGGGCCATGCCGGCTGTAGGTTTCCACGAAGGCTTGAAGAAGGGGACCGTCCGAGGGAATCCACATGGTTTCACGATCCCGGAGGCCCGCCATGAGAATCTGTAGGGCTTCGATGGACATTTGGCCCAGCCCGTAGGCCACCACGCGCCGTGCGGAAAACAGGTAATCTCGGCACACCGAGACGGCTTCCGCACAGGAGACATCAAGCCGTCCCCGAGCATCCGGACGCCTCCGGCTGCTTTGGACACGGGCTCGAACGAGCGCCCTGCTGAACTTCTTCAAACCCAGGAATCGGGCCGCTCCCCATCGGCATGCGTTGGCCGTTTCCACGACCCGGTCGCCCTCCATGACGGCGTCGATGTCATCGCACAGGCAGCTGCAGCCGCAGCACACAAGGGACGTGAACGTCTTTTGCGTCATGGTCCCGAGCCCTCCGACGAGGATGCCGAAACGCGCCGAAGCCACTTGGCCACGTGAGCCGCCGCGGCCGAGGCTTCGGTCACCGTCTGGGTGATATCCCGGGGGCCGTGACACCCGCCGATGAGGAATATCCCGGGCACGGTGCTGTGCATCTGGCCGCCCCAATAGTAGGCTTCCTCGTAGAAGCCGTAACGGTCCCGCCGGGGCGGTGCGCGCAAGACCCACCGGTGGTCCGCGTTGGGGGCTTCCACCCCTACGGCGAGAACCACGAGATCGGCTTCCAGACTTTGGACTCCGGGATGGGACGCCGCCCGATAATGCACCGAAAGTCGCTTGCCGTCTTTGGCCCGTTCCACGCGGTCGGGCAGGGCCTTGACGAAACGCACACCCCTCTCGCGCGCCCGAAGAAAAAGACCTTCAAAACTCTTTCCAGGCGTTCGAATGTCGTTGAAGAAAATCGTGACGGCGGCTTCCGGTTCGTGCTCCAGGACCAGGATGGCTTCCTTGATGCTCGCCGTGCAGCATGTGATGGAGCAGTAGGGAAGGAAGCGGCGGTTGCGGGACCCGGCGCATTGAATGAAGGCCACAGATCGAGGTCTCGACCCGCTGGGGGTGATGAGGGCTCCCTGAGTGGGACCCGTGGCGCACACGAGCCGTTCGAATTCCAAGTTGGTGAGGACTTCAGGAAAGCGGCCGTAGCCGTAGGCGCCGAGCCGCGATGCCTTGAAAAGGCGCGCCCCTTCGGCAAGGACCACCGCTGCCGTGTGCAGGCGGCTCACCTGAGGCTCCTCGGCCAGGCGGATGGCCTTCCTTTCGCACGCCTTTTCGCACAGGCCACAATCAATGCAAAAGTCCTTTCGGATGGCCGCCCGCAGCGGCACGGCCTGTTCGAACACGATTCCTATGGCTTTGCGCGGCCGGAGTCCGGCGTTCCAGGCGCTGGGGACGATCACCGGGCACACGTCGCTGCACGCCCCGCACCCGGAACAGAGATTCATGTCCACGTAGCGGGGGCGGTGTTCGATTTCCGCCAGAAAATGCCCCGGCCGGCCGCTGATTCTCTTCACCCGGCTCGATGCAAGCACCGTGATATGGGGGTGCGAGGCGGCGTCCACCAGCCGGGGCCCTAGGATGCAAATGGAACAATCCAGGGTGGGAAAAGTTTTGTCCAGCCGGGCCATGTTTCCCCCGAGGGAGTCTTCGGCTTCCACGAGGGTTACGGGAATGCCCATGCCCGCAAGGTCCAGCGCCGCCTGACAGCCCCCAACACCCCCTCCGATGACCAAAACCCGCCGAGGGGCCTTGGCGCCGAGCGGACGGATGGCCTCGTGGGGCAGACCGGCGGAAGGGTATCTGCACGCTGTGGAAAAGGACGGATCCAGGGTATGAAGGCGACTTTTAAGGATACCGCTTAAAGCGAGGGCATCCCCGGCGTCCTTGATGTCCACCAAAGTCCACCTCAGATGGGATCGATCGCAAAGAGCCTGCTCCAGAAGGTCGCCGATCAAAAAGGGCGAACAGGCGCCGATGACGAGCCGCTCCACATCGGCAAGTGCAGCTCCCGACATTTCCTCCGCGAAGGTTTCCCGTTCACACAGCGCATCCACGAGGCGCACGGAAATCCCCCACACCTCAAGCGACTCGGCCGTGCGGTCGAGATCCTGCCGGGAGTGCCTTTCAGGACAGCGGCACAGGAGGACGCGCGCGCCGCGCGTCGGGGGATGGCTTTCTCGGTTCGTCATTGCTCCACATGCCGGCGATGGGGATCGCGGCCAAATCGGCTCCTGCAGCCGGCCCAAACCCATTCTCGCCGATTCGGATTCACTCCAAGCCTTCTTTCTTATCAACCCGCCGTCATGAGTGGATCTCGGCTTCCAGCGCTTCGGCCAATCGGCGCACGATCTGCTGAAACTGAGGGCCTTCCGTCGCTGAGATCCAATGATACGAAAACCGGTCCGGATCGAATCCCTTCCTGGAAAGAAGCTTTCGAATGCGAGGGACGCGACTTTCGAACCGCAGATTCCCCGAAATGTAGTGGCAGTCCCCCGGCGGATGGCACCCGGCGACCATGACGCGGCCGGCGCCCTTCTTGAATGCGTGGAGCACCAATCGGGGGCCGATGCGGCCGGAACACGGGACCCGCACAATGCGCACATTGGCCGGATAAGGGATGCGGGACACTCCTGCCGCGTCGGCTCCCGCATAGGCGCACCAATGGCAACAGAAAGCCACGATCTTCTCCCGGGCACGGTCCGCAAGGGCCGCATCGACCATGGCCTTGAGCGCATCGAGAGGATAGCCCAGATGATCGGCGGCTTCCGTGGGGCATCCTCCGGCGCACACGCCGCAGCCTTTGCAGGCCGCTGTTTCCACGTGGGCTTTGAGTGCGCCGTCTTCCTCTTCTTGAAGGGCGATGGCCTGATACGGGCATTCGACCACACACGTGCCGCAGCCCACACAACGGTCCCGGTCGATGACGGCGATCATGCCGTCCAGCTGCAGGACATCCCTGCACAGCAATTGGTAGGCCTTGGCGGCGGCCCCGACGGATGCGGCCACCGTTTCCCGGACGTCTTTCGGCCCTTGGCACGATCCCGCAAGGAAGACTCCTTCCACGGCCGATTCCAGCGGGTGGAGCTTGGGGTGGGCTTCCAGAAGGAAGCCGTCCTGGCTTGCCGCAAGACGCAGGACCCGTCGAAGGGATTCGGCATCAGAGCGGGGGCGGAGCCCCACGGCGCAGATCAGCCGGTCCACCGGAAAGCGGAAGTCTTCCTGGAGAAATTCCTCATGCCAATGAAGGATCAACCCGCCTGCGGCATCGGGTTCCACGGCGTTGAGCACTCCCCTGTGGAATTGAACGCCCTCGCGGCGCGCTCGCCCGTAGAGTGCTTCTTCGTGGTTTTTGTCATAAAGGCGGATATCCCGATGAAAAACCCGAACCTCCATGCCGAGAGCCCGAAGGGCCAGAGCCTGCTTCAATGTGACGGCGCAGCAGATGCGCGAACAATGGGGGTATTCGTCGTCGAGACGTGAGCCGACGCACTGGAGGAAGGCGACGGTGCGGACTCCTTCCAAGGCCGAAGGAATGCCGTGCCGGTTTCGGCCGTCTTTTGCGAAGATCTCTTCCAATTGGACCGACGTCATGACCTGGGGCAGGGCGGCGAAGGGATACCGGGAAAGCTCCGGCGTGTACGGTTCAAAGCCGGTGGCCACCACCAGGGCGCCGGCCTCTTCCGTGCACGGACCCGCCGGGGTGTGAATGGATGCCGAAAAACGGCCCACGTAACCCTGCACGTCTTCCAGCGTGGCCCCTTCCAGGACGTGAATGCGGGGGTGAAGGTGCGCCCGTGTGATCAAAGGCCGCACGAAACACGACAGGGGATCCACTTCGGGAACGGCAATGTTCCATCGCAGAGCCTGCCCGCCGAGACGGGCGCTCTTTTCCACCAAGACGACGGGGACCCCGCAATCGGCCAGTTCCAGAGCCGCGCTCAAGCCGCCTACGCCGCCTCCGACGACCAAAGCCCGGCGGGTTACGGGAACGACGCGGTCTTGGAGCGGCACCAGCCGGGCCAGGCGCGCCAACCCCATGAGGATGAGATCAAGGGCCTTGTCCTGAGCCTCCATCCCATGATGGACCCAGGAACACTGTTCCCGGATGTTGGCCATCTCCAGCAGATAGGGATTGAGGCCGGCTTGGGATATGGTGCGCCGAAAGGTCACTTCGTGAAGCCGGGGGGAACACGCCGCAACAAGGATCCGTTCCAGGCGGTGCTCCGCGATGTCCGCCTGAATCTCCTTCTGGCCCGGCTCGGAACAGCAAAACACGTTGGTTTTGACGACCGCCGCGTCACTGCACCGGGCCACCTGCCGGCGCAAGGCCTCTACATCGATGACCCCGGCGATGTTTTGGCCGCAATGGCAAATATAGACCCCGATGCCGCTCATGGCTGATGCCCTGCCTGCACACCCCGGGAAGACGACGGTTCGGGGGCCGCCGTCACAACGGGTCCGTCACGGCCCAGGCCTTCCGTCAGGGCCTCCCGGATGCGATCCCACAGGGCGCACGTGTCGGCTTCGGGCACAAGCACCGCCTCCCGGACGACTCGCACGGCGTCTTGATCGCATACGCTGGCGCAGGCGCCGCACAAGGCGCAGGAATCCCGAATGAGGGTGACCCGGCCGTCGCGCCGCTCGATCACCTTAACGGGACAGACCTCCATGCATAGAGCGCAGTCGCTGGGGCATCGGTCGGGATCCAGGACCACTCGGCCTCGAAAAAGGGGGCTCACCCGGATGGACCCGTAAGGGCACGTTTCCTGGCAGTGCTCGCACCGAAGACAGGGCGCGGGATCGGGCGAGGTCCCCTCGGGGGTTTCCCGGTAGACCCCGCGAGGGCAGTTCTGCACGCAGCGGAAACAATACTTGGGACATTCGGTTTCGCGGTTCTCCACGAGGCGGCGCTGCTGCCGGCACCAGTGGTCTTGCTCGAATTCCAGGAGTTCGCACCGGTGGGGGCAGCGCTCCACGTCCACCCGGAGTTTTTCCGGAATGGGCGGAAGGCCGCCCGATCGACGCAAGATTTCCTTGGAATGGTCTTCGTATTGCAAAGCAATGGCGGCAACAGGGCAGACGTATGCACAGACTTCGCAAAAGACGCATCGCTCATGGTCCAGGTGGATCTCCAGGCCGCGCTCATCCGCATCGATGCGCAAGGCCTGGCGAGGGCAGGCCAGAGAGCATAAGTCGCAGCGGATGCAACGGTCTCGGTCGATTTCCAAGGACAGCGTCACATGGTAGAAGCGCAGGGTATAGAGGATGCGATGGACGTCTTCCCGTTTCATGATTCCGGCTTGTGAGCGCGCGCATAATCGAAAAAATTCACATTCCTTTTTTTTGTAGCACAGCTATGGCATCAAATGAAGACCAATCCCGCTTTTCCCATATGCGGCGCCGGCTTTGATTCCGTGCACCCGCAGCCGTGAGGAGCCGTCCATGCCCTACGATGCCATGGTGATTTCCTTCGAAAAGGCGGACCCTTCCCAAATCGACAAGCTGGGAGCCAAGGGGGCCAAGTTGGTGGAGGATTTCCAGAATTTGAGGTCCGATTTTCCCGGCATGGAACATCGGATCTCTGTCCCGGACGGCTTCATTTTGACCACCGACGCCTGGAAAGCCTTCCGCGACAACGGCGGCTCGCTTCCCGAGGGCTTGTTCGCCGCCGTCACCGTGGCTCTTGCCGATCTGGAACGGCGCGTGGGGCGCCGCTATGGCGATACCGGCGGCCGCATGCCCCTGATTGTCGCTGTGAGGGGCGGCGCGCCCGTGTCCCTTCCCGGAGCCATCAGCACGATCCTCAACGTGGGCTTGAACGACGAAATCGTGACCGCCTTGATCGAGGCGGGCGAAGACGAGGGGTTCCTTTTGGGGACTTACCTGGAAGCCATTCGCATGTACGGCGAAGTGGTGCTGGGGATTCCTTATGAGCATTTCTACGAAGTCCTGCAGAAGTTTCATGTGGGGGACGAAGGCTCCGTTCCCGTGGATGAACTCTTTCCCCTGATCGATGCCTACAAAAAGGTGCTCCTCCGCGCCGCGCCCGAAGGGAGTCCGGCTCGCATGGAATCGGACCCTCTCAAACAACTGCGGGCGGCCATTGAAAGCGTGTTCCATTCGTGGATGGCGGAAACGGCGGTGGAGGCCCGGCTGAGCCGCAGTCCCAAAGTCCCGGACGATATGGGGACGGCGGTCATTGTCCAGACCATGGTTTTCGGCAACCGGGACGAGCACGGGTGTTTGGGCGGGGTCCTGTTTACGCGAAATCCGAGAACCGGCGCGGCTGCGCCCGTTATCGAATGGGCACCCAAGGTGCAATGCGACAAGATCGTCTCGGGGAAGCTGCGAAAGGAACTCCTGCACACCAAGGACCTGGAAGTGCGCTTTCCCGACATCTTCGAACTGCTCATGACCGTTCGGGACCGGCTGGAAGCGCGGGCCAAAAGGCCCCTCGACGTGGAATTTACCGTGGAGGACCGAAAGCTCTACATCCTCCAACGCCGCCCGCTGCGAATGACCTTTTCCGCGACGGCCCGGGCCATGTGGGATCTTGTGGATGAAGGGAAAACCACCATCCAGATGGCCTCCCTCATCATCAACACGGCCCTGGAACAGCCGGAAAAGATGCTCAGAGAGGGTTTTTGCGACTATGAGGTCCTTGCCGTGGGGGAGCCCATCACGGACACGGCGGACCGCGGCGTCTTGGTGTTCGGAACGGAAGAGGCCCTGGAGCTGGCTCGCCAGGGCCGCGCCGTGATCATGCTGCGCAAGAGGCCCTACGGAGAAACGGATCTAGCGGTCAATCACCCCAACGTGCGCGGGATCATCCGCTGCGACGGCAACGTCACGGGCCATGAGGCCGTCTCGGCCGTGGCCTACAGCAAACCCTACCTCATCAACGTGACGGACGTCCACGGCCGACCCTTGGTGCTCGTGGACGAGGACCGCATTGAACTCAACCCGGAATGCACCCTGGCCGCCTTCATGGGCCGCGAAGTGTTCGTGGATGGGGAACGGGGCATTGTGGGGTTCACGCAATCCCAGGATTTTCTGGTGGATCGTAAAATCCGCAAGAAACTCTATGTGGATTGGGAATACCTTCGGGACCAGTTCGATCGGGCCGGCTACCATGAGCTGGACTACGAAACCTTGCTGGACGTCCATTACCAGATGGAACTGGAACTCGCCCATTACCAGAGGTTGGAAACGCGCCTCAAGGAAGGGGACCGGACCGTGTCCGAAAAGGAACTCATGCACGCCTTCGCCACGTACCTCATCTACATCCCCGAAAAGGACCGGGAACGCACCCTGGCTTTGAAAGACGTCAACGTGGACCAGTTCGACCTGGGACCGCCCTTGGTCTACCGCGGCCATCGCCTGGGCGAAGAGGTGCTGAAAATCCTCAGGGCCCTCATGCTATGCACCACATGGCGCACCCACTGGGTTCACGAAATCATGGTGGAAAAAGCCAAAGAACGGGGGGAAGGCGAAAGCGACGTCATCCGGGATATTTTTATCAAGAACCGCACCATGAGCGTGGTCAAAGAGTTCGAAGCCGAGGGGTTTCACCTCATGCGCGTGCCCCATTATTATTACCTTATCTTTGCCAGCAACTTCGAATACGATCAGGATTTGGACAGTATCCAAATCAATCCTGGGCTCATGAAATACGCGGAAAAGGAAATCCTCGCCCGCAATTTCCTATCTTACCTCAAGCAGATCAACCCACGGCTCACGGAGCGCCTGCGCATCATCCAGGGGGAGCCGCCTTTGGGCCAAGGGCACGCCCGCATCGTGAGCATCGGGTTGGCCGTGCCCGATGAAGACTTCGACGTGGTGTGCCGGTATCTCAGAACTTTTCTCGATCAGACCAAGCACGGCTGCCCCATGACCTTGCAAAGCGCCGTGCCCGAAGGGGACTTCGTGGACCTTTATCATGTGGACCCGGTTTTCGCCCCCTATCCCGAATTGCGCATCATGCGGGAGAAGGCGGGCGGGAACCCCGGCGCGGAACCGGGATACATCATCGCCTTCGGCCGGTGCTCCTTCGGGGAATTCGACGGTGTGGTCTACGGCCGGGATGAGTACGAAAAACTGTGCCGGAAGGTTCGCGACTTTGAAATCTTCCTCAAGAGCAAAGGGATTGAAGGGGCCGTCCGGCCGTGGCAGTTCGAAGTGGACCCGTACCGGCGCCACTCGGTCATTGCCGCCGTGGGGGTCTGGATCGAACCCCGCCGGCTGCGCCACGTGGTTTCAAGCCTCAAGGAGTTCCTGGGTATCGGAGGGGATCCCGCTCCATGTCCCGAAGAGGCTCCCGCCTGACGCAGCCCCATGCGGCCACGCGTAGGTTGGGGTGAGCGCAGCGAACCCCAACGCCCCAGGCACGCTCGGATTTCCGCGCCAGGCTTTTTTTAAATGTTGGTCGGGGTTCGCTTCGCTCTCCCCGACACCCCCGCCTTACCATCGCATCAAGGCCGTGCCCCACGTAAATCCCGACCCGAAGGCCGCCAGGAGCACAAGGTCCCCTTTTTGGATCATGCCGGTGCGGTGCGCCTCGTCCAGCAACAAAGGGATGCTGGCTGCCGTGGTGTTGCCGTAGCGCTGCATGTTGTGGAGAAATTTTTCTTCGGGAAACCCCAACTTCTGAGCCACCATCTGGTTGATGCGCATGTTGGCCTGATGGGGAATGACGTATTTAATGTCCTCGGCCGAAACCCCATTCACGGCCAGCGTGTGCTGGATCGCCTCACTCAACCGGGTGACGGCGTGTTTGAACACCGTCTTGCCGTCCATTTGGGGCCAGATGTCCTGGGTTGCCGCCGTCTCCGGCGTAAGGTAAGGCTTTCTCGAAATATCCCAGATGTCCAGACACAGGGCCCTGGCGAACCGGCCGTCGGCGTGGAGTTCTGTGTAGAGCACGCCGCGATCGGGATCGGCCGAAGGGCTCAAAACCACGGCGGCGGCTCCGTCCCCGAACAAGACGGCCACGTCACGGCCCCGGTCGGAAAAATCCAGAGCGCTGCTGTGCACTTCGGCACCGACCACGAGGATGTTCCTGTAAACGCCGGCACGGATCAAGGCGTCGGCAACCGTGAGCGAATAGAGGAAGCCTGTGCATTGGTTGCGCACGTCCAGGCATCCAATGGGTCCCGTGCCCAGCTTGGGTTGGAGGTAGCAGCCGGTTCCGGGAAAATGATGGTCGGGGCTGAGGGTGGCGAAGATGAGAAAGTCCAGGTCCTCGGCCGTCATGCCTGCATCCGAAAGGGCTTTCCGGCAGGCTTCCAGAGCCAGGTCCGAGCATTTCACCCCTTCTTCGGCGAAGCGGCGTTCTCGGATGCCCGTTCGGGTCTGGATCCATTCGTCGCTTGTGGTCATCAGCCGGGAGAGATCGTCGTTGGTGACGACTTTGGGGGGAACATAACTGCCGATGCCGACGACGGCGCTTCGAATCATGGGGTCTCCTTTCTCCCTGAGGTCGGCCTCACCTGGTTTTGGCGCCTCGAAAAGTTTCCACCCATCCTCCGCCCCGGATCCAGCCATGCGCCGATGCGGGCTGTGCCAGGCTTTTCCGGGCGAGCTCCGTCAACGCGTTCAGGCGGGTTTCCAGAACGCCGCGATGAAGTTCCAAATCGTCTTCGGCGCACGGGCGAGGCACATGAATCGGCTCTCCGGCGGCGAAGATGATTCGGGAAAAGGGCTTGGGAATAAGGGTTCGGTCCCAGCTGGGCAGGCGCCACGCGCGGTCGGCGGCCAGGCTGAGCGGGACCAGGGGCAATTGAGCGGCCGCGGCGAGCCACACGATGCCTTTCTGAGCGACCAGTGCGGGCCCCTGGGATCCGTCGGCGACGAGCCCCGCCGGGTAGCCTTTTCGGACGAGGCGAAACATGGCCCGCAAGGCCTCGGCCCCCCCTCGATGGGACGATCCTCGAACGGTTTGAAAGCCTAAGGCGTGCACCAGCCGAGCAGCCCACTCCCCGTCCCGGGACCGGCTGACCATGATCACAGCGTTGAGATGCCGGAAATAAGAGATTACCGATGGAAAGGCGAAATGCCAAATGGCCAAGAGGCCGGGGCGCGGCCCGTCCAGGACCGCCTGAAGGTGGGGATGGCCGAGAACGCGGAAACGACAGGTTTGATGCAAAGCGCACAGAACAGACGCCCCCCAGGAGGGCAGGGGCCGCAGTAGGGGATTATCGGGGGAAAGGGCGTCCCGTCGCACGCGCGGTCCTTAAGCGAGGCCAGGGTCGGAAAGGAGGCTTTTTCCGTTGTTTTCTTCGGAACCTTTCCTAGCCGAACAGAAGAGTCCTCGTCAAGGCGCAGGGGAACGAAGGCGCTTTCCAACCGCCATGAGGAGGGGCAGGGCCCCCAACTGGGACGCCGTGGAAAAGACGGCCAGAGCGAGTAAAGATCGGTCGTAGAGGAATCCCATGAGGGCGCTGCCGGCAAACCAGGCGATCCCGAAGCCCGTATTGAATATCCCATATCCTGTGGCCCGCCGGTTACGTGGCACAATGTCCGCGACCACCGCGCGAATGATGGATTCCTGAGCGCCCATGCCCACGCCCCACAAAACCATGCCCACAACGAGCGCCCCCCGGCCGGCCAAGAAGACCAGGGGAGCGCTCCACGCAGACACTGCGATCATGGCCGGAAGGACGGAAAACCCTTTCTTGTCATAAAGCCTCCCGAAAACGAGGGCGGCCACAGCGTCCACGCCCATGGCGCCGGCGTAGATCAGAGGGATCCACGTGTCGGGAAGGACGCCCGCGGTCTTCATGTGGAGGGCCGCCAGGGGATAGTCCGCAAACCCCAGGGCGACGAAGGCCACGGCCGCAAGGTAGAGCCGGAACGTTCCCTGAAGGCCGCGTGCGTTGCCCATGGGGAAGGAAGGCTCGAGGTCTCGGGGCACAGGGTAAAAAGAGCGTGCCAAAGCCAGAGCCCCCAACGCCAACACCGCAGGAACGGCGAGCACGGCAAACCCGTATTCGTAACGACCCTTCCAGGCGAGGACGGCGGCGACGATCATCGGGCCCGTCATGGCGCCGATTTGATCCATGGCTTCGTGAAGGCCGAATGCCCATCCCCGACCCACACTGTGGGCGGCATGAGAAAGCAGGGCGTCTCGAGCCGGTGTGCGGATGGCTTTTCCGAGACGTTCGGCCATGATGAGCACTGCGGCGACTTCCCACCGGCCCGCCAAGGCCAAGGCCGGAACGGCGAGAAGATTCACGGCGTAGCCCGTCATGGTGACGGCCCAGTAGCGCTGCGTGCGGTCGCTCACGATGCCGGAGACGAGGCGCATGCCGTAGCCGATGAGTTCCCCCATGCCGGCCACCACCCCCACGACGGAAGCGCTTGCGCCGAGGATCCCAAGGTACGGCCCGGTGATGCTCCGAGCCGCCTCGTAGGTCATGTCCGCCAAGAGGCTCACCACCCCCAAAACCATCACAAACCGGAAAGCCGCCCCATTGCCCTTTTCGCTCACGGATTTTAGCCTTTGTGCTGGGTGTGAAGATGTCAATACCAATGCTTAAGGCGTTGTTGGTTCGTGCGACCCTCTTTCGGCCCGAAGGAGTCAGTGTGAATCTTCGGCGGGTTTTTGGGCCGTGGGCGGGGTGGCGGCGTCCATGAGGGCGACGGCCGCCCGAAGGCCTAGAAGGTAGCTGTGGATGCCGAAGCCCGAGATCCGGCCGGCGACCACGGGGGCCAAGACCGAGCGGCGCCGAAACGCGTCGCGGGCGTCAATATGGGACATGTGGACTTCCACCACCGGCAGGGGAAGCATTTCCAGGGCGTCTCTCAGGGCGTAGCTGTAATGGGTCCAGGCTCCCGCATTGATGACGACGGCCTGCGTGCCGTCGTCCAGCGCCCTGTGGATGCGTTCCACCATGTCGCCTTCCCTATTGGTTTGGAAGGTTTCGACGTAAACGCCCAAATCCCGACCCAGGGCGGCCAGTTCCCGGTCGATGTCCGCCAGCGTCCAGGTCCCATAGTGGCGGGCGTCGCGCCGGCCGAACATGTTGAGATTGACCCCGTGGAGGACCAAAACTTTTTTCATCATAAGCGGGCTCCTTTCCTTCATCCGTCGCATGCCTTTTTTCCGCCGTCCGAGATTACCCCGGCGCCGCCCGGTCCGCCTAATGTTTTGTGGACGACGAAGCCTCCGGGAAAGCTTGTCTAAGCCCGAAAAACATCGTATGAGGCCGGGGAGAGGAATTTCTATTCGCAGGAGCGGATTGTGCCTGTGCCAAGACGAATCGCCGTGATCGGGTTTCGCGCTTCGGGGAAAAGCACCCTCGGGCCGCTCGTCGCCCGTGCCTTGGGATGGCGCTTCGTGGACATGGACGAGGTCCTTTCGGCGTCCTTGGGGCTTTCCATCGCGGCGTGGGTCGACCGGTTCGGCTGGGAAAGCTTCCGTGACAGGGAAGCCCGCCTGTTGGCCGACCTGTCCCGAGACGACAAAATCGTCGTGGCCACGGGAGGCGGCGTCGTGGAACGGGAAGAAAACCGAAGGGTGCTCCAGCAATCCTTTTTCACCGCGTGGGTCCGCTGCGCCCCGGAAATCCTGTGCCGGCGCCTGGCCTCCGACGAAAAAACCGCCCCCTCGAGGCCGTCCTTGACCGGGGGGGATGTCGTCGCCGAAGCGGCCGAAGTGCTTGCTCGAAGGAGCCCATGGTATGAAGCGTCGGCGCGCGTTGTATTGGACGCCGACACCGCGTCGCCCGAAGAACTTGCCGCGCGCCTCGTGAACCTCTATACCGCCCAGGCCGATTTTGACAGAACCGTTTCAGGATGATAGAGATGCCGTGCTTTCGGCCCCGAAGGAATTTTCCGTTGACCGTCGTTTCGTGAAAGGACCCTTTGTATGACCCATACGCCCTCATCCGCGCCCCAAAAACCCCTGACCCCGCCGCCTAACCCGTGGCAGCCCGTCTATGACGTTTTTCAAGGCGTGAGCCGGGAAACGGTCTGCGCCCGTTACGGCCTACGGGAACAGGATCTGGACAAGCTCATCGAGGACTACAAGATGTCCCGCCGCCAAATGGCCTTGGCCGATGAGCTGATCGTGCGCAAAGTGGGCCGAAACGATCCCTGCCCGTGTGGGTCGGGAAAAAAATACAAGAAGTGCTGCATGGCCCACCACGAAGAAGCCCGTAAGGCCCTGCCCAAAGACGAGCTGCAAAAGCTCGAGGAACGCATGCACCAGAGGGAAAAGTTGCAGGAGGAAGTCAACAAGGGATTCCAGGCCCTGATGGAAGAGGCCTACGCCAAGGCCCGCACGCGTGCCGAAACGCTCTTGGAAAAATTTCCGGAAGACGACCGGCTGCACGATATCGTGGTGTCCGCGTGCCTGGGCCAGGGAGACTACGACGCCGCTTTTTACCGAGCCCGCACCCGTTACCAGGTGGCGGTGGAAGAAAAGGATTTCTTCCAGGAAAACGGCTACCACAAACGGGAAGGGCTGGAACGGACCCAGCTGGTCCATTTCTATTCGCCGAGCACGTGGTTGGAGAAGTTTTGGATCGCTCAGCGCGCCCGAACCTACGCCAAGGAATTTCCCTCAGACGCCACGTCCCCGGCGGCGCGCCGTGCCGCCAAACTCAAAGCGGCCAACGATCGCAAGCGGTTCCCTCAAAAAGACCAGGAAGGCATCGAGGCGCGCCGAAAGGCTCTGGCGCCCGTGTTGCACGAAATCCTCGGGGAAGGACCGGCGGCGGTCCCGTATCTTCTGCCCCTGTGCTACAACTTTTCGTGGGCGAGCCTCTTTGTCCCGGAACTCCTCAACGCTTCCGGGCACCCGGAGACGGCGCGGCTCCTCGCGGAACTGTCCATGTTCCGCTTTCCCTATTTTTCCCAGATGTGCCTGAAATACCTGGAAGAGATGGGCGAGGCGGCTGTGCCGGTCATTGAAAAGGCACTTTTTGAAAATACGGCCTTCGATGAACTGAAAATAGGTCTTATCATGGTGCTCGGTGCCGTCCCGACGGAGCAGAGCTTTGGGATCCTCGCCCGCATGAGCGAGCACGAAAACCCTTACGTCGTCAACTGGACGGCCCAGGCCCTGGGACGACACAAAAACCCGGACGCCTTGCCGTATCTAGAAAGGGCCAAGGAAAGGCTGGGGGCCCTGAGCAAGATCCAAGGGGCGATTCAAGACATCGCGCAGGAAATGGGACGCCGCACCGTCTGAAGCGGTCTACAGCGATCGTTCCCACACGGGCTGGGGCCATGTGGGGCCGTCGGGAACACGCCGCCTGCCGGAGCCCCCCAGGCCCCGCTTTTTTTAGTGTTCCCTTTTTCCAACCACGCGCCGGATCATGTCCGCCATATCCTTGATGGCGTAAGGCTTGGGAAGAGCTCCCTGAAAACCGTAAAGGCGATAATTTTCGAGAATGGGATCCGCCGAATAGCCCGTGTAAATCACGGCCTTGACGTGGGGATCAATGGTGAGGAGCTGGGCCATGGTGGGGATGCCCCCCATGCCGCCTTTGACCGTGAGGTCCAGGATCACCATGTCGAAGGGTTCTCCCTTGTCCATGGCCTCCTTGTACTTGGCCACGGCTTCCTTGCCGTGGCGCGCCGTCTCGCACTCGTATCCCAGATGCTCCATGACGGCTTCGGCCAGCTGGCGCAGCATGGGCTCGTCGTCCATGACCAGGATCTTGGCGCGAAGCGGCCCTTCCATTTCGGCGAGAGCCGCCTTCAGTGACCGGGATTCAGAAACCGCCGGGAGGTAGACCGTGACCGTCGTGCCCCCCTGTTCCGGAGAAGCGATGGCGATGTGGCCGCCATGGCTCTGCACGATGCCCCAGGCCACCGAAAGCCCCATGCCCATGCCCTTTTGGGTGCCGCGCGGCTTGGTGGAAAAATAGGGATCGAAGACGCGTTCCAGAATGTCCGCCGGGATGCCGGGGCCTTCGTCTTGGATGTCGAAACGAACATAGGATCCGGGTTTGACATAGCGACACAAGGCATCCTGGGGGCCGATCTGGACGTTTTGGAGCCTCACCTGGATGCGGCCGCCTACGGGGCTGGCGGTTCGGGCGTTTTCCAGGATGTTGACCAAAACGGTCCGCAACAGTTGGGGGTCTCCTTTGAGGCTCCAAACCCCGTTTTCGAAGGCCACCTGGCCGGTGACGGGTTTTCCGGACAAGGTCGCCCGGCAGGCCTCTTCCGCGAGAGAACCGGCATGGACGGTGGTCACTTCCTGTACGGCGCTTCGGGCGAAACACAAAAACTTGAAGACCAGCTCCCGGGCTTCCATGGCCGCCCGGTGGGCGCTTTGCAACATGGCCGCCATGGGATCTTCAGGGGGGCACCGGGTTTGGGCCAGGTCCAGGTTTCCCAGGATGATGGACAAGATGTTGTTCCAGTCGTGGGCGATGCCGCCGGCCAAGGTGGAAACGGCTTCCAGCTTTGTCCGGGTGGCGATATCCGCTTCCACTTCTTTGCGGGCCGTGATGTCCTTGACCACCCAGCCCATCAGGCCCTGATACTCGGGCGGAAAGGCGAAGGCGAGCACCTCCACCCACAGCACGGTCCCGTCGGAGCGCCTGAGGCGGTATTCGCCGCAGCCGCCCGAGCCCTTGTCATGTTTGGGGGCTTCCCCAAGGAGCCGTGACACATCCTGAGGGCGAAACAGCAAATCCACCTGGGAACGCTGCAGGTCTTCCAGGGCGTAGCCCACGAGGCGGCATGCCGCGGGGTTGGCATGGACGATGCTTCCTTGGGGGTCGACAAACATCACCGCGTCGGGAACGGCGGCGTAAAAAGCGGAGAGCATGGAAGGCGGGGGAAGATTTTCGTTTCCCGTCATAGAGTCGGACCCTCGCGGAAACGGCCGTGGCAGCGCCCATTCACTTGCATTCCTTATAGAGCCCCCGCCGGGAAGATGCAACCGTTTTTCCCTTAAGGGGCGTCCCGATTCCCATCGGAAAAGAGAGAGCCTCCAGCCGCCAAGGTCCCCGACGCCCCGGCGTTTGAAAGGGAAGAGGCACGATCTGTTTCACATGTGAAACGCTTACGATGAAACAGTTTCAGAATGAAGCATGGGCGCGGGTTTTCCCGTCCCGCCGTGGGCACGCCCTCAGGGCCTCTGAAACGAGAAAGGAGGAACTGCCATGAAGACGGCTTCCAAAGGAAGTTTTCGAGAGAAGCTCAAGAGAAGCCTCTTGGCCTTCGGGCTCAAGAACAATCTGCTGCGCAACCCCACCCTGAAGCAACTGGAAAAAGCCCTTTACGATTACCTCGTTGTGGAAAACCCCGAGTGCCGGCCCCGCCAGGTGCAGCGGTTGCGCTTCCAGGCCATGAAAAACCTTCTTTACGCCGGGGCCCGCGGCGCCCAACGCGGCTTTATCGGCGACGGGCCGCTCAAGAGCCTGGCGGACACCTTCGTGGACAAATTCGTTTTGGCCGACACGGAAAAGATCCGGGCCTTCGCCGCCGTTTACGGGTTTGACCCGCCGAGTTTCATCGTGGTGAGCCCCACCGAAAACTGCAACCTGCGCTGCCTGGGCTGTTACGCCGGGGACCGTTCGCACCAGGCGGCCTCTTTGGACGCCGCCGTCTTCCGACGCCTCCTTCGGGAGAAGACGGACGCATGGGGATCGCATTTTACGGTCATTTCTGGAGGCGAACCCTTTCTCTACCGCAGCGCCGGCTGGGATCTCCTCGATATGATCGCCGAGAACGCCGACAACTATTTTCTGGTGTTCACCAACGGGACCCTCATCGGCGAAGCCTTGGCGCAGCGCATGGCCGAGGCGGCCAATCTGACGCCCGCCATTTCCGTGGAGGGATTCGAAGAAGACACGGACGCCCGGCGCGGTTCGGGGACCCATCGAAGGATCCTGCACGCCATGAAGTGTCTGCGGCAAGCGGGGGTTCCGTTCGGGATTTCCGTGACGGCCACCCGTCACAATGCCGAACGGATCCTTTCGGACCGGTTTCTCGACTTCTACTTTGAAGAGCAAGGGGCTGCGTACGGCTGGATCTTTCAGTACATGCCCATCGGCCGTGATGCTTCCTTCGACCTGCTGGTGACTCCCGAGCAGAGGCTGTGGATGCTGGAACGGGAGCTTCAAATCCTTGAAAAAAGAGGTTACTTTTATGTGGACTTCTGGAACGGTGGGGTGCTTTCTTTGGGGTGCATCGCGGCGGGCCGTGCCGGCGGCTACCTTCATGTGGATTGGCACGGAAACATCGCCCCGTGCGTCTTCTTCCCGTACCATACGGACAATGTCTATGACCTCTACGCCAAGGGCCGGAGCCTGTCGGATGCCTTGAAGTCTCCGCTGTTCCTGGGCATTCGGTGCTGGCAGGCGCAATACGGCTACAATCAGCCTCCCGAACGGGTGCGCAATCTGTTTCTGCCGTGCCCCATCCGGGATCATCACGCTGTGGCCCATGCCATCATCGAGGCGAGCGCCGCTCGGCCCATCAACGCGGAAGCGGGCCGGGCCGCCGAGGATGCGGATTACATGAGGTGTTTCATGGATTACGACCGTCGCCTGGAGGAGCTTCTGGACCCGGTGTGGGAGCGCGAGGTCAGGCTTTATGAGGCGGGATGAGGCGGTGTGGGGGGAGGGGCCGGCCGTCGAGGCGGGCGGGCGGCTGTGGGAAGCGGCTTTTGTGGCTTGCTGGTGCCGGAAGATCCGCGAGGGGGTTTTCCGGGGACCTTTTGGGGCCGTGGCCTTGGGGGCAAGCGGCGGAGTGGACAGCGCAACGTGCGCGGCCCTGTGCACGGCCTGTGGAGTTCCGACTCTGGCGGTGCAAATGATCGATGGGCGCGTGCGGGGCGAACACTATCATCCGCGTTTTTATGAGGGACTCGGGGCGGAACTCATCACCGTGGATATCACGGCCGAGGCGGCCGATCGGGAAAAGCCTCTGAGGCTCCCTCCCTATTGGACGACGCAGTTCGGGCTGCAGCTCCTTGCTCGACTGGCCCCCAAGCCTGTGCTCTGGGCCTTGGTCCTTCGGGTGAAGGGGTCCCCGAACTCTTCGTGGATGCGGCGGCATTACGAGCGGCTCCTCACGGCCCACCGGGTGCGAAAGGCGGTGCTGGAAACCATCGCGGCCAGACGGGGGGCGGCCATTGTCAACTGCGCCAACCGAACGGAACGGGAACTGGGCTATTTCGTGGAAGGCGGCGTCGACGACGCCCGTTTCGGTCACTGGGCTCCACTGGCGGATCTGGACAAGGGAGAAGTGCGGCGTCTCGCCCGTTTTCTCAGGCTGCCCCGGGACATCATCGAGCAAAGCCCGTCGCCGGGTTTCGGCGGGGTTCGCGACGAACATTTCCTCGGGCCGTACGAACTGGTGGACCGGGTGCTGAGGGGGCTGCGGCTCGGCTGGAGCGATGGGGCGATCCTCCGGGCTTTGAAAGATTATACGCGACACGGGAAGCGCCCCCTTTCCAAGCGCTTTGGGCCTTTCCTCCGAAAGGCGTATGTGGCCTACCTGCGGGGATTGCGAACCTTAAGCGCCGAGAAAGGGGGCTGGCAGGAGGGCACGGCCCATGGTGTTCGATGAGGCGGCCTCTCAGCTGCGACTGGCAGGGATTTTGACTGACGATGACAACGTTTCGGAAACCTATCGCAGAGTGGTGGCGGCGTGGGTCGAACTGCATGGATCGGATCAGAGGGACGCTTCGTAAATAGCCAATGAAAAACCATTTGTGGCACGGTCACGTCTTCCAATCCCATGATTCTCGAACCGCTCCTGTGGTGGGGTGGCTCTGCTCGGCGACGCCGGAAGAGCTTCTCCTTGCAGCCGGCTTTCTCCCGCAGCGCCTCTATGGTTTTGAAGCGCGAGGGGAAGAATCCGAAGCGGTGTTGCCCACCACCTTTTGCGCCTATGTCCACGGGGTGCTCCAAGCCGCCCTCACGGGCGCCTTCCGGCACATGGCGGCCGTCGTGGTGGTGAACTCCTGTGATGCCATGAGGCGCCTTGCGGACGTGTGGGAGCGTCACGTCAAGGCGCCGCCCGTGTATCGGCTCGATTTTCCCTTCGCCACCGGGCCGGCGGCGGAAAGCTACTGGGTGGACGTTCTGAGAAGGCTGGCGGCGTACCTGGAGGGACTTTCAGGGCGGCCCATGACGGAGGCCGATCTTCGCCATGGGGTGGCGATCCTGAACGAAACGCGCCGCAGGGTGCGGGCGCTGGACGCGGTGCGATCCTTGCCGAAACCGCGGATTTCCGGGACCGACTACGCGCACTGGCTGGTCAAGGCTTTCGTGGATGACAAGAAGCGTTTTCTTGCCGAAAGCGCCGCGCTGTGCGCCTCCGAGGAAAATCGCGAAGACGAATCCTGGGACGAATCCGGGACGCCGCCCCGCCTTGTCCTGGGGGGATGCGCGGCGGATGCGCCCATGCTCGTTCGACTCGTGGAATCGTGCGGGACCCGGGTCGTGGCCGATACGCTGTGCACCGGCACACGCCATTTCGATACGCTCACCTCGGAAACCGGGGATCCGCTGCGGGCCGTGGCACGCCGGTATCTAAACCGCGCGCCCTGTGCCCGGCGCGTTGAGGCCATGGGTTTTGTTGAGCACATCCGGGCCGTGGTCCGAAGAACCCAGGCGGACGGGGTCGTTTTTCCGACTCTGAAGTTTTGCGACATGGTGCGATGGCGCCTCCCGCGCCTGAGCGCCGTGATGGAGCAGGAAAACATCCCGTTTTTGCATGTGGAACGGGACGGATCGGCGGCTTCATGGGGGCAGATGGAAACCCGGGTGCAGGCCTTTGTGGAAATGATCCATGCGCGAGGAGATCCGGCAACGGGGGCGGGGAAGGAAACTCATGCGGGACGCTGAGCGTTTCTTGATGCCGCTGGCGGCCAGAGGTTTGCTCACCGTGGAAAAACTGAGGGCTATCACCGGGAGTTCCGCTCTCGATGCCCTGCACTATGAAACCCTGCGTCTTCTGGCCGCGTTGTATTCGAAAAAGAAACCTACGGTGCTGGCGGGCTTTTTCTTTCCCGTGGAAATGCTTCACGCCCACGGCATGACGCCCATGTTCGGTGAGTTCGTGGCGTCGGCCTTGGCTTCCACGGGGCTTGAAAAAAACGCCCTCGGCGTCGTGGACGGGGAAGGCTTCCCCGTGGAAAGCTGCACTTTTCACCGGGCCGCCATGGCCGCCTTCTTGAAAGGGTACCTGCCCTCGTTGGACGCGGTGGCGGCCACGACCCATCTGTGCGACACCCAGTGCAAGGCCTTGGAAGAAGTGGCGGCGCGTCTGGGGGTTCCTTTCATCGTCCTGGATGTTCCCCAGGAGGATACCCCCGAGGCCCGAGTCTATCTGGAACGGCAGATCGAGGGTGCGGACGCGGTTTTGTCGGCGTTGAGCGGAAAAAAGCTCGGCCGGGACGACTGGGAACGCGTTTTCGGCTTCAGCAACGCCGCCCGGGACGTCATGGTTCGGCTGAACCAGTTGCGAGCGGCGGCGCCGGCCGGCGTGTGCGGAAAGGACGTGAGCACGGCCTTGATCCAGGCGCAACTCATGCTCGGTCTGCCGCAGCTGCCGCGGCTCTTGGAATACCTTGCTGAAGAGATCCATCGGGCGTCGCTCCAGGGGAATACCGGCCGTGTCGGGTTCCGACTTGTGTGGCTCTTGACCTTTCCCTACTTCAAGGGGAATTTTGTCCCCTTCATGGAACGGACGCTCAACCTGTGGCCCGTGTTGGATGAGCTCACCCACGTCTTCTGGGATCCCTTGGACCCGCAGCGTCCTTACGAGAGCCTGGCGGTCAAGATGCTCCAGAATCCCGGGCTGGGGCCCGTGGACAGGCGGCTGCGCATGGTGGAATGCATGGTGCGCTCGGCCAGGCCCGACGGGGTGGTCCATTTTTCCCATTGGGGATGCCGTCAGGGCCAGGGCGGCGTCCGGGCTGTGGCGGAACTCCTGGAACGGTTCGGCGTTCCGTTCCTGGATCTTGACGGGGATTGCATCGACAGCCGCAGTTATGCGGAAGGGCCGACGCGGACGCGATTGGAGGGTTTCGTGGAACTCTTGAAGAGGCGTTCGGGAAAGGTTCGGAAAACGAGCCTATCGTCCGACGGGCTTTTTGCCGGGATCGACATCGGCTCCATGACGGCCAAGGCCGTTGTGGTGGACTCGCAGGGGCGCATGGTGGCCCATGTCATGAACGCCACCGGCGCCAGCGCCCGCCGGGCGGCGGCATCCCTTGAGGGGTTCCTCCATGAGGTGAGCCGACGCTACGGGTCCGTGCGCCGGTGCGTGGCGACGGGTTACGGCCGCAAAGTGGTGGATTTCGCCGACGAGCAGATAACCGAGATCACGTGCCATGCGCGGGGCATGTGGCATCTGTTTCCCGACGTGCGCACCATCATCGATATCGGGGGACAGGACACCAAGGCCATTGCGGTCAACGACAAGGGCGAGGTGGAAAACTTCCTCATGAACGACAAGTGCGCCGCGGGAACCGGCCGGTTCCTGGAACTCATGGCTCGAGCCCTGGAGATGGACATCGAGGATTTGAGTGATTTGGGCGCCGGGGCGTCTCGAGCCGTGCCCATCAGTTCGGTCTGTTCCGTCTTTGCGGAAAGCGAGGTGGTGTCCCACATTGCGGAAGGGCACCCGGTGGAGGCCATCTGCCGGGGCATTTGCGAGAGTGTGGCGGAAAGGACCGCGGCCTTGCTGAAAAAGGTCGGGCGTCGGCCCGTGGTGGCCATGACCGGGGGGGTGGCCAAGAACGCCGGGGTCGTCAAGGCCTTGGAACGCCGCTTGGGAGGGCGCATTGCCACGGCCCCGGAGCCGCAGATCATCGGTGCCTTGGGGGCCGCCCTTCTCGCCCGGGACGGCGCCTGAAGGAGCGGAACGTCTTCGAACATCCCAAGCAAAGAAGGCGGCATGTCATGAACGGACGGGATGAAGAGGGCTTGCCCGCAGGGGCCCCGTCCCTCTGCGGCGTGACGGAAAACGGGCACACCTGCTGTTTGATCATGAACAGTATCGGTGACGGAGTCTTCGTGGTGGGTCGGGATCGGCGCATTGAAGGGTTCTTTAATCATGCGGCGGAACGCCTCACGGGTTTTCGTGTGGACGAGGCCCTGGGCCGAACCTGTTATGACATCTTGCGTTCCAACCTGTGCCAGACCCAATGCCCTTTGGACGTCGTCTTTCAGAGCGGGGAGGGGGTTCGGGATCGACCGGCGCGGATCGTCACCCGGGATCACCGGGAAGTACCCGTGTGCGTTTCGGTCTCCCCCATTAAGGATGCGCAGGGGCGGGTCGTGGCGGCGGTGGAAGTGGTGCGGGATTGCAGCGTGGAGGAGGACTTGCGCAAGGTCCTCCACGATTCCTACCACTTCGGCGAGGTCGTCAGCAAGAACCCGCTCATGCAGGAAATTCTCGAGCTTCTTCCGGTGGTGGCCGAAAGCCCCAGCACGGTCTTGATCCAGGGGGAAAGCGGCACGGGCAAGAGTATGCTCGCCCGCATCATCCACCAGCTCAGCCCCCGCCGCGACGGTCCCTTCGTGAAGCTCAACTGCGGGGCCATCCCGGACCCTCTGTTGGAATCCGAGCTTTTCGGCTATCGCAAGGGGGCCTTTACGGATGCCAAGAAAGACAAGCCGGGGCGGTTGCAGACCGCAGCCGGCGGCACGCTCTTTCTCGACGAAGTGGGGTGCATGTCCGGCGCGCTCCAGGTGAAGCTCCTGCGATTCTTGGAAGAACGGGTTTTCGTCCCATTGGGCGCGACGGAACCCGTGTCCGCCGATGTGCGCATTGTGGCGGCCAGCAACGTGGACCTAGAGCGCAAGGTTGAGGAAGGCGCCTTTCGAGGCGACCTCTTCTACCGGCTGAATGTCATCGGCATCCGGCTGCCCACGCTGGCGGAGCGCCGGGAAGACATCCCTTTGCTGGCCCGCCACATGCTGAAAAAATACAATGCCGTGTGCGGGAAAAACATCCGCGAGATTTCCGAACCGGCCTTGAGTCTGCTGATGAACTATGACTTTCCCGGGAACGTGCGCGAACTGGAAAACATCATCGAACATGCGTGCGTCCTGTGTTCCGGCCCTGTCATTGAAGTGAAGCATTTGCCCATGGATGTGGTGGGCAAAGTGCGAAGCCGGCGCCGGGAACGGCCCGAGGCCTCCCTTTTGGCCTCGTCCGAAGAACGCACCATCCGCTGGGTGCTGCGCAAGGTCCACGGCAATCGCGTGGAAGCGGCTCGTGAACTGGGCATCAGCCGAGCGACGCTGTGGCGCAAGATGAAGCGCTACGGCATCTCATAACCGGAGGGCTCCATGCCCGAGACGACGACACCCTCCCAACAGGGTTTCCTCAAGGTGGCCATCCCCAGCTTCGGGTCCGATATCGCGCCCCATTTCGCCACGGCGCGGGAAATCCTCCTGTGCGTCTTCCACAAGGGCCGTGTGCGCCTTCGCATGCCTCTCGACGTGGCGGAACAGCCCGTGCAGCAGAAGCTGGAAAAGGTGTTGGCCCTGGGCGTGCAAGTCTTCGTGTGCGGAGCCATCGAGGAACGGGCTCGGGTCCTGCTGGAAAGGCGCGGCGTCCGGGTGCTCAGTGATCGTTCGGGTCCTGTGGCTGAAATTGTCCGTCGTTTTGCTTCGGGGGAACGGACGAAGGGGACTCCCACCCTGCGCCCAACGCCTTGATCAATCCCACCGTGGCCACCAGCTGCTGGCCTCGCAGGCGCAAGGCGGAGCGCTCGATTCCCAAAGACGTGTTTTGGGCCGTCGCCACCTGCAGATACGTCACCAGGCCGGCCACATACCGATGATGGGCCACATCCAGCTGCGTGCGGGCCGACACCAGGGCGTCCCGCAGGTCGTCATATTGCCGGGCCAAGTGGTGCACCGCCGCCAGGCTGCTTTCCACCTCCGCAAAAGCCGCCAGGACCGTCTGCCGATACCGAGCCACGGCTTCTTCATAGGCCGCCTTGGCCTGCCGGAGGTTGGCGCTCAGCTGGCCTCCTTGAATGACGGGAAGGATCAGGGCGGGATTGACGATCCAAAACTGACTGGATTTTTCGAATAAGGTGCTCAGGTCCCTATCGGACCCCAAAGCCCCGCTCCAGAACCCGGTGGTTAGGCCCAATTTGATCGTGGGGAAAAAAGCGGCCGTGGCCGTGCCGATCTGGGCGTTGGCGGCGGCCATGCGCCGTTCCGAAGCGGCGATGTCGGGACGGCGTTCCAGAAGGGCACTGGGCAGTCCCGGGTCGGGGGCGACGGGAGGCCCCAGATCCAAGGGCGCCTCGACCAGGTGGAAAAGGGACGGGTTTTGTCCCAGGAGTACGGCCAAGGCCGTTTCGAACTTGGCCCTTTGCAGGGCGTTGTCTGAAACCTGGGCCCTTGCGGTTTTCAAAACGGTTTCCGCCTGGGCGACGTCCAAGTCGGAGGCTACGCCGCCCGAGCGGCGGTTGCGGACCAGTTCCAATGACTTTTGGTACACGTCGATCGTGGAAAGAAGCAGAGCCCTGTCGGCGTCCAGCGTCCGGATCGTGAAGTAGTCGGCGGCCGCTTCCGCCTGGATGGACAATTTGACGGCTTCGGCGTCATCAGCGAAGGCTTCCGCCTGGGCGGAGGCGGATTCCGCGGAGCGGCGAACCCGCCCCCATAAGTCCACTTCGTAGCTCAGATCAAAGGGCACAGTGAAAACATCGTAGGTTTGCCCCCGCTTTCCGCCGACGGGGCGGTTTTCCGAGTCGTGCTGTTCCAGGGCCTGAAAGGAAGCCCCCAGGCGGGGGAACAGGCCGGATCGGGCCGCGTCCGCGACGGCGCGCGCTTGGGCGAAACGGGCGTAGGCGGCTTTGAGGTTCTGATTGGCGGCCTGGGCTTGGTTTTCCAGCCGGTTCAGCTCGGAATCTCCAAAAATTTCCCACCACCGCCCTTTGGGCAGATGCGCTTGGGGCTCGGCCATCTTCCACCCCTCTGGGATTCTGCTGTAAGCCTGGGGGACCGCCGTGGCTTCGGGTCGTCGATAGTTGGGTCCCACGGTGCAGCCGCCCATGAGGATCACGGCGCTCAGCCCCGCCCAGAAAATCCCCAAAAACCGTTTCGCCCGCGACCGTTCGCCGCCCTCCACAAGACTCTTCATCGGCTTTTCTCCTTATCGTCCGCCGTGGCTGCACGCACCTTGACGCCGGCTTCCAGGAAATCGGGAGGATTGGCGACGACCCGGTCCGTGGCGTTGAGGCCGCTCAAAATCTCCATCGTTTGGCCGAAGTCCCGGCCCAGGGTCACGGCGCGAAGCTCCACAACGCCCAGCTCTCCGAAAACGGCAACTCGGGCTCCTTCAGGTCGAAAAAGCACTGCCCGGGTCGGAAGGGTCAAGGCGGGCGGCGCGCCCGCTTCCTTGAACAAAACCTGGGCGTAGCTCCCGGCCAGCACCTCACCGCCGGGATTGTCCAGTTCCAGTTCCACCAAGAACGTGCGGGAATCCGCGGCGATGACGCCCGCCGTACGCACCACGCGAGGATGGAAGGTCCGGCCGCGGAGTTCCGCAACAGTCATTTCAGCCTCCTGCCCGACCCGGATGTCCCGAGCCATGTGCTGGGGCACCTGGACGGAAACAGTCAAGCGTTGGGTTTGGGCGAGCCGGAAGAGGGCCTTGGCGGCCCCGGCGACGATCAAATCCCCCACATCCACATTTCGGCTCGCGATGACCCCGGGGAAGGGGGCAGTGATCCGAGTGTAGGACACCATCTGCTCCAGGCGCTGCACTTCTGCTCGGGCCGCCGCCGCATTGGCTTTCTTCAACCGGTGGTCCGCTTGTTTTTCCGCGTTTTCCTGCTCGCTGACGCTGGCGGTTTTTACGAGCTCGGCCCAACGCTGCGCGGTGACTCGGGCCAGTTCCAAAGCGGCCTCAGCCTGGGCGAGCTGGGCTCGAGCCCGCTGCAGTTCCTGGAGCAATTCGGGCGCATCGATTTCCGCCAGAAGTTGCCCTTCATGGACCGCATCGCCCATGTCCACATACCGGCGCTTGAGGTACCCATTGGCCCGGGCATAGATGGGCGCTTCCTGGACCGGCTTGACTTCTGCGCTGAGAAGGGGGGAGGCCGGTTGGGCCGGTTTGGGGCTGACCACGGCTACGGTGGGAAGGGGTGAATCCTGGGTCTGAGCGCTAAGGGGCGTGCCGCGATTTTTTCCGCAACGGGCCGCGATGGGCATTAAAGGCGGACGTTGAGGGGCAGGGGATCCAGGGGTCTGGATCAAAAATATCCGATCGCCTGGAGCCGCTGGATGGTTTTGAACCGGCTTGACGGCGCTCGCCGAGGGGATTATGGTGCGGTTGTCATGAATGGGCGCTGAAGCGCGCATTTTCGGGCTGAAAGCCAACCCTGGGTAGGGCGGTCACGAAGGCCGACGTCTAGAGGAGACGTTCGGCCTTTTGTTTCCTGGACGAAGGAGAAGGGGCGATGATGGCTACAAAGTCTGGAATTTTCTTTTGGAAGGCTGTCTCGGCGGTTGTCTTGGGGGTCTTTGTGGCGTGTTTTCCTTCCGTTGGGGCCTGGGCCCATAAGGTGAACGTCTTCGCTTATGCGGAAGGGGGGACCGTTTTCGTGGAAAGCTATTTTCCCGATGGTTCTCCGGTGGTCCAGGGGACGGTGAGCGTCACCGACCCGAAGGGGGCCAAAATCTTCGAGGGAACCACCGACAAGGAAGGGCGCGCCCAATTTCCCGCGCCTTCCGAGAAAACGGATTTGACCATCGAAGTGAATGCTTCCATGGGACACCGGGCTGTGGCCACGCTGAAAAAGAGCGATCTGTGAGGGGCTCCGCCATGAAGGTTCGCCTTGTGCTCGCCATGTTCTTGATGTGCGCCGGCCTTGCAGGGGGGCCGGTGTTGGCGGCGGAGCCTGGGACGGCGCCGCCCAAAGCCCATGAAGCCGTAGCCTCGGCCGGCGGCGCGGACGCGGAAAAAGGGACCGGCGAGGCGGTTCGGATCCTCGAAGCGATCCAGGCCCAGCAGCGGGAAATGGCTCAGGAGTTGCGCGCCGTCAAAAGGGAAATTGCCGCCCTGAAGGTCGCCCTGAACGAGCCGGACTTGAAAGACATCGTGGGGGGGATCGGCTACATTTTGGGTGTTTTCGGCATAGCCTTCTACCTGCACGCACGCAATCGGCACCGGCAGCATACGGGCTCCTAACCCAACGAGGAAGGGTTTCGCATCATGCATCTTTCCGACGGGGTGTTGCCCACGGCGGTGGCCGTGGGATCCTTTGCGGCCTCGGGCCTCTGTCTTGCCCTCAGCATCAAGAAAACGGACGGGGAAGACCTCCCCAAGATCGCCGTCATGACCTCCGCCTTTTTTGTCGCTTCCCTCATTCACGTGCCCCTGGGGCCCACGAGCGTGCACCTGCTTCTTCCGGGGCTCGTGGGAATCCTTACGGGCTGGAGCGCCTTTCTCTCCATCTTTCTGGGGCTGGTCCTCCAAGCCTTCCTCTTCCAGTTCGGGGGCCTCACGGCCCTTGGCGCCAACGGCCTCATGATGGGCCTGCCGGCATGGTTTGCCGCCTGGCTGTTTCGCCGCATGGGCGCTCACAGCGCCACCGGGACGGTCGTGGCGGCCGCTTCGGCCTCGGCGGCGGCCGTGGCGCTCGCCGCCTTGATCCTTGCCGGGCTCTTGGCCACGGGCGGAGAAGACTTTTTCGGGGTTGCCAAGATCGCCGTGGCCGCCCACGCGCCGGTGCTCGTCCTCGAAGGGGTGATTTCGGCCTTCGTGGTCTCCTTTCTCCAGAAGGTGAAGCCCGAATTGCTCCGGAACCCGGTGAGGAGGCCCAGCGCGTGAACGTGACCGTGGTCCCCTGGTGGGCCGCGGCCCTGGCCTTGGGCGCGGCGGCGGCGGTGGCATCGGCCTGGTTTTTGGGCGGCTCCGAAAAAGATGGCAACGCAGACGCCGAGGATCCGGGCGCATCGGATGCCGACGCTTCCGTGCCGGAACTGGATGTCGTCGGCTCCGGCTCCTCCTTTTTTCATCGCTGGGACCCACGGTTCAAAATCCTCTCCCTCGTCTTTTTTTCCTTCATCGTCGTGTCCTTGAACCATGGGTTCGGGCTGGGCCTGGGCTTGGCCGTCGCCGCAGGATCCCTCGCCGTCGCCGGAACGCCCTTGAGAGCAGCGGCGCGGCGCCTTTCGGCCATGAGCGGCTTTCTCCTGATGCTTCTTCTCATCATGCCCTTGACCGTTCCCTTCCATGAAGGGGACCGGCGGATCGTCCTTGAAGGCGTCCCGTTTGTGCAGTTCAATGCCCGGGGGGGCGTCCTGGCCGCCCGCATTTGCGCCAAAGCCGTCATCGTCGCCGTGCTCATGGAACCCTTGCTGAAAACGGCCCCCTTTTCGGTGACCATGGCCGCCGTGCAAAGGCTCGGGGTCCCCGTTGTCATGTGCCAGATGATCCTGCTCATGTATCGGTACGTGTTCGTGTTTCGCCATGAGATGCACCGCATGTGGGTGGGGATGACGGTGCGGGGCTTTCGCAGCCGAAGCGGCTGGGATACTCTGGGGCACCTGGGCTGTTTCCTGGGGATGCTCTTCGTGCGCAGCATGGAGAGGACCCAGAGGGTCTATGAAGCCATGTTGTGCCGGGGTTATGCGGGGGTCTTTCCCTCCACCGTGCGGTTTTGCGCATCACGTCGGGATTGGGTCTGGGCCTCCCTGTGGGTGGGGACGGCCCTTGCCCTGTTCGCCCTCGATCGGTGGCAGGGGGCCGTTTCGGAGCGGCTTTTCATCTTTTAAGAGAGGTCTTTCATGCATTGGCAGGCGACGCCGATTGCCGCGAGAAGTCCTTCGCAAGCCGTCCTCTTTCATCTCGATGATGTGTCCTACACGTACCCCGACGGCAAGGAAGCCCTGCGCGGCGTCTCTTTGAGCATTGCTCACGGGGAAAAGATCGCGCTCGTCGGCCAAAACGGATCCGGCAAGACCACCTTGGCCAAGGTCCTCTGCGGCCTGATCAGCCCCTCCCGCGGGCGGGTGATTTTCGACGGCCGCCCAATCGGCAAGGAAGCCCTGAGCGGTCTTCGAAAACAGGTAGGCATTCTTTTTCAGGATCCGGACGATCACCTGTTTTGCAACCGCGTTGTGGACGATGTGGTCTTCGGGCCGCTGAACGACGGGGCTTCCCCGGAGGAGGCCTCGGCCATCGTCTCCGAGATGCTGGACCTCGTGGGCCTTGGCGCCCATGGAGCCAAGGCCCCCCACCATCTGAGTTACGGCCAGCGGAAACGGGCCGCTTTGGCCGCCATCCTCGCACGCCGCCCGTCCGTTCTCATTCTCGATGAGCCCACGGCCAACCTGGATTCCAGAAACGCGGAAAGACTCCTGGACGTTTTGGACCGGTTTTCCGGGACGCTCCTGTGCATCAGCCACGACCTCATGTTCCTCTATGGCCTGTGCCATAGGGCCGTGGTGCTGCACCGCGGCGCCGTGCACCACGACACGGACTTCCAAGCGCTCATCGCCCATCGGCCGTCCCTGAGAGAACATGGGCTGGATTTCACCTTTCGCTTCCACTGCTGCTCGGGACCCCACGGCGCCGCCTCCCACGGCCATTCCGACCCCGAAGCGGTTTCCAAAATCCCTCGGGAAAAATCCCGCCTCCAGAGGACGGAGTCGATCCCATCGGACCATGGGGCCCAACCCCCTGCGCGCCCGGAGGCAAACCCGGTGTCCCATCGGATCCGGCAACGAACCCGGTCTCCTCTCATCGCCTTGGAAGACTATTCCTATCGCTATCCCGACGGGACATGGGGCCTTCGAAGGGTTTCTTTGCACATGGAAGACGGGGAACGCATCGCACTGCTCGGGGAAAACGGCGCGGGCAAATCCACCTTGGCCTCGGTGCTGGTGGGCATTCGAACAGGGCGCGGTGTTTATCGATTCGGGGGGGAAGCCGTCCGTGGGCGGATGCGCAAGGAGCTTTGGCGTTCCGTGGGGATTGTTTTCCAGGATTCCATGGACCAGATGGTTTGTGCCAGCTGCTTCGACGAGGTGGCCTTCGGCTTGAAACACCTGGGGTTCAGGGAGCCGCAATTGAGCCGCCGAGTCCACGAAGCCTTGTCACGGGTGGGTTTGGACGGCATGGCGGAACGCGTCCCTCATCACCTGAGCGCCGGGGAACGCAAGAGGCTGTCCCTGGCGGCGGTGCTCGCCATGGAACCCCGGGTGCTCATCCTGGACGAACCCACGGCCAATCTGGATCCCGAAAACGAAGAGCGCCTCCTGGGCCTCCTGGATGATTTACCGACGACGCTCATTCTCATCAGCCACGATATCTGCTTCGTCTCGGCCCTCACCGACCGCACCGTGGTGCTCCACCAAGGCTGCGTGGTGCAAGACCTGCCCACACCGCGTTTTCTCATGGACGACGGCCTTCAGTCCCGCTACGGCTTGGACGTCACCTACCACAACCGGTGCTGCCGCCAAATCCTGAGCATGCACGGCGCCTGAGAAATTGGTCCGCCCCGAAGGGTTTCACCGTCACGGCTTCGCCATTGACCTGGAGCCTCTCGAAATGCTTTGATGGTTTTATGGATCCCCTGAATCGGGGGGGAAAGGCATCGGTTCGAGGATGAAAGGCCGGAACGGATCGGGAAAAAAGTTCCCGGAGAGGATGAGGCATGGACGATAAGGCTCGTGGAATGCTCTGGGCGGCTTTCGCCGCCGATGCTTTGGCCCTGGGGGCCCATTGGATTTATGATCCTGCGATGATCCGAAAACGATTCGGACGCGTGGACCATTACCTTGCGCCGGCGCCGGATTCCTACCATCCCGGCAAGGCGGCTGGAGATTTCACCCATTACGGCGATCAGATGCTCGTCCTCCTGGAATCCTTGGCCGAAAACGGCGGGCGCTTCCACCTTTCGGATTTCGCCTCGCGATGGCGCCGGCTTTTCACGGATTACCGGGGTTATGTGGACAAGGCCACCAAGGCGACGCTCCAGCGGTTCGCCGAAGGCCACGGCCCCGAGACCTCGGGCTCTTCCTCCACGGATCTCGCGGGCGCAGGACGGGCAGCCCCCGTCCTCTACGCTTACAGAGGCGAACCCGAAGGCTGCCTCACGGCCGCGCGGGCTCAGACCGCCATGACCCACAACGACCCCATGGTTATAGAAGCGGCGGTTTATTTCTCCCGCGTGACCCTGGAAGTTCTCTCGGGAAAGCATCCGGCGGACGCCCTGCAATCGGTGCTCCACGAGATGCCCCTCCCGGATTCCCTGGTGTCCTGGGTGCGCCACGGCCTGGAGAGCGCATCCATGGAAACGGAGGCCGCGATTTTGGACTTCGGGCAAAGCTGTGCGGTGGACGGGGCCTTTCCGTCCGTCGCGCATCTCATTGCCAGATACGCCGAAGACCTGCGCGAAGGCCTTATCCAAAACGTCATGGCCGGGGGGGACTCGGCGGGCCGAGGCCTCCTCGTCGGCATGGTGCTGGGGGCGCACCACGGCTTTGAGGCCCTCCCCCTGGAATGGGTGGAGGGGCTCCGTGCAGGTGAAAAGATCCGCTGCCTGGCGGACCGAATCGATCAGGCGCACGCGGACAAGAACCTGTCGGGATGACAATGGGGGCTCAAAAGGAGCGAACAAGACAGATGACGAAAGAAGGCGATCTCGTCTTGGTGCACATCGAAGGCAAGCCGGCATTTTTCGCTCGCATCGAAAAAATATCCCCGGACCCCAAGCCGCAGTGGTTGCAGGTCAAGATGCTCGTCCTGCAGGTTCCACTGATTACGGTTACCTGGATCTTGCGGGAAGCCTACATCAACGGCGAAGAATTCACCATGGGCGGGCATCCCATGCGCCTGGTCAAGGTGGAAGCGCCGGCCGAGGAGGTTGCGGCTCCCGGCGAAGAGGAGGAATCCAACGAGGGCCAAGCGGCACCCTCCCCCAAGGGTTCCGGCGGGGCCCCCGCCAAGGTGGTTTCCCTTCTGGACCGCAAACCCAAGAAGAAGACCTGAAGCTCCCTCAGAAAACAACAGCGCCACACATGTCCTCCCACCTTTTGCCACAAATGTAGGTTGGGGTGAGCGAAGCGAACCCCAACACACCTCCTCCCCCCACCGAACCCGCCTTGGAGCTCTGCCGCCTTCAGACCCCTGCAACCCATACCAAAAGCTTGTCCGAGAACGACTTAATCCCGGGAGCGGAGGCGTCTCGCCCGCCCTAGGAGGCTGTCTGAGAACTCGATTCTTTCCGATTCGACAGCATCCCTCATGCTCGGCTCATGGACGAAGTGCGCACATCCATTGGAGATGGCGGGGTTCTGGCCCTGGTCGAGGCCTTCCTCAAGGAAGACATCGTGGAGGGTCTGGCCCATGGGAGTCCTGAAACGGGGGCTCCTCGAGGGGCGGTGATCAGCCCCTTGCCGTCCAATGTCTACTTTCACTCGATCGACATTACCATGAGGGCGGGATTTCCATGGTGCTCCACTGGACCTTTCCAGCCATTGACGGCGGGTTCGCCGCCGCTTGCGATCCATCCTTCGCAAGCGGAGCAAGCGCCGGGGGATCAGTCGGGGCTGGGACCGCAATCGCCCGCCCAATCGTTTCTTTCGGGACCATGGGCTCTACGGCCTTGAAGAGGCTCATCGGGCTCTCCTCCAGTCCTCATGAGGTAAAACCCCCGACCGGAGAGCCGTGTGCGGGAGATCCGCTCGCACGGTTCGGACGGAGGAGCGGCGCAAACCCATGCACCGTCCCTACCCCTATCCGTTTTCACCGATGCCGGCTTGATCGTGCAGTTTCCACGAAGTTCAAGACGTGCTTGACGTAGCGCTCGAAGTCTTCCAGGTGGTTCCGGAAAACCCCATAGACCACCGCATCGTCGACCTCTTCGTAGTAATGGACAATGAGGTTCCGAAATCGGGCCATTCGCTCATAAACGGCCACCTCATCCCTCGGCAGAACGCCGTGGTCGGCCAGAATTTGAAACGCCTCGCTGCACGACCCCGGTTCCTCGAAGCCCTCGTCCGATATGATGTGGTGGGCGATATCGATGCACGCCTCCACAAGAATGTGCAGCGTTCTTTCCACAAACCTGCGGGAGCGGGGATCCCGGCAATAGACGTCCCAGGTGATATCGACCGCATCCTTGAGCAGTTGCACGTTGGTTCGGATGTCCGAACACATGCGCTGGATCAGGACTTCATCGACCACGGCGGAGTTGCTCCTTCATCTTTTTGACGTAGCGCCGGTGGTAGTGGAGAAAGTCCTGGTAGGCCTTTCGGCTCCACCTATCGAACCGCCCGCGCGCCTGGGGATCCCGATCGTAGATGAGGATCCCGTCCCGGCGAACCAGGTATTTCAGGTGCTCTCCGGCGCGGTTGAGCACCACCACGTCCACGGATTTCCCCAGGACCTTCTCCGCCTCCACCCCGAAGCCCAGCAGGTCGAAGTCCGGTCCCGGGTCGGGATGGAGCAAAACGGCCAGATCCACATCGCTCTTATCCGTGGCCCGGCCGGTGGCCGTGGACCCGAAGACGTAAACCGCCGTCACCTCCGGCGTCCTTTCCGCCAGGGGTCTCACGGCCTCGGCAATGCGATCCACCACATCCACGCGCTTCCCCCTTCCAAGGCCTGACCGGTGGATGGACTTCGTACCGAGCGTAGCATAATATCCCTCTCAAATATGTTGTGCCATATCCACGATGAGCTCCGTCAGGGAGCGCTTGGGCACGTGGTGGCGGCCTAGGCCATCGCGCCAGTAGCGGATGTCGCCGTTGGGAGGAAGCTCTTCCAGGACCACCGTTTCCGCGGGCTTTCCAAGGGCGATGACGAAGCGGATCTGAAGGTGTTCGGGAATGCGGGAGTGACGCTTAGGGGTGTTCTCGGACAACCTCCTCGACCAACACACCGCCTCCGGCGCCGACCGTTGCGAAAAAGCCCCGAACGTCCAATGGACGTCCCCCCAATGAGCCGCGGGTCAGATCCACTGCCCATAACCCATGAACGCCCGGCGGGCACGGGGAAAAGGAGATGCGATCAATGGGCTCATGGCTCATCCATGAAGGCCCATGGGGGAACGGGGGAAGCTTTGGTGTCGGGGTTCGCTGCGCTCATCCGAACCGACATTCGCCGGCCTACATCCTTGAATAAACTCGTAGGTTGGGGTGAGCGAAGCGAACCCCAACCCGGGTCGGGCTCCTGCGAGACAACGAACGATGAAAGTTCCGGCTTGTCCACTCTGAGCGCGACGTTCATCTAAACCGACATTTTTTGGGGCGATCTTGGGTTCGCAGGGGGGCGGTTCCAGACAAACCCAACGGATTTACCGGTCGGGCGCAGGGTCGGGGTGGGGTTTGGCCCACCAATCGTCGTGGCCGTCGAACCACCAGGCGGCGGAATCCGTTTCCAAGATGACCCGGGCGGTGCGCTGGCCAACGGGGGTCTGAAGGCGTTCCACGGCGTACCGGATCCAGTCGGTGGCGTAGGCGTTGCCCAAATCCTTCTGCTGCTTGAGTTCCAGCAAGAGGTCCAGCTGGTCGGCATCGTGGGCCAATCGGGCGGCTTCCGACGTCCCTTCGCGGTATTCTTCCATGAAGGCGCGCAGTTCGTCCCCGAAGGGAAGGGGGCTGGTGAGGTCTCGCACGGCCTTGGCCTCATGGACCGTCACGTACTGCTTGTTCACGTAGTTCATGTCCCCCGTGCGTGCTTCCGCCATGTCGTGGAACAGGCACAGGCACACGACCCTGTAGGGGTCGGGATGGCCGGTGAGCCGCGCGAGGGCGTAGCCGATAACGGCCACGCGAAAGGAATGGTCCGCGACCGATTCTTTCCCGGAACCCAAGAACTGGAATCCCGAACGGGCCGTGCGCTTGAGCATGCCCATTTCGAAAAAGAAGCGGGCAACGGCGCCGAGGGCGTCCTTGAGGGGGGATTGCTCCACAGATTTCCGATCCTTCTTCGACTCCATGAACATGCTTTCCAGGCCTCAATGGGGCGCAGCGCCGTGCGCGGCGTTTTTGATTTCTTCCAGCGTGGCCCAACGGACTTTTTCCACCCGGATCCGGAAACGGAAGGACCGCCCCGAAAAAGGATGGCTGAAATCCGCCCACACGACGGCCCCGTCCTGTTTGATGACGCGAAAGGGCTGTAAACGCCGCGCCTCATCCATCACGTGCCGGATGGATCCTTCGGGATGCGGCCCTCCCTCGGCAATGGCCTCCACGGGCACCGGGACGATCCGCCCGCATGGGGCGTCTTCCACGAACTCACCCGGCTTCAAGACCACTTCCACCTCCTCCCCTTCGTCCTTGCTCAGGATGGCCTGTTCCAGAGGCGGGAGAAGCCGGCCGTGGCCCACCAGGCATTCCATGCGAAAAGGCCCCGTGGGAAACGGAAAAGGGTCGTCATCCTCAGGTTTCAAGGTGTAGCTCAGGGTCACCGAACAATGAGGCTGCACTTTCATGACCGTATCCTTCAAGGAATCCTTTTGGCGCCGTCAGGGCAGTTAAAAATCTTACACCGGTGACGTTTTGTCAATGCGCGGTCGTTGACACCCGGGGGCAATTTCTCTAAAGTGACCCTTCACCGAAAGGAAAGGCGAAGAAACAAAATGAGTTAGCTACCATCAAACCCTCGGCGGGGACCCGGCGCCCTCCCAAGGCGGCCGGAGCCTTGGAAGTCTTTTGAGGAAGCCCATGAAACTGACAGGAGCCCAGATTTTTTTTGAATGCCTGAAAAAGGAAGGTGTGGAGGTCATTTTCGGCTTTCCGGGCGGGGCGGTTTTGGACATCTACCATGAGATGCCGAACCATCCCATTCGTCATATTCTGGTGCGGCATGAACAAGGGGCCGCGCACATGGCCGACGGCTATGCTCGGGCCACGGGAAAAGTCGGGGTGTGCTTGGTGACTTCCGGCCCCGGGGCCACGAACACGGTCACGGGGATCGCCACGGCCTACATGGATTCGGTGCCCATGGTCGTCTTTACCGGCCAGGTGCCCACGCCGCTCATCGGCAACGACGCCTTCCAGGAAGTGGACATTGTGGGGATCACGCGGCCCTGCACCAAGCACAACTACCTGGTAAAAGACGTCAACGACCTGGCCCGCGTCATTCGGGAAGCCTTTTATCTCGCGCGAACGGGACGGCCGGGTCCGGTTCTCGTGGACCTGCCCAAGGACGTGATCCAATCGTCCACGGAATTTCGCTATCCCAAGACGGTGCACCTGCGCGGGTACCGGCCCACGGTGGAACCCCACCAGGGACAGATCCATCGCGCCTGGGAGCTCCTCAAAACCGCCAAACGGCCTGTGCTCTACGCCGGAGGCGGCGTCATCATCTCCAGCGCTCACAAGGAATTGGTGCGCCTTGCGGAAAGGCTCAAGGCCCCTGTGACAACGACACTCATGGGCTTGGGAGGCTTTCCCGCCGTCATCAAGAAGGAAACCGGCGAGCGGGTCCTGCACCCGCTGTGGCTGGGTATGCTCGGCATGCACGGGACGTTTCGGGCCAACATGGCCGTCCAGAACTGCGACGTCCTTTTTGCCATCGGGGCCCGGTTCGACGACCGCGTCACGGGCAAGATCTCGGGATTTGCCCCCAAGGCCAAAATCATCCACATCGATGTGGATCCGACGAGCATCAGCAAGAATGTCGTGGTGGACATCCCCATCGTGGGGGATTGCAAAAAAGCCCTGCAGCGGCTCAATGAGCTTGTGGAAAAGGAGCCCATCGACAACCTGGACGACCTGCGGTTTCCATGGCTGGATCAGATCCGCCAGTGGAGGGAAACCTATCCGCTGGCCTACAAGCAGGAAGGGGACGGGATCAAGCCGCAGTACGTGGTGGAAAAAATTTTCGAACTGGCCAGTGAAGACGCCATTATCACGACGGAAGTGGGCCAAAACCAGATGTGGACCGCCCAGTACTTCCATTTCACCAAACCCCGCACGCTGCTCACCTCGGGAGGTTTGGGCACCATGGGTTACGGCCTTCCGGCGGCCATCGGCGCTCAGGCCGCCTTTCCCGATCGGCTGGTGATCGACGTGGCCGGGGACGGCAGCATCCAGATGAACATCCAGGAAATGATGACGGCGGTGTGCCATGATCTGCCGGTGAAAATCGCCATCTTGAACAACCGGTTCCTGGGCATGGTGCGCCAGTGGCAGGAACTTTTCTACAACAAGAACTACTGCGCCACGTGCTTGGACGCCTCCCCGGATTTCGTCAAACTGGCCGACGCCTACGGCGCCGTGGGGCTCCGGGCCACGAAACCCGAAGAAGTGGAGCCGGTCTTGCGCGAGGCCTTTTCCACGCGAAGGCCCGTGATGATGGATTTTTGGGTCAATCCCGAAGAGGGCGTTTATCCCATGGTGCCGGCGGGCAAAGAAATTTCGGAGATGCTACTCGTATGAGCATGACAAGACCAAACGGATCGAAACATACCATCGGCGTGCTGGTGGAAAACCAGCCGGGGGTGCTGTCCCGCGTGGCGGGGCTTTTCAGCGGCCGGGGGTTCAACATCGAATCCCTCACGGTGGCCGAAACCAACGAGCCCGGTCTGTCGCGCATCACCCTGGTCACCACGGGAGACCAGCACATCCTGGAACAGATCGTCAAACAGCTCAATAAACTCATCAATGTCATCAAGGTCTTTGACTTTCGCGACACGGAATTCGTGGAGCGGGAAATGGCCTTGATCAAGGTGCGGGCCGAACAGCAGACCCGAGCCGAAGTCCTTCGGATCGTCGACATCTTCCGGGCCAAGGTGGTGGATGTAAGCCCGCATTTCTACACCATCGAGGTGACCGGAGACGACGGAAAGATCCAGGCGATCCTGGAACTCTTGGGCCAGATCGGCATTGTGGAAGTGGCCCGCACGGGCAAGGCGGCGCTGGCGCGTGCCAAGAAACACTGATCTCTCATGAGGAGGAGAATCCATGCGGATTTTTTACGAAGCGGATGCCGATGCAAAATTTCTTCAGGGAAAGACGGTGGCCGTCATCGGCTACGGCAGCCAGGGGCACGCCCAGGCCCAAAATCTTCGCGATAGCGGCATCCAGGTCATCGTCGGCCAGAGGCCCGGCTCTCCAAACTACGACAAGGCGGTGGAGGACGGCTTCCAGCCGGTGAGTGCCCGCGAAGCGGCGGAAAAAGCCGATGTCGTCCAGATGCTGGTCCCTGACCACATCCAGGCCCGGCTGTATCGGGAGGACGTGGCGCCGTTCATGACCCGAGGCAAGACGCTTCTTTTCTCCCATGGGTTCAACATTCATTTCGGCCAAATTGTGCCGCCCAAGGACGTGGACGTGGTCATGGTCGCGCCCAAGGGGCCGGGCCATCTGGTGCGCAGCGAATACGTGCGGGGAGCCGGCGTGCCGGCCTTGGTGGCCGTCCACCAAGACGCCAGCGGCCAAGCCCTCCAAACGGCCCTCGCCTACGCCCGAGGGATCGGCGCCACGCGGGCCGGGGTCATGGAGACCACGTTCCAGGAAGAGACGGAAACGGACCTCTTCGGGGAACAGGCCGTCCTGTGCGGCGGGGTGTCCGAACTCATCAAGGCGGGTTTTGAAACCCTGGTGGAGGCGGGCTATCAGCCGGAAATCGCCTTCTTTGAATGCATGCACGAACTCAAGCTCATCGTGGACCTCATTTACCAAGGCGGGCTTTCCTACATGCGCTATTCCATCAGCGATACCGCCGAATACGGCGACTACACGCGCGGAAAACGCATCATCACGGAAGAAACCCGCCGGGAGATGAAAAGAATTCTCCAGGAAATCCAAACGGGGGCTTTCGCCCGCGAATGGATCTTGGAAAACCAGGCGGGAACCCCCATGTTTCGAGCGATTCGGCAGCGGGAGCGGGCCCATTTGGTGGAACAAGTGGGCAAGCGCCTTCGCGCTATGATGCCGTTTTTGGATGCCAAGGAATTTGCGTAGAAAAGACGGGCCCGGAGTCCCGGCCGTGACGGGGCTGTGTGGGTTCGGGGGGGGTGCCCATGTCCCCCGGGGGCGGGCATATAAGACAACGGCAAGGGGCCTCGAAAAAGGGGGTGCCCATGTCCCCCGGGGGCGGGGGTTGCTGCCCGCCTTCGCTGGGGACTGGTCGCTTTGATGCCCCTGCCTCTTCCGGCGATCCAGGGGGTTGCTGCCTGGTTCGTCAGGGGCTAGATGGTTTGATTCTTCTCTCCCCCCTGTGGGTGGAGGACTCGATTCCCATCTCCCCCTGGGGATCGAGGATTTGGTTCCCCTCTCCCCCCTGTGGATCGAGGATTTCGTTCCCCTCTCCCCCCTGTGGGGGGAGAGGGCAGGGTGAGGGGGGCGTTGGGGTTCGCTTCGCTCACCCCAACCTACGGGTATGGGGGGGCGGCACGCTGTAGGTTGGGGTTCGCTTCGCTCACCCCAACCTACGGGCTGTCGTCTTGGGGGGGTGTTCATTGTCTCCCCTGGGGGTAGTTTCTTTGATGCCCCTGCCTCCAGCAGGGGTTTGTTGACCGTTTCCCCTTGGGGTAGTTGGTTCGATGCCCCTGCTTCCCCCGGCGGTCCAGGGGTTTGCTGCCTGGTTTCTCCGGGGCTAGATGGTTTGATTCCCCTCTCCCCTCTGTGGGGTCGAGGCTTTGATTCCCCTCTCCCCCCTGTGGGGGGAGAGGGCAGGGTGAGGGGGGTAAAAGGGGGATGTGCAGGTGATGCCTGATGCTGATGCTTCCAGGCCGCCCGATTTCCGGCGGCTTCGGAACCACGTGCCCTTCATTTCGGAAGGGCTCCCTTATGTGCTGACGGGAGTGTTCCTCACGGTGACGACGGCCCTGCTCGGCTGGCCCGTGCCCACGCTCGCCCTGGCTGCCGCCACCGTCCTCATGGTCCATTTCTTTCGAGATCCCGTCCGATGGTCCAACGCCCGGCCCGGCGATGTGGTTTCTCCCGCCGACGGCCGGATCATCGTGGTGGAAAGGACGCTGGAACCCCGGTTCACGCAGCAACCGTGCTGGAAGATCAGCATCTTCATGAACGTCTTCGACGTCCACGTGAACCGGGCGCCTGTGGACGGGCGGATCTCGGATGTGTATTATCAAAAGGGAAGATTCCTCGCGGCGGATAAGGACAAGGCGAGCCTGGAAAACGAACAGAATTGGATCCGCCTTGAGACGGAATCCGGGGCCTCCGTTGTGATCACCCAAGTGGCGGGCCTCATCGCCCGCCGCATCGTCTTTTGGCCCACCGTCGGGGATGTCCTCCGGCGGGGGGAACGTTTCGGCATGATCCGATTCGGTTCCCGCCTCGACGTCTATATTCCTTCAACAGGCGAAGTGCTGGTCCGCAAGGGGCAGAAGGTCTTTGCCGGGGAGACGATCCTATGTCGAATCCCGTAAACCGGTTTTATTCCAAGAGGCGGAAAAAGAAACGGTGGTCCGAGGACGGCCAAACCGGACCGGTGACCTACGTGATCCCCAATCTTTTCACCACGGCCAATTTGTTCAGCGGCTTTTACGGCATCGTGAGCAGCATCAACGGCCATTACGACAAGGCCGCCATCGCCGTGCTCTTCTCTTGCATGTTCGACATTCTGGACGGCAAAGTGGCCCGCCTCACCAAGGCCACGAGCCGGTTCGGCGTGGAATACGATTCCCTGGCGGATCTGGTCGCTTTCGGCGTCGGCCCGGGACTGCTCATGTACCTATGGGCCCTCAAGCCCTTCGGGCGGCTGGGCTGGCTTGCGGCCTTCCTGTTCGTCGCCTGCGGCGCCCTCAGGCTCGCCCGTTTCAACGTGCAGACGGGCACGGGGAGCAAGAAGTATTTCACGGGATTGCCCATCCCCGGGGCAGCCTGCATGGTGGCCACCACCGTACTGTTTCTCTTGAAGATCAAAGGACCCGATTTCAGCCCTGTCCATGTGGTCTTCCTGCTCATGACGTACGTCTTGGGTTTCCTCATGGTGAGCAGCATTCCCTTTGACAGCTTTAAAGAGCTGGAAGTGGTAAAGGGACGGCCCCTTCCCGTCCTCTTTGTGCTGGTGCTTCTGGTCACCGTCGTGGCGGCCAAGCCGTCGGTGATGCTCTTCATCATCTTCGCCCTTTACGTCCTTTCCGGGCCGGTGCGCTACGTGGTGCGGGCCGTCAGGCGGCCCAAGACGCCGGAAAACGGAAAGAACATTCACGAAATCCCCCGGGAAAACGGATCCTCGGCTGGCTGAACCTCGAGTGGAAGGAACGTTCCATGCCCATGACTCTTGCGGAAAAGATTCTCGCCGCGCACACGGACCGCCCAGAGGTCCGACCCGGCGAACTGCTGGAGGTGCGCGTCGATTTTTGCTTCGGAAACGACATCACGGCGCCCATCGCCATCAAGGCCTTCCGCGAAACCGGCGCCCGAAAGGTGTTCGATCCTCAGAGAGTGGCCCTGATCCCCGATCACTTCACGCCCAACAAGGACATCGCCTCCGCCATGCAGGTGAAGATGCTCCGGGACTTCGCGCGGGAATTCGGCATCCCGCACTACTTTGAAGTGGGCCGCATGGGCGTGGAACACGCCCTCCTTCCCGAACTGGGCCTCGTGCTGCCGGGCGATGTGGTCATTGGAGCCGACAGTCACACGTGCACCTACGGCGCTCTGGGGGCCTTCGCCACCGGGGTGGGGAGCACCGATCTGGCAGCGGCCATGATCACGGGCACCACGTGGTTCAAAGTCCCGGCGAGCATGAAGTTCGTCTACCACGGGCGCCTGAAACCCTGGGTGGGCGGCAAGGATCTCATCCTTTACACCATCGGGCAGATCGGCGTGGACGGCGCCCGGTACATGGCCATGGAATTCGCGGGCCCGGTGATTGAAAAGCTGCCCATGAGCCACCGCATGACCATGGCCAACATGGCCATTGAAGCGGGCGCCAAGGTGGGGCTCATCGCTCCCGACGAAATCACGAAACAATACGTGCAGGGTCGAGCCCAAAGGCCCTACAGGTTTTTCGCTTCCGATGCGGACGCCGGCTACGAGGTCATCCATGAATGGGACGTGTCCGCCATGGACCCCATGGTGGCCCTGCCCCATCTTCCGGAAAACGTGAAACCGGTGACGGAGCTTCCCGCCATCCCCATCGACCAAGTGGTCATCGGCAGCTGCACCAACGGGCGGCTGGAAGACCTCAGGGAAGCCGCGGCGGTGCTCAAGGGCCGAAAGGTCCACTCGTCCGTGCGCTGCCTCGTCATTCCGGCGACCCAAAGGATCTATCGGCAAGCCCTGGACGAGGGGCTCTTGCAGATCTTCCTCGATGCGGAAGCGGCGGTGAGCACTCCCACGTGCGGGCCGTGCCTGGGCGGTCACATGGGCATTTTGGCCGCCGGGGAAAGGGCCGTGGCCACCACGAACCGAAACTTTGTGGGCCGTATGGGCCATCCGGACAGCGAGGTCTATCTGAGTTCGCCGGCCGTGGCGGCCGCATCGGCCGTTTTGGGACGCATCGCCCACCCGGACGAAGTCCGGTAGGGGACCGAGCCGCGAGAGCCTGCACAGGCCGTCTTTGACGGTGGAACCGGGCGTATCCCGGCCGGCGACCCTCGCAGGCAACCCCGCTCCCCCGGACGGGACTCTTAGGGATGGAACTCCTCCGTATAAAACTCTTACGGATGGAATTCGCACCGATGGGACTCCTGCGGATGGGATGACACATTGTGGGGGGCGGAGTTTATCCCCGTCCGCGGGCATCGCTTTAGAGGAAGCTTCGAACGGGCGCCGCCTTGAAGGCAACGACAACAACCCGGTTTCGAGCGGACATCACTTTAGGGAAAAGAGCAAAAACCGGGTTTCGGGCGGGCGTCGCTTTGAAGGCAGGGCAGGGACGAGAACCCGGTTTCGAGGAAATGCCAACAGCCCGTTCACGGAAGGAGAAAGGAAAATCTCCCTTGGCGAGAACGGGAGGCCCATTTTGGGCTTATTCCCCTCTCCCCCCTTTGGGGGGAGAGGGCAGGGTGAGGGGGGAGAATGACGGGATCTTCGGCCTCAAGGGCATGCGGCGGCGCGACAACTTTGACCGGGCGCGTCTGGATTTTCGGCGATGATGTGGACACCGACGCCATCATTCCGGCGCGGTACCTGAACACTTCCGATCCCGAGGAACTGGCCCGCCATTGCATGGAAGATGCGGACCCCGAGTTTCCAGCCAAGGTCCGGGCCGGAGATATTCTCTTGGCGGGCAAGAACTTCGGCTGTGGCTCATCCCGGGAACACGCTCCCATCGCCATCAAGGCGGCCGGCGTTGCCTGCGTCATCGCCGTGAATTTCGCTCGGATCTTCTACCGAAATGCCTTCAACATGGGACTTCCCATCCTGGAGTGCTCGGAAGCGGTCCGGGACGCGCAGGAAGGGGACACTTTTTCCGTGTGCCTGGAAACAGGGCAAATCACCAACGTCACCCGCGGAAAATCCTATCGAGCGGCCCCCGTGCCGCCTTTCATGATCGAGCTGCTGCGCTCCGGGGGGCTGATGGCCTACGTGAAAAAACGACATGGGTTGGAATCGAGGAGCTGAAGAGAACATGAGCGAGGGGTATCGAGTTGCAGTGGTGGGCGCCACGGGCGCCGTGGGAACCATGATGATCAAGGTGTTGGAGGAACGGAATTTTCCCGTGTCCTCCCTCAAGGCTTTGGCGTCCGCCAGGTCCGTGGGGAAAAAGGTGGCGTTTCGCGGCAAGGTCATCACGGTGGAAGAGCTCACCGAGCGGTCCTTCGAAGGGGTGCAGCTCGCCCTGTTTTCAGCGGGGGCTGCGGTGAGCCGCCGTTTCGCGCCCCTTGCCGCTCAAGCGGGGTGCGTGGTGGTGGACAATTCCAGCGCCTTTCGGATGGATCCCGACATTCCCCTTGTCGTTCCGGAAGTCAACCCCCATGCCGTGCGCGAACACAAGGGGATCATCGCCAACCCCAATTGCTCCACCATCCAGATGGTGGTCGCCCTGAAACCCATTCAGGATGCGGCGAAAATTAAACGGATCGTGGTCACGACGTTCCAGGCCGTCTCCGGCACCGGCCAGAAAGCCGTCTTCGAACTTGAAGCGCAGGTGCAGGCCATCGTCCAGTCGCAGCCCGTCCCCAGAGCCGTCTATCCCCACCAGATCGCCTTCAATTGCCTGCCCCATATCGGCGCATTTCTCGATACGGGCTACACCGAAGAAGAAATGAAGATGGTCAACGAGACCCGTAAGATTTTCGAAGACCCGACCATCCAAGTGTGCGCCACCACGGTGCGCGTGCCGGTCTATTACGGCCACAGCGAATCCGTGGCTGTGGAAACGCATCGGCCTTTGAGCGTGGAGGACGCCCGGGAGCTGCTCCGGAAGGCCGAAGGGGTGACGGTGGTGGACGAGCCGGCTCTGAGCCGCTACCCCATGCCGCTGGATGCGGCGGGCCGGGACGAAACCTTTGTCGGCCGTATCCGAAAGGACATTTCCGTGGAAAACGGGCTGGTTTTATGGATCGTGGCCGACAACATCCGAAAAGGCGCCGCCACCAACGCCGTCCAGATCGCGGAGATCCTGGCGCGGGAAGGCCTGCTGCGCGTGCCCGGATTCTAAGTGCGTATCATCGCCGGACGCTTTCGCGGAAGGACATTGGCCGCGCCCAAGTCGGGAGCCGTCCGCCCGACGGCGGACCGGGTGCGCGAAGCCGTCTTCAGCATCCTCGGGGAAAGGGTCGTGGGGAGCCGCGTCCTGGACCTGTTCGCCGGAACGGGGGCTCTGGGCCTGGAAGCCCTCAGTCGGGGAGCGGTCTGCGCCGTGTTCGTGGACTTTCACCGGCCTTCGGTGGCCGTCCTTCGAACCAACCTGGAGCGCTGCGGGATCCGGCCCCCGGAAGGGGAGATCCTGGCCCTGAGCGTAACCGCCGCCGTCTCCCGGCTCGCCTCCCAAAACCGCCTCTTCGACCTCATCTTCATGGATCCTCCCTACGGCAAGGGATGGGTGGGCAAGACCCTTGCTCTCCTTGAACCCGTCGCCGCAGCGGGCGCCCTGGTCATCGCCGAACACCACGAACACGACGCGGTCCCTGAGCCTTGCCCGCCTTGGCACATTGCGGATCGGCGTCGATACGGGACCGTCGCTGTCACCTTCTTCCGCCGTCCGAGCGAGCCGTCCGAGACTTTGTGACCGCCGAGCCCCCGCGCCGCCCCCCCACGGCTCCTCACCTCCAAAGGCTCTCCTCGCGGGATCAGCCTCCCCCACCGACGGGCCTCGCCCCACCCTTGGAACCCTCGAGGCTGGCTGCTCCGGCGTGTTGAGAGCTCGATGCCTCCACGTCCGCAGGTGTCAGCGAGCCTCGTGTCCCGTGTGGGCCATCTCCCGCGGTCCCGAGCCCCACGGGGATTTTGCCGTTGACGAGGCGTCAGGGTCGTGCTCTAATTTCGACAATTAGCTAAATGACGAGGAGCACGGAAGGATGGAAGATCTCATCGCCGTTCTTAAAGCCCTATCGGACTCCAATCGCCTGCGTGCCGTCATGGCCCCTGAGCACGGCGAAGAGCTGTGCGTGTGCGAAATCAAGGACATGCTCGGCCTCGCCACAGGGACGGTTTCCCGGCACATGGACGTGCTCAAGAAGGCGCGCCTGGTCAAAGCCCGAAAAGAAGGCCGGTGGGTCTACTACAGGCTTTCGGAGGAATTCCCGCGCCCGCTCCTGGAATGGATCACCCAGGGGATCGGGGACGATCCCCTGGTCGGCCGGGACAGGGTTCACCTGGCCGCGGTGCGCGCCGCAGGGAAACGGGCCGGGGCTTAAGAACCCCATGGTGAAGCCACCACCCGATCTATCATGACCCGCAGAAGAAGGAGGAAGGGACCATGTTCCGGAAACTGCTTGTCGCGACCGATCTCAGTCAGGCATCGGAAAGGGTCGTCTGTACCATAGGCGGATTGAAGGCGTTGGGGGCGGAAGAGGCGCTGCTGCTTCACTGCTTGAACATTCGCGATGTGGGGACACTCGGCCCCCAGCTCATGGAGCTGTCGCGAGACAGTATCGAAAGGCAAGCAAAGCTCCTCGAAAACCAGGGCTTGCGCGTGGAAGCGAAGATGTGCCTGGGGCTGCCTCACATCGAAATCCTTCGTCAGGCCGTCGATGCCCAGTGTTCCCTGATCGTGCTGGGATCCCAAGGACGAAGCCTGTGGGCCGAACTCTTTCTCGGAGGGACGGCCAACGCCGTTCTCCAGTCGTCCACTCTTCCGGTGCTCCTGCTCCATCTCAAAATGGCTCTGGCTGAAGGGCGGACGGTTTGCGAAGAGATCCAATGCAATCCCCTAAGGCACGTCCTGTATCCGACGGATTTTTCCGATACGGCGGAGCGCGCCTTCGGCTATGTTGAAGAAATCGTGAAAAGGGGAGGGCGTCGGGTGAGTTTGTGCCATGTGCAGGACAAGGGACGCCTTCTCGGGGAAAGCCAGAGCGCGCTGGAGGAATACAACCGCATCGACAGGGAGCGTCTCAAGCGCCTGGAGCAAAGGCTCAGGGACTTGGGGGCGACGGAGGTCGCCATCGAACTGCTCAGCGGCGCCCCGAAACAGGAAATTGTGCAACTAGCCCGGCGCGGCGACTATTCCATTCTGGTCATGGGCACGCAGGGACGAGGGTTTTTCGGCGGCATTCTCATGGGGAGCGTGGCGTTTCACGTCGCTCGAAACGTGACCCTGCCCATTCTTTTCGTTCCCCCATCCCAGGCGTAGATTTCCACGTTTTACCCATGGAACCCGGATCGGGGCCCGTGGGGAACCGATTTTCCGGAAATATTATGAAAATGGAGGCGACGATGAGGTATCGGGCCGGGATGTGGGCTTTGGCGGTGTGCTTCATTGCGGTGGGCGCTTTTTCCGCGGCCCACGCCGACCACCGCAAGAGTTCGGGCCACGGGATCCTGGGTGAACTCCAGGAGCATGCTTCCAAGGGGCGCCGTGAAGACCACGGGAACGAAGGGACGGGGCAGGCCGCGGCGTGGCTGTTTGCCGTGGGGAATGTCCCTGTGGCGGGAACGGTCTTCCTTCGCCGCGTCGTTCTGAAAAAAACGGCGGGTGAGTCCAAGAAAAGGGCGGCCGAATGGTACGCGTGGTTTAAAAAGCATCTCATGCCCGCCCATTACGTTCTGAATTCCGTGGCCATCCTGACGGCCCTGATCCACTTTAAGCTTTCGTGGTGCCGGTCCACGAACGCTCCCGAATGGGCCCTGCTCCTTCTTTTTCTTGTGGGCCTGATGGGGTTTTCCATGAAATTTCGCCTGCTGCCCCAGCCCGTGCTCCTTTCCGCCCGGTGGGTGCACACGAATCCCATGGTTGTCGCCGCCGTTTTCCTCCTGCTGTTCTTGGGGCATCAGGCCTTGGATTGAACACGTTCCGAACCAGGCTTCGAGAGCCGACGCCGACCATGGATGGGAAACAGGTCCTCTTGGGGATCGTCTTCGCTGTTTTGGCCTATGAAGTGTGCGAGCACGTGATTGTGCCTGTGCTTTTCCGATGGAAAATGCGCGGCCGCTCCGCCCTTACGGGCCTTGAATCCCTTGTGGGCAGGACGGCGCGTGTGCTGGAATGGGAAAACGGCGCGGGAACGGTCATGGTCCAGGGGGAACGATGGAAGGCGCAAAGTGACGCCCGTATCTCCCCGGGAGATCGGGTCCGCATCACGAAGGCGCGATCCTTGACCCTCACCGTGGTCCCGTTGGACGACAAGTCTAGTCTTTGACTTTCTTAAGCCGAGGCGCTATGTTCCTCCCTTCCTTTCGGGTCGACAGGACAGTTTTGGGAAACAACGTGGAGGACGTCAAGGAGGGGGCATGGACAAGCTGGCGGTCTATCCGGGTTCTTTCGATCCCATCACCAACGGACATCTGGATCTTCTCGAGCGGGCGCTGAAAATCTTCGATCGCGTGATCATTGCCGTTGCCAGCAATCCCGCCAAGAATCCCCTGTTTTCCCTGGAAGAGCGGATGGAAATGATCCGCGGCTCCCTGGTCGGGCATCCCCTGGCGAGCCGCATCGACGTGGACACCTTCGACGGTCTGTTGGTCAATTACGTGGATCGCGTGGGGGCTCGCGCCATCTTGAGGGGCCTTCGGGCGGTGAGTGACTTTGAATACGAGTTCCAGATGGCCCTCATGAACCGCAAACTGAACAACAACATCGAAACGCTCTACCTCATGACCGGCATGCGTTGGATTTACATCAGTTCGCGAATCATCAAGGAAGTGGTCGTCTCGGGCGGCGACGTCAAGGGGCTGGTCCCCGACGTCGTGGAAAAGAAATTGATCGAACGCCTGTGCGGAGGGTCGCGCCATTAAATCCCCTTGCCTATCCATGACGGAGTCAACGGATAGGCAAGGGGTTTTTTGTTGGGGTTCGCTGTGCTCACCCCAACCTACGTCTGGTCCCGCCTACGAGGAGGCTGCCGGGAGATGGGGGCCTTCAGCGCGGGGCCTTCTTCCGGCGCCGGGCCTCGGGCGGCCGCCCGGGATTCTCGCAATCGGCGGGCGGCTTCCAAGATGGTTCCCGCTTTGTTGGGGTTCGCTGCGCTCACCCCAACCTACGTCTGGTCCCGCCTACGAGGAGGGCTGCCGTGAGATGGGGTCCTTCATTGCGGGGTCTTCTTCCGGCGCCGGGCCTCGGGCGGCCGCCCGGGATTCTCGCAATCGGCGGGCGGCTTCCAAGATGGTTCCCGCGTAGGGGCGGCTGTTGTTGTATCGGAGGATGACCTTTTCCTGGTGCTCCCATGGTGCATCGTTTTTCCAGCCGTTGGCCTTGAGGTATCGCGCCACGCTGGCGAAGGCGTCAGGCGGGGAATAGAGGTCCACGAAGCCGTCGCCGTCGCCGTCCGCTCCGTAGTGAAGGAGGCTGGAAGGAAGGAACTGGGGCCACCCCACGGCCGCCATGTAGGAGCCGCGCCAGCGGGCGGCATCCGCGTAGCCCTTATCGACCAGCGCAAGAAGGGCCCTCAGTTCCCCAAGAGCCCAGGAGGCCCGCTGCTGCAATTTGGCGTCGAAGCGGGCTCTGGTCCATCGAGCCCGGTCGTTTTCTGTAAGCATCCGCCAGACGCGATCGCGCTCGGCCGGGTCCAGCATGAGCGCGAAGGTGGCGAGCGTTGTCGCCACGGGGTGCGACCCGGTGTTTTGACCCAGGCGGGTTTCCACCAAAAGGACGGCCACGATGATTGAAGGGTCCACCCCATAGGTCGAACTGATGCGCTGCAGGGTTTCTTCATGGGTGTCCCAAAAATCCCGGGCTCGGGCCAAGACCGCCGGTTCCAGGAAGGCGTCGTAGTTGAGGGCGCTTTCGCGAATCTTCATGGAAAGGACGACGTTCCCGTACAAAGGATGACCCATGTCGGAAAAGACCCTCTCCAACGACGGCTGGGGGCATCCTTCCGCTTCCAAGAGCTTGCGCACGCCGAAAAAAGGGTCTGCGGCCCGGGCGCCTTGGGCTTCGCCGCCGATCCAGACCAAAGCCGCCGCAGCCGCCCACAAAAGGGACGTCTTCTTCAGGTTCCAGGCAACACCCCGACCCACCTTGCGCCTCCGCTGTAGAGCCCGGCGGCGGACCCGCTGCCGCCGCATGGATGAGAGAGTGAACCGCACGCCCCAGAAAAAACCTTTTCTTTGCCTCCCGCCCTGGGTACCTTCCTTCCTTACCACGGTTCTTATCGGCCTTAAACCGTTAAACGCGGCCCACGCAAACGGCGCCCGGCGGTGCGGGCGCCGTGCAACTTTGACAGGCACGACACGGACACGACGAGGAGGTTTTTCCCATGTCGCAATGGGGCGATTTTCGACTGGATCGGGAAGTGTTCATCGAAGAGATCAAGACTCTCGCCAAGATCTATTCCCATGAACCGACGGGGGCCCGGATCCTTTCCATGGAAAACGACGACGAAAACAAGGTCTTCGGCGTGACCTTCCGAACGCCGCCCAAGGATGCCACGGGACTTCCCCATATTCTGGAACATTCCGTCCTCTGTGGCTCGCGCAAGTACCCTGTCAAGGAACCCTTCGTGGAACTTTTGAAAGGCTCGCTCCAAACCTTTCTCAACGCGTTCACTTACCCGGACAAGACCTGTTACCCCGTGGCCAGCCAAAACCACCAGGATTTCTACAACCTCATCGACGTATATCTGGACGCGGTCTTTTATCCCAAGATCACGCCCTGGATCTTCAAACAGGAAGGCTGGCATTACGAACTGGAAAACCCGGACGATCCCTTGACCTACAAGGGGGTCGTCTACAACGAAATGCGCGGGGCCTATTCCTCCCCGGACCGGCTCGTCGTCGAATACAGCCAACAGAGCCTGTTTCCGGACACCCCCTATGGGTTGGATTCCGGCGGGGACCCTCGGGTGATCCCCTCCCTGACCTACGAACAATTCAAAGCCTTTCACGAGACCTTCTATCACCCTTCCAACGCGTGGTTTTACTTTTACGGCGACGATGATCCCCAAAAGCGCCTCCAGATTCTCCAGGAAGTCCTCAAGGATTTTCGACACCTGCCGGTGGACAGCACCATTGCCCTGCAGCGCCCCTTTCCCGAACCCCGGCGCGTCGCCAAGACCTACGCCGTGGGCAAGGATCAGCCTCCCAAGGCCATGGTCACGGTCAACTGGCTGCTCGCGCCCACCGAACCCGCCGAAACGAACCTGGCCCTCCACGTGCTGGAATACATCCTGCTCGGCATGCCCGGCTCGCCCCTCCGGCGCGCCCTCATCGAATCGGGGCTGGGCGAAGACCTATCGGGTGTGGGCCTCGAAGGGGAACTGCGCCAGATGATGTTTTCCACGGGCCTCAAGGGCGTCGCCCCGGAAAACATGGAACGGGTGGAAGCGCTCGTGCTCCGGGTTTTGGAAGACCTGGCCGAAAAGGGCATCCCCCGGGAAACCGTGGAAGCGGCCCTCAACACGGTGGAATTTCGTCTTCGCGAAAACAATACGGGCCAGTTTCCCCGAGGCCTTGCCCTCATGCTGCGCGCCCTTTCCACGTGGCTCTACGACGGCGATCCCCTGGCCTTGGTGGCCTTCGAAAAGCCTCTGGCCGCCGTCAAGGAAAAAGCCCTGGCCGCAAACCGTTACCTGGAAGGTCTGCTGACCCGGTACTGGGTGGAGAACCGCCATCGGGCGACCCTCTTCCTGGAACCGGACACGACCCTGGAAGAGCGCCTCAAGGCGGAAGAAGCGCGGGCCTTGGCCGCCGTGAAAGCCGCTCTGTCCCGTGAGGACATCCAACGGATCGTGGAAGAAACCGAAACCCTTCGCCGACTTCAGGAAACGCCCGATCCCCCGGAAGCCCTGGCCGCCATCCCCCGGCTGCGCCTGGAAGACCTGGACCGGGAAACCAAGAAGATTCCGGCCGAGGAAGAACACCTGGCCGGCGTGCCCGTGCTCACCCACGATCTTTTCACCAACGGCATCTTCTACCTGGACCTGGCCTTCGACCTTTCGGGCGTTCCCGCAGACCTTTTAAGCTACGTGCCGCTTTTTGGCCGCGCCCTCCTGGAAATGGGCACCGACAAGGAAGATTACGCCACCCTCAATGAGCGCATCAGCCGAAAGACCGGAGGCATTTTTGTCCAGACAAGCACGGCCGTGTGCGCCGACGGGGAAACCCCCGGAGCGTGGCTCTTCCTTCGGGGCAAGGCCCTCGTCCGCCAAGTGCCGGACCTCTGCGCCCTCCTGCAGGATATGGTCACCGGGGTTCGCCTGGACCGGCGAGACCGTTTCCGCCAGATCCTTCTGGAATCCAAAGCCCGCAAAGAAGCGCACCTCATTCCCGAAGGCCACCGGTTTGCCGCAAGAAGGCTCAAGGCGCGTTTCCATCGGGCCCATTGGGTCGAAGAAAAGATGAAGGGGATCGAATCCCTCTTTTTCCTGAGAAGACTCGCCCAGCGGGTGGAATCCGACTGGGACGGCGTTGTGGCGGATCTGGAAGAAGTCCGCCGCTGCGTCCTGACCTCACGGGGGCTTCGGGTCAATGTGACCGTGGATGGGCCTTCCTGGGACAAAGCCGCCGGTTCCGTGCAAGCCTTGGTGTCGAGCGTCCCCCGTCGTGCGGTGCCTCCGGCCCCGTGGCGGCCCGATCCTCTGCCTGCCGACGAAGGCTTTACGAGCCCGGTCCATGTAAACTACGTGGCCAAAGGGGCGGATCTACGCGAGGCGGGCTTTCGGTTTCGGGGATCGGCCCTCGTGGTGAGCCATTACCTGCGCACGGCCTACCTGTGGGACCGCGTGCGGGTCCAGGGGGGCGCTTACGGCGCTTTCAGCCAACTGGAGCGCTTTTCCGGCGACTTCGCCCTCGTCTCCTACAGGGACCCCAACGTGGAAAAGACCCTGGAGACCTACGACCGATGCGCGGATTTCCTGAAAACACTCAGCCTCCACGAAGACGAACTCACCAAGGCCATTATTGGTGTCATCGGCGATCTGGACCGGCATCTGTTGCCGGATGCCAAGGGGTTTACGTCCTTTGTGCGGCGCCTTACGGGAGACGATGACGAGGCGCGCCAACGCATGCGCGAGGAGGTCCTGGGGACCACGCCGGCCGATTTCCGGGCCTTCGGGCAATTCCTGGAAGTCCTTCGGGACAAGGGGCGGGTGGTGGTTCTGGGCTCCTGGGAATCGCTGCAGCCCCTGAGCGAGCGGCTCCGCATCACCCAGCTCCTGTAAGGAGCGACCTTTTGGAAGCGCCGTGATCAGGTCGGCATCCTCCTGCACGGTGTTTCGACGCTGCAGGAACGGCCGCAGCGGCGAGGGGCTTGACGGGCGACATGGAATGTTATATTACCATATCGCAATGTAGCGGTAGGAGGCGCCATGAAGGAATTCATACGGGTCATGAAGGCTCTGTCCGATCCCAACCGGGTGAAAATCTTGAAGATGCTCAACCGCCGCGAACTATGCGTCTGCGAGATTCAAGCGGGTCTCGGGCTGGCGCAGCCGACCGTATCCAAGCATCTTAAGATCCTGGAAGATGCAGGGCTCGTGGAAAAGCGAAAGGACGGCCTGTGGGTCAACTACCGGCCCGCCGACGGCCAGAGCAGCCCCTATGCGGCCATGCTTCTCGGGAGCCTCAAGCACTGGCTGAATGACGATCCTGAAATCCAGGCCGTCTTGCACAAGGTCCCCCGATTGGATCGCGGGGCCATTTGTTCCAGGCAGGCGGGAGGAGGGGCATGAAGTCGGTCCGGCAGCTTCGCATCGGCACCCAGACGGTGGGCCTGGTGGGTTTGGATGAGGCGCTCCAGGAGACGGCCCTCTGCGCCAAGGCAGGCCGATCCCCCGATGAAATCAAGGAGAGCCTCCTGCAGCTTCTCGCCAAGGACAATTACATTCCTTCCGGGGCTCGGGCCGATTACGCAAAGGCCCTGTACCGGGAATGGCAGCGCTTTGTCGGAGAACCCGTCACGGAAGACGAGCCGCCGCAAGAGATGTCGGTTCTCGTGGTCGGGCCGGGCTGCGCCCAGTGCGACGCCCTGGAACGCGCAGTGATGGACATCCTCAACGAGGAAAAAATTTCGGTCAGTGTGGATCACGTGCGGGATCCCGTCGCCATTGGGGAAATGGGGATCCTGGGGGTGCCCGCCTTGGTGGTAGGGCGGCAGGTCCTTTTTTCCGGCCGGGTGCCCCCCAAGCCGGAGCTGAAGAAACGTTTGGTGCAGGCGCTGAAGAGCGCAGCATCGTGAGGGGCTGCCGCGCGGCTGCCCCCCTCACCCTGCCCTCTCCCCCCAAAGGGGGGAGAGGGAAAAAAGGGCCCACTCCCTGACGTTACCCTCTGGGCCTAGAGGGGGGGAGAAGGGAGAAAAGGGCTTACTCCTTGAGGTTACCCTCGGGCCCAGAAGGGGAGAGGGGAAAGAGGGCTGACTCCTTGACGATACCCTTGGGCCCCAGGGGGGCAGAAGCAAAAGAAGGGTTTGACCCTGCGTGTTGCCCCTATCGTCTAAAGGGGGGTGAGGGAGCACGAGAGCGGCTGCCCCCCTCACCCTGCCCTCTCCCCCCAAAGGGGGGAGAGGGGGAAAAAAGGGCCCACTCCCTGACGATACCCTCTGGGCCTAGAGGGGGGGGAGAAGGGAGAAAAGGGCTTACTCCTTGAGGTTACCCTCGGGCCTAGAGGGGGGGAGAGGGAAAAAAGGGCCCACTCCCTGATGTTCCTTGGGCCCAGAAGGGGAGAAGAGGGGTTTGCCCCCCCTAGATGCGTTCTTTTCCTAAAAGGGGGTGGTCTCCCGGATGTGCTCTTTCCCTAAGAGGGGAGGCTCCCAGGATGTGTTCTTTCCCTAAGAGGGGAGGCTCCCAGGATGTGTTCTTTCCCCAAAATGGAGGGTAGCCCCTTCTGATACCCTCTCCCCCTTTAGGGGGAGAGGGCAGGGTGAGGGGGTCAAAAAGATCAACAAGCTTCACCAACTCAGGAGGACTCACATGGACATCAAGGTGCTCGGACCGGGATGCAAAAAGTGCCAGCAGACGGAAGCCATCGTCAAAGAAGCCGTGGCGGAAGCCGGGTTGCAGGTTTCGGTGGGCCACGTCACCGACGCCATGGAAATTGCGAGCTACGGGGTCTTCGGCACCCCGGCCGTCGTCATCAACGGAGAAGTGAAATCCGTGGGCAAGATTCCAAAAAAGGAGGAAGTCCTCTCGTGGATCAAGGCGGCGTCGTGACCGTCGTCGAAAGGAGAAGAGCGACATGGCTGAACAATGTTGCGAAGTGGGGGCCGCCCCGCGCGGCAACGTCATGATCCTTGCCTGTTCGGGCGGGTCCAACGTGGGCCAACTGTCCAACCAGGCGGCGGTGGAACTCACCGTGGAAGGCTTCGGCAAGATGTTTTGCCTGGCGGGCATCGGAGGGCATCTTTCGGGCTTTGTCCAGTCGGCCAAGGACGTTCCCGCCATGGTGGCCATCGACGGCTGCCAGGTCGGATGCGCCAAGGCCATCTTGGAACATGCCCACGTGCCCCTGAAGGCCTACGTGGTCCTCACCGACCTGGGGATCGAAAAGAACAAAAACTTTCAGCTTGAACGGGAAACCCTGGAAAAAGTCAAAGCGGCCGTGAAGGAAGCCTGCAAGGACCTTCCCACGGACGCGCCTTCCGGGCCTGCGTGCTGCAGCTGATGCGGATCTTTTCCCCGAGGTGCGTGTGACGGGTTCTCTTTCGAAACGACCCCGCGGACGCGGCGATTTCGGTCCGGCGCAACGGGGCCGTTTCGACCTGGAAGGTACCCCGACAAAGGAGGTGCCGTATGTTGCTTCGCAGTTACCGAAAGGAAATTTTCCGACCCGAGTGCAACCCCAGCTTCCAGTCGCTCCATTGCATTGCGCACTTGGATCAGGACGTGGGGGAGGTCATCCCGTACCTCAATGCGGTGCTGGGAGGATCCCAGTTCACGCGGGAACCGCCGTCGGTGACCTTCAAGGCCCACGGCAAGCTCATCACAGTCCACCCTCGGGAAATCGCCATCAACGCCTTAAAGGAACCGGAAGAAGCGGACAAGATCCTCCAGTGGCTCCGCGATGAAATCAACAGCATCTGGGAAAAGCGCTCCGAAATCACCCCCAAGTACGAGCCGCTCAAGAAGCCCCAGGTGTTCACGATCCTCAAGCACCTGCCCAAGACCAACTGCAAGGACTGCGGCTACCCCACGTGCACCGTCTTTGCCGTGCAGGTGGCCGAAGGGGGCCGCGGCCCGGAACACTGCCCGCATCTCAGCCCGGAACAGCTCCAGGCGCTCCGGGCCTACCTCGAACCCTTCGACCTCAATGGCTGAGGCCGCGCAAAAGGGGGGAGAACACCGTGGCCGAACGCAAACGCATCCTGTTTCTGTGCACGGGAAATTCGTGCCGAAGCCAGATGGCGGAAGCCTGGACTAGGGCCCTTAAAGGAGACCGGTACGAAGCCTTTTCAGCGGGGGTGGATCCCAAGGGGCTCGACCCCCGCGCTGTGAAAGCCATGGCGGAAGTGGGAATCGATCTTGGCGGGCAGCGCTCTAAATCGGTGGATGAGCTTCCCGCCCAAGACTACCATTACGTCATCACCTTGTGCGGCCACGCCCAGGAATCCTGTCCCTTTTTCCCCGCCGCGACGAAAAGGCTCCACGTCCCCTTCGATGACCCGCCGGTTCTGGCCGCCGGGGCCGCCACCGAAGAAGAAGCCATGGCCCACTACCGCCGTGTCCGCGACGAAATCAAAGCCTTCGTGGAGACCCTGGACCTGTGAGCCAACCTCCGCTGTAGACTGGGGTGGGCCAAGCCAACCTCAATACACACACCGCTCGCCCTTCCAAACCAGCGGAGATACCCCCCGCCTCACCCCGACGCTCCGTCCCCCTCAAAACTCCTCGGCGCTCGCAAACGCGTAATTCAAACACGTCACCCGGAAGGAGTCCCCATCCGGATGCACACCCAAGGTCACCGTCCCTTGGGAGTGAACACCGCGGTGGTCCTTAAAACGGGCCCTGAGGTCGAACCGGCCGTGGACCGTCACGTCCCCTGCGGTCCAAACCCACCGATCGACGGAGATGCGAAAGGCCAATTGGTCGGTCCGGGCGAAATTTTCTTCATACTGCGGCCGAAGGGAGCGTATGGGTTTTCCGTTTTCCAGGGCGTCCGCGGCGAAAAGCCCCAGGAATCCGTCCAGGTCTTTCCGCGCATAGGTGCGGCAGTACCGGTCCACAAAGGCCCGGATTTTTTCTTCGGTGGAAGCCACAGAGACGACGATGGGTTCCGGAGCCGCATCCTTCGGGGCATCACGGCCCTCGGATGCCTTCTTTTCCGTCGCAGCGACCACCCGTTCAGCCCCAGCGGCTTTCCTTTCTTCCGCGGTGGCCTTCTTTTCTTCCGTAGGAGCTTTTTTCTCCTTCGCCGGGACGGTCACGCCATGGAGGGGGTGAACCGCCTGAAGAGTTTTTCTCTTTGCGTCTTTGCGCCTTGGCGTGAGAAATAAGATCTCACGCAAAGACGCAAAGGCGCAAAGGAAAAGAATTGGGGGATGAGGGGACTTCACGAAAACGACATCGCCAAAGTGGTGGTGGATGCCGCGCTGCAGGTGCACCGAGCTTTGGGCCCCGGCCTTTTGGAATCGGTCTACCAGGCCGTCTTGGCCCATGAGCTCAAAAAGCGCGGGCTTTCCGTCCAAAGTGAGGTGCCCATCGCCATCCGCTACGACGAGCTGGTGCTTGCTGACGCCTTTCGAGCCGACCTGGTGGTGGAACAGAAGGTGATCGTGGAGCTGAAATCGGTGGAGAGGGTCCAGCCGGTCCACCACAAGCAGTTGCTCACCTCCCTTCGGCTGGCGGACCTGCGCCTGGGACTCCTCATCAACTTCGGGGCGGTGCTCCTAAAAGACGGAATTTTCCGAGGGGTGAACCGGCTGGAGACTTAGGTTTTCGCGCGAAAGCGATTTTTTCTTGGCGCCTTTGCGTCTTGGCGTGAGAAATAAAAGCTCACGCAAAGGCGCCAAGGCGCAAAGAAACCAGCACGGCCAAGACCCAGGCGGACCGCGAGCGGGCGTGCGGGCGGTAGGAGAGTAGGCTCAGGCAGGCTTATGTTTTGCGCTGGCGCGGAGCATGATTGAGCACATGCAAACCGAGCCATGAGGTCCACGTTTCTCACATCGTCGCGGGCGAAAGGGAGACGATGATGCAGTTTAGGATCGAAGTAGAACAAGAAGCTGATGGGCGCTGGATTGCTGAGGTGTTGGACATTCCCGGCGTCATGGCCTATGGCGAAGATGAGGCTCGTGCCATTGCCAAAGCGAAGGCGCTGGCCTTACGCGTGTTGGCGGACTGGGTGGAGAACGAGCAACCTTCCGACAAACTCGATAGCTTCACGTTTGTCTTCGCATGAGCGATTGGCCATCCATCAAGGCCAGCGATTTGCTGAGGGCGCTGCAGCGCATCTCGGGTGGGCCATTAAGCGCCAACATGCTTCACACAGGGTGCTGTCGCGCCCTGGCTGGCCGGATTACGTGTTTGCGTTTCATGATCGGGAGGAGATCGAGCCGCGCATGTTGGCGCGCGTTGCCAGACGAACGGGCTTGCGACCTGAGGATTTGTAGCCGACGTCCCCGCTCTGGACGATCTGCCGGACATCGCGTTCAGACCCGGGGCACCCTGGGGCCAGTGCACGCGCCGGCTGACCTGCATCACCGTGGACCCGGCGCAGTTCTCTGTCGGCCACTTTGTGTTTCCGTGTGTTGCAAGGTATCATGACGAAGGCTCAGACGACTATCGAAAGCAGGCAGGGTGTGGCGCGATCCGCAGCAGGAGCGGCATGACGGAACAAAGAGTAGGTGGGGGTCTATATCTCCCTGGATGTGATCAAGAGGTGTACCCATGACGATTGATATGACAGCCCAGTTGGAACAGGCCTTTCTTTCACTGCCTCGGATGGAGCGTGAGGCGATTATCAGCTATGGCGTTGCGGTCAGGCTTTCCGGATTGAGAAAACGGCATTTTCTGGCTCAGAGCAAAATACAGGCTTTTGAAAAGAAGTATGGCACGACGCTGGCTCAACTTGACGCAACCGGATTACCTGACGATGCCGGTTTTGAAATGCATGAGGACTATATCATGTGGCATCATTGGCAAGATGTCTTAGAAACCGTAACCCGGGATATTGCCGCGCTGGAGAAAATCGCCGCTCAGGGTCTTTGTCTTAAAGGCGTGAGCCATGTTGGCGACTGAACGGCTGCTTGAGATTCAGGCCGCGTTCGCTGATCAGGTCTCTCGCATCGTCGTTCTCGAGCTCGACGGCGAGACGCTGCGGCTCATCATATATCTCGAAGACGGCTCCAACGTGCGGATCACCGAGCAGTGGTCTGGGGAGGAGCTCAAACGCTACAGTTACTACTGGCTCAACAATGAGAATCAACTGAAGATCGGTTGGGATAACGCGCCGCATCATACACACCTCAGCACCTTTCCCCATCACAAGCATGTCAGTGGCCAGAAAGCGCCGGAAGCTTCAACGCAGACTTGCCTGGAGGATGTGATGGGTCTCATCCTGTCACAGGCTGACAAAGAGACGCCTGGCTAATGCGTTTACGGCCAAAGATTCGGCCCCATTCCGCCCGATGCGGTTCTTCCCGAACTCCGGGCCAGAACCCCCTTCGAAAACGCCCTCCTCACCTTGCGCCACCGGCATTCCGTTCCACACCGGTCCCGCCGCCGAGAACCTTAAACGCTATACTCAAAACATCGGATTGTTGATTCCGTGTCTGGTATTGGTTAGGTTGCCCAAAAGGGGGAAAGCTTTCACCATTGTCAAATTCCCCGCTATCGGCGATGCCACCAATGCAGAGTCGCGAGGACAGCGTGGACAAGCATGAAATCCTCCGATATTGGATCGAGAGTTCGGACACGGATTATAGTGCTATGGAGCATCTCTTTGAAAAGGGAGATTACAGTTTGGGCATTGTTTTTCGGGCATCTTGTCCTGGAAAAGCTTATGAAGGCTTTTTACGTTCAGAATGTGGGAATCAACCCACCACTCATGCATGATCTCGTGCGGTTGGCGGAAAGAGCCGGTTTAGATCTCAGCGAAAACCAAAAGGATATTCTCGACACCATTTCCACCTTCAATATCCGTGCACGCTATGACGATTACAAAAGGGAATTTCATCGGAAATGCACCTTTGATTTTACGAGGAAGTGGATAGATGAAATTCGAGGTATGAGAACATGGCTCAGAGAAAACCTCCCGAAGCCGTAGTCAATTACGCCACCCTTTTGAAAAAGGCAATCCCTCAGGTCAAAAAGGTCATTCTTTTCGGGTCCTACGCCAAAGGAACGGACAACGAAGACAGTGATCTTGATGTTGCGGTGATCGTCGGGACGGTTGCCGATACCTTCGAGATGCAAGTGGATTTGATGAAACTGCGGCGGAAGTTCGACACGCGCATCGAACCTCATCCCATCCGGGAAATGGATTTCCATTCGGCAAACCCCATTGCCAGAGAAGTCATGGAAAGTGGAATCGAATTGTAAGTCTTGGGTTTGGCCGCATCGTCAAGACGATCGGGACATCCGACATCCCAGCCTTCCCACTGTTCCGGCTCGGCCCTGAGAAATGCTAAAAAAGAGGTTTTTCTTGGCGCCTTTGCGCCTTGGCGGGAGAAAAAGCCTCTTCCCGCCAAGGCCTTCACAAAGTGCCCAAAGCTCTGTCGGGATGGATAGGGGATTCATTCGGCCCGCTTGGGCAGCCGGCCTTCGTCCAGCATGGCCCTGAGCTGCTTTTTGGCTAGGGGCAGAAGGTTCCTCTCCTTGATCAGGTTCTTGACGGAGGTTGGGTCCGGGAAGTCGATGGCGTCGAAGACACACCAGGTCTTGCAGGACATACAGCCCACCAAACAGTGCTGAGGATTCGCCACCACGGACTTGTTGCGTTCGGGATCATAGCTGAAAACTTCCCGACCGCAACTGGTGACGCACATCCCACAGCCCGTGCACTTGGATTCATCGATTCGGGGATTCCATTGGATCTTTTCCCTAGGGATTCCCTTCCAAAAAGCGAATTTTTCCGGCAGTGCCATGGCCTTGCTCCCTGCGCTCCCACGTGTCCACGTCAACCTGTACAACCTTCGCCTTTCTTGGCCAAAAGGGCCAAAGCCTTCTTTTCCCTGGAACGCGCCATGGCCCTTTCGCTGAAATACGCGACATAATCACAAACGGTATGGAAATGGGCGAAAGGGAACCCGAGGACGGATTCGTCGGGGCCGATATCCTCGGCGTCCCGACAACCCTAGCATCCGTAGCTGAAGTTGATCCTATCGGGCACGAGCTCGAAAGCTTCGGGCCTTTTCCTGCAGGGCCGCGATTTTCATGAACGTGCTCCGTCCCGGGGGCGCCCTTCCGGAATGTTTCGCCCGTCATTAAAAGTAGTGGCCGAAGATCAACCCGGCGATGGTGGACATGATGACCACGAGGCTCACATACACGACCGTCTTCCACGTGCCGAGAACGCTTCGGATGACCAGCATGTTGGGGAGGCTCAAGGCCGGCCCCGCAAGGAGCAGGGCCAGGGCCGGTCCCTTGCCCATGCCGGCGCCAAGGAGACCCTGGAGGATGGGCACCTCCGTCAAGGTGGCGAAATACATGAACGCCCCCACCACGGCGGCGAAGAAATTGGCCGCAAGGGAATTTCCCCCCACAAGGCCGCTCACCCACCGGGACGGGATGAGGCCCTCGGCACCGTCGGGGCGTCCGAGGAGCAGCCCCGCCACAAGGACGCCGCCGAAAAGGAGCGGCGTGATCTGCTTGGTGAAATCCCACGTGGCGAGGAACCACGTTTCCGTCTCGCCTCGGGTGGTCGTGAGGCAGACGACGAAAAGGACGATCCCCGTTCCAAAGGCGATCAAGGGCTCATGGGGGAAGAGGAAAGCGAGGGCCGCCACGACGAGGGCGGAAAGGACGATCTTAAAGGCCTTGACCCGAAACCATTGCACGAGAAGAAAGCCCAAAAAGAGGGCGAAGGCGCCGCACAGGTACCACTTGATGGTGTAGACCGCGTTCCAGAACCCCACGGGAGAAGAGGACTTTCCCCAGGTGGCGAAAATGAGCACGCCGACCATGCTGGCAAAATAGACGACGTTTTGCCACAGCGGCCGTTCCACTTCAGGGACGGGCATGTGGAGGGCCGCCGCGGCCTTGGCCTGTTCCTCCTTGTGGAAGATGAGGTGCATGAGGAGCCCGATGACAACGCTGAACATCACGGCTCCCACGGCCCGGGCGATCCCCAGGGGAAGCCCCAGGATGCGGGCGGTGAGCACCATGGCCAAGACGTTAATGGCCGGCCCCGAATACAAAAAGGCGATGGCCGGCCCCAGGCCCGCCCCGCGTTTCCAAATCCCCGCAAAGAGAGGGAGCACCGTGCACGAGCAGACCGCCAGAATGCTTCCGGAAACCGAGGCCACTCCGTAAGCGAGCACCTTCTTGGCTCCGGCCCCCAGGTATTTCATGACGGCGGCCTGGGAGACGAAACAGGAAATGGCGCCGGCGATGAAAAAGGCGGGAACCAGGCACAAGAGCACGTGTTCCTGGGCGTACCACTTGGCCAAGGCCAGGGATTCCAGGATCGCCCCCCGGAACCGGGCACTTTCCATGGGCAGCCAGAATAGAACGAGAAAACTGCCCACAATGAGACTCAGCGGTTTCCAGATGGCCGACCACTGAATCTGACTTTCTTCTTCCTCTTCCACCCCTTGAGCCTCCGCGAGACTCACCTCCGTGTGGGACACTTCCGTGCGTGCCATGAGACGTCCTCCTTCCTTCATTGGTGCTTCGGTCGTTCACAAAGAGCCGTGCTCGGCTCGGCTTGCTTGTATTTCTATCTAGCAATATATTGGATTTTGTCAAGCCCCATGGCGCCCGCCCGGGCAAAATTTTTCGCCCCACAGAGGGGCCTTGACAGAGCGCCCAAGTGCCTATATGAAAATGAAGCCATGTGCAGGTGACCTTGTGTCCTTCGGGGCAAAGACACCCGCCTGGGTGATGCAATGGGGAAGGCGGGCCGGGTGGAAAAATTATATTGCTTTAGAGGAATGTAGTCGTTAAAGTCGGCGGCACACGGGAGGCGACGTCATGGGTGCAGAGGCGCAGGCAAGGAAGGAAGGGCGCGGGCTGAGTTTTTTTGAAAAGTATCTTTCCGTGTGGGTCATCTTGTGCATCGCGGCGGGCATTTTTCTCGGCCGGGTGGCGCCCGGGGTGGCCCGATACCTGGACGGTTTGGCCATCACCGTCAATGAGGCTCCGGTGGTGTCCATTCCCATCGCGGTCTGTCTTTTCTTCATGATGTACCCCATTATGGTGAAGATCGACTTCGGCGAAGTCCTCAGGGCCGGAAAGAGCGTCAAGCCCGTGGGGCTTACCCTTTTCGTCAACTGGGCCATCAAGCCGTTCACCATGTATGCCATCGCCCTGTTTTTCTTGGGCTATGCCTTCAAGGGGTTCATCGGCCCCGACGCCGTGGATTACGTGAAAATGCCCTTGGGGCTGAACCTTCCCGTAGGGGCGACCCACGGGGTGGGCACGGTGGTCCTCCACGAAGGGATGAAGGTGCTCCAGGTGCCCCTGTGGCGAAGCTACCTGGCGGGGTGCATCCTTTTAGGGATCGCCCCGTGCACGGCCATGGTCTTGGTGTGGGGCTACCTCGCCCGGGGAAACGACGGCCACACCCTGGTCATGGTGGCCATCAACAGCCTCACCATGCTGTTCCTTTACGGACCCCTCGGCGGCTACCTTCTCGGCGTGGGGCGGCTTCCCGTGCCGTGGCAGGCCCTGGTCCTTTCCATCGGGATCTACGTGGCGTTGCCCCTGGTGGCCGGCTACTTTTCGCGAAAACTCATCATCCGCGCCAAGGGCGTCCGGTGGTTCGAGGAAAAATTCCTCCACGTGCTCACCCCCGTGACCATCATCGCCTTGCTGGTCACTCTGGTTCTCTTGTTTTCCTTTAAAGGGGACGTCATCATCGGCAATCCTTTGACGATCCTTTGGATCGCCATCCCTTTGTTCATCCAGACCAATCTGATTTTCTGGATCGGCTACGCCTTGGCCAAGGTGCTGAAACTGCACTATGAAGACGCCGCTCCCTCGGCCATGATCGGCGCGTCCAATCACTTCGAAGTGGCCATCGCCACGGCCACGTTGCTCTTCGGGCTGTCTTCGGGGGCGGCCTTGGCGACCGTCGTGGGCGTTCTGATCGAGGTGCCGGTCATGCTCATGCTCGTTAAAATCTGCCTGGCCACGCGCCATTGGTTTGCAGATTGGCTCAAAGGCATGAACCTCCACGAGGCCGTGGCCCGCCTCATGGACGATGTGGCCTCCATGCGGCGAGAGCTCAGCGAACTGAAGGCCAAGATGCGCTAGGGGGTGTGTGGGATTTGTGTTGGGGTTCGCTGCGCTCACCCCAACCTACGAGCTTATTGATGGACGGAGGCCGGCCGGTGGTGTTGGGGTTCGCTGCGCTCACCCCAACCTACGAGTTTATGGATTGGGGGCCGGCCGATGGAGGTTGGGGCGGGTAGAGCGAACCCCAACACGAACCGCTGGATCGGCGGAAGGGGCATGGAGGATGATCCGACGGGGAGTCACGAGTCCGTGGCGGGAGGCTGTGCGGCAGGGGGCCGTGCTGGTGGCGGCGGCCTGTGTCTTGGCGGCGGTGTCCAACGGGATTCGTTCCGACGGCATTCCGTGGGTGGGGGATTGGTCGGCGGCCTCCCTGGGGACCTCGGAAGACGGGTCGAATCTGGAAATTTCCTTGGAGGAAGCCCAGATCCTTTTCTTGACGAAGGAGGCCGTCTTTCTGGATGCGCGAAGTCCTGAAGCCTACGCCCGGGGCCACATCGAAGGGGCCAGGAATCTGCCGTGGGTGTCTTTCGAAGAGCGGGCGGACGCCGCCCTTGCGGACATTCCCAAGGAGACGCCCATCGTGACGTACTGCGACGGGGAAGGCTGTGCGTTGAGCGCCGAACTGGCTGTCGCTTTAATGGCCCGGGGTTACGACCAGGTGAAGGTCTTGGCCAACGGGTGGTCGGTGTGGGTCGAACACGGCCTGCCCACGGCATCGGGCCCCTAAGGTCTGCCACCACCCTTTCGTGAAAACAGGAGCTTTTTTCATGGCCGGCGACATCCGTCCTATCAAATCCCAAGCCGAGGGTGCCCACGATGGGGAGTGGGACCATTGTTCCGGGTGTGACGACACTCACCACGACCACGGCCACGAGCACGATCACGCCCACGCCGCGGGAGGGCTCCACAGCCACGCCCCGTCGCCCGGCGAAGTCTCCGGGGCGCGGCTGCTCATCACCATGGGCCTCAATCTCCTCATTCCGGCGGCGCAAATCGTCGGGGGCATCCTGGCCAACAGCGTGGCCTTGCTCTCCGATGCCGTCCACAACTTCAGCGACTTCGCAGCCCTTGTCATCGCTTACGGCGCGTGGCGCATCGGGCGCCGCGGCGCCACATCGCGCCATACCTTCGGGTTCCGGCGCGTGGAAATCCTTGCCGCCCTCCTGAACGTTCTCATCCTGGTGGGCGCCTGCTCGGTGATCCTTTACGAGGCCGTCGAGCGCTTCCGACACCCTCAGGACGTCTCCGGCCTCTGGGTCATGGCCCTGGCGGCCGTGGGCGTTGTGGGTAACGGCTTTTCGGCGCTTCTCCTGCACCGGGACGCGACCCACAACCTCAACGTGCGCGGCGCTTTTCTGCACATGGTCGGGGATCTGCTCACTTCCGTGGCGGTCCTCGTCACCGGGGCGGTCCTCATGGTCCGGCCCTGGACATGGCTCGATCCCCTCCTTTCGGTGGTCATCGTCGCCTTTATCCTCAAGAACTGCTGGGGCGTGCTGCAAGAAGCCGTGGCGGTGCTCCTGAACGCCGCCCCGCGCCATGTGGACATCACCCGGGTCAAAGAAACCCTGGAAGCCCTCCCGGGCGTGGTGAACGCCCATTATCTCCATGCCTGGCAGGTGAGTTCCTCCAGCATAGCCTTCTCCTGCCACCTGGTCGTCCCGGACCAGAAGCTCAGCGAAGGGGAGCGGGTAAGGCGCTTGGCCGAGGAGGTCCTGCGGCGTCGTTACGGGATCGACCATCCCATCATCCAGTTGGAAACCCAATGGTGCGGCAACGGGTCCCTGTTGTGCGAAATGTCCTGCCAAGGGGGCGCCGGAAACGGGGCCTGCGCGGCGCCCATGGAGGCTCTGGAGGAGACGCCTTCATGGGACGGCTCCGAGAAGACCTCAGGGCGTTTTTCCCAGGCGGCCCTGATGGGTTTGCGGATCGTTCTGGGTCTTGTGTTCTTGGCCGCCGCCTATGAAAAAATCCTCGATCCCCTGGATTTTGCCCAGACCCTCTACAACTATCACGTCCTGCCGTCTTGGGCCGTGAACGCCGTCGCCTTGGGCCTTCCGTGGCTCGAAGCGCTGATCGGGGTGTGCCTCATGAGCGGCTTTTACGCTCCGGGAGCCCTGGTGCTGGGAACGGGCCTCTTGGGGATTTTCCTGGCGGCCCTCGTGTTCAACATCCTGCGCGGTCTGGATGTGAACTGCGGGTGTTTCGGTTCCGGCGGCCCGTCCGGGTCGGGATCCATGAAGGTGAGCGCCGTGCGCGACGCCGTGCTTTTCGTGGCGGCGGCCTTTGCGACCCTGTCATCTTTCGGCCGATAATGGTCCACTGAGTGTCACCCAAACTGGTCCACGG
>JBBFKW010000009.1:147885-178049 GCA_037481835.1 Desulfosoma sp. | reverse complement strand
TGGATTTCGAATGCCCCACCGTCAGTCTGCCGCCTTTCTATTCACGGATTCAGGGATGCCATAGCACGTCTTCTCCTAGCCGCCCTACACTAATTTAACAAGGGGTAGGTGTCTCACTCTCATTGGCACAGAGGGGGCCCCTTGGGTTTCCAGTACATTACACCTTAACGCTGTGTCTCATTTGCCGCTTCACAATAACTGGGGTCAATGACGTAAATTGCAGTTTCTTTCGTGATGTAGGCAGAGACGGAGTCGACAATATCTTGTCGGTTGTGGTCTGCAGCACAAATCACAATATGGTCTATGTCACATTGTTTCAGGTGCTCGTAGGGAAGAATGGGTAATCCAGCTATCTTCTTGCCGTGCAAAAACGGATCGCGGTCGAAAATGCATACCAGGCGGGCCTGCTGAATGTCCGGAGCGGAGATGAGCTTTTCCGTCATGACGGAGGCTGGTGCAAAGGCGATTCGCTTTTGCTCGAGAGAAAGCAGCTTCCAGGATTCGCCCTCGAATCGGAAGCGCGGTGGATGAGGGCGAAAAACAGCGAAATCTTGAACTGAAGGCCGAGTTCCAGGTTGCCCGGACGGAAGGCGCCGAAAGTCTTCAAGAAGAATGTCCTTCTGGGGACCATTGGATCGAGAAGCCTCCAGTGCTGCTATTTGATTTTTGCACGCTTTCAAGAAGAGCTTTCCTTGCATGCTTACAGTAGCGAGGTGCTTTTCGGGAAAGTGCACTGGTTTTAGTCCGTGCTTGGCTAACATGACATAACTCTTGGCATAAGCTGAAATGTGCCGGGAGTAATCATAACCGCCAAAATTTTCTTGGTCGCCGGGGATTCCCGCAATAGGTTCGAAGTCAAAGGTGAGCCAAACCTCTTGAGGCCGTAATGCCAGCATGGCGTAGGCGAAGCCACAGATGTCGTCCTCCCCACAGTTATTCTCAGAAAAAATGTACTTTACGGCTACTTGGCCTCCTCCTAACGCACCGGCACTTGAGTAGCGAGCGATATTCTCAAGGACTTCTTGGAATCGATCGGCTTTTTTGATTTTGCGATAGGTGCCGGGCGTACCAGCGTCGAGGGAAATGCAGACCCAGCGAATCATTCCTGACACAAGACCGTCAAAGACAGACTGACTATATATTGTTCCATTTGTATAAAGAAATACACGTATGCGTCGGGACCGAAAATAATCAAGGTAATCATCGAAATTATGCAATAGAGTTGGCTCGCCTCCATTGAAATCCACCGCTGCATTCCATAAAACATCATGCGGCTCAAATAAGTGGAGTATGTTTAACGCCTCATACTTGGCTCTTGCAAAGGAGTTAGATTTTGTGTATCCGCAAAAACTGCAACGTAAATTGCATATGGTTTCAGCAGCAAGATCAATATGGCCAAGGCGATCGAAGCGCACATCTTGGAGTCGCTTTGTAGTAACCATATGACAATGTTTGCATGGTGTGGTGCTGTTTGGGTCATTGAGGAGCTCAAAAAGCCATTGTCTTTTTTCGATGATCATCTCGCGGGTGATATGGAGGCGTCCTGCCTCTTCTGCGGTCCAGAAGATGGGAGAAGAAAAGGGGCCGAGTTGGCATGCGTGAATGCCTTCCTGGCCTAACCGCAAGCCGCTTTCCAGTTTGGGACAGGACCTGACCATGACTTGACTTCGTCCGTTAAGGGTATTGGTCATAGTGCAAACCTCTCATCTGAGCCCCTAAGGTAGTCCATAGTAGTATTGTGCCTTTTGTATGGCTTGGGATAAGCTCAGTCCGGCATAGTCCTGCGCCATAATCCAGCGGCCGTTGAGACTGGCATCCATGACTGCTCCCAAAATAGCGCCGGGGATGACGGTCTCCACCTTGTGAGGAGCTGAGGGGCCGCCCATGTCTGTGAGGACATGCCCCGGGCACACGAGACACATGCTTACGTCTGTGCCGTGCAGGGTCGGAGCCAAATCATGCACGAATTTGTTAAGCGCCGCTTTGCTACATGCGTAGGCGATGGCGTCCGGCTGCCTTTCTATAGTGCTGGAGATGGTGATGACCCTCCCATAGCCCCGGGTGAGCATTTGGGGAACCAAATGGTTAGTGATAAGGATGGGGGCAAGTGTATTTACCATGTAATGATGCAGGTATTCCTTGGTGGATATGGACCACCAAATCGCCCACGATGGCGTCCCTTGGCCGTTGGTAAGGCAGATGCCGGCGTTGTTGTAGAGGATATCTACTGGTGGATATTCAGTTTCCAAGGTCTCGAGCATTACCTCAACCTGTTTCATAATGGCGAAGTCGGCGGCTATTGTTCTTACTTCAACTTCCTTTTTTCGGCAAAGTTGGGCAACCTCATGGGTGTGGTCGAGTGACCGCCCATGCAAGATCACGTTGGACCCAAGTCCGGCTAAAGCAACGGCAATTGTTTTTCCTATGCCCCTCGTGGATCCTGTTATAAAAGACCATTTGTCAGCCAGAATGCGATCGTCACAGTCCAAGGCACCTTGAAACGGGGATTTCGTATCCGGGGGTTTGATTCCAAAGATATAATCATACCCCCTGTCAAAGCAGGCGACAAAGACGTCAGGAATCTCCATGGCGTGTAGTTGAGCGACCACTGGCTCGTACCGCCGAATGGTGACTACGACCACCGTGGGAGCGGATGAGGCCAGTCGGGGTAGTTCTGAGGGAGAGAGACACAGTTTTCCAAAAAAGGTCTGTCCCCACTTGCCCTGATCATTGTCGCAGAGAAAACTTGGCTCGCGGCCTAAGGCCAAAACAAGCTGACGGTAGCAATTTCTAAATTGGGCGCCTAGCCCAAAAACGATAAGGTGGGTGGCTTCGCGTAGTTTCTTATAAACAAATTCCATCACGGGGTTCCTTCCAGATGGATTTTTTGCTCGGGTAGAGTTTTCGTGGTTGGGGGAGTCATTCGCTGTATTTTAAGGGGGGGCAGAGAAGGGGATCGCCCCATGTGTGGATCCTCTAAGGGTTCGCTCCCAGCAGGGGGGTCATAGGAAACGGATCTCGATACTAAGTTATCGGTTTTACTAAATAAGTCGATGATTTCACGCCTTGTGCCGGAAGAAGCGCTCCAGTAGGCTTCCAGTTGCTTCCACCGTGCATCCTCACAGATTGTCGGGGTCATGACCGCCGCCAAATGAAAGTAGCGGCAAGCCGTCTCCTCGTCGTCATCCATCAAAGCTCTCACGGCATATCGAATAGCCAAATGTGCTAATTTTTCAATGGATTCCGGGAGGCGCCTTGCCGCCCGTTCCACTTTGTGAATGGTTGCCAGTTCCGCCAATTGGTGGTTCAGAATGTACCATCCGATGACAGGCAACAGGTTGGATTCCGCCCGTCGCGTGTCGCTCTGAGAGTGGATACGATGCAGGAGCAAGGGGTCTTTGAGATAACCGATGTCATATTCCAGGCTGATGTTGAAGTCGAGTATTCTCGTTCCGTAATATCTGGCGACCAGACCTCCAGACACACCCTTTGGGAGAGCCACGGCACTTCGGTACATGATTTGAGACACGCTGGGGTTGACGCCGGCCATCATATACACTGCGGCCTGGGCATGTCCGGGAATGACACATGATTGGTTATAGAAGGGCGGTTCTTCTGCGGGCCTGCCATGTTCATCGATGATGGACCGGTGAACGATAACCATGCCAACGTTTGGTCGGGGCTCCAGCACTTCCACGCACTTTTTCACGTATTCGGGAGCAAGAACATCATCGGAGCAAAAGTTGATATAATATTTCCCGTTCATATTGCGCAAACAGTTGGCAAAGTTTGCGTCCACACCGAAATTATCTCTGTTCCTGACTAGATACACTTGGTGGGGGTACTTACGGGCAAACTCTAATGCAATTGACCATGACTCATCCGTGGAGGCGTTGTCTGAAAAGCACAATTCGATGTTTTTGTAGGTTTGCTGAAAAACGCTTTCAAGACTTTGTGCAAGGTATTTTCCATAATTGTAATTGTAACATAAAATGCTGACAAGAGGTTCGTCAGTTATGCAATAATTTGTTCGAAAGGGAGAGGCGTATTTATACCCATCCAAACTGTGTACGCCGCCGAATTCTGCGTAGGGGTCTTCCTTCATCGCCTGAATGGCTTTCCCAATGTAATTCGGCCGGAACGCCTGATCCGCTGAAAGAGTAATAAAGAACTCCCCCTTGGCCATGCTCAAAGCTTTTTGAAAATTTATCCCCGGTCCGTGGGGAAAGCGGTTGCGTTGAAAGGTGATGCGGTCAGAATGGTGCTGCAAAAATTCCAAAGCCGTGTCCCAAGTTCCGTCCCAAGTCGCATCGTCAATTAGAATAACTTCAAAATGGGTAATGATTTCCTGACTAAAAATTGCTTCCAGACATCTGCCAAGGTATTTTCCGTTATAGTTATAGATCAATATACTTAAGATAGGTCTCTTTGTGTATGCCACATCGGCATCTGCATTTTGGGTGGAACTCTCACTCATTACTGCCTCCTCTCTTTGCCCTGAAAACTCTCGAGAAGCTGGCGTGATTCTTCCGAGATGGTTTGGAGCGAGGTGTAGGACGGTCGATACCCGAGCTTATCCGACGAGCGGTAAGCCGAGCAATAAACTCTTTTGGTTCCCGTCGCGGTATCTGAGAGGGAGGTACTGGTGAACTCATAATGAAGGCCGTATTCCGTGGCGAAAAAGTGCAGCAGTTCCATTTTTGTAACGGGTTTCAGGCTCACCGCGTCGAAGGCCGTGTTCAATCGCCGAACTTCAATGCAGCGCTCCGTCAGTCTAAAGAGATCCGTTGGATGGATGTAGTCGCGAACCATGTCTTCGGGCGTCGTGCGGAAGGGAATGTTATGGATGAGGCATCCCATGATTTCGGACAGGAAATACTCTTCATGGAGGTTCGCGAAGCGGCTGAAATAGGAAAAGACTCTAAGGTCAACGACGTTCATGGAGGCAAAAGATCTATGTTTCGTCTCGGCATAGATTCTCGATATGCCGTAGTAGTCTTCCGGTTGAATCTTATTGACCTTGAGTCTGTGGCACGACGCCTTGGTTACCGGCCTTTGGTGATGCCGCCCATAAACGGCACCGCTACTCAGGCTGATATAGAGGGCGTCGGAGCGTCGGGTACGCAGGTATTGCAAGCATAGATTGTCGAATTCTTCGATGACTGTAAAGTAGAGAGAATAGTCCCACTTAAGATTCTTTCGTGTGCCAACCCCCACGCAGTTGATGAGGACATCATAAGGGCCTGTCAGAAAATCATCATATCCTTCAAAGACCATGCAACGTTCCTTCGCCGCTGATCCCATTGTTTGCAGGAAATCAAAGACTTTTCTTTGGGATCGGGCGAAAAGATAGAGCGTGTGGGCGGTATGATGCCAAAAGTGATAGACGAAACCTTTGGCAATGTGGCTCGTTGAACCCAGGATGGCTATATTTAGTTTGTTTGAATTTGACATGGGCCGGAGCGTCTGCGACTGTGTTTGACTACCTTTCATAGAACGGTTTGAGACGGTCTGCGTAGTCGTTCAGAATGTCTTCCGGGAAAAGACGATACTTGATGATGGTACATCGAGAGCACACCCCGCCGAGGGTTTGGATTCCGTCCAGCATCTTGCGGCGAAACCGATGAAAAGTTTGTCCGTTCCAGATGTCCACCACCGAGTCATGGCTGCATTGTCCCATGATCTGGGGGTATTCAAAGGAGTAACAGGGAACCACTTTGCCGTCGGGATTGATCTGCATGTGGAAAAAAGGTTGCGGGCAAATTCTCACATCCCGGACGGGAAAGCCGAATTGGGTCACTTTTTGTTGCTTCTCCTTCAAAAGACGGTGGTATTTGACCCCTGAGTGAATAGGCACAGCGTATTCCACGGCGATGGTATCGCAGATGTCCCCAAACATTTTAAAGAACCGCTCTTTGTCTTTCTCACCATCCAAGGCGCAGTCCACCACCTTGATGTACATCTGCGTGTTTTCCCTGTTTTGATAAAAGTATCGGATGTTACTCACAAACTTCTCAAAATCAATCCGGACGCCAGAGACTTCTTCATATTTTCCCGCCGTAGTGCCCTGCAGGGAAATGATCAGGCGGGTCAGTCCGGCTTGGATCAGGGCATCGGACATGGAGGGAGTCAGGAGCGAAGCATTGGTCAAAATCTCAACGACCTTGGCGATCTTTCTTGACGCCGCATAGCGGACCATGTCCACGATGCGTGGATGGAGGAGGGGTTCGCCAATTCCCACGAACCGTAAGACTTTCAGTTGGGACGGGAAGAGCGCCATTTCATCAACGGTTTTCCGAAAAAGGTCGTAATCCATGATGGGTTTGTCGCTGATGAAATGCCGCTTGGACTTTTCCACAGAAAAGATGCAGTAGCCGCAGCGAAAGTTGCAGGCGTATATGGGGAATATCTGCACCACAAAGGGTGTGTCCAGGGGAAGAACTTCCCCCAGCGGGGTGCGTTGCCCTCCAGGGGCTTGCCCGGAAATGTCTTTCGCTTTCATGGGCTACGCTCGCTCGTCGATATAGCCTCTATAAATTTCATGATAGACGATGAGATTGTCCGGACATCTTTCATGCCACATGAGATACCCGGCGTCGTCCATTGTCAAGCCCTTGTTGGAAGGAACGAAGTGGCTGGGCAAAAAACACTTGTAGAGCAAAGAAATGAAATGGCCTCTCACATCCCTTTTCTCATGAATGAGCTGGTGAACAACAGCGGGTTTCGGCTCCCAATGTACGGGTACCCCGATCTCCGTGCGGGCGACTTCTTGGATTCTCGCTTCCAGAGTCTCTTTGAAGCGCACGATCCCCCCAGGCACGTGCCAGCCCTTTCCCGCATAGGGATCATTTCGCATGGCCAGAAGCGTCCGGCCCTTTTCATCCTTGATGAGGAGGTCCACGTTGACCAATGGGGTCAATCGGCTGACGAAGTAAAAGACGGGATCGGGCAATCCTTGAGTAGGGTTGGGAATGGACGCGTCCAAAACCTTTATGGCGTCTTCCATGCTCGAAGCGGGTATCTTGGCCTTCTCTCTTCTCACAGAAACACCTCTGGGGATTGGTTGAAAGGCTTTTGAGTTCGGTCTTCTTCCGTGAAAACTTCGTCACAGGGTACCGGTAGAGATCGACCGTAAACCTTCTGAGCGATATATTTCTGGATGAACTGTCTGTCCTCAGCAATGAGACAAGTGCTCACATGTTCTCCGAAGTATTTTATGCTCAGTCCTCTTTTCAGTATGTCCTTCAGAGGCTCGTAAAAAACATTGCCGATGGAAACATGAATGTAGGGACAAGGTAGAACATCGCCGTACTGGGTTACGGAAACCATACCCTTAACGGCAATGCATCCCAAATTCAAACCGTAGGCGGGTGTTAAGTGGGTGAATACATTGTAGCGGCGCTCCAGTTGGCGCATATATTCCATGTCTTGCTGGGTGACCAGAACGTCGTAGTTGCCTTCCCAGGCGCCAACGGGTTTGGCGTAAGTGACAAAGACGCCGATTCCCATTTGATTGAAAAAACGCACGAATTGGATGAATTCTTCGGAATGCAGTCTTTCTTTTGTGACGACTGTCTGCACAAATATGGCCAAACCCGCCTTTAGGGCGGCTTCCACCGCCCGCATGGCTCGGGTATGGGATCCTTTAACGCCTCGAAACCGGTCGTGTTCGTCGGGGTCCAGACTGTCCAGGCTCAATTGGATCCTGTCGACGCCTATGTTCCGAAGATGTCTCGCTTTCTCGTCATCGAGAAGCCACCCGTTGGTATCGCAATTAATGTAGAACTTTTGCGGATCAATGGCTGCCACCAATTCGTCCAAATCCTTGAAGACCAAGGGTTCTCCACCGGTAATGACGAAACGGGCCAAGCCCAAGGCATCCGCTTGCCTCGAAAGGCTCCTCACATCCTCCGGGGTGAAGGATCGTTTGGAGCTGGGCCCTTGAAAGCGTTTGATGGAACAGTGCTGACATCGCAGATTGCAGACGTAGTTATACTGAAACTGAATGATGGCGACGCTCTCGCCTTTTCTCAGTTTGTCATCAAACTTCATGATCTTGGAGTACACATAGGGTTTTTCCCGCTGAAGCCTGTTCCTTTTTTGGGCTTCTTCTTCTTTCCTATTATAAGATTGAGACAAGGCCTATCCCCCTGTGTTTGGGATCATTTATGAAGCGGACATTTCGTACTTGCGGTAGGGCAAAGGCTTTCCAATTTGAACGGCAGGAAGGACTTCTGGCCCGGCCAAAGGGCGTCCGTTGCAGAAGTCACACGTGTGAAGAAATTCCTTCTTATGAAGGTAGTTCCAGATTTCTTTTCGAAGATTTTCACGTGCCTCACTCAAAGGGGCTTCAAACAGATCCACATAATCCGTTGGGAAATCGGGGATGGCTCCCAGCCGGAAGGCATTGGCGGAGAAAGGACAACGGTGAAGCCGGCCGTCGGAGAGGGTCAACATGTTCTTCGCGCAGCAATCGGCAAAAAGGCGCTTGTTTTCCGGGGAGGGGCGATGGTGAGGCTCAATGCGCGCACAATCCAGCCAGGAATCAATGTTCAGGATGTAGTGCTTGATGCCCATATCTTCAAGGGCCTTTTTCAGGGGAAGCAACTTTCTTGAAATCTTCCCGTAATTGGAGATGATCACCAGCACTTTGGGGTGTTTCAAGGCTTCCAATCCATTTTTTGGCGGAAGTATGGTTCCATTGGTGTACAGCACAACCCTTTTGGCTTTGGGCTGGGATACAAGATGACCAACCACTTGGGGCCATCGTTTGTTCATGAAAGCCTCACCGCCGATCACCCGAAATTCCAAGACATCGTCCACCAGGTCGCAGAACCGACCGATGGATGCCATGAGCTTATCCCAGTCGCAATCCCGAGGGTTTTCATAATATTGCATCAGGTTTGAGCAGTCCTTGCACCTTAGAGAGCACCGTTCCGTGATGACCACGTCCACACTTCGGATGAATAGACCGCTGCCGGCAAGATAGGCATCATGGCACCATATGCAGGTCTCGACGGCAAAATCTACGTAGTTGAAAGAGCTTCCCTGAGGAGAGGGGGAGGTACGGTATTGCTTGAGCAGAGGGCCTCCGGCTTTCCATGTGCGGTAGCCCAGCTCGTGGAGCTTATCCACCACGTCTTTAATGGAGGCCACAGAGATGAGGAAGCGGGCATCTTGATAATGGTGCGGTAGATCCGAGGCGTGGATGACCGGGCGATCACAAAAGGTCGTGTTTGCCCGAGCCGTGCTGCCGTCACAGAAAGCTTCCACCGTGAGCCCGAGTGCCTCACAGAGCTGATACAGCACCTTCCCCACCACCCCGGCACCGTAAATGAGCAAGGGGCGAGGGTCTTGTTGCCGTATGCCAGCCGAGTCATGTTCCGGGGGGATCATGGATGGGGGGCTCCTTTTCTGCCTTGTCGCAATCCGGACGATGGTTTCCCGTACCTTGCATAGCCCTTGACCATGCTCAGAATCAGCGTCGGCAGGATCCACTGATGGTTTATGAATAACGGCAGCAGGCGGCTGTTGCCTTGCCGAGGCCTATAGCCCCTGAGGCTCCATTGCATGATGGGGGCCTTAAGCAGGATCCCAACCTGACGATAGAGGAACTTCAGCGTTTCGGGTGCCAGGAGCCTACAGGAGCGCACCAGGAAAATAATCGCATAATGGGTCAAAGCATGCCCGATCTCTTGCTCCGGGTTGGTTTCCAGCCCGTCTCCTACCGCATAGGTGGTGAGAAAATCGTTCGCCGCCTTGCGGAAAATCTCCATGTCTCGTATCAAACGAGGGGCATTCAGCATGGACATGCTCAAGGAAATGTGATGGTCATGCATTCTATACACATAAAGGGGTTCATTGATTAGGAAAAGTGATTTTATATTCTTGATATAATCCAAGTTAAAGACAAAATCTTCGAAAAGGCGCATATCTTCATTGGCTATGATGCGATGTTGGCGAATGACGCATGCCTTGTAGAGTCTAGCCCAGCAATAGCTGATGAGGTGATTGCTGGGAGAATGGAGAAAGTGCCTAACAAACTGGCGGATCTGGTATGGGCCCAATACTTCCTGGGCAGATTGGCAAGGGGGGCTTCCCGGCGCGAGCGTAACCTTCTGGTCGGCGAATTTTCCGTTGGGCATGAGCTTACAGAAATTGCTCAAGACCAAGTCGGGTTGGTGTTCTTTGCAAGCGAAGAGCAGCTTTTCTAGTGCTTGGGGGCGAAGAAGATCGTCGGCATCCAAAAAGAAGACCAGATCTCCTCTGGCCATCCGGACCCCCGTGTTTCTGGCACTGGCGGGGCCTTGGTTGGGTTGTGCGATAATGCGAATCCTGGAATCACGGGCGCCGTATTTTCTGCAGAGAGCAAGGCTTCCATCGGTGGAGCCGTCATCGACAAGGATAAGTTCAATATCCGTGTAGGTCTGTTCCAACACGCTCCCGATGGAATCGTCAAGAAATTTTTCCGCATTGAAGAATGGGACAATGACGCTTACGAACATCCCCTCGGAGCCTCTCAATGGGTGATGCGGGCTGATTGGCTGTTCTTACGAACGCGGCCTGTTACCCATATTGTTATGGAATTCATGCCTTTCCAAAAAAGGCCACATGTCCTCCATGGGCGAGGACACGATGGAGCCGTCTTCCTTCTGGGTGCTGACCACTCGAGGCACCGTCGGTTGGTCCTGGTAAACCCTCACTTCACAGACCACCGGTCCTTTGGACTGCAAAACGTGTCGAACCTTTTCTCGAATTGTGGAATGATTCAAGATGCGATCCGTTGGGATTCCGAAACTTTCGGCAACCGATGGAATGTCGGGAAGGGTGAGGCCGCTGGCTGGGGTGCATCCCACATAGTGGCCGGCAAAGTGGCTCTTTTGCGTGGCCATGATGGATCCGTACCCACCGTTGTTCAGGACGAAGAACTTGATGGGAAGCTGCAGGCGCCGGACCGTTTCCAGCTCCTGGATGTTCATCATGAACCCGCCGTCTCCTTCGATGCAGATCGTTCTTCTGCCTCCGCTCGCGAGGCACCCTCCGATGGCCGCCGGGACGCCGAAACCCATGGAGCCCAGTCCCTGACTGTTAAAGACCCTCAACCCTGCCGTAATCCGAATGGCCTGCATGGTCCGCTCGCTGCAGGCACCCGAACTTCCCGGAACGACGAGGTCCTGCCCCGTCAACTCGTCGGAAAGGACGCTGATGAGAACGTAATCGTTCACATAATCTTCTTCTTTCCAGTATTCGGGAAGCACCACCGGATATTTCTGGTGCCACCCTTTGCACTGCTGCAGCCACTGGGAATAGTCCTTGGGTGCCGTCTGGGAGTGTTGCCGGATGAATTCACGGAGAAAATCTCCCGCGTCACAAGCAATGGGCACCTGGATGGGGGTCTGCATTTTTTCGATTTCCGCCGGATCCACATCCACCATGATCTTGCGAGCCCTCGGGGCGAAGTTCTGATGGTTATAAGCCGTTTGGCCCAAGTCCAATCGGGCCCCGATGCAGAGAATCCAATCGGCATTCTGCTGCGAGAAGTTGGCTCCGCGCTGCCCCACAGCTCCCGGGCGCCCCACATACAGGGGGTGGTCTTCAGGCAGGAAATCGGCGGCCTTCCAAGTGGTCAGCACGGGTATGGTCAGGCGATTGATCATCTTATGAAACAGGTCCAGGGCGCCGGCCAACCGGATGCCATTCCCCGCCAAGATGATCGGGCGTTCGGAGCCATTGAGGAGCTCAAGGGCCTGTCGGACTTTCTCTTTGAGTCCGTGGCACTCGACAGCCTTTGGGGGGCCGTCAAAGCCCTGCAGAGAGTTTTCCTCGACGGAGGTGGCTTGAACGTCCAAAGGAATATCAATCCACACAGGGCCAGGTCTCCCGGTGGTGGCCTCATGAAGCGCCTTTTCCAAATGATACCGAATGGTCTCCGGCTCCATGACGGTGACGGCATATTTGGTAATGGGCTTCACCAGGCTCACGATATCGATTTCCTGAAAACCCATCTGGCGGACACCCCGTCCCGTTATCCTGTCCGAACGTTTCACCTGCCCGGAGAGGATGAGCACGGGAATGGAATCCAGCCATGAGGCGGCGATGCCCGTCAGCGTGTTGGTCCCGCCGGGGCCGGTGGTTACCAGGGCGACTCCGAGTTTTCCCGTATACTGGGCGTATGCATCGGCGGCAATGGCGCATGCCTGCTCGTGAAGGTTGCATACATGAGTGATCTGGGAGCTTTTGCCCAGCGAGTCCACCAAATGCATGGCTCCACCGCCGGCAAGCATGAATACGTGCCTGATTCCCAGGCCTTCTAAAAACCGAATGACATAGTCGGATAGCTTGGTCACAAGAACCTCGTGGTGGCAAACTCCGCCAAAGCGACCAGGAAATGTTCCATAGGCAGGCTCTGGGGGCTCGATGGGGAAGTCACCAGAAAGTCGCCAATCCCTATCTGTGTGGCCCGATGGCAGTGGGCGGGGCTGTCGTCCATGAAGTCGTCCGCCTTTTCAAGCCGCACCGGGCCATTGCCTTTGTGTGGGTTGGAGGGATGTTTCAGTAGCCAGGTGCGTTGGAACGTCATTCGGGGAAGGCCATTGAACCCGTCATCAATGTTCCACACGAGGGTTGGGTATAGCGGCACAGGGGCCTCCGTCAGGACATCCAATGGGTCAAGAGGGTCTTTCGTTCCGGGTTGGCGTTGATGGTCTCATCGGTGTAGTAGGAGTCTTCGGCAAAGTGTGCGGACGATATTTCTTCTATGATGGCTCCAGCCTCCGAATGAAAGTCGTGTCTCGTGCCACGGGTTATGGTGACAATATCTCCGCGTGAGCACTTCTTTTTCCGTCCGTCAAGAGAAAGCGTCACATCGCCGTGGAGAACCACAAACGTCTCTTCCTTGATCTTATGATACTGTTCCGGATGACTCTGGCCCGGAAAGAGCACGATGTATTTTTTGCAGTATTCTCTATTGATGACATTGATGATTGTGGAGCCGATGTGGTCAAATTTATCGAGCCCGTAATGGTGGGAAATTTCCAATTGGGCCATGCCGGGAACCACCACGTTGGCTTGGGCGAGCATCTGCTTGACCTGTTGTACGATGGAATAGATCTTCTCTCTTTTGTCTTCCCGGTAGACGTCGGTATGCTTTATGGGCGCTTTCTCTTCCAGGTCTCGGCGGGCGATGAAGACCGTGTATTTGGATAGATCGTTGGCCACCAACTGTTGGTCGGTGTTGGGAAAGGCGAGAAAGACGTTGCCTGCGTGGATCCTCTCTCCCTGAGCGATCTTTCTGGCGGCAAAGACGCCCCGCTTGAATTGACGCAAGTCGGCCAATTCTTTGGCGCTAGGGTCGGACCTTCTCCCCGCCACCCCGCACATGGCGAAAGCCCGCTGCGCGGACGCAAGCCAACGGTCCGCCTGGAGGGGTGTGGCCGAATAGGCGTTTTTGGGAAAACCTTCAGCCTCCAGGGCCACATGCTTTTCAAAAAGGGTGGCGCCCTTGGCTATGGCTATCTGGATTGCCTCAACGTTATCAGGTTCCTCATGGGTGGAATAGCCGATGGGCAGGTCGGGATAGCGGTGTCGCAGGAGATCGATCTGGTTGAGTTGCAGGTGGTCGGCGCCTGTGGGGTATTCCCCCACGCAATGCATGAGAGCGAAAATCTTTTGGCGGTGCTGGAAGAAACTCACCACCTTATCCATGTCATCGACACTCGCGCCGGCTGTCGATGCGATGATGGGCTTAGCCGCGACGACGATTCTTTCCAGAAGGGGCCAGTCCGTGAAGGAGCAACTGGCGATCTTGATGACGTCGAAGTCCATTTCTTCGATTAGATCCACCGACGGCTCATCAAAAGGCGTACAGATGGTCATGAACATATGATCTTCGGCGCATTCTTTCAGTTGTTGGAACTCTTCGCGACTGAGGCGAGTCTCGCGGAAACGCTTCACATAGGGGATGTCCAGCCGATCCCGATAGTCCGGGTGAAAAAATGTTTCCAAGTGACGAAACTGGAACTTGAAGGCAAATCGAAATGGATAACGCGCGGCGATTTGGGCGAAAGCTTGAATCAAGCGAAGCCCGTGCCGGACACTTCCCATATGGTTGTTAGCCATTTCGAAAATGAAGAGTGGGCGTTCAAAAGGGTTCATGGGGCTCCCTTTCAGGTCCTTTCGGCGATAAAGGTGCCGATTTGGTTCGCAACAAAGTGAAGCATGGGTTCCGTCAGCCCGGGAAAGGTGCCGACCCACAAGGTCCGTTCCATCACGGTGTCAGTGACTGTCAAGGGTTCCACCACCCGCACGGGGACATGGCGATAGGCGGGTTGGCGCAGCAAATTGCCGGCAAAGAGCAGCCTCGTGCCGATCTTTTTTGATTCGAGAAATTGAACCAGATCATTGCGGGAAAATGGGGCGTTGGAGCGGATGGTCATGGGAAATCCGAACCATGCGGGGTCTGAGCCGGGGGTGGCTTTGGGAAGGACCAGCCAATCTTGGAACGCTTCCAGGGCCTGATAAAGGAAGTGGAAATTTCGTTTTCGTGATTGCACAAACGTCGGCAGCTTTTTCATCTGGGCAACACCCACCGCCGCCTGGAGATCGGTGGCCTTGAGGTTGTAACCGATGTGGGAATAAACATACTTGTGATCGTATCCTTCCGGGAGGCCGTCAAACTTCCACTGGAACCGGCGCTTGCAGCTGTTATCCGTGCCCGTCTCGCACCAGCAATCCCTGCCCCAGTCCCGCAAGGATCGCACAATGGATTTGAGCATGGAGTTGTTGGTCAGCACAGCCCCTCCTTCCCCCGTGGTGATATGATGGGCTGGATAAAAACTGAAAGTAGCCATGTCTCCAAAAGTGCCCACCCTGCGCCCCTTGTAGGTGGATCCCAAGGCATCACAACAGTCTTCGATGAGCCAAAGCCCATGTGTGGAGCAGAATTCCGTCACGAGGGCGAGATCAAAGGGGTTGCCGAGGGTGTGCGCCAAAATGACGGCTTTTGTCTTGGGGGAGAGGGCTTTTTCCAAAAGAGCGGCATCCGCGTTGTACGTGGGGATGGAAATGTCCACAAAAACGGGTACCAGATTGTTCTGGACGATGGGATTCACCGTGGTGGGGAACCCGGCGGCTACCGTGATGACCTCATCTCCGGGCTGCAGCCTCCTTTCGCCCAGTTGAGGGGACATCAGAGCGCTGATGGCCAAAAGGTTTGCGGAAGATCCGGAATTGACCAATAGGGCGTGGTCGCTGCCCACGAATTGAGCCAGTTCTTTTTCAAAGGAGGCGGCAAAACGTCCCGTTGTCAGCCAGAACTCCAACGCCGCGTCCACCAGGTGGACCATCTCCTCGGCGTCGAACACCTTGCCCGAGGCGGGAATGGGGGTTTCGCCGGGAATAAAGGGGGAAGGTGCGAAGGCCGTTTGAAAATAGGCGCGGACGTGCTGCTCGATTTCTCCGCGCATACGTTGCCCTTCGTTCCACATATTCACGAAGGTCATACTTCCAGATACTCTCTTATCTGGTTCCGGCACACCATCTCCATGGCCTCGCCGGCCGCATGGGCCTTGTACCATTCCACGGTTTTGGCAATGGTCTTCTGAATGCTCCATCGAGGACGCCATCCCAAGAGCGTCCTCGCCTTGGAACTGTCCAACTTGAGAGTACCCATCTCGTGCAGGGCCGGATCCGGGAGAATTTCCACAGATCCCTCGCCCCAATGCTCCGTGATGCTTACCGCCACCTCTCGAACCGTCAAAATGGCGTCATCGCCCGGTCCAAAATTCCATGCCCCTGAGTACTGGTGGGGAGATTCATACATCTTGTGAGCCAGCAGCAGATATCCGGTCAGGGCGTCCAAGACATGCTGCCAGGGGCGGACGGCTTGGGGGTTGCGAAGGACGATGGGCTTGCGGCTTGTCAAGAATCTGACGCAGTCAGGGACAAGGCGGTCCTGGGCCCAATCGCCTCCCCCGAGGACGTTACCGGCCCGCACGGAGGAGACCGCTTTGGTCGAGTCCTGGAAGAAGGATCGCGTGTAGGCCCTTGTGATAAGTTCGGCACAGGCCTTGCTCGCACTGTAGGGGTCGTGTCCGCCTAAAGGGTCGTTCTCCCGATATCCCCACACCCAGTTTTCGTTTTCATAGCATTTGTCGCTGGTCACGATGATCACTACCCGCACAGAATCGGTCTTCCTGGCGGCCTCCAGCACGTGAGCGGTTCCCATCACGTTGGTGGCAAGGGTTTCCAAGGGGATACTATAGGAGCATCGGACGAGGGATTGGGCGGCCATGTGAAAGACAATTTCCGGGTGATGCCGAGAAAACGCTGCCAGGAGGTTGGTAAAATCCAGGATGTCTCCCGTAAAGGAGGTGACCTTCCTTGAGATGTCAGCGACTTGGAACAGGCTCGGGTCTGTTGGAGGGGGCAGTGCATACCCAACGACCTTGCATCCCAGGGAGTTCAAATATAAGGAAAGCCACGAACCTTTAAAGCCTGTATGGCCGGTGAGGAAAACCCTCCGACCGGAATAGAAATCTTGAAGGGCGCCACGCATGGTGAGTCACCACACCTTCCATTGCGCCTTCCCAGTCTGCCACAAGGAGTTCAGGTATTCCACGTCCCTGAGGGTATCCATACAGGCCCAAAAACCGGGGTGATTGTAAACCATGAGTTCCCCCATCTGGGCGATCTTGTCTAAGGTGCCCACTTCCAGGTCCATGGGGTCGTCGATCCTGAGATGATCAAAGATGGCTCTGTTGAAAACGAAGAACCCCCCACTGATGCGGGCCGAGCTGATTTCCGGTTTTTCCATGAATCGGGTGACCAGATGGCCTTTGACCTTGAGTTCTCCAAAGCGGGAAACGGGCTTGACTCCTGTGACGGTGGCCATCCGTCCGTGCTTATTATGGAAATCCAGCAGCGCACGGATGTCGATATCTGCCACACCGTCTCCATAGGTCACCATGAAGGTGTCTTCATCAACATATTTTTCGATCATCTTGAGGCGGGCACCCTTAAGGGATTTATCGCCGGTGTCGGCCAGCGTGATTTTCCATCCCTTCTCCGCCACTTCGCTGTGTATTTCGATCCGTTTGGAGTTGCCGTATTCTATGGTAAAATCGCTGTTAAGGAGTTCGTAGTTATAGAAATACTCCTTGATCATTTCGCCCTTGTATCCCAGGCACAATATAAATTCTCTGTACCCATAATGGGCATAGATCTTCATGATGTGCCACAAGATGGGGCGGTTGCCGATGTAGACCATGGGTTTGGGGCGAAACTCGGTTTCTTCGCGCAACCGTGTCCCCAGTCCTCCACACAGGATCACGACTTTCATGGTTCGTCCCACATCGAGTGTTTGGGGATGACAAGGCCCCTGTTCAGACCTCCGGCAACTCGGTTACATCGGCTTTGAGCAAGGATCATACCACATGTGGTAAGTCGATAGTTGGCGTTGTCTTGCAAGGGATGTTGCAAATGAATCCATCGTCCTATCTAGCAAACCTTGTCGGAATGGTCAAGGAATTGGCCGGGCCATCCGGTTGAGAGGAAACATGCCCGAACCGTGGCTTTGCCTTTTCGGTAAACCGCGGATGATCCGGCACGTTGGATTTTGTCCGGAAACCTTCGGCACTTCCCATGGCCGTATGGGCATGAGGTTTGCTTCCTCCCTGGCAGGCGATGCCCAAGGGAGCGAACGGAGAAAGAGATTCCCAATTCGGGGGCATCCCCTTTTCGGCCACTGAGTAAGATGTTGGGCGTGCACACAGTCAGCGCAAGTTTGGAGGCTATCATGAATGGTGGCAGATTTTTGGCGGTTGGGTCCGAGGATGTGGATGGGCAGACCATGGAAGAATATCTGGCCCAGCATCCCTACGATGCCGGGGCATGGAGCCGGTGGGGCTACGCACTGTGGAAAAAAGGGCGGATCCGGGAGGCCCTGGATGCCCTGGAAAAGGCGCTCCAATTGGATCCCGATGACCGCGACACGATCCGCCACTGTGTGAGCGTTTTTGTGGAATGCGGCCGGGAAAAGGATGCGCGCGACATCCTTCAAGCGTGCATGGAACGCGCGCCGGCTGATCCCCAGCTTCAGGAATGGCTCGACCGTCTGCCGGCTCGCCAAGAAGGTGTTTTTAAGGAGTGTCAGAAAAATGACGGAGAGGCGGACATTGCCGCCATCCTGGTTCGTGTCGGGGAGGAGGAATTCCAAAAGGGGCGTTTCCATCAAGCCCGGATCTGTTTTGAGATCGCTGTCGGGAGAAATCCGCAAAACGCCCAAGCCTATAACGATCTGGGCGTGCTATGCTGGAAGGAAGGGGATCTCCTCAAGGCTTTGGAATACTTCAGTCAGGCTTTGGATCGAGCTCCGCGGGACGGAGAAATCGTTCTCAATTGCGCCCGGGCCCTCAGCGCAGCGGAACATCATGAGACCGCCTCCCAGCTGTTGGAACTGTACCTATCCGAACATCCGCAAGACACCGCGGTATGGTCGGAGTACCGGGATGTGATCTGGCGGCTAGGACAGGCATGGCGCCCCGACGGGCTGGATGGCAAGGCGGCCGACGTGTATTTGCAGATGGGAGAGGAGCTGTCCCGCTGCGGCGACCTGCAGGGGGCTGGGGAAGCCTACGCTCGGGCTCTGCGCATCCGGCCGGAGCATCCCGAAGGGTATTTGCGCCTTGGGCAGCTCTACATGCAACTGGGTTCCTTTGAAGAGGCCGTGGAGGTGTTGGAGCAGGGCCGCGCCCTGGACGGGCAATCGGCCGAAATCCTGAAGGCCCTCGAGAGAGCTCGTGGCGGCCTGGAACGGCAGGGACCCGCTTGAGGGATGACGACAACGGAGCCTGTCTTGCAAATGACCCCATCGAAGGATGTGACCATATCCCTTTGCATGATTGTGCGAAACGAAGAGGCGAATCTGCCCCGCTGCCTGGACAGCGTCCGAGACCAGGTGGATGAGATCATTGTGGTCGACACCGGTTCGCAAGATCGGACGAGGGATATAGCGGCTCTATATGGGGCCAAGGTGCTGGAGTTTCAATGGAATAATGACTTCTCGGCGGCCAGGAACGTGTCTGTCCAGCACGCCACGGGGGATTGGGTCCTGTGGTTGGATGCCGACGAGGAGCTCCTGCCATCGCCAGAAGGGGTGACCTTGCGGCAGTTGGCGGCGTGCGCCGATGCTGCGGCCTACCTCATTCCCATCGAAAACGTCAAGCTCCAGGGCAGCCCATCTTATCACTGGGCCGTTCGCTTTTTTAAAAAATGCCAAGGGGTTCGTTTCGAAGGAAGAGTCCATGAGGGTGTCTCTAACTCCCTCCTCCGCATGGGAATGCCTTTGGATCGGGCTCCCGTGGCGATTCGCCATTGGGGGTACGCCGTCAGCGAAGAGCGGCTTCAAGAGAAAATTGAGCGCAATCTGGGTCTGTTGAAGGCGTACGTCCGGGAGCATCCGGAGGATTCTTTTGCGCACTACTACATGGGAGTCACCTTGCTGGTAAGGGGTGAGCATGATGGAAGCCTGGAATACCTTGAAAAAGCCCATGCTCTAGATCCCCCGACGGACAATCTTCGATCCCTTGTTTTCAATCTGCTCTCGTACCACCATCTTTACAGGAAAAACTACAAAAAGGCTGAAGAGTATGCTCGATCCTCCCTCAAGGTGACTCCCAATCAGCACACTGGTAAATTGTTTCTGGGGCTATCCCTATATCATCAACAAAAATATTCAGAAGCCCTGCCGTTTCTGCTTGCCGCTTATCAATTCCAAAGGCTACCTTTGGAAATGCGACGAAGCGACTTGAGTTCTGAGGAGTACTATTCGGAGCCCGAACTTTTGTGGCTTGTGGGTCGGAGCGCTTACGAAACGGGAAACCACACCTTGGCCTACCAGTTCCTCCAACGCTTCCTGCGGATGAAGTCGCGTGATGCTGTGGGGCTGGCTCTCTTGGGCCTGTGTACGCTCCAATTGGGGGATCCTGTTGCGGCGGCGCGTCATCTCGGGGAGGCTAAGGCGGAGGGAGCATCGTGGTCGTCGGTGGGACCTCCTTGGGTCTATGCTCTGGTGCGTTTGGGATCCCTTCAAGAGGCTGCTTTTGTTCTGCGAGAAGCGGGAGTTGAGTTTTTCCGAAATCCGGATGCCCGGAGCATTTTTCCCCTTTTGGTGGAACGATGTTTCAAGGAAGGCTGGCTTCCCCAACTGATGACTGTCTTGAATTTTATTGCGGAGCAATCCGAGGATTGTCCCGCCCTGGTCTTGGATGCCCTGGCCGTGTGCTGTATCAAGACGGAACGGTTTGAGGAAGCCGCCCGGGTGTTGTCCCGCATGGCCGAGAAAGACCCCGCCAACCGGGAAATCAGGCGCCGTTTGGCTGCCGTCTACGCCAGACTGGGCAGAAAACCGGAGGCTGTTTCTCTTCTCAGGACTGTGGAGGGGCATCCTGGTTGAAAGTACCCTGAAAAACCGAATAGGTCTGCCCTGTCTGTTCCTGGCGATGGTGCACTGGTTTTAGATCGCATTGGATAGGCCACGGAGTCATCCCCCATGAGGGCAAAGGCCGGAAAGTTATCTGTCTGCATGATCGTGAAAGATGAGGCGGCCAATATCCAAGAGGCTCTCTCATCGGTGCAGGGGTTCGCCGATGAAATCGTCGTTGTGGATACGGGCTCAACGGACGGAACGCCCGACTTGGCTCGCTCTTTTACCCCTCAAGTCTTTCACTATGCATGGCACGATGATTTTGCCGCGGCTCGAAATTTTTCTTTGGACAAAGCCACGTGTTCCTACTGTCTATGGTGGGATGCGGATGATCGGGTGGATGGAGAAAACGCCCACAAGATCCGCGAGCTCAAAAAACACTTTGATGGGCTTCGCGCTTTTGCCTTTGAGCTCAGAGACATTCGCGAGGGGCAGATCAATTGCTCGCTTTTCCAGGTGCGCTGTTTCCCCAACCGCAAAAACATAAGATTTCAGGGAAGAATACACGAGGCCATCGACTGGGATGCTTTGGCTGACCATGTGCATCTGGTCAATACGAACATTGTCTTGACGCACCATGGCTACAACGACCCGGACGTCGTGGCCCGAAAAGAGCTGAGAAACATTCGGTTGCTTCAACGCGAAAGGGAGTCGTCCCGAAACGATCCGACCCTTCATTACTATCTGGCCATTTCGTATAGTCGTTTGGGCAGGGGGGATCTTGCCATCGCCCACATGTCCAAGGTCGTGGAGCAACTGGACAGAGTGCGATTCCGCGGGGATCAGAACCAATGGGCGAGGCTGAAGCCCTACTGGCTGGATACGCACCTGGTTCTGGCCGGCGAGTGGATCCAGCTTGGCAATCTGGAGGAAGCTCGGAGGTGCCTTACGCGTGTCCAATGCCTTGACGGGCTGGATGCCGTAACGCTTTATCGTATTGGAGCCCTCTGGCAACGGCTCGGGAACCACGCGTGGGCACTCCGTTTTCTTCTGAAAGTGGACCCCGACCTTCAGGTCCCGCTGCCCATTCCGGTACCTCGATTGCGTCCGCAGGATGTGGCGGCACGCATCGCCTGTAGCCTCTTCGCTCTGGACCGTGTTGGCGACGCCCGCTCGTGCCTCCAGGCCTTGCCGGATCCCGTCGCCCGTCGGGAAGCCTGGGAACAGGTGGGAATGTGCGCTGCGGAAGCAGGGATGACGAGCTTGTCCGAAATGGCTTTCAAGGAGGCTCTTCAGTACGGATTTCTTGCCGCAGAGGCGTGGGATCAATGGGGTGAGCTCTGTCGTCTTCGGGGAGAAAAACGGCAGGCGGAGGCCCATTGGAAAAAGGCTCTTGAGACCGCTCCCGGCTTGGAAAGTGCCCGGATTCGTCTCGCCAATTTGTACTGGCAGTGTGGACGAAACGGGGAAGCTTACGAAGCATTTAAAGACCTTGTGCAAAAAGGGTGTTTAAAGGTGGCAGTACTCCTGGCGTTTGCGCAGATGGCCATGGAACGAAATGACCGCGCTGCCGGAAAAGCCGCTGAGGAGGCTCTTGCCTTGGCGATTGATTGTGGCGCGTTGGGGGACCCCTGCGAACCGTCTCTGCCCCCTTTCCTTGCCCTGGCCGATTTACTTGAGCGCCAAGGAAAAAAGGAACTCGCTCGCCTTGCCGCGTGCCTGAACCAATGGAGCGGGGACTTGGTTCATCTTTCCGAGAAGACGTAAAAGGGCCTTGACCATGAGATGGGCCTCCGTAGATCCCTTTCTCATTGCCGATCCCTTCTGGCAGCACAAGATGGGCATGCCCGTGGCCAATGAGCAGTTTGTGCTGGCGCTTCTGCGCTCAGGGGCCTGCCATTCTTACCTTTTTTATTGTGGTGACGCCGGAGCCGATGGGTATTTTCGGGATCGCTTCGCCGCTCAGGTTCCGGAAGCGATGGAACGGATCCGCGTTCTGCCGAGAAGTCTTCTTCCATGGGGTCACGAAAGGTTCCCCGCCGACGTTTTTCATAATGGGGACTTTACATACTTTATGCCCTATCTGATTGAATGGCGAAACAGCTTGCCGGTGGGACGGCGCTTTCCGGTAACCGGAGTGACCCACTCGCTGGATACCGCAAGGCTCTATGCCAAGTTTATGCAGGTCCTCCTTGCCGCGCCCAAACCCTACGACGCCATCGTATGCACAAGCAAGGCCGCCGTCGAGATGCTTTCCAGCTCGTTTCAGGCAATTCGCGATGGCTTTGAACGCAGGCTCGGCGGCACGCCGCCGGAGCCTCCCAGGCTCGTTCACATCCCACTGGGACTTCCTGAAAGAGCGCAACCCCTGCCGAGCAGGACCGAGGCCCGGCGGCGCTTGCACTTTTCCGAGGATGAGGTGGTGATTTTGAGCCTTGGCCGGCTCTCGCCAAGGACGAAGATGGACCTGAGCCCTCTGCTGGAAGGATTCGCCTGGCTGTGGGAAAAAGTGTGGCGCCCAAGCGAAATGAAGGTCACCTTGGTGCTGGCCGGGGCGGGACGGCGAAACGACGTGGAATTGCTCTATGAGCTTGTTCGATCGCTGGACTTGTCCCGTGGGGTGCGGGTGGTTCCCAACGTCAGTAGGGAAGAAAAAGACAGGCTTTATGCGGCCGCCGATCTTTTCTGTTCTCTTGCGGACAATTATCAAGAAACATTCGGTCTAACCCTGCTGGAAGCCATGGAAGCCGGGCTTCCCATCCTTGCCACGGACTTTGACGGCTACAGGGACCTGGTGGTCCATGGGGAAACGGGGTTCCTCATACCCACGTGGGCAAGCTGCAGTCATGAGCCATGGGAATCCTTGGCAGGGCTCCTTGACCCTGACCAGCTCCGTTATCACCTGGCGCAAAAGGTTTCCTTCCATATGGACCTCTTTTTGGAATTCCTCTCAGCATTGGTGTGTCGTTCGGATGTCCGGGCTGCTTTTGCGGAAAAGGCCAGGAAGCGTGCGGAGGAGTTCCGATGGCCTCGGGTGGTGCAGGCTTATGTGGGGCTGTGGAAGGATCTCATAGCGATGGCCGCCAGGGACCGGTCAATGCCGGCCGAGCCCAGGTCTTTGATCGCGCCCTCGACGGGGCGAATCTTCCGGCATTATCCCAGCTGCATCCTGAACGAGAGTGTGCCGGTCATGCTTGGTCCGTATGGGCGAGGGCGACGAAGCCAAGATTTTCGTCCAACACGCTATGTGGAGACGGCCTGCCACCTGCAGGATGCCGTTCTGGATGCCATGCTGGAGCAGACGGCTTTCGACCCCAAGACCATCGGGGATCTGGTGAAATCCGGTTGCACGGAATATGGGCTATCTCGCGAAATGGCCCTTCTTCACGTGGATTGGCTGATCAAACACGGCATGTTGACCCCGGAAAAAACATTTAATGTTCCTCCCCGCCCTTGCCGATAAGAAAGTTGAAGGCACAAGGGACTGGTAGAAAGGGTTCGACAGGGAAGTCTTCACCAACATTCAGGGAGGAATGATCATGGCACTTCGTATCAACACCAATGTTACGGCGCTGACTGTCCAAGGAAATCTCACCATCAACAACAGAAATCTTTCAAAGTCCTTGCAGCGGCTGTCTACGGGCTATCGAATCAACAATGCGGCAGACGATGCGGCGGGATTTGCCGTGGCCAACACCTTCAAGGCCAAGATCGCTTCGTTGAGGGTGGCCTATCAAAACGCCTCGGAGTCCAACTCCATGCTTCAAGTGGCAGATGGGGCTTTCCATGAAATCGAAAGCATCTTGGTGCGCATGAAAGAGCTGGCCACCCAAGCGGCGGGCGACCAAATCAGGAATGACGAGCGGGAATTGCTCAATACCGAGTTTGCGGAACTCCAAAGCGAATTGGACCGCATTGCCAAAACGTCCAAATATAACGGCGTGACGCTTGTCTATGGTGCAAGCTCGGGCGAGAAGATCACTTTCACTTTCCAGATCGGTACACAGAATGTGAGCCACGATCAATTGACGGTTACGCTTGACGCAGTATCCAGTAAGGCCTTGGCCGTGGACGCTAGCAAGATCGAGACCCAGTCGAATGCGCAAAGTGCCATGGACAACATCGATAATGCCTTGAAGAGCATCAATAACTACATGGCCAAGATCGGCGCGTACCAGAACCGGCTGCAGCACACCATGGACAACCTGAACATCATGATTGAAAACTACTCGGCCAGTGAATCGGCCATCCGCGATGCCGACATGGCCTTTGAGGTGACTCAGTTTACCAAGAACCAGATCTTGCAGCAGTCCGGTATGGCCATGCTGGCCCAGGCCAACGCGGCTCCGCAGCAGATTCTGACGCTGCTTCGCTAATCGAAAGAAATCACCGTTCATCTACCAGTCCAAAGAGGGGGTGGTTCCTTGGGGGCCACCCCTTCTTCGTTGGCCGCGCTGATAGCGGGCATGTCTCTTGAAACCTGTCAAGTTCTTCCTGCCGCGTGCCGATAAGAAAAACAAGGGGGTGGGCGGACCGTTGGAGACAAAGAGTACCGCTCGGGTTAATTCCCTCCGGATGGATCTTTGGGAGGTGAGCTCATGGGATTCAGTCTCAGTGGCGTGGGAAGTGGTTTTGACTGGCAGACCATGGTGGAAAAGCTCCGCCAGGTGGAAAGGGACCAGTTCATCAAGCCGTTGGAAAAGCAAAAAGATAAGCAGGAAGACATCCTTTCGGCGTGGAACACGGTTTCCACCAAGCTGTCCGCTCTGCTTTCCGCCGTCCAGGATATAAAGGACTCGAGCGACTTCGATCTTTTCACCCCCACCTTGACTTCTTCCAGCAGCGTAGACCCGTCCAATCTCTTGTCGGTCACGGTGGGATCCGGTGCCTCCAAGAGCCGATTCGATATCCAGATCACCAACCTGGCCAAAGCCGAAAAGCTCCAGTCCGCCTCGGTTGCATCGGCCTCCGACCCCACCGGATGGACGGGAACCATCACCATCCAGGGGCATGACGTCACCCTGGACGGCAAGAGCTTGAACGAGCTCCGAGACGAGATCAACAGCCTGAATACGGGCTCCAGCGCCACCGGGGTCATGGCCGGGGTCCTCCAGGTTTCCGACTCCGATTACCGTCTCATTCTCACTAGCGAGGAGACGGGTGCAGCGGGGATCCAGTTTACGGATGCTTCGGGGGATTACTTTTCCACCCTGCAGGCGGGGGAAGACGCGGCATTTACCATCGACGGCATCGCTATGACTCGATCGTCCAACACCATCACCGACGCCATCCAGGGCGTCACATTGCAGCTACGGGGAGAAGATCCGGCAGCGACGGTGACCCTGAGCCTCGATCGGGACGAAAAGGGCATTGAAGGAAAAATTCAGGCTTTCGTCGATGCTTACAACAGCGTGATGAAGTACATCAACGAGCAATCCCGATACGATGCCGCCTCCAAAGAAGCCACGGGAGCCCTTTTCGGCGACGCCCAGCTGCGCTCCATCAAGAGCCGGTTGCAAACCACCGTGCTCGCTCAAGAGCTCTTCAGCCACGGGATCACCTTCACGCGGGACGGCACCCTGAAATTCGACCCCGAAGAGTTCCGGGACGCTCTATCCCAAGATTACCCGGGAACGGTGTCCAAATTCAATGATCTGGCTCAAAGCTTGCAATCCGAGTTGGATGCCCTCACCGATTCGGTGGACGGCACGGTCAAAACCCAGATCAAGAGCGTGGAAGGCAAGATCGATAGGCTGGACGATCGCATGGAGACCATGGAAAAACGCATCGACGCCGAGCTGGAGCGACTCAAGGCCCAGTTCATCGCCATGGATAACGCCATGAATACCATGAACAATCAGATGTCAAGCTTATCCCAGCTCTTTTCCAGTTTCTCCAGGTCCAACAATTGATACCGGGAAAATTTTTCCCCCAGGAGGAAAAAAATGGCTTCTTACACTTCCGCCGTGTTGCGGCAAAATGATGCCTCGAGTGTGGAATTTTCGGATCTCATCGTGCGTTGCTACGATGCCCTCATTCGGGACTTTCAGGACGCCAAGCGCGCCCATAGCGAAGGGAACGAGGATGTCCTCCTGGACCGCATTCGCCACGCTCAGGATATCATCACCGAGCTTCTCGTGGGACTGGATTACGAAAGGGGAGGGGATATCGCCGTAAATCTCGGCCGGATCTACAATTATATGCTCAGGGAACTGGTGGCCATTCGCGATTCCCATGCTCAGGAGACCCTAGGTGGGATGCTCTCCATTGCCGGGGAGCTTCGCGAAGCATGGGTTCAGGTGGCTTGCGCCGGATAGACGAACCAATTGTTGGGGAGGTTGGATAGATGATGCTGAACAGGGCTCACGATGCCTATCGGACGACAAACGTGGCAACGGCGGACACCGCAAGTCTTGTTCTCATGTGTTATGACGCGACCATTGAAGACTTAAGGAAAGCCCGAGAGCACCATGCCTCCCATCGCATGGACGCCGCCTACGAACGCATCCGCCACGGGCAGGACGTGATCACGGAGCTTCTGGTGGGACTGGATTTCGAACGAGGCGGGGAGATCGCGGTGAACCTCTCCAGAATTTACAACTACGTGCTTCGGGAGCTCATCGGCATCAATTCCATGAAAAGCCCTGAGGTCTACGACGGCCTTATCGACATTTTAAAAGAACTTCGCGAGGCCTGGCAGGAAGTGAAACGGAAGTACGATCGGGGTGAGCTTGTCCTCGACGGGCCGGAAGGCGCCGAAGGCTGGAGCCGCTCCATTGTGGCATGAATTCCCGTTTCGCAGGCATCCCAGGGAGGTCTCTGTGAGTCCGCCCGAACAGGTTGAGTCCTTGGCATCGGCCCTGGAGGATCTCCTTGGAGGCCTTTTGGCCCTGTGGGAACTTGCCGGTCCAGATGCCGACGCTGCGGCGATGGACCAGGCGGTCCAGCGGTGTGAGACGGCCTTTTCCCGAATGGCGGACCTCGCGGCTTGTCTTGATCCGGCGCTCTATCATCAGGGAGACGGCGGCGGCCGTCGTATTCGGCATCTCGTCGAGGAACTATCCGAAAGCTATGCGGCCTGCCTGCAAAGGCTTGCCGAGGCCTCAAGCCAGGTGGCGATCCGATTGGCCGAAATCCACAAGAGAAGATCCGCGTCGAAGGAGTACGAAAAAATCGCCGGGTTGGGTTGAAACCCCCTCCCCGGCAGGATCCATAGAGAGCTTCCTTCTTGCCTTTGAATGGGGAGTGGGAGGCTTATCCTTTTCCTTCTCAGGTTTCATCTGGTTGAAGGGGTTCCATCACGTTCTTGTCCTCCCCTTTTTCGATAACCCATTGGTACGCTTGACGATTGGCCGCGTTCAGGAGCAGGGGGGCCCGCACGTGGGGGCGCACTTCCCGCGTGGTCTTGTTGAAAGAGACCAGGATCAGTATGGCCAGATCTTCGGGGTTCCGGATGTCGAGAACCGAGGCCCGTCTTTCGGGGACTTTGTACCGGATGCCGAAAACGTCCGGCGGTGATACCACAAACGCCACCTCGGGATGGTCCACGGCTTGAAGCCACTTAAAGGGCCCCTGGCGGTGTTCCAAAAGCACGTAGCGTTTGAGATTTTCAAAGCCGGGGATGCCCCAGGGAAAGCGGATGAAGGTGCTCTCGTCCAGGTCCAGGGTGCCGAATCGGGAGGTTTGGATCTTCATGTCGGCTCTTCTGCTTCCGTCTTGTCAAAGATTTCCGAGACGATTCGATAAACGAACGCCGCGTCCGCGATGGCGAGGTCGGCGTCTTCCATGTCGTATTCTTCTGTGGGGATGAAATCTTCCGCCCCGTAAAAACTGAGTTCCCGTTCCTTGCGAAGCCTTTTGGAAATGCGTCGAATGTCGGCAAGATGCTCCGTCAGTTCCGGCGGCAGGTGCTCCCGGTGCTTTTCCAGAACCCTTCCCACATCATGGATCTTTGGGACTTCCACTCCCGCCGCCCGCAGGACGGCTTTGAGCAGCAGCTCCACAAGTTCCTGGGCTTCGCGGACCACATCGGAATAGGCCTGCCTGTCCTTAAAAAAATGGAGGGCCTCCAGCCTCACTTGGGCTTTGCGAAGATACGCTTGGGTGAGTTTGTCCACTTTCATGGCGCCGGCTCGAGAGTCCTGGGTATCTTTTTACCGCTTATCGTCCAGAGCCAGCCCGTTCCCACGGGTTCCTTTCGGGCTGCCGATTCCACAAGATGCTCTTTCACAAGGCGGACGATGCGATCCAGGAGGCCGCGGGGGTCGTGCACGATGACGTGGTGTTCCACGAGATCATAATAAACCGGTTGAACGAAGCGGGCTTCGTCTTCCATGAGGATATAAGGGGAAAGTTCGCAAAGGATTCCTTCTTGTTCATAGAGTTCTTGGGCCAGGGCGTCGTGTTTCATCTCGACCTGTTCCACAAAACGGGCCATCCGCTGTGTAAAACCTTCCCGGGCGTCGAGAATCAAGAGAAGATCCAGGTCGGAATTGAGCCGGTTTTCCTTGCGCGCATAGGAACCGAAAATGGCGCAGGCCAGCAGTTGATCGCCGTAATGGGCCACCATTTCCTGGAGGATGGTTTTGATATAGGCTTCATGGCGCGGGGAGAATGTCTTGAGTTGACGTGCGATGGTTTCCCAGTCCATGGTTTTTGCTCGCTTGAGACCGTGGCGGATGGGGATGTTCAACCTGCCTTGGTTGGGAGGCTTCGCAGGAGGTCGTCCAGATCGTCGGTCTGGATGGCGGCCGCCTGCCGGTTTTCTTCCTGGATCTTTTGGTAGAGTTCCTCGCGGAAGATGGGCACGTGGCGGGGGCTCTTGATGCCCACCTTCACCTTGTTCTGGTCCACGGCGGTGATGACCACCTGGATGTCGTCCCCGATCCGAATGGCTTCCCCCACCTTGCGGGTCAGTATGAGCATGGTGTCCCCCGTTGAGGCGGCTGTGAGCGGCCGGTGCGGCGGGAAGGGAAATTCACCGCACAGGCGCAGAGTTCGCAGAGGCTTTTGGGGAGTTTCGGGCCGGGGCGCTCAGACGCCGCCCCGGCCCGAAAGCCCGCCCTTCGGGCTCACCATAGCAAAAACAACCGCCGCGGGCCACATGGAAACCATCGGCAGGTTGAAGAACTTTACCCGATTCAGGGTGTTCATTATAGTTTGAATTGAAAAGCGCTCTTGCAACGCACGAAACATGGGGGTGGCACCATGCCGAAGCAATTCGTCGTGCTCATCGAAAAAGACCAGGAAGGTTACTACGTGGCCACGGTGCCGGCGCTCCGGGGGTGCCACACCCAGGCCCGATCCCTGGATGAGCTCATGAGCCGAATCAAGGAAGCCATCCAACTCTGTCTGGAGGTGGAAGGCGAGGAAATGGAGACGCTGGATTTTGTTGGGGTTCAGCAAGTGGGTGTTGCCCCATGACGCGGATCCCTTCCGTGACGGGCCGAGAGCTCATGACGGCCCTCCACAAGGCCGGTTTCGAGTTGGTGCAGGTTAAGGGCAGCCATCATTACTTGAGACACCCGGATGGCAGAACTACGGTGGTTCCGATTCATTCGGGTGACACCATCGGCCCCGGTCTCTTGGGAAAAATCCTAAGATATTGTGAGCTTAGCCGGGATGACCTGCTGAAGTTTCTGTCAAGCTCGTTCTCCCTGAAGATCTCCGCTGTCTCGCTTCCGCCGGTCGCGGTTTGGCTCAACCGGCCAGGAATTTCTTGGTTTCGTCCAGGGCGATGAAG
>JBBFKW010000009.1:0-147785 GCA_037481835.1 Desulfosoma sp. | reverse complement strand
TCGCGGTTTGGCTCAACCGGCCAGGAATTTCTTGGTTTCGTCCAGGGCGATGAAGACGTCGGCCATGAGGCGTTCGATGGCGCGGCCGTCCAGCCCGAGGGTTTCGAAGACGTGGTCCTGGTTGGGGTTGAGAAAGCCGTCCACGCCGGCACCGATGCCCATGGCGGCCACCATGCGGTTGGCGGCATAGACGACGGCGGCCACCTGCCGATTTCCGTCGGCGTCCTCGGGGCTGTGATGATGGGCGATGCCGGAAACCACGCCGGCAGGAAAGTTCCATCGTGTGGCGATGAGCCCGCCCAGTTCCTGGTGGTCGATCCCCAGGATGTCCCGCTCCGCATCCAGAAAAGATTGTTTTCGCGTCTTGACGGCTTCGATGATGCGGTCCAGGTAGTGGTCCACATAGTGGTTGAGGACGGTTTTGCCGATATCATGGAGCAACCCCGCCGTGTAGGTGGTCAGCCGCTCGGGGCTCCCGATCCTCTCAGCGATGCGGTCGGCCATGATGGCCGTGCCCACGGCGTGTTCCCACAGTTCCCCTTCCCTCAGGTCGTAGCCCTGCACGGCATTGTCCTGGAAGCGTGCCGAACAGGCCGCCAGGATCACCTCCACCAGGGCCCTCTGGCCCAGGGAAATGATGGCCTCTTTGAGGGACCGGGCGGGTTGGCTTCGCGCATAGTGGGGCGAACGGGCCAGGGCCAGGACCTTGGCGGCGATGACCTGGTCGTAGCGGATGACCCCTTCGATTTCTTCCACGGGGGCCATGCGTTGCAGCAAGGGCATGACTTTTTGCACCACGTCGGGAAATGGCGGGAGTTTTTCCGCCACGCGAAGAATTTCGTCCACCGGCTTGGCCTGAGCGCTCTGTGCATGATCCATGAATCGTTCTCCTTACAAAAGGCTCCCTGGGGCCTCATGGCTCTTCTCTTAGGTTATCGGAAATGTCCCGGAAAGTCTTGAAGCAAAAAACCGGAAAAGCTATTCTTTTTCGCGTCGATGATTTCCATCCCGAATGCCGACGAAAAACGGACGCATGTTCATGACGGGCTCGGATCACCCCACCGCCGACGACTACCGCCTTTTGGGCCTCCACCCCGGGGCTTCTCTGCAGGAGGTGAAGCGGGCCTACCGGGAATCGGCCAAGCGATGGCATCCCGACCGCTACGCGGGCGTCTCGGATTGGGAGCGAGCTCGGGCGGAAGAAAAGTTCAAGGACCTTCAGGATGCCTACAGGCGCATTCTGGCAAGCCTCAGCCCGGGCGGTTTTTCGGAAAGGGAGGCCGCACCGGATAAAAAAGCGACCGGGAGGCCGGCACCCAATGGTGCACGGAGCCCTTCCCGGGAAAAGGAGCCCTTTTCTCGCCCGGGTTCCGACAAAACCGGTGAAGCGGCTTCGCCGTGGGAAAAACGCTGGTTCGAGGCAAGCGCCCGGCTCGTGAAATCGCTCGGCTCCGGGAAAAGGGCGGCTGCAGCGGCCGTGCTCCTTTTGGCCGCCCTTTGGGGCTATTGGGTTCATGAGCGCCATTCGAAGGATGTTCCTTTGAAGACGGTTCCGGCGGCCCCGGCGGTTTCGGTCCCCAACGGGAGCCAGGCCTCTTCGGGCTCGGATCTTTTGGCACGGGTGGAAGAGGCTCTGTCTTCGCCCCGAGCGATTCCCGGCCAAGAACGGCGCGGTGGGCAAACCCCCGGGGAGGCTCCGGCCGGACCCGCCGGCAAGAGCGGGACCTTCACCTTGGGCAGTTCGGAAAAGGATGTCCTTGGCATTCAAGGCCCGCCGGATAAAGCCGGGGGCGGCCGATGGGCCTACGGCCTTTCCGAGGTGCGCTTCAAGGACGGCCGGGTGTCGGGCTATGACAATTTCGACGGGCGACTCCGCGTCTCGCTCCTCCCGTCGGCCGAGGGGTCCCACCCGGGTTCGGGCGCCGATTTTTTCACCTTGGGATCCTCCAAGGACGAAGTCTTGCGTGTTCAGGGAACGCCGACGAGCGTTCGCGGGTCGGTGTGGCACTACGGGTTCGGGTCCGTGCGGTTTTCCGAAGACCGCGTGGTGTCCTTCGACAATTCTTTCGGTAACCTGAAAGTTCGGCTTGAGCCGTCCCGGGAATATCTGGAAAAGACGGGAGGGAGGACCCCGTCCTTCTTTACCATCGGCTCATCGGCCGACGAAGTCCTGGCGGTCCAGGGGACTCCAACCAGTGTGCGCGGCAACCTGTGGTTCTATGATTTTTCCGATGTGCTTTTTCGGGACGGCCGCGTCGGATGGGTCAACGATCCCGGCGGGCGGTTGCGATTCGTCCCCAAAGAGGCCCTGTCCGAAGAGGTCCCGGTGAATCCCAGATGAGGGAGTGCGATCATGGAGAAAGCGGGGTTTTTGGAAAAGGCGTACCGAGGCGTCCTGGATGCGTCCATTTTCGAGAAGTTTCCCATCCACGTGGACCGAAAAAAAGTGGCGGCGGTGGTTGACGCCTACGAGGCTTTGCTTCGGGATTTTTCACCCCAGGAGATCGAAGCCCAAGGGAAAGTCCCCGACGCCATGCTTCGTCGCATGGGTGAAGCCGGCCTGTTCGGTTTTTCCATCGCTGCGGAGTACGGCGGGCTGGGGTTCACGTTGTGGGAATACCTGGAAGTCATCAGGGAAATGGCCCGAAGGGATCTTTCCATCGCCTTGGTGTCCATCGCTCATCTTTCCATCGGCGTCAAAGGCATCCAGCTGTTCGGGACGGAAGAGCAAAAACAAAAGTATCTTCCGCCGGCGGCTTCCGGCGACATGATTTTTTCCTACGCCTTGACGGAACCCCACGTGGGCTCCGACGCCAAGCACATCCAAACCACGGCCGTTTTTTCCGAGGCCGACGGGTGTTACATCCTGAACGGGCACAAGACCTACATCACCAACGCCAACTACGCCGGGGGCCTCACCGTTTTCGCCCAGCTGGATCCCGACCGCCCCGGACACATGGGGGCTTTCATCGTGGAAACCCACTGGGACGGGGTGAACATCGGGGCGGACATGCCCAAGATGGGCCTCAAGGCCAGCTCCACAGCGGCCATCCACTTTCGGGATGTCAAGGTGCCCCGGGAAAACCTCCTGGGAAAGCCCGGTGACGGCTTCAAGATCGCCATGACCATTCTGAACTACGGCCGCCTGGGTCTGGGGGCGGCTTCCACGGGCCTCATGGAACAGTCCGTGGAAGACATGGTCCGCCGGGCGCGGTCGCGCATCCAGTTCGGCGTTCCCATCGAGAAATTCGAGCTCATTCAGGAGAAGATCGTCAAAGGGCGTGCCTACGCCTTCGCCTGCGACGCCATGACGACCCTTACGGCGGCTTTCTTGGAGGCCGACCCCTACCGCAACACGGCCATGGAAACGAGCCACGTGAAACTGTTCGGCACCACCCGCGCCTGGGACGTGCTCTACGATGCGCTCCAGACCGCGGGCGGTTCGGGATATCTCACCACCCAGCCTTACGAAAAACGGCTGCGCGATTTTCGGGTGACGACCATCTTCGAAGGAACGACGGAAATCCATTCCATCTATCCTCCTCTTTTCGCCATGCGGCGCATGGCCAAGGAGGCGGCTGATGAACACCTTGGGCCGTGGGGGATGATCAAAGCCCTGTGGCGCCAGCTCACGGCCTCCATGCAGTGGACCGTACCCGTGACTGACAAGGATCTCAAAAAGGCCGCACGGCAGGCGGCCCGTAACGGCCGCTTCTTGCGTTACGCCCTGTTGATCCTTCCGGCGCTCTACGGCTCCAAGGTGGGATCCAAGGAGTATGTCCTGCGGCGCTTCACCACGCTGAGCCTTTACACCTTCGCCGTTTTGGCCATGGTCGCCCGCATGCAGAAGGATTTGGACCGAGGCCTTCTTCGAGACGAAGACCGGCTCCTTTTGGCCTACATGGTGGAAGAAATGAAGGAGTGCCGCAGGGGGTGCCTGAGACTGTGGAACACAAAGAAGGAACGGCTCGCCGGCGAAATCTACCGCTGGGTGCGAGGGTCTGTATCCGAATAGGCGGCGTCGGCGTCCACCATGTGCAGCACGGTTCTGAAGAAAGGAAGTTTTCGGGATACCTTTGAAAAAGCGATGCGGGTGGTCACATAGGCCAGCAGGAAAACCACCACGTAATTGAGCTCGATGGAGGTGCCGGGGATGGGGAGATCCAGATCGGCGTAACGGCTCTGAAGCCTTGAAAGGGCGAAAAAAAGGGGCCACAGGGCCGCGGCGGACAGAGCGATCTTGAAGAAGAACATCCGCCCCCAGACTTCGTTGCCTTCCTTGTTGACGCTTCGGTAAGCGGCTTCATCCCCGAGCCGCTCCGCTTCCTCGGAAAGCTGTTGAAAACGGATCACTTCCCGGTTCAGGGACTGCAGGTGCTGGCGGTTGATCCGATAGGCTAGGGCCAAGGTGAGTTCCCCGATGAACGTGGCCGTAGCGGCCAGAACAAGAACTTCCAACAGATAGGGCCCGTAGGGGCCAAGGAAGGATGCCGTCCGGTCAAAAACCCCGTTGAACATGCGGCCGACTCCTGGCAAAGGGAGACCCCGCCGCTGCCCAATGGCAGGGCATCGGCGGGGTTTCGGTTTCACGGCACAAACCACGTCATGCGGTGCTCGAAGCCTGAGAGACGTGGCTCACCTTTGAGATATTACATGGGAACCCACTTTTGACCGAAGAACCCCTGGCTGAAATAGCCCAACCCCACGTAGAGAGCCAGGAGGACGAAGAGGCGTTTGAGCCAGATGTCCGGAATGTATTTTTGCGTTCTCGGGCCGATCATGGAGCCCACGAAAATGCCGATGAGCTCGAGACCGACCAAGGTCCAGTCCATACCCGCCTTGGCCACCGTGATGTAACTGGCAATGCTGGTGATCATGCTCAGAAGCACGGCCATGGCGGACGTTCCGGCCACGACGTACATCGGGGCTCCCGTGAAAGTCGTCAGGAAGGGCACGTAGAGGAATCCGCCGCCCACGCCGATAAACGACGAAATCGCCGCAATGACCAATCCGCCAATAAAAATAATAATGGGGTTAAAGTGGAATTCGCTGCCGAAGAAGGTGAAGCTTGACCGGGTGATGGTAAAGGATTTGAATTGGATCCCTTGGCTCGCCACGTCCTTCTTTTCTCTCATGGCTCGAGCAAAAGCTTGAGCCGCTTCCTTGGCTGCCTTCTTCTTGCTCTGCCCGGCGGGAGTGGTTTCATAAAAGAGAAAAGCCCCCACGATGAACACAAAGAGGCCGAACCATCCCTGATACTGTTTGAAAGTGACTTTGCCCCCCGTGATCCACGGGATGAAAACGGCACCGGCGATGGATCCCAAAGCTAGGACAACGCCCACGGGCCAGGCCAGGGTGCGCGCCTTGAGATAATTGATGGTGCTGATTAAGGCGGACAGGCCTACGAGGAACTGGTTGGACGTGCGCACGCTGTCGGTCAAAGCCTTGTTGAGACCTGGTGCAGTTTTCGAAAATGCTTTCGCGTAGTTGGCCAAGCCGAGAACAGTCATGTGGCCCACACCGGCCATGATGCCTCCGAACGCCCCCACGGTGGAAAAGATCCAGCCCACCCACACGGCCCACAGGATGGCCACCACGTAATTGATGCGGGGGGCGCCGGGAATGCCGAAGGCGCCCCGAGGGGCTTCGGGGTCGATGTAGCCTTTTTCTTTACCGAGCGGCGCCTTGGCCACTTCCTGGCCGATTTTGCCGGGAAGGCCCAGAGTGTCGCCGACTTTTTTCGGTTCGGCGGCCGCGGGTTTTTCCGCGGCGGGAGCAGGTTGCCCTTGCGGGGCCGGTGCGGCCGGCTGAACCTGAGGCGACGGCGCCGCCGGCTGCTGGGCCGGTTGGGGAGCCGTTCCCTGGGTCTCGCTTTGCTGCTGTTGGCTCAGGGCGGGTCCGACCGCAATCCCTCCGAAAAACAGCACCGCGATGAAAACCATGAAAGCCGTCTGCCATCCAAACCGTTTCCTCATTGTCCGATCCTCCTCAAAGAAAATGTCTTTCATGAAAACGCCGAAGAAAACCGCGGACCCATGCGGCGCGCAAAGCCGCATTCCTTATTCGTAGGGCGATAAAGCACCTTTTATGCCATCCTTGGGGGGCCGCCTCGCAAAGCCCCGCCGCCCCGGAACATGCCCCCCCCTCCACCCCGCCCCTGTCATCGTTTTCTTTCAGCTCCGCGCCGTCGTAAGGAGCCTCCCCGAAGCCCGCTCCAGGAAGAATATGTTGAAATTAAATTACTTTTTTTAAAAGGCGGGAGCCCGATCCGAGGTGCAAAGAAAAAATTGCGGTGCAAGGAAAATGCGGCACACCTGGAGGCGCTCTGGTGCTTGTTCCGACCTGGAGGCGGCTCAGGGCGTTTCCGAGGGCGCCGAACCCTTCGCCGCCGGGACGGCCTCCGCCGCTTGGGCGCGGAGAGAATTTTTTTCATGGCATGTAATTTGCCTTTGCTGGAGTCGGGGCCTTTGGAGGTTTCGCCCGCGTCGGAGGGGCGTGCCGGTTGGGGCCCGGCGGCGGGTTTTCTCTCAGGAAGCCGGACGATATGAGATTTGGGGCTTGATCAAGGGGAAAGTGCCGAGTTATGGCGCTCATCATGGTTTTGGATGACGAACGGGATGCGTGCCGGCTCATGCAGAGAATCCTTTCGCGGCTCGGGCACCGAGTCCAAGCGTTTTGCCGTGCCGATGAGGCGCGGCGGTGGCTTGAGACGTCCCAGCCGGATTTGGCTGTGCTCGACATCAAGCTCAAAGAAGATAACGGATTGTCCGTTCTCAAATTCTTGCGCACCCATCGGCCGTCCGTCAAAGTGATCATGATCACGGGGTATCCTTCCGCGCAAACGACACAGGAGGCGCTCCGGTTGGGCGTGGAAGATTATCTCATCAAACCCGTTGAAATCGAAGATTTGGAATCCCGCGTGGACAAGGCTTTGGAAAAGCGTTCCGTGCCAGGGTGATGGTCAGCCAAAGGAGAGGAAAGCCCATGAGAAGAGAAGTATACAGTTTGTGTTTCATGTGTTCGGTGCGGTGTCCCATCAAGGTCATCGTGGAAAACGGCCAGGTCAAGTGGATCGAAGGCAACCCCCACGTGCCGGGCATGGAAGGAAGTTTGTGCCCGCGGGGTGCGGCGGGGATCGCCCTTTTGAACGATACGCAAAGGGTCCAGTCGCCCTTGATCCGTTCCGGGCCCCGGGGAAGCGGCCAATGGAAAAAGGCCTCCTGGGACGAGGCGCTTAATTACGTGGCCGAAAAGATCAAGGAAGTCACGGCGAAGTATGGACCTGAAAGTGTCGTCTTAGCCGAGCGCACGCAACTCGCCACCCATGCGAGCAAGACCTTCATGAGGGCCCTGGGATCGCCCAACCATTGCACCCATGACGCCATCTGCAAGGGATCCGTCAACACCGCCGCGCGGTCTCTGTTCGGCTACACGGACGCCCAGATGGGCTTCGATTATAAGAACACAAAGCACATTGTCTTCTACGGTCGTAATTTCTTCGAAGCCGTGGAGGTCAGGGCCGTCAACAGCCTCATGGAGGCCCTGGAAAACGGCGCCAAGATCACCTACATCGATCCCAGGGTGACCGTGACGGCGACGAAGGCTCATGATTATTTCATGATCCGCCCGGGAACGGACCTGGCTTTGAATTACGCTCTGATGCACGTGATCTTGAAGGAAAAGCTCTACGACGCCCCCTATGTGGAACGCTGGGTGAGCGGGTTTTCGGAACTCCAGGATTTTGTGCAGCCCTACACGCCGGAATGGGCGGAGCGTGAAACGGGGATCGATGCCCACCGCATTGTGAATTTGGCCAGGGAGATGAGCAAAAAGAAGCCTTCGGTCATTTTCCATTTCGGCTACCGTGGGGCCAGCCACCCCAACGAAATTTATGTGCGCCGATCCATTATGATCCTTAACGCGCTCATGGGGAGCGTGGAGGCCAAGGGGGGGCTTTTCTTCAAAAAAGGGCCGGGAGAAGTGGGCGGCAAGCCGGCTCGGAAACTGACGGAACAGGAAGGGCTGCCCAAGGTGGACAAGGTGCGCTTCGACAAGGTGGGCACGCCCGAATTCCCGCTTCCCGACAAAGACCACGGCGTGGGCCAAAGGCTCCCTTTAGCCATATTGAATGAAGATCCTTATCCTTTGAAAGCCCTCATCGCCTATCGTTTCGACCCTCTGCTTTCCATCCCGGACCTCAACCAGAATAAGCGGGCCTTGGAAAAGCTCGACCTGGTGGTGGCGATCGACATCAACTACAGCGATATTGCGTGGTATTCCGACGTGATCCTGCCCGAGTCCACCTATCTGGAGCGCCTCGATTGCGTCCAGCAGGCCAACGGCCTTAAACCCCAGATGTTCCTCCGCCACCAGGCGGTAAGCCCGCGATACGACACGCGCCCTGGCGCCGTCATCTTGAAGCAGCTGGCCGAGCGGCTCGGGATAGGCCAGTTCTTCCCTTACGAAACCATGGAAGATCTGGTGCGCTGGCAGCTGGAAGGAACGGGTTTCAGCTTGGAAGATTTCGAAAAGAAAGGCTTCGTGGCCTACACGGACAAGCAGATCTTTTGGGATCGGGAAAAGGGCCTCAAGTTCAAGACGCCTTCCGGAAAGATCGAATTCGTCTCTTCGCTCATGGAAAAGGCGGGCTTTGCGTCTTTTCCCGCCTATGAGCCCGTAACGGCGCCTCCCGAAGGGCACTATCGACTCATGGTCGGCCGATGCGCCCAACACACCCATGTTTCCACGCAGAACAATCCTTATCTCAACGAGCTGGTTCCCGAAAACCGCCTGTGGATCCACACGAAGGAAGCGGAACGCCTCGGCATCAAGGACGGGGATTGGGTCGAGTTGAGCTCACGGGTGGGGTCGGGCCAGATCAAGGCCTATGTGACGGACCTGATCCATCCTGAGGCGGTCTTCATGCTCCACGGGTTCGGCCATGAAGCCCGATTGGCGGCGCGGAGCTTCAACCGCGGCTTGGCCGACACCCTGCTGCAGGAAAACATCTCCGACATGATCGGCGGCAGTCCCGCACTGGATCACACGGTCGTGACGGTCAAACGCGTTCGCTGATGACGACGGAAGGAATCCGGAGGGCATACCCATGAGTCAATACTACCTTTTTCAGGATGTGAAGAAGTGCATCGGATGTCATACGTGCGAAGTCCAATGCAAGGCCAACAAGGGGCTGCCCGTGGGGCCCAAGGTGTGCCAGGTGGTGGAGGTGGGCCCGAAATTCGTGGGAGCGCTACCCAGGGCTTCGTACATCTTCATGCCGTGTTTTCACTGCGAAAACCCTTGGTGTGTGGCGGCTTGCCCGACGGGGGCCATGCAGAAGCGCACCAAGGACGGGATCGTCTTCGTCGATGAGGATCTGTGTGTGGGATGCAAGACCTGCATCTCGGCGTGCCCGTGGGGGGCTCCCCAGTGGAACGCCCAGACGGGCAAGGTGGTCAAGTGCGACTATTGCAAGGATCGCGTGGACCAGGGTTTAAAGCCCGCCTGCGTCACCGTGTGCACGACCCATTGCCTTAACTTCGGAAAACCGGAAGAATTGCGTGAGATTCGGCGGATACGTCACGCGAAGGCCTTGTCCCCTCTGGACTGATTCGTCGGCAAGGGCCCATGGGGCGGCCGCGGGGGATGAGGCGGTCAATGTTTCATTCGATTTTTGAGGAAACCACGGATGACGGGAGCCACATGTCCGGTCAGCGAGTGCCGTCGGCATTTTGAAAAGCTTCTGGCTACGGATGCCATCACCACGCCCCGGTTTCGACACCTGACGGAAGAGATTTTTCTTCTTCTGGAAGATATCGCCTGGGGGCGAGGCGGTCCGGACCACCTTGCCGCCCTTCGATCTCTTGGGGAAACCCTGGCATCCCAGGGACCCGACCCCAAGACGGTCGAGACGGGGAGGTTCCTCACGGACGCCTTGGACGAATATCGGGAAGTCTTCGTCAGTCATATCGAAACCCACAACTGTGCCACGGGGGACTGCGTCAAACTGGCCCCATCCCCGTGCCAGATGGCGTGCCCCGCCGGGCTGGACATCCCAAGCTACGTGACCCTGATCGGGATGGGCCGTGAAGCGGAAGCGATCAGCATCATTCGGGAAGACAATCCATTTCCCTGGGTCTGCGGCCTGGTGTGCACGCACCCGTGCGAATTCGTGTGCGTGCGGGGTCGTATCGACAAGCCCATCGCCATCAAGGACCTCAAGGGCTATGCGGCGGAACGGGCCATGTCCCGCATGGAATACGTCAATCCGCCGGTGCCCCCATCCAACGGGCGCAAGGTGTGCATCGTCGGGGCCGGCCCTGCGGGTTTGACCGCGGCCTATTACCTGCGGCTCAAGGGTTACGAAGTGACGGTCCTGGAAGCCCTGCCTGTGGCGGGCGGCATGATGATGGTGGGAATTCCCCGCTATCGGCTCCCTCGGGAGGTCATCGATCGGGAAGTGGCCATGATCGAGGACATGGGCGTGGAGATCCGGCTCAACACCCGGTTCGGCAAGGACGTGACCATCGAAGAGCTTCGAAAGCAAGGCTACGAGGCCTTCCTCATCGCCATCGGCGCCCACAGCTCGTACAAACTCATGATTCCGGGCGAAGACGATTTTCCTCAAGTGATCAGCGCCGTGGACTTTTTGCGGAACGTGGCCTTGGGGGAACGTCATGCCCCGGGCAAGAAGGTGGCCGTCATCGGGGGCGGGAACGTGGCCATCGACGCCGCCAGGACGTGTATCCGCCTGGGATGCGAAACCGTCACCCTGCTCTATCGGCGGACACGTTCCGAAATGCCGGCTCATGAGGAAGAAGTTCGCCAGGCGGAAGAGGAAGGGGTCCAGCTGCAGTTTCTGACCATTCCCGTGGAAATCAAGGGAGAAGGCGGCCGCGTGACGGCGCTCCACTGCCTGCGGGCCGAATTGGGTCAGCCCGACGCCAGTGGCCGCAGACGGCCCATTCCCGTGGAAGGAAGCGACCACGATCTCATGGTGGACTGTGTCATCGCGGCCATTGGCCAGGCCATCGATTCCCAGGGCTTGGATCAACTGGATCGCATGACGTGGTCCAAGCGTGGGACCATCAAGGCCAACACGGCGACCATGGAAACAACCCAAGAGGGCGTCTTTGCCGCGGGAGACGTGGTGACGGGCCCGGCCACGGTCATCGAGGCCATCGGCATGGGGAAAGTGGCCGCCGACGCTATTGACCGCTATTTGCAGGGGCTTCCACAGCCCAAGATGCCCCCGGTTCCCGTGCGGCGCCGTCGCCTGCCGTTCCTCGAGGTCTCCGCATCCAAGAAGATGCGGCTGGAAAGACCCAGAATGGCCGAGCTCAACACGGACCGCCGAAGAATCACGTTCCAACAGGTGGAGTTGGGCTTGTCGGAGACCCAGGCCAGGGAAGAGGCTTTGAGGTGCCTGCGCTGCGATGTGTGCGTGCGCTGCGGGCGGTGCGTGGAAATCTGTCGGGATAGGATGAAAGTCGAAGCCTTGAAGCTCGGTTACTTGGATCGGGAGCATCGGTCGGAGACCGATTTTCGCGTGACCTCGGAAAAATGCATCGCCTGCGGGGCGTGCGCCGTCAATTGTCCCACCGGCGCCATGCAGATGGAGGATCGGGACGGCACGAGAGTCGTCTCACTGTGCGGGACGACTCTCAACCGGCTCAAGTTGGAATACTGTGAAGAGTGCGGGAGTGTTTTGGGCCCTGAACGGTACCATGATTTCATGATGAAGCGCATGAAGGACCTGGCGTCGGTTGTGCGGGGCCATCGACTGTGCTTGGAATGTGCACGGAAAAAGGCGGCTAACAGCCATGCGGATCTGGTTCCTCCCGCCGGTGCGGGGACGTAACGAACTGAGGCCCCGGCTTTCGCCCTTCGAGCCGCTGGAACGGCGGGGGGCAGGACGAACCGCAGGAAAGGGAGGTGCCCTATGACTTTTCGCCGCGGTCAAAGAGTGGAAATCTACCGCAGATCCAGCGACGAAAGCTGGGAACCGTACATGGACGAATATATCGGGGTGCGGGGTGTCATTACGGATCCGGATACGAGCAAGAACGATCCCAACGACTTGATTGAAGTGACGCTGGATGAGAAGGGCACGCACCGTTTTCCCCAGGACTGTCTTCGGGTGGTGCAGGATTAGGTGGGAGCCGTAACCTGTCCGTTCGATACGGATTCAATGAGAGTCAATAAGGGAGCGGCCATGAAAGTTCAGGATGTGCTCACCCTCAAGGGGTCCGATGTTTACACCATCGACGTGGACAAGACGGTGGACGAAGCCATCGACGAAATGGCCGCCAAGCACGTCAGTGCCTTGATTGTCATGGATAAAGGGCGTCCTGCGGGAATTTTCACGGAAAGGGATGTCTTGAAAATTCATTTGAAATTTCGGGACAAGCCCTTCGGGGCCATTGCCGTGCGGGACGCCATGACGGAAAAGCTCATTGTGGCCCGGCCGGACGATGACCTCAACGCCGTCATGTCCGCCATGGTCCAGGCGGATATCCGGCACATGCCCGTGGTTTCCCAAGGCCGGATCATCGGCGTTCTTTCCATCCGAGACATCATCCACCAGTACGTGGGTTCGTTAAAAGCGGAACTCACCTACCTACAGGACTACATCAACCGCCTGGAAGATGCGCAATACGACTGAAAGAAAGGTGTCTCCAGATGGTCACCATTACCGTTGACGGACGGGACTATCCAGCCGAAGAGGGGCAGACCGTTTTGCAGGTCTTGCGGACTCACGGCGTGGCAGTTCCCACGCTCTGTTACCACCCCGCTCTGAAACCCTCGGGCAGCTGCCGGCTGTGTGCCGTGGAAGTGGTCGGCAAATCGGGACGTCCTGTGGCCATGCTCTCGTGCATCATGCCGGTCAAGGACGGTCTGCACATCAAGACTTCGGGGGAAATCGTCCAGGCCGCTCGGGCCAAGGCCTTCCGAAGGCTTTTGCAGATGGCCCCGCAGAGCACGAGAATCCGGGATTTGGCCGAACAGTACGGCGTGGACTTGGGCCCTCCGCCGGACGGCTGCGTGCGCTGCCGGCTCTGCATCCGGGTGTGCAAGGAAATCATCGGGGCGGGGGCGTTGCGGATGGAAAAACGCGACGGGATTGACTACGTGGTGCCCGTGGAAGGGGCCTGTATCGGGTGCGGGACGTGCGCCAACATTTGTCCCACCGGCGCCATCACGGTGTGCGACAGCGAAGGGGTTCGAACCATTTCCATCCGGGATGAAATCATCGGCATCCACGCCATGGAACGCTGCCAAGCCTGCGGCCGGCCGTTTGCCACGCGAAAATTCATGGAATATGCGGAAAAGCACGTCCAGCCCCATCCGGATGTGAAAGAACACCATCGGTATTGCCCGACGTGCGCCAAACTTCTCGCCGATCGGGTCAAGCTGGCTTTGCGGCAGAAACAGCGGTGAGAAAGCCGAGATCCGGGGCGGAGGCTGCGCTTGGAAGATTTTCGATCCGCGCCGTTGCGGATTCCACGGGGCTTGTTGGACTCCGTTTCGACGACTTTCCCAACGGCGGCCGTTGAGGGGGCAGCATGAAGCGACGCCCGAACATCCTCATCGTGGACGACGAAGAAAATCAACGGGAATTCCTGCGCCGCTGGCTCGGAAACCAGGGCTACGAAGCGGACGACGCGAATTGTGCCGAAGAGGCCTTGGAAAGGCTCGACCGGCAGATTTTTGATATCGTCTTTTGGGACATGACCATGCCCGGCATGGACGGGTTGGCTGTGCTTCAACAGGTCAAGGAAAGATGCCCCGAGGCCCTTGTGGTTGTGATGGCGGATCGCACCCATGGGGCGTTCGGGGAAGCGGCTGCGGAGGCTGTAAAGGCAGGGGCCGCCGACTTTTTGATCAAGCCCCCGGCCCCGGATCTCTTGGAGCCGCTCATGGCGCGCCTCATGCGCATGAAGGCTCTGATGATGGAAAACGCGCTCCTTCGAGAGGAGATCCATCGGGTCATGGGCTTTGAGAACCCGCCAGAGGATTCCCCGGCTATGCAACGCCATATCGGCATGGTCCAGGATGGATTTTGGGTGCCTGTGGAACTGAGCCTCGCCGAAGTGGAACGGCGGCACATCGAAAACGTCCTCGCGCACTGGGAAGGAAACGTCTCACGGGCCGCCCGCGTCCTGGGCCTGCACCGATCCACGCTCCACAAGAAGGTGCACCAATACGGTATCACGTGGAAGCGGGGACGGGGCCGTCCTCGAAACACCGCACGGGAGATCCCCAGCGTCGGTTTTTGATCTTTCCGGAAACGTTCCTTCCGTGGCTCGCTTCCTGACCGGAAGGATGCCTCGCTGTTTTTTCCTTATCCATTCCCGTTTTCGTGCTTTTCCCATCCCTGTAAAGCCCTTGGGCTCACCTCCCCCCGAATTTCGGGAATCCTCCTTTCAGCTGCCCCCGTCCGAAAATGTCGGAAGAGGCGACGACCTGCGATTGACCTTTTGAGTCGCCTGAGGTAAAGGCAGAGGGCAGGGGAAAAACGAACGAGGCGGAGGATCCTTTTGGATATCAGGAACTTGACGGTAGCCTTTTTGGCTCTTCTTGGGGTGATCGGCATTCCCTGCATGGCCTGGGCGACCCAGGTCCATGCCGAGCCTGAGGGGCTTTACAGCCACCAACTGGGGCACGGGTTCTTCGTCCTGTCCATGGGGGTTTTGGTCTACTGGCTTCGAGGCCGTCGTTTGATTCGGGATCGCGGGTGGCGCTACCTTCAGTATTCAGCGTTGCTTTTCGTGCTGTGGAATGTGGATGCCATTGTGGTGCATTACCTGGAAAACCGTGATGATCTTTTCATGAAGTTTTCTCAAGGGACCCTTCATGCCTTTCTCCAGCCGTACCCCGGCCGGGAATGGGTGACCGTGCTGTTTTACGTGTGCAAGATGGACCATCTGCTCTGTGTTCCGGCCATCATTTTCCTCTATTTGGCTCTTCGACACATGACCCGGTCTCCCCATCGGTTTTCGCCTCAGGACGACGAAAGACCATGACCTTCCCGATCTTGCCCATCTTCGTGGTCGATCTCCTGGGTTCCGCCCTCATGATCTTTTTTGCCGGGGCGTGTGTGCGCCTGTCCTATAGACTTCACGTTCAGGACCGCGAGAACGTGCTCTGGATCTATTTATTGATGGTGTCCCACGCGCTGGCAATCTTCGCCGTTTCGCGCGGTGTGGGGCATATTGCCAAGCAACTCCTTCTTCTGGGCGGATATCGGGACGTTTGGGATGCTTTGAGACCGTACAGCGGATCGCTGAACACCATCAGCTTTTGCGTCGTGGGTGCGGTGACGCTTTTTTTCGAAAGGATCTGGAAGGTCTATCAGCAGATTCTTCGCGATCGGCGCGCCTTGCGGGACGCTCACGAAAGCCTGGTGAACCTCAACAAGCGGCTGGAGGATTTGGTGTCCGAGCGGACGGCCGAATTGGCGCGTTCGGAGCAGAAATTCCGCCGCATTTTCGAGACGTCCCTCGACATGATCGCCGTGGTGGCGTCGGACGGCACTGTGCTGGATATGAACCCGGCGGGCCGGAAAATGCTGGGGGTCGACGGCCAGAATCCTCGGTGGGGGGCTGGGGACGAGCGCCTCTCCTTCGGGATGTTTTTCGCCCGCCGCGAGGAATGGGATGAGCTTAAGGAGCGGCTGCAACGGGAGGGTTCCGTGACCGATGCAGAAGTCGAACTGGTGGGGCGTGATGGAAGAGAAATCAGCGCCTTGCTCAGCGCCGCCTCCCAATGCGACGTCTCGGAAAAGACGGAGATCTTTCACTTTGTGGCAAAAGATATTTCCCAGCGCAAGGCCATGCAGCAGCAATTGCTCCAGGCGGACAAGCTGGCCTCCATCGGTCAGCTCGCCGCCGGGGTCGCCCATGAAATCAACAATCCGCTGGGCATCATCCTGGGATACACGCAGCTTTTGATCCGCGAAGAGCCGGAAGGCACGGAGCGCCTGGAGGACCTCAAGACCATTGAAAAACACACGCGCACGTGCAAGACCATCGTCGAGGATCTGCTCAGCTTTGCGCGCCGTTCGCATACGAAAAAAGAGCCTGCCTCCTTGCATGACATCATTCACGAAGTGTTGAGCGTCGTGCGGCACAATCTGGAGCTGCGCCGAATCGAGGTGGAGACGCGCTTCGAGCCGGAAGTGCCGGCGCTGGTGGTGGACAAGGCCAAGCTCAGCCAGGTCTTCCTGAACCTTATCATGAATGCGCAGCAAGCCATCGGAAAGGACGGGCGGATTTCCATCCGGACCGTTTTGAGCGACGACCGAAAGCACGTCCGTGTGTCGGTGTCGGATACGGGCACGGGGATCGATCCAAAGCATCTCCCGCTTATTTTCGACCCTTTCTTTACGACCAAGAGCCCCGGCGAGGGAACGGGATTGGGGCTTTCGGTGAGCTATGGGATCGTCAAGGACCACGGCGGTGAAATTTTTGTGGAAAGCGAACCAGGCAAGGGATCCGTCTTCACGGTCCTGCTTCCGGTGACGGCGGAACCATTGGAACTTGGCGGGCGCAATGACTGACGGCCACACCCCCGAAAACGCGGAAAAGATCAAGGACCGGGTCCTCATCGTGGACGACGAAGCGGACTTCCTGCGTCTTTTGAAGCGCAGCCTGGTCAAGGACGTGGACTGCGAGGTCCTGACGGCTTCTTCCGGAGAAAGCGCTTTGCAGATACTGGAGGAAGAGCCCGTGGACGTGGTGCTGGTGGACATGAAAATGCCCGGCATGGACGGTTTGGAATTCCTCGAGCGCCTGCGGGCGATGCATCCCTGGGTGACCGCCATCATGATGACGGCCCACGGCTGCGTGGAACTGGCGGTTCAGGCCATGCGGCAGGGCGCTTACGATTTCATCAGCAAGCCCTTCGACCATGAAACGTTGGTTTTTACGCTGCGTAAGGCTTTGGAACGCAACCGCCTCTTACGGGAAAATGTGCGCCTGCAGCGGCGCTCCAGGGGGGAGGGCGCTTTTCAGAACATCGTAGGCGGCAGCCCCGCCATGCGCCGCGTCTTCGACGCCATCCAGATGGTGGCCCCTTCCGACTTGACGGTTCTCATCACCGGGGAGTCCGGCACGGGCAAAGACCTTGTGGCGCGGGCCATTCACAACCTGAGTGAGCGCAGCCACGGTCCATTCGTTGCGGTCAATTGCCCGACGGTGCCGGAAAACATCCTGGAAAGCGAGCTTTTCGGATACAAGAAGGGGGCCTTCACCCATGCGACCCAAAACAAGATCGGGCTGTTTCAGGAAGCCCATAGGGGGACGCTTTTCTTGGATGAAATCGGGGACATTTCCCCCGCCATCCAAACGAAGCTCCTGAGGGTGCTCCAGGAAAAAACCATCAAGCCCCTCGGGGACACCAAAACCATCAAGGTGGACGTGAGGGTGGTGGCGTCCACCAACAGGGATTTGCAGGAAAAAATCCGAGTCGGCGAATTTCGCGAGGACCTGTATTATCGGTTGAACGTGGTGCCCATCGAAATGCCGCCTCTGCGCCGACGCCGGGAAGACATCCCGCTGTTGTGCGACCATTTCCTCAAGAAGCACTGCGCCGAACTGCGCCGGCCGTGCAAGACCATTTCCCCGGAACTGATGGAAATTTTCCTGCGCCGGGAGTGGGAAGGGAACGTGCGGGAACTGGAAAACGCCGTTATGCGCGGCATCCTCTTCGCCCCGGGGGAAGAAATCCGCCCGGAACATGTGGGGTTTGCCCCGGAACACCGATCATGCCTAGTCTTTGACGACGGAAGCCTCCAGAACCTGCCGTACAAGGAAGCCAAGGAAGTGGTCCTTCAGCGTTTTCATCGGCTCTATTTGGAAAACCTTCTGGCGACCTGCGGAGGCAATGTCACCCAGGCCGCCAAACGATGCGGGCTGGAGCGGCAGGCGCTGCAACAGATCCTGCGGCGTTTCGGCGTCCACGCCGAAAAATTTCGCACGCCCGGCCCGAAAACGGACTGATCCCCGAAGATCCTCCGCGCAGAGACGCCCCCGGCCGTTGCATGTTCCTGGCCGAGGTCCATGCCCTCGTTTCGAGCGATCAGCACAAGCATTCCGAGTATTTTTTGCCTTTTGGCTGGAGGGCCCCCTGCGGGGTTGACGATTTTGAACAGGGCTGGTTATAAAAAATCGGCTATTCAATACGTTGAGTCGCTTTTCGGATGCGGGTGTTGGGTTCCTGTGCCGTCCTTGCTCCTGCGCTTCATGACTGAGACCGCCGGCTTTTGGGCTGACGAGAGCGGCGTCGCGAAGGCGCCGACCGAAAGGCAACTCCCTGAACTTGAGGGAAAGGAGGTGGAAGCATGAAGCTCAACGTTGTGGAAATTTTAAAGCATTTGCCTAAGACCAATTGCAAGGAATGTGGAGAGGCCACGTGCATGGCGTTTGCCGCCAAGCTGGCCAAAAAGGAAGTGGATCTCAAAGCCTGTCCGCCCATGTTTACGGGGGAATTTGCCGCGAAACGGGCTGCCTTGGAAAGCATGCTCATGGGTAAGGCGGCGTAGTGCGCGCCGTCGGGGCTTCGTGCCCTAGAACCAGGCGCATCGTGGATCGCCGGGGTCGTCGGCGGGGATGCCGAAACCCCGGTTTTTAGTGCCGTCATTGCGAAATCGCGCACACCACGGGGAAGCGCGCATCGGCCTTGCGAAGTGCCCTGCCGAAAGCCTGCCAAGGCTTTGCAAGCCGACAGTATATATCCGGCTTTACTGGGATCGTGCCGCGATCCTCAGCGCGAAGATTCGCGCAAAATTTCAAATTCATAGCTCCAAAAGAGCTTGATGTGTGGGTATTCGGCCGCGGCGTAGCGGGCCACATCCGGCGTGATGCTGTAGCCCACGAGGAACGGCTCCACCTCCATTCCGAGATGCCGCCTGAGTCGCTCCACCTTTCTGGCGAAGTCTTTCAGGTCGCCCTTACCCGGTTGAGACTTGCATTCCCCGATCAAGGCCACAGGCTTCCCTTGGCGCTGTCCTTCGGCGTAGATGTTCAGTTCGTCGGTGCGCCCGTCCGGATATTCAATGAAGCGGCGGAGGGCTGTCTTGACCTGAAGGTCGTATTCACGGGCCGCAAAAGCCGGAATAAGAGAGATGATGCGGTCTTCGAGCCCATAACCCACAGCGTCCGTGACACCCCCCAGGGTCTTCTTGAAGCCCTTGAATTCCTTGATGAGGCCCTGGAGGGTCTCTTCGGTGCGCTTTTGGGCTTCGGCGAGCTGGTCGAACCTTACCGCTAATTGATCCACCCGTTGGGTGAGCTGATCGACCCGCTGGGTGAGTTGGTCGAGTCGTTCTGTAAGCTGATCGACGCGCTGCGTGAGTTGATCAAGTCGTTCTGTGAGCTGATCGACCCGCTGGGTGAGTTGGTCGAGTCGTTCTGTAAGCTGATCGACGCGCTGGGTGAGCTGATCAAGTCGTTCTGTCAGTTGATCGACCCGCTGCGTGAGCTGGTCGAGTCGTTCTGTAAGCTGATCGACCCGCTGGGTGAGTTTCCCAAGGCTCTCTTCGGTGCGTTTTTGGGCCTCTGCAAGCTGATCGACCCGTTGGGCGAGTTGATCGACGCGTTGAGTAAGTTGATCGAGCCGCTCTGTGAGTTGATCGACCCGCTGGGTGAGTTTTTCAAGGCTCTCTTCGGTGCGTTTTTGGGCGTCTGCGAGCTGATCGACCCGTTGGGCGAGTTGGTCGACGCGTTGAGTAAGTTGATCGAGCCGCTCTGTGAGTTGATCGACGTGGTGCGCGAGTTTTCCAAGGCTCTCTTCAGTGCGTTTTTGGGCCTCGGCCAACTGCAGGAGAACTTCGTCGGTTCGCGATTGCGCCCTATTCGATTGGCGCACGGCATCCGTCAAATCTGCGAGTTTTTGTCCCAGGTCTTCGTGTTGTTTCAGGGTTTCCCACTGCTGGAGAATAAAAAGCACAGCCGTTCGGATATCTTGGATATCCGGAGAAGCTTCTTCAAGGCGGCGAATGAGATCCGTAACGGCCGTCATGGCTTGTTTCCCAAAAGCTGACTCAGAGGCACCATTGCGAAAGTCGCGCTCAGATTTTTACCAAATATAATGGATTCTCGACCGGAGGACAACACAAATTCCTGGGCATTTACCGGCAGCCGGCCGCTTCCAGTTTTTTCAGGGTTTCTTCGGCAACTTCCCGAAGGTCGGGATCGTCTTTGCGGGTTTCCATCCACTGGACGACCTTGTCCTTCCACAAGGCGTCTCCGACGATTCCTGTCGCATAGAGCACGTCCCCTTGGACGGGTGTGGGGAGGGCCTCCATTTTTTCCCAGAGAACGGGAAGGTAGGCGCCGGCTTTGGCTGGATCCTTTTCCGCCAGTTCTTCCAGGACGACTAGGGCCCCGAGTCGGACGGACCAATCGGGATGGCTGAGCACCGCAGTGAAATCGTTCCACATTGTGGGGGATGCGAGCATAAGACGGGCGAGTTCGTGGGCTTTGCCCTCTTTGAGCACGCGGATGGCGGCTGCGGCGGAAAGCGCCGTGTGTTCGCCCCGGCACACCACTTCGAAAATGTGCTGGATGTCGACGCGGCCCGTCCAACGAAAATCGTCCCCAAAAAGCACGGTGGGCACGGAACGGATGCCCGCCGCGTGGGCTCTTTCAGGGAAAAGGGTGGCGTCAAAGACCCGGATGACGAGATACGGCGCCACAAAAGGGATGGGGGCCAGTTCCAGGAGCATATGGGCGCAATGGGGGCATTGGGGCGTTGTAAAGACGGCGAGTTCCCGGGGGCTTTGGATCGTTTCAAGAAGTGATGCCAACTGGGGCGACACACGCAGATTTGGGACCGTCTTCCTGGAATCCGCCTCTTGCGCATCCGCAGGCTTTCGAGACGACGCGGAGCGTTCGCCGTGGATGTCCAAGATTTCGAGAAAAGGTCGAAGTTCCGCCCCCGTGGGAGCCGCATGCCATATCCACCCGTGGCCCGGGAAAAAAGCCGGCGGGTCGTCGTTTTCCCTGAACAGAAGGTCCAGGACGATTTGGGGCGCCACAGCGGTCAATTCTTGAGCGAAAGTCTGCAGCACGCCGCTGCGTCGGTCACGCGTGGTTTCCAGAACCAAGGGGATTTTTCCCTGCACATGGGCGGCCCACGCCCTCACGGTCCGTCTTTCGTGTTCATCGAAAGGCATCTTCCTCTCCTTGGGGCGATCCCCCGATTCCCATGCGTTCCCTTACGGCTTTATCCAGCATGGCCGGAAGTCCTCCTTTTTCCGAAGGTTCGAACCCGAAGACCCGCTTCCAGATCCAGGGGCCTTCCATGCACAAGTAGACGCACAGGGCGGGATCCCAGGCCCGGATTTCGTCCACCATCTGGGTGTACAGCGCGCAGCGTATATCTCGGAAATAGCGCATCTTACCGTCTAAACCGCGAATGAACTCCCCCGTGACGATTCGGCTCTTGGGATGGCGCCGTTCGATGATTCCTTTGAGTTCGGGCATGAACCGGAAAGCTCCTAGGCTGATCCACACCACTCGTGAGGGGTCTACGGCATCAAAAAGAGCATGCAGCGTGCGCCGGTATCCGTCCCTCCAGCCGGGATATTCGATCATGGGATCGAAGTGAAATCCGAGGAAATAGCCCCAGTCCGCGCAGCGCCGGGCGGCGCGCAACCGCGCTTCCAAGGGGGCGGATTTCGGTTCTTCCGATCGGATCAGGTCCTCCGCATTCAGCGACCAGGACACGATGCTGTGACCGCCGTGATCCAGTTTTTCCAGCTGAGCCACATGATCCGTTTTCGTTTTCAGTTCCAGGACGGCATTGGGAAAGCGGGCGAAGAGGGGAACGAGATGGCTGGACAATCCCGTCCAGGGATCCAGGAGCAGGGAGTCCGTAAATTCTCCTGTTCCGGCCCGGAAAAGCCTGTGGGGTGCCGAGGCCGGCACCTGCCGGACTTCGGCTGTAAGGTCATCAATATTGCCGAAGATTTTCAAGTTGGGGCTTTCGAAATAGGATTGAAGAATGCAGTAGGTGCATTCCAGGCTGCACTGGGTGCCGATATGCACGATCTGGTATCCGCAGCAGTCGTAGATCTTGGTGCCCGGGCACGATCGCCAAAACCGTCCCTTGAAATGCACGACTTCCAGGAGCCCCGGAATTCTCCGGGGGTTTTCGGGAACCTTGTCCACAAGAGAAAAGGAAACGCCGGGGAGTCGTTCCCGTAGGGCGGCCACCACAGGGCTCCCGGAGACAGCCCGTTCAACCACCACGTTTCTTATAGGGTTCTTAAGGCGGGGAATCATGGATTCACGCCGCCGCATGGGGCGGGACAGACGTCGGCGCGGGTGGTGACACAGCAGAGGCGTTTTCGAAGGCATCGAAAACGCCTTGAAATTGAGGCGCCGTGCACAGATTTGTTGCTTCCGCCAGATATGCGGCCAGCTCCGACGGCGTTCGAAAGCGCACCCGCAGTTCCCATACGTCCCCTTCCCAATGAGGAGGCGGGAGGAGGGAAAAGGCCGAGGGCATTTTCACCTTGGCCATGGCGCGCTCAAGCCCTTCCATTCTTTCATGAAGTCTGGGAAACCGGCGTCGGTGCACAAGCTCTCTGACCGCGGCCGTCTTTTCGCGGCGGTTGCGGTTTTCGTCTTGGAGGATCGCCTGCATTTCGGGGGATTCCACCACGCTACGGAGCGTTATGCCGTCGCGTCGCGCGATGTCCACGCACCGCTCGAGAATTTCCAGCTGGAGGCTCGAGCTGCATCGCAGGGCGCTCAGGAGCTCCAGGAAAGATTCCCGGTCTTTTTCAGGCAGGGGAGCCAGAGCCAGGGCCGTCTTTTCGGCGATGAAATCCCGGGCGAGAGCCTCCAGGTGCCGAGCGGGCCATGCGGCGATGGACCGCCACAAGGCAAGGCTTTCGGTCTGCGATGAAATGCCCAAAGCCGGGCAGATTCTTCGCCGAAGGTCCTCGTGGGACGTGAGTGCGGCGTATCGCGCCAGGATCTGGGCCTTCTCCGCGCGGTTCAACCCTCCGGAAAACATTTTGGTCTCAAGGCGCATGGCTAGAAGCCGTGCCGCATCCGCATCTTCCGGAAACACGAGGGCGTCCACGTAGGGAGATCGGGACCGAAGCCATGAAAGCCTCTTAAACCCATCCACGATGGTGAAACGGTTCGGCTTTTTTTCCCACAAGAGAGGCGGATGGAGGATCCCCACGGCGTCCAGGGACTGAAAGAGGGATTCATCGGGGACAGCACCGGGAATGGCGAACCCCTCATCGTCCCAGTCGATGGCGGCCAGAGGGACGGCCTTGAGCTCTCGGCAAAGCATAAAGTTTCACCCGTCCAAGCCCCGGCCTGTAAGCCGTTCCAGAGCTTCCAGGTACCGAGATCTGGTGTTTCGGACGACCGTTTCCGGCAATTCCGGCGGCGGCTGTTCCGTCTTCCAGCCGATATCCACCAGGTAATCCCGAAGGTACTGTTTGTCGAAGCTTTCCGGATTCGATCCAGGGCGGTATCGGTCCGCCGGCCAGAAGCGGCTGGAATCCGGGGTCAGAACTTCATCGATGAGGATGAGCCGACCATCGGCAAGGCCGAATTCCAATTTGGTATCGGCGAGGATGATGCCTTTTTCCAAGGCGTAGGCCGCTGCCTTTTCGTAGATGGCCAAGGTCATGTCCCGAACCCGGGAAGCCAGATCGGCGCCGATCCGATCGACCATTTCCTGAAAGCTGATGTTTTCGTCGTGTGCCCCTTTTTCCGCCTTGGTGGACGGGGTGAAGATGGGTTCGGGAAGCCTTTCGGCCAGTTTCAAACCCTTGGGAAGAGGGATGCCGCACACGGCACCGGTCTTCTGGTAATCTTTCCATCCCGAACCCACCAAGTATCCGCGGACGATACACTCTACGGGCAGCGGTTCGGCTTTGCGCACCCACATGGACCGGCCGAAGAGTGTGGCGGCATAGGGGGCGCACGCCTCGGGAAAGGCGGCCACGTCCGTGCCGAGGAGGTGATTGGGCACGGTATCCTTTAAGAAATCGAACCAAAAAAGGGAAAGCGCCGTAAGGATCCTACCTTTATCGGGAATGGGCGTAGGCATGACCACGTCGAAGGCGGAGATGCGATCCGTGGCGACAATGAGCAGGGAGTCTCCGAGATCGTAAATGTCGCGGACTTTCCCTCGGGATTTGAGCGCCAGGGTTGGGAAGTGGGTTTCGAAAAGAGTCGGATTTGGCATGGCAGTCTCCTCAACAATCATTCGATTCTCGCCGAGTAACGTGCAGGCACAGAGCTTTCGCCGGTGTGTAGGAGCGGCCTTGGCCGTGATCCCCACCGCCAAGAAACCGGCTCCTCCGAAAGCGTCGCGTCCGTCGGGACCCTTTCAAGCTTGGATAGAGGGCAAGAGCGCCCGCGATTGCCCGGACTCACCGACGCACGATTTCTTACCACAGGCCCCATGCGCCGCCAAAGATCAAAAAGCTTTTTCCCCGGTTCTCTGAAAAGCCGTGACTTGTTACGACCGGATCGATCCCGAAAAAGCCTCCATATCCAGAGGAACAGGCATGCCCACGCCGCCCTAAACGGCATCGGCGCGTCCTGAGCGACCCCTTCCCATGGCATCTTTGGGGCTGATGCCTGCAAAGGCCCGGTCAGTGCCGGTTGATGGGCTGACGGCCGGGATCGCCCGTGACCGGAAGGGTTAGAAGTTTGAACAGGGTAAGTTGGGTCGGGTCCCGAAACTGGCTGAGGCCGATGGTCATGTCGAGGTGCCCCTTTTCCGGCTGGTCCTTGTAGGTCCCGAAGAGACGATCCCACCAGGACAGGCAGAAGCCGAAGTTGCTGTGGGTTTCCCGGATGATCACCGAATGGTGCACCCGGTGCATGTCCGGGGTGACCAGCACGAACCGCACCAGTCCGTCCAGCGGGATCGGCAGTCTCAGGTTGGCATGATTGAAGAGAGCTGTGCCGTTAAGAAGAATTTCGAAAAGGACGACCGCCCCTGCCGGCGCTCCGAGAGACGCTGCGACAGCCGTCTTGAGTCCTGCGGAAAGGAGGATCTCCACCGGGTGAAAGCGCACGCCGGTGGTGCAGTCAAGATCCAGGTCCGCATGGTGCATCATGTGGAGCCGCCAGAGGGTGGGCACGGCGTGGGTGAGCACATGCTGCAGGTAGATCACACCGTCCAGGATTACGACGGCGGCCCCCCAAGCCAAGACCGGATGAAGTGCCGTCGTGTTCAAAAGGCCCCAGCCTTTTCGCGCCGCCAGCACAGCGGCCTCCACGGGCACCAGCGGCAGCGCTCCCCGCACAAGGACCGCTCCCAACACGACCATGGCCAGGTTCGCAGGCCATCGCTCTCTCCTGGGGCGGCTTCTGGGACGCCGCGGGAAGATCTCTTCCAGGAGGGCCATGATCACTAAGGCCCCCGCAAAACAACCCAGCCGAATCACCTTCTCATGAGAAACATCCATGCTTTTCTCCCGCATCGAAGAACCGAAAGCTGGTGGAAAGCGCCCGCCCCTATTTTCCCGTGGCAGTGCCGTCATCCCCGTGTCCCGTTTATTGTACACGCTTTCGTGGATAAGGCACGGCCGTCCGGAAATGGCCACAGCGGACATGGGGGGCCTTCCGGGCCTGTTTCCGAGTTGACCGTTCCGAGAGGGTTTTGGTAAGGTGCGGCATGCGGGGATTCAGGCTTGTTGATGAGGGTATAACTGTGGGCGCGACCATGAATGCAGAAGAGCAGAAAGTCAAGAGAACCCCAGGTGGTGTGGCCGCCTTGTTCGACGACACGGAACGCAAGGAGCTGTTTCGCAAGTATCTGATTTTTCTCGGGTGGCTGGAAGTGGCCATTTTCATCGGCTGCTGGCTCTACCAGCTGGGAACGGACGGCTACGACCGTTTCGGGCCCGTGGAGCGCCATTTCCCATGGAAGGTCTACTTCCTTGTGGCCTTTCTTTCTCCTGTGGCCGTCACCTTCCTTTTGGGAACCGTCGTTGTGGGTTTCAACCGGTATTTTGGGGGCTCCGGCGGGGTCCATCCCGCAGAGGACGCCACAGACGACCTGTCCCGAATCGCGCCCCAAGAAGCCAAAAGCTACAGACTGACTGCGGCCATTGCCTGGTTGCAAAAACTTCCCTACCTGGGGCTCCTGATACTCTTGGCGGCCGCCATCGGCGTGGTCTACCACCTGGATGTGGTGCTGCGCGTCATCGGAGAAATTGGAGAACAAACCGTGCGCGTGGCCCTCATGGCCGGTGGAACCCTGTTGGCTGTGACGTGCTTTTTCGCTTTGGTTTTTCTCATCCTCAACTACAAGCTTCGTAAGCGCTCCATGGAATACCACTATAAATCGCAAGTGGCCGAACGCTACGGGTTGGTCATTCTTGAAGACAATACGGTCCTCAATCGGGACGGAAAGCTCCTTGTTCGCGGCAAGAAATGGAAGGATGCTGTGCCGCTCCTTGACGTGACTCCGGAGAGTTCCTCACCGATGTCCAGCCAGGAAGCCCTTCCCCACGCGCCGGCTCCCGACTGCAACACGTGACGGGATTGCTTCACCCCTTCGAAAAAAAAACCCTGGATGCCATGCGGCGCACCGGATTGTGCCACATCGGCCTGTCCTTGGGTGTCGCCGTTTCCGGAGGCCCGGATTCGGTGGCCCTTCTTTACGCCCTCCACGCCCTTAGGCCGCTCCTTTCCATCGAATCGCTGGTCGTCCTTCACTATGATCACGGCCTTCGAGGCGAGGATTCCTCGGCCGATCGCCGTTTCGTTGAAGAACTGGCCGGGCGGCTGGGGTGCGAGATCCTCGTCGGCCGTGGGGACGTGCGTGGGTTTCAAAGAGATCACCGAGTTTCTTTGGAGATGGCGGCGCGGTTGTGCCGGCGGGCCTTCTACGTGGAGGCCATGCATCGTCGGAACCTCCAGCGACTTGCCCTGGGCCATACGGCGGACGACCAGGCCGAAGAGGTGCTCCTGCGGTTATGCCGTGGCACGGGCCCGGGGGGCCTTAGGGGCATGCGGGCGCACACGGCGGGAGGCTTCATTCGGCCTCTTTTGTGGGCGAGCCGTGCCGAAATCTTGCATTATCTCGGTGATACGGGCCGGAGTTTTCGCGAGGACGCCACGAACCTGGATGGCTTTTGCCAGAGAAATCGAGTCCGACGCGAGGTTTTGCCTCTTTTGGAAAAGATCTTCCACCCAACGGTGCGGCGGGTGCTATGCCGCCATGCGGACCTTGCGGCCGAGGACGACGACTATTGGGCCGGCCAGATCGATGAGGCGTGGGGCCGCGTGGTTTGCGCCGAAGGGATCGACACCGTGGTTTTTGACGCTTTGGGGATGCAGGCCCTCCACGGCGCCCTGTCCTCCCGCCTGTTTCGGCGGGCCCTGGAGAGAATCGGTTTTTCCGCGGGAATCTTTGCCGTGCACCTTAAGGCTCTGGAACGGCTCCTTCGGCAAGCCCCTTCGGGGCGGCAGGTGATCTTGCCTGCAGGAGTTCGTGTGTTTCGGGAAGGCTCAAGGATTGTGCTGACAAAGCGCGCCGAAGAGCCGCCCTTGGTGGAAAGCCGGGAGATGTTCGGGCTCGGCGGGCATGCGGTGCCTGAATTCCAAGCGGAAATCACGATCCGGGAGCGCGCGGTCCGTGAGGTGCGGATCCCGGGTGCGGATCCTTGGACTGCGCTACTGGACGCCCAAGCCGTCCTTTGGCCTCTGAAAGTGCGCACCTTCCGGGCCGGTGACCGCTTTCGCCCTTTAGGCGGCCCCGGATCGAAAAAACTCCAGGATTTTTTCACGGACGCCAAAGTGCCGCGCACAACGCGACCCCGGGTTCCTCTCGTGTGCGACCGCGAAAAGATCTGCTGGGTCGTCGGGTATCGCATGGATGATCGCGTTAAGGTGAGCGATCGGACCCGAACGGTGCTGGAAATCCAATGGAAGCCTCTGGGTTAGCCGTTCCGAATGATGAGAAAATAAATATTCACGGCAAGCAGTCCCAGGCATCCTCCGGCGAACGGCAGGAGTTTCCCCAGTGAGAAAGCTTCCCCGGCGGGCGGCAGGGTGTAGTGGAGCAGGACGACGAAAGCGATAATGGAGCAGACGACGAGGAGGCTTCGCAGGGCTTTTTTCCAGACCACCCATCCGAGAAAGAAAATGATGGCAAGCCATACCAGGGGTTCGTGGAGGAGTTTCGTCCAGTCCACGTTGCGCAGCGCTTCGCCGGCTTTGGTCATGTTGTATTCCTTCAGGAAGGCCACAACCGCGTCCCAGGTTTCTTTCATAGCTTTATCTCCATGAGCGCACGCCGAAGTCGGCGAATTCCCCTTGGTAAGGTTCTTCTTGCACATCCACCCGATCCACGCGGCTCAGGGGGCTTCCTCGATGGCACCATTGGACCATGGCGTCCACGGCCCGGGCGTCCCCTTCGAAGACCGCTTCCACCCGGCCGTCCGGAAGATTGCGCACCCAGCCGGTGACCCCCTGACTTCGTGCGGCGTCCTGGGTGTAGGCCCTGTAGAAGACCCCCTGGACTCTGCCGGAAATCCACACATGCACGCGTTTCTTTTCCATCCCAGTTCCTTTCCATCCCTGAGTGCGTGGTCCGCCCGGCTCAGGCTCAAGGCAGGTGCTTCAAGAAAGTCTCTTCGTCCATGACGGCCACGCCCAGGGCCCTGGCTTTTTGAAGCTTGGATCCGGGGTTTTCGCCCACAACGACCACGTCGGTTTTGCCACTCACAGACGAACTGACGCGGGCTCCGGCTTTCCGAAGCCTTTCCGTCGCCTCTTCCCGGGTCATGGAAGAAAGGGTCCCCGTGAGGACCACCGTTTTTCCTTTCCAAAAATCGTCCGCGGCCTGGGGCGTCGGCTCGGCCGTCATTTCTTTCGGGCGCACTCCGGCGTCGAAGAGAGCCCGGATGAGCATTTCATTGTCTTCATTTTCAAAATATCGGCGGATACTTTCGGCGACTTTATCCCCAATGCCTTCCACGGCGACAAGGTCTTCATAGCGGGCGGCCCGCAGGGCTTCGAAGGACCCGAACCGATCGGCGAGGACCGTCGCCAGGTATGTCCCCACAAGGGGGATGCCCAGAGCGTAGAGAAAGGAGGCCAGTTCGGGGCGGCGCGTCTTTTGGATCGCCTGGATGAGATTTTGGGCGCTTTTTTCGGCGAAGCCGGGGAGTTTCAAGAGATCGGCTTCCGTGAGGCGGTAGAGGTCTGCCGGGGTGGTCACCATTCCCCGTTCCACGAGCAGGTGGATGATTTGTTTTCCCAGCCCCTCGATGTTCATGGCTTCCCGGCCGGCGAAATGGCGCAAAGCCCCTTCGATTTGTGCCGGACAGTTTCGGTTCATGCATCGATGGACCGCCTCGCCTGTCAGGCGCACCACGGGGCCTCCGCAGGCGGGGCATCGGGCAGGCATTTGGAAACGCCGTTCGGTCCCGTCCCTTTTTTCCACGATGGGGCGCACGACTTCCGGGATGACGTCGCCGGCCCGTTGCACCACCACATGATCGCCGATGCGGATGTCCTTGCGTTCGATTTCGTCCATGTTGTGTAAGGTCGCCCTTCGGATGACGACCCCGGCCAGTGAGACGGGTTCCAGGTGGGCAACGGGAGTGAGCACCCCGGTGCGGCCCACTTGGACCTGGATATCGAGAAGCCTCGTTTGGGCCTGGTGCGCCGGGAACTTGTAGGCGATGGCCCAACGGGGGCTTCGGGTTTTTTCGCCGAGTCTTTCCTGCCAGTCCAAGCGGTTGACTTTATAGACGACGCCGTCCACCTCGTAGGGCAAATCGGGACGGCGGGCTTCAAGCTCCCGATAGTACTCCAGTGCCGCCTCCAATCCTTCGCACAGGCGGGACAGCGGGTTCACCGGAAGGCCCCATCGTTTCAGAGTGTTGAGGATGTCCCATTGGGTGTGGAAAATCGGGCCTTCCACAATGCCCACACCGTAGCAGTAGGCTTTGAGCGGCCTTCGCGCCGTAATGGACGAGTCCAGTTGGCGCAAGGACCCGGCGGCGGCGTTTCGAGGATTGGCGAAAACGGGCTCTCCGTCGGCTTCCCGTTGCCGGTTGAGGGCGTGGAAGTCCCGTCGGTTCATGTACACTTCGCAGCGCACCGTGAGCACGGACGGGACGGGCGGTGCATCCGGCGGGGCGAAGAGGGACCAGGGGATGGCCCGGATCGTCTTCACGTTCGGTGTCACATCTTCTCCGCGGTACCCATCTCCCCGGGTTCCGGCTCGAACAAGTCGCCCGTTTTCATAGAAGATTTCCACCGCCAGCCCGTCCATTTTAGGTTCCGCGGTGTAGACGATGGGGTCGGAAACACCCAGAAACTTTTGCACCCTTTGATGGAATTCGATCATCTCCCCTTCGTCCATGGCGTTTTCCAGGCTCAACATGGGCACGGGGTGTTCGAAGGTTTCGAAGGCATCCAGGGGAGGAAACCCGACCCGAGCCGTCGGGGAATCGGGTGAGGCAAATTCCGGGTGGGCCTTTTCCAACTCCTGCAGTTCGCGAAACAGCTCATCGTATTCGGCGTCGGTGATTTCAGGGGCGTCCAGAGCATAGTAGCGGTAGTTGTGGTAGCGGATGAGCTCGCGCAGTTCTTCGATGCGTTGTCGCACGGCTTCTCGGTTTTTCATGTCAGGACCTCTTGAATGCCTTGTGCCCACAAGGCCGCTTGGAGAAGCCCGAAACAGCCCGTGAGCATCATGTCCCCGAAGGGGGCGGCAAAGGTGGTTTCCTCGGTGAAGAGCTGGCGCCGCCGGGGACCGGTGACCAGCGTTCTGTGGAAGGGGCCGCCGGTGCAAGGCTCGCCGTAGACGCACCCATGACCGCCGTCTTCAAAAACCTCTTCATGACGGAGACTGCCCCGGCGGAAATCGTTTAAGTGTTCAGACAGCTTGGACGGGCTGAGAAGCCCGGTGTGGTGTTCGTAGAGGCCCAGGACGCGAAAGTTTCTGACGAGCGCAGCGATGGTGTGAAAGTTTCCCACGTTGACGATGGTACAGCCTTCCGAATTCCATGCCCGGCCTCGAGGATCCGTGAGCGCCCCGATGATGGCGGCGATGCCGGTATCGAGAACCACGGCGTCGGGGTGGTCCGCACGCACGGCCTGCATTCGGGTCATGAAAGGCGCAGGGGGTTCTTGGGCCAGCGCCTTGAGGTCGCCGCCTCGGGCCAGGAAATCGCTCCAGTATCGAAACCGGAAAAGACGGTTGCTTTCTTTCGGGGAAAAGCCGTGATCCTGAACAGCCACGGCCACGGTGTCGGGCACCGGCAGATGAAACAGAGCCAAGGCCCGCCCGATGCGTTCCATGTCCAAATCCCGCAGCACCACTTTCGGGAGTCCTTGCGGGGGTGTTTCCGTGATGATGACCCCCATGGCCTCGACCCGGCTGAGGTCATCGTGAAACGTCAGGGCCGCTTCCGGCAGGGCGTACACCTTCAGGCCTTCTTCGAGATGGCGGCGTACTTCCTGAGTGCACGGACCGCCGCCCATGGTGCGGCCCACAAGGACCACATCTCGGCCTGCTTGGCGCACGGCGCGCAGTTCCTGCGCCACCAAGCGGGTGGGCGACGGCATGACCATCTTGGCGGCATTTTCTACGAGCTGCCCTTCAAACCAATACAGAATGTCCTGGGTGCCGCCGCCGATATCCACGGCCAGAACACCGCGGGCTTTGTCCATGGGGTCTCCTCCGCATCCATAAAAGAGTCCGCCGTGCATGCGCCCCTTCTGGTGAAGCCGATATGCCGACGATTCGGGTCGCGGCCAGAACCGTTCCTAATGCCCTCCCGAATCCATCTGCGCCCGGATATATTCATTCGCGCTCATGCGCGGTAATTTTTCAATGTCCCTGCCGGCCCTCTTGGATTCCCGAAGCGCGCACAAGTCCGGCCAAAGAGTTGGGAGATGAGGCTCTAGCCATGGAAAGGGCTTGCCGCCCTTTCTCGACCGGTGTGACGGCCAGGGGCGTGTTTCCCCTCGCCGTTCAAAATACACGGTGTTTCAGGGCGGGAGCAAGGGCGGAGGCGCGGTTTTAGAAAAGACGGCGGAGCCGCTCGGGCAGGCGGTTTCTCGTTTCCTGGAATTGAGGGTCTCGGAATCCGTGACGCCACGTCAGGCGCGAAAGGTCGTCGGAGACCACCAACACACCGGCCAGGTCGATTCCTCGAAACGCGGCCGCCGTGAAGAGCGCGGACATTTCCATGTCCACCCCGAGAACGCCCCGTTCCTGGAAAAATCGGACTTTTTCTTCCGTTTCCCGATAGGGGGCGTCCGTGGACCAAACGGACCCTTTGTGGACCGTAAGATGTGGGTCGGAGCGCAGGGCGGCTTCGAGCCTTCGGAACAGTTCGGGGGAAGGGCCGGGAGCGCCGGGGATGGGATAATGGGCCGAGGTCCCTTCCTCGGAATGGACCGCCTCGGGCAGCACCACATGGCCGATGGCGACCTGAGGTTGCAGGGAACCGCACCATCCGTAGGCGATCACCCGGCGAACCCCCAGGGCGATCATCTTTTCCAGGACCAAGACGGCTTGCGGCGCACCGATCAGGGGACCGACAAGTGCGGCGGGGGGTCCGTCGCCGGTGCAGAGGATCACATCGCTCAGAAACAAACGTTGCGCGCGACGGCACGAAGCCCATTGAGCCTTCATGAGTTTCATGTCCTCGGCAGTGAACACAAGGAAGGCGTCGGCGGGCAGCGGAACGTCCTTCTTGGATCGTGCGGGCTCGATGAGGGCTTTGGGTACGGCTTTTTCCATGAAGCGCACGGCCCTTGGGGGCTCATAAACAAAAGGGAGAACCTGGCGTTCGTTTTGCCGAGCGCCAGGTTCTCCCGTCCAGCCTGTGAGTGAAGGAGAGTTATTGGAGAGCGTCTTTGAGCTTGCTGCCCGCTTTGAATTTGATGGTTTTACTGGCGGCGATGGTGATCGTTTCGCCCGTGCGCGGGTTCCGGCCTTCCCTCTGGGCCCTTTCGGCGACGCTGAAGGTGCCGAAGCCCACCAAAGTCACCTTGTCCCCCTTGGCCAAACTGTCGGCGACGGCGGCCACGAAACTGTTGAGCGCCTTCTCCGCCGCGGCCTTGGTGATTCCTGCCTCGTCGGCCATTTTGGAAATAAGATCCGCCTTCGTCATGCTCTCCTCCTCTAAGATTTATGATTCAAGCCTCACCCCACTCCCGGCAACATACCAAAGGGAAACACCGAAAAGCTTTATGGCACTCATTCCACGGGGGCTGAAGGTTCACAAAGTCAGGGCAATTATAGCGGCCGAAGTGCCCTTGGCAAGGGATTAATCGCTGAAAAACCGCATGGAATCAAGAATTTTTTGAAAGGGCCGTCTTCGTGGGAAAGCCGGGTCGGTTTCTATAAAAAATAATGATGAAAAAACAGGATCTTAAGCTGAAGGGTTTCCATGAGGCGGGAATGCCGCGCGGAGACCGGCGTCGGTGAGCCCGGGGTCGGTCCCCTTTGTTTTGACGGGTTCTTTGAGGATGTGTTAGGTGAAAAACCGCTTCTTCCGGGAACTCCAACGTTCCCTAAAGTTCGTTCCGCGGTTTCTCCGACACAAAGGCGAACGGAGGTCGCCCGCCCATGCTGTCTTCCTCCCATGAGCCCTTGGCTTTGTGCGCGGTCCTGAGAGGCCCGTCCACCTGCTTGCATTATCGCGTTCCCGAGGGGTTGGTCGGGGCGGACCTTGTGGGCCGGCGGGTTTTGGTCCCTTTGGGGCATCGCGAAGCCGTGGCTCTTGTCGTGGCCTTGGACGATCGGGGTCCCGAGGAAAACATCCGGGGAGGGCTGAAGGACATCCGCGCCGTGGTGGACGATGAACCTCTTCTCCCGGCGGATATGCTCGCGCTGTGCCGCTGGATGTCCTCCTATTATTTCCATCCGCTGCCGTCTATTCTGGAAGCCGTCTTGCCCTCGAGCCTTTTGGCTCATCCCCAAAGGCGGTATCGCCTCACGGTCGAGGGGCGTACCGCGCTCCTTCAAGGGCCGCGCCAAGGGCCAAAGACACTGGGCGCTCAAGCTTTGGAGTCAGCCCTTCTGGATAAGGATGCGCTCGACTTCAAGGACCTGGAAACACTCCCTAAAGGCTGGAAGGCCCACATCAAGCGCCTGGAATCCCTCGGGTGGGTCGCGTGGGAGTACGCGTGGCCGTCTTTGGAGCCTTCCGCAAAGAGGGTGAAGGTCGTCATTCTGAAAGAAGATCCGCCGGAAAAGAGATTGTCCGCAAGCCCCCATCTTCGGCGGTTTGTGACGGTTTTACGGGATTCGGGCGGGGCGTGTCCCCTTTCGGATCTTCGCCGTCAGGTGCCCCAGGCGTCCTATTGGGTCAGGAAGCTTGCCGCCGAGGGTTTCATTGCCCTTGAAGAACGGGAGGTTTTGCGGGAATCCTCCATGGCGCAGGAGCTGGAGCCGAGCCCGCCCTACGAGCTGACTCCGGAGCAGAAGGCGGCCATGGAGGCGATGGAAGGGGCGGTGCTCTCGCCGTCCTTTAAGCCCTTTGTGCTCTATGGGGTCACGGGAAGCGGGAAGACAGAAATTTACCTGCGACTCGTGGAAGAAACGGTCCGCCTGGGACGAACCGCTCTTGTCTTGGTTCCCGAAATCGCGCTGAGCACCCAGCTGGAAGGGCTTTTCCGGGCACGGTTCGGTGAGTCCCTCGCCGTTTGGCACAGCGCCTTGGCTTCAGGGGTGCGGGACGACCAGTGGCGCAAAATGACTTTAGGGCGCACCGCGGTGATCCTCGGAGTGCGGTCGGCGGTCTTGAGTCCTGTGAAAAACCTGGGGTTGATCATCGTGGATGAAGAACACGACAGCTCCTACAAGCAGGAAGAGCGGCTCCGCTACCACGCCCGGGATGTGGCCGTCATGCGCGCCAGGATCGCAAACGTTCCCGTTATCCTGGGGTCCGCCACCCCGTCGCTCCAATCGTTCCATCACGCCTGCGCGGGCCGCTACGCCTTGGTGACGCTTTTGAAGAGAGTGGAAGACCGCCCGTTGCCGCTCATCGATATTGTGGACATGAGGCGCCATCGGGGTCCCTTTCGAGTGATTTCCCCCGAATTGCACAAGGCCCTTGAAGAGACGCTGGAAGACGACGGCCAAGCCATGCTTTTTTTGAACCGTCGAGGGTTCGCTTCCTTTTTTTTGTGCCGCACGTGCGGCGCAGTGCTCCAATGTCCCCATTGCGCCGTAAGCCTCACCTATCACCAAAGCCTGCAGCGAGTCCTGTGCCATTATTGCGGCCATGAAGAACCCGTGCCGGGAACCTGCCCTCTGTGTGCCAAGGGGGTGATGATTCCTTTCGGGTTCGGGACAGAGCGGGTCGAGGAGGAGCTGAGGCAGAAATTCCCTCATGTGAAGACACTTCGCGTGGACCGGGACGCCATGACATGCCCGGCCAAGCTTGTCCGCACCCTCGACGCCTTTCGTTCCCGGAAGGCCCATGTCATGGTGGGGACGCAAATGATTACCAAGGGGCATGACTTTCCCAACGTCACCCTGGTGGGGGTCATCAACGCGGATACGTCGTTGCAGATCAGCGACTTTCGTTCGGGCGAAACCACGGCCCAACTTCTCATGCAGGTGGCGGGCCGGGCCGGCCGAGGCGAAAAGCCGGGACGGGTCGTCATCCAGACGTACAACCCGCACCATTACGTCATCCGAGCGGCGGCCGCGTTAGACTATGATCATTTTTGCAAACACGAATTGGCCACCCGCCGAACGCTCCAGTATCCGCCGTTTACGAGGATGGCCCGGTTGCTGGTCACGGGGCCCCAACAAACCACGGCCGCCCAAGCCGCTGCAGAACTCGGGCGGGTCGCCCGGGAAACAAAAACCGCTCTGGAATCCCAGGGCATCTCTCTGGCGGTCCTGGGTCCGGCTCCCGCTCCTATCCAGAAGTTGAAAAACCGCTTCCGTTACAATCTCTACGTGAAAGCCTGGCGTGCCGAAGACCTCCAGGCTTTTTTGGAAAAAACCCTGCTGGGCGTTTCGAAGGCCGCCGATTTTCACGGCGTCCGGGTTGCAGTGGATCGCGATCCCGTCTCGAGCCTGTGAAAACAAAGCGTGCTCGTTTTCCCGAAGCTTGCAAATTCCTCAGTGGACCATTACTGTGAAGTCACTTGGACATCTTTGGTGTCCGTTTTCCCATCTGACTCGTGGCGAGGCGGAAAATGGCTGTTCTCGACATTTGCGTATACCCGGATCCGGTCCTTCGTGAAAAGGCCCGCCCCATCGATATCGTGGACGGCGCCGTGCGAAAGCTCATGGACGATATGGCCGAAACCATGTACAACGCCCCGGGGATCGGTCTGGCGGCGAATCAGGTGGGACGGCCCGTTCGGCTCATCGTGATCGACCTTCAAAGGGAAGAAGACCCGCACGGCTTGATCATGCTCGTCAATCCGGAAATCATCGAGGCAAGCGGCGAGCTCATATGGGAAGAGGGGTGTTTGAGTGTCCCCGAATTCTTTGCCCAGGTCCAGCGGCATGAAAACGTGGTCGTGCGCGGCCTGAACGCGGACGGAAAGCCGGTGGAGATCCGCGCCGACGGATTGCTCGCCGTCGTGCTCCAGCATGAAATCGACCATTTGAACGGGCGCCTTTTTATCGATCATCTGAATCCCATCAAGCGGGACATGTTCAAAAGAAAATGGAAGAAGCGGCTTCTCGAGGCGTCGGCGTGACGGAGGAACCCGTAAGGGTGGTCTTTTGCGGCACGCCGGATTTCGCCGTGCCCACCCTGGAAGAACTTCATCGAAGCGGTGCGCACATCCTACGGGTGGTCACCCAGCCTGATCGGCCGAAGGGCCGAGGCCGCAAACCGAGCCCGCCGCCGGTCAAGACGGCGGCAGAACGGTTGGGTCTGCCCGTAATCCAACCGGAACGGATTCGGGATCCCCAAGTGATCCGCACCCTCACATCTCTCGATGCCCATTGTCTCGTCCTTGTGGCTTACGGGCAGTTATTGCCCAAGGCTCTCCTCGATGCCTTTCCCTTGGGCGCTTTGAACGTGCACCCTTCCTTGCTCCCCCGGTACCGCGGGGCGGCCCCTATCCAGAGAGCCATCCTCAATGGGGATACGGAAACCGGCGTCTGCATCATGCTCATGGACGAGGGCATGGACACCGGGCCCGTTTTGGCCGCGGAACCGGTGCCCATCCGTCCCGAGGATACCTTCGGAACCTTGCACGACACGTTGGCCCGCCGCGGCGCGCGGCTCTTATGTCGCACCTTGGATGCCTGGCGTCGCGGCCTGTGTCGCCCCGTGCCGCAGGACCACAGCCGAGCCGTGCCGGCTTCTCCCGTCCAAAAGCAAGAAACCCATGTGGATTGGCACCAACCGGCTTCTGCCGTGTGGTGTCGGATTCGGGCCTTCGACCCGTGGCCCGGTGCCTACGGCTACCACGGATCGTCCCGGATCAAGTTCTTTGACGCCCGAATGTCTTCCTATGCGACGGAAGGCGTTGCCGGAGAAGTGCTCGGCTTGACGCGGGACGGCCTGCTTGTGCGTGCCGGGGACGGCACGGCCGTGGTCATCGGGACGCTCCAGCTGGAAGGGAGGAAACCGGTACCGGCGGAAGCCTTCCTGCGAGGGCACGATCTTCCCGTGGGCTCGGTGTTTCACTGACATGCGCCCTGGGTCCGAAAAACCCACCTCCCCATATGGGTCCGCTCACGGTCATGTGCGGCTCACTCTCCCATGAACCGTGAAGGCTTACCGTCGCCATGCGCTTCGTACCTTCCGAAAAATCCTTGATGGTGATGCTGCTGGTTCTGGCCGGCCTGCTTGTCAGTGTGACCCTGGGGCTGCTCTTCGTGGTCCCCTACTGGGGGTTTGAGCGCATTCACCCGATCCTTCCCCGCATTGCGGGGGTTTTTTTCGCGTTCCTCATGGCGGCGCACCTTGCCGCCGTCTCTCTTCTCATCGCGGCCGTCGTGCTCGGCCGGGATGTACCCTTTTCCGCCTTTTTGCGCCGCATCAGCGCTAAAGGCCTGCTGCCCCTCCTCATCGCCGTAGGGCGACTCTTGGGCGTGCCCAAGAAGGCCGTGCAGCACGCCTTTGTGGGGGTGAACAACGAACTGGTCATGGCGTCCTTTCGTTCGGGGAAAAAACCCCGGAACGTACTGCTGCTCATGCCCCACTGCATCCAGCTTTCCCAGTGCGGGGTGCGCATCACCTTTGAGGTGGAAAATTGCAAGCGGTGCGGCCGTTGTCCCATCGCCGAGCTTTTGGAAATCAAGGAACGGTACGGGGTCGACCTGGCGGTGGCGACGGGGGGGACCATCGCGCGGCGCATTGTCGTGCAAACGCGGCCTGACCTCATCGTGGCCGTGGCGTGCGAACGGGATTTGGTGAGCGGGATTCAGGACACGCTGCCATTGCCGGTCTACGGGATTTTCAACGAACGACCCAGGGGACCGTGTGTGGACACCCACGTCCCCTTGAGTGAAGTTCGATCGGTCCTCGCGCGTCTTCTCGAAGGGAAATGACGGAGTCGGCCATGGATGATGTGCGATCCCTCGCCTATCGCCTTCTGCTGCAGATGGATAAGAGGCCGGCCCATCCCGATCGACTTCTTCGGGTGGCTCTGGGTCGAAACCCTCTCCTGGACCCTCGGGACCGCGCCCTCCTCACCGAACTTGTCTACGGGGTTTTGCGATGGCGCCGGCGTTTGGACTGGCATGCCCGGGTACTCAGCGAACGGGAAAAAATCGATGCGGATGTTTTGGTCCTCCTTCGGCTGGGCCTTTATCAAATCCTTTTTTTGAGGAAGATCCCGGCCCATGCGGCGGTGCATGAGACGGTGGAAGTGGCCAAGACCGCCCACGGAAAGCGGGTGGTGGGATTCGTCAACGCGGTGTTGCGCCGAGCCCTTCGCTTCGGCGATGCATGGCCGTGGCCGGATCCTCGGCAAGATCCCGTGGCGTACTTGTCCGTCATGACCTCGCATCCGGAATGGTTCGCCGAATACGCCTTGAAACGATGGGGATTCGAGGAGGCTCGCGCCGTCCTGGAGGCGAACAACGCGCCGGCAGGGACGACCTGCCGGGTTAATCCCCTGAAAGCCCGTCGGGACGAGGTCATCCGCTGGTTTCGGGAAAGGGATATGGCCGTGGAGCCTTCGCCGCTTGTACCGGAGGCCGTTCGGCTGGGAGCCCTTCGCATGGATGTGGGCGCCTGTGAGCCTTTTGTGCAGGGATGGATTCAGGTCCAGGACGAGGCGTCCCAGATGGTGTCCCTCGTGTTGGATCCCAAGCCGGGGGAACGCATCTTGGATCTGTGCGCCGGTTTCGGCGGAAAAACAACCCATTGTGCGGCACTCATGGGCGATGAGGGCGAAGTGGTCGCCGTGGACCGGGAGGCGTGGAAGCTTGAGGCACTCCAAGAAAACGCCGACCGGCAGGGGATCCGATGCATCACGGTGACGGCGGCGGACGCCCTTGACTTGGAACCGGCGAAGATGGGCCTCTTCGATCGCGTGCTCGTGGATGCCCCGTGCACAGGGTTCGGAGTGCTTCGACGAAATCCCGACATCAAATGGCGCCGTGCGGCTCGATCCCCTTACCGGGCGAGCCTCACCCAAAAGGCCTTCTTGCGCCAGGCGGCTCGTTTTGTTAGAAGGGGCGGGATTTTGGTCTACGCCACCTGCACGGTCTTCGAGCTGGAAAACGAGGGGGTGGCCGAAGGTTTTTCCAGGGATTTTCCCGATTGGGTGTTGGAGTCGGCGGCGGAGGTTCTTCCAGAATCGTGCCGGGCCATGACCGATGGGCCGTATCTGGCCACGTGGCCCCACCGGCACGGTACGGACGGCTTTTTCGCAGCCCGGTGGCGCCGCCTCTAGGAGAGTTATGGGAAAGCAAAAACTCGCCCCATCCATCTTGTCGGCGGATTTCGGCCGACTTGCCGAAGAAATCCGGGCCGTGGAAAAGGCCGGTGCCGACTGGATTCACGTGGATGTGATGGACGGCCATTTCGTGCCCAATATCACCATCGGGCCGGATGTGGTCAAAGCCGTGCGCCGGGCGACGACCCTTCCCGTGGACGTCCATCTGATGATTTCGGAACCCGATCGCTTTGTGGACGCCTTCGTGGAAGCCGGCGCCGATTGGCTCGGGGTGCATGTGGAAGCCTGCGTGCACCTGCATCGCACGGTGCAGCGCATCCGGGAATTGGGTGCCAAGGCGGCGGTGGCGGTCAACCCGGCCACTCCCCTGTGTCTCGTGGAACCCATTCTGCCCCACGTGGACATGGTCCTCCTTATGACCGTCAATCCCGGCTTCGGAGGGCAAAGGTTTATTCCTTCGGTGCTGCCCAAGATTCGCGAAATGCGCCGGTGGATCGACGAGCGATCCCTTCCCGTGCTCCTCCAGGTGGACGGCGGGGTCAGCGTGGACACGGTGGACCATCTGGTGGAGGCCGGCGTGGATGTTTTCGTGGCGGGATCAGCCGTCTTTCAAGGATCCGATTACCGCCGGACCGTAGGCGCTTTGAAGGAGCGGTTTCGAGACGACCCGCCGTAGCGGGAAACCCGGCCCGATTCCGGGGGGGCGGGCCGATCGGAGACATACTGGAAAATTCTAAGGAGAGGGTTATGGACGTGAAAAAAGTGTGCGTGTTGGGAGCCGGCATCATGGGGTCGGGCATTGCCCAAGTGCTGGCTCAATCCGGGTACGAGGTGGCCTTGCGGGATATCGAGCAGCGGTTCGTGGACAAAGGCCTGAGCGGGATCAAGGGGAATTTGGATCGTGCCGTGGCCAAAGGGAAAATGGATGCGGCCGAAGCCGAGGCCGTCATGGGTCGCATTCACGGGACCACGGATATGGCCCAAGCGGCTGCCGGAGCCGATTTCGTCATCGAAGCCGTCATCGAAAACATGGACCTCAAACGCAAGGTCTTTCAGGAACTGGACACCCTCTGTCCGCCGCAAGCGATCCTGGCCTCCAACACCTCGGGGCTTTCCATCACCGAAATGGCGTCCGTGACCAAACGACCGGATAAGGTCATCGGCATGCATTTCTTCAACCCCGTTCCGGTGATGAAGCTGGTGGAAATCATCCGCGGTTTGGCCACGGGGGACGACACTTACCAAAAGACCAAAGCTTTGGTGGAAAAGATCGGCAAGGTGCCCATTGAAGTCAAAGAAGCGCCGGGTTTTGCGGTCAACCGCATTTTGTGCCCCATGATCAACGAGGCCATTTTCGTCTATTCGGAAGGGATCGCCTCTGCGGAAGATATCGACCGGGCCATGACCCTGGGCGCCAATCATCCCATCGGCCCCTTGGCTCTGGCCGATATGGTGGGCCTGGACACGCTCCTTTTTGTCTTGGAAGGGCTCCACAAGGAACTGGGGGAAGATAAGTATCGGCCGGCGCCGCTGCTGCGCAAGATGGTCCGCGCGGGCTATTTGGGGCGAAAGAGCGGCCGCGGGTTTTACGATTACTCCAAGTAGGGTGTGAGGGATTCGATGAACAGGGATCGAGACGTGGTGATTGTGGCGGCGGCCCGCACACCCATCGGCAAATTCGGTGGGTCCTTAAAGGACGTGCGGGCGTCGGCCTTACTGGCCCATGTGATGACGGAAGTCTTGAAACGGGCGGGGAATCTCTCGCCGAACCTTCTCGACGAAGTGGTCACCGGAGACTGCGTCCAGTGTTTCGATGAGGCGAACACGGCCCGCACGGCCATGCTTCGAGCCGGTTTTCCCGTGGACATTCCGGCCCACACCATTCAACGCCAGTGCGCTTCCAGCATGCAGGCCTTGGCGGCGGCGGCCCAGATGATCAAAGCCGGGGATGCCGACGTGGTCATGGTGGGCGGGGTGGAATCCATGAGCTCGGCGCCGTATTACCTGCCCAACGCCCGGTGGGGCATGCGCCTCATGAACCACGAGGTGGTGGACAGCGTGTGGGAAATGCTGCATTCCGGGAGCCGCCTTCTGGGCAATCCCATGATCATGGGGGTGACGGCGGAAAACCTTGCGGAAAAATACGGCATTTCCCGACAAGATCAGGACGAGGTGGCGCTTCGCAGTCACCGCAATGCCGAAGCGGCCATCAAGGAAGGCAGGTTCAAGGACGAAATCGTTCTCGTAGAAATTCCGGGCCCCAAAGGCAAGAGCGCCTTGTTCGAACAGGACGAACATCCGCGGTTCGGCCTGACCATGGACGACTTGGTGCGGCTCAAACCCGTGTTCAAAAAAGACGGCACGGTGACAGCGGGCAATTCGTCGGGCTTGAACGACGGGGCGGTGGCGGCTTTGGTCATGAGCCGCGCCAAGGCGAAAGAATTGGGGCTTCACCCCATGGCTCGCGTGATCGCCACGGCGGCGGCGGGCGTGGACCCTGAATACATGGGCTACGGCCCGGTTCCGGCGACCGAAAAGATACTCAAGAAAACCGGCATGTCCCTGAAAGACATCCAACTGATCGAACTCAACGAAGCCTTTGCCGCCCAGTACATTGCCTGCGAACGCGGATTAGGACTGGACCGCTCCATCACCAACGTGAACGGAAGCGGGATCGGGCTGGGCCATCCCGTGGGATGCACCGGGTTGCGGATCGTGGTGTCCCTCGTCTATGAAATGGCTCGGCGGGATCTTTCCGTGGGTTTGGCCACCTTGTGCGTGGGGGGCGGCATGGGCATGGCGACCCTTGTCGCGCGGGAATAGAGGGCGGCCCACAATCGCCCGTCGACTGAACGGAACTGTGCCTTGGGAGCGCGGGCGTGAGGCCCGCAGGCCGTGCCGACGAAACGCCCCGCGCTCCCGACCTGTTCGGAAAAGGCGGGCCCTTTCAGCTTGAAAGGCCCAATCGTTCCAAGAGTTCGGGGGTGGGGCGACCCGCTGGGTCCCATCCCCTCAGCTTGTAATAGACGGGCAGCATCTTTTCCAGTTCGCACACCTGCCCCTTGGCGGGTCCGACGGGCATGGGTTCTCGCGTGATGCGCGGAGGCAGCGTGTCGTCCTTGGCGTCGAAGCCCGCTTTGACCAAAAAGAGCCGTTCCGCGTTGATGATCCGTTCTGCGGCGGTCAGCAGGCTCTCCATGGTGTAGCCGGCTCCCGTCACCGCGTTCAGGAGCTCCAAAATCCGCACCGGGCGGATGTCTTTGGTCTTGCTCACCAGGTTTCTTACGGAGAAAAACACGCACAGGCCGGCCGAATCGATCAACGCGAAGACGTCCTGCCAGTCTTTGACGATCTGGGGCTTGTCTTCCCAGGTGAGCGGATCTATGAGGACGGGCACCCCGAGAATTTCGATATAGGCGGGATCTCCGCGCATGTGGCTCGCCCCGATGGGCGACGTGGCATAGGCCAATCCCATGCCCTTTTCCGCCCGGGGTTCGTAGCCGGCGAATTCCTGTCCTTTGGACACCATGGCCAGTTCGGGACACCCGTAACGAGTGGCCAGCCGCAGGCTCCCCTCGGCCAGTTCGTTGCCGAAGCCTTCGCGAAGCGCCGTCTTGCGGACCATTTCCACCAGGCCGTGAGCGTCCCCGAAAGGCAGCGGCCGTCCGATGGTCTTTTGGTCCAGGATGCCCCGTTCGTACATTTCCATGGCACAGGCGATGGTCGCCCCTGCGGAAATGGTATCCATGCCCATTTCGTTGCAAATGTAGTTGGCCTTGATGACGGCGGCCAAGTCCCGCACGCCGCAGTTGCTGCCCAGGGCGTACACCGTCTCGTATTCCGGCCCTTCGCCCTCCCCTTGGAAAGGCCCTTCGGCCACGCGGGTCACCCGGCCGCAGGAAATGGGGCAGCTGTAACAGGATTTGGTCCGCACCAGGTATTTTTCGGTGAGGACCTCTCCGCCGATATCCTTCCAGTGCTCAAAGGTGCCCTGCTGAAAATTCCGCGTGGGATAGGCGCCCACGTTTTGCGTTCCTGTGGAGGTGATGGCCGTCCCGTAGACCCGAAGGGGCAAAGGCCCTTTCTTGGTGGCTTCCTTGAAGCCGGCCATGATGTCCTTCAGGAGCTTCTTGAACGCTTCGGGGTCGTGAATGGGAACCTTCTGGGTGCCGAACACGACGACCCCTTTGAGATTCTTTGATCCCATGACGGCGCCCACTCCCGATCGGCCCGCTGCACGATCCTTGTCGTTCATGATGCCGGCGAAGAGCACACGGCGTTCCCCCGCAGGGCCGATCACGGCCGTCTTGGCATCGTCTCGGGTTTCTCGGCGCAGGATCCCATCCGTTTCATGGGTGTCTTTTCCCCACAGATGCCCAGCCTTGCGAAGTTCCGCCACCCCTTCGCAGACCCAGAGATACACGGGTTCGGGGGAACGGCCTTCGAAAATGATCCCGTCGAATCCCGCCTTCTTGAGCATGGTGGGAAACTGCCCCCCGGCGTTGGAACAGGTCAGCGCTCCCGTGAGCGGCGACTTGGTCATGACCATGTAACGGGCGCCGGTGGGGGTTCCGGTTCCCGTAAGGGGGCCCGTGAGGAAAATGAGCTTGTTTTCCGGAGAAAAGGGATCCACTGTGGGCGGGACTTCATCAAGCAGCATCCGGATCCCGAGGCCCCGTCCGCCCACGTAATCCACCGCCTTTTGCCGGTCCAAAGGTTCCACGGCGGTCGTTCCCGCCGTCAGGTCGACCCGAAGGATCTTTCCCATCCATCCCATAACCGTCCTCCAGCGCTTGCAGCTCGATTTTTCAGGATTTTTCGTTTAATCTAACAGGGCTTTCACAGGCCTCGCCGGATCCGTGTCCCCGTGCCGAGAGCGTTGAGCCCAGCGGAACCATGAAGATTCGAGTCGAAAGTTTTGCCACATACCGAGCCTATACGCGAAGCCTTCCCGAAGACAAGTCCATGGACGTCCCGGAAGGGACCCGAGTGGCCGAGGTGCTGGCCCTGCTGGGCGTTCCGGAGGACGCCCCGAAGATTCTCCTGGTAAACGGCAGGGCGCGGACGCCGCAAACCGTTCTTCGGGAAGGCGACTCGCTGGTTTTTTTCCCTCCCCTGGAAGGCGGCTGATCACAGACCCAGGTAGGCTTCCCGGATCGTGGGATCGTGGAGGAGTTCCGCCGAAGGGCCTTCGCGGACAATCCGACCCGTTTCCATGACATAAGCCCGGTCGCTGTTCTTGAGAGTCATTTCCACGTTCTGTTCCACAAGCAAGACCGTCATGCGGCGGCGGATTTCCCGAAGCTGCTCGAAGATTTCCTTGACGACCAGGGGCGCAAGCCCCAGGGACAGTTCGTCGATCAAGAGGATGTTCGGGAGGGCCATGAGGGCCCGGCCGATGGCCAGCATCTGCTGCTCGCCCCCCGAAAGGGTTCCCGCTCTTTGGGTCCATCGCTGCCGCAGGATGGGGAACATGGCAGTGACCCAGTCCATGGATTGGGCCATGAGGGCACGGGCTTCCTTTCGATACGCGCCCATTTCGAGATTTTCCTTGACCGTGAGGTCCTTGAAGACCCGCCGACCTTCCGGAACGCAGGCCACCCCGAGGTGGACCACGTGATGGGGCGCCAGAGGGCCGATATCGGTGCCGTTGATGCGCACGAAGCCTCGGGTGGGCTTCAGCAGGCCCATGAGGGTTCGAATCAAGGTGGTTTTCCCCACGCCGTTGGCACCGACGACGGCCACGGTTTCCTTCTCCCGCACCTCAAAGGAAAGCCCCTGCAAAACCCTGTTTTCCCCGATAAAAACGTGAAGGTCTCCGACCTCAATCATCCGCTTCCCCCAAATAGGCCTCGATCACGCGGGGATCGTTCACCACGGCCGCCGGTTCTCCCTCACACAACAGCCGCCCGCGATCGAGCACCAAGAGCTTTTCCACAACCTGCATGAGTGCGCCCATGACGTGTTCGATCCACAGGATGGTGACTCCGAAACGGTCCCGAATGGCGCGGATGAGATCCAAGGCTTTCAAAATTTCCCCGGTGTTCAGGCCGCCCAGGACCTCGTCCAAAAGGACGAGCTTGGGGCGCGTGGCCAAAGCCCTGGCGATTTCCAAAAGCTTCTTGTGGATAAGGTTCAAGTGGCGGGCTTCTGTGTGGATGAAGTCTTTCAGGCCGACGAACTCCAGGAGCTCTTCCACCTGGCGACGCCGGGCCGCCGTCTCCCCGGTAAAGCCGTCGCGGCCGATGAGACCCACCACCACGTTTTCGTAACAAGTCATGTCGTTGAAGGGCCGCGTGATTTGAAAAGTTCGGGCAATGCCCTTGCGACACACGTGGTAGGGTTTGCTGCCGGTGATGTCTTCCCCGCAAAACCGGATGGCGCCTTCATCACAAGGGAAAGTCCCCGCGATGAGGTTGAAGAGCGTCGTTTTCCCGGCGCCGTTGGGCCCGATGAGCCCCACAATGCGGCCCTCTTCGATCTCGAAACGCACGCCGGCGACGGCCACAAGACCGCCGAAGCGTTTCACCACATCCTGAACTTCCAAGAACGCCATGGACATTCCTCACGAAGGCAGAGCCCGCACGCGCCGCTGCCACAGGCCCATCAGGCCCTGAGGGGCGAACCGGCAGACGGCGAGGGCGATGAGGCCGAAAAGGAGCACGTGAAATTGGCCGTAGATGCGGATGTATTCGGACAGAAACTCGAGAAAGACGGCGCCGACGATCGGACCGACGAAGGTGCCCATCCCTCCGATAACCGTCATGGCCAAAACGAAAAACATGAGGTTGAGCGAAAGAATTTCGGGGGTGATGAGCTGATGGTAGTGGCCGTATAAAGCGCCGGCCAGGCCGGCCATGGTGCTTGAGATGACGAAGGCGGCCAGGCGCACCTTGACCACGTGGATGCCCAAAGACGCCGCGGCCGTTTCATCGTTCTGGACCGCTCGAAAGGCCGTGCCCAGATCGGAGCGCACGATGACGCGGATGGCGTAGAGCACGGCAAGGGTGGCGAGCCCCATGAGGAAATAGGCGGCGGTTTTGGAATAAACGGGAAGGAGGAACGGAACCGAAAGGCCCATGGTGCCGCGCGTGAATTCATATTCATTGTCGATGATGATGCGCAGCATTTCGGAAAAGGCGAGAGTCGTCAGTGAGAGGTAGATGCCGCCCATGCGGATACACAGGACCCCGAGCAGGAGTCCGAGAAAGGCGGCGACGGCCATGCCCAAAAGGGCCCCGAGAAGCGGCGGCAGATGAAAATGAATGGCCGCCAGGCCGGAGACATAAGCGCCGACGCCGGCAAAGGCGGCGTGGGCGAAAGAGACCTGGCCGGTGTATCCCGCCAGCAGGTTCCAGCTTGAGGCCATCATGATGTAAAAAAGGCAAAGAATGCCCGTATGCAGCCAGTACTCCCCTGCGAGAAAGGGAAAGACGCAGAGCCCGACGACCATGAGGATTTGGAAGGCTGGGGTCCAACGGCGCGGCACAAGAAACTCCTTTGTGAGACTCAGCCCCTAGAGCTGTTTTCGGCCGAAAAGCCCCGTGGGGCGGATGGTCAAGACCAGCAGGAGAATGAAAAACCCGAAAAAGTGTTTGTAGCCCGAAGACACATACGCGGAACCCAGATTCTGGACCAATCCGAGGATGAGCCCTCCGATGACACAGCCGCCGAGACTGCCCATGCCTCCCAGCACGACCACAATGAAAGCCGTCAGACTCACGCCCACACTCACCGTGGGGGTGACGGGGAAGATCGGCGCCAGGATGACGCCGGCCGCAGCGGCCAGAGCACATCCCAAGGCGAAGGAAAACATGTTGACCCCGTCGGGGTTGACCCCAACCATGGCGGCCATTTCCCGGTCTTGGGCCACCGCACGCACCGTTTTGCCGAACCAGGTTTTCTTCACTACGACAAAGAGCCCGGCGATGACGGCGGCTCCGACCCCCAAGGCGGCCAAGCGCTGGTTGCCATAGTAGAACAAGCCGAACAGGTGCGTGGAACCGTCCACCCAATTGGGAGGTTTTTGAGGGTAGGGGCCGAAGATAAGCAGGTAGGCATTCTGCAAGACGATGGACAGGACGAAGGTGATGATCAGGGAGGCCATGTCGTTGCCGTACGTGTTTCGAATGAGGGTGCGTTCTACGAGCAGGCCGAAGAGGAAAACCAGAAGGACGGCGAGCGCTGCGGCAACGACTACGGGAAAGCCCAGAGCCCTGGCGAACAGCGCGCTGAAATAGCCGGCCAGAACATAGAGTTCCCCGTGGGAAAAATTGATGACGTTCATGATGCCCACAACAAGGGAAACCCCTAGAGCGGACAGGGCATAGATGACGCCGAGCAGGAGGCCGTTGGTGCAGTAGAGAAGGAGATCCTGCATGCGCGAAGTTCCTCTGCGAACCGTCGATTGAACGCGAAAGAGCCTTCTTGGTGGCTGTTTGTCGGATCGGCCTTGGCCGCGGACCCTAGGGCCGGCAAGCCGGCCCTAGGATGTGAACCTGTGGGCACAACCTCGGCTGCGATTCCCCTACGCCGGCCATGACGGTGCGCCGGGTGGGGACGGGCGGGCGCGCCGCCCGCCCGAGCGCCCTTACTTTTTCAGCTCACCCGTCTTGACGTTCGTGGGATAGACCACCACTTGCTCCTTGTTTTGCCATTGCACGATGAGCATGGGCGGCTGCCACTGGTGGTATCGATAATCGCCCTTTTCCAAACCGAACTGGACCACGCCGCTGCCCACTTCCAGTTTGGTCTTTTCCAGAGCGTCCACGACCTTTTCGCTGTCCGTGGATCCGGCTCGACGCAGCGCATCAGCGGCGACGAGCAGCACGTCATAAATGGAGCGGGACTTGTAATCGGTGGGCTCTTTCCCGAATTTCTTCGTGTAGGCCTCCCGGAATTTTTTCGACACCGGGTTAAAGTCCACCTTGGCGTGCATCCGGGACAGGAAAAGCTCCAGATTGCCCGCATCCCCCACGTTCTGCCAGAACTCGGGCCACAGGCTCGGCGGGCCGGCTCCTTCGAGAATCAGGGCTTTTTTCGGGAACAGGCCCGTTTCGTTGGCTTGGGCGATGAAATAATGGACACCGAACCCATAAATGAAAGCCAAAACGAGATCCGGCTGGAACGCCGCGATCTTGTTCAGTTCCGTGTAATGATCCTGGCTCTGGCGCTCCGTTTCCACCGTCATGTATTCCACGCCCATGGCTTTGAGGCCGTCTTCGGCCAGCTTCTTGATGCCCAGGCCCCAATCGGTGTTTTCCGCCACGATGGCCACGCGCTTGAAGCCGTAATCCTTGACGAAGCCCAGCAGATTGTCCTTGACGACGCCGCTGTTGCACGGGCCGGCTCGAAAGACGTAGCGGGAATTCTTGGCCGTGATGTCGTCGGCCCAGGCTTCGGCGATGATGAGCGGGTGTTTGTAACGGTCGGCGATGGGCACTTCCGCCAGGGCGCACGACGAATGGCTTTCGCCCACGGTCACCACCACCTGGTCCTTAGTGATAAGCTTTTCAAAACCAGAAGCGGCCTTTTCCGGGGTGCCGCCCGTATCTTCAAAGACCACTTCCATCTTCTTGCCCAGAACGCCGCCCTGTTCGCCGTTGATCACATCCAGGGCGAGGGCGATTCCTTCTTCAAAAGCGGTGCCTGTGGCCGCCGCCGGCCCCGTGCGCGGCCCCACAACCCCGACCTTGATCGTCTCCGCCGCCTGCGCGGAAAAAAAACCTGCCAGGCACAGCCCAAGAACCACCGGCACCGTCAACACTTTTTTCCAGACCATCCCAAACCTCCTTCCTTATGGGCCTACACACAAAGGGGTGCGAGGAATCCCACACCCCACAACGCGTCTCACGATGTCATACCCAACCCGAGAATGGATCGCGCCTCATCGGGTGTGGCCACCTCGCGGCCCACTTCCCGGGCGATCCGCACGATCCGTTCCACCAGCTGTTCGTTGGAGGCCAGTTCCCCTTTGCGGTAGTAAATGTTGTCTTCCAGACCGACGCGGACGTGACCTCCCAGGACGATGCCCAAAACATTCATGGGCAACTGCGCGGCGCCGATGCCCGATACGGTCCAGGTGGCGTCGGACGGAATGCTGCTCTTAAGATGCATGAGATTTTCCGCCGTGGCCGGAATGGCGCCCTTGAGGCCCATGACGAAATTGAAATGGAGAGGCAGGCGAGCCAGCCCCCGAGCCGCCAGGTCCAGCGCGTTGGCGATCATGCTCGTATCGAAGATTTCCATCTCCGGCTTGATGCCGTATCGGAGCATGTCGGCGGCCAGTTTATCGATGAGATCGGGGCCGTTGATATAGACGGAATCGGGAAAGTTGACGGACCCCGTGGTCAAGCTCGCCATTTCGGGGCGCAGCCTCAACCGGTCGCTGCGTTCCTCATAGCCCATTCCTGCCCGTCCGCCGGTAGAAATCTGGACGATCAGCCGGGATCGGGCCCGAAGCCCTTCCATAACTTCCTCAAACAGGTCGTAACGCGGCGAAGGGGCCTGGGTCTGGGGATCGCGAACGTGGACGTGCACAACGGCCGCTCCCGCCGATTCACAGCGCAGCGCGCACTCGACGATTTCCTGAGGCGTAATGGGCACGTGGGGCGTTTTGGCCTTGGTGGGCAAAGAACCCGTCGGGGCGACAGTGATGACGAGCTTCTTCATCGGGCGACCTCGGAACGTCGGGAAACCCTTTTAACGACAAGCTGCTTGCTCAAAAGCTCCGCAATGGTCTGGGCCGTTTCCTTGAGGGCCGGCAGGCATCGTTCCACGAGCTGGTCCACCGTGTAGCGGATCGTCGGCACGGCCACGTTGACGGCCGCCACAGGATATCCCCGCCTCAAAACGGGGACGGCGATGGAACGCAGCCCCACGGAAAGTTCTTCATCGTTAACGGCATAGCCGCGGCTTCGCACCAACTCCAGCTCGGTGCGGAAGGCTTCCGCGGACAGGATCGTGCGATGGGTCAGGGCATAAAAATGGAGGCGTTTGATAAGGTCCTCCCGCTCCTTGGTCGGAAGAAAGGCTGCCATGGCCTTGCCCATGGACGTGCAATAGACCGGAAGCCGCGCCCCGATGTGCAGGGGGTGCTTCATGATCGGCTCCGTGACGTAACGGTCCACGTAGAGAATGTCCAGACCGTCCAGGACGGCCATGTTGACCGTTTCGCCCAGTCGCCGGGACAACTCCTGGAGGTAAGGCTCTCCCACCTGCCGGATGTCCATGCGGCTCAAGGCCGCATAGCCGAGGCTGAGCATCTTGGGGGCCAACTGGTAGTGCTTGTCCGGCGTTCGGTGCACGTAGCCCAGGCGCACCCAGGTGTAACAAAACCGGGAGACGGTCACCTTGTTGAGCCCCACGGCGTCGGCGATTTCCGTGAGGTTGAGGGGCCGTTCGGCCTGGGACAGGGCTTCCAAGACCGCCATGCCCCGGGATAGGGACTGGATGAAGGTCCTGGATGGATCCTCGACGATCGACAGCTTCGGCGCCATTGGTTTTACTCCCTCAGAGTCCACAAAATTTCGCGATGCAAGCACTGGTTCTGCTAAGTAGAAAATGAAAGCGGCCGTGTCAAGCCCATTCTGGGGCGGGCACAAAACCCGACCGCCAATGAGAAAGGATTGAGATCTTGGGAAGCGCATAAAGCCTGTCCGTACGAGAACATATTGAGGTCTTGGGAAGGGGTACAAGAACGGTTCTTGGGTAGGGGCGGGGTTTATCCCCGCCCGCCAAGCGCCGCATTCTTCCTGCACGCACCTCTGAGCCCCGCAACGCCATGGGAGGTGGTTTTGCCATAGGCGCATTGAGGAAGAAGTGATGCCATGCGCGGCATGAAGTGTGTCCAACTGTCGGCATAAGAGGCGGGCGCGACGCCCGTAGTCCATGGGGCCGCTCTCGCGCACGGTGCCGCGAAAACCGATGCGCCCTTCCTGCCCCTTTCAGGGGAAAAGCCCTTCTCGGACAGGCTCCTGGGAGCGTGTCCGAGATCGTGTGTCGGAGGCAGCAAAAAACGAAACTCAAAACTTCAGGGCAGGGGATCGGGCAAGGTTCGCGTGGCGGATCGCATCCGTTGGGCTTCATCGTCGCGACGGCACGAAGGGCACAGGGGGATCCGGTCGAGGGCAAGGTCCGCGGATCCCAGGAGCGCGGCCAGTTTGTCCGAGAGGCTTTGGCGGATCTTTTCCGTGGTGAACGCCTCACCGCACGTGCGGCACCGCGTCAAAGGAAGACCCCATGTGAGCTCGATCAGAGCTGGTCGTGGCTCTTCGGAAGCCACCTCTTCCAAAACGATGGCGTCCACGGGACAGGCCTTTCGGCATGCGTCGCATTGCGCGCCACACAAGCTCGGAGCCCTAAAACGCCGCAGCCCTTCATGGTCCGTAAAAGCGATGTGCTTTTCCGGGCATGCAGCGGCGCACGCAAAACACCCGAAGCATTTTTCCAAATCGATGATGAGCCGTCGATCGGCTGGAGTCTCTTTCATCGCGGATTTTTCCCCCTGAAGCCTCCCTGAACCCCGCCTTCCTTTCCCATCGGAGCGGGGAGGCTCTCGGAAAACGGACGCGCGGCGATAGGCGGAACCGACCCGGCGAGGCGACGGCGCTTCAGAGGACGGTCCGGTTCGTCGGTGATGGCCTCCGTCGGGCAAGTGAGCACGCAGGCCGGGCGTTTTCCTTCGGCGCGGCGACCCAGGCACAGGTCGCACTTGACGACGTTCGGCCGACCAAAAGGATCGACGCTCAATACCCCGAAAGGGCAGGCGACGGCGCACAGGCCGCATCGGGTGCATCGTTCGACGAGGAGAACCACTCCATGGGTTTTATCCCAAACCAGGGCCTCTTCCGGGCACACGGCGGCGCAGGGACTGTTTTCACACTGGCGGCACATGAGAGGGACGGGAAGCCCGTCGGCGAAGGCCAGGTGAACGCGGCAGGCGCCGCCATGGGCCGTTCGGCAAGCCGCCTCGCAGGCGAAACATCCCGTGCAGCGCCGAAAGTCCACGTGAAGAAAAGCGTTCATGGTCCGGCCCCTTTCACTTTTTCCAGTCGGCAGGCCGCGGTTTTAAATTCGGGGATTTTGGCGGACGGATCGAGCACGTTCTGGGTGAGGGCATTGGTTTCGGGAAAGTGAAAAGGCGCGAAGACGACACCACGGCTGACGCTGCCGGTGATGTGCGCCTGCGCTTCCAGGGCGCCTCGGCGGGTCACGACGCGCACCCGGTCTCCATGGTGGAGCCCTTCCCGTGCGGCGTCTTCCGGATGGATTTCCACGAAAAGGTACGGGGAGCGGGACGCCAGGCTGGGGCTGCGCCGGGTCATGGCGCCGCTGTTGTAATGGAGGGTCACACGGCCGGTGGTCAGGCAATAGGGAAAATCGGCGTCGGGAAGCTCGGGCGCCTCCAGGAACTCTATGGGGTAAAGACGGGCCAAGCCGTCTTCCGTGGCGAAACGATGTTCGTGGAGAACCGGCGTGCCGGGATGGGTCTCATCCGGACACGGCCAGGGAATGCCTTCGGCGGCCGTCGCAAGCCGCCGGGGGCTCATGCCCCCGTAAGCGGGCACCACCCGGCGGATTTCTTCGAGAATGTCTTCCGGAGAACCGTACGGGAAAAAGGAGTCCCATCCCAGTCGGTGGGCCAGGTCCGTGATGATCTTCCAGTCGGGTCGGGCTTCCCCAGGAGGATCGACGGCTTTCGGCGACCATTGGACGCGTCGATCCGTGTTGGTCCGGGAACCGCTTTTTTCCGCCCAGGCGGCGGCTGGGAGCACCAAGTGGGCCAGTTCGGCCGTTTCCGTCAAAAAGAGGTCCACGACCAGGAGGAAATCCAAGCGCTTCAGGTTTTCCCTGGTCCTTCGGCTATCCGGGCTGGTCACCACGGGGTTTTCCCCGATGGCGATGAGGCCGCGAACCCTGTGCCCCGCGGCCTGTTCCATTTCGGTCACCGTAAGGCCGGGGGCGGCGGCCAAGGTTCCGGAGGGCAATCCCCAGGCTTTTTCGAAGAAAGTGCGAGCGTCCGGATCTGTTACCGGCCGATAGCCGGGCAGCAGGCCGCTCAAAGCGCCCATGTCGCACGCCCCCTGGACGTTGTCCTGACCGCGCACCGGAAACAGGCCCGATCCCGCCCGGCCTATGTGACCCGTGACCAAAGCGAGATCGGCGCAGGCGCGGACGGTTTCGGTGCCGTGCACATGTTGGGTCACGCCCATGCAATAGATAAGCGACGCTCGGCGGGCTTTGGCATACAGGCGTGCGGCCCGGACGATGTCGCGGGCGGGCACGCCCGTGATGCGCGCCGCCCACAGCGGGTCGGTGTGCTGAACGGAAGCGCGCAGGGCCTCCACGCCTCGAGTCCTACGGGCGATGAAGGCGTCGTCTTGAAGCCCTTCCTGAAAAATCACATGGAGCATGCCGGCGAGAAGGGCGAGGTCTGTTCCGGGTTTGAGCGGCAGGTGAAGGTCCGCGATCCAGGCGGTGGGGGTGCGCCGAGGATCGGCCACGAGAATCCGCGCTCCTCTGTCCTTGGCCTCCTGCACCCATCGGAAGGCCACGGGGTGGTTTTCGGCCAGGTTAGATCCCACAAAGAAGAGGCACTCGGATTGGCGAAGATCCGACAGCGCATTGGTCGCCGCCCCCATGCCGAGCATGGGCCCGAGGCCGGTAAGTGTGCTGGCATGGCACAGTCGGGCGCAGTGGTCCACATTGTTGGACCCGAGAGCTCGGGCGAGCTTTTGGACCAGATAGTTTTCCTCGTTGGACCCTTTGGCCGTGGACAAAAAAGCGAGAGCCTCAGGGCCATGGGCGGCCAGGATGTTCCGGATTCGTTCCGCCGCCGTATCCAAGGCGCGGTCCCACGAAACGGGCACCCATCCGGAAGCCGACCGCTGCAGGGGGTTCTGCAGCCGATCGGGGTGGTTGACAATTTCCAAGGCTGCATGGCCTTTGGCGCAAAGACGGCCGCCGTTCACGGGGGAATCCACGGCGTGTTCCAACCCGGCGACCCGGCCGTTTTCCACGAGAAGGTCCAGGTGGCAGCCGACGGCGCAGTACGGGCACACGGTGCGAACGGGGGGCGCGGCGTTCATGGGGTCTAAGGGCTCCCTGACGCGAGCATGTCTTCCACGTGCGGGGCCCCGCGGGCGGCCTCCACGAACCGGGCCGCAGTGCGGCGGCGCCGATCGGAAACGAAGCGGCCTTCCAACACCAAAGCCTGGGTGGGGCAGGCTTCCACGCACGCCGGCAGATCCCGTCCCGGACATCGATCGCACTTGACCACGTACCCGTCGCCTCCACCGGTTTGGATGACTCCGAATGGACAGGCCATGATGCACGCATGGCAGCCGATACACCGCTGCCCCGTGTAGATTACCAGGCGGCTGTCTTCGTCGAAGGCCAAGGCCCCCGTGGGGCAGCAGCGCACGCACGGCGCATCTTCACAATGGCGGCAGAGAAAAGGGACCGGGCTGTCCGCCGCCTGTTCCACGAAGATCCGCCGTGAGGGTCTGGGTTCCTCACACACGGCGGCCAAAAGGGTGCCGCCTCGGGAATGAGCCACCCGACATGCCATTTCGCACGAACGGCACCCGACGCACCGCTCCAGTCGCACCATCACCCTTTCTTTCACGCTTTGTTCCATAGCGGACTCCCTCAGCGGAATTCTTCAAAGCCCGAGAGCTTTCCTCTTCTGGCGGATGTGGTCCACGATGAGGCCCGCCGCTTTTTCCGGATCGGGTTCCACGGCGAAGGAGGCGCCCAGAAGGCCCCGGATATCTTCCGTGAGGAGCTTGACGATCTTGGGGCTGCCGAAAATGGGCGGTGGGGTGCCGAGCACCGTGAACACGCCGGAGGCCACGGCGTAACAGGCGATCGAGACGGCCTTTTCCGAGTACCATTCGGGGGCGGCGGCGGCCAAGGGAAGGTCCGAAATGTCCGTCCCCAAGGTGTTGGCAAGGGCGGCGGCCAAGTCCAGGATGCGCACGTTATCCACACAGCTGCCCATGTGCAGGACCGGCGGGATGCCCAGGGCCGCACACACCTGCCGCAAGCCCGGTCCCGCCTGAGCCGCGGCTTCGGGGACCTTGAGGCCGGCTTTGGCATGGGCGACGGCGGCGCAGCCCGTGTCCACGACGAGGATATCGTTTTCGATCAGCCGTCGGGTCAGGGTCACATGGCCGAAGTCGTGTCGGATTTTGGGGTTGTTGCACCCCACGACCCCGACGGCGCCCTGGACCGCTCCGGATTTGATGGCCTCGATCAGCGGGGTCGGGCTTCCGCCGAGAGCCGCCAGGATGGCTTCCACACTGAATCCGGCCATCATTTTCGTCGGGGTGTTGGGCGGGGTGAGGATCTTGGCGGGGATGCGCCGAGTGAAATTTTCCACCGCTTGCCGCACCAGGTCCCGAGCCTTTTCCCGGGCCGTTTCCGGATGGAACTCGTGGTGAACCATGTGCGGGTACTTGGCCTTGTCGCTCGTGGAGACCATGAGCGTGTGGTAACACCTGGCGATTTCTCCCAGGGCCGGCATGATGCACTGGTAATCCACGAGCATCATGTCCACAAGCCCGGTGCTCAAGGCCAGTTCCGTCATGAGGTGGTTGCCCGCCATGGGAATGCCTCGGCGCATGAGGAGTTCGTTGCCCGTGCAGCACAGGCCGGCCAGGTTGATGCCGGCCGCCCCCTTTTGAGACGCCAGCGCCGTGAGTTCCCCATCCTGGGCCGCCTCGAAAATCATCTCAGAGACGATGGGGTTGTGGCCGTGAAGGATGATGTTCACCTGGTCCGGTTTCAACACGCCCAGGTTGACTTCGGACGAAACCGGCTGCGGGATGCCGAACAGAATATCGGAAACCTCCGTGGCGATGAGGGATCCTCCCCACCCGTCGGAAAGGGCATTGCGCAAGCCGTGCAAGAGCAGGCTTTGCCAGTCGTTGTCCACACCCATGTGGGTGCGGTGCATCATTTCCGACGTTTCCCGATCGATGCCCCGGGGGGTGATCCCCAGTTTTTCCCAGAGGGCCCGCCGCTTTTCGGGGAGCCTGCCGAGAAACGTCAGGGCTTTCTTGCGGGTGCCGAATTCCTCCTCCATGGCATGGGCCAGCTCCACCGCCAGGGCTTCGGGCGTCTTGCCGTCGGAGGGGATCCCAAATTCCGCGGCCACCTTCTTGAGCTTTTCCGGGCTGCGGATGGTGTATCCCGGAGCGCGGCCTTCACCGACTTTTCGGAGCACTTCCACCAGGTCCCGGCCGTGATCGGAATGGGACGCCGATCCGGCGGCGATCATGCGCCCCAAATTCCGGGCTACGATGATGTCCCCATCGGCGCCGCACACGCCGCGCTGCGGCCCGTCCCCGAAGGGGTCGATCCGGCACGGCCCCATGGAGCAATTGCGGCAACTCAGCCCCAGTTCGCAAAAGCCGCATTGCGGCTTTTGGGCTTCGTAGCGGTCCCAAACCGTTTCAAGGCCGTCTCGGGCGGCCTTTTCGAGAAAAACCCGGCCGTCTTCGGTGATGGTGCGCGCCTGTATCTCATCCTTTGTGAGCATCATGGCTTCTGCCCTCCTCATGAAAGATCTTCGGATCTCTCAGCCCTGGGAACGGACGCGAAAAACGGACAAAAACAGGTAAGCTGAGACAAGACGGCTCCGGAGCGAGCGGCGCCGGGGTTTGGGGTGCCGCTCTCCCGACAGAAAGGGGAATCACCGGCCCATGCCCTGTGGCAAGAGCTTTTGTGCTGCCATCGCGTGCCGTCTCGCCCGCCTTCATGACGGTCCCTCCGGTGGCCGTAAAGCCGTCCGATTCGCCCTGCCGGCACTGATGCGTGAGAATTTTTACAAACCTTATCGCAAAGAGGGAAAGGCGGTCAAGACGCCCATTGAGAAATGGGGAGCCCGCCCGAAAGCCGCCGACCGGTTCGGGCGACTCCGGAAACTCATGGTCGTTTAGGGCAAGAGGAAAAAATAGAGGGCTTTTTCGGAGCCGGAGTCGAAATTGACGAAAGTGACGCCGACGCTTTTTCCTTCCACGCGGCGAACCTCGCCGACGGCTTTCACAAGGGACTTTCGTTCATCGGTCAAGGGGAATTCAAGATGGACCAAATCCCCGATCTTTAGGCCGTGGGCCAAGGGGGTTTGAAAACGGCAGCCACCCAGCGAAATGTCTTGGACGATCATCTGCCGATAGGGGCTGCTGGCATCGTCCGCCTTTTTTCGGTATTCTCCAAAGAGGAAGACCGACTTTCGGTATGTCCTTCGGATTTCCAAGGAGACCCGGAAAGAATGGCCGCATGGGCACCGAACCTTGACCTGTTTGTTTTGAGGCAGGAAGCGGGCGACATCCACCTGACGGGCAAACCCGCACTGAGGGCAGACGATCATTCCTTTCCCATCCTCGGTGGCGAAGACTTTCAGCGTGTCCATGACTTCTATGGCTCCATTTCAGCGCGTGAGCTGTGCGTCACCCTATGGCTGCGCGGTTCTTCCGCACCTCGGTGCACCGGGGTATGAGCCCACAAGAGAATTCGGCGCAATGGCCGCGCATCTTGAACACATTCTTTCGCCATTGGCAAGAAAGGAGGACTTTCCATGAGTCGCACCATGCAGATCGACATCCGACTGGTTCCTGTTTATGACGAGGGAGGTTTTGCCAAGCAGTATCCCGGCTGCAGTGCCCTCCTTCGGGACGTGGGCAAGAAGCGCCTCGTCGATGAGCCGCTCACCCTTTACCATCTTGTGGAAGAGTTGGCCCGCACGGCCAGGGACCCGAACGTCTCCGGCCTGTGGAAAAAGGTTTTGGAAAAACACGTGCCGCACCTGATCGAGTGCCGGGACAAGGCCCGCGAGGCGCTCCTTGGGCGGGAATTGCGCGCGCTGGACCAATTCTTGTACCGGCTGGAAGATTTGTTCCGGGATTTGGACAAGGATTTGCTCTGGGAAGTTCCTTCGGGAAGGGGTTAAGTCGGCTTTGCTTTCACGGCAGCCGGAGCCCTTTCCATGAAAAACCGCCTGAGCCGCTTCCACGAACCTGCGGGCGCTTACAGGCGTTCGGCGATCTTCCAGGTCTTGACGAGTTCGGCGGTGGTTTCTGGGACCAGGTGTTCCCACGGCAGCCCTTCTCGGATCCGGCGCCTGACCTCCGAGGCGCTGATGCCTTTTTCATGGGGCGGCTTTTCCCACAGCACGTGGGTTTTCAGCCCCAAGGCTTGGAACATGCGAAGCTTCTTTTTCCCCCACTCGTCATAGATGGTCAGGAAGAAAACCGCATCCAAGGGAACGTAATACCGGTAGCGCTCGGGAAAGTTCACGGGAAAGGGGACGATGGTGAATTCCTGGAGCGGAACTCCGTGGGCTTCCAAAGCCCGCCGCACCATGACCTGCCTTTCGTAGTAAGTCAGCGGATTGGCGGCTGGATCACTGCGTTTTGGGTCCGCTTCGTCGTCGGCGCTCAACGCGGGTTCCGGATTGGTGATGCCCACGACCAGATGGCGGCAAAGGGCCTTTCCCGCCAAGAGGTAGCGGAGGTGATCGTTGTGGAGGATCTGAAACCGTCCGTGGATCACGCCGCACGGTGCCGCGTATTCCATCGCGTCATTCCTTGGCATCGTTATCGGAAGCGCCCCCTTTTGGCGAAAGGGGCCGGCCCTTGTCCTTCACGCGCCGGAGTCTTTGCGCCACGACGGCGTTGGTCCATACCGCGAGCACAACGAGGGCGATCACCGGGGCCCCTTTCCAGAAAACCGTCGTCCATGCCGAAAGGATCATGAGCGTGGTTCGAGTCCCCTTGCTCACCAAAGTGGGCGGCCCGAGGTCCAGCGCCAAGCTTTCCGCACGGGCCGTGGTGTAGCTGATGAGACCGCATCCGATGACAGCTGCCGCGCCCAAGGGAATAAGCACCCCCAAAGGAATGCACGGGACTTCTCGAGCGACGTAAACGCCCATCCCCACAAGCATGGCCCCGTCGGCGTAGCGATCCAACGTGGAATCCCAAAAGGCTCCCCAGGCGGTTTCTGTCCCTTTCAGCCGTGCCAGCTGACCGTCCACCCCGTCCAGAACCTGGGCGACGGCGGCCAAACAGCCTGCCGTAAAGCCCCACCCCAGACCGAAAACGAAACCCGCCAGGACGCCCAGCGCGGCAGAAGTGACCGTCACCATCCACGGAGCGAGGCCGGGAACGCGGGCCAGATGGGGCGTCATGAGGGCCGAAAGGTGGCGCTTAATCCAGCGCAGGATAAACCGGTCGGTGGGTTTTGTCTGCCACGACAAGGACGATGAGGCCAAAAGCGCTTTCCTCTTGGGTGGTGCCCTTCATGCGGTCGATTCGACCATCCCCAGGTTTCCGTTGTCTTTTTCCAGATACCTGAGGATGACGTCAAGTGTGGAACGCAAAGACGGCTCGTCCCGAAGTTCCAGGACCCACCACTCACAGGCGGGAAGGGCTCGAAGCAGATCCAGCCGCTGGGCCACATCGTCCACGGATTCGGGTGGGAAGTGACGATTGTCGAATTCCCTGTGGTAGACGTGGGCGTTGAGGATGCGTTCTCCGTGGGGCGTGACGAAGTCCTCCACATCGAACCGCTCAGAGACAATAGACGGACTGACCACGGCATGGCCGATATCGAAGGTGCCCCAGAGGCCGCTTCGGCGAAGCATCTTTTCGAAAAGCTCGGGGCGGCTGGTCCATCCCCAGGCGAGGTTTTCCAGGCAGAGCCGAATTCCGAGCCTTTGGGCCGAACTGTTCAGGCGCCAAAGGTTTTCCAGCGTTCTTTCCCAGGAAAGATCTTCCGTGGTGGTTCGCCCCAGCCCCACGTGGATCGTGAGGGTTTCTCCTTCCAGCTTTGAAACCAAACGGCACACTTGTTCGAATATTCGATAGGCGGCTTGAGCTTTTTCCGGGTCGCGGTCTCCCAGATCCACGGTGGGAAAGGCGGCGTGGTAGCGCACGGCCAGAGGCCGCAGATCGGCCAATTCGCGACTCAACCTCGAGGCCTCTTTGGGGGTCTGGGGAAGTTCCTGCAGGGTGAAGCTCCAATCTACGCCGTCCAGTCCGGATTCCAGAGCGAAACGGCGAAGCGCCGTGAGATCCCTCGTGAAATTGGGGCAGGCGAGTTTGGGTTTCCACATGAGCTGAGAGGCCCTCCCAATGATCGTCTCCGTTGTCCCATCCCAAGGGGACATTCCCCCAGGGTGGCCATGGGACCATAATCCCAGGGCCATGGGCGATCCAATAGGAAATCCTGATGCATGGGCGGGATTAGCCAAGGGAAATCCAATCGGACAAGGTGGGCGGCAGCCCGCTCAGCGTGAAGGATGGGCTCCAAGGGCACAGGGCCGAAAGTTCTACTCCCCCGTGGACGACCGAGACAGGGCGGTCGGAAGAGACGACCACGATGATGGCCTGATCGTGTTCCGCACTGAACCGAAGGGCTGAATTGTAACGGGCTCCTCGGGATCGGTCTTCGCCCGGCACACTGCGCCCGTCCAGAAGACAGGCGAACCGATGGAGTTTGGCGTCCGCCCCGATGTGCAGAGCCCCGTCCATTTTGGACAAGGATTTGGCCAGATCCAGATTGGCGGGGTCCTGGAGGTCCAGCGGGTTTTCCAACAAATGCCCCGAAATGGAAAGGGGGTTGGTCCCCAGATCCAGGACCAAGGTGCAGCCGTGCTTGCGTTCCTGGGCGCCGTGCACGAGGGCCGCCGTAATCTGAAAAAGCGTATGGGCCATGGAAGGGTCCAGGTCCGACGTGAGGAGGGTTTCTTCCAGCTGAACCAATTTGGCGCGCCGGTTCGAGGAGTAGAAGCGGCCTTCCGAAAAGCTGCACATGGGCTGGCCGTTGAAGCGAAGAAAGCCGTAACTGCCGAAAAATTCGGCGCTGATCCGGCAGTCCGGCAAAGGCCCCCTGCCGATTCCCACAAGGGTACGGCCTTCAGAGACGAGCCAGCGTTCCGAATGTTCCACCGCCAGCAGGATCTTTCGGATGTGTTTCGCATTGCTGATACTTGGACGTTCCCCCTGGGGAAACACGGCCATGAAAGGAACATCCTTGAGGCACGTTTCTTCCACAAAGACGAGTTTCCCCCGGGGCCAGGCGCCTTCTTCCGGGGTTTTGGAAATTTCCAGAACGGCGTCCAAGATGGGGTAAATGCGCAGCCGGCTGTCCCAGCCGACTTTGAGGTTCAACCCGTCCAAAATGGCGTCGTGGACGGCGTGGGTCGCGTATTCGCGAAGGACGTATCGGGACGAGTCCGTGTAGAATGTCTTGGCCGTGGCGAAATCGTGGGACAGAAGATAGGCCGCGTGCTCGAGCCACCGTTCTGTGGGCAGGACGGAGCACATGTCGGGGTGATGTTCCGTAAACCACATCTGGTAGAAAATGGATCGGGATCGGCCGCCGTAGGAGATGAGCCCCGAGAGGTTAAGGTTCGGCAGAGGGTAAATCTGCCCGAAGCGCTTCATGTCGCGCACATCCGGCGCGTCGGCGCGCCACGCCTCGCTGTCCAGATAGAGTTCCTTCAACTTCGGTTCATGGCCGCGGAGGAGATCTTCCGGATCGCAGATCCTCATGGGATCGTCGCGCTTTTCCGCATAGACCAGCGCCACCCGACTCGGCCCCGAAAAATGGGTAAACCCTTCGCGAAGCGCTTCCAAGACGTTGAAGATGAGGTGGTTTTTCGAGGTTTTCGTGGGCATGGGGCGCGCTCCCTGAAAATGCGGTCATGAATGGTCGCCCCATGTTAGAAAAGCCCGCGATTTTGTCAATCTTTACAGCGAAAAAGCCGGTGAGCCGGCCTTTCCCGCCGCGGGGCGCGGCGCCTTTGGCGTTTCGGAGCCCGTTTGTCGTGCGCTTCTATGTCAGGCTGATGACTCGGTCGGCCAGCTGCATGGAAGTGACGATATCCAGCATGTTGGTGGTTTCTCCCACCGCCTTTTTTTCCAATAGGCCGAAGTGGTTGAGGCACGTTCCGCACACAAGGAGGCTCACCTTGTCCCTTTCCAGCTCTTTCAAAATATCCAGCACAGGAGAACCTTCCACCGTAAGGTGGACGCCTCCGTTTAAGAAGACCAAGCGCCACAGGGCGGGCCCCATTTCCTTGAGCGTCCCCAAGAAATTCTCCATGAGCTTGGCCCCCAGGACGTCGTCCCCCGAGCCCAGGCGTGACGTGCCCACGAGCACCAAAATGCGGGCCGATTCGGCGTCGGCTTTCGGCACGAAGACTTCGCAGGTTTCCTGGGCCCCGCGGCTTCCGATGACCGCAAACCCCTGGGCCTCCTCCTGCACCTGCACCTGGAACCCCGCCCGCATGAGAAACCGGCTGACGTTTTCCTTCGATGCCGGATTGTCCACCCAGACCGTAATGCGCTCCACAGGGGATCGATCCAGAATGTCCTTCACTTTGAGCACCGGAGCCGGGCAGGCCAGGCCCCGACAGTCCACCCGTTCTTCCTTCATGCGCTTCTCCATGTGCGGTCTTGAACACCCTTCTTGAAGAGCCCCGGGGGCTGTGGGCCCCGGGGTTCGAAACCCGGGAAAGCATAGAAAAGACAAATGTTCAGGGACAAATAGATAGTTTCGATCGAAAAAGCCTAAAACATTCGAAGATTCCGATGAAGGCTAAAAACGGGGGATCAGGGATGCCGCAGGCGGCAGTGGTGGCACACCCCGTCCAAGCGGATTTCGCACTTTTCCACGATGCCCGGCATCATGGACGACGAACTTCGGGACGGCAGAGGAAGGCTTTCCGGGGGAAGGCACGCCATGAGGCCGCACAGACGGCAGTAGAAATGGGCGTGCTGCGGATGATTTTCGTTGGGGGCCAGCCCGTAGCGAAAGCTTCGGTCCCCCGCGCTGATCTTGTCCACCACGCCCCCTTCCACGAGGGATTCCAGGATGCGGTAGACGGTGACGCGATTGATGGATCGGCAGGCTTGAAGGGCGTCGAAAACTTCTTGGGCGCTCATCGGGCTCGAGGCACTTCCCAGGATCCGCAAAACCGCGAGGCGATGGGTCGTGGCTCGGATGCCCGCCTCTTCCATGAGCTTCCTGTAGTTGCAGCGATCACACATGGCCTTGCCCGTATCCCATTCTTTGTTTCAGCGCACTCAAGCTCACAGAGACGAGATAGCCGGCGGCTGCGACACAAATCACGGCCGCACCGGAGGTGACGTTCAAGGCGAGGGAAAGCCCCAACCCGACGGATCCGAAGATCGTGTTGAGGACGATGGCTCGAAACATCATGCCCTGCAAGGACCGGCTGGTCTTTTCGGCGATGTAAGGTGCGATGGTCAGAAGGGCGATGACGAGAATGAGCCCCACCACTTGCACGAGGACGACCACCGTCAGTGCGATCATGCCGATGAGGGTCAAATAGAGCGCCGTTACGGGAAGACCCCGCACACGGGCGAAGTGTTCATCGTAGGAGACGGCCGCCAGTTCTTTGTGGAACAGAGCTGTAAAAAGGAGAACGAGCACCGTGAGGGCGGCCATGGCGGCGAGAGAAGTGCGGGACACGGTGAGGATGCTCCCGAAGAGATAGCTCATGAGATCGGCCCCGTAGCCAGGGGTGAGGTCCACCAAAAGGACGCCCAGGGCCATGCCGAAAGCCCAGAGGACGCTGATGGCCGTATCGGCCCGATGCCTTTCGCGAAGGGAGATCATGCCCATGATGACGGCGGATACAGACGTGAATCCCAGGATGCCTGCCATGGGGGGGATTTTCATAAAGAAGGCAAGCCCCACCCCCCCGTAGGCGGCGTGGGCCACGCCGCCCGCCAAATACGCCATGCGGTTGGCCACCACATAGGTGCCCACAACGCCGCACAGCACGGCCGCCAAAAGGGACGCCGCAAAGGCGTTCTGGACGAAAGCGAGTTGCAGCCATTCACCCACGGTCTTTGTCTCCGTGCAGAGGCAGCACCCGATGCGGCAGATGCCCGTGTCCCAAAAGTTCCACCGGGCATCGATATCCGAGACGCAGCATGTCCGCCGTCACTTCCGGAGACGGGTGATGGACCAAGGAGCGGTTGACGCACACGACGGATTTCACGTACGTGGAAAGAACCAAAAGATCGTGCGTCACCACGAGGATCGTCATGTGGTCGTTGAGTTCCTTCAAGTGGCTGTAGAGATCCTTCTGGCCCGCCGAATCCACTCCGGCCGCCGGTTCGTCCAAGAAAAGCGCCTCCGGCTCCGACGCCAAGGCCCGCGCAATAAAGACTCTCTGCCGTTGCCCTCCGCTCAGTTCATCCAAGCGGGCCTTTCGGTAGGCGAGCATTTCCATGCGGTCCAAGGCGGCTTCCGCAGCCGCCACGTCCTTGGCGGAATAGTGGCGCAAGAGGTGCCCGGGGCCGAGTCGCCCCATGAGGGTGAGTTCCAAAACGGTCAGGGGAAAGAAGCGGTTGATGTGAACGTCTTGGGGGACGTAGCCCACCCGGTGCGCCGTTTTGGCGGGCTCCTCGCCGAAAAGGGTGACCGTCCCCGTCCGAGGCTTCAGAAGGCCCAGGAGGAGTTTCAGGAGTGTGGTCTTCCCGCCGCCGTTGGGGCCGATTACAGCGGTAAAATCCCCCGTGTAGATCGTTAAGTCCACATCTTCCAGCACGGGATGGCTGTTGTAGGCGTAGGTGACCCTCCTAAGGGCCGCCGCCACCCCGGGAACCCGCTCGCTCATGGCATGGCCTCTCGAAGACGCCGGCTCACCTGCCGAAGATTTTCCGTCCAGTTTTCGGCCAACGGGTCGATGACTTCCACGGTCGCCCCGATTTCCTTGGCGATCATTTCCGCCGAGCGCCGGGAAAACTGCGGCTGAACAAAAAGAACTTTCACCCCGGCCCGGCGGGCCGATTCAATGAGTTCCTTGAGGTGTGCGGGTTTGGCTTCCTTGCCTTCCCATTCCACGGCGACCTGTTCCAACCCGTACGCGTCGGCAAAATAGCCCCAGGACGGATGGAAAACGTAAAACGCACGGGGCGGCTTTGCATCCCGAAAGGTTCTGGAAATGTCCATGTCCAGACTCGCCACATCCGAAAGAAAATCCTTGTAACGGGCCTCATACCCGTCTCCATGGGCTGGGTCCGCATCCATGAGGGCCAGGGCCATGGTTCTAGCCATGGCCATGACCAGCGGGGGGGACAGCCACACATGAGGGTCGGGTTCCCCGTCGCCGTGGTCATGGCTGTGGCCGTGGTCGGCCGTGAACCTCTTGGGCAACGCCCGGTCGGTGGAAATTACGGTGAGTTGCGGGTTCACGGAGCGGATTCGGGGTAGAAGGGCCTTTTCGAAAGGAATGCCCACGGCGAAGTAAAGGGACGCCTGGGACAGCGCCTTCATCTGAGCCGGGGACGGCTCGAAGGTGTGAGGGTCCGCTCCGGGAGGCACCAGCACCGTCACCGTGACACGATCGCCGCCCAGGCGCTCCACAAAATGCTTTTGCGGCGGAAGGCTCACGAAAACCTTAAGCGGATCCGCGGCTTCGGCCGCACCGCCCAACCCCAAAAGGATCCCCAGAACGACCGAAATGAAAATTTTTTCCCGCCTTGACATCTTGCCCTCCATAAAGAACTTCGCGCCGAGAAATCCACGGGCTCGCTTCATGCAACTCATTTGCATTTTTCAGGGCGGGAGTCAAGAGCGCTGCCGCGGGGCCGCGTGTTAGGCCGCCACGGTGATGCGTTGGGCGGGATCGTCAAGGACCTCACCGATGATGGCGCTTGCTTCCACACCCTTGCTGCGCAGGGCGTCGAGGAGCGCTTCGGCGTGGGAAGGCGCCACGCTGATGAGGAGGCCCCCGGAGGTTTGGGGGTCAAACAAGATGTCTTGGAGGGCCAGGGGAACATCGGGGTCGAAAGCGACCATGTCCTTTCGGAAGTCGCGGTTCTTGTAGGCTCCGGCGGGAATCAATCCCATGGAGGCGAGTTCCACGGCTTCCGGGAAAACCGGAACGCAATGGGCCGCCAGGCGCACACTCTTTCCCGAGCCGTCCACCATTTCGGCCAAATGTCCCAGCAGGCCGAAGCCCGTCACGTCTGTGCACGCATGGACGTGAAAGTCGGCCATGACTTGGGCGGCCGTTCGGTTCAGCGTAGCCATGAGGCGGGTGACGCGTTCGGTGAGGTCTTCCGAGGCCATGCGGGCCTTGATGGCGGTGTTGATGATGCCGGTTCCCAGGGGCTTGGTGAGAATGAGGCGATCGCCGCCCTGGAGGGTTTTCTTGGTGAGGATGCGGTTGGGATGGATGAAGCCCGTGACGGAAAGGCCGTATTTCAATTCCTTGTCTTCGATGCTGTGCCCCCCGATGAGGGCGACGTGGGCTTCGGCGAGCTTGTCGATGCCGCCTTGGATCAGGGCCCGCAGAATGTCCAAGCCCAAATCCTTGGCCGGGAAGGCCACCAGGTTCATGGCCGTCTTGGGAACGCCCCCCATGGCGTACACGTCGCTCAGGGCGTTGGCTGCGGCGATCTGGCCGAACCAGTAGGGATCGTCCACGATGGGGGTGAAGAAATCCACCGTTTGGATGAGCGCGAGATCGTCGCTGACCTTGTAGACGCCCGCGTCATCGGCTCGATCCAGTCCCACCAGGACGTTTTCGTCCGTGGGAAAACGCATGCCGCACAGGGCTCGGTCCAGGTCCCCCGGAGCCAGCTTGGACGCTCACCCGGCCCCTGTGACGGTTTCCGTCAGTCGGATTTTGTCGCTCTTATCCACCCGCTTCCTCCGCAAGGACGGGATTCTGCACCTGTTCCAGCGCATCGGGGATGGCGGGGATGAGTTCCGCCACCTGCGTGGCCGGCGTGGGACGGGCAAGGCGGCCGACCCATCGGTTTGTTAAGGCGGCTGTTCGGCATGCGTCAAGGGGATCTTTTCCCGAGGCGCACAGAGCCCCGAGGATTCCCGTCAAGGTGTCTCCGGTACCGCCGATGGCTTCCATGGCCTCCCAGACGGGTTCCCGAACCGTGGCCACGACCCGCCCCGCCTCGGCGATATGGTCCGTTTCTCCCTTGACCACGAGCCAGCGGGGCGCATCCTCATGGGCATAAGCTCTTGCCACCAGCTCCGGCACGTTTCGGGTGTCGTGCAGGACGAAGCCCCGGGTGTAGAAAGGGTGCGGGGCGCGTTCATCGGCGAGAAAGGCCATTTCCCCGATATCGGGCGTGAAGATGTCGTAGGCTGAAGCCTGGCCGCTCATCTTTGCGGCGTACATGAAGCCCGCATCGGCGATGAGCAAAGGCCGTCGTGGCAAGGCCTCCACGGCGAACAGCACCTTGTTGTGCCAGTCCACGTCCGGCTGCAGATAGTGAAAAACCATGACGTCGAAGGAAAACCCGGGAAGATTCTCGGCAAGGAATTGGTACAAGACCCGGCTGCCGCCCCCTCGACCCACGTCTCCCACGAGAAAGACGAACACCTCGGTGCGGGAAAGCCTTTCCGCAACCGCGACGGCCGCGGCCGCCAGAGCGGGTGTGCCTCGAGTGATGGGAATGCTCACGCCGGCCGTGTGAAGCCTGCCATCCTTGAGCTGAGCCGTCCCGGTGGTCAGAGGCAGAGAGGGGTCGGGGACCGTTCCGATTACGGCAAGCATCGACGGCACAGCTCCTCGTAGGCCAGTTGCAGAGCGTACCCGCACAGCGTATGGCCGATCTCTTTGGGTTGCGGGGCCTCGTTGAGGGTTTTTCCGACTAGGCGGTCGGCGAGATAGGGCACGTCGGGACAGCCCCCTCCCGAAATGTTCACGATGCGCAAAGATTCCTTGTTCACCGTGATCTTCATGTTCGCGGCCCGGACCATGAGATACGATCCGAAGTCCTTCGCGTAAAAGAGGCTGACGGGCTCAAGGAGCGGGGCCGTCACCGGCACCACGGCCAGCGGGTGCAGCCCGGCAGCCTCCAGGTGGCGTTCGATGGAGAGTTTTTCCATGAGGGGGAATTCGATGACGAGATCGCATCCCTTTTGGATTTCAGGCGGCGGCCCCTTGACGGCGATGGGAAATCCGTGGGCCTTGAGCCGCTTTTCGGCCTGGATGACGTCACTCGTGTTTTCGAAGACGAGTATGCCCCGATCGGGAGCCGGCGAAGGAGCGGCGTCCTTTCGGGGCGCAAGTTTTTTCAAGAACCGAAGCATGGACGACATCAACCCTTGACAATGTGTATGCGGTAGCCTTCCCCTTCGGGCGCCACGTCTCGGACGGTGTAGCCTTGGCTCTGGGCCGCGCGCATGACGTTTTCCTTGGACGTGTCCGTATCCACCAAAACGACGAGATCCTGGGGCGATCCTTTCTTAATGGCCTCCAAAGTCATGAGTACGGGTTGAGGGCATGAAAATCCTCGGGCGTCCACAGTCGTAGCCATCGTGATCCTCCTTATGCCGCCTTTTTTCGCATGGTCAAGCCGATAAAAAGACACACGGCAAAGCCGACGACCAAGCCTGCGATCCCATGGGGGCCGATGCCCTGGGGGGAACTGGCGAGGCCGAAGTTGTGGGAAAATGCGGCGCCGACGATCATGCCCAAAACAAACACGGCCGCATCGCCGTCCCCTTCGCCGGCGAGAAAGAGCTGCCGGCCGGGACAACCGCCCGCCAAGGCGAAGGCCAAACCGGCCAGGGCCATGCCGAGAAAATTCCACAGATGCTGCGTGTGGGCTACGGGCTGCCCCTCAAAGCCCGCCTTGAATTGGCCCAGGACAAGGTTGGTGATGAAGGCGAAGACGATGAGGCTCACAAAGCCGCTGAAAAGATGGGTATGCCGGAAAAGGATGAGGTCTCGAAGGGCTCCCATGGTGCAAAACCGGCTTCTTTGCGCGAGAAAGCCCACGAGGAGTCCCACGGCGAGGGAGAGCGCCACGGGCGCGTGCATGGCCCCAGGGCCTTTGACACTGTAAAACAAGACACCACTTTTGGGTTCACCCGGAACTTGGGGAAAGACGAAAAGCAGGGCCAAAAATCCCAGCATGATCAAGGGAAGGATCCAGCCCACGGAGGCGTAGGTGGACTGAGTCCTTCCCAGGGTGTAGCCGTTTTTGAGAAAAAGGGTGCCGATCCAAACGCCGAAAGCCAAACCCGCAAGGCCCAGGATGGCGTTTCCGTCGCCTCCCGCAAGGCGCAACATGGCCCGCCACGGACAGCCCAAGAAGACCAGAGCGCCGATCATGGCAAAGACGCCGAGGATAAACCGGACGATGGGGGCGGATCCCACGCGTGGCCGAAATTCCTTGAAAAGGTAAGCGGCGATGAGGGATCCCAGGACAAAGCCGATGATTTCCGGCCGCATGTACTGGACGACTTCGGCGCGGTGCAATCCCAGGGCGCCCGCCATGTCCCGTTCCATGCAGGCCACACAGATGCCCATGTTGCCCGGATTGCCCAGTTTTTGAAGCACCGGGGCGAGAATGCCGATGACCGCCCCCACCACAACAATGCCCCACCTCGACGCAAACACATTCTTCATAGGCATCAACGCTCCCTCCTCTTGCCTCGTCAATCGGCTCCCGGGCTCAGAAACCCTTAAGCCCGGGTCCCTGCGCTCCACCGCTCCACCTTTTTGGGAAAACCCCCCTCAGGGATTCGAAGGTTTTTCCACGAGGGCCGCCGGAGCCGGGCCCCGCGCACAGTTAAGGAAAACCGCAGGGGAAAAACAAATAGGAAAGAAAAATGAAAGGACTTACGAATGATAGGAAGCCTCAATCGCCAAAAAAGGCTCGGGCGAAAAATCAGCCTCGTGGTTATGGGTTCTCAAGTGTTCTTCAAAGGCCGCGCATACCGGGGAGGCTTCTCGTCCCTTGCGTTTGACCAGATAAAAGGGGCGCCGGAAGACCACCCCCTGGATGGGGACCACGGCCAGAGCGCCGTAGGCCACATCCTCGGCCACCGCCTGTCGCGACAGGATGGAGACGCCGATTCCTGCCTTGATGCTTTGCCGAACGGCTTCCGTGGTGCCCATTTCGGCGACGACCCTGAGGCGTGCCGGGTCAAAACCGGCGTTTTCCAGGATTTCGTAAGTCACCATGCGGGTGCCCGATCCCCGGTGCCGGGCGATGAAGGGCTCTTCGCCCAGTTGCTCCAAGGCGATGGGGCTTTGCCGCGTCCATGGGTGGTCTTTGGGCACGGCCAGGACCAGTTCGTCGGAAAAGATCCGCTCGAAGCTCAAACGCCGATCCTTCCACTGCGACCCCACAAGGCCCAGTTCATGGTGGCCGTCGGCCACGGCTTCGGCAATCTCCTTGGTCCCGGCGATGTGAATGCTGATCTGCACTTCAGGATGCCGCTGCTTGAAGAGGCCGATGAGGCGGGGCAAAATGTAAGTTCCTGGAATGGTGCTCGCCCCCAATTGCAACGCCCCCGTCAGGTCGCCCCGATAGGCCGCCATGGCCTGGACGGCTTCGTCCTTGATCTGGATGATCTTTTTGGCGTATCGGTAAAGAATCTTTCCGGCGGGCGTGGGCAAAGCTTCCCGGCCGAGCCGGTCCACGAGCCGCTCGCCGACCATGTCTTCCAGCGTCTTGATGTGCTCGCTGATGGTCGGCTGCGACAGCAAAACCGCTTCGGCGGCTTTGGTGAAGCTTCCCATTTCCACAACCTTGCAGAAAACTTCCAGGCGGCGGATGTCCATGATTCCCGCTCCGTTTTTCATCGGTTTTGACAATGCACAGAATGCACAGTTTCTATAGTCCAGCCGAAAACTTGTCAAGCCTGCCGGAAGGGGGCCGCACAGGAGGCCCTGGTCGGACCCACTGTGTCCGACGGCCGTTTTCGGATTTTTACGGCGCCCTTCGGGTGGGGAAAGGGAGGATGCCATGGCGTTTTGGTTTCCCGGCTATACGGCTCCGAATTTTTCCAGCCCGCCTCTCAAGGACGCCCCTCTGGTGCGTTTCGCGGAAGTGGAACGCGCGGGTGTGGCCCCGGAAGGCTACCATGCCACATCCATCTTTCCCGAGTATTTCCACGTGGAGTCCGGCCGGTGGGAGCTTCTTCGGGAATCCCGCATGGACTGTGTCGTCGTGCGCCGATCCCATGGCCCATTGGAAGTCGTGGAATTTCGGCGGTTGCAGGTGGGAGACCGGGTGGCCCTTGGCCGAAGGGAAAACGGTGAAGACGGCATTTACGTGCACGCCGAGGCCTTCGCCGAAGAGGAGCCCCGGGGGGACAAATTCGCGTTCCGAACCCGGCTCACTCGGGAGACGTCCTTTTCCATCGACTATGACGAGTTCTATGACCTCTTGAACCACGAGCGGAACCATGGGTTCATCGTGTGGGTCCTGGGGCCTGCCCTGGTGTTCGACCGGGACGCTCGGGACGCCTTCTGCGCCCTTATCCATCGAGGCTACGTCCATGGGCTTCTTGCCGGCAACGCCTTGGCCGTACACGATGTGGAAGCGGCTCTGTATGGAACCGCCCTGGGCCAGGAAATCTATTCCAAACGCTTGGCGCCCTTGGGCCATTACCATCACTTGGACGCCATCAACCGGATCCGCGCCTTGGGATCCCTCGAAGCTGCCGTGGCGTCGGGGGTGGTCGCGGACGGGATCATGCATGCGGCCTTGCGGCGCGGCATCCCCGTGGTGCTTGCGGGCTCCATTCGGGACGACGGTCCCCTTCCGGAAGTGGTCCCTGACGTCTATGAAGCCCAGGATCGCATGAGGGCCGTGGTGCGGCGCGCGACGACCATCGTCGCCATGGCCACCCAGCTCCATGCCATCGCCGCGGGCAACATGGCTCCGTCCTACCGGGTGCTGGAAGACGGCACGGTGCGGCCGGTCTTTTTCTACACCGTGGACATGTCCGAATTTGCCGTGCAGAAACTTGCCAATCGGGGCTCGCTCACCGCCCGGTCCATCCTGACCAACGTCCAGGATTTCGTCGTCACGGTGGAAAGGGGCCTGCGGCGCCGGGAAGAAGCGGGGGCTTTTTCGTAAAGGAGGGAACTAGGGGGTGATTTGAGTGCCGGAAGTGCCGGCCACGGTTCCGGTGATATCGTCGATGGAGCCGATGGCGGCACGTTTCCCGGTGGCGCGGACGAATTCTACGGCGGCTTCCACCTTGGGGCCCATGGATCCTTCGGGGAATTGGCCTTGAGCCAGGTAGGCTTCGGCGTCGTCGACGCCAAGGTGCCTCATGAGGCGCTGTCCAGGCGTTCCGTAGTCCAGGAACACGCCGGGGACGTCCGTGACGATGGCAAAGATGTCGACCCCCACCCGGCGGGCCAGTTTGGCGCTGGCCAGGTCCTTGTCGATGACGGCGTCCACGCCGCAAAATCCCCGTCCTTCCCGCATCACGGGAATACCCCCGCCGCCGCAACAGATGACAATGAAATCCATGGCGATGAGTTTACGAATTTCGCGCTGTTCCACGATGGTCACCGGCTTGGGGGACGCCACCACCCTGCGGTATCCCTTGGCCGTTTTTTTCACGGGAAACGGCAGGGACGCCACCGCCTCTTCCGGGTAAACGGGCCCCACGGGCTTGGAGGGATCGGCAAACGCGGGGTCTTTGGGATCCACGACCACGTAGCTGATGAGGCTCACCAGGCATTTTTGCGTGACGATCCCAAGGGCCATGAGTTCGCTGTCCAGGGTGGATTCGATCATGTAACCGATTTGTCCTTGGGTCTGGGCCACCAGGATTTCCAGAGGCAGACGCGGCACTTCGGGACAGCATTCCTGCTGGAGCATGAGGTTCCCCACCTGGGGACCGTTGCCGTGGGTGATGACGATCCGAAAGGATTCCGTAAGACTGGCGATTTGGCGCATGGGCACCCTTAAATTCTCGAATTGCTCTTGAATGGTGCCTTTTTGGCCCTTTCGGATCAGAGCGTTGCCGCCCAAGGCGACGAGAAGAACGGGTTTTGGAGGGGATACAGGGGGCATGGTCCCTCCCGGCGGCGGTGTTTGTTTTTCCTCGGGAAAAACTGCGCCGACGCAACCAGCGCTTCGGCTCACTTCCTTGCGAACACGTGGGGGAGGCGCCGCTTGAGGGCGTCCTCCAGGGTCGGTTCGCCGTGGTCGCGGTATTCGTAGCGCACGCGCACCGTGGGATGTTTCAGGGACACGATGCGGGTGAGCTGAATGGGCGTGGCGAAAAGCACCAAATCGCACGGCACGGCGTTCAGGGTCTCTTCCAGGTCGGCGATCTGGCGGGGGCTGTAGCCCATGGCCGGCACCACCGGCCCGATGTGCGGGTAGCGGGCGTAAGTTTCCCTGAGGCTTCCTCGGGCGAAGGGTTTGGGATCCACGACGGTGGCCCCGAATTTTTTCGCCGCGATCATTCCCGCCCCTGTCGGCATTTCCCCGTGCGTGAGCGTAGGCCCGTCTTCCACGACGGCGATACGCTTGTTTCGGATCTTTTCGGGGTCCGTGACGATCACGGGCGATTCGGCCATGAGGATGTCCGCCGTCGGGGCCGTCTCCTGGATGTTTCGCCGCACCACCTGGATCCCTTCGGCGGGCGCCGTGTCCACCTTGTTGATGATGGCGATGTGGGCCATGCGAAGGTTCGTCTCCCCGGGATAATAGAGTCGCTCATGGCCGGGCCGGTGGGGATCCAGCACAACAATGTGGACGTCGGGAAAGTAAAAGGGCGTGTCGTTGTTCCCGCCGTCCCAGACGATGACGTCCGCTTCCCTTTCCGCCTCCCCAAGGATCTTTTCGTAATCCACCCCGGCGTAGACCGTGATGCCCTGTTCCACGAGGGGCTCGTATTCTTCGCGTTCTTCGATGGTGCACCGGAACCGGTCGAAATCCTCGTAACGGGCGAACCGCTGCACGACCTGGGACCGAAGATCGCCGTAGGGCATGGGGTGGCGGACAGCCACCACGCGCACGTTTCGGGATCGAAGGATTTCGCATACCTTGCGCGTGGTTTGGGACTTGCCGCACCCGGTGCGCACGGCGCACACGGCGATGACGGGCTTGGAGGCGCGCAACATCGTGTAAGTGGCCCCGATGAGGATGAAATCGGCCCCTTCGGCCATCACGAGGGAAGCCTTGTGCATGACATCCACGTGGGGGACGTCGCTGTAGGAAAAGGCTACGAGGTCGATGCGATGCTCGCGGATGAGCGCCGCCAAAGCCGCCTCGGGATAGATGGGAATGCCTTCCGGGTAGCCGGGTCCCGCCAGTTCGGGCGGGTAGCGCCGCCCTTCGATGTCCGGGATTTGGGCGGCGGTGAAGGCCACGACCCGGTAGCGGGGATTGTTCCGGAAATAGATGTTGAAATTGTGGAAATCCCGACCGGCGGCGCCCATGATGATCACTTTTTCCACCATGCCTTCCACTCCTTGGCGTTGCAGGGATAGCGTCTCATCTTAACGATCATGGTCGCCCTGCGCTACCGTTTCCGATCACGATGCTTTCTTTGCGCCTTTGCGCGAGACCTCTTTTACCTCGCGCCAAGCCGCCAAGGCGCTATTTTCTTCAACCTTAACGGGCCGAATCCGTTCATTCAACAATCCCGAGGGCTCGGGGCCGTGATCTTCGTTTGCCTCCGCGCCGCGTTCCCGCTATGGTGAAAACCCGATGGGACGAAGGTTTTACACGATGGAGCCCCGTGCAGGATCGGGCGTGCGAGAGAAAGGAGCGTCCTTCTATGAAAACGCTGTTGGGAGTGGTGGCGTCCCCGAGGAAATTCGGAAACAGTGAGATCTTCATCAAGGAAATCCACCGATGCCTGAAAGGTTCGTGGGATTTGCGGCTCGTCAGGCTTCCCGAACTGGACATTCGGCCGTGCCTGGCCTGCTACCAATGCCTTTTCGGGCCCATGCGCTGCGTCCAGGAGGATGACTTGGGCCTTGTCCTGGAGGCTCTGCTTCGGGCTGACGCCGTGGTGGTGGCCGCCCCCACCTATTTTCTCGGGGCCAACGCCAGTCTGAAGCGCCTCTTGGATCGCGGCTTGAGTTTTTACGCTCACATCGACGCCCTCTGGGGAAAACCCGCCGTCGGGGTGGCCATCGCCGGAGTAACGGGGCTCGAAGGCTACACCAAGCTTATGGTGGATAGCTTCCTCAAGCTCATCCTGGCCGACCATCGAGGATCCCACGTGGTGTACGGGGCCCTTCCCGGAGAAGTCCTGTTGGGTGAAGAGGGGCCGGCCGCCGCCCGAAAATTGGCCCATGCGCTTGAGCACGGTCCTGAGCCGCCCGACCCCGGAATGCCGCGATGTCCGTTGTGCGGCGGGGACACCTTTCGATTCCTTCCGCCATCGGATTCCACGGCCGCCGGCGAGGCACGGGTGCGCTGCATGACGTGCAGCAGCGAGGGTGTGGTGCGCTGGGACGGGTCTTCTTTCGGGGTGGAGACGGTCCGGGGCGAACATCCCCTCTTCCTCACTCGCGAAGACGCCGTCGCCCATCTGGAGTGGCTCCGGTCCATGAAGGACCTTTTCATGGAACGGCGCGATCAGCTGAAGGCCGTGACCCGGGCTTACAAAGACACGGGCACGTGGGTCCGGCCCGGAAAGAACTGAACATTCGGGCGCCCCGACCGGGCGCGTGACGGAGGGCTTTGACTGCCGATGTCGGAAAACGACTCCACACTCAAGGTTTCTTTGAAGCCGTGCGACCCTACGTGGACGCGCATCGGTTGGATCGGCACCGGCGTCATGGGATCGGCCATGTGCGGCCACCTCCTGGATGCCGGATATGCCGTCACGGTCTTTACGCGCACTCGAGCCAAGGCGGAAGCGCTCCTTGGGCGCGGCGCCCAATGGGCGGGATCGGCGGCCGAGGTGGCCGCGGCGAGCCATGTGGTCTGCACCATGGTGGGTTTTCCCGACGATGTGCGCCAGGTCTATTTCGGGTCGGGGGGCGTTTTTGAAGGCGTTCGGGAAGGGACGATCCTCGTGGACCTGACCACCACGGAACCGCAGTTGGCCCAAACCATCGACGCGGAGGCGAAACGGCGGGGCGCCCATGCCGTGGACGCGCCGGTTTCGGGAGGCGATGTGGGGGCACGGGAGGCCACCTTGTCCATCATGGTGGGGGGAGATCCAGCTGCGGTGGCGGCCGTTCGGCCCCTTTTGGAAATCCTAGGCAAAAACATCGTGCACCAAGGCCCCGCCGGATCTGGGCAGCACGCCAAGATGTGCAACCAGATCGTCATCGCCGGGACCATGATCGGCGTGTGCGAAAGCCTTCTTTATGCGGTGCGTGCGGGCCTGGATCCGGAAAAGGTGCTCCGGAGCATCAGCCGAGGGGCCGCCGCCTGTTGGGCTTTGGATAACTTGGTGCCGCGCATGATGCGGCGGGACTTTGCCCCTGGGTTCTACGTGGAGCATTTCCTCAAGGACATGGGCATCGCCCTGAAGGAAGCCGAACGCATGAACCTGAGCCTCCCCGGTCTGGCCCTGGTCCGTCAGCTCTACGTGGCCGTCAAGGCCCAAGGCCACGGGCGAAAAGGCACGCAGGCGCTCATGCTCGCCCTGGAAGCCCTGGCCGGATCCCATGCGTAACGGTAGCCAAGCCTGGCTCGTGGGGCTTGTGCCTGCACCGGGGCCGTAACCGGATTCTCAGCGAAGCTGCCCTTTCATCCTTGGAGCGGCGGAGAATCCCCGCGCAGCACGGCATGGACGGCTTCCGCCAGTTTTTCCAGGCTGTAGGGCTTGGGGACGAAATGAGAGACCCCCAGGTTCTTTATGGCCTCCACGCGATCGGCTGACACATCCCCGCTCACGACGACGGCTCTTTGAGCGGGGTTGACTTTGAGAATCTCCTGGTAGACTTGGGGGCCATCCATGTCGTCGGTGAGCATCATGTCGAGCACGAGGGCGTCGAACTTCCGGGTGGACGCCAGCGCCAAAGCCTCGCGACCGTTGGCTGCCGTAAAGACATGGTATCCCAAGTCCGTAAGCATCGTTTCCACAAGGATTCTCTGGTCTTCCATGTCTTCGACCACGAGGATGCTTTCCCCGGATCCTTTTGGAAAACCCTGGGGAGGCAGGTCCGCCTCTTCTAAGGCGGGTTCCTCGGCTTCGGGAAGATACAAACTGAAGGTGGTCCCTCGGCCCGGAGCGCTCTGCACGTCCACGAAACCGCCCATATCCTTGACGGCGTGCCACACGATGGTCATGCCCAGCCCCGTGCCGCTGCGGCCCATCTTCTTTTTCGTGTAAAACGGCTCAAAGATGTGGGTGAGGTCTTCTTCCGGAATGCCTGCCCCCGTGTCCTCGATCCGGATGCGGATCCAGCGGCCTGCCGGGACCGTTTCGTAGCCGCTGTGGGCCTCTTCAAGGGTCACGCCGTCCACGGCAAGGGTCACCGTTCCCGTCTCCGCAATGGCTTCGGCGGCGTTCCTCACCAGGTTGGACAAGGCCTTTTCCAGATGGATCGGAGATCCCTGGCAGGGGAACCGGCGGCTTTCCACCTGTGTTTGAAAACGCACGCGGGGATGGGTGCTTCGAAGCGCCGCGAATTCCGAGGATGAAAGAAAACGGAGGACCAGTTCACCGAGATCGAAAGGTTCGGTGGCCTTCACGCCGCGCCGGGTGAGGGTGAGGAGGTCCTGAACGATGGCGCCGGCCTTAAGGCCCGCGTCGCGGATGAGGGTCAGGTGCCGATGCATGGGATTGTCGGCATGAATGCGGCGAAGGAGCATGTCCGGATAACCCACCAAGGTGGTGAGCAGGTTGTTCAAATCATGGGCGACGCCGCCCGCCACGAGACCGACGGTTTCCATTTTCTTGGCTCGATCCAATTGGGATTCCAGAGCCTTCTGGGGGCGAAGATCCATGACCGCTTCCAGCAGATGAGGGCGTTGACGGTACGTGACGTTTGCAATGCTGCGCAGCACCGGCACACCCTCTCCGTTCTTTGTGGGCATGACACATTCCACGTCCCGCACCACTCGCCTGTGATCCAGCACGGGGCAGTCCCTGTCCTGAGACGGGCACACCAGTTGTTTGCAGGAACGCCCATGGATGTCTTTGAGATCCCGGCCCATGAGTTCCAAGGCCTTGGCGTTCGCCCAAGAAACCGTTCGCGTTTCCGCATCCACGAGGATGATTCCCACGGGGTTGGTTTCCAGGATGGTGAGGGTTTCCCGTTGCTGCTCCAGGTTCTTTTCCACGGCGTTTTCCAGGCTTTTCAACAGGCCGTCCACGGAACGCTGCAGCAGTGTGATCTCATCCATCGCTTGATCTTTTTCCGGCATGGCCCATTCGGACGAAAGCCCTCGAGTCTTGCGCAGGAGCTGGGCGATTCTTCGAAGCACCTTCCGGTCCAAGAAGTACCACTGGGCGGCCAAGGCCCACAGGGCCAAGATCCCGAGAGCGATGCCGAAGAAGGTCAAGGATCGCACCGCTTGGCGGTGGATGGATCGTTCCATCGTGGTTTCCAAGACCAAGGCGGCGCGCTGCTCCAGATCGGGAAAAACGACCCGGCCGATGATGCGCTCCTCCGTAAAATCCAGGGCCGGAAGATCCATGGGCTTTTCGGACGAAGCGTCCACGAGGGACATGACCCGTGGGGTGACGGGCCGGTTGATGGTTTCTCGGAGCTGCTCCAGAAACTCGTCTCCGAGATTCCGGAGGAAGACGAGCGTTCCGCGGCGGGGTCCCTGCCCGTGGCTGGTCAGGATGGGGCAGGCGGCTGCAAGCATGGGGGTAGCGTTGTCAATGAGAAGGGCGGTGGTGCAGTCTTGAGCGTCTTTTTCCGGGAAGAAACCGGGGACCGAGGGGATGCGATTGACGAAGGGGTCGGGGAGCGTCGCTTGGCTGTCGGAATGGAAATCGAAAGCCACCTGCTGACGAAGCGCATGGGTTTTGTCGTAGTAGAGCGCGGCATCGACATGAATGGTTTTGAAGGCGTCGAGAGTGCAGTTTTCTTCAACATAGTCGGGATTGAAGTCGCCCATGAACTCGTAGGTGGCGTCCCAAACGGACCAGTCTCGGGTCGTCCCGGCCAGCTTTTTGAGTTCGGCGGTGACGGTGGTCCGGACGGCGTTCAAAGTGTCGTCCGCCCAACGGCGCTCCAGCAGTTCCAGCTGGGTCACCAGGGTGTATCGGGCGGTCAGAACCGCGGAAAGGATCAAGAACACCGTGATCCCAAGAAAAATGAGGAAACTTCGGGTTCGCAACATCCGCAACCTTTCGTGCCGACGACGGTGGAATTATTTTAAGAGGGAAAAAGTTCACTCGAAATAATCGGCAAGAAAGCGAAGTGATTTTATGGGAATTTTTTGGAATGGACAAGGAGGATGGAGGCGATGATGCGCTGTGGCCGATGTGGAGCCGCCTTAAAGCAAGATGACGACCGTTACGAATTTTCGGGGCAGACCCTGTGCGAGGATTGTTACCTTGATCGCATGGCCGTCCCCAAGGTGTGTGATCCGTGGGCCGTCTATAGCGCCAAGAAAACCGGAGAAGGCCAAGGGGGGCTTACGGATCGGCAGAAAAAGATCCTGCAGCTCCTTGAGGAAAACGGCCCGGTGCCTTTGGAAGCGATCCTGGAGAAGCTGGGCATCGACGAAAGCGAGTTCCGGGCGGATTTTGCGGCCCTGAGGCACTTGGAACTGGCCAAGGCGACCAAAGTGGGCGATGGGGTGTGCTACACGCTGTTTCGTTCTTCTTCGGCGTGAAGGGGCCCCCTCACCCTGCCCTCTCCCCCTGAAGGGGGAGAGGGAACGTCGGCTTCCGCACGCTCAGAGGGGGCTGACGGATCGGCAAAAAAAGATCCTGCAGCTCCTTGAGGAGAACGGCCCGGTGCCTTTGGAAAGGATTTTGGAGAAGCTGGGCATCGACGAAAGCGAGTTCCGGGCGGATTTTGCGGCCCTGAGGCACTTGGAACTGGCCAAGGCGACCAAAGTGGGCGATGGGGTGTGCTACACGCTGTTTCGTTCTTCTTCGGCGTGAAGGGGCCCCCTCACCCTGCCCTCTCCCCCTGAAGGGGGAGAGGGAACGTCGGCTTCTGCAGGCTCGGAGGGGCCGTTCCCGACCCGACGAGCCCCGAACCTCGAAGGGTCGGCGCCGCTCTGGCCCCGAAAGGGCGAAACATGCCTGCCCGGGGCAGCGCCCCGCAAAAGGGGCGGTCGCCAACAAAGAGCAGCCCTGAAGGGGCGAAACATCCGAGCCCGGGGCAAAGCCCCGGGACGAGGGCAAGCCGCCATCGCCAAACAGAAGCCCCGAAGGGGCGAAGGACCCATTCCCGGCCGGCGGCCCCGGGAACGCCCCGCTTCGGGACAGCCCCCTTGAGGACGGCATCACAGGGGGGAGCCCCAAAACGAACGGGAAAAAAAGCTTTTTGCCCAATCCCAAAGGAGATCGTAATGGACGATTTGATCTGCTACTGTTTCGGATACACCGCCTCAGACATCGAACGGGACGTCTTGGAGAACGGGCGTTCCACCATCTTGGAAAAAATCCTGCAGGAAAAACGTTCCGGCGGTTGCCGGTGTGCCGATACCCACCCCCTGGGACGTTGATGCCTCGGAGACGTCCGCCGGGTTGCGGACATGGTGATGAAGAAAAACGCCATCCGCGCGAACCCCTTCGCCTAAGGCCGCTGCGATACCCTCAAAACCCCCGGGCCCTTCGACGCCCCGGGACCGAGGCTCCTGCCTTCCAGGATCAACTCTGCGGCGGGTCCGAGGCGTCGGCACGGTCCGGGACGAGCACGCGGGTGCCGTCCGGTTCGGTTTTCACGGCGCAGCCGAAAAGGGGGACAAGGGCGGCGAAGCTCCGGCCGAAAACCAATTCCAGCTCTTTGTCCGGAATCCCCAATTTCTCCCCCATGAAGGTTCGAAAATGCTCCTCGTAGGCCAGAAGACTCAGCACATTGTCGACCGTGGCGCCTTTCGTGGCTTCCATGTCCTTGAAGGCGGCGGCGAGCTGGTCGAAGCGGCAGCGGCGGTCGTGCTCGGCCATGACGTCCAGCAGGAGCTCCACGTCCTTGAAGATGTCTCGCCGCGTAAGGTAAGGCTGCTTGCTCAGGTCTTCGGCCGGCGCCGGATCCCAGCAGGCCTGGGCGCGGCATTGGAGGGGGCGGTCCTCATAGATGCGGCAGCGCTGGGTTTGTGCGTCCAGGAACAGGCATTCCGTCGATCCGGGTTTTTCCCGCACCTTGATCCGTTCATCCAGCAAGAAGAAGAGGTCCTTCTTGAAGGGCGAATGGACGGGTTCGCCGCGCCGCAGGGTGTAGACCGCTTCCCAGGGGATGGCCCCTTTCTGGAGCAGTTCCAGATCGTCCACATGCAGGGTCGGGCTTCCCATGCGGCAGCATTCCCCGCACATGAGGCATGCGGGCAGGACTTCTCTCGCGTGGTGTTCGGCCAAAGCGAGCACCTTTTTCCAGGCGTCCACGCGGTCCGCGCCGTTCATGGCATCCCAGGTCTTTAGGACGGCCTGAAAATCCGGATCCTGGGTCAATTGCAGGACCACGCGTTCCGGGGGCACTCGGTTTTCGGGGTTGCGCATCAGATCCTGCACGGAAGCCAACACGTTTTCCCGAAATGCCTCCTTGGACCAGGATGCGGGGGAACGGGCGTCGGCGGTTGTCGGTTCGAAAGCGCTGCGATCAGGCGTCATGCTTTTCACCAAGCTCCTTCTTTCGAGGAAGTGTGAGCCAAACGTGCCGCTTCATAACAACTGGGAAGCAATCGGCCAAGTGAGAACTGCACGCCGTGTTTTCAGGTTGTGAGGGGGCGCCTCCCGTGGTAATGTCTAACGCCTTAATAAATAACGGAAAGTCTTCAGCCGCCCCGAAAGGAGGTCCAGCCCATGCGCTATAGTCGCTCTTTTATCCACACGCAGTACGAAGTGCCCAAGGAAGCGGAAACACCGTCTCACATTTTGCTGCTTCGGGGATCCTACATTTACCCGGCGGCGGCCGGCATCTATTCGCTGCTGCCCTTGGGCCACCGGGTGGCGGAAAAAGTCAAGAAGATCATTCGGGAAGAGATGGACGGCATCGACGGGCTGGAAGTGACTATGCCCGTGCTGAACCCGGCGGAACTGTGGAAGGCGACCAAGCGCTACTTCGACATCGGGCCCGAACTGTTTCGCATCCGCGATCGGCGCCAGAGGGAATTCGTCCTGGCCATGACCCACGAAGAGATCGTGACAGACATCGCCAAGAAGTTCCTGCGCTCCTACAGGGACCTCCCCGTCATGCTCTATCAGATCCAGACGAAGATCCGCGACGAAGCCCGTCCCCGAGCCGGACTGCTGCGGGTGCGCGAGTTCCAGATGAAGGACGCCTACAGCTTTCATCCCGATTTCGAAGACCTGGACCGCTACTACCCGAGGATTTATAACGCGTATCTTCGAGTCTTTGCGCGCTGCGGGCTGAACGCCGTGCCCATCGAGGCGGACACCGGCATCATGGGCGGCACGGGGTCCCATGAATTCATGCTGGAATCCATGTATGGCGAAGACCAGTTCGTGGTCTGCACGCATTGCGACTATCGGGCCAACACGGAAAAGGCGGTAGGGGTGAAGCCGCCCGTGGACGATCTTTCGGCCGATCCCCCGGCCATGGAAAGAGTGCCCACGCCCGGCGTCAAAACCATTGCCCAGCTCATGGATTTCTTCCACACCTCCGAAGACCATTTTCTCAAAACCGTCGCTTACGAAGCCGACGGCCGACTCGTCCTCGGAGTGGTTCGCGGGGATTTCGCCGTCTCTCCCACCAAACTCACCAACCACCTGAAGGCCGTGCGCCTGGAGTTGGCCTCCGAAGAGCTCTTGGAGCGGCACGGCCTGCACGGCGGCTTCTTGTCCCCCGTGGACCTTCCCGACACGGGCGTGCGAGTCGTCGTGGACACTTCCGTGGGTGAGCGCACCCTGTACATCGCCGGGGGCAACGCCGTGGATGTCCATGTGAAGAACGTGCTGCCGGGCCGGGATTTTCGGATCCTGGACCGTGCCGATATCGCTGAAGTGCGCTCTGGGGATCCCTGCGCCGCGTGTGGCACAGGCCGGCTGGAAATCCGCCGGGGGATCGAATTGGGGCACACCTTCAAGCTGGGGACGAAGTACACGGCGCCCGACACCATGGATGTGACCTACCTTGGCTCCGACGGCGACAACCACCGACTGGTCATGGGCTGCTACGGCATCGGCGTGGAACGGCTCATGGCCTCGGCGGTGGAACAATGGCACGACGATGCGGGCATCATCTGGCCGGTGACCATCGCCCCGTTTGAGGTGATCCTCACGACACTGGGCAAGAGCCCCGAAGTGGATGCGGCGGCGGAAAGCCTGTACCAAGAATTTCGAGCACGATGGGACGTACTCTATGACGACCGTGACGAATCCCCCGGCGTGAAGCTCAAGGACGCCGACCTTCTGGGCATTCCCGTGCGGGTGGTGGTGAGCCAGCGGGGATTGAAACAGGGGACTTACGAGGTCAAGGTGCGGAAGACGGGGACGGTGTCTTTCCATGCCCGGAACGAGATCGCGGACGCTGTGGAAAAGATCCTCGCGGATCTGATGCCCCCGTTGGAGGGCCTGCCCTTGTTGCCCGAAACGGCTTGAGGGGGTGATGGGGTCACGATCCTATGCGGGCTCTTGCCCAATAACAGAGAGGGGCGCCATGGTTTTGAAAGACGGGGTGGTGTTGTCCTTGGGGGATGCCGCGGTGGTTCGATACACCCTCGGCCCCTACGGCGTGAATGCCTATCAGGTGGTGTGCCGCGCGACCCAGCGGGCCCTTTTGATTGACGCTCCCGAAGGCGTCGCCCGGGTTCGGTTCGATGTGCCGCCCCAAGGGGTCGTCCTTACCCACGGCCATGGAGACCATACCGCAGGGCTCCGGGCTTTCCTGGAAAAAAAACCCGTTCCCGTGCTCGCCCATGCCCTGGATGCGCCGCGTCTTCCCGTGCCGCCCGATGACTTTCTGGAAGACGGCCGGGATGTTCCCCTAGGGGCGCTCAGCCTCCGGGTCCTGCACACCCCCGGGCACACGCCGGGAAGCGTGTGCCTTCTTTTCGGGAGCGTCCTCTTTTCCGGGGACACGCTTTTCCCCAACGGTCCTGGCCGCACGGAAACGCCTGGAGCCTTCCGGCGGATTCTCCAATCCCTTGCCGAAAAGATCTTTGCGTTGCCGGACGCCGTCTTGGTCTTTCCCGGCCATGGGCCGCCCACCAACGTCGGTTACGAGAGGGCGGCTTATGAGGCGTTTGTGGGTCGAGGCTATCCGGAAGGCCTTTGCGGGGATGTCACGTGGACGCCCCCTCACCCTGCCCTCTCCCCCTAAAGGGGGAAAGGGTGTTGGTGTGCCCCGCTTCCGACGGGCGCCCCCCCAAGCCCCCGCCAGGGCCAAACCGGTCCCCGACATTCCAATCTGCCCCCAAAAGCCCCGGAGGGGCGCAACACTCGCGCCCGAAGCGCAGCCTCGGGAACAAACCTGTCCCCCATCAACAATCCCCGCTTGCCCAAAACCCCTATCAACCCGCACAACGTCCCAAGGGGTCGAAACGACACGCTTCCCCCCTGTCGCGGCGCGGATGCGGCTTCGGCTTCTGCGGGTCAATCGGGGAGCAGAACGCGGTGGAATCCTTCGGCGTAGGTGTAAGGCGTCCCTTCGGCCATTTTCCGGAACCGCTCTTCCACCCACGCGCGGATGTCCCGCGCGGGATGAGCGTCCCACTGGCTGGCGTGGCACTGGAGGGCCGCGATCTTCACATCGAAGGTCTCGGAAATGTCCACCCGGTGATTGATGTCTTCCGCCGCCCAAAACCACACTTCCTTCACCTTGTGAGGTTCCAGCCCTTCCGCCAGGAGGTCGGGGTAGGCCAGGTGGTCCCGGGCGTAAGGAAACAGGGCGTCCATGACGACCTGCCCCACGATGCGGTGGTCGCGGTGCCACAGATAGCGCCGATACGGGTCCGAGGACAAAACAATCCGGGGTCGGTACCGCCGAATCCAGCGCACGATCTCTTTTCGAAATTCGGGCGTCTCTTCCAATCCCTGATCGGGGTAATGCAGGAAGACCACATCCCGGACGCCCAGCACGGCGGCGGCGGCCCGTTGTTCCTCTTGGCGGATCCGGGCCAAATCCTTGGGATCCACACGACGGTCGTTGGTTCCCTTTTCTCCGTCCGTGCAGATGACGTAGGCGACGCTTCGACCTTCCCGAGTCCATGCGGCCACGGTGCCTGCAGCGCCGAATTCAGGGTCGTCCGGATGCGCAGCGATAATCAGAGCATCGACCGAATCCATGGGAAGAAGTCCTTCGTGTTTCATGCCACGTTGATGTTTCCAAGACTCGATGAAAGCATCGTTCCAGATCGTGGGCGACCCGATCCCAGCTGTAGCGGCGGGCGATCCTACGGCGAAGCGCCGCCTCGCCGTTCCGCTGCCGTCCCTTCCGCTCCAGAAGGATCGTCATGCCGCCCAGGAGGTGCTGTGCCGAGTTGTCCTCCAGAAGAACGCCGCAGACCGGTGACGAGAGCACTTCGGGGAGCACGCCCACGGGAGGGCCGATGACGGGCCGTCCCGACGCCAAGGCTTCCAAAGCGACGAGGCCGAAGCTTTCGTAGTGGGAGGCCACGACGAGCGCGTCGGCGGCGGCATAGAAGTCCGGAAGGCGGCAATGGTCGATGCGCCCGGAGAAAATGACCTGCTTCGAGACGCCCAGCGTTTCTGCCAGGTCCCGAAATTCTTTGAGCCGTTCCTCTTCCGAGGCGTCTCCCCCCACAACCACCAGCCGGGCGGGGACGGATCGGGGCAGGCGGGAAAAGGCGTCCAAGAGCCGATCCAACCCTTTCACGGGATCGAGACGGCCGACGAAGAGGAAGACCGCCGCATCCAGGGGCAGTCCCAAGCGCTTGCGGGCACCGAAGCCGTCCCCGGGACGGAACACATGCATATCGACGCCGCAAGGCACCACCGCGACGCGTTCCGCATGCACCCCGTAGTGCGTTTCCAGGACGTCCTTTTCCCGTTCCGTGGCCGCCACGACCCCATGGCTTCGAGCGGCCACGAGCCTTTCCGCACAGAGACGGCACGGGGCGTCCACGGAACGGCCCAGAGCCTCCGTTTTGGACTGAGCGAGCGTATGGAACATGACCACGTGCGGCGCCCCAAGGGCCTGGGCGGTGTAAAGGCCGGCAAGGCCCGAAAGCCAGTAGTGACTGAAAACGAGGTCGAAAGGGCGCCTTCCCCGGCACGCGCCAAGGACAGCTCGCCGGAATGCCTCGGCCGTCTTCACCTGTTCAAGCGGGTCGCGAGGCGCTGCGGTTTCGCAAGGGACAGACACCCAGTGCACGTTGGGCCCGAGGTGGTCTTCGAGTTCCTGTTTGGTGTATTCAGACCCTTGGGAACCCAGCCCCCGAGGGGGCTCGCCCACGAAGAGATCCACCCGGTGTCCTCGGGCGGCCACGGCCCGCGACATTTCCCGGATGTAGACGCTCATGCCGCCCGTATCCCGCCGTCCCAGGGGGCCCAAAGGGTGGGAATGGGCGCAGAGCACGGCGATGCGCAGCCGAGGCGCCGTTTTCCCGGGGTTTACGGCCTCGTCCAAAAAAAAGGGCGATTCGCGCATGAATTTTCCATCCATGGGCCGGCGCCTCAGCCGGCCTCGAGAGCGATCCGCACGCGATACAAGGGAACTTCACGACCTCCCAGCCGGAACTTGTAAATTTCGTCTCCCCGCAAAAACTCGTAGCGGCGGCGACCCCGTTCCACGGCGTCCTTGATGGTGTGGATGGTGTTCACAAGCCCGACGCTCACGGAAGCCAATGAGGCGTCGTAGCCGTTGTTATAAAGGGAAACCGTTTCGCCGTCATCAAAACAAAGGGCGGACGCCGCCGGCGTTCCGTTCACATCGAGAAAGCACAGGCGCATCATTCCCTCGCGGCTCATGGCCCGGCACAGGGTTTCCATGTAGGCCTTCACGGCGGGGGTGAGAAAACGGGCCTTGTCTTCCCGGTTGCTTTGAAACAGGCGGAAAAAAACTTCCAGAGCCCCGTCGGTTTCGGCGGCATCGCTCACAGCCCTGAACCGAACCGCGCCCGCTTCTTCCAAACGGCGCATCTTTCGGCGCACTTCGTGGCGCTGTTTTCCCGAAAGGCCCGAAAGATACGCCTCCCACGATCCCGCAAGGGGCATTTCCACCGTGACATCGCAACGTTCCACGGAAACGGGAACGCCCAGAGCCTCGCACAGCGGCACGCCATGGGTCAAGACGGCGGAATCGGGTCGAACGGGAAAAAGGTCCAAGGCCTCCAGCCCCGAGCGGCGGGCTTCCCGCAAAAACGCCCGCCAGGCGGCGTCTTCGCCGCCGGGAACCATTACTGCATCGAAATAGTCGCACACCTGGGGATCTCCGGCGAAAACGCCGAGGCGTCCTTGCCGCATGAGGGGGAGGACTCCCATGATGGCATCGTGGGCTGATGCGATGAGCACGCTGAGCGCGGCGTCCCGGCCGAGGGTTTCTTTCCAGGCGCCGAGCCACGGCGGCGTGACGAAAAGAGGCGCCCGCCGAAACACATCCCGGCGGTCGTGCCACAGACCCCACAACGGATCCAGCCGATCGGCGTGCATCACCGCGAGAGATTCCGTTTCCACCTTCACCCGTGCGTCCTCACTCATGCGTCCAGCGCCACCGAGATCCCGTCGGCGTATCTTCCACGACGACGCCGTAGGAAGCAAGCAGGGATCGCACGGCATCGGCGGCATCCCACAGACGCTTTTCACGAAGGCGCCCTCGCAGCCGGACGAGATCGTCCACCAGAGGTGAAAGGACGGCATGGGTGTCCCTGGGGGAAAGGGGCAGGCGCTGCGCCGCCAAAACGATCCATTCTCGGAAAAGTTCCCGCCCTTGGGACAGGTCTTCGGGGGCGGCGCCGTGCCGGAGGGCGTCCCACAAAAGGCGGTCCAGCTCCAGAAGTCCCCGGGCGGCATTCTCAGGGAGACGATCTTCCAGTCCTTGTTCGAAAGCCGATTCCAGCCGCCGCACTTCGCCCCAGAAATCCTCCTCCGATGGGGCGGCGCTTCCTTCCGGTTCTGGAGTGGGCTCGTCCCGACCGGCCGGCGGCTCGTCGTCCCTCGCCCATGGCGATGCCAAAGGCTCTTTCAGGTCCTGTGTCGGGGCGGCGGCCGTGGAAAAATCCCGGAGAAGGTCCAAGGGAAACGTTTCTCCCGTCCGAAAAATTCTTTCCATCCCGGGGACGGCCCCCTTTTCACCAACACGTTCGGATAAAGCCGGCCCGCGGGCCTGTGCGATAGCATCTCCCAAGGATAAAGCCGGCGGCGTGCCGGATTCCGTCGAAGCGGGCATAATCGGGGATCCAGGCCCTGGCGGTTTTCGCAGGGTCACCGTCCCGAGCCCTCGAACCTCAGCCCGGTTCCGGGCGAAATCCACAACCAAGGCCGTATGCTCATCGATACCCACCACGATGGCGTCCCAGGGAAGAAGGCGTTCCAGGATCCGGAAGCGTTCTTCCCCCATGTAGCAAAAGCGCGTGTCGTGCGTGCCGCCTTCGGCGTTGTTCCAATGAGGGACGACGACCAGGCGAAAACCCCACGGGCCTAAGAGATCCATTCCATCCGCCCAGTGAAGGTCCATGCCCACCTTGTAGATTTCGTAGACGGGAAGCGTCTTCCATCCCACGGTGAGGGCCGCGGCGCTGGCCGCCGCCACCACCGCTCCGTCGTGGATCCGGGATCGAAGGATTTCCGGGACGGGGGATCCGATCCATTGCCGGGCCGCGTAGGTGGGGCTTCCGGGACCCATGAGGAGGTAGTCCGCGGACGCCATGAGTTTCAGGGCGTGGCGTCCCTGAAGGGTTTCCATGTCCTTGCGGGATTTCAAGGAGGCGACCTCCAGGGGCCGGCCCACTCGAGTGCTGAAGTAGTCTTGCGCGCGCCGGGAAATGTCGTCCACGTTGGGTTGAAATCCGGCGGGCGTGTCAATAAATACGGCGGAAGCGCCCGGCCCTTTGGCGTGGAGCAGGGCCTTGTGGACTTCCACCATGCTGGGAGACAATTCCCCCGACCCCATGAGGACCAGGGATCCCATGGGGGCGGGTCGGGAGACGCCGTGGGCTGAGTTTCGGTCCATTTCGATGAACCCCTTGCCGATTTCACGTTTCGGTATTGGCAACGGGGAAATTAAGATTTGTTGGAAAGGATGACAAGGCGATGGGCGCACCGCGGGCGGTTCTTTTCGATTTCGGGCGGGTCATTTCCGCCCCCAAGCCGGCTTCGCTCTTTGAAAGTTACGAACGGGATTTGGGCCTGCCCCGCGGAAGTATCAACCGGATAATGTTCGACGATCCGGCCTGGGAAGACACCTTGACGGGGCGCTTGAGCCTGGACGATTACTGGCGGATCATGGGACCGCGCCTGAACCTGCGCAGTGCGGAAGCCGTTGCTGCTTTCCGGGCCCGTTACGATGCGGACGAGCGGCCCAACGAGCCCGTCATCCGCATCATCCGGCGCCTCTACGGCCGTGTGCCGCTGGCCGTCCTTTCCAACGCGCCCAAAGGGTTGAAGGCATGGCTTGAGCGTTGGGACGTCCTGTGCTTTTTCCACGCGGTGTTTTGTTCCGCCGAAGAGGGGGTGCGAAAGCCTTTTCCCCAAGCCTACATCACGACTCTTGAAAGACTCCATGTTGCGCCCCCTCAGGCCCTCTTTGTGGATGATGCGCCGGAAAACGTGGAGGCCGCCCGCTCCCTCGGCATTGTCTCCCACCTCTACCGGGACCCCCAGGGCTTGAGTCTTTTCCTGGAAGAGCACGGGGTAGTCCCGTAAAGGGAACGGTCTCGGTGAGGGCGACGTATGCGGAGCGTTTGCCAAGCCTTTGCGTTTGAAAGCCTGGCCTCGATTTGGTAGGTATTCACCGATGATATTGAGCAAGCTTGGAAGTAGGGTCACACGTTCCACATGCAGTTTGCCGCGTGCTCCCAGGGTTTGTTCACGTCAAAGAGGCGCTTGGCTCGAACATTTGGGAAAATGACCAACTGGTTAGAGGAGTTCCCATGACGGATCAGGTCATCTCCGGAACGCACCCTTTCCTTTCTCCCTATCCGCCCCAGAGGACCCGGAAGGGGAAAATCGTCAGCGCCCAGGAGGCCGTGCAGGTGATCCGTGACGGGGATACCGTGGCCACGGGGGGGTTCGTGGGGATCGGTTTTGCCGAGGAGGTGGCCGTGGCGTTGGAAAAACGGTTTCTGACCACGGGAAGACCCCGGGACCTGACCCTTTTTTACGCCGCGGGCCAAGGCGACGGCAAAGAACGGGGGTTGAACCACTTGGGACATGAGGGGCTTGTGAAGCGCGTCGTGGGAGGGCACTGGGGACTGGTGCCCAAGCTGCAGCGACTGGCCATGGAGAACAAGATCGAGGCGTACAACCTGCCGCAGGGCGTCATCACCCACATGTATCGGGATATCGCTGCAAAGAAGCCACGAACCCTCACCACCGTGGGGCTCGGCACTTTTGTGGATCCGCGAAACGGCGGCGGGAAACTCAACGACATTACCACAGAAGACCTGGTGGAGCTCATGGTCATCGACGGCGAAGAGATCCTCGCCTACAAAACCTTTCCCATCCATGTGGCCATCATCCGGGGAACGACGGCGGACACCGACGGCAACATCACCATGGAACGGGAGGCTTTGACCTTGGAAACCCTTTCCTTGGCCACCGCCGCCCGAAACAGCGGCGGCTTTGTCATCGCCCAGGTGGAACGCATCGCCGAACGTGGCACCCTGAACGCCCGCCAGGTCAAGATTCCCGGTATCTTGGTGGATTGCATCGTGGTGGCCTCTGCGGAAAACCATTGGCAGACCTTCGCCGCACCCTACAACCCGGCGTTTTCCTGCGAGATCCGAGTGCCCATGACTACCGTGCCCCCCATGCCGTTGAACGAAAGGAAAATCATCGCACGGCGGGCCGCCTTTGAACTGAAGGCCAACAGCGTGGTGAACCTGGGGATCGGCATGCCGGAAGGGGTGGCCAACGTGGCCGTGGAAGAAAAGATCCTGGAATACCTCACTCTGACGGCCGAACCGGGCGTCATCGGCGGCATGCCCGCCGGAGGGCTGAACTTTGGGGCCGCCGTCAACACCGACGCGGTCATCGACCAGACGGCCCAATTCGATTTTTATGACGGCGGCGGTTTGGACATCGCGTTCCTCGGGATGGCTCAGGCGGACGCTCAAGGGAATGTGAACGTGAGCAAGTTCGGGCCGAAGATCGCCGGAGCCGGCGGGTTTATCAACATCAGCCAGAGCGCCAAAAAAGTGGTTTTCATGGGGACCTTCACGGCCGGAGGCGTAAAGATGATTGTGGAGGACGGCGCGCTGCGCATCCTCCAAGAGGGAAAGGCGAAAAAGTTTGTGGATCGGGTGGAGCACGTCACCTTCAGCGGCGCCTACGCCCGCCGTCGCAAGAAACCCGTCCTGTATGTGACGGAGCGGTGCGTGTTCGCCTTGACCGAGGGAGGGCTGGAATTGATCGAGATCGCCCCCGGCGTGGACCTGGAGCGGGATATCTTGGCCCACATGGATTTCACGCCCATCATCCGAAACACACCGCGCCTCATGGACGATCGCATCTTTTGGGATGAGCCCATGGACCTCAAGACGGATCTCCTTTCCCTGCCGTTGGAGGAGCGGCTCGTGTACGATCCAAAGGAGAATCTCTTTTTCGTCAATTTCGAAGGGTTCAGCGTCAAGACGTTGGAAGAAGTCGAAACCATCCGGGAGGCGGTGGAGAAGATTCTCAAGCCCTTGGGACACCGGGTTTATGCCATCGTCAATTATGACAATTTCACGATTTTTCCGGACGTGGTGGATCCTTACACGGACATGGTGAAGTATTTGGTGGACCATTACTATTCGGGGGTCACGCGATACACCACAAGCGCCTTTCTGCGCATGAAATTGGGAGATGCTTTGGCCAAGCGCGGCGTGGCCCCGCACATTTACGTGCGGGCCGAAGAAGCCCGCGAGGCCCTTAAGAAATTATAGGCGTAAAGGGACCGTTTTTGGGGTTGCAAGAGATGAGTCGGCGCGGGTCGGGGAAATCTACGAGGCAATGGGCGCCCCCGGGTCCCGGCCATGCGTTGGCGAATTCCGGGGCGTCCTGCGCCTCTCCGGGGCTGAGGATTTGATGGAGATGGATTGCACCCGATCCCGGGGCTGCGCCCCGGGCTGACGTTCTTTGCCCCCTTCCAAGATCGATCCACGAGAATTTAGCGGCTTTTCCGGTACGTTCGGGCGACGGCTTCGGCGATGTGGCAGACCCGGAAACGGCGGCCCTGCTTGTCGGCTCCGCCGCGAAGCTGAAGGACGCACCCCGGGCAGTCGGTCACCAGCATGTCGGCTCCCGACGCCTCTACATGGTCCAATTTCCGCTTGAGGAGTTCCGCCGAAATTTCCGGAAATTCCAAGGAATACGATCCCCCGAAGCCGCAGCACACATCTTCGTCCTTGGTGGGCACATAATCCCAACCGGCGGTTTTTAGAAGCTCCCGCGGGGCCTCCACCACCTTCAACCCCCGGCACAGATGACAGGGGGCGTGGTATGCCGTCTTTTGCGACGACGGGGCGAAATCTTCAGGGGATACCTTCAACACGTTTTTGAGAAACGAGCTGAAATCGATGACTTTCTCCGCGAAACGCCGCACCCGTTCCCCCCACACCGGGTCGTCCCCCAGAAGCTTGGGGTAGTTTTCCTTCATGTGGGAACCGCACGAGGCACACAGGGTCAGGATCCAGTCGGAGCGGTCCAGGTCCACGGCGCGCAGATTCTGCAAGGCCACATCTCGGGCCGTCTCCTTCTCCGCGGCCATGAGCGCCGGAAGGCCGCAGCAGGTTTGGCCCGGGGGGAAGTCCACGGCCACGCGGTGATCCGAAAGAAGCGGAAGCACTGCTTCCGCCTGCTCCGGATAGACGAAGTCGATCAAGCAGCCGCCGAACAACGTGACCCGCATGGCGGGATCGGCCACCGGCGGACGGGTCCGTTCCCATCGGTCCCGAAAAGGCACGGCTTGGATCACAGGAAGGCTTCGAAACCCGTGCGTCTTGTCGAAAAAGAGCGGCAAATGGCGGATGAGGGGCTCTTTTCCCGCCAAGGGCTTCTGGGCGAGGGCCGCTCGGCGCAGCAGGAAATGGAAAAGCTTCCGGTCCTTGAGCACCTTGGACAAGAGCAGGTTTTTCACCGGGCGCCGTTTTTCACGCTCCAGCACGTGGCGCACGGCGTTCTTGATGAGATAGGGGAGATCGATCCCAGCGGGGCAGACCGCTTTGCAGGCCTGGCAGTTGAGGCAGTTCATGACCAGGGCGCGGGCGTTTTCCACGCCGTGGTAGAAGGCCGTGAGGATGAGCCCGATGGCGCCGATGTAGACATGGCCGTAATGGTGCCCGCCCACCAGGCGGTAGATGGGGCACACATTGGCGCACGCCCCGCAGCGCACGCACTGCAGCGCCTGGGAAAAAACGGGGTCTTTCGCCAGCTGCAGCCGGCCGTTATCCAAAAAGATGATGTGCAGAATCTTTCGCCCCGTGGGTGATGCCGCACAGGGCGTGGCGCCGGTGATCCAGGTCACGTAGGTGGAAATGATCTGGCCCGTGGCGTTTCGCGGCAGCGCTTTCAGAATGGTCAGAGCGGTTTCCATATCCGGCAGGAGCTTGTCGTAACCCACCAAGGCCACGTGGACCCGAGGCAGCGTGGTGACCAGCCGGGCGTTGCCTTCATTGGTCACCAGGCCTAGGGTGCCCGATTCGGCCACGGCGAAGTTCGCCCCGGAAATCCCCATGTCCGCTTCCAGGAAGGCTCGGCGCAAGGTGCGCCGGGCCACTTTCACCATCTTTTCGATATCGTCGGGATCCTGTCGCTCCCCGGTCACCTTTTCGAAGAGTTCGGCCACCTGATGGCGGGACAGGTGGATGGCCGGAAGCACCATGTGGGACGGGCCTTCGCGGCGCAGCTGAATGATCCATTCGCCCAGGTCCGTTTCCGTCACCTCAAAGCCTTCCCCTTCCAGGTGCGCGTTGAGGAAGGTTTCTTCGGCGGTCATGGACTTGGACTTGATGATCGTGCGCACCCCGTTTTCCCTGGCGATCCGGGCAATGAGTTCGTTAGCTTCCCGGGCCGTTGCGGCCGAATGGACCACGGCCCCGGCCGCTTCCGCCCGGCGTTTGAATTCCTCAAAAAGCTCTTCCAGCCGCGGCAGCGCCGAAGCTTTCCGGCGGGCGATGTCGGCGATGAGCCCTTCCAGGTCGATGCCTTCAAAGGCTCGGGCACGGGATTCCCGATACGCCGCCGCGAAAGTGTCCAGGGTCTGACGCAAAAAGGCGTTGTCGAGGGCTCGGCGGAGCTGCCTGCGGTAAGTTTTCACGTCTTGAGGCGCCTGAGTCGTCATGAGGCCCCCTCCTGGAGGATAAGAAGGTGCAGGTGCTGAGGCCCATGCACCCCGATGGTCAGAACCCGTTCGATGTCCGCTGTGCGACTCGCCCCGGAAATAAAGGCCACATAGCGGGGAGGCTCCCGATGCCAAGCCTTGACGGCTTCAGCCACGTCAAAAGAGGAGCGCCGGAGGCGGCCTTGAGGAAGCACGATTACGTGGGTTTCGGACAGCATGGTGGCGATGCGGAGATCTTCCGCCGTGGAATCCAGGACCACCGTGCCCGTTTCGGCGATGCCCCAGTCGGCGCGGGTGATCGCCGTGTGGATTTCTTCCAGGGAGGCGCGAAACGGGGGATCGAGAAGGCGAAGGCCTTTTTCCGAGGCGCCGTTGGCGAGCATGTCGCGAACTTCTTCGGGCAGGCCCCATGGGGCGATGGTGGGGCCGCCCTGAGCCGCCGTAAGTTCCACAGTGTATCTCACCACGGCGGCCCAGTGGGGGCACTGTTCCACAACGGTCTGCACCGACCGCGCTTTTTCCGTCATGAGGGCCACAAGATCCAGGTCGGTCACGGGATGCCTCCCCCGCCCAATCCTACCGTCCGAAGAAGAGGTTGGGCAGCCATGTGATCGTTGCCGGAAACACGGCGATGATAAAAAGCCCGATGAGCTGCAAAACGACGAAAGGCACAATGCCTCGATAAATCGTCATCATGTCGTAGCCCTTGGGGGCGACCCCGGCAAAGTAGAACAGGGCGTATCCGAAGGGGGGTGTGAGGAAGGATGTTTGAAGATTCACGCACATGAGCATGGAAAACCACAAGGGATCGATTTCCAATTCCAGCACGATGGGCATAAAGATGGGGACCGTGACCAAGAGGATGGCCGCCCAGTCCACGAACATGCCCATTATGAAAACGATGAGCATCATGATGCAGACGATGGTCCATTTGCTCAGGCCCGAGCCGATGAGAAGATCGGCCACCACGTCCCCGCCGCCCATGCGAAGGAAGACGGCGCTGAAGAATTTGCCGCCGATAAAGAGCATCATGACCATGGCCGTGGTGCGCAGGGTGGCGTAGCTCGATTCCTTGAGCACCCGCCAGGTGAGCTGCCGGTTGGCCACCGCGAGGATGAAGGCGCCGAGGGCGCCAAGCCCCGCCGCTTCCGTCGGCGTGGCCACGCCGCCCAGGATCGTTCCCATGACCATGAAGATCAAAGCCAAGGGAGGCACCAGAGATTTCATGGTCATGGCCCACTTCTGGGCGCTGGAATACCGGCCCGCCTCTTCCTTGCTGATGGGAGGCCCCATCTTCGGGTTGATAATGCAGCGCAGAAGAATGTACACAAAATAAAGGCCCGAAAGGATGAGCCCCGGAATGACGGCTCCCGCGAAGAGGTTCCCCACGGAGGTTTCCTTGAGTCCCGTCAAGCCCCCGTAGACGACCATCATGATGCTGGGCGGAATGAGGATGCCCAGGGTGCCGGCGGCACAAATGATGCCCGAGGTCATGGCCTTATCGTAGCCCTTTTCCACCAGGGCCGGAGCCGCCAAAAGACCCATGGCCACCACGGAAGCGCCAATGATGCCCGTTGTGGCGGCGAAGACGGTGCACACGACGACGACGGCCAGACCCAGGCCGCCCTTCACACTGCCCAAAACGATATAAAGGGACTCGAAGAGCTTTTCGGCCACCTTGGACCGATCCAACAATTGGGCCATGAAGATAAAGAGAGGGATGGCCACGAGGACGTAATTGTCCATGATGCCCCAACATTGGTTGGCGTACATGTTGAAAAGCATCTGGACGTTGAACCCGTTATCGATCAACCCGAAAAGGGTGGCCACGCCCGCTAAGGTGTAAGCCAGGGGATGGCCGAGGGCTACGGCCACCACCAGGGTGCCGAACATGGCCACGGTGAGGACTTCTGGACTCATGGGATATCACCTCGACACTGTGGGTTAGGAACCGCTCTTCAAGGATTCCAGGTCTCGAAAGAGTTTGGACAGGCCTTGGAGCAACAGGAAGGTAAAGCTCAAGGCCATGAGCAGCTTGATGGGCCAAATGGGCGGGGCCCAGCTGGTGGCGTTCTTTTCCATCATTTGAGTGGACTTGATGGCGAAGGCCCACGTCCAGAAAGTGAGGAGGCTCATAATGGGCACGAAAATCACGAGGCTCGTGATGATCGACAGAATCGTGGCGGGCCGTTTCTTAATGCGGGCGGTGAGGATGTCCACTTTGACGTGCCCGTTGTACAGTTCGGTGTAGGCCAGGCCCAGCATGTAATGGAGGCCGTAAAGGAAGGTGGTCATTTCGAAGCCCCAAATCGTGGGGGCGTTGAAAACGTAGCGCATGATGACTTCATAGATGACGACCACGCTGAGGGGAAGGATGAGCAGCGCACACACCCGCCCCTGGCGGTCGATGAAAGCGTCCACGGCGGAGCTGAAGGGGTTGGCCATATCGGGCATCTCCACAGAAGGGTCTCAGGGGCGCCGAAGCGCCCCTGAGACCGCGGTTTCTTGTCACGTCTCCAACGATTTCTTATTCCGTCACGCGCCCGGAAATATAGATTTCATAAGGCCATGCAGCCACGCCGCTTCGGGCGTCACGCCACACGGCATACTCTTCGATGAAGGCTTCCTGGGAATCCAGGACCTTTTTCACGTCCGGGTATTTCTCCTTGAGCGAATCCAGGTATTGCTTGGTCGTCTTGCGGAATTGGATCAGGGCGTCCGTGTCCATGCGGACGAATTCGATGCGCTTCTTGAATTCCTGGATGGCTTTGGCGTTCAGGGCGTTCACCCAGTTGTAGCTCCACAGCTGAGTTTCCATGGCGGCGATCTGCACGATCCATTTCAGATCTTCGGGCAGTTCATCCCACGCCTTCTTGTTGAAAAAGACGGCGCACTGGCAGCCCGGCTGGTGCACACCCGGCTGAATGGAATACTTGGTCACTTCGTCAAAGCCCATGGGATAATTGATGGCCGGCGAAGAAAATTCGGCCGCATCGATGACGCCGCGTTCCAAGGCGAGATAGACTTCCCCGCCGGGGAGGGGGCTCACGGAGGCGCCCAGCATGTTCATAATGTCCATGTACCAGCCGGGGGTCCGCACGCGCAGGCCTTTGAAATCTTCCATCTTGGTCGCGCGCTTGTTGGAGAACAGCCCCATTTCCTGGCCCACCTGACCGCACGGCAGGGCATGGAGGCCGAATCGGCCGTAGAGTTCCTGCATCATGGCCAGGCCGCCCTTTTCATAGAGCCAGATATTATAGCCTTCCGCATCCAGACCGAAGGGCACGGAGGCAAAGGCGACGAAGGCTTCGTTTTTCCCCTTCCAGTAGCCGGGCCAGTCGTGGCCGACTTCGGCCGTTCCCTGGGCGACGGCATCGAAGGTCTGCATGGCGGGGACCAATTCGTCGGCGGAAAAGACCTTAATGTCCAAACGTCCTGCGGAGGCCAACCGGACACTGTCGGCGAAATGTTGGGCGATATCGTAAAAGAGCAGGCCCTTGGTCCACGGCATGACCATTTTCCAGCGGAAGGTCTTGTCGGACGGCTTGAAATCCACCTTCTTGGCCATGTCGTGACGCGGGTCTTCGGCGAATTTGCCGCGCTGTTCCTTGGCCGCCACGGCCACACCCACGGCGAGAAAAACGGTCAGCACACAGGCCATCATGACGGTTGCGTATCGCTTCATGGCATCTTCTCCTTCCCTTCGGTTTTCCTTTTCCAAAATGACGCGCCGTCGGCACGCCGCACCTGAAGACTTGAAAAAGACCGCCTCGGAACTTGGAAACGCCCTGAGGCCCCGGGGTCCATCCCCGATGGACACCTCTCACCCCCTTTCCCCATTCATTCCCTTGTCGACGCGGCCGCGGGGTGCGGCGGAAGGGCGAGCGGGAGTAAGGGGCGGGCCGCAGCGGTGGAGAAGGGCCGCCGCATGGGCCGGTACACGAGGGCTGGACCCGCCCCAGGCGCAGGAAGTGGAGCACACGCCGACACGCATTCTATGCCATGGATCCCAATCCGGCTGATGGCTTGACCACACACTTGGCACAGGCTCCCATACCGTGTCAAGGAAAAAGTTCACAAAAGTTCTTGAAAAGCGAAACGGAGCCTGCTAGGCTGCGGAACGACACGGCCCCATCGGACCTTGTGCGGTTCACATGTCATGTGGTCAAACCAGTTGCCATCCCCCTCGGGACCCCGCCCGCCGTCGCCGCGGAAGGCCGCTGTCGAAAAGGATGGATGAGGCGCTCGCCCGCAGGGCGGGCCTAGATCGGAGCGGCACGAAGGAGAACCCCATGATGCCGGTGCGTTTCTTCAAAGCCTTGGAAGAAGTGGTGGGGAAAGAAAACGTCTTTACCGATGAGGCGGACCGGGCGGTGTACGCCTACGATGCGGCGGTCTTGGACCCTGTGGTTCCGGCGGCGGTGGTGCGTCCTCGGGACGCGGAACACCTCGGGCGGATCGTCAAGCTGTGCAATGAGAACGCCGTGCCGGTGACGGTTCGCGGCGCCGGGACCAACCTAAGCGGCGGCACGGTGCCCAAAGCCCACGGCGTGGTCATCCTCACCAACGCCCTCAACCGCATCCTGGAACTCAACACGGAAGACCTCTACGCCGTGGTGGAACCTGGGGTCATCACGGCCAAATTCGCCGCGGCGGTGGAAGCCCAAGGGCTCTTCTATCCGCCCGATCCCGGCAGTCAGGCCGTTTCCACTCTGGGGGGCAATGTGGCGGAAAACGCCGGCGGCCTTCGGGGCCTGAAATACGGCGTCACCCGCGATTACGTCATGGGGTTGGAATTTTTCGACGTCAACGGCGATGTGGTGAAAACGGGGTCCCGAACCGTCAAGTGCGTTACGGGCTACAACCTGGCCTCCCTTCTCGTGGGATCGGAAGGCACTCTGGGCGTCATCTACAAAATCATCTTGAAGCTCATCCCCCAGCCCCAGCATCGAAAATCCATGATGGCCGTCTTCGATGCCGTATCGGGAGCGTCCCGCACGGTGGCGGCCATCATCGCGGAAAAAATCGTTCCGGCCACGCTGGAATTCCTTGACAATTTCACCATCCGGGCCGTGGAATCCTTTTCCGGTGCAGGCCTTCCCACCGACGCCGCCGCGCTTCTCCTGATCGAAGTGGACGGCCACCCGGCCCAGGTGGAAGAAGATGCCGCCAAGGTGGAGGGGATCTGCCGCAAAATGGGGGCCCGCAGCCTTCGCGTGGCCCAGACGGCCCAGGAGCGGGACAAGGTGTGGGAAGCGCGCCGGGCGGCCCTGTCCGCCCTGGCCAAGCTCAAGCCCACCGTGGTCTTGGAAGACGCCACGGTTCCCCGGAGCCGCATTCCGGACATGGTCCAGGCGGTCCAAGACATCGCCGCCAAATACCGCCTCACCATCGGCACCTTCGGCCATGCCGGAGACGGGAACCTGCACCCCACGATCCTCACCGACCGCAGAAACGCGGAAGAATGGCACCGCGTGGAACGGGCCGTGGAAGAGATTTTCGACAGGGCCTTGGCCATGGGCGGGACCCTTTCCGGCGAACACGGGATCGGCCTGGCCAAGGCGCCTTTCATGGAAAAGGAAACGACTCGGGCGAGCCTGGAGTACGCTCGGCGGATCAAGAGGGCCCTGGATCCCAAGAACATTCTCAATCCGGGCAAGGTCATCGGGGAGGCGTAACATGGCCGGCATGAAGGATCTGGCCAGGCTTGTGCGGGAACTGGAAGATCAGCTGGTGGTGTGCATGCGCTGCGGCATGTGCCAGGCGGTGTGTCCGCTTTATGCCGAAACGGGTCGGGAAGCCGACGTGGCCCGCGGGAAACTCGCCCTCTTGGAAGGCCTTTCCAAGGAAATGTTCCGGGACCCCAAGGGGGTTTCGGAAAGGCTCAACCGCTGCCTCCTGTGCGGCTCCTGTGCGGCCAATTGCCCGAGCGGCGTAAAGGTCCTGGACATTTTCCTCAAAGCCCGCGCCATCCTGGCGGGTTACATGGGGCTTTCGCCGTTAAAAAAGCTCATCCTCCGCGGCATGTTGGCCAACCCGGCCTTTTTCGACACCTTCATGGAATGGGGCGCCCGGTTTCAGGAGCTTTTCACCAAGCCGGCCAACGAGGTCTTGGGCACATCGTGCGCCCGGTTCACGACCCCGCTTCTCGGAGAGCGGCACATCAAGCCGCTGGCGCCCAAACCGTTTCACGCCGATCTGCCCGGCCTGGACAGCCCGCCGGGCCCGTCCGGCCTGAAGGTCGCCCTTTTTGTCGGATGCCTCATCGATAAGATTTTTCCCTCCGTCGCCCACGCCACCCTGAAAGTGCTCCAGAAACACGGAGTCGGCGTGTATCTTCCCGACAACCAGGCCTGCTGCGGCATTCCCGCGGCCTCTTCGGGGGACATGGTGACCTTTAAAAAGCTCGTGCGCCACAACCTGGAGCGATTCCCCGCCCATCGCTTCGATGTCCTCGTGACGTCCTGCGCCACGTGCACGTCCACCATCCGCAAGGTCTGGCCGGTTCTTTTTTCCGAAGACGGCGCCGCCGTGGTCGAGCGCGTCCGGGCTTTGAGCGAAAAGACCATGGACATCCATGAATTTCTTGTAAGACGCCTGGAGATCCACCCCGAAGCGGCGACGCCCCGTGCGGATGCCGTCGTCGTGACCTATCACGACCCGTGTCACCTGAAAAAATCCCTGGGCGTTTTCGCCGAACCGAGGGCGCTCCTTCGGGCCAACGGGCACATCCGCCTCGTGGAAATGGCCCAATCGGACTGGTGTTGCGGCCTCGGGGGCAGTTTCAGCCTGGAACATTACGACCTTTCGTCCCAAGTCGGGCGCAGGAAGCGGGACATGGTGGCGGCTACGGGCGCCCGGGTCGTGGCCACGGGGTGTCCCGCCTGCATGATCCAGTTGCACGATCGGCTCTCCCAGGCCGGGGATGCCGTGCAGGTGCGGCATGCCATCGAACTGTACGCGGAGGCTCTGGGACCGTGACCGTCCTTCCCGTAAAACCCGTCAAGCCCAAGCGCATCGCCGATGAAGTGGCGCAGCAGCTGACGGAACTCATCTACCGTGGGTTTCTCAAACCGGGAGAGCGCCTGCCCTCGGAACGGGAACTGGCCCGGCAGCTTCACGTGAGTCGCCCCACGGTGAGGGAAGCCATCAACCAGCTTGTGGTGATGCACCTTGTGGAGCAGCGCCACGGACAGGGGACGTTCGTCAGGAGCCTGGACCCGCTGCACGAAAACCCCATGGCCACGTTCATGGATGGGGAGGATGTGACCTTGGAACACATCCTGGAAGTGCGGTTGGGACTGGAATGCACGGCGGCGGCTCTGGCCGCCTTGCGGGCCGACGATCGCGATATGGAACACTTGCGAACCAGCCTGGAGGCCATGAAGGAGGACATTGCCGAGGGGGGGATCGGCCATGAGCCGGACATTTCCTTTCACATGGCCATTGCCTACGCGACTCGAAATCCCGTGCACATCAAGGTGATGCGAAGCCTCTACGATTTTCTCTTTTTCGGCATCCGCATGAATCTCCAAAAGCTTTACGAAGAACCGGGAAACCTTTCGCGCATCGTGGAGCAACACACCGCCATATACGAAGCCATACGGCATCGGGACAGCGAAGGGGCGCTCAACGCCATGAGGCGCCACATCGGGTTCGTGCTGGAATTTTTTAGATCGCGCAAGGCGCCGTAGGGTCATGCTCATCCGGAGTCTGTGTATCCTCTTCTTCTTTCTGGCGTTGGGAGACGGGGTGAGTTTCGCCCTGTCCCTTCCCGTCCCCGGCAACGTCATCGGCATGATGCTGCTCACCTTTTCCCTGTGCCGAGGCTGGGTGGATGTAAAAAGCGTCAAGCCCGCCGCGGACCTCCTGGTGCAAAACATGGCCTTTTTCTTTGTGCCTCCGGGGGTGGGCCTTGTGCTTTACCTGGACCTCTTGTCCCGGGAATGGGTGCCCATCGTTGTGGCCTATGTGGTGAGCACCCTGGCGGTGCTCGTGGGGGTCGGCTGGGTCATGCAAAAGTTGGAGCGCTCGTGATGGCTTTTTTCAGCGGCAAAGCTTTTTCCGTCTTCATCACGTTTGTGGCCTTTTACGGGGCGCAGCGCCTTTATGTGCGATTCCGGTACTTTTGGCTCAACCCCGTGCTCCTGGCCATCCTCGGGCTTATGGCCTTTTTGACCCTTTCGGGCATCCGCTACGAAGACTATTTCCAGGGTGGACAGATCATCAGCTTCTTTCTCGGCCCCGCCGTGGTGGCCTTGGGGGTGCCCTTGTATTTGCAGCTGGAAGAAATCCGCAAGCGAGGCCTCGCCATCGGGCTTTCCATCCTCGTGGCGGCGGTCGTGGGGGTGCTGAGCGCCGCCGGGACGGCAGCTTTTCTGGGTGCTTCGGCGCCCGTGGTGGCCTCCATGGCCCCAAAATCCGTGACCACGCCCATCGCCATGGGCATTGCAGAAAAGATCGGGGGAATCCCGCCGCTTACGGCGGCCATTGTCATTGCGACGGGCATTTTGGGGGCGGTCATCGGCCCGGGAGTCCTTCGGTTGTGTGGGGTGCGCAATCCCGTGGCTTTCGGCCTGGCCATGGGGGCGGCCTCCCACGGCATCGGCACGGCCCGGGCGGTGGAAGAGGGGGAAGCGCAGGGGGCCGCGGGCGGCCTTGCCATTTGCCTGAACGGCATTGCCACGGCCCTGGTCACCCCGGCTCTGGTGAAACTCGTCATGATGTGGGTGCGCTGACCGTAAAAGAACCGTAAGGAAAGCGCCTTACCCCAATGAGCCCCGAAGGGGCGTAGGATTCCAGCCCGGGGCACCGCCCCGGGAATGAACGGCCGGCCCACGGCACCCCGCACCTGTAGCCCACCGGGTCAAGCCGGGGGCGGGTTCATGCCGCGGCGGGCATCGTTCCGAAGGGGCGAAGCCGTAGAGCCCGGGGCGCCGCGGGAAATACAGAGGCGCCGCCCCGGCTCGCCTCCACGGGACAACCCATTGACCCCTCGAAGGAGCGACACATGGACGCGGAAAACTACTTCGACTGGACGGAAAAACTGTTCGACCCCGACAATGTTTTCGCCAAACCGGAAGCCCTTAAGGGCATCCGCGTGCTGGAACTGTGCACCCGGGTTTTCGGCCCGGTGACGGCGGACCTTCTGGCGGATCTGGGGGCTGAGGTCATCAAGATCGAACTGCCCGGCGTAGGGGACCTCATGCGTTACGTGGCCCCTCGAGGTTTTTTCTACAAAAACATATCCCCCGCCTTCACGCACATGAACCACAACAAGTATCACGTGGCCATCGACATTCGAAAACCCAAAGGGGCCGAACTCCTCAAACAGCTCGTGGCCCGATCGGACGTCCTGGTGGAAAACTTCCGGCCCGGCACCATGGACCGCTGGGGCGTGGGCTACCGGCAACTGAAAGAGGTCAATCCCAGGCTCGTTTACCAGGCCAACAGCGGGTTCGGGCAATGGAGCGCTTACCGGGACAGGCCTTCCTATGACGCCACATCGCAGGCCATGAGTGGCTTTTCGGCCACGACGGGCTTCCCGGGCCGCCCCCCGCTCAAGATCGGCATCTGGATCGGCGACTACACCGGCGCTCTCTTCGCCACCCTGGGGATCCTCGCCGCCCTTTACGCCCGCAACAAAACCGGCTCGGGTCAAATGATTGATGTCTCCCAAGGGGAAAGCCTCATCCGCATTCAGGACTGGACGTGGCTCCTGTGGAGCCTCTTCGGCAAGGAAAGACGGCGGGTGGGCAACGTGGATGTGGCCATGGTGCCGTCCGGCGTCTTCCGCGCCAAGGACGGGTTCGTGGCCGTCTCGGCCGTGGATGACGGCTCGTTCCAGGGCTTGTGCGACGCCATGGAAGCCGATGAGCTTCAGGACGACGCGGAAATGGAGAGCCTTTCAGGGCGCCTCAAGGATGAAAACCAGGAAAAGATCTACGCACGCCTGTCCCGCTGGGTTGCCGGATGCACGGTCCGACAGGTGGAAGATGCCGGCCGGCGGCACGGCTTTTCGGCTCAGCGCGTTGCTTCGGCACGGGACCATTACGATGACGAGCACCTGAGGTTTCGCAAGGCTGTCTGGGAGTTCGAAGACCCGCTCTACGGGCCGGTGGTGGAATACGGCCCGGGCCCCAAATTCTCGGAAACGCCGGGGCGCATGCGGTGGATCGCCAAACCCGTAGGGTTTCACAACGACTACGTTTTCCGAAATCTTTTAGGCCTCGATTCCGAAGCCGTCAAAGCTCTCGAGGACGAAGGGATCGTCGGCGCGTGGGCGGACCGCATCGGCGCCAAACCTCCGGACGACTGGGACGGGCAGCGAGGCCGCATCTTTTGACGTCAAAGAGCTTTGTTCGCGTCGAGGGTTATCGGTTGGACTTTCATTGAGATTGCGAGATCTTGGAAAGGGTATGCCATGAACGACGACAAGACGATGTCCTGGTTTGAATGGGCCAAAGCCCATTCCGATCCTAGGGTTGCCGCCCGGTCTTCCGAAGCTTTGGACGACCTTCTTGTTTTGGATGTGAGCTACGCCAGTTTCGGCGGCCTGACGGCCTCTTCCGTTTTGGCGGAACTAGGCGCCCGTGTGATTCGCATCGAGCCCCCGGGGGGCGATCCTGCCCGGGAATTCAGCCCCTTCGGCTTGATGCACCACGACACAGGCTTGGCCTACTTGGCGGAGGGCCGAAACAAGCACCACATCACCCTGGACCTGGAAGTCGACGAAGGTCGGGAAATCTTCAAAAAACTCGCCGCTCACGCCGATGTGATCATCGAAACCTTCGAACCGGGTTTCTTGGACACCCTGGGCATTGGGTATCGACAGCTTCGGGACATCAATTCCCGACTGATCTATGCCGCTTTGCACACCTACGGCCAATTCGGCCCGAAGGCCCGTGAAGGCCGCCAAGCATCCGAAATCGCCAACCAGGCCTATTCCGGCCTGATCTACATCAACGGGGAACCGGAAGACGCGGATCGATCGCCCCACGCGGTGCCCACCAAAACAGGCAGCTGGTACGGCTGGTACGCCGAAGGGCTCTTCGCCGCCTACGGGATTCTGGCCGCGCTCCTTTACCGGCAGCAGTCCGGCAGGGGGCAGATGGTGGATGTGTCCGGCGCCGAATGCATCATGAAATTCATCGACTACAACTTGGGCTGGTATCACATGGGCGGGGGCGTCAAGGAGCGACTCGGCAATTACGATCCCTCCGTGTTTCCTTACACCTTTATCCAGTGCAAGGACGGCTATACCTTCATGGCCGCCTATAACGAAGAAGCCTTCGCCACTCTCATGGAAATCATCGGCCGACCCGAGCTCACCCAGGATCCCCGCTTTTCCACCTTCATGAAGCGCACGAGCTATGAGAGCGAAGAAGCCCTGCAGCGGATCTTGGAGGAATGGAGCCTGCAATACACCGTGGATGAGGTGATCGACAAGGTGGGCGAAGCCATCGCCGAGAAGGAAGGCCGGGCGGCCGCCGTGGTGACGGGCAAGGTGTGCCGGCCTTCTCAGACCTTCGAAGAACAAAACTGGTGGGATCGGGGCGTGTTCCGAAAAATCCAGGACCCGGTCTACGGGGAACTGTCCCTTCAGGGCCCCGTGTGGAAAATGACGGGCACTCCACCGCGGATCAAGTGGGTGTGCCGTCCCGTTGGAGCCGACAACGAGGCCGTTTACGGTCGGCTCTTGGGCTTGGGCCCGTCGGACCTGCAACGCCTCCGCGCCCAGGGCACGATCTAAAGTTATTGACGTTCACTGGCTGCGAGGTAGCTTTCGACCCAATCCACCATGTCCATGAAGTTCGCCTTGTGCGGTTCCCCGGCGGTGCCGATGCGGTGGTGGATGGCAATACCCCGATCGGCGCAATACTTTTCCAGGGAGGCTTTGGGGCGGCTGGCGATAAGGAGGGCGTTGACTTGAGCGCCCCAGGCGAAATGGGGCCCGTCGCCGCCGCTGTCTCCCATGACCATGATACGCCCCGCCGGAATACCGTACTTTTCCGCCACTGCGGCGGAATTGGCGGCCTTGTCCTGGATTTCGTAAAGGGGAAGGAAGATTTCGGGATCGCTGGACCTTTCCGGGTAGCTGATGAAGGGGTGGGCGGACAGAGCGGGCACGGAAGGGAGCAGCCCTTTGGCCAGCACTCTTTGATAATAGCCCCTCATGCCCGTGGTGTTCAGCATGAAAAGGATGTCGTTGTCGCCGCACCAGCGGATGAATTCAGCGGCTCCCGGGTAAGTCCCGTAGGCGGCGTCCAGATAGACGTCCATCATGGCTTCGGTGACGGGGCCGGGCATGAGGGCCTCAATGCGCCCGATGGCTTCCCCGAGCGTGATCACATTGGACGTATATTGGCGAAAAACCGCGATGAGTGGGTCTTTCAAGTCGGGATAATTGAAAAAAATACAGTCGAAAGGACCGCTGGGAGCCAGGCATTCACTCCAGTCCGATGAAAAGAGCGCACGGTACCGACGATTTTGTGCCATGGCGGGAACCTCCTTTTCTCAGGGATTCCCGCACACAATGACCAAGGCTCGCCAAAAGTCAAGCCCCACATCCATCGGCGGCTCCGGATCGGTTGCCCTTCGTGCTTCATTGAGCCATGGCGTATGGCCTTCCTTGCCGATGGATGGTCGGCGGCTCGGTTGCTTGACGAGGAGTTGTGCACGCCCGTGCGCGATAAGGCCTGCCGTGCCCGCACGGGCCGGAGCCGGCCCGTTGTTTCAGGGTTGCGGGACCCCGACGGGTCCGCAGATGATGGCTTCTTCTCAGTTCGGGCGGTTTACGGGATTACTCGCCGGGTCGTCGTACCAGGCGAAGTAGGTCTCGGTGCCTTTTCGGCCCGACTGGACGAGGGCGGTCTTTCGCGCCTTGGATATCTTGAAGTCCGTTGTTTTTACGCCGAGGGTGTCGATGTAGATGGTGCGCTGCCAGTCGTCGTTGTGGAGGTGGGTGTTGGACTGGGCGTTGAGGAGGGTCTGGAGCAGGTTGAAGCAGTAGGAAAAGAAATCGTCCACGGTTTCCGGCACAGGTTCCGCCTGGTCTCGGAAGACGGCGATTTCGCGCGCCGAATCCAGCCGAAAGCCCAGGGTTTCCTTGTTGTAGACATAGGGACTCACCTCGATCCCCCTGCGCTTCAAGCTGGTGTTGTGCCGGCGGTAATAGTCCGTCATGCGGCCGTGGATGTCCGCCACGGCCGGATCCAGATACCGCATGCGATCGAAGATCTTGATGGGGTAATTGTCGAGCACGCCGCCGTCCACATAGACGTCGCCCCGGGGGCTTCGACGGCAGGTGAAAAACAGGGGGATGGACATGGAAATGCGGACGGCGTCCGCCACGCACATCCGAGGCGTGTGTTCGTGCGAAAAGACTTCGCAAAAATGGGTGCAGATGTTGGTGCCCATAAAGTACATGTCCCGGAAACCTTTGGCGCTCTTTTGCTGCTGCACTTGGAGGAATGTGGCGTTGGGGTTTCCGGTCTTTCGGGCGATGACGTCCCCGATCCAGGTGCGGAAGGCGTTGCCTTTGTACCAACCGAATTCGTGGATGAGCCGGTTCATGTCCCGCACGACGCCGAAATCGTCGTCCATGAACGTGCCGAAGTCCATGGAACTCACCGCATCCCAGATTTCGGCCGGGCTGTAATTCAGTCCCACCATAACGGCGGTGATGGCCCCTGCCGAGGTGCCCCCGACTCGGAGGATTCGGGACAGGATATCTTTTTCTTCCAAGACCTGGAGCGCGCCCACGTAGGCGATGCCCTTCATGCCGCCGCCTTCAAACACGAGATTGCGAAACGGGTAAGCCATGGCTAGTCCTCCTTGTAGGGCCGATGCCCGGGAAAGGGTGCGAAAAAACGCGGCAAGACCGCGCCGTTTCCGCACGGGACCGAAGGAAGCTTTCTCTGAGGCTCGGGAATGAATTAACTGTCTTGTAACATGAGCGGGTCCGGGGCGTCGAACCTATTGTGGACATGACTCGCTAATGAAACTTCCGCACCGCCCCCATTCTTCGGCACTGGACGTCAAGAAAGAACACACCTACGATGCGGAGCCAAAATTGGTGCACAGGATTGGCTGACAGCATCAGCGAACGCCGAAGAAACGTCAATTGTCGACAGCCCGCCTCAGTTTATGCTAGACGGGTGCTCTGGACAGTTTTTCCCCAGGCGCATGGGGTGCATGATACGTTCTCGGCTGGTCCAAACTTTTTCCCAAGGAGACGCCCGGTCCGCACATCCGGGAGAGCACGTCCTGCACGGGTTATAGGAGCCGTCCATGAGCGAAAAATACAAATTCTTTACCCCCGTTCGGGTGCGCTATGCGGACACCGACGCCCAGGGCCATGTCTTCTTTTCCAATTATCTCGTTTACTTCGATCAAGGCCTGACGGACTACCTCAAAGCCGTCGGCTACGGCTACGACGCCATGCTGGACGACGGCTTCGATTTTTTCTACGTGGAAGCCCAATGCACCTACAAGGGGAGCGCCCGATTCGACGAGGTTCTGAACGTCCATGCACGGATCACGCACATCGGCCGAACGAGTTTCACCTTCCAGTTCGCCATCTACAAAGCCGATACCGATGCCTTGATCAGCACGGGCCGGATTGTGGCCGTGGCGGTGGAAAAAGGAGGCCGCCGCCCCGTGCCGGTTCCCGAGCGGCTCCGCGCCGCCGTGGAGGCCTACGAAGGGGAGCCGCTCCCGTAGGACTTTTCGGGCGTCGCCGTTCTCTGCTCGGCCTTCTCCCCCGGAGTCAAGGACATCGGGAAGGGGTGGCAGCGGATTGTCTTTTCGGCTCCGACCATTTCTCCCCGTTCATTCCCACCGACATTTGCATGGCGCCGGGTGCGACAACGAAAGGTGAACGTCCAGGCATCAGGCGCCCTGAGCTCGATCTTTACAGAGATCTTCCCTTTTCAGGGGAAGAGGGACGAAAGATCCGGGGGGAAGTTCGTTAGGTCTTTAGCTCGGGCCCCGAGGCTGTGGGGGCGGCGAGCCGTCGGAGCGCACCACGGTAAGCGGCGGCGAGGCTTTCCATGAAGGTGCCGTCAATGGGGCCTTTCCATGTGGTGAGCTCATAAAACCGCCGGGGCACCGTCACGCGGTCGGGGTCGAATCCCGTGCGAAAGCGAAGACGCCATCGAGCGCAGCGCACCTTTTCCGAGAGATTTTCCAGATCTTGTGCGGCTTGGGAGTAGCCCAAGACGTCCAGAGCTTCCTGAAGGCGGTTTTCGGGATAGAGCTTTCTGGCGAACAGGCAGGACACCATGCAGGTGAGGGCCACCCGCCGGCGTTCTTCATCGAGGAGAAAAGCGAGGGCTTTGTCCACATCCTTTTCGGGGGTGCTCTGGTCGAAAGCGTAGCCGGCGCTGTCCAGATGGGAATGGCGAAAGCCGTAGGCTTGGGAGACGAAGAACACTTCCCCCGTGGCGTACCCCGCCATTTCTTGGCCGAGCACGCAGGCGAAGTCGGTGCCGCCATAACAGGCCGCCGCCGAAAGGACCCCTCGGCCCAAGGCCTGGTAGAAGTCGTTGGTGCCCCGCGCCAAATGTTCCACAGCGTGGTGATATGCGTCCGCTTCCCCGAAGCGGAGCCGCACCAGGGTTTCCTTTTCGCTGACCGTGCCCCGTTCCAAAGCTTCCGTTGCCCAGGAAAGGCAGACCCCCGCGCTGATGGCGTCCAGGCCGAACCGTTCCATGGTTTCCAGAAGATGCAGCACCTGTCCCGGATCGGTGACGCCCAGCATGGGCCCGGCTGCAAACAGCGGTTCGTGGTCGTAGGACACCTGTCGGTACAGGTATTCGTGTTCTTCGCCGAAGCGTTCCCGCAAGAGGCCGATGTGGATGCAACCCACCGGGCAACCGGCGCAGGCCGTCTGTCGCAGGAGCAGCTCTCGGGCGAAGCGCTCGCCGGAGATGGCTTCGGCCTGCGGGTCATGGGTGGCCTGCAGATTCCGCCAGGGCAGAGCTTTCAAGGCGTTCAGGGGCAAGATGTTTTCCGGCGTGCCCAGGTCGTGGTATTTGCGCATCACGGGGGATGCCACGGCCTCCTGGTAAACGCTCTTGTAGAGCGCCGCATAGGCTTTGGATTCCGGAACGGGAGCGCTCGTGTCCCCAGAGACGACAACGGCTTTGAGCCGCTTTCGGCCCATGGCGGCTCCCCCGCCCAGCCGCCCGAAATGCCGGTAAGTGTCCACGTTGATGGCCGCACAAGGGACTTGGTTTTCCCCTGCCGGCCCGATGCGCAGGATGCTTCGATGGCCGCTTCCGCCGGGATGGATTTTTCGGACCCATTTCCCCGTGGCGAAAGTGTCCATACCCCAAAGGTAATGGGCGTCCCACAGGTGGCATTCGCGATAACCCAGGCTGAGCCCCGTCGGCCTGGGGGCCACCCCCCGAACGACCAGCGCGTCATAGCCGGAAAAACGCAGCGCCAGGGCCAGGCGCCCGCCGGCGTGGCTTTCCGCGTACTGGTCGTGATACGGCGACTTGAACCCCAGGACAACCTTGCTCATAAGAGGAAAATAGCCCGTCAGGGGACCGACGGCAAAAATGAGCGGTTGCCTCGGATCGTCCCAGGGAGCCGACGGGTCGCCGTAGGCTTCGAAAAGGGCCGCCGCTAAACCGCTTCCCCCGAGATGCTCCTGAGGGCCGCCGAAATCCGCGGGCTTCCCACGGCCTGTTTCCAAATCCACGACGAGGACGCGGAAGGACTCTTTCATCGGGCGTTTTCCTTGGAGCTTTGTCCGCCTGCGCCCACTTCCACCATTTCCAGGCAGTCATGAGGGCAGAAGGCCGTGCAGCGGCCGCAGTGAATGCATACGATGGGTTCGTGGGTTTCGGGGTCCATCCACACGGCTTCCACCGGGCAGGCCTCAGAACACGCGCCGCATCGGATGCAGGCGCTTCGCGTGACTTTCACGCCGCCTCCGGGCCTTTGGGAAAAGGCGTCGGTAGGACATGCCGCGACACAGGGGGCCGGGTCGCACGCAAGGCACAGTTGGGCGTCAAAGCCCGTACTGAGGCCTCCCGAACTGCGGATGCGGATTCCCGAGTGCTTCCAGGAAAGGCATCGGTGCACCAGCCTGGCGCACGCCAGGGCGCAGGAATAACATCCAATACAGCGTTCCATGCGGGGAGCCCGTAGCACCTTCATCGTCGGCCCCGTCTACCTGTTGAAGAGTCTCCGGATGGCCTCCCGTTGGGCCGGCGACAGTTCGTTCCACCTCTGGATGTCGGATTCGATACGCCGTCGATCTTCCGGAGGGATCTGCTGCCACTGGCGATAGCGCTGCCGGTAAAGTTCTTGTTCCTGGGGAGGAAGTTTACGGTACTCTTCCATGCGCCGTCTCAGGGCGTCTCTTTCCTGAGGGGGCATGGACTGCCATTCTTGGTACTGGGGAGGCGCGTCGCGGCGATCCCGAGGGCATGCAAAAGGCGCGTATCCGTCTTCTCGACCTTCGGGCCTTTTGGCGAAGAGCATGGGCCAAGGCCGAGCCGGAGCGCCGGCTTTGGGAGCCGCGATCATCCCCTGGGATTTCCGGGGCAAGGGAGCCGCCCCCGCCGGGTCCGGCTTTCCCGAGACCGCGCCGAAGAGGCAGGCGAAGGCGATGACCGCCGCAACCGCTCTCATGCATTTCTTGCCGAGCTTTATGAGGGCGGTCTCACGCATAGGACGAATCCCGAGGATCCAGCGACGTGGGCTGATGGGCCGAATCCGACGCATCCGGCGGTGAAGGTTCATCTGAGTCTTGGTCCACCACATGGACCAGTTTTCTAATGGTGTCCAGCTCTTTAAGAAAGTCGAGGTTTTCAAGGATTTCCCGGTCTTGTTCCGGAAGGTCGGCTTCGATCTCGGAAGCTGACGGCGTCACAGCGGCCAGTTTCTGATCCGAAACAGTCGACGCTGAAGAACGGGCTTCTTCGCTTTTGGCCCGATCGGATAGTTCCGGGGCTTGAGGCGCCAGGACCGTTGGTGGACGGTCGGCCTCGGGAGTCCCTTTGAACGGGCCTTTCCAGTGCACGCCGCTCACGGCAAGCACAAGGCACACGAGGATACCGAAGGCCCATGCCGGCTTGGGGCCAAAGCCTTTCCAGAACGGCGTTTTCCGTTCACGGTGGGCGGCTCTACCGGCGTTGCTCAGGGCCCACCGGATGCGGGCGTTCATTCGTTCGGCTTCCGTCGGGCTGAGAGACTCCGGGCTGGAGGCGGCTTTCACGTCATGCATCATTCGAGCAAGGCGTTCCCGTTCGGCGCGGCATGCGGCACAAGAGGCCGCGTGTGCCGCCCAGTGGGGCTGCCGTTTCAGATCCAGCTCGCCCAACACGTCCAGGATGAGAGCTTCTTCAAAGTCCTTGCATCCTTTCATGGCGTCATCCCCCCGGAATCCGAGCCGTAGCCCATGGCCGTCAAGCGGTCCCTCACGGCGCGCGTGGCGCGGAAGAGATGGGTTTTGACCGTGCCGATGGCCATGCCCGTCATGTCGGCGATTTCCGTGATGGTCATTTCTTCAAACACCTTGAGGACGAAAACGGTCCGCTGCTTTTCCGAAAGGCCTTCCATGGCCTTGCGCACATCCCGGCGGAATTCTTTGGCCGAAAGGGCTTCCAGGGGGTCGTCCCCCCCGGCGCCGTCGTCCCCGGGCATGTCGAAGGGCCGTTCATCGTCCTCGTTCTTTTCGAAAAGCCGCCACGGGATGATGAACTGGAGCCGTCGCCTCTTTCGTTTCAAGGCGAGCAGGCTCGTATTGACGGCGATGCGGCGGATCCAGGCCCCGAGGGACGAACGGCCTTCGAACTGGCCGATCTTTCGAAAAACCTGGATCAAGGTCTCCTGCGTCACATCCATGGCCTCGTCGCGATCGAACCCGCACAGGGGATAGGCCACGGCGAAGACCATGGGTTGGTAGGCGGCGATGAGGGCGTCGACAGCGCCCGGGTCGCCGGCTTGGGCTTTGAGAATGAGCCCCAATTCATCGCCGCCCGGGTCGGCCCCGTTGCCCTTGTTGCGGGCCTCGGGGGTTTCGCCGGGTGTCGGCGCGTCGTCGGGAGACGGCGGCACCATGTTTTGAGTCACAGAAACGCCTTCCGTGAGCGGTCCATCATGCGCGAACGAGCCGCCGTGGGAGACGTTCTACCAGCGGCCGCCCGTCTCGAAAATCAAGGACCATCCGGCATCGCCCACGTAGCCGCCAACGTAAGGCCCTCGCGGAGCCGGATAATATCCGCAGTAAGGATAGCACGAATAGTGATGGTGGTACACGTCGACTCTTCGGGGCGGCGGCGGAGGCGGCACATGCCGGTACCCGGCGTATGGATAATAGCGATGGACCACCGCGGGCGGCGGGCACGGCGGCGGGCCGTAGTGGTAAACGTCATGGCGATGGTGTTTCGGTTTGTGAGCCTGTGCCGCCGGAACGGCCCAAACCACGATCATTGCCGGAATCAGCAAAGCCAGGATCAGGATCTTTTTCATCTCCAATCCTCCCCATAAAGGATTCGCCCGTGACACCCTATTGGATGATCGGCCCTGGCAAAGGGTTTACCTCGCCCACCGGTTATAGATCGCTACCCAAAGGGGACTCATAGCTCTTAAAACTTGGTCCAAGGGTCGGCACGATCCCCTTTGAAAGGATGGCTGCACAATTCCTGCGGCGCCTCCTGCCTGCGAAGCGTGTCGCCGGTTTGATCGAAGACCGAGAATCGGCATAGAGCCCGAAAGGTCCCGAGCCCTTGCCCCGCGAAAGGATCTATGCCAATCTGGCATGGACGACGATGCAGTGGAAGAAAACCAGCCTCCATGATGAATCTTGCGGAAGGCGTTTTGATAAGCTCCGCAGGAACCGCGGGCTTCATTTTCAAAGGGAAGGAACGGCGATGATGCGGGTCATGATCGTCGGGGCCGGGGCCATGGGAAGTCTTTTCGGGGCGCGCTTTGCGGCCGCCGGAGCCCCGGTTTTTCTGCTGGATGTGGATGCCGTCCATGTTTCGGCCATCCGCACCCACGGCTTGCGCCTGAAGGAACTCAGCGGCGAGGAAAAAACCTTTCGGCTGGAGGCTTCTTGCGAGCCGATGGCGTGGGATCCGCCTGCCGATCTTATCCTCGTCATGGTCAAAAGCTACGCTACGCAAGAGGCCCTGCGACTCGTCTCGCCCCAATCCGTCGGCCCCCGCACTCTTTTTCTCAGCCTTCAAAACGGCATGGGAAACGCCGAAATCCTTTCGCGCCTCGTGGGCGGGGACCGAGTCCTTGTCGGGGTGACGGCCCAAGGGGCGACGAAACTCGCCCCGGGCCTCGTGCGCCACGGGGGCGTGGGTCCTACCTTCTTTGGAAGCCTTTCGGGATCGCCCCCGAACGGGATCGCGGAGCTTTTGCATCTTTTTTCCGCTTCAGGCCTTGAAGCCGCCTATCGTCCCGATATTCGGGATCTTCTGTGGCATAAGCTCTGCGTCAACGTGGGGATAAACGCCGTGACCGCTTTGTGCGGGATCGACAACGGCAGCGTGGCTGCTCTGGATCCGGCCCGAAGGCTTTGCGAAGCGGCCGTTTCCGAAGCCGTGGCCGTCGCCCGGGCCGAAGGGATCGCCCTGCCCGAGGACATGACGGAGCGTGTCTTGGCCGTGGCCGAAGCCACCGCATCCAATCGATCGTCCATGCGGCAAGACGTGGAGGGGCGTCGGCCGACGGAAATCGAGGCCATCAACGGGGCCGTGGTCCGCTCGGCCCGAAGGCTCGGTCTTGCGGCCCCCGTCAACTGGACTTTGACGCAGTTGGTGAAAATCAGGGAGCTGACCTATGGCGACGGAGAGCACGGGGCAAAGCCCACCGGTTAAAGGGGAACCGAAGGTGACGGTTCCGGGGATCATGGCGGCCAAGGGCAAAAAGAAACTCACCATGCTTACCGCCTACGATTATTCCACGGCCTTGTGGGTCGACCGCGCCGGGGTGGACATGATCCTGGTGGGAGATTCCTTGGCCATGGTCATGCTGGGGCATGAAGACACCTTGTCGGTCACCATGGAAGAGATGCTCCACCACACGAGGGCTGTGGCTCGAGGCGCGCAGCGGGCCCTTGTCATCGGCGATATGCCTTTTTTGTCTTACCAGGTGAGCGTCGCCCAGGCGGTGGAAAACGCCGGCCGATTCCTGAAGGAAGGGCGGGCTCAGGCCGTCAAGCTCGAAGGGGGCGCCGCGGTGATCAAGCAGGTTGAAGCCATTGTGGGAGCCGGCATCCCGGTGCAGGGCCATCTGGGCTTGACCCCGCAGAGCATCGCCATGCTGGGGGGCTTCAAAGTGCAGGGAAAGGGCGAGGAAGCGGCGAAAAGGCTGGTGGACGATGCCGTCTCCCTGTCCCAGGCGGGCTGCTTCAGCCTGGTTTTGGAAGCCATTCCGGCCACCGTGGCCCAAAGGATTACGGAGGCCGTCCCCATCCCCACCATCGGGATCGGCGCCGGCGCCGCCTGCGACGGCCAGGTCCTGGTGGTGCACGATCTCGTGGGGCTCTTCGACCGGTTCGTCCCCCGGTTCGTCAAGCAATACGACCAGCTGGGCCGAAGACTCTACGAAGCCGTGCGCCGCTACTGCGATGAGGTGGAATCGGGCGCCTTTCCAGGCCCCGAACACGCCTTCGGCCCCCCTCCCCAGTGACATGGGGTGCGGCCATGAAGGCTGTTGAAAGGCCCCCCGAAAAGGTAAGGACTCAATTAAAGGGACTGGACCTAAAGGCCGTGGAAATCATCCTCATGCGAAAATGCTGCGTGAATTGAATACCATCTTGACAGGCGAAGGCCCGCTTGGTAGCAAGGCGATGCGCAGGCGCCGCAAGGCTTAAAAGGGAATCCCGTGCAAGTCGGGAACGGGCCCGCCGCTGTAATCGGGAACGAAAGCTGCTCCACAGCCACTGCCTTCCATGCGGAGGCGGGAAGGCGCAGCCGGTAGGATGATCCGAGAGTCAGAAGACCTGCCTGCGACATGCAAGTTCGGCCGTGCCCTCGGGGAGGGGGGTGCGGGGCCGTGAGAAACCGCCGGATGAAAAAGGGAGATCCCGGGTTCTTGAGGAACCCGGGTTTTTTTATGGCAAGCATGTGGTTGCGGGCCCCCACATGGTCTGAAGGATTCCGCACAAAGGGAGGAGGTCCATGGATCGAAGGGGGAATCGATGGCTTGTCGGGGGAGCCGTAGTTTTGGCATGCTGGTTTGGGTCGGTCCGGGCCGGCGCCGAGGAGGCCCCAGTGTGGACGGCGGGCGATGTCATCGTGACGGCGACGCGCACGGCCGTCCCCGCCCAAATGCTCGGTGTGTCGTCCACAGTGATCACGGAAGAGGAAATTCGGGCGCGGAGGGCTTCAGACGTGGCGGAACTGCTCCGCGATGTGGCCGGGTTTCAGACCCTTCGGTTCGGGGCCCCCGGCTCTCAGACGGTCGTGTTCCCGCGCGGCGGCGAACCGAACTACACCATGGTGCTCATCGACGGCGTTCAGGTGAACCTGGGCGGCGGTGATTTCTATTGGGAGAATCTCTCCACGGACAACATCCAGCGCATCGAAATCGTTCGAGGCCCTCAGAGCGCCCTTTACGGATCCGACGCCATCGGCGCTGTGGTCCACATCTTCACCAAATCCGGCTCCGGCCCCGCCGCCGTTGAGGTGTCCACGGCCCACGGAGTGCGATCGGATCGCGGCCGCTATCTGGGGGAACAAAAGGTGCGGGTATCGGGCGGCACGGACCGTTTCGGGTATTCCGCCGCTTACGGTCGCATCGACGACGGAGGCATCCTCAAAGTCAACAATGACTATTGGAACAATACCTTCAGCACGCGATTCGATTTTTACCCGAAAGACACGTGGGAAGTGACTCTCACCGGCCGCCTGACGGACAGCCGGTATGAATATCCCACGGAAAGCACCGGGGACAAGTATTCCCCCTTGGACCCCGACCAGACCCAAAAGGAACAGAACGCCCTGGTGGGGCTGTCCGCCCGCGTGCAGAGCACGCCCTGGTGGGAAAACGTGTTCAGCGTGGGCTACCATCAAAATCGGCGCCGCAATGTGGATCCGTACAACGAACCCGCCGATTATGCCGACTCCTTCGGCAAGTACAACGAGGCGCGAACCACTTTGGACTATCATGCCAATCTTTCGTGGAGGTTTTCGCCCAACGTGGCTTCCGTCTTCACGGTGGGTTACGAACGGGACCAAGAAGACTACACGCAGGAGACGGTCTACTTCGACACCACATCCCTCAGCGCCGACCGTTCCAACAACGCCGTGTATGTCCAGGAACAGGTCACGCTTTTTGAACGCCTCCATCTTGTGGGCGGTTTTCGCGTGGAAGACAACAGCGCCTTCGGCACCGAGGTAACGCCTCGGGGCTCCGTCGCCTTCGATGTTCGGGAAACGGGCACCACGCTGCGATTTGCGGCGGCCAAGGGGATCAAGGAACCCACGTTCTACGAAAACTATGCAAACGATTCGTGGACCTTGGGCAATCCGGACTTGGACCCGGAAAAAGCCACGTCCTGGGAAGTGGGGCTCAGCCAAAGGGTGGGGTCGAGGGCTCGAGCGTCGGTGACCTACTTCGAAAACCGGTTCAAGGACCTCATCGCCTATGTCCCCACGCCCTTTCCCGCGCCGCCTGAAAGGACGCCCAATTTTTACAACATCCAGGCGGCCGAAACCCGGGGTGTGGAACTGGGGATCGACGGGCGCCTCATGGAAAACCTTTCGGCCGGGGCCACCATGACCTTTTTGGAGTCGGAAGTGACCGACGACGGAGGCCTGGATTCCATCGCCTTTGCGGAAGGCCGAAAGCTTTTGAGGCGGCCCAAATGGGCCGCGTCGGCTTGGGTGGACTCCCGCTGGAGGGGACTCCACGGCCGCCTCACGGGCCACTATGTGGGCCGCCGGGACGATGCGGACTACCGGGATTGGACGGCGCCGAAACGCGTGGAACTGGATGACTACTTCGTGCTCGATGCGTCGCTTTCCTACACGATTCCGACGGCGGCCCCCTTGAAGGAGATGGAAGTTTTTCTTAAAGGAACCAATATCTTGGATGCGGACTACGAAAACGTCTTCGGATTTTCCACGCCCAGGGCGGCGGTCATGGTCGGCGCCGCCCTGAAGTTTTAACGTGAAAAGGCCGTAGAGTGAGGGGGGCTGGAAGCCTGAAACACCATGAAAAACACCCATTTCCGTGGCCCCATGCCCGCCGTCCTTTGTGTGCTGTGGATGGTCTTTTTCCCGGCGTCGGCCGTTTCGGCCCAGAGCCGCACGGTGACGGATCCCGTGGGGCGGACGGTCCGCATTCCCGAGGACCCTCGAAGGGTGATCACCCTGGCGCCGAGCCTTACGGAGATGGTTTTTGCCCTCGGTGCGGGACACCGGGTGATCGGGGTCAGCCGGTACAGCAATTTTCCTCCTGAGGTGCAGGACCTTCCCAAGGTGGGCTCCTATGTGCAGCCCGATGTGGAAAAGATCGTCGCCCTCGCCCCCGACCTCTGCCTTGCCGTCAAAGACGGTAACCCTCGGGAAGCGGTGGAAAAACTGGAACAACTGGGTATTCCTGTTTATGCCGTGAATCCGAAGAATCTCAAAGAGGTCATGGAAACCCTCATCGCCCTTGGCGAGGTCCTGCAGGCTCGGGAAGAGGCCCAAAAAGTGACAGCACGCATGGAGCGGCGGCTGGAGGAGGTGGATGGGCGGCTTCGAGGCGTGGCAAGGCGGCCGCGGGTGTTTTTCCAAATCGGGGTGACTCCCATCGTCTCCGTGGGGACGGATACCTTCGCCCACGAACTCATCCATCGGGCCGGCGGGGTGAACGTGGCGGAGGGGCCCGAACCCTACCCGCGCTTCAGCGTGGAACAGGTTCTGGCCCTTCGGCCGGACGTCATCGTCGTCTCATCCATGGAACGGGAACAGGTCTTCGAAACGGTGCGAACCGAATGGATGCGCTGGCGGGGCATTCCCGCCGTGGCGGCGGGGCGCATCCATCTTGTGCCGTCCGATCTTTTCGACCGGCCGGGCCCGCGCCTTGCGGACGGATTGGAACTTTTGGCGCGGATCCTTCATCCGGAGCGGTTTCATGGCGGCTTTTGAACGCGACACGACCTCGACGGCCGAACCCCGACCCGTCTCCCCGGCGCGTCTGGCCACCGTCACCGCCTTGTCGGCCCTCGGCCTGGCTGTCGCCATGGTCTTCGGCCTGGCCGTGGGTTCTTCAGGGACGGATTTTTCGGCGCTTTTTCGATTCCTTTGGGATCGCGAACTTCCCGACCCGACCCTTTCCACCATCCTGTGGGAACTGCGATGGCCGAGGGTCCTGGTGGCCATGGAAACGGGTGCCGTCCTGGCTCTGGGCGGCCTGGTGTTCCAGGCGCTGCTGCGCAACCCTCTGGCCGAACCTTACATCCTTGGCACTTCGGGCGGGGCGGCCGTCGGAGCCATCGCCGGGATCCTTTTGGGCTTGTCGCGGTTTCCCGGTGTGGGGACGGCGGCGTTTGCCGGGAGCGTCCTGTCTTTGGCGACCGTTCTCGTCCTCGCATCGGGACGTGGCGGATTTCGCCGTGACGCTTTGCTCCTTTCGGGGGTCATGGTCAATGCCTTCTGCGGCGCGCTGATCCTCTTTTTCATTTCCACGACCCAGGATGCGCGCCTCCACAGCATGCTCTTCTGGCTCATGGGCGACCTGTCCCGCGCAGACCAAGCTGCTGCGGCTCTCTTGGCAGCGGTGCTCGGCGCCGGGTCGGCCGTCATCTTTGCCATGGCTCGTCCCATGAACGTCATGCTCATGGGCAAGGATGCGGCCGAAAGTTTGGGGGTATCCGTCACGTGGGTGCGCGTGTTCCTTTTGGGAGTGACGAGCGTCATGGTCAGTGCCGCCGTCTGCGCCACAGGGCTTTTGGGGTTCGTGGGGCTGGCGGTGCCCCACGGGCTGCGCCTCCTTTTCGGGCCGGACCATCGGGTGCTGGTGCCGGCGTGCCTCTTCGGGGGCGGCGCCTACCTCATCGGCTGCGACGCCCTGGCCCGTTGGCTTCCCAGGCATGGCGAAATGCCGGCCGGGGTCATCACCGCCTTGGTCGGGGCGCCTTTGTTCATCGTGCTCTTGCGCCGGTCGACACGATGAAGGCCATGGTCTCTGTGGAACAAGTCGTTTTTTCCTACGGCCCCATTCGGGCTCTCGACGGTGTGTCCATGTCCGTCAGCGAAGGGGAGTTTTTCGTCGTGGCCGGACCCAACGGATCGGGCAAAAGCACGTTGCTGAAAATCCTATGCGGTTTAGAACGGCCCCAGTCGGGACGGGCCGACCTTTTGGGACGGCCGGTCTCAGCCTACCGCCGCCTAGAACGCGCCCGGCTCGTGGCCTACCTGCCTCAAACCGTGAACTTGGATTTTCCTTTCACAGCCCTGGAAGTGGTCCTCATGGGGCGTCACCCCCACCTGGGGCTGCTTCACATGGAAGGCCGGGACGACGTGGGCAAGGCCATGGAGGCCATGGCCCGCACCGATGTGGTCCACCTGAAGGATCGCCCCGTGACGGCATTGAGCAGCGGGGAACGGCAACGGGTCTATCTCGCTCAGGCGTTATGCCGGGAGCCGCGCCTTCTCATCCTGGACGAACCGACGGCGGCTTTGGATCCCGCCCATCAGGTCCGCCTCATGGACCTGCTGGAAGATTTGCGCCGGGAAAGGGGCCTCACCGTGGTCATGGTGTCCCACGACATCAACCTCGCGGCCATGTACGGCGACCGGGTGCTCCTGCTCAAGCGCGGCCGAGTCGTATGCCAGGGCCCGCCGGAGGACGTCTTCACGTTTCAAACCCTGGAAGACACCTACGGATGCGTGGTGCTCGTGGACAAAAGCCCCTTGGGCCGTTTTCCCCGAGTGACCCTGGTGCCCAAGCGGTATCTCCAGAAGAAAGGGACCTCGAATAACGGCCCATGAACGTGAATGGATTGACAACACGTGCCGTCTTGGATAATGAAGGCTCGACAACGGCGCCGCGAAGGCGCCTCTGCGAAAAGAAGAACTTTTGGGAAGAAAAAGGCCACGAAGGCTGTCGCTTTCGCTGAATGAAGCGATGGGTCGTGGCCTTTCTGTTTGTGATGAAAAAATGTGGCGGGATCGGGCTGGCTGGGAAGAGGCCTGAACCGGGCAGTGTATGGAGGGTTCCAGGTGGTGGGGTTTCTTGCCAAAGGCGGGGTTTTGGTCATCCCCATTTTGTTGTGTTCTGTGCTGGGCTTGGCCATCTTCTTGGAGCGCACGGTGCGCTTCGCCGTGCTTCGGCGGCGCGGCCGCCATGTTGCGGATCGGGTATCGGCCCTGGTTCGGGAAGGCAAAATGGACGCGGCTCTGGAGGCGGCCCTGAAGAGCCGTTCCCCCATGGGCCGGGTTTTGGCCCAGGGGCTGGAAGTGGCTTCGGCGGACCGGGAAACGCTGGAGACGGTCCTCGTCCATGCCATTGAAGAAGAAGTGCGAGACCTTTCCCGGTATTTGCAAGCCTTGGCCACCATCGGCAATATCGCGCCGCTTCTCGGGCTCTTGGGCACCGTCATGGGCATGATCAAAGCCTTTATGGCCATCCAGGAACTGGGCGGCAAGGTGGATGCCTCTATTTTGGCCGGCGGGATCTGGGAAGCCATGCTGACCACTGCGTTGGGTTTGAGTGTGGCCTTGCCCGTCATGGTGGCCCACAGTTACCTCACAAGCCAGGTGGATCGCTACGAAGCCCGACTTCAAGACGGGGTGGTGCGCTTTTTCAAGAGCGTGTCCATGGCGTGCGGAGGATAACGGGGCATGCTGGTTCATCGTCGGAAAAGACCGCGTTACGGCGTTCAGGCGCCGCTCACGTCCCTGATCGATATCGTTTTTTTGCTGCTGATCTATTTTCTTCTGACAACGAACTTTCTGGCCGAAGAGGGAATCCGCGTCCAGCTGCCCCAGGCGATTTCGGCGGTTCCGCAGGAGGATCGGGAACTCGTGGTCACGGTGAGCCCTGAAGGCGACGTCTTTTTGGGGGGTAGAATTCTCAATCTGGACGAACTGCGGGACATTGTGAAACAACGGCTGGAAGCGGATCCGGAAACGGCCGTGGTGCTCAAGGCCGACAGGACCCTTGTGCTGGATCGCGTCGTGCAGGTCATGGACACGATCAAAGCGGCCGGAGCAGCTCGGCTGCGTCTGGCCACGGAAAGGCCGTCGCCATGAAGGGCGCGCCATCGGTTTTCCCAAAAGCCGCACCGGCCCACAGGTCTCCGTGCCCGGCTGCGGCGCGGACGGCTGCGCTGCCTTCCGGAACACAGGGGCTTTCTCGGAACCGATCGGATCGGCTGTTTTGGTCTTTTTTGCTCCTTTCTGTTCTTCTCCACGGGGTGCTTCTTGCGGGAAGTCCGCGGTGGTTTGAGAGAAAACCGCTCCAGGTGATCGAACTGGACCTCCTTCCCCCCGTGGCCGGAAAGGTTCGGGAAGAGCCGCCGAAAGGGGACGATATTCGGCCCGTGGCGCCGGCGCCGCCACTGCCCATGCCCGATGTGAAGCCGCAGCCCAAGGAAGAGCCCAAACGGCCCGAACCGGTTCCGCAGCCCAAACCCTTGCAGCGGGTCGAGCTTCCCAAGAAACCGAAAAAACCGAAGGCGACGCCGGCACCGCCCAAGGCGGCCCCGGCGCCTTCCATGGCACAAACGGATCCTTCGGCCGAAGAGGCCGGACCGGCTCGCCAGGCGTCTTTCGGGATTCCTCAGGGGAAGGCGGCTTCGCCGGCGGTGGGCGGGACGGATGATGCGGTGAAGCTCTTTCTCGCCCAGGTGCGCCAACGGATCGACCGCTTCAAGCATTACCCTTACGCGGCGAGACGGCGCCAGGTGGAAGGTCGGGTCACGGTGCGCTTTGTGATCCATCCCGACGGGACGGTGGCCGGGCTCCAGGTGGTCAAAAGTTCTGCTTCATCGCTTTTGGACGATGCGGCTGTGAAGGCCGTCCAGGATGCCGCCCCTTTTCCTGGGTTTCCCCGGGACGTGTTGACCCAGCCCTTGGCCGTGGAAATCGGCCTGATCTTTGAGTTGACGTGATCCTCCGACCCTTTCCCGGAAAATTTCCCCCCGTCCGTTCGGGGAGAGAGGCGGGAGAGAGGGGGGAGGAGAAATCCATGGTGCCTATCGCAAGAGCGGCGATGCCCGCCGTGCATTGTGGAAAGCGAGTTTAAGGGATGTCGACCAAAAGGATATGTGTCATTGACGGACAGGGCGGAGGGATCGGTGCCGCCGTCATCAAGGCCTTGAAGGGGGCTTTCGGCGAAACGGTGGAAGTAATCGCCCTGGGGACCAACGCCATCGCCACGTCGCAGATGCTCAAGGCCGGAGCCAACCGCGGCGCGACGGGAGAAAGCGCCATTTGCTGGACCGTTTCCACGGCCGACTGCATCGTCGGGCCCATTGCCATCACGTGGGCGCACAGTATGCTGGGAGAAGTGACGCCGAAGATCGCCGAAGCCGTCGCCTCATGTCCCGGTATCAAGGTTCTCATTCCCCTAAGCCAGGAAAAGGTGGAAATTGTCGGCGTGACCAAGGAACCTCTGCCGCACTTGGTGCAAGCCGCCGTGGAAGGGAAAATCAAGGAGGTGATTCACGATGTGTGAAGCTAATGCCTATTTGTTGAGAGACGGCCGGGAAGAGCTGATCATGGAATCCGTGGACATTGTGGAGCCGGAAAGCGACGATACGTGGCGCCTCGTGGGAATTTTCGGGGACCGAAAGACGGTCAAGGGGCGCATCAAGGTAATGAACCTGGTGGATCACAAGATCCTTTTCGAAGCAAAGTAGCAAGCGCCGGGGACCGAAGTCCCCGAGCGCGGTGAGCCGAAGACCAAAGTGGGGCCACGAAGGCCGCCCAGTGCCTCAGAAGAGGACGGCGGCTTCGTGTGCCCTTTTTTTGCGGCCCGTCTCAGGGATCCGCCCTACAAGGTGGCGGTTGCGGGCTGGGATGTTTCGGGTGATGTCCCCCCTTGGCGGTGGCGGGTTGGGGTGTTTCGCCCTTCCGGGGCTTGGGTTTTTTGTGGGGGCGTGCAGTCCCGGCATCCGGGGGGATCGGCTGCTTCATTGCCAGGTTGTGATCAACGAAAGTGAGCCTCCAAGGCCCTGACAGGGCCGAAACGCCTCCATCCGGGTATTCCGCGGCCTGAGGGGGGCACTCGGGAAAGGCACGGTATGAGCCACGGACTTGCGGAAACCTTTTGGCGCAGGGCCAAGAGAAAACAAAAACTCCTTTTCCTTCTCGCCGGAGCCACGGCTCTTTTGGCCATCGTGGCGGTGAGTTTCGGAACCTATCCCATAAAGCTCATCCACGTGGTGCAGTCCCTCCTGCGGACCGTGGACGACACCCGGGCCGTGGTGGTCTGGAACGTGCGACTGCCACGCATCGCCGCCAGCCTTTCCGTCGGTGCGGGCCTCGCTCTGGCGGGCCTTTTTATCCAGACCCTTCTCCGCAACCCCTTGGGGTCGCCGTCCACGTTGGGCATCAGCCAAGGGGCGGCCTTCGGCGCCTCCTGCGTCATCATCCTGTTCCAGGCCGGTCCTTTCTGGACCGCCACTGCCGCTTTCGCCGGCTCCTTGGGCGCCACTGTCCTCATCGTGGTCCTGGGGCGTCTTCGAGGGCTGACGCCCGAAGCGGTGATCCTTGCGGGCGTCGCTTTTTCGTCCCTCTTCGGGGCGGCCACCGTGCTGCTCCAGGTGCTCAGTGACGAAACGCGATTGGCCAGGGCCGTGGCCTGGAGTTTCGGCGATGTGGGGCGCTCCAATTGGACCCAGGTCGGGTGGCTGAGCCTTTCAGTGATGTGTCTTTGGGCCGTCGGGTTTCTGTGGCGCTGGCACCTGAACGCCTTGGACATGGGGGAAGAACCCGCCAAGAACCTGGGCATTTCCGTGGAAACCCTGCGCTGGCAGGGGCTCATTCTTGCCGCCCTGGTATCGGCTCTCGCCACGGCCTTTCACGGGGTTATCGCCTTCGTCGGCCTCATCGCCCCGCACGCGGCACGGCGGATCGTGGGGGCGGACCATCGGTTTCTTGTGCCCATGACGGCGGTTCTGGGATCCGCCCTTCTGCTCCTTGCCGACACCTTGTCCCGAACGATGCTGGGTACGGGATCGTTTCCCGTCGGGGTGGTGACCTCCTTTCTCGGCGCCCCCCTGTTTCTGACCCTTTTGTTAAAGAGACGCGCATGATTCTCTCCGTCTTAGACATCGAATTCCAATACAACAGCCACCCCATCCTCCATGGGATCCGTTTCGATGTTGGTGCAGGGGAGATGGTGGCGATCTGCGGCATGAACGGCGCCGGCAAATCCACGCTCCTTCGCTGCCTCAACGGCATTCTCAAACCCCGCGTGGGATCGGTCCTCCTGGACGGCGAGGACCTTCGCCTCTTAGGCCCCAAAGGCATCGCCCGGTCTGTGGCCTCGGTCCCGCAAAAGGGCAAGGATTCGGATCTCACCGTGTTCGAGGTCGTCCTCTTGGGAAGGCTTCCCCACCGGCGGTGGGGACCCACCCGGGAGGACACCGCAGCTGTAGAAACCATTCTGGAAACCATGGGTCTTGGGGGTTTGGCGCACCGGCGCTTTTCCACGCTGAGCGGCGGCGAAGCCCAAAAAGTTCTTCTGGCGAAGGCCCTGGCGCAAAAACCCAGGGTGCTCCTTTTAGATGAGCCCACAAACCATCTGGATCTGAAAAACCAGATGGATGTCATGCGCTTGGTGCAGCGCATCAGCCGGCGCGAATCCCTAGCGGTAGTGGCGGCCATCCACGACCTGAACATGGCTTTGCGGTTTTGCCATAGGTTGTTGTTTTTGCGGGGCGGCCGCATTGAAACCGCCGCAACGCCCGATGAAGTCACGGCGGAGACGGTGCGGCGCATTTACGGGGTGGAGGTGGATCTGTGCCGCATCGGAGAGATCCTCGTGGTCGTGCCGCGCTGAGGGAATGGGCCGAAGACCGAGCCTGCCGACCACAAAAGATATAGAGGACGTCGGGCCGGGAAAGGATGCTCCATGAAGATTTTGGAAAAAGCTTTTTGGGCGGCTCTTTTGATTTTCCTGTGGCATGCCGTCGCCGCGGCGGATTTTGCGGTCACGGACATGGCGGGGCGGACCGTGTCTTTTCCGAGTCCTCCGCGCCGCATTGTGTGCATGGCGCCGGGAAGCCTTCGCCTGATCGTCTACCTGCAGGCGCAGGATTTGGTGGTAGGCGTGGAAGGCATCGAAAAAACCGGAGCATCGGGCCGCCCCTATCGCATGGCGCACCCGTCCCTGGCCGACCTTCCGCTTATCGGCCCCGGCGGCCCGACGAGCATCAACGCCAAGCCGGATCTGGAGCCGCTTCTCGCCGTCAAGCCCGATGTGCTTTTCGTCACCTACATGGACAAGGTCTTGGCTGACGAGGTGCAGCGCCTGTCGGGAATTCCCGTCGTGGTCCTGAGCTACGGCCGGTTCGCCTCCTTCGATGAAGAAATTCTCGAATCCTTGCGCGTGGCCGGCACGGTCCTGGGACGCGAAGAACGCGTGGATTTCCTGCGCCGTTTCGTGGAAGGCCTTCGGGAGGACATCCGGCGGCGCAGCGCGGACATTCCCGAATCCCAAAGGCCGAGGGCCCATGTGGGCGGCATCGGTTACAAAGGCGCCTACGGGATCGAAAGCACCGAACTCCATTATGCGCCCTTCCTGTGGAACCACGTCACCCATGCCGCCGCTTCGGTCAAGAGCCGCCTGGGCAGCCACCTGTTCTTGGACCGGGAACAGCTCCTGAGCCTCGACCCGGACGTTATCTTCATCGACGGCGGCGGGCTGGGTCTCGTGGAAGAGGACGCCCGAAAACACCCCGACTTTTACAGTCGGCTCAAAGCCTATCAAAACCGGCGCATCTATAGGCTCTTTCCTTTCAACGCCTATGCCACCAACGTGGAGTCCGCCCTTGTGGATACGGTGGCCGTCGGCAAGGTGCTCTACCCCGAAAGGTTTGCCGACGTGGACCTGCGCCGGAAAGCGGATGAGATTTACACCGCCTTTGTGGGGCGATCGGTTTACCCGGAAATGGAAGCCTTGTACGGGCCCCTGGGAGGGGCCGTGGAATTAGCCATCCAGTGAATGAGGTGTCTGGGGCTTTGGCGTTGGAAACGATCGCGGGGACATGGAACCCCCAAAAAACCCATCGGAAGTGGGTTATGGCAAAAAAGGTGGAAAATTAACGAGGAGGAGGGTTCCATGAAGACGACATTCATCGCACCTACCACGCATGCCACGGAGTACGGCAAAGAATCCCTTTCGAGGTGGAGGACGCTCAGAAGCCTTGCCGCGGTGCTTTTCCTATCCGCAGCGTTCTTTGCCGCCGTGCCCGCTTTGGCGGAGGAGCAATCTACGGCTCAAAAGAAGGTGGAAGACATCGTCGTCGAGGCCGAAAGGATCCTCACGCCCACGCGGCAGGCGGATGAAACGGTCTACACGGGGACGGCGGTGACCACGAAAGGCATTGAGGCCCAAGGGCCTCGGGCGTCCACCAGCGTGTACGAAACCCTGCGCATCCTTCCCGGCATCCAGGTGGAAAGCGCCGACCCCTTCGGATTGGCCGCCGAACAGCAAGCCATCCGAGTCCGGGGGGTGCGCGGCTACCTGGGGGCCCTCACCGTGGAAGGCATTCCCAATTACGGCGGCAACCCCATCGGCCCTCGCGACTACATCTACGACATGATCAACGTGGAATCGGTGTCCGTCTACAAAGGCGCCGTGCCGGGAGATTTGGGCACCGGCGTGGGATCCCGCGGGGGGGCGCTGTGGCTTCAGCCCAAATGGCCTCAGGAGGATTTCGGCGTGAGCCTCGGCCAAAGCGTGGGGTCTCACAGCTACACGCGCACGGTGGGCCGCGTGGATTCCGGGAGCATCGAGCCCCTGGGGACCAAGCTCAGCGCTTCCTACTCCTATACCGAAGTGGACAAGTGGAAAGGCCCCGGCAAAGTGGGCCCTCGAAACAACGCCAACGTCATGGTGCAACAATCCGTGGGCGATTGGTTGGACGCCAAGCTGTGGGTCAATATGAACGATCTGGATCAAAACCTTTACAAAGCGCTCACCTACCAACAAACGCGCGATCTTTCGAATACTTACAACAAGGACTACAACAAATCCCGAACGGGGGTTCCCGCACAAGACATCGATTACTACGATTACAACAAGGGATCGTACAACAACAGCGATGTCTTCGCCCTGCTGACCTTCAAGCCCTGGGAGCATTTCCAGTTTGTCCTCAAGCCCTACTATGCGGACGAAGACACGGAGATTTACCAAGGCACCGCATCCCAGGGCGGCTTGATCCAGAAGCGCTACCGGGACATCGACCGCACGGGGATCATCGCCGAAGCGCGGGGGTCATGGGCGCCTTTCGCCGCCACGCTGGGGTATCTGTACGAAGAATCGGATATGAACATTACGTCCCAAAACTACGGGATTTCGGGAATGAGCCTCGTCTACAAAGGCGTGGGAGTGGCCGCCACCACGGGGACGACTTTCATTCACAGCCCGTACCTGAAAGTGTCCGGGTCTCACGGCCCGTTTGACTGGCAGGCGGGGATGAAGTACTTCCGCTTCGAAGATTCCGACAGCGAAGGCTACACGACCCCGGCCCCGAGCTACACCCCCGTGCCGGCCCCGGACCTCAACCGGGAAGGCCGCACCTATGAGATATGGCTCCCCACGGTAGGCCTGGGCTACCGCATCTTTGAAGATCTTTCCGTGTACGCGAGCTACGGCAAGAACTTCATCCGGCCTTATTCGTACATGCCCCTGATCAGCCTCTACAGCACAAACCGGTCCAAGTTTCAAGCCGCCGGCGTGACCCTCAACGATCTCTTCGAAGGCTATGACATCGAACGCTCCGACAACGTGGACCTGGGCTTCCGGTGGAACACCCGATGGTTCGAACTGGCCCCGACACTCTTTTACGCCAGGCACAAGAACCTGCTGACCACGGTCTACGACCCGCGCGTAAATCTGAGCTACCAGCAAAACATCGGCAAGGCCAAGGGCTACGGCCTGGACGTGGAAACCAACGTCTTTCTCATGAAAAACCTGACCCTGTTCGTCAACCCGACCTTCACGGTGTTGGAATACGATGAAGACATCACCTATCAAGGACAGACCTTCGATGTGGAAGGGGAACAGGTGGTGGATACACCGAAATACATGGTGAGAGCCGGCGTCCTATACAGCTACAAGGACCTGGAGCTCATCCCCTCCATCCGCTTTTCCGGGAAACGCTACGGGGACATCCAGCACAACGAAAAAATCGACTCATACACCGTGGTGGATTTCGGCGCCCGATACAAATGGAAAAACGTTTTCTTCAACAATACGCTGAACCTGTCTTTGGATATCTATAACATATTCAACAAAAGGTACGTGTCGCTCATCAACGTCTCCGACGACAGTCGGGGCGGGGCGGCCAGCTACTATGCGGGAGCGCCGCTGACGGCCATCATCTCGGCCACCTTGGAGTTTTAGGCGGAACTTTTGGAAAAAACACTGTTTCGAACCATAAGAAGGAAAGAGGCGATGGAGAACGGGATCCTTTCAGAGCAGGGCGAAGCCTTGTGGCAGCGGTGCGCGGCCTTCCACGGCCATGTGTGTCCGGGACTGGCCCTGGGATATGCGGCGAGTCGCCTGGCCATGGCCAAGCTTCGGGAAGACAGCCGCGCCGAAGACGAGGAATTGGTGGCCGTGGTGGAAAACGACGCCTGTTTCGTGGACGCCGTTCAGGTCCTCACCGGGTGCACCTTCGGCAAGGGCAATTTTTTCCACAAAGACTACGGAAAGATCGCCCTTACGCTCTTCAGCCGCCGCTCGGGCCGGGGCGTTCGGGTGTCCCTGAAAGGGGATGTCCTCGGACAAGATCCGGAACACGCCCAACTCCTGAAAAAGATTTTGAGCGGCCAAGCCGATGCGGCCGAAAGGGCGCGCTTCGAACAGCTCCACGCCCAACGCACCCGGGAAATCCTGGGCACGGATCCCGAAGATCTTTTCCGGGCGACCTTTGTGGACGGACCCGTGCCGGAAAGGGCGCGCATGGAACCGTCCACACCGTGCCCGCGGTGCGGCGAACCCACCATGCCGAGCAAGATGGTCTCCGGACCGTCTGGGCCGCTTTGCCGGGGCTGCGCCGAAGGGATTTCACGCCTAAAGGACTAGCCGTTGGTCCGAGAAAGGAGTCATCCGCGATGTTTCACAACGCACGTCGACGTTCGGTGTTCATCGCCGTTGGGATTCTCGGCTTTTTTCTCGCAGTGTCCGTGAACCATGCCGGCGAGGCCGAAACGACCCGAGCCGTTTTGGAACCGGTTCAAGTGGTGGCCTCGCCCATTATCGAAGGAAACCAAGGGGACGCCTTCGCCACGCAAAAGACCGTGGTGAGTCAAGAGCAGATGGAGGACTTGAACGCCCAGGACTTGCAGACCGCCCTTCGACGCACTCCCGGAGTGACCATTTCCCGGTACAATCCCGTGGGATCCTTCGGCGGGGCTACGGGAGGGGCCGTGTTCATCCGCGGATTGGGATCGAGCCGACCCGGGGCGGAAATCAAAACCTTCGTGGACGGCGTGCCCGTCTACATGAGCATCTGGAACCATCCCCTGCTGGATCTCTTGCCCATCGATCCGGCGCAAGCCGTGGAAGTCTACAAAAGCCCGCAGCCGCACCTTTTCGGCAACGCCTTCGCCGCGGTGAACCTCGTGCCCAAGTCGGCACCCAAGGAAGGCTATGAAACGCGGCTGGAAGGAGCCTACGGGAGCTATGAAACCGTGGTCGGCCGAGGGGAACACGGGGGACGGTTCGGCCCGGTGAACTACTATTTCGGGGGGGCCTACCGCCGGTCGGACGGCCACCGCGACAATGCCGATGGGGCCTTGGGGAACGCCTACGCCCGCGTGCGCTGGGATCTGGATCCCAACTGGAAGGCCTATGCCTTTACCTTGTGGAACGATAATTACGCCGACGATCCCGGCGTCAAGGGGGCTCCCTTGAGCCAACGGCAGGGCCGTTACGAAACCCGCCTGTGGCTTCTTTCGGCTGCTTTGACCAATGAATACGAAAAAGCCGCCGGATCCATCAAAGTGTATCGAAGCGGCGGTGAAGGCGACTGGCTGGACCAGCCCACATCCACGGCCGGAGTTCGCGAGGATCTTTTCAACGATTTCCTCTTCTACGGACTCAAGGCCCGCGAACGCTTTTCTCTATGGCCGGGCGGCGAACTCGTCACGGGTCTGGACTGGGATCGCACCGAAGGGGATTATGTGGCCTATTTCACCGACGGCAAGAAAGACGTGTGGGACGGCCATGACTTCACCATCCTTTCGCCGTATGCCGCCCTCAGTCATACCTTCGGCGATGCCCAAGGATTTCACGTCACCCCTTCGGCGGGAATCCGTTACTACGATCACACGGACTTCGATGCCCAATGGGCGCCCCACGCCGGGGTGATCGTCGGCTACAAGGACACGGAACTCCACGCCGGATACGCTCGTGGAGTGTTATACCCCGGGTTGGATGTGGTCGTTTTTTCGCAAAAGGTCATTCCGGCCCTGAAAGAGACGTGGAAAGACCTGGATCCGGAGGTGTTGGACCATTTTGAGGTGGGCGTGCGCCATCGGTGGGGGCGCCGGCTTACGGTGGACGTCACGGCCTTTCGAGACGAGGGCTCCGATCGCTACGTGGTGGTGCCGCCGCCTCCGTTCCCGCCCATCTACGACAATGTGGAAGACTACACTCTCAAAGGTGTGGAAGCGACGGCGACCGTGTATCCCACGGATCGGCTGGCTTTGTTCCTGGGGGCCACCGTCCTGGACGCAGACCCGGAGGACCTGCCCTATACACCCGAGTGGACGGTGAGCGCCGGGATCAACTGGTGTTTTCTTGACCGGTGGACGCTGAGTCTGGATGCGGAACATGTGGATTCCATGACGGTTCGGGAACAGGCCCGCCGCGTCGGCGCGGTGAACACCCAGGAGGTGGACTCGTACCTCTTGGTGAACGGCAAATTGAGCTACCGCTTCCCCGTGCCGTTCTGGAAGGCGGACGGAACGATCTACGTGGCCGTGGAAAACATCCTGGATGAAGACTACGAATATCTTCCGGGCTATCCCATGCCCGGCACCAACGTCATGGTGGGTGCCAAGGTGATGTTCTGATCGGGCGACCCGAGAAAGGGGTCGTTGGAAGGGGAAGGCGGCATGGCGGGAAAGGTGGATTTTTTTGAAGCGCGCGCCCCATCCTGGGAGAAAACCTGTTATCCGCCGGATGTGCGGGTGCGGTTGGAGGAACTCCTTCCAGAGTTCCAAGTCTCCCGCGGGGAGACAGTCTTGGACGTGGGGACCGGACCGGGGATTCTCATCCCTTACCTGCGACGCCTGGTGGGCCCCGAAGGTCGAATTCTCGCTTTTGATCTGGCGTGGGCCATGACGGTGGAGGCTTCAAAAAAATGCGCGTCGCCGCGCACCGCCGTGCTCCGGGCGGATGTGCACGCCCTTCCGTGCCGAAGCGGCGCCTTCGACCGGGTGATCTGTTTCGCCGCCTTTCCCCATTTCGACGATCCCCTCAGGGCCTTGGCCGAAATGGCCCGCGTGCTCAAAGACGGGGGCTGCCTCGTCATCGCCCATCTTTTGAGCCGCGACGAACTGGCCCGGCACCACGCCAGCCATGAAGATGTCCGCCGGGACGTTCTTCCGGACCAGGGCGCCATGGCCCGCCTCATTGCCGAGGCGGGCCTCTCCTTGGCGCACCTCGAAGACGTACCCGGTCGATACTTCCTCAAGGCGTCAAAAGGCCCATCAGAGCCGCAAGTACGGCCATCCTTTGCTTCGCCGTAAGGAGAGGGAAATTTCTCATTGACATAGTCATATTTCGTGGATATACGGATACGCGAATAGAGGCTCTAAGAAGGAGCTTTCAAGGCCGTGAAGGCGTCTTATTCGGCGCATTCACGGCTTTTCTTTTTCGGGGAAAGGAGACGCTGTGCATCGAGACACGTTGACTTTCGTTGTCAATGCTGCTCTGACCGAAGCCGTTTGGGAGGGTGTGCGGCATTTTCGCGAAAGGTTTTCAAGGGAATGTGTTTTCAAGGTGTTCTCCACGCAAGATGTGGACGAAAACGCCGAGGCGGCGCGCCGCCTCGAAGAGAGCCTCCGCAGCTCTCACCTGGTGTTCCTGGATCTTCGCGGAGGCGGCCGAACAGCGGCCGTGTGCGCCCGTGTTCTTCCTCTGACGTCGCAACCGGTCGTTTTGCTTTTGGGGGGAAGCCCCGAAACATTAAGATTGCTTCGGCTCGGCTCTTTTTCCCTGGATAAGGCCCTAAATCGTTCCTCCAAAAAGAGACCGTCCCCCTCCAAAGGAGAATTCAATCTGAGGTGGATCCAAACGGGAATGCAGTGGACCGAAAGGATCGGGAGACTGCTTCCTTTTGGTCCCTTGAAGCATGCCAGGAACTGGGTCCGTATGATGCGCTACTGGCAGGAAGGAGGAGCCGAAAACATTGCCCTGCTCATCGCCTTTGCGGCGAAAGAATATCTTGGACACCGGCACTTATCCGTGCCCGGCCCGGTGGTTTTCCCGGACCACGGCCTTTACAATTTCGCGTTCCAGGTTTCGACCTCGAACGGGTACCGTCTGGAGCCCGGCGCGCCATGGACGAACGGCATTCCTTCCGTGGGTCTGCTTTTTTACGGCGGCATGCACTTCTCTCAAAGCCTCATTCCGACCGAAGCCCTTGCCAAAGCCTTTATGCGCAAGGGCATGGCCGTCCGTCCAGTTTTTGCGAAAACAGGCCATAACCTGGCGGCCATGCGCCACCATTTTATGAAGGATGGTCGGAGCACTGTCGGTGCAGTCGTCTACCTCCAGTGGTTTCAGCTCGTCACTTTCACGGCAGACTCTCCTCAAGACGCCATAGGCATTCTCAAGGACATGAATGTTCCCATTTTTGCGGGATGCCCCATGTACGGCGGAGAAGTGGCAAGGTGGGAGGAGAGCGAGCGGGGTCTTAGCCCTGTGGAAATCCTGACCACCGTGGTTTTGCCCGAACTGGACGGCATGATCGAGCCCATCCCCACGGCGGGCCTCAAAAAGGAAAGTGATCCTGAAGGCATGACCTTCAAAAGGGTCGTTCCCCTGGAGGATCGCATTGATCGTGTGGCGGAGCGCGTTCGTCGATGGATTGTTTTGCAGCACAAAGCCGATGCGGAAAAGCGCGTGGCCTTTGTTGTCTATGATAATCCCCCCGGAGAGGACAATTTGGGCTCCGCCGCCTACCTGGACACCTTCCGAAGTCTGGAAAAACTCTTTCGGGAGATGCAGCGCCGTGGGTTTTCCGTCTCGGGTTTGCCTGAAGAAGGAACGCTCGGCGAGTACCTGCTGAAGAAGCGGCTGGTCAATTCTTCCCGGTGGACCGACCTGAAAGCCGGAGGATTCGGCGGCGTGAAGTTCAACGGAGGCGCTTACCAAGAGATTCTTGAAAAACTTCCACCCGCGGAAGAAGTGAACGCGCTGTGGGGCCGTTCGCCGGGTCGCATCATGACAGACGGGCGCGATCTTTTTGTGCCGGTTTTGGAGTTCGGCAACGTCCTTTTAGGGGTGCAACCCGTTCGGGGCTTTCACGAGGATCCGGATAAAATCGGCCACGACAAGACCGTGCCGCCTCATCACCAATACGTGGCCTTTTATCGATGGCTCGAAGAAATCTGGCAGGCCGATTGCGTGGTCCATGTGGGAACCCACGGCACCCTGGAATTCTTAAAAGGCAAGGAGGTGGGGGTCAGCCGGCGGTGCTTTCCTGAAGCCCTCATCGGCAATCTTCCCCACCTTTACTTCTATCACGTCGTCAACGCCTCCGAAGCGACCATCGCCAAAAGGCGCAGTCTGGGTGTCCTCATCAATTATAACTCCCCGGCGTTTACGGTGGCAGGGTTGTACGACGACTATGAGGTTCTGGAACGCCTTATCGAGGAGTACCTGGAAGCCCAAATGCTGCACCCCGATCGCGCCCAACGGCTGGAAAAGCGCCTTTTCGAGAAGGCCCGGGCTCTGGAACTCAGCGCCTCAGACGTTGCCTCCCTCCAGGAGGAACTCTTCGTGATGAAGCGGACCCTGATTCCGTGCGGGCTGCACGTCCTCGGGGAAAGTGTCGGCGAAGACGAGCGTATGGACTTCGCCGTCTTTTTTCTCCGCTACGACAGGGATGGATGCCCGTCCCTGCACCGGCTCATCGCCCAATCCAGAGGCCTTGATTACGACATGCTGCTTTCAGGCAAGGGTGACGGGGCAGGAGGCCCGCATTCCCTGGGGGTTTTGGAGGAGATCGAAGGTGAGGTGCGCCGGGTTGTTCGAAGGGCGTGGACCGAGAAAGTTTTTCCCGACGACCCCCTTTGGCGAGCCGCGGTGGAAAAGGCTCTGGATGCGGTAAGGAAGCTGGATGCTCGTTTGGAGTACGAGAACTTTTTCCGAGCCTTACGGGGAGGTTACGTGGAGCCCGGGTTAGGGGGAGATCCGCTGCGCAATCCCGAGGCGCTTCCCACGGGACGCAATTCCTTTCAGTTCGATCCCAGACTGGTGCCCTCGGAAGAGGCCATGCGACGGGGACTGAGCATTGCGGAAAAAACGCTGGAACATTTCCGAGCCGAACAGGGAGCCTATCCCAGAAGCGTCGCCGTGATCCTGTGGGGCTTCGAGACGACAAAGACCCGCGGGGAAACGGTGGCCCAGGTTTTAGGATACTTGGGGGTACGCATTGCCCCCGACGGCAACCCCTATCACAAAAAGTTGGAGCCCATCCCCTTGGAGGAGTTGGGACGACCCCGAGTGGACTGCCTAGTGCAGATTTGCGGCTTTTTCCGCGATATGTACCCCAACGTGTTGGACCTGCTCCACCGAGCGTTCCAGCTGGTCTCCCAGCTCGACGAACCCCCGGAACACAATTTCGTCCGGGACCACACTGATCGCATAAGACAGAGCCTCGAAGATGTGACGGCCGACGAGGAGGAACGGGAACACTTGGCGGTCGGGCGCATCTTCGGCCCCCGTGCCGGGGAATACGGCACTCGGGTCACGACCCTCATCGAATCGGGTGCGTGGAAGGATGAACAGGAGATCGCCTCGCTGTTTATGACCTCTATGCAGCACCTTTACGGTGGGGCTTTGCACGGCAGGAAGGTTCCAGAGCTTTACAAGGAGTCTGTGCGGCGCGTGGAACTCGTGAGCCAGATTCGCGACTCCCACGAGTACGAGATCATGGATCTGGACCACTATTACGAGTTTTTCGGGGGCCTGTGCCGGAGCGTGGAAATGGTGCGGGGCGTCCCCCCGGTCATGTTGATCTCGGACACCACGAAGGAAGTCGTGAGAACGGAAAACGTGAAAGCGGCGCTGGAGCGGGGTGTTCGCACCCGACTCCTTAACCCCAAGTGGATCGAGGGCCTCCTGGCTCACCACTTCCACGGCGCCCAAAAGATCGCCGACCGGGTGGAAAACCTCATCGGCTTTGCCGCAACCACCCATGCCGTGGGGGAATGGATCTGGTCACGCCTTGTTGACCGATACGCGAGGGACGATGAGCTGTTCCGGCGCATGGCGGAAAACAACCGTTTCGCCATGGAACAAATCCTGGCTCGTTTGCTGGAAGCCAAGGAAAGGGGGTACTGGTCGCCCACGGACGAGGAGGAGGCTTTGATCCGGGATCGATACCTCGAGCTTGAAGGGATCATTGAGGAGCGAATGGAACTATGAAAGGCGCATACTGGACCACAAGGGAATACGTCTTTGCCGCCATGACCTCCGTGGCCTTGCTTGTGGTGGCGAGTGTGGTCATCCCTGTAACGCTCCCTTTGCGTATCCCGGGGCTGGCGAATGCCGTCAACGCCTTCTTTGCGTCTATTTTCATCGTCATCGGGCTGGTCCGCTTGCGAAGACCGGGCTCTCTCCTTTTGATTACGGGCCTCTATTCCCTTATCTGCCTTGTGGCCGCATCTCCCGTGGTTTTCGGGTTCGTCCTTGGGGGTGGGGCCGTGAGCGAACTGATCTGCAGCGGTCTTTTCCGTGGCTATCGTGGAACTCGGGCGCCTCTCGTCGGGACCGTGCTGTACGAAATGGCCATGTTTCCGTTCGCCATGCTCCTGTCTTTTTTCTTTCTCCCCGAGCGGTACGGCAAAATCGCGCCCTGGATTTTCGTCGTTGCTGAAATCGCCATCTTCGCCACATCACTTGCCGGCGGGCTCATCGGATTGAAGTTGGCCAAGGAACTGGCTCGTGCAGGGAAATTGGACCTGGGGCTCTCGGTACGATGATGCAGCGCATCGCCGGCACTCCTGCTCGTTTTCTCCATGGACTCCACCCCCTGACCAAGGTGATCCTTGGATGCGGTATCGGGATCTATGCCCTTTTCCTTAAAAACCCCCATGCTTTGGCGATCCTCCTGTTTTTTGTCGTCGGGGTCGTCGCAAGCCTTCGGCCTCGCCTTTCGCTGCCGCGTGTAGTTGCCTTGCTTTCTGTGCTGCTTGCTTTTGCTGCAGCCAATTTTCTGGTGGCTCAGGATCCCGCCCATGCCGTGACCTACACGCTGCGCCTTGTGGTCTTTCTGCTTGCCATACCTCTTTTTTCCTTGACGACTTCTGCCTCGGACCTGGCCGCCTTTCTGTCCCGATTGCCCGTTCCGCCCGGCGTGATGGTCAGCCTCCTGCTCATGTGGCGTTTTTTCCCCACACTGGCGGAAGAGGTGCGTCGCCTGCGGCTTTTTGTTCATCTCTGGGGAAAGTCCTGGCCTCTGACGAAACGAATCTACAGGGGTCTTGTGGTCCCATTGGTTTTTTACGTCTTCGATTACTCCGAACGGCTCACCTTGGCCCTGGAACTTCGGGGGTTTTCGCCGGGACTTGCCCGATCGTGCCGACAATTCCCCGCGTTTCGCCTTAGGGACGGCCTGATGCTCACCGCGGTTGTGTGTCTCATGGGATTGTGCGGGGTTTTGGAATGGGCGCGACGGTGATTGATGTCCGGGGCCTTTGCGTGCGCTACCCCAACCAGCCGATTCCCACCTTGCGGGGTCTGGACGCGGAGTTTCGCCAGGGAGAAACAACGCTTCTTTTAGGTCCGACGGGTTCAGGCAAATCCACCTTGGCTTTTGCGCTGTGCGGCGTAATCCCCCAACTCCTCAAAGCGGACGTTTCCGGCAGTGTTCGCATCCTGGGCCGGTCGCCCTGGGAAACGCCTTTGTGGCGCACGTGTCGGACTTTGGGCTTTCTGCTGCAAGACGTGAACGCCATGGCCTTCACCGAACGGGTGGAGGACGAGATCGCCTTCGGACTGGAAAACGCCTGTGTGGCGCCGCAGGCCATGGAAACCCTCATCGAGCGAGCGCTCAATTTCGTCAATGCGAAGCAATTACGGGGCCGGCTTTTAAGAACCCTTTCTTCCGGGGAATTGCAGCGGGTCATGATCGCGGCGCTTCTCGCTCTGGACCAGAGGTTTCTTATTCTGGACGAGCCTTGCGCCTACCTGGACCAACAGAGTCGTGGCGTGCTCCTCGATCTGCTCGGCGCCCTCGCAGACCAGGGAAAAAGCCTAGTCGTTATCGAACATCGCCCGGAACTTTTCAGGACAACCGGGGTTCGGCCCTTCTACCTTCATCAAGGGCGTTTGAGCTCCCAGACGCCTTCGCAAGAGTCCCTGGCGCCCGTTCCAAAGGGTCCGCCGGGACGGGTGTGTCTGCGCTTTGAGGATGTGGAGTTTGGCTACGGCGACGCCGACGGCTTCCCCCTCCTTTCCCAGGTGTCCTTCGAGGTGGCCTCAGGAGAAAGCGTGGTGCTGCGCGGGGCCAACGGGAGCGGCAAGACCACCGTTTTTCTTCTTGCCATGGGTTTGCTCTGTCCCCGAAAGGGAACCATCGTCGTGTGCGATATTCCCGTAGGCGCAAGGGCATCGAAGCGCAGGATTCCGGATGCGACCCTGGTTCTTCAATGGCCTCAGGCCCAGCTTTTCATGCCCACGGTTTGGGAAGAGGTGCGGGTTCGAGCGTCGGACGACGAGGCGGTGGGGGAGGAGCTCGAATTTTTGGCGCTGGAGCCCCTCAAAGATCGGCATCCGCGCAGCCTTTCCATGGGGCAGATGCGACGGTTGACCCTGGCCGCGGCTCTGGCGGCCCGCCCTCGCCTCCTGCTCCTCGACGAACCTTCCGTGGGTCAGGATGATCGGAGCCTCAAGCTCATGATCCGGCGATTGAGCCGATTTGTGGGAGAAGGTGGGGCGCTTCTGAGCGCCACGCATGATGAGAGGGTCGCCGCCGTTTTGGGACAAAGGGAATTGTTTCTGGAAAAGGGGACCATCCATGAAAGAAAGGGAGGCCGGTATGAAGGGGTACATGGGGATTCTCTGTGTCTGCCTGCTGTTGTGGAGTGCGCCCGTGGGAGCATCCACGGAAAGGGCCCATGAGCTGGAAACCGTTGTGGTCACCGCGACAAAAACCCCGAAGAAGCTGGAAAACATTCCCGCGGTGGTCACGGTGATTGATCAGGACGAGATCCAAACCATGCCGGCCCGCACCGTCTTCGACCTTATCGCAGACCTTCCCGGTGTTTCCTTTAACGAGCCCCAGGGGGAAGGCCTGGTCACCCCCCAGCTCCTCACCATGCGGGGCCAGGGCTTTACCGGAAGCACGCTCATCCTTCTGGACGGACAGCGCATCGACTCGCCATTCACCAACTATGCCTACCTGACCACCGTCCCCGTGAGGGCTGTGCAGAGGATCGAGGTCATCCGCGGGCCTTTTTCGGCGCTTTACGGGTCCAACGCCGGCGGCGGCATCGTCAACATTATCACCAAGGACGGCCAGGGGAAGAAAAACCTCACCCCCTGGCTGGAGACGGGCAGTTTCAATCGGTCGGATTACGGCCTTGACGGAGGCCTCAGCTGGAAAAATTTTTCCCTAGGTGTTTTTTACGATCATAAGGATATCGACAATTATTACCTCTACAATGACAAAAATCTTGACGATCAAAATCGGGATTATAACCATGACCGTGTTCACGGCAAGATGACGGGATCCGTCGGGGATCACACCGTCTTTTCCTTTTCGGGGGGATGGATGCGGGGCAAGACGGGATTAGGCATCTCGAAAAATTTGGGGCTGGACAACCATCAGGACGCCATACAGCCATACCTGAATCTGCAGACGACCAGTCAACTATTGGAAAATCTGGAACTCCGGGCCCAAGTGGATTGGCTCCACTCGGGCCACGACTACTACGGGGAGACTTTGGAAAGCGTCGCTTGGGTTCGGCTGCCCTCAGGACAGGTGGTCCCCAAATTTTCTTATAGACCCTCCGTCAATACTACGGATGCCGATCGCTACCGGGGCGATGTGTCCGCCAGTTATTGGCTGAACGAAAATCATGTTGTCACGATCGGCACGGAGGCCGTTTACACAACGGCCGAAAAGGCCATTTACGATCGAGCGACTGGGCAGATTCTCAGTGTTCAAGGCCGGCCGGGCCTCAAGACCGACGAAAACGACACCGTTTTGTCCCTCTACGGTCAATATGATTGGACCTTTTTCGACCACTTCGAGCTCGTTTTGGGCGCTCGTTTCGACAGTTACGACACTTACGGGAGCGAGTTTTCCCCCAAGGCCACCCTGCGGTGGAACTATTGGAAAGACGGCAACCTTAAGCTTTCCGCCGGAAAAGGATTTCGAGCGCCCAATCTGAACGAGCTGTTTTCGCCTCCTTGGAGCATAGCTCCTTTCATTGTCTATCAGGGCAACCCCGATCTGGAGGCCGAAACCACGTGGTCTTATGAGGCGTCGATAGAACAATATTTTCTCGACAAGAAAGTCTTTTTCAGGCTAACCCCGTACTACACCAAAGGTGAAGATTTTATCACGTCCGTGCGGTTCCCGGATCCTCTCAATCCCGGCGGACAAATCATGCAGCCGGAAAACATCGATAAAGTGGAAATCCAAGGCGTTGACGTGGAATTGGCCTATTATCTCACCCGGAAGACCAAGCTTTTTCTAAACTACAACTACAATGAAACGCGCGACGAAAAAACCGAGGACATTCTTGAGGGATACCCGAGAAACAGCCTGACGTTGGGGCTTCGAGCAGTTCAACCCCTCCCTTACGATTTCAAGCTGCTGACATCTTATGCGGCCAGGTATCGGGGTCACTACACCTCCACCAGTTGGGGCAATCCCCCCCAGATGGAAACCGTAGGGGACTTTTGGTATCACACGCTGGGCTTTGCCCTGGATTGGAAAAACATCATCCAAGCAAGCTTCGATGTGTACAATATTTTTAATGAACGTGAGAAAAGGGAGATCGGAAGCTATATCCCCGAAAGAAACTACATTGTGGGCCTTTCTGTGACGTATAGCTTTTGAAAGAATGTCGGCCAGATCATGAACGTCGGGGGCGGTTCAGTTTCTCACATTTAAAAGGAAGGTGCAACGTGTCCGCTGTTGCCCGGGTGTATCCGTTTTCGGCCCTGGTGGCCCAGGAGAAGCTTAAAAAGGCCCTTCTTCTGAGCGCTGTCAATCCCGGGGTGGGCGGGGTGCTTATCCGCGGGGAAAAGGGCACGGCGAAATCCACGGCTGTGCGCGCTCTTGCGGCCGTTCTTCCCGAAATCCGCGTCATCCAAGGCTGCGGCTTCATGTGTGACCCGGACCGGCCTGAAGAGTGGTGTGCCGCCTGTCGCCGCCTCGAACCGCCCCTTCCCGTGCTCCATCGAAGGACTGCTGTGGTGACCCTGCCCCTCAACGCCACCGAAGACCGGGTCGTGGGAGGGATCGATTTCGAAGACGCCGTCAAAACGGGGGCACGACGCTTCCACCCGGGCGTTTTGGCCAAAGCCCACCGAGGCATCCTTTATGTGGATGAGGTGAACCTTTTGGACGACTACATCGCCGACCTCATTTTGGATGCCGCCGCTTCGGGATGGAACCGCGTGGAACGGGAAGGAATCTCCTTCAGGCATCCCGCTCGGTTCCTTCTCGTCGGGACCATGAACCCCGAGGAAGGGGAACTGCGCCCGCAGCTCCTGGATCGTTTCGGCCTTTGTGTGGAAGTCTGGGGAGAAAAAGATCCCAAGCAGCGCGTGGAACTCATGGTGCGTCGAGAAAGGTTCGATTTGGATCCCGAGGAATTTTCGGCGGAGTTTGAAAAAGAAAACCGTGCCACAGCGTGGGCCATCCTGGCGGCTCGAGAAATGCTTCCCAAGGTGCGATTACCCCGACATCTGCGCACCTTCATCTCCGAACTGGTCGCGGAACAGAACGTGGCGGGGCACCGGGCGGAGCTGGTCATGGAACAGGCGGCCAAAGCCGCCGCAGCCTTGGCGAGAAAGGGTGTGGTGACTATAGAAGACATCCGGGAAGTGGCGCCTCTTGTCCTCATGCACCGCAGGAGGCGTGCGGCACCGCCTCCTCCCCCGCCTCCTCCGCCTCCGCCCGAGCCCCGCGGCGAGGACGCTACTCAAGAGGATGAACCGGACCGAGAGTCCCAGGTTGAGCAGAATCAGCACACCCAAGAAAAAACCTTACAGTTTCCGCAAACTCCTCGAGCCGCCCAACCGGGCGTTCCTTCCACAGAGGAACGGGCGCCCGAAGAGCCGTCCCAGGGATTGAACAACGCGTTGGAGCGCGTCTTTCAAATCGGGGAAACGTTCAAGGTGCGCCGATTTTCAGCCCCCAAGGACCGCCTCCTGCGCCGGGGATCGGGACGAAGGAGCCGTACCCGCTGCGCCCAGAAACAAGGGCGCTACGTTCGCAGCAGCTTCCATGGAACGGGAGCCGATGTGGCTTTGGATGCCACGCTGCGGGCCGCCGCGCCACACCAGCCCACCCGACGATCGCAAGGCTCCCACGAAGTGGCGGTGGTGCTGACCTCCGAAGACCTGCGGCACAAGGTGCGGGAACGCCGTGTGGGGAATTTCTTGCTCTTCGTGGTGGACGCCAGCGGATCCATGGGGGCCCAGGGGAGGATGGAAGCCGCCAAAGGGGCCGTCATGTCTCTTCTGATGGACGCCTATCAGAAGAGGGATCGGGTAGCCATGATCGCCTTTCGAAAAAATGAGGCGCAGCTTCAGCTGCCTCCCACCTCTTCGGTGGAGCTGGGAGCGCGGCTCCTTCGGCAACTGCCCGTCGGAGGCCGAACGCCCCTTTCAGGGGCGCTCATCAAAGCCTATCAAGTCACCCGAACGGTCCTGTTGAGGGATCCCACCGCCAAGCCCATCGTGATCATCGTCACCGACGGCAAGGCCAACGTGGCTCTGGGAAAGCGCAAACCCGTGGAGGAAGCGCTCCTCGTGGCCGAGCGCTTGGCCTTGGACGAACGGATTCATCCCATCGTGGTGGATACGGAAAAGTCGAGCCTCGTGCGGTTCGGCTTGGCCCGAAAGCTCGCCGCCGTGATGAACGCCCCCTACTTTGCCATCGATGATCTCAAGGCCGACACGCTTGTTCATATCGTCAAGGAGGTGACCCGATGAGTGCGGAAAAGCTGTTTCCTTTCGTCGCCATGGTAGGCCAAGAGAAAATGAAACAAGCCCTCATCCTTAACATCATCAATCCCACGCTTTCCGGAGTGCTGATTCGCGGCGAAAAGGGCACGGGAAAGTCCACGGCCGTCCGGGCCCTGGCCCATATCCTGCCGAAAATCGAAGTGGTCAAAGACTGCCCGTTCCAGCTTCCCTCTGGAGATCCCGAAGGGATTTGCCCCGATTGCCCGCGCACGGCATGCAGCCGAAAGGTCATGGCAGGGGAAACTTTAGAGATGGAGCGGCGCAAAATCCGGGTGGTGGAATTGCCCGTGGGAGCGACGGAAGATCGTGTCGTGGGGACGCTGGATTTGGAGCATGCTCTCAAGAAAGGGGAAAAACGCGTGGAACCGGGACTCCTGGCGGCGGCGCACCGGGGGATTCTTTATGTGGACGAAGTGAACCTGCTGGACGACCATGTGGTGGACGTCCTTTTGGATTCTGCGGCCATGGGCGTCAACACCATTGAAAGGGAAGGGGTAAGCTTCACCCATCCCGCCAGGTTTACGCTCATCGGGACCATGAACCCCGAAGAAGGGGAACTCCGCCCTCAGTTGCTGGACCGGTTCGGCTTATGCATTCATGTGGAAGGATTGAAGGAGGTGGAGCAGCGGGTGGACTTGATGGAGCGCCGGGCGGCTTTCGATGACGATCCAGACGGCTTTACGGAACGGTGGGCGGAGGCCTCACGAAAGTTGGTTGAACGTATTGAGAGGGCACGGGCCCTCTACCCGCACGTGAGCGTGGCCCGTTCTCTTCTTTTCGACATCGCCTCTTATTGTCTGGAAGTGGGTGTGGACGGTCATCGCGCGGACATCATCATGCTCAAATGCGCCAAGACCCACGCGGCTTTTGAAGCAAGAACCATGGTGGAACAAAAAGATGTGGAAATCGCCGCTGAACTGGTCCTTCCCCATCGGCTGCGACGGCAACCCTTCATGGACATCCTGGGCGATGTGAGCGACCTTCCATTCCGCCACACCGCAAAACAAGGATGAGTCACAACGCGTACCTAGCGCTTGTGTCGGGAAAATCGTGCTGTCCGTGCGACGTTTTCCCGATATGATCGGAATGCGGTGCCCAACGTGTCGTTTGCACGCTCGATGTGCTCTGAAGGGCAGCTTGGGGGCACCACGTTTTTCGCGCGCCTGGGACCACGGGGGTCGCGTCAGGACCGTTTGAGATGTTGACGGCTTTTGCCCCGCGAGCCCGCGAAAAGATCATGCTGAGGGCACGATGGACCCCACGCCTCTGGCGCGCATCATCCATAGTTCTTTTCGCGGCTTCGTCTGTGTCAACCGCTGCATCGTTTCCGCAAATCTTTAGGAGACCCGGCCGGAAACCGGAGCCTGTCCGGGATGGGTTGCCTTTTTTCGATTTTCCTTGACAGGAAACCAATCTTCATTATTCTAATTTTGAATCTATCAATCAATAAGGCCATGAAGGCTTGCGGGAGAGCAGCGTTCATGGCCTTTTTTTTTGCACCTACTTTGAGGGTCAAAGTGGGTAGGAGGCATGAAGCTGCGAACGATTTCTGCTCTGTTGAGTCTTTGATCAATCGATGAGGGGCGCGGCCCAGACGGCAGGGGACATGGAATTTTCAGGATGAGACAATGATCAAACAGGAAGGAGCGGAAAATGAAAAGACGTTTTTGCGGGTTTTCGTGGCTTGGGATTGTGGTGCTGGTGGCAACCATGGCAACGGTGGCCTCAAGCGTTGCTCCGCCTTCGTGCATGGGCTCAGTTTATTACGACAAGTATTATCAGATCGGTTCTCTGGCAGCCTCTGAAGCGCGTTCGCGAATCAGTAGCCGCTCCATGGCGCTGCCGTTTCAAAGAAAGTGGATTGCTCTTTCCAATGCGGGATATGCCGAACCCAACGGCGAGCAGAGTCTGGCTGCTTTGGATGGCCTGAGCGATGTTTTGGGGGTCAGCCGTGGAAGCCAAACCCTCGTGGAGGTCCACTCCGCGCCGGAGCGCCCTTTGTGGTTTGCCATATATGATGATTCCTCCGGATTCATGGCCTATATGGAGGTGAATTCTGAGGCTATCAGAGATGTTGTGGCGACCACATCCATCTTCAAAGTCGCCAGCGTTGAAAATGTAAAAGCTGATTTCATTTTCAAGAATCCGGAATCTTTTGCCCCTCAATTCGGAGGCAATGAGTTCGCCGTGGTGACCATTGCCAACGCTGTGGCCGCGGGTGCTCCGGCCTATGCCTTTCGAAGTTTTGAGTTTCATGATCATTACTGTCCCGGGGTTACTTCAGGGATTTTAATGGCCCAGTATGCCAAAAAGTACTTTTCGGGGCGCGGTCCCGGGTCGTGGTTTGTCCAAGGGCTCCAACCATGGTGCAAAGAGGATGCGCTGATGGTGATGCTGAATGCCACACCCGGCAAGAGTGGCTATGGAGTTATCTATTCGACTCCTGAACAACGAAAAGCGTGGCATCCTTACGAAGACGCCGTGAACATCATTTTTCGCTTTGATTCCGGATCAAACACATGGGAGGGGCTCGTTCTAGGCTTCCAGTGGGCTGATCAAACAGGCTGCGAACAATATCAAAATAGCACAATCAACAAACTATGCGCGGACCTTTACTACCTTAACTATCTAGATCAGCCGGAAAAATTCGTGCGCCTTCTCACAACGATCAAGCTTGATCCAGGGATTCATCCCAAGACCTTGAAATATTAGAACCATGGCAGAGCAAGGCCTTGTGTAGACAGCAGTAAGGACTCAGGCGCTGTCACCTCTGAAGCGATCCAACCGCTCTTACTGCTGTACACCAAGGCCTGCGAGACGATGGGGAATCTGCAAGTTGCAAGGAAAGATGAAAAAGGGGGACTAAGGCGATGGTTAACCCAAGTTTGTCGCATGTATGTTGAAAAAAAGGGGATTGGAGCGATTTTTCCCATCTAAGTCCTTGAAAAGAGGTTTCAGGACCGCCGAAAAAGCGAATGTAGTGGTAGATACTTACACATTCCTATTGACGCCGCCTCTCCCTTGTGCTAGTTTCACGCTGCTATGTTCATTCGGCG
>JBBFKW010000008.1:0-178511 GCA_037481835.1 Desulfosoma sp. | reverse complement strand
AAGTGGACCACTTTGGCCGACAATTGGTGGCCCCTTTACGGGCGACAATTGACAGACCCGGCAGGTCATGAAGCGGCATAGGACGTTGGGGGGCGGGGAAGAGTCGGTTTCTTCGGAAAAAGAGACGGTGAGGTCACGAGGATGAGAAAGCGCGTTGGGTTTCTTGCGGGACTTTTCGGGTTCATGGCGGTGGCGGGGCTCTTGGGGGGCGTAACGCTCGGTTCAGCCGGGGCGGGGGAATCCGTCCCGGAGGTTCCCGTCAAAGGCATGGTCACCATGGTGGATCTGGGGGCCCATGAGTGCATCCCCTGTAAGATGATGGAACCCGTTTTAAAAGAGGTGCAAAAGGAATACGAAGGGAAGGCGGCGGTGGTGTTCATTGATGTGTGGAAGGATCGGCAGGCGGCCCCCAAGTTCGGCATCCGCGTCATTCCGACCCAGATCTTCTACGACAAGGATGGCCGGGAGGTCTTTCGGCACGAAGGGTTTTTGGACAAGAAGAGCATCGTGCACGTGTTCACCAAGTTAGGGGTGCAGTAAACCCAACCGGGAAGGAGTGGCGTCGTGCAGGATGTTTTTCTCCTGGTCAACGCGTGGATGACCACCCAGGGAGGCCTGGCCTTGGCGGGCTGTTTTCTCTGGGGGATGATTTCGGTGCTCTTGAGCCCCTGCCATATGGCCTCCATCCCGCTGGTGGTGAGCTACGTGGCGGGCCAGCAGCGCCTCTTGGCACCTCGAGAAGCGGCCCGGTACGCCGTCGTCTTCACCCTGGGCTTGTTCCTGACCATTGCCGCCATCGGAATCATCTGTTCCCTCCTGGGGCGCATGTTGGGGGATGTGAGCCCCTATTGGACCATCGTGGTGGGGGTCATTCTCCTGTGGCTGGCTTTGGACATGATGGGCGTCTCCGCCTGTTCCCTTTCTGGGACTCATCTGGCTAAACTCCGTGTTCGGGGTCTTCGAGGGGCTTTCGTCCTGGGGCTCGCCTACGGGATTCTTTCGGGGTCGTGCACCTTCGGTTTCATCGCTCCCATTCTGGCGGTCATCACCGTGGAGGAAAAGCTGCTCACCGGGGTGGCCTCCATCGTTCTTTTCGGGATCGGCCATTGCGTGCCCATCGCCATAGCGGGAAGTTTCACGGCCCTGGTGAGGAGGATCATGGCGAACGGCACGTTCCAGAGGGGAAGCCTATGGTTTCGTAAAGCGGCGGGAGTGGCCATAGGCCTTCTTGGCGTCTATTTCATCCTCCGGCCTTTCATGCCGGCCTAGGGGCGTGTGAGACTTTTGTTGGGGATTATGTTGGGGTGTGTGTTGGGGTTCGCTTCGCTCACCCCAACCTACGAGGTTGTTGGAGAATGGGGACGCCGAGGCGTAGGTTGGGGTGAGCGAAGCGAACCCCAACGCCCTTACCGAGCGCGACTTCCCTACAAACGGGACCAATTCGCCATTGCTTAACCGTTGTTGGACAAGGTCGTGGGATGTGGGCGGACAAAGGAGATGCGCAGCATGGGGGCGCTGCCTGGGAAGGCTTCGGGGTGCTCGGTGGTTGGCGGAAGTGTGTGGGTGTGGGCGCTGCTGGTGAGCGTTGCGCTCGGCTGCGGGACCGCAGGGTGGGCCGCCGACCTTTTCACTGTTGAAGACTGCATCCGCACGGCTCTGGAAAAAAATCCCGAAATTCGCGGGCAGCGCTTCGGCCATGAGGCGGCCCTGGAGGAGAAGACGAAGGCGCGGGCGGCGTATTGGCCTTCCTTGGACGCGCAGGGAGTCTATTCCCGTTTCGGGGAACCCCAGCGCGTCGTCCCCGCGCACGCCAACAACCAACCCGGCGTCTTCGACCGGGACCTTGTGGATACGGCCCTCATCGGGCGTCTCGTGCTCTTCGAAGGGGGTCGCCGCGCGGCCGCCGTGCGGGCGGCGGAGCTGGGGGCCGACCGCGCCCTGTGGGATCTCACGGCGACGACCCACGACGTCACCCTGAACACGGCATCGGTTTTCTACAAAATCCTCCAATTGGATCAGGTCATCCGCGCCACGGAAGGTTCCCTGGAAGCTTTGAGCGCCCAGGAAAAACTGGTCCGGGACCAGCTGGACGTGGGCCGGGCGGCGCCCGTGGATCTCATGAAGATCCAGGTGCGGGTTTCCAGCCTTACCCAAAAACTCTCTTCACTCCGGGCCGACCGCCAGGTGCTCCTGGTCTTCCTCGGACGCCTCATGGGCTTGGACGTCGTGGAACGGCCGTCCTTCGATGTGTCTGGAACGTTGGAAAAGCCCCGGGTGACGCCATTGACGCAGGAGGACGCCCTTCGCGAGGCCATGGACAAGCGCCCGGAGAAAAAAGCGGCACAGGCTGCGGCGGACGCGGCGGCTCAGGCGGTGCGGGCCGCTCAAGCCGACCATTTCCCCCAGGTGTCCGCCTTCGGCCGGTACGGGCTGCGCCAGGGGATTCCCTATGACGCGGAGGATAGGTCCGGGGGGCTGTCCCATGAAGACACGTGGGCCGCCGGGCTCCAGGTGGATGTGCCGTTGTTTCGGGGAGGCGCCGTTCGGGCGGGGGTGCGCCAGGCGGAGCGCCTCCGGGATCGGGCGCGGGAACAGCTGCGCGCGGTGGAACTGGAAATCCGAAAGGATGTGGAGCGGGCCCTCACGGCCTTGAATGATGCCCTGGAAAGAACGGACGTGACGCGATCGGCCGTTGCGGTGGCGGAAGAAACCCTTCGGATCGAGCGGGAAAAATACGCGGCCGGCAAAAACAGCATCAACGACGTCCTGGACGCCCAGGCGGCGTTGCTCCAGGCCGAAGTGGAATATTCCCAGGCCGTGGTGGATGCGCGGATTGCTCTGATGGAACGCGATCGAGCCCTGGGCCGCGACCCGGCCGAAGGCCTCCGGTAGGGGCCGGGCCGCGGTTCTTGGGGGGCGGTTTCGCCTCCGGTCAGGTCGGGGCCGGGACCGCATGGACGGGGCGGGGAGATCGGAAAGGCGGATCGTATGGAAAAGAGCATGTCGGGGCGCAGGTTGGGCATCGTGCTGGTGTGCGTGGTCCTGGTTGTCGCTCTGGGGGTGGGGGTGCAGCGTGCCCGAAAGCGGCTCGCCTCAGCCCCCGTGTGGAAAGAGCGGCCCGTACCCGTAGAAACCGATGCGGTGCGCCATGAAAAGCTCGCCGACACCCTGCGGTACCTGGCGCGGCTGGAGCCGGCGGCCCAGGCCGCCGTGTCCCCCAGGCTCACCGCGGAGATCACCGCCGTATTGGTCAACGAAGGCGATTCCGTCTCCCAGGGCGATCTCTTGGTGGTCCTGGACGATCGAGACCTGCGGGCGGAGCTGGAAACCCTCAAAGCCAAAGTGGAAGCCCTCCAGGCCAAGCTCAAGGCCGTCATGGCATCCGAAGCCGCCGCCCGGAAGGATGTGGACTATTACCGCCAGGAATTCGAGAGGGACCGCGCTCTTTTCGAAAAAAAAGGCATCAGCGCCTCGGCGCTCGATACGTCCCGAAACCGGCTGACGTCGGCGGTGGGCCGCTGGGAATCCTTTGCGGCGGAAGTGCGCAGCGCCCAACGTGAAGTGGATGCGGCAAAGGCCCAGCTCAAGGAAGCCGAAACCCGCCTTTCCTACACGCGGGTGGAAGCGCCCTTCCACGGCGTGGTGAGCCGCCGGTTGGTGGATCCGGGGGATTTGGCCAAACCCGGCGTGCCCCTCCTGGAAATCATGGACTGTTCCGAAGCCAAGCTCGCCTTCGACGCCGTCCAGGAAGACGTCCTCATGCTCCGGCCCGGCCAGACCCTGAGAGTCCGTTGGCCCGAAGGGTTCGCGGGCCTGCCCGAGGAGATTTCCCTCACGCGGATCTTTCCGGCCCTGGAAACGGCCAAGTCGGTGCGCGTGGAAGCGGAATTCCCGTGGACGTGCGAAAACCCCATGAGGCCCGGGTCCTTCGTGGCCGTAAACGTGGTGGTTCGGGAAGGGGAGGGGGTGAGTGTTTCGCGGCGGGCGCTGGTGCCGGCGCAGGACGGGACCGGGTTCGTCTATGCGGTCCGCGACGGGCGTTTGGCCAAGGTCCCCGTGGAGGTGGTCCTGGCCACCGACGAGAGAGCCTTGGTGCGAGGGGATCTGCGGCCTGGCGAACCCACGGCGGTGGGCGAATACTTGCAATGGGTGCGCCGGCATGAAGGAATGCTGGTCAAGGTGGAGGGGCGTTCATGAATCCCCACGGCTGGGCGCTTCGAAACCCGTGGGCCGTCCTGGTGGGGGCCTTGGTTGTGGCCGTCATGGGCCTGAAGGCCTTTTTCACCATGCCGGTGGAATACTTCCCCGACACGAACCCGCCCCAAGCCGCGGTGATCATCGTGGAACCGGGAGCGGCGGCGGTGGATGTGAACCGGCGCATCACGGAAGTTGTGGAAAAAGAACTGTCCAGTGTGTCCGGTCTGACCAAACTCGCTTCCACGTCCCGGGACGAAGTGGCGTCCATCAACGTGCAGTTCGGCTACCAAAAACCCATCGGGGAAGCCGTCACGGACATTCAGAACGCTTTGAGCCGCATTCGGGCCGATTTGCCGGACGACATCCTGGAGCCGCGCATCTATCGGATCACGGACGCCACCCGGCCCGTCATGACTCTGGCGGTGCGGCCCAAGCCCGAATCGGGGCTGTCCTTGGCCCAGGTGCGGCTCCTGGTGGACAACGACATCAAGGACGAGCTGCTGCGCCTTCCCGGCGTGGCGGACGTGGACACCTTCGGCGGCCACAACCTCCAGGTGAACATATGGCTGGACCGGGATCGCCTCGAAGCCTACGGGCTCACCCCGCGGGACGTCATGACGGCCGTGCAGGAAAACAACATCACGGTCCCAGCGGGATTCATGCAGGATCCCGATTCGGAACGGCTCGTCAAGACGGTGGGCGAGTTCCGGGACGTTCTGGACGTGGAAAACGTGGTCGTCAAGCAGACTCGGGACGCCTACGTGCGCCTCAAGGACGTGGCCCGCGTGGAACTGGGCATGGAAGACCTCCGCAGCCTGTACCACGGCAACGGCGCCCCGGCCGTGGGTGTGAACGTGCTGCGCGCCGAAGGCGGCAACGTCATGGGCGTCATCCGCGCGGTCAAGGAGGCGTTGCCCGCTTTTGCCAAGAAATGGCCCCAGGTGACCTTCGAGGTGACCAACGACCAAGAGCCCTTGATCGAACGCAACACCGCCGGGATGCGCTCGTCCTTGTACATGTCCATCGTCCTCACGGTGATCATTATCTTTCTTTTCCTGGCGGACTGGCGAACATCCGCCGTGTCGCTCGTGAGCATCCCCCTGTCGTTTCTCTTTGCCCTGGCGCTCCTCGGCCTCACGGGCCACACCCTCAACGTGGTCACCCTCTCGGGGCTGATCATCGCCACGGGGATGGTCGTGGACGCGACGGTGGTCGTGGTGGAAAACATTCACCGGCATCAGGCCGTCTGTCCCGGAGAGCCCGTGCGGTGCGTGGAAGGGGCCGTGGGGGAAATCCTCCTGTCCATCAACGCGGGGCTCCTCACCACGGTGGTCATGCTTGTGCCCATCATGTTTGCCGGAGGCTACGTGCAGCAGGTCATGCGGCGCTTCACCCTGACCCTGTGCTACGCCCTGGTGGGATCGCTCCTGACCGCCATCTTCGTGGTCCCCCCCGTGGCCTTGCGGCTCATTGGAAACCCCACGGGTGCCGATGGGTCCTCCAGGAGCTTCTTGAACCGGCTGGCGCTGCCTTTCAACCGCGGCGTGGAAAAACTGGGGGGTTTCTACGTGGGCGCCGTGCGCTGGGCGTTACGCCGCCGCTGGGCGGCCGTCGGCTTGGCCGCGGCGGCTTTCGCCGTGACCCTGAAGGTTGTGCCGCCCCTGATCGGCCGGGACCTCATGCCGCCCATGGACGCGGGCTTCGTCAACATCTTGTTCGAACTGCCGCCGTCGGCCTCCGTCGACCGGGTCGAACGGGTGCTCACCGCCGTGGAACGGATCCTCAAGGAAGAACCCAGCGTGCGCATGATTTCTTCCACGGTGGGATCGGAGCCCGGGCAGGTGTCGTTCGGGGCCGGTGCCCAGACGGCTCAGAAGGTGTCCATTACGGTGACGCTGACCACGCGGGACCAAAGGGATCGGACCATCTGGGAGATCCAGGACGCCTGGCGGCGCAAGATTCAGGACATTCCGGGCATCCGGTCCCTGCAGATCTACGAATACGGCGCGACGGTCATGAGCACGTCCCGGGCGCCCGTGGATCTGGTGATCATGGGAGGTCACAGCGCGAAGGCCTTGTGGGACACGGCGGGGGCCATCATGGAGAAAATGGAGGGCATTGCCGGGCTTTCCGACGTGGTCCCGGGCTGGTGGCTGGATAAGGAGGAGGTGCGGGTCGTGGTGGATCCGCGCACGGCCCGAATCTACGGAACGACGCCGGGGGATGTGGCCCGATCGCTTCGCGTGGCCGTGGGCGGTGTGCCCGTGTCCGGACTGCGGCTCCAAGGGTTTCTCGATGTGCCCATTCGAGTGGCCTACGACGATGCGTGGGTGGACAGTCCCAAAAAGTTGGAAAGCCTTCCCGTGCCCACGGCTCAAGGCGCGGTGCCGCTGCGCACCCTGGCCCGCGTGACGTCGGAGACGACCCAGACCCTCATCACCCGGGAAGACCTGGAAAACACCATCGATATCACGGCTTACAACCAAGGGCGGCCCATGAGCCACGTCCTGGCGAAGATCGCGGACGTTTTGGCGAAGACGCCCCTGCCGGGAGGCATCCGGATCAAGAGCGCTGGGACGGCGGCGGACATGCAGGAGAGCATGCAAAGGATGATGCGGGCCCTCATGCTCGGCCTCGCCCTCCTCGTGGTGCTCCTCATCGGAACGTTTCAATCCTTCCTCCTGCCGTTTCCCATCCTGGTGGCCATCCCCCTGGCGGTCATCGGATCCCTCTGGGGGTTGTTGCTTTTCGCCAAGCCCATGTGCATGCCGGCCATGATGGGCATGGTGCTCCTGGCCGGGGTCGTGATCAACAATTCCATTTTCCTCATCGACTTTATCCGCCAGGGGTTGGCGCAGGGCATGGCTCGGGAGCTGGCCATGGAAGAGGCCGTGCGGCTGAGGCTTCGGCCGGTGCTCATGACCACCGTGTCCACGTTCGTGGGCATGCTGCCCATGATCCTGGAAACCGCCGTGGGCTTGGAACGCATGTCCCCCCTGGCCACCGCCGCCGGATTCGGGCTCCTGGTGGGGACGGTCATGACCCTGGTGATCACGCCGGTGACCTACAGCCTGCTGGACGATGCCGGCCGCCTCGTGAAAAAATTCTGGGCCGGGCCGCAGCCGCCCCAACCGCCGCGGGGGCATCCATAGCAGTTGGTTGTTGGGGTTCGCTTCGCTCACCCCAACCTACGCCTGGAATTTGGGCCGAAACATCTGGATGTTGGGGTTCGCTTTGCTCACCCCAACCTACAGCTGGAATTTGGGGTGAAGCACTTGGATGTTGGGGTTCGCTTCGCTCACCCCAACCTACGGGATACCGGCGGGATACCGGCGGGCCCTTCGGCGGAGGCGACTCCCCCGGCTGTCGGCGGGGCGGCCCGCGCGGTGCCGGGGAACACAATGGTCATGGAGGCTGAACCGTGAGGTTGAAAAACGTGGTGTTGAACCTTACCGCCGAGGAGGCCCAGGAGATCCTGCGGGTGGACCTGGACGGCGATCCTGCGGGAGCCTTGGACCTGGTGCGGTCGGTTTTGGCCAAAAAGGTGCGCGAGGCCCTGAAAACCCATTGAGTGCCCGTTTTCGAGGCCGGCTACGGCCCCGCCCAAAAAGACGCCTTCACCAAACGCTGAAAGAGGGAGACGGACCATGCCCGTATTGACCGTCACGCCCGAAGAATACGTGGCCATGAAGGGGATCGTTCTGGACGGCGACAAGGAGGAAGCCCTGCGCTTGATCAAGGTGTTTCTCAAAAGGCTCGAAGCCGACGAGCGCAAGGCCCTGAAATCCCACCTGGATTAGGACAGCGCCGGGAGTTTGTCGATGGAAAAAAGCACGAGGGATCCCAATGTGCCCTGATGGTGCGCCGAAAGAGGGAGCGTTCTCCGAAAACGCCTTGCAGCGCCTGTTCAACGGCTGCACGGACTGCGACATCTGCCGCTTCCTCATGGATGAGAGCTGCCTCGTCTTTCCCGAAATGTACCGCCGCTACGACGAGGCTCTGGAAACGAGGAAAACACCGGATCCGGACGCTCTCCGCGACCTGACGGATCGATGCACCTTGTGCGGGCTGTGTCCCTGTCCCGATGTGCGGGCGAACATGATCCGGGCCAAGGCGGACCGGGTGCGGGACGAAGGGTTGGAACCGGGCGCCCGCGCTCTGTCCGACATCCAAACCTTTGCGCGCCTCGGCCGCCGGGCTCCCAAGCTCGTCAATGCTCTTTTTTCCACCCGCATGGCGCGCCGCTTCCTTGAGAAAGTCTTTCACGTCCATCCGGAACGTTTACTGCCGCCCCTTGCCGCCGAGGATTTCTTTACCTGGGCGGCCCGCCACGGCTTGAACCGAAAGCCTGCGCTGAGGGAAGGAGCCCGTCGCGTCGCTTATTTTACAGGGTGCACGGCGGCTTATCTCTTTCCGGAAGTCGCTCGGGCCGTTTCGGCTGTCTTCGGGCACGCCGGCGTGGACCTTTATGTGCCCCCGCAAGAGTGCTGCGGCATGCCCACGGTGGTGGAAGGGGACATGCCCCGAAGCCTTCGGCGCATTCGGGCCAACATGGCCGTGCTCACAAGTCTTGCGGACGAGGGCTTTGACATCGTCTGTTCCTGCCCCACGTGCGGCTATTTCCTCAAGGTGATTCTCAAGGAAAACGCCTGCCTCACCACAGGATGCGTGGATGCGGCGAGCCAAGGGGGGCGGTCGTCCCAAAACTACGGGGCCAGTTCCTTGGCCGACGACGCCTTCCCCACCCTGGATCCCGGGGAACGCATCCGCCTTTCCGAGCATGTCTTCGACGTGGGCGAATACCTGGCGCGCCTTCACTGCGAAGGCCGGTTTCGCGCCGCCCTCCGGCCCCTTTCCGGGCGATGGGTCTACTACGCCCCGTGCCATCAACGCGAACAGGGGATGGGCACCCCATACGTGGACATGCTCCAAGGGATTCCCGGTCTGGACCTACAGCGTGTCGGGAGCAGCACGGATTGCTGCGGCATGGGGGGAAGTCTGGGTTACAAGAAGGCCTTTCACGAGGCGTCGTTGCAGTTGGGGGCATCTTTGATGGAAAAAATGCGAAAGGCGGCCCCTGAAGCCATCGTTACGGACTGCCTCAGTTGCCGCCTCCAGTTCCGGCATGTGCTGGACCTTCCCGTCTATCACCCCGTGGAAGTGTTGGCCGCCGCCTTGGGACAGGTCCGGCCGTGACCTTCGCCAGCCCATGCACGGTGCTTCATGCTTGAAGGTGCGGCATTTGGGCCAGCACTTTCACGTCGTTGTGCCGGGGCCGCGGGCTTTTTCGGTACAACTGGGGTTTGGTGTTGTATTCGGGATGATAGACATCCACGCCGGGCTCTTCCAAAGCCGCCTTGATGGCAGGATCCGAAGACAGGCCGAAGAGGAGCGCCCCGGTGATACATTTTTCCACACACACGGGTTTTTGGCCTTCATAGACCCTGGCATAGCACCATGCGCATTTGTCGGCTTTGAGCATTTGCCCCACTTGGCGCATGTATCGGGCGCCGTAGGGACAGGCATCCACGCAGGCACCGCAGCCGATGCAGCGTTCTTGGGTGATGAGCACGAAGCCGTCTTCGGCGCGGAACGTGGCCCCCGTCGGGCATTCCTTGATGCATTCGGCGTTGGCGCAGTGGGCGCAGGACACCCGCACATGCTCCAGGCTCACGTCGGGAAAGGACCCCGTTTCCTTGGTTTCGATCCGCACCCGGAAACTTCCCTTTTCATCCAAGCCGTAAAAGCGGCGGCATTCGATGCTGCAGGCGGCGCAGCCGATGCACAGATCCGCGTTGTAGACCATGACGTAGCGGTCTCGGGTGGTTTCCTTCATAAGCCTAATCCTCCTCGCACAGTTGGGTGAGACTGAGCGCCAAGATCTTGTAGACGGGCTGAGCGGCATGCCGCCCCATCGTCGCGGCGCACCGCGGAACCCAACGATCGAAATGGGAAAGACGAAAGTCCCGATAAATCGCGGACGGTGAAAGGCGCTCCCGGGCCGGATCGCCGGGCGCCGCCGGGACGGCCCGGCAGAGAATCTCGAGAAATTCCAGCTCCACGGCCAAGTGATCCGGCGGCTCCTTCAAATCCGACTCCCGCCACACCAACCCCCACCGCTCATAGAAGTCCACGCTTGCTTCCGCCGCGTCCCCGCGGAAGGTCTCCTGGTCCAGATACCAAGAGGCGTAGAGGGGAGCGGGCACGCCCCCCCAGCGCGCCACGAAGAGCCGCGTGTATTCCACCTGGTGGGCTTCCAGGGTTGTTTCCGGGGCTTCGACCCAGCCCGCCAACAGGTCATGGAAAAGGGGCAGGGTTTGGGGGAGCCAGTGGACCAGGGGCTCCGAATGCTCCAGGAGGGCCTCCATGTGGTCCGCCGTCTTGGGATAGCGCGCCGCCGTCTTCGCCCATGCCAGAATGGGGGCCAACTCGGCCGCTTTTTCCGTGTCCAAACCCCTCAGGCCTTGGTGAGGCGCACCGTCGTGTCGCAAATCCCCACCCCTCGACCGGCCGCATGCCGTTTCCATTGTTTCATCTCCGCAAGGGTTCTGTCGGGAAGGATTTCCCCTTCGTTTTGTCCCCAGCCGAACCCCTGGCATCGGCCTTTGGCCCAGATGCCGAAGCCGTGTTCGGTCATGATGGTGTCGGGGCGAATGCCCTCGGTGACCGCCACCTTGAGTTTGATTCGGCCCACGGGGGATTCCAGCCACACGAGATCCTTGTCTTTCACACCGAGCTTTTTGGCGACGGAGGGGTGGATGTGGGCCTTGTTTTCACATTGAAGGTCCTTGAGGATGGGATCGTTGGCATTTTTCAGCATGCGCATCCAGGGCAAATGGTGGGTGACGATATAATACGGGAATTCCGGGGTGGGCTTGGCGGCCGGGTCCACCCATTCGGGCATGGGGGCGTGTCCGGCTTTTTCCAGCACAGTGCTGTACAGTTCGATCTTGCCGCTGGGGGTTTTGAAGTGCTCGGTGGGTTTGAACGGTTCCCCGCTGTCGAAGACCCCGCCGGCTTGACGCAGCTTATCTTTATCCAAACCCATGGCCGCCAGCTGGGCTCCCGTCAATTTTTTGGGGTCGACCACAAAATCGTAGAGCTTCATGGCCGCCAAGATGCCGTTGACGATTTCCCCGTAGCTCTTGGTGTCGCGAAGCTTGGGCGCCCCTTCGTCCAGGAGGATCTGGGGTCTTTCGGCCTGGTAGCTGCGCACCGTAAAGCCGCTGCTTTCGATCCATAAGTTTTCCGGCAGGATGACGTCGGCATACATGCCCAGTTCGGTGAGGTACATGTCCACGTTGACGATGAAATCCAACTTTTGCAGGGCTTGTTCAAACCGCTGCGGATTGGAAAAAGAGGTGGTGTTATAGCTGTGGAAGAGGGCCACTCGAGGCTTGGAATCGTTCAGAATGGCGTCGGCGGCGGTGCTGAATCCCGCCTTTTTGGCTTTGAAGGCCAAAGGGGTGAGGTTTTCCTGGTCGTCAAAGCGCGCTTTCCCCTCCAGATCGGGATAGGTCAACTGATAGACGTCTTTAACGGAAGGGATTTTGGGCGTTCTGGAAAAATAGAGCCCTCCCGGCCGGTCCAGGGATCCGACGAGGGCTTGAAGGACCAGCATGGCATGGGCGGTTTGGAAGGAGTTCATAAAGACGGGGCCGCCGGCATCGCGCTTGTGGTAGGCCAGGGTGGCCGGTTTTGTGGAGCCGAATTCCCGGGCGATCTGGACGAGGGTCTGGGCGGGGACGTCGCAAATCTTTTGCGCCCATTGGGGCGTGTACTTGGCCACATGGGGTTTCAGCTTGTCCAAGCCGACGGTGTATTTTTCCACAAAATCCTTGTCGTACAACCCCTCGTTGATGATCACGTGAATCATGGCCAAGATCGCCGCCAGGTCCGTTCCCGGCCGGATGGGGATCCACAGGTCGGCTTTCTGGGCCGTTTCCGAAAGCCGCGGATCAAAGATGACGATCTTGGCCCCGTTTCGGCGGGCCTCCATAAACTCCCTCTGGTGAATGTTCTTGCTCTTGCCCACCTGGTCGTAGCCGAATCCCATGATGTACTTGGCGTGGGAAAAATCCCAACCCCAAATCCGATCCCCCGATACGGCCTTCCCCGCAACCTCGTGGTTGATGTAGCACGTGTCCACGTGGCAGAGCTGGTTGGGTGTGCCGATGGCGTATTGGAGATGGGAGTCCCAGGGCCTGGCACGGGCGAAAAGCAAAATGGCCTCGGGCCCATGCCGGTCGTAGACGCGGCGAAATTGTTCGCCCACCACAGTGAAGGCCTCGTCCCAGCTGATGATCTTCCAGGCGGGGTCTTCGTCCCGGCCCTTTCGAGGGTTGGTGCGCTGCAGCGGGTGGGATAACCGGCATGGATCGTGATACAGGCGAGGCGTGGAATAGCCCTTGACACACAGTTTCCCGGCAGATCCCAGCTTGTCCGCCGGATTGCCGCGCATTTCCACAATGCGGCCGTTCTTCAGCTGGTAGATCATCCCGCAGTTGCAGTCGCAAATGTGGCACGCGTGATAGAAGAGTTTGGGGCCTTCTTCGGACTGAGCTTCCAAGATCCTTTTGAAAAAGATCCAGTCGGAAAGAGCGGCGGCGGCCACCCCTCCCGTGGTCCACTGCAGGAATTCACGCCGGCTCAACCGTGCCATGACCGTCCCTCCTTTCACTTGGCCCGCATCTCCCCCTCCCGGGGCCCCATGCGGAACGTTTTGGGAAATCGCCCCTGCATTTCACGACATCCTGCGGAAGGATGGGCGCCGAAGCCGCAAGGACCTGCGCGGGGATTTGGAGGGGGAAAGGATTTGGGCGAGGCGCGGTCACTGTGCAGAGGACGAGACAGGGTCAAGACAGCGGGACGCCAACGGCTGCTTGAGGAGCGCATGACCACGCGGCCGCGCAGCCTTGTTTTGACTGATAACGGGGGAGGTGACGGGCTGTCTAATTGAAAGTTTTTCTGACCTTATAAGAAAAACTTATGCGACGCTTAAAAACCCCGCATTTCAGGCTCGGGTGGGGTCGGGGTTTTCATGGAGCAGCAGATCCACGAATTCTTTTTGGGCTCCGTTGAGGAGAGCGTTTTTTCGGTAGACGACGAAGAAATCTTGCACCGGGTGGCCTTCGTCAAGCTCGATGAGGCTGAGGTGTCCCTGGTCCAGCTCGTTTCGAATGACGACGTGGGGCAGGATGGACCAGCCCATGCCCTTGGCGACCATTTCCTTGAGGGCTTCATTGCTTTCCGAGGTGGCCGCAACGGCGCATCGGTCGAGGGCCAGGCCGTGGTGTTCCAGAAATTTTTGCAGGGCCGTGCGCGTCCCCGAGCCTTCTTCGCGAAGCACCACGGGTTCGGACGCCAGATCTTTGATGGACAGGCGCCGAGGCGGGTCTTTCCGGGCTTCAAAGCACGTCAAAGGCATGCTCACGAAGGGAAGGGACACGAGCTGAGGATCGCCAGGCGAAACACCGGCAATGGCCACATCCAGGGATCCGTTCAGGATGCGGCTGAAAATATCGGCGCACCGTCCCACGTGGCACTGGACGCTGACGTGAGGACGAACCCGGCGGAACGCCACCGTGTAAGACGGCACAATGTGTTCGCCGGCAATGCAGCAACAGCCCACAGCCACGGCCCGGTCTCTGGCCGCCGTCCATGGTTCCAGTTCCCGCTGCAGATTCCGAAACAGTTCTTCCATCTTTTCCATGTGTCGAAGGACCACTCGGCCCGCTTCGGTGAGCGCCACCCCGCCGGCCCGCGTTCGCACCAAGAGGGGGCAGCCCGTTTGTCTTTCCAGGTTCTGCACCTGGAGGCTCACGGCCGGCTGGGTCAGTCCCAAAACTTTCGCCGCCTTGGTAAAATTCTTCTGCCGGGCGACTTCGGAAAAAACCTTGAGCGAAAAAAGATTCCATTCCATGGCGTCCTCTTAAGCCTCGTGAGGATTTCAAATCATGCTTCGCGGCCCGGCAATTCCGGGCTCTCATGTCATCCTCCCTATTGGATCCAGCGCCTCTGGATGTTCCACAGGCTGGCAACGAAGAGCGCCGCAGAGAAGAGGGCGAGGACGGCCAGGTCCACGGCGACGGGGAAAAGGCTTCGGCCGTGGACGGCTCCGTGGAGGACGTCGGCTCCGTAGGTGAGGGGCAGGGCATAGGACAGGGGGCGCAGGAGTGCGGGGAGGCGCTCGATGGGGAAGAACAGCCCGCACAGGAAGATCATGGGAAAGCGGAAAAAATTGGAAAAGGTTTGGGCTTCGAAAACTTCGCTCACCGCTACGGCGATGAAAAGGCCGAGAAAAGTGGATGCGGCGGCGATGAGAACGACGGCGGCCGTCAAGGGGAGCCATCGGAGATGGCTCAAATCGGTGAAAAAAGCGGCGAGCCCCACGGGGACAAAAGCGTTGGCGATGCCGAAGACGATGGCGCCTCCGGTCTTGGCGAGCATGAGATGCGTCAGGGAGATGGGCGCGAGGAGCAGCCGCTCGAAGGAGCGGTTTTTCTTTTCAAACGTCACGGTGACGGCCAGCATGGATGTCGTGCCGAACAGGATGGAGACGGCCACCACGCCGGGAAGGATCTGGCGGATATGATGGAGCCCTTCGCCGGATTTGATGAAAAACATGGCCGTCCACGCCAGAGGAAAGAGGATCCCCCAGCTGATGTTGGGCGGCTTGAGATAATAGGTGCGCATGTCCTTGAGCAGGATATTCCAAAAGGCGATCCAGCCCTTCACGGCGCGCTTCCTCCTCCCGGTTTTTCTTTTTCCTTTTTGAGGGCTTCAGCCGCCAGGCCCGTTACAGCCACGAAGACGTCTTCAAGGCTCGGGCGGCCCAGGCGTGCCTCCAGGACGTCGATCCCGTGCTCTTCGAGGATCCGCACCAAGGGGCCCACCCGAATGGGGTGGGCTGCTTCCACGCGGATGCGCCCGCCGTTTTTCAGAGACGGATGGAGCGACGGATCCAATGCCGAAAGGCTTTCCAGGACCCGGGCGGGAGGCTCCTGGGCGCAGGTCACATGAAGCACGAAGCGGTCATGGAGCGGCTGGAGCAACTCGGATACCGTATCGGTTCGCACGATGCGCCCGGAGACGATGAAGGCGATGCGCTGGCAAAGCCGTTCCGCTTCTTCGATGTAGTGCGTGGTGAGGAAGACGGTCGTGCCGCTCCGGTGCAGATCGGCCACCAGACGGCGCACATGGCGGGCGCTGGCCACGTCGATTCCCGTGGTGGGTTCGTCCAGGAAAAGAATGGCGGGTTTGTGGAGGATGCCGGCCGCCAGGGTGAGCTTGCGCTTCATGCCCTTGGAATAGCCGGCGAACTTTCTGTGGGCGGCTTCCATGAGGTCGAAGGCTTCCAAGAGTTCCCAGGCGCGGCGTTCCCTTTCGCGCTTGGAAAGGCCGTAGAGGGCCCCGCAAAAGCACAGGTTTTGGAACCCGCTCAGTTCGGGGTAGAGGTTGCTTTCGTCGGGAACGACGCCGATGAGATGCTGGGCGGCCTTGGGGTTTCGGGAGCAGTCGGTGCCGGCGATCCGGATGGATCCGGCGTCGGGTCGAGCAAGGCCCGTGAGCATGTTGATGGTCGTGGTCTTGCCGGCGCCGTTGGGCCCCAAAAAACCGAAAAGCTCGCCGTGGCCCACATGGAAGGAGATCCCCGCCACGGCTTCCACGGACCCGAAACGCTTTCGCAACCCTTCCACTGCGATCATCGGCTCAAGCATGACCCCCATCTCCTCCAATCCTTTAGATCACATGAACCTCCCTGAGAAAAGCCGTGAGGGCGTCGAAGAACGCTTCCCAGTCCGGGGGACAGTCGTTATGATCGGCGTCGTAGGTGATGAACCGTCCGCGGCGTGCGGCCTGGGCCAAGGCTTTGCCATGCCCGTAGGGAACCACGGCATCATGCTTTCCGTGAACGATGAGAACGGGCCCCGGGTAAGAGGAGACGACGGTGTGGTTGTCAAAGGGGTCTCGGATGAGAAAGCTGGGGGCCAAGTATCGGACGGCGAAAGGGCGCAGGCTCGTAAAGGTGGACAGGAGCACCAAGGCCGCCGACGGTCTTTGGGCCGCCAGGGCGCAGGCGGCTCCCCCTCCGATGGATCGGCCCATGAAAACGATCCGGGAAGGGTCCACGTCCGGCCGGGTGATGAGGCGGTCATAGGCGGCGCAAAAGGCTCGGGTGATGGTGTGCTGGGTGGGTTTTCCCGTGGATCGGCCGTAGCCGGGGTATTCCAGGAGAAGCACGTGGAGATTTCGCCGGGTCAGGCCCTCAAAGGTTTGGGGCCAGATATCGATGAGTTCGCCGTTGCCGTGGGCGAAGATGACGAGCGGCTTGCGTTGGCCTTCGGCTGTGGGGCTGAGGAGGAGCCAGCCTTCGACCCGGCCGCCCGGAATGTCCACCCAGAGCCGTTCCATGGGCGTCGAAGGCGGAGAGAACGGGGGGGTGCCCACGAAAAGCGCGGGAAAGATGAGGTGGCGTTGGAAGACATAAAGAAGGGCGCAATAGATCGCATAGAGAGCCGCTGCGGTGAGCACAAGCCGGGGTGCGGACACGGCGTGGTCCTCCTTGGCATGGCACTTCTCATTGTCATGGGCCGCCCGATGAAGGCCTGGACCGAAAGCGGGTCGCCATCCGACGGCCCATGTCGGAGCCTTTCTTATAGCATCTTTTGGAACGGTGTGCCTGCAGGAAAAGCCGACGTGCACTGCGCCCGTTCGGAAGGCCGCACCGTGGTCACACTCACGGGCCGAACCGAGGCGCTCATGGATGCCTTCTATCCCGTCACGTTCGACGCCGAGTCTTTGCTGGTCGCGGACGGATTGGCGGCGCAGCGCTATCGGGAAAAAACCCGGGAAGGGCGCGGCAAGGAAAAGACGGAACTCCTCGTTTTCGGCGACGTCAAAACCGCCGGGCAGGAAGGCACGATCACCGTGGATGTCTTTAAAAACGGAAGGCTTCGCCGCACGCTGCACGTGCCTCAGGGAACCTTGGATCCCCTGGGGGCGGTCCATCGGTTTCTCGGCGCTTCGGAAAACCAAGGGCCGTTTTTTGTCACGGACGGCAGGAGGGTGTTCGAAGTGCGCACGATCCCGGGGCGGCGTGAAGAACTGGCCACGCCCCTGGGACGGCGATCCGTCCAGTTGTGGAATGTGGCGGTGACGGTCGTTATGGGAAAACCGCACGTTCTCGAAAGAGCCGCGGTTCAGGTGTGGACTCTGGCGGACAATCCCTCAGCGATTTGGAAAGCCACCGTGGCCTTGCCTTACGGGCGGTTTTCAACGCAGATGGCGGATGCGGGCTAGGCGCAGTCGCCGGGCAAGAGGCCGTGCGCCGGCGGGGCGAAAGCCCAAGGTCCCGGTGAAGGGGGATCCGGTTCGGGAGGTGAAAACGACGATGAAAGATGCGGTGCATGTGGTTTGTCCCCAGTGTGAGGCGGTCAATCGTGTGGATGGAAACCGCATGGGGCAGGGACCCAAGTGCGGCCGATGTTCGGCGCCGTTGTTTTCGGGACGTCCTGTGAGCGTGACCGCTTCGGCTTTCGAAAAGCACGTCAGCCGTTCCCATGTTCCCGTGGTGGTGGATTTTTGGGCGCCGTGGTGCGGTCCGTGCCGCATGATGGCGCCGGCCTTCGAATCAGCCGCGCGGCACCTGGAACCTCATGTGCGCTTCCTCAAGGTCAACACGGAAGAAGAACCGGCTCTCGCGTCCCGCTACGCCATTCGAAGCATTCCCACGGTGGTGATTTTTCGACGGGGGAAAGAACTGGCGCGCCGGTCCGGCGCCATGGACGCTTCCGAACTCCAGCGATGGATCCATGACGCCGCCCTGAGCGGCTACCAGTCGTAGAGCACTTCCCAGTGTTCCTGGAAGGAAGGATCCAGCTGGCTGTAGCGGTATGTCATGGTTTTGCCCGTGCCGGGGCCTTTGGAGCTGCCTTCCTTCCAGAAACGGATGATGATGGCGGGCATTTTGCCGTCGGGAAAAACCGACCCGGCCAGATGCTCCGGAACCGGGATCCACGTTTCTTTCTCTTCGATGATCTTCCACACCGTGCCGTAGCGTTTGCTGCGCACGCGTTCCCCGACACGCGGCAGATCCAGCTTGGCCCTCAGTTCCTTGAACCGGTAAGGGCTCACGTCTCCCTTGTCCAGGCACTTGTCCCCGAGGAGCATGATGCCGATGGCGCCCAGCGGGGCGGTGAGGATGATGGAGAGGACGGCCACGGCAAGGATGACTTCGCCGGCAGCCACCCCGGCGGCCATGGGCACGGCGCCGATGGCCGCCTGCACGGTGGCCTTGGGGATGTAAGAGACCACGCAGAAGACTTTTTCCTTCCAGTTCAGAGGCGTTCCCCACAGGGACACCCAGGTGCCGAGGCTGCGGAAGATCAGGCCCACAAAAATGACGGCCGTGCCCGCCAGGCCCGCCTTCCACGCCACGTGGATGTTCACCTGGGCCCCGACGAGGACGAACAGCAGCAACTCGGCGAAGACCCAAAGCTTTTTCAGCTTTTGGGAAATGAGGTGGGCGATGGGTTCCGCCTTTTCCAGAATGACGAACCCGATGGCCATGACCCCCAGGAGGCTCGCCACGGGAACCCAATGTTCCACGGCCGATTCCAGCCAGGTGAGCACGATGGAAACCCCCAGGACGACGAGGGTCCTCTTGGGCGGTTTCCAGTCGTAGGTCGTAAACAGTTTGTAGAGAAGATAGCCTGGGATCGCCCCCACGAGGATGCCGAGGACGATGGAAATGGGAATTTCGGCCAGCTTGGCCCAGACGTTGACCGAGCCGCCGCCGTACATGCCAAGGAAGATGGTGAAAAGCACGATGACGAAAACGTCATCCACGGACGAGGCCCCCAAGATCAAGGTGGGGACGCCTTTTTTTAATCCCAGACCCCGATCCATGTAGTCGATCATGAGCGGCACGACGACGGCGGGGGAGACGGCCCCCAAGATGGCGCCGAGCATGGCGGCTTCCAGAAGGCTTATGCCCAACCACTTGGGAGCGACCAGCATGACCCCGAGGATTTCGAACATGGCCGGCACGGCGCTCATGGTCAAGGCCGCGCGGCCCACGCGGTTGAGGGTGTCCCTGTGAAGCTCAAAGCCCGCCCGAAGCAGGATGACGATCAGGGCGATCTTTCGAAAGTCGGCGGAAACTTGCATCATTTCCGGGCGCATGAGGCCCAGAACATAGGGACCGACCAGGATGCCCACCAAGAGCATGCCGACAAGGCCCGGCAGTTTCAGCTTCTTGAAGACGTAGTCCGCAAAAAGACCCAGGACGATGATCAAAGCCAAACTGATCGCCATGAAAAACCTCCGTTTTCAACGATTCCCATCCCAGAACCTATGGCTTCGCCCGGGCTTGGATCCCGTGCCCCTTCGGGGCGATACCCTCACGGCCGGCCCCGGGCGTCAGCGATGTCCCGAGGATGTTGGGTCGAGCGCAGCGACCCCGTGCACAAATCCCCTTATCCCCCATCCCAGCGAGATCTGTCCCTCTTTAGGGTTATGTCACATCGGCTGACGCGATGTCCTCGGCGATCCGGTTCAAGGCTCCTTTGATCGCCACTATGCCGCGCATCTCTTCGCCGAGCAAGGCCTTCTTCCGGTCCCTTTCGGCCGCCCCGGCCTTTTGCATGGCGACGGCCTTGTCCAACGCGTCCTGGATGCCTTGGGCCGTGGTGTCGATCTTGGCGTTCAGGTTCCAGCGGAAGGCGAGAAAACTTTCCTGCAGACGGCGCATGAAATCGGAGCGGACGCGTCCGCAGTTGGCATCGATCCGTTCCGGCAGTTTCTTCATGAGGTCGCTCAAGACCTTCTTCTGGGAGAAGCTCTTGGGCATGAGCTTTCGGGAGAAGAAATCCACCGCACCGGCGATGTCAAAAAATCGGGGTGGGTCTCCAAGGAGATAATAAAAGCGGCTGTCGGCCCGCAAGGCTTCGTCCGTTTGGATGGTTTCGAAGGGGATGTCAAAGAGCTTGGCCGACGCCTGAATGAGGCGTTCGATGACCTGGTTGGTCCGGTCCGAGTATTGTCGGGAGACGCGGGCGAATTCTTCGTTCAAGGCTTTCTCTTGTGCGACGATCCAGTCGTCGAAGGTGTGGACGATGCCTTCGTTGAGCACGCTTTCCATCTTTTCCACGTATCGGGACACGGGCAGATGTTGGTTTTTTTCTCCCTCCCGGCGCAGCTCTTCCATGAGTTCCGGCAGATGGTCCTTTTGGAGCCGTTCCAGTTCCCGGTCCAACCAGGCCATGATCCGCTTGATTTCAGCTTCGAAGTAATAGCCGTTTTCTTCGCGGTCTCGTCGGATCTTTTGGAGTTCTTTCTGAAACAGGGCGATCCTCTGTTCCAGGTCCTGGAGCGGCATTTCGATGGCTTTCTGTTCCAGTTGGACGGAAAATTCCACATCGTTGAGGATCTTGCGCGCCGCTTGGACGGCGGACTGGAGCAGCACCCGCCCCTTCTCCTGCGTGAGAAACCGCGTGAGGACCTCTTCCAGCCGGGGAAAGTAGCTCTGGGAGATTTTCGCAGGATCTTCTTTGAGCCGGCCTTCCAGGGCGAGCTTGGCGGACAGGGGCAAGATCCGGATCTCGCCGTCGCCGATGACGTCCTTGAGCACCTGTTTGGAAAATTCCAGGGACTCTTCCCGATCCTCGGGATCCACGACGTCGATCTTGTTTTGGACGAAAAAGATCTTGGTGACGTACTGGCGCACGTCCCGCAGAAAGGCCAGTTCCGATTGGCTGATGGGCGGATCCGCGGTGAACAGGAACAGGGCTGCATCCACCTTGGGCAGAAAATCGTAAGTGGCCTGCGTGTTGGTTTCGAAAATGGATCCCACCCCCGGCGTGTCGATGAGGTGGACGCCTCCGCGGAGGGTTTCCGCCGGATAGGCGATTTCCACGCGGTCCACGCCCTTGGCGTTGTCCGGGTTGCCTTTTTCGGTGACGTAGTCGGCCAGTCGGCCCCGATGGATGGACTCCGTTCGTCCATCCTTGAACCGAACGAGGATTTCTTCATCGGGGCCGTAGCGGATCATGGTCACGATGGAGGTGAGCGGCACCACGGCCGTCGGAAGAAGGTTGTCCTTGAGGATGGCGTTGACCAGGGTGCTCTTGCCCCGCTTGAATTCTCCGAGCACCACAAGGTAAAAAGCGCTTTGGCGGATTTTTTCCGCCAATTCGTCGACCCTGCCCACGAGAGCGTCGTCCAGGTTTTCCCTTTTCAGGGTCCTCATGTCTTCCAAGACGTTGAGAAGCCGCGCCTGCATGTGTCGGTAACTTTCCAGCATCGCCGTGTCCTCCTGAGGGTGTTCCCACAAAAAAACCCCATCCGCCCCTGCGGATGGGGTTTCTTCCGGAAACAACGAGTGCACGCCCGCAACCCCGCCCGCAGGTCGGAAGGACGGTTGCCGTCCATGGGCAACCGCCACCGCCGTGGAGAAGTCATCATCCCCACGCCGTGCGAGGCAGGGGCGGTTCAGGCAGACTTCATTGCCTTTCGAACGTGCATATCATGTATAAAAAACCCGTCCCCATGTCAACGGCTCCCCATGAGCCCAAAAGCCATGGACGGACTCTTTCCTTTCGGCGCCGGTTGAGTATGGTGAAAAAGAAAGCCATCCGGATGGGAAAAACCGCAGGCACCGGTTCATGAAAGGGGGACCATGACGAAAGAACTCGGGCGGGACCAAGAGTCCATAAAGGCGTTGACGGAGGCTCTGTTGGCCCAGTGCCTGCGCCATTACGGGGATCGATTGGTCTCCTTGGTCCTCTACGGATCGGTGGCGCGAGGCACCCACCACGGCGAATCCGACTTGGACGTGTTCCTCATCGCCACGGGGTTGCCCCGGGGACGCATGAAACGCCAGGAAGAATTCGATGCGGTGGAGGAAGCCTTGTGGGGATCCTTGGGCATTTCGGCAGCGGAGCCGGAATCCATGCCCATTTCCGTCGTCTTCAAGACGCCCGACGAGGCTTTGGCGGGATCCCCCCTTTTTCTCGACATGGTGGAAGATGCAAGGATTTTGTTCGACCGCGACGACTTTTTCCGAAAAGTTTTAACACGCCTTGCCGAACGGTTGAAGGTGCTCGGAGCCAAGCGCATTCGTCAGGGAAGTGCGTGGTACTGGGACCTCAAACCGGACTACAAGCCGGGCGAAATCTTTGAGCTCTAGCCATGACGAATCTCACCCTCGCCGAAAGCTGTCTGCGCAAGGCGATCGATCGCCTGGATATTCCGGACCTTCTCATGGGCAAGGGAGCCTATTCGGACGTGGTTCGGGAGGCGCAAGAAATCGTCGAACTGGCTCTTAAAGGGCTTTTGCGTTTTGCCGGTGTGGAACCTCCCAAGTATCACGATGTGGGCGGGTTGCTCATGGAGCATGCCCATCGCTTCTGCCCCGAAGTGGCCTCACGGATTCCTGCGGCGGCGCGCATTTCCAAGAAGCTGCGCAAGGAACGCGAACTGGCCTTCTCCGGGGACATCGACTTCATCCCCACGGAAGAATACGGTCTGGATGATGCCCGGGAGGCGCGGGAAGGCGCTCGGTTTGTCGTCGCCATGGTCCAGGCCGCAAAGGAAGACATGGTGTCCCGGCAGGTAAAATCCTGAAAGCCCTCCCGACAGCCGAGTCCCCGTCAGGTTCGCCTCGATCGTTAAGAGAAAAACCCGACGATGTATTTAACGGCCGTAAAGACGATGATGGCGGCCAGCATCCATTTGATGGCCCTCGCCGGGACGTATTTTTGGCAGCGGGCGCCGAGATACATGCCGGCCATGCCGCCGAGGCCGAAAAGGACCCCGAGAAGCCAATCCGGGGCCACGGACATGTTGGGGTAAAAAGGCGCCAAGGCCTGGTAGAAGGCCACTCCGGCCACGGACGTGACAAATGTGCCCATCAGGGCCGCTCCGGCCACGGTGTAGACGGGCAGTTTGAAAAAAGTCACGAAAAACGGAGCGATGATGGCGCCGCCGCCGATGCCGTAAATGCCGCCCACAATACCCACGATGAAAGCCAGGGCGAAAATCCCCCAAAAGGGCACGTCGTAGGATTCCTCATAGAACGTGTAGCCGAGGCGCCGCGTATTGAAATGGGTCACTTTGACCGACGGCAGGGCCTGGGGCGAGGTTCCCCCGGCGGCCTGGGAAGCCATGGCCCGATGACGGCGCACCATTTCCTGAAACCTCTTTTCCGTATCGGCCTTCGACGCGCCCCCGGTGTTTTTTTTCAGAAGATCCTGCACCATCCTCACGCCGATATAGAGCAGGACGGCGGCGGCAAAGAGCTTGAAATTCTTGGGGTTGGGAAGATAGGCCACGCGGACGACGGCGCCGATGAGCACTCCGGGCAGCGTCCCGATGACCACCACCCACGTCAGGGGCCAAACCATCCGCCCTTCCTTCCAGTACCGGTACACCCCGCTGGGAATGGCCACGATGTTGAACAACTGATTCGTGGCGCTCACCGAAGGATGCGTGTAGCCCAGGACGGACATTTGAAAGGGCAGGAGCAGGAACGCCCCGGAAACCCCCCCCATGGATGTGAAAAAGGAAATCACGAAAGCCACCAAAGGCGGCACCCAGGGTGCCACTTCAATCCCCGCAGTGGGAAAGACCATAAGCCCCTCCTTCGTTCCCGCTCAGTTTTTTCCCAATCTGACACGAAAATAAAATTTTTCGTGTCAATCTAGCCTTCGCAGGCCCCCTGCGTCAAGATCCAAAAGAGGCCGCCCCGCTGCCTCTGGCGGCCGCCTTGCCGGTTGTGGTACATAAGAGCGCCGCAAGGGGGTCTGGCGGCGCTGCGGGGCCGAAGGACATGCACTCCCAAAGAAGGCAGCCTTTCGGCATCGAGGCGGTTTCTGAAGGCGGGGGAGAGGGGGCGCCCCGGAAATGAGGCACGGGCAAGGGATAAGGGTTGCATGAGCGGGACTGACAGCGGGAACAAAAGCGCCGAGAAAGGGCCGTCGGGCCGCTCGGCCGCGGCCCCTTTGGACCGCACCAGGGTTTTGGATCCCCCGGCCTTGGAGCGCCTGGAAGAATCCTTCCGCCGGTGGGCTCAGGAATCCGCCGCCCATCGCCTTTCCCGCTCTCGGGTTTATCTCATTTTCCTCCTCATCCGCCACACGGGCGCGAAGCTCAATGAAGTTCTTCGTCTGGACCCGTCTCGAGATATCGACTGGGAAAATCAATGCGTGCTTTTTCGAGGAGGTCCCGGGGCCAAAGGCCCTTCATCCCGCACCGTGGACGTGGCGAGACGGGTGCTCGGCGAAATTCGGTCCCTTGTGGACTCCCCCGACCTCACGGCCCGGTTCCGTGGGCCACTCGCCTTGGATGCCGCCTTCGTGCGCCGAAAGTTTTACGAAAGGGCGCACGCCTGCGGGTTTCCCAAAGGCTTGGGCAGCCCCGAAATGATCCGCAAAGCGAGAGCCGTGGAACTCCTCAAGGGGCACATCCCCCTTCCCGTCGTCCAGAGGGTTCTCGGGTACGGGACGCCTGCCGTCGGCACGAGCTATGTTTCTTTTTCCCAGGACGACATCCGCCAGGTGATGAAGCTTTTCCTCGAAAGGGAATCCACCGGGCGGACCAGCGCCCGAAATGCTTTTTTCGGTCGAGTGAAGGCCGTCCATCGGGGAGACATTCAGGCGGAGGTGCACCTGGAGACGCTTGGCGGCCATAGGATCATCACGGTGATCACCGCCGACAGCCTCCAGCGTCTCGCCATCGAGGAAGGAAAATACATGGTTGCGGAAGTCAAGGCCCCGTGGGTCGTTCTCGGTTCGGGGCCCGAAGAACCAGAGTTAAGCGCCGAGAACCGATTTCGGGGCACGATCCGGCGCCTCCTTCGGGGCACGGTGACGGCCGAAGTCACCGTGGAACTTTCCGACGGGACGGAGCTCTGTGCCGTCATTACGGCGGAAAGCGCCGACCGAATGAAGCTCAAGGAAGGCGCATGGGCCTGGGCCGTCTTTTCGGCCAACGCCGTCGTGCTCCATGGGTACGGATCTCTGCCGACCTCGTGGTCTCAGGCAGCAGGGGATGTGCCATGAATCTTTTCGCCGCACAGACGAAGCTCTGCTCATGGATCGCAAATGTGGCGATGGAGGGAATCAAGACGATGGGATGGCGTGCACGGACTGTTCGACGACGACTTTTTCCGGGGTGTGAGCTCCTCTTTGTGTGTCTCGCAATAGTGTTTTCGGCGCCTGCGGGCCTGTGCGATGTGGGCCCGCCTCGGCCGGGTGCGGCGCAGGAGGAAGGCTCCGTCCAACTTCAGGTCCTGCAGGCTCTGAACCAGATCGCCGTCTCCCTGACCCACATCATCACCTACAACGACAAGGTGGTGCTGGACCAGGAATACAACACGATCATCAACAACTTGAACCTCAACAAAATCCCCGATGCCGACATCATCAGCTTGCTCCAGGAACTCATGGACCTGTTGACCGCCTCCAAAATCCAGGAACACGAACGCGCCGCGCTCTCCCGAAGCTACGAAAAGAACGTGCAAAACGAACTCAGGAAGCGGTTGCGAAAGCGGATCCTGGAAACGGACCTTCTCCTCAATCCCTACATGGGCGTCCTCAATGCGGTGCTCAACGTGGGCTCGTTCTATTTCAATTACCGGGACAGGATGGACGACTACAAGAAGGAGCGGGAAGAGGCGGCGTGGAAAATCGAGGCGGCCACCCTCCAGGGCCTGAACAATTTTTACAAGAAGCTGCTCAAGTATTCCTGGGACTTGATGCGGCGCTACCAGCTGCCCGACGAATGGCGGCTCAATGAAAAACAGCTCAGCGACTACACGGCCATTCTCAAGGAACCGGACATCGAGCGCCGATACCGCAAGTTGGAACGGCTGGAAAGCGCGTTCCAGAAGTTTCCGCCTTATTGGTACTACCGGGGCCAGTCCGCCTATGAAATGGGCAACGCCAAGGAGGCGCTTTTTTGCTTCAACCAATTCCAAAGCATCCACCAGGGGATCCTGAGGAAAGACCCCTTTGCGGCCTCCACCGCCATGCACAAGATCATGCTCACCGTCCAACACGCCTCCCCGGCGCAAATCCGCCGGGACCTGGAGGTGGTCCTAGCCAATTCCGACGATGAAGACTGGGGCAATATCCTTTTTGCCGCCTTGCACTATGCGCGCCTCGGGGACAAGGACACGGCCGGCCGACTCATCCTGCGAAACCTGGATAACGGGTATCTCACCTTCATCGAAGATCCCGAAATGATGCGCGCTCTAGGACCGGCTCTGCTGCTCGACGCCCGAAGCGACGTGTTCGACCGCATCATGGACGCCGTGCTGAAAAACGATAAGATCAAAAACTACGATGTCCTATGGCTCTACGGACAACTGCGAAACCGCGACATCCTGCGAAGGATCCAAGGGGAATTCGACCATGTGCTCCTGCTTGCCGAAAACAAATCATGGCTGAACCCCCTGAACGTGTTTCGAGGGGACAATCTGGCGCTCCTGCTTCCGACCCGTTGGATGGCGGACAACCTCACCGTGCAGCTGCGTCTCATGGACGAGGATGGGGAACATACCTTTCAGCCCTCGGAGACGGCGCCGCTGCGCAATTATCCCGAGGTCACCGTGTTGACCTTTAAGGATGTGCTGTCCACGAAAAAGTTCATCAAAAAGAAGCGGCAGGCGCGCATCGCCGTGTCCCTGATGCGGGAAAAGCTCGCCGAAGACCGAAGCGCAAAGGAGGCCTACACGATCGAGATGATCTTTACGACGGCCATCGTGCCCGCCGAAGAGCAGGAATCGAAAATCGTCAAGTACTCCTCGTTCCTTTTCACCGACTCCAAGCGCACCGCGCCGCCCCCCTCCGAAGGACGCGCCTCGGAGAAACTGCAGGAATCCAAGCCGGAAAAGAAGGACGACGAAGGCGAAGACTTGGCGCTGTGGTTTGCCAAGGAGAGGCTGGTGCTGAACGGGGAAAGTTTTCGCTGGAGTGACGACGGCATCGCCTTTTGACGGTAAAGATTTCTTTCTTGCGGGAAAAAACCTTTAAAGAGCCTCCACGGGCCCAAAAGCCCGCCGTGTTTTTGTCCCGCTGCGGCAGGATGCGAAGTGGTGCGGCGCCGCGACCCCCAACATGGAACACACCCCCATGGGGCTTAAAACCGGGAAGCGATCCAGCCGACGAAAAGGACGGGCACCCACACCGCGCTGAGGATCAACAGGGCCTTTGCCCATTTGTCCTGGAAGTAGCGCTTGGACGAGTTCACGACCCAGGTCCAGTTGAGCGCAATATGGACGGCGACAAGCACGATGAACAAAATTCCCAGCGTGCCATGGACGTCCGCCCAACCGTGGCGGGTGACGCCCAGGAACGAAGGGGGTGATCCGCCGCCGCGGGGGCCTGTGGGGATGGCGAATTTCAACAACAAGCCGAGAATGACGAGCGCCGTAAAGTCAACGTAGAGTAAAGCGCCGGTGAGATAAAGCCATCGGTTCTTGTCCACGCCGAGACCCTCCTGTTTTGAAGTCGTTCCTGGTTGGCGATGGGCAGTGCGTCCGCCGGTATGGGTCGAGCCGGTCCGTTCAATGCTTTCGAACAATTTCGAACACGGTGATTTCCGGCGGGGCCAGCAGGCGGATCGGCGGACCCCACGTGCCCGTGCCGCGGCTGGTGTGCAGCACGGATCCTTCGCCCATGTCGTACGTGCCGTTGAAAAAAGGATACATCAGGGCGACGAAAAGGGAGAAGGGAAAAATCTGGCCGCGGTGGGTGTGACCGGAAAGCTGCAGGTCGAACAGGCCGACCGTTTCGGGGCATACTTGGGGGCGGTGCTTCAAATAGAGGGTGAAGAGCTCATCGGGGAGGGATCGCAGGAGTCCGGATTCGATGTCCGGCCGGTCTTTCCAAGTGTCGTCCACGCCCGCCACGTTGAGAATCCCCGCCAGGGTGGTCCCGTTGTCCTTGAGGAGCATGAAGCCCGCCCGGCGCGTCCAGTCCATGGCCCCCTGGAGGCCCACGTAGTATTCGTGGTTTCCCACGACGGCCACCTTGCCGAGCTTCGGCTGCACGCTTTGGAACAGGGGAAGCAACGGTTCCAGGGAATGGGGCGCTCCGTCCACCAAGTCCCCCGTGGAAACGAGCAAATCGGGTTCGGCGGCTCGAACGGCGCGAAGAATCCTTTCCGCACGGCCTTCACGGCCGTTCAACCCCAGGTGCACATCGGAAATCTGGGCGACGACGAGTCGCGGCACATGCGGCGGAAGTTTTTCCGTTTCCAGCCGGATCCGTTCCACGCGGATGTTCCAGGCCTCAAAAGCGCCGTAAAGTGTGAGAATCCCCGCTGCGACGAGGACCGCGACGGCGGCTGGTTTTTCGGGGATGCGGACCATGTTGAGACCGGCATAACGGTGAAGACCCCAAAGCACCGCGTTGACGGCGCCGACGAGCACGGAACACCAGAAAGCCAAGAAGAGAAAACCCATCCAGGGATAGCCCACATGGGCCAAGACGCGCGCCTGGGTTTCCCAGCCGGTGCGTTCCAAAAGACGGCACAAAACGGGAGAAAGGATCATGAGCCCGAGGAAGACCGTGAAGGCGAGCGCCATCCCTTTGCGCTCACCGAACAGCACATGCACGCGGTAATAGAACACCGCGTGCATGCTCGTGTAGACGGTGAGAAAAAGGAGAAGAAAAGTCCACATGGGTCTAATCGGCGGCGCGCTCTTTGGCCAGTTCTTCGGGGCTCATGGTCCAGAACGGCGTTCCATCCTTGGTGAGGCGCACCTTGAACTCAAAATGGTCGCCCTTCTTGACCTTGGATGCCATGAAGACTTCCTGGCCCTTGATATCCGCCCAGCAGCCCGTGATCTTGACCGTGTCCCCGACCTGGATGCCCATGGTCTTGGGGTCGATAAACCAGCGAGGGCCCAGATGCACCAAGGCCTTGGTCCCGTCCTTGTCTTCCACCGTCAAGGCGACGCCGGGGCTCATCCCCTCCATGGGGGTGACTTCCTGGATTTTCACGACGGTGCCTTTGATCTTGTCCAGTTCCTGGGGGTTATAGAGGCGATCGTAGGCGCCGCCTTTTTCCCACCCTCCCATGCTGCTCGCCGGGGGCTGGGCTCCTACGGCCCCGACAAGCCCAAAAATCACGCACCACACCATAAAAACGATAATCCGCCTCTTCGGCCTCTTCGCTGCCATAACCCGCTCCTTTACTTGGCAATTTGGGATTCAGACAATGCCCCTGAAGCACGATGTTCTTCCCTCGGGCCGCAGGCCAGACTCAATCGGAGCAATCTGGCGTAATACCCGTCCTTTCGGACCAAGTCCTCATGAGTTCCGGTTTCCACCAATTTTCCGCCGTCCAGGACGAAGATCCGGGACGCTCTTTGAACCGTCGACAGACGATGGGCGATGATGATTCCCGTGCGTCCCGCCAAGACCTCTTCCAAGGCCCTTTCCACCTCCCGTTCCGTGGATGAATCCACATTGGACGTCGCTTCGTCAAGAATAAGGATCCTGGGATCCCGTGCCAACACCCGGGCGAAGGCGAGAAGTTGTTTCTCGCCGGCGGAAAGGTCGATCCCCCCGGGGCCCACTCGGGTGTCCAGCCCTTGGGGGAGCCGGGCGACGAAGGAGGCGAGGCGGGCGTGATGAACGATCCGTTCCAGCTCGGGCGCATCCAGGCGCAGATCCAGGCAGATGTTTTCCCGAAGGGTTCCCGGCACCAGGAACACGTCCTGCATGACCAATCCGATCCGACGGCGCAAGGCGTGCACATCCATGTCCCGGATGTCCATCCCGTCGAGAAGGATGCGCCCTTGGGAGGGTTCATAGAACCGCTCCAAGAGATTGATCAGGGTGGTTTTGCCCGCGCCGGTGGCCCCGACCACGGCCACCGTCTCCCCCGGGTCGATGTGAAAGGAGACGTCCTGAAGCACGGGACGGCCGGAATCGTAGGCAAAAGAAACCCGGTCGAAGGTGAGGACGCCTCTCACTTGGGAAGGTGCCGCCACGGCGGCGGAATCCGGTGCCGAACGGGGGGTGTCCAAAAGTTCGAAGATTCGTTCCGCCGAAGCCAGGGCGGACTGAACGATGGAGTATTTCTGGGACAGTTCGCGAAGAGGCTGGAAGCACAGGCGCACATAGGACAAGAAAGCGATGAGGGTTCCGAGGGACATGCGTCCTTGGACGATTTCCCGTCCGCCGAACCAGATCATAAGGGCTACGGCCGAGGAATGCATGACTTCGATAAAGGGCATGAAAAAGCCGAAAATGCGGATCTGCCGAAAGGCGGCCTCAAGGTGGGCCTCGTTGAGGTCCCGGAACCGCGCGGCCGTATCCCTTTCCCTTTGGAAAATTTGGATTACGAACAGACCGCCGAGGACTTCCTGCAAGAAGGCGTTGATGCGCGCCAGGCGCGTGCGAAGATCTCGGAAGGATTCCCGGGCCAAGCGGCTGAAATACCAGGTCACCGCCAGGACGATGGGGATGACGGTGCACAGCAGGCCGGTGAGCCGCCAATCCATCCAAAAGAGGATGGCGAGGATGCCGAAAAGCTGGATGAGGTCGTTAAAGACGGTGACCACGACGGACGTCATGGCTTCGTGCATGTTTTGAATGTCGTTGGTAAGGCGCGTGACCAGTTTGCCCACGGGGTGTTTGTTGAAGAAGGCGACATCCAGATGGATCACGTGGTGAAAAAGGCGCTGGCGCAGGGTGTGCATCACCCGCTGCCCCGCCCATTCCAAGAGGACCACTTGAAAGAAATTGGCCGCGAACCCGACGGCCATGAACATGGTAAAGGCGAGAGCCAAATGACGCAATCCGCGCAGCCGCTCCGCCAAGGACAGGGCCTCCCGCGTGATGTAGCCGTCCACGCCCAGCCGCACGATGTAGGGAAGGGTCAAGCCCGTGGCCGAAATGAGCAGGGAAAGGAGGATGGCGCCGAGAATCGGCCTCCAATAAGGCCGAAGAATGTCCAGAAGGCGCCTCCACAGCCTCAGGTCTCGAACGCGGCCCAGCTGGGCCTCTTCAAAGTATCCGTAACCGTAATGCATCGGAATCTATCCTGCACACAGGATGCGGGTTTGATGCTCATGGATCGTTCGGTAAAAGGCGTTCCTCTCCAGGAGTTCCCGGTGGCTTCCAGCGTCCACGATACGACCGTCTTCCATGACGAGGAGCCGGTGGGCATTCACAAGCTGAGCAATCCGATGGGAGATGACGAGGCAGATCTTGCCTCGGGCGTGCTCGGCCAAACGGCGCAGGATGATCTGCTCGGTTTCCGTATCCACGGCGGACAGACCGTCGTCGATGATGAGGATGGGCCGGTTGATAAGGAGGGCCCGCGCCAGAGCGATCCGCTGGCGCTGGCCGCCGGAGAGGCGCACCCCCTTTTCCCCGATGCGCGTCTCATACCCGTTTTCCATGGCGAGGATTTCCTCGTGGATGGCCGTCGCTTGTGCCGCCGCCACGATTTCTGCCTCCGTGGCGTCGGGTTTTCCAAAGGCGATATTGGCGGCGATGGTATCGGAAAAAAGGACGCCGTCTTGAGGGACGTAGGCAATGAGGGAGCGAAGCTCGGCGATTGCCAGTCGGTTTACGTCGATGCCGTTGACGATGTAGGTCCCGTCGGGGACGGGGTAGAGCCTGGTGAGAATCTGACACAGCGTGGATTTGCCCGAGCCTGTGGGGCCGATGAGACCGGTGATGCCGGGTTCCAATGTGATGGAGCAGCGGCGCAGCACGGGTCTTTCCATGCCCGGGTAGGTGAAGGTGCACTCGTGCAGGCGAAGCGTCACAGGAGGCGACGGCACGGCAACGGGCCTTGGGGGGTCTTGAAGGGCGGCGCGCTCTGAAAGGAGCGCATGGATGCGGTTTAAGCTCGTGAGGCCTCGCTGGAACAAGTTGGCGACCCAGCCGAAGGCCATCATGGGCCATGTGAGGAGATGGAGGTAGGCGACGAAGGCCACGAAATCGCCGGCGCTAATGGTTTGCTGCATGGTGAGGCGGCCGCCGAAATAGAGGACCAGGACCACGCTGGCGTTCCCCACCAGGCCGGCGAAGGGAAAAAGGGTGCCCTGGACCATGGCCGCCCGGAGGTTGTGGTGCACGTAGGCTCGGCCCAGGGCGTCGAAGCGGGCCGTTTGGGCTTCTTCCTGGTTGTATGCCTTGAACAGCCGGATGGAAGCCAGCGTGGTTCGGGCGCATTCGGTCAGTTCGGAAAACTTTTCCTGGACCCGGACGAACTGCCGGTGGAGTCGCGCCGAAAGAGTTCGGGTCAAAAGGGCCAAGAAGGGAAGAGGAGCGACGGTGATGGCGGTCAATCCGCCGTGCAGGGCGGCCATGAATGCCAAGGTGGCGACGCTCATGAAGACTGCATCCACAAACGCCACCAGCCCCATGCCGGCGGCGAGCTGCACCGAAGCCAAGTCGTTGCTCGAAAGGGCGAGGATGTCCCCCGTGCTGCGTCCATGGAGGCCCGTTCGGTCCAGGGTGAGCACGTGGCTGACCATTTCTTGGCGGATGTCTCTTTCCAAAAGCCGGGAAAAGCCCAGGAGGAACCACCGCCAAAAATAGCGAAGGACGGCGATGAGCAGGGCCAGACCCACAATCTGGGCCGAACGTGCGGCAAGAAGGACCGTGTCTGCGCCGGCCGAAACCCCATCCACGGCGTGCTTCATCACGCGGGGAATCCACAGTTGGAGGATGTCCACCGAGGCCAAGCACAGGAAACCGGCGGCCAACCGCCACGCATACCGGCCTGCCGAAAGTTTGAGGAGCCGGAAGGCGTTCATCCCATCCCGTCTTGGGGAAGGGTCCGGCCCGAGGGGATTCATGGGATCCTCACTGTGCCGCCGAGTGTGGAATGGCCGGCTCGGGCGGGGCCCATCGGCGGGTTTTGAGGAGCCAGACGGCGGCATAGACGACCGGGGTGTCCAGAAGGGCGATGGTGAGTTTGATGGCCCATTGGCCGACAATGAGAGGGGCGACGGGCATGACGCCGTAAAAAGCGATGGTGATGAAAACCACGGTGTCGATGAGTTGAGAGACGGCCGTGGAGAGGTTGTTTCGGATCCAGAGATGTTTTCCGCCTGTGAGCCGCCGCAGGAGATGAAAGGCCCACACGTCGTGGTACTGGCTGAGGAGGTAAGCGCTGAAGGAGGCGACGATGATCCGAGAAGTGCTGTCCAAGATGGTCTGAAAGGCTGCGTCGTGAGGCCAAAAGACGGCGGGTGGCCACAGCAAAGCAAGACGCACCAAAACCAAGGAGATCAAGAGGGCGGCAAAGCCGCCCAAGACCACCGTGTTGGCCTTTTCGCGGCCCCACAATTCACTGACCACGTCGGTGACGACAAAAGTGATGCAGTAGGCCAGCACTCCCGCCGGAACCACCATGCCGGACACCGTGATGATCTTGCTCGCCAAAACCGATGAGATGACCAGGCTGCCGACGAAAATGCTGTTGAGAACAATGAACGCTTTCTGACTTCTCTCTTCCATCATTTGCCTTTCGATATGTCGATTCGTAGGGTGGGTGACCGCAGGTCGTAGCCCGTAGGTTGGGGTGAGCGCAGCGAACCCCAACACCCTAACTGGACTTATATACAAACCCCCATCGCGGGCAGACCGTGACAACGAAGGATGAAAGTAGGGTGGTTCCGCTGTCTTAAAGAGACTTTCATACAAAACAGCGCCCCCACAACGCGCCTCCCCCACATCCCCACACCCAGCGCCCCCATCACACCATGAGCGCTCGGGCGAACTCTTTACCCTTTTCGCGAGCGGCGATCAAGTCGTCGGGGCGTTTCAAAATGTCCCCTTCCGCATCGACCCCGCGCACGAGCAGACTACCCCAAAGGTCGGCCCCGACGGCGTCGAAAAAATACCGGACCGTAAGGAGCACACCGTCGAAGAGTCTTTTCCCGCGGGTTGCTCCGGCTGCGATGAAAAACCCCCTTCGAGGGTAGTCCTTGGACCCGAAAGGAACGCCGTCGATCCAATAGCGTTTGACCCAAAGGGACTGGCATCGGTCCATGAAGATCTTGGTATGGGCCGAAACGGTGTAGAAAAAGATGGGGGAGGCGAGCATGATGCCGTGGGCGTCCGTGACGGCTTCGGCCACTTTCTGGAAGTCGTCCTCGATGATGCAGCGGCCTGACTTTGTGCACCCGTAGAGTTCCAGGCAGGGGGAAATCTTGAGATCCCGCAGGTAAAAGCACTGGACGGAGGCGCCGGCTTCGCGGGCGCCCTCGACGGCGTGGGTGAGCAGTGTGGAGGTGTTTCCGGATCTTCTGGGACTTCCGTACAAGGCGACGATGCGCACCATGGCCCGGCTCCTGTGGTTGATAGGTTAAGTCGGGAAAATTTTGACACGCGAATGGCCCTGTGTCACATAAAATCGAAGGGCGGTAAGGAGGGTTTGCGGTTCAAGAGACGATTTCGACGACCTTGGGGGATGGGCGGGGGAACGACCTTTTTCGATCACAGTGAGGGGCCTTGGATGTCGAAACAACGCCTGTCTTTGGGAAAGCGCCTTCGCCGGTGCGGCTCCTTTCGGTGCGTGGGGGTGCAGCCCAATTGGAGGGATTACCCGGAAGAGATTCGATGCGAGCTGGTCCGGAGCCCCGTCGTCTACTATCCAAGCCGGCTCTACGAAGACCTTTTCCGTTCCGTGGGCAAGGAGGTTTTCCCTCGAAATTACTACAGGTTCATGGGCCATAAGATCCGCCAGACGGCCCTGTTTCAGTTGCTGGATGTTCCCCATCCCCGCACGCGACTCTATTACGGCTCGAACAGATTGTCCCGGATCCTGGATAATTTCTCCTATCCCATGATCGCCAAAAACCCAGTGGGGTCGTCCCAAGGGGAAGGGGTCTGGCTGGTTCGCACGGAAGAGGACCTGCGCCGCTACCTCGCCCACCACCACCCGGCCTACATCCAAGAATACCTTCCCATCGACCGCGATCTGCGCGTGGTGCTCATCGCCGGCCGAGTGGTCCACGCCTATTGGCGCATTGCCCGGCCCGGAGAATTCCGAAACAATGTGTCCCGGGGTGGGACCATCTCTTTCGACGCCGTGCCGGACGAGGCCCTGGAGTTCGCGCGATGGACGGCGAGGGTGTGTCGGTTCGACGAGGTGGGGTTGGATCTTTGCCATGCCCGAGGCCGTTGGTGGGTGCTGGAAGCCAACATGGTCTACGGGCTGGAAGGATTTCGGCGCCTCGGACTGGACATCTACGACATTTTCCGATCCTTGGACGAAGGAGGGGGGCTGTGAGTCGACCGGATCAGGTGGCGAAGGACATCGCACGGGTTCGGGAAAAAATCCGGCAGGCCCGCCGGATCGTGGTGCTCACCGGGGCCGGCATTTCGGCGGAATCGGGCGTGCCCACCTTTCGCGGGGCGGGAGGCCTGTGGCGGGAATACCGAGCGACGGATCTGGCCACACCCGAAGCCTTTTCCCGAAATCCCCAGTTGGTTTGGGAATTCTACAACTATCGGCGCGAAGTCCTGGCGTCGGTGAAACCCAACCCAGCCCACAAGGCTCTGGTGACCCTGGAAAACCGAACGCCCGATTTCGTCCTGCTCACCCAGAACATCGACGGGCTCCACCAGGCCGCCGGTTCCCTCGCCGTCGTGGAGCTCCACGGCAACATCTGGTGGGTTCGATGCAGCCGATGCGGTCTGAAGAAGGAAGACCGCCGCGTGCCCATTCCCTATCCGCCCCATTGTGAAGCCTGCGGTGCCATGGTGCGGCCCGACGTGGTGTGGTTCGGCGAATCCTTGGACCCCGCCGTCCTCCAAACGGCCTACGGCAAACTGGAGCAATGCGACGTCATGGTGGTTGTCGGCACATCCGGTGTTGTGCAGCCGGCCGCCTCCATGGGCCTCTATGCCCAGGAACACGGCGCCTTCGTCGTGGAAATCAACCTGGAACCCACCCCTTACAGCCGAGCCTTTAACGTGAGCCTCCTCGGCAAGGCCGGTGACCTTGTCCCCCGCCTTGTGGAGGATTCGCCGCGTTAACCGGATCGCCCAAAAGCCGTGGGATGGAAAACCCGTGCGTGTTTCTATGAAAATCCGTGCGTGCTTCCATGACGATCGATGGGAAGGCGCGGAAGCCTTGGACTTTCATGGTGCGGCGCCGTGCCGGGGTGTCGGTGCGTGGGCGCGGTTTTGGTTGGGGTTCGCTTCGCTCACCCCAACCTACGGGTTTTTTGCAAAATTTTGGGAGGGAGGATGAAAGGCGGGCCCAGAGTGTGGGAAGGCCGGACATTCCGTGTTCGCCGCTTCGCCGAGGCGACATGTAAACATGTAGGTTGGGGTGAGCGCAGCGAACCCCAACATTTCCCCATCCCCGACCCTTTTCTCCTTGCCGCCCACTTTCCCATGACCACCCGCCAACGTTAAACTGATTGCACGAAAGCCGTGGGATAGAAAACCCGTGCGAGTTTCTACGAAAATCCGTGCATGCTTCCATGACGATCGATGGGAAGGCGCGGAAGCCTTGGACTTTCATGGTGCGGCGCCTTCCCGGGGTGTCGGTGCGTGGGCGCGGTTTTTGTTGGGGTTCGCTTCGCTCACCCCAACCTACGGGTTTTTTGCAGAATTTCGGGCCGAAGGATGAAAGGCGGGCCCAGAGTGTGGGACGGCCGGACATTCCGTGTTCGCCGCCTCGCCGAGGCGACATGTAAACATGTAGGTTGGGGTGAGCGCAGCGAACCCCAACATTTCCCCATCCCCGACCCTTTTCTCCTTGCCGCCCACTTTCCCATGACCACCCGCCAACGTTAAACTGATTGCACGAAAGCCGTGGGATAGAAAACCCGTGCGAGTTTCTACGAAAATCCGTGCATGCTTCCATGACGATCGATGGGAAGGCGCGGAAGCCTTGGACTTTCATGGTGCGGCGCCGTGCCGGGGTGTCGGTGCGTGGGCGCGGTTTTTCCCCATCCCCACCCTTGCCTTCCTCCAAAAAGGAAGAGCGCCATGCGCTATCGTCGAGCCTTTGTTCCTGGAGGCGCTTATTTCTTTACGCTGAATCTTGTAGACAGAACCAGCGATCTTCTCACGAAAAACATCGAACTTCTTCGGACCGTGGTCCGGCGCGTCCGCCGTGCCCATCCTTTCGAAATCATCGCTTGGGTGGTGCTTCCGGATCATATGCACGCCATATGGCACATGCCGCAGGGCGATGCCGATTACGCTACGCGATGGGCCATGATCAAGGCCGGTTTTTCCAGAGGTATTCCAAACACGGAACCCATTTCTGAAAGCCGCCGGAAAAAAGGCGAACGGGGCCTCTGGCAGCGCAGGTATTGGGAACACATGATCCGCGATGAGCGAGATCTGGAAATCCACTGCACCTATATTCACTACAACCCTGTGAAGCACGGATATGTGGCGAGGGTTGTGGATTGGCCTTTTTCCACCTTCCACGCCTTTGTGAAGCGAGGATGGCTTTCGGCGGATTGGGGGGGAGTGCCCGAGTTGGGGGGAAGTTTTGGGGAGCGTTGAAGCTTGGGATTGGATGGGGTTTGTTGGAGCAGAGTGGATGGGGGATGTTGGAGTGGGTGGATCAGGGGGTTTGGATTGAGGTGCACTAGGGGTTGGGGTTGGGTGGATGGGGTTTGTTGGAGCAGGGTCGATGAGGGATGTTGGAGTGGGTGGATCAGGGGGTGTTGGATTGAGGTGGATGAGGGGTTGGGGTTGGGTGGATCATGTTTGTTGGAGCACGGTGGGTGGGGGATGGCAATGTTGGGGTTCGCTTCGCTCACCCCAACTTGACAGTTCCTCAACGGACCGAGCGTTTCTGACGAGATGGCAATGTTGGGGTTCGCTTCGCTCACCCCAACCTACGTAAGATCAGAAGAAGCAAAATTGGGATAAGCAAGATTGGGATATGTAAGATTGGGATACGTAGGATTGGAATTTGAAAACGGGGTAAATTTGTGGGGGGCGACTATGGTGAGGGCTCATGATCGGAAGGGTGGGCGCGTTCGAGCCATTCGCGGGCGTGGGCGAGGGTTTTTTCAGTGATGGTGACCCCGCCCAACATGCGGGCCAATTCCGTGATGCGCTCTTGAGGGTCGAGCCGCGAGATGGTGGTTCGGGTCGTGTCCTGATCGCTTTCCTTGGCCACACGGTAGTGATGGGAACCGTAGCAGGCGATCTGTGGCAGGTGGGTGATGCAGATCACCTGAAAGCGCCGAGCGAGGTCCTGCAGCTGGCGGCCGACGAGCTCCGCCGTGCGGCCTCCGATTCCCGCATCCACTTCGTCGAAGATGAGAGTTTCCGCTTCCCCTTGGCCGCTGAGCAGCGTTTTGAGGGCGAGGAGGATGCGCGACAGTTCTCCGCCGGAGGCCACTTTGGCCAGGGGTTTGAGCGCCTCCCCTGGGTTGGCCGAAAGGAGGAATTCCACGCGGTCCAGCCCTTTGGCCGTGATCTGGGCGGCAAAATCTTCCGCCGATACGTCCGCGTCCCCAGAAAACCGCACATCGAAACGCGCCTTGGGAAGATCCAGCCGGGCCAGGACCTGTTCCACGTCGCCGCGGAGCCGTGCCGCCGCGGAACGCCTCCGCCGTGAAAGTTCCTGGGCTAAGGCCCTGAGATGTTCTTCGGCCCGGGCTGCTTCCTTTTGAAGGACCGATTCTTCCCAATCCGCGTCCGCATCCCCGCTCAAGGCCGTGCGAAGTTCGTCCCGGGTGCGAATCATGTCCGCCACGGTGGGGCCGTACTTTTTGGCCAAACGGGCGAGCTGGGCCAGTCGGTCTTCCACTTCCGCAAGACGTTGCGGGTCGAAACGAATGCCTCCAAGGTACTGCTGGAGCATATAACTGAGTTCCTGGACGTGGATCCTGGCCTGTTCCACATGGTCCAAAGCGGGCGCTTGGCTGGGGTCGATCCTGGCGATGGTTTCCAAATTTCTGGCGGCTTCATCCAGTTTTTCGATGACGGAGCCGTGTTCGCGGTAGATCAGCCGATGGGCGTTTTCTGCGGCCTCATGAAGGGTCGCCGCATGCTGGAGGATCCGCCGCTCATTTTGGAGCTCCTCGTCTTCGTTGGGAACCAGCCGCGCGGCTTCCAATTCGTGGAGTTGAAACCGCATAAAGTCCAGCTGTTCCCGGCGTTGCTCTTTCATTCGCTGGAGGCGCTTGAGGGCGTCCAGCTTTTGAGTCCATTGCGCGTAGGCCTCGGCCACGCGGGCCGCATCGTCTTCCAGGCCGCCATACTGGTCCAGAAGGTCCAGATGGATGTCGGGGTTTAAAAGCACCTGATGTTCGTGCTGTCCGGAAATGGAAATGAGCCCCACGGCTAGGGCTTGCAGTTGGGACAGCGTGGCGAGTCGGCCGTTGATGAAGACGCGGTTGCGCCCGGAGCGGCTGACAGTGCGCTTGATAACGAGTTCGGCGGAAGGTTCCACATCCAGACCCTGAAGCCGTTCGGCCAAGATCTTCGGATTGTCGAACGTAAAGAGGGCCTCCACGGTGGCTTCGTCGGCTCCGGTTCGGATCATGTCCTGGGACGCCCGCCCCCCCAGCAGCAGGTTGACGGCCCCGACAAGGATGGACTTGCCGGCTCCGGTTTCCCCCGTGATCACGGTGAAACCGGAATCAAAGGCCACGTGAAGGCGTGAAATGATGGCGAAATTGTGCACCACGAGTTCACTGAGCACGGGAGAGCACTCCTTCCATCGCCCGGAAAAAACTTTTCCTAAAAGGGTCGGCTTTTGGTAGTTTACTGCGTTTTGCAGGCCGAGGCCGACACATCTTTTCCTTGGGGAAGGATTGCATGATGAGCACCTGGTTCCAGTCCGTCAAGGACGGTTTAATCGGACAGAAAGGTACGGAAAAACAGCGCGTCCATGACGATCCTTTTGGGTTTTCCGTGCCGTCCAAACCCCGGTTTCTCCTGAGCCCGATCTTCGAGCGGCTCATCGCCAAGACGTCCATCCCGGAGGACCAGCAAAAACTTTTGGAAAGCCTGGCCCAGAAAGGCGTCATCGTCTATGCGCTGAGACACCGCTCCCAGCTGGATTTCGTTTACGTGAGCCTTCGACTCTACCAACTAGGCCTTCCCACGCCCACCTATCTCTTCGACCTCCGCCCCTATTTTTGGCAGTCGCGCACCTACGCCGCCAAGATCATCCTCCAAAACTTCGTCAAGCACCTCAGCAGGGACGGCGTTCCGGATCCTTACGAAAACGGCTATTACCGGGATATGGTGACCCAAGGCCGATCGGGCCTCCTGTTTCTCCTCGGGGAACAGGGCTACTACCAGCGGGCCGTCATGGTCCGGCACGACCCCTTGGAACACCTCGTCGACCTCCAGAAGGAGACGTCGAGGCCCATTTATATCGTCCCCCTGGTGCTGCTCTACAGCAGGGCCCCTCGAAGGGAGCGGCGGGGGTTTTGGGAAATCGTCTTCGGCAACCCCGAAAATCCCGGCCTCGTGCGAAAGTTCGTCTCCTTCATCCGCAACTATTCCTATGCGGCCATCGAAGTGGGGGAGCCCCTGGACCTTTCCAAGGTGCAGCCGGAACTGTCCGATGACCCTTGGGAGCGGCGCAAGCAAGTCTTCGAACTGCGCCGAAGCCTCATCGAATCGGGAGACGAAATCCGGCGCGCTGTCGTGGGCCCCCGGATTAAGAGCAAGCTGGAGCTCAAGGAAATCATCCTGCATCACCCCAAGTTGGAAGCCTTCATGAAACGGCGGGCCAAGGCTTCGGGCGAACCCGTGTGGAAGATCCGCAAAGAGGCCGACGAGTATCTGGAGGAAATCGCCGCCGATTACAGCTACACGCTCATCCAACTGGGCGAGAAGGTCTTGACCTGGATGTGGAACAACCTGTTCGACGGCATTGAAGTGGACATGGAAAGCCTGCACCGTGTGCGCAAGGCCGCCCGCCACAACACCCTCGTTTACGTGCCGTGCCACAAGAGCCACATCGACTATCTCATTTTGTCCTACGTCCTTTTCCGAAACAACCTCTATTCGCCGTTCATCGCCGCGGGGAAGAACCTGTCCTTTTGGCCACTGGGTCCCCTTTTCCGCCGGGGCGGCGCTTTTTTCATCCGGCGGACGTTCAAGGGTGCCCGGTTCTATTCCGAGGTCTTTTCCCTTTACGTCAAAACCATGGTCCGGTTTGGGCACAACATCGAGTTCTTCATCGAGGGGGGGCGAAGCCGCACCGGCAAGATGGTCCTGCCCAAACTGGGGCTCCTGGCCATTCTCATTCAGGCCGTGGAAGAAGGATTCTGCGACGATTTGGTTTTTGTGCCCACATCCATCTGCTACGACAGGATCCCCGAAGAAGAAGTCTACGTGAACGAAATCACCGGGGGCGCCAAGAAACAAGAGAGCTTGGGCCAACTGGTTCGGGCCAGACGGTTTCTCAAGAAGCGTTACGGGCGGGTCTACGTGCGATTCGCCGAACCCATGTCGTTGCAGCGCTACCTGGAGCGGAACCGTTACGATCTCAAAACCTTGCCGTCGAAGGTGCGCCACGCCATGTACCGGGATTTCGCCTTCCGCATCATTTCCAGTATCAACCAGGCCTCTTTAGTGACATCCCATGCCTTGGTCTCCGCGGCGCTCCTTTCCGGATCGCGCAAGGGGACAGCCAAAGGACAGCTCCTCCAGACCATCCAGATCTTCCTGGAATACCTGGAACAAAACGGCGTTCGTTTTTCCCGAAGCTTTCAGAACTACGACGTGGTCATCGAAGACACGTTGAAGGATCTCGTCAAGAGCAAGCTCTTGGAACGCCTCAAGGACGAAGATGACGAGCTGGAAGAGGAAGTGTTCATCCTGGACGACGAAAAGCGGCTCACGCTGGAGTATTACAAGAACAACATTCTCCACTTTCTTTTGCCGGCGGTATTCGTGTCCACATCCATTCTCCGGCAGGAAACCTTCCGGTTCAGTCTCGGGGATGTTCTGGACGATGTGGCTTTTATGAAGGATTTCTTCAAATACGAATTCGTCTACGACATGGACACGCGGGACCACCAGTTGGCCAAGCAGGTGCTGAATGTTTTCGAACGGCTCGGCTGGCTGCGAAGCCTGGAACCCGCGGACAACCAGCCGTACATGCTCACGCACCGGGGCCTCATGGCGGCCCAGGCTTTTCACGGTCTCATCCGAAACTTCTTCGAAACCTATTGGCTTGTGCTGCGGTCTTTGCGCTACGTGCAAAAAAAGCCATATTCGGAAAAAGACCTCATCAAGAAGGTCCTTTCCACCGGGGAAAAGCATTTCAAGATGGCCCTCATCGAAAGACCCGAATCCATATCCAAGATCGTGTGCGGCAACGCTCTGGCGTATTTTGTGGAAAAGGGCCTGTTGGAACGTCGTCTGGACGAGTCCAAGGGGGCGGAAAAGGCCGTGGAGAAGCTGGAATACTGTGCCGATCGGCAGCAGGTCCAGTACTACAGCCGCCGCATCAGCCGGCTCCTTCGCGCTCCCCACTTGGCGTTGCAGTGACAAGAACAGCACAAAGCCGCCGTCCCTCATCCCTTGGAAGCCGGCACCTTGGCAAGGAATTGGCGTGGGAAGCTTTTCCGCGACCCAGTGACGGGGCGCGGGACCCTCGGGTGGAGCACGACGTTGATAGTGGGGTTCGTTCCGCTCACCCCGGCACGAATCTTTACACGCTGCTCCACCTGCAGGGGCTTTGCGGCGATTCCTTCGAGGGTCGAGCCTGCCGTGCCATGCCCGTCATTTGCCTGGTCTTTTGAAAAGGGGCAACCGTGAACCTTAGTCTAGGAGCCTGTCCGAGAATGCCGATTTTGGTGCTTTATGGCATCCTAACTATCTGAATTTACGTTGCTCAAATCGGCAAGAATCGAGTTCTCGGACAAGCTCCTAGGACCACGAGGTCTTCAGGGGTCACATTGAGCGCTTCGGCGCCGCGGGCCGTCACCACGTAGGTGTTTTCAAAGCCGGCTATGCCCTTTCCCGGGATGACCCATTTGGGCTCGAAGGCGAACGTCATGCCTTCCCGCAGCGCCATCTTCTGGCCTTTGGCGATGAAGGGAAACTCATCCACTTCCAGCCCCAGGCCGTGACCGAGAAAAGACACGCCGCTCTCATTGGGCCCCATAAAGTGTTCCAGTCGGCCGGCCTTTCGGACCAAATCCACCAAGAGATTGTAGAGTTCCCCCGTGACGGCGCCGGGAACCGCCGATTCTCGAAGGCACTGGTGGACTTCCCGGCATAGGGCGTAGCGGTCCCGAAGTTCTTCGTCGGGCGGGCCAAGGCTGAAATTCCGGGTCTGGTCGTTCAGGTATCCGTTGTGGTTCATCATGGTGTCCACGCTGACCAAATCGCCTCGTCGGATCTTTCGAAGCCCCGATCCCTGACTGAAGGCCGGGCTGATCCCGGGACCCCCTGTAGGCTGGTCGGCGTAAGAAGCTTCGGCGGCTTCAGGCCCTGAAAGGACATGCCCGAAGTAGATTTCCAGATTGAAGCCGCGGACTCGAGCGAACCCCAGGTGGCCTGCCTGTCGGGCTGTTTTTTCCAATTCCGCCAAAAGGTCCCATTCCCGAAGGCCTTCCCGGAGGATCTGGGGAACGGCCTGGGCGACGGCATGGGAAATGTCGGCGGCGCCGCGCATCATTTCCAGCTCCCACGAAGACTTGACCATGCGCACCTGGCGGATGAGCCCGCTCACGTCCACGATGCGGTCTTTGGGGAAAAGCTTTTCGTCGAAGAAAAAAAACGTGTTGGCGGGCAGCACGTCCAGTTCCATGCCTAGGGTGCGGGGCGATGCCCGCCCCACGGTCTCGTCCAGGAAGGCGGGCAACTGCTTGAGGCTTTCCAAGGGAAGGATGGGCCTCAGAGGAGACTGTTGTTCGGCGCGGTGCACATCGCGGCGCACGGCGAAAACAGGGGGACCGGAGGCCGGGATGAGGAGCCAGCCGTCTTGGACGGTCCCGGAAAAATAGTAGAGGTCCGTGTTTTGGCGGATCAGGGCCCCATCCACCTGGTGGGTTTGAAGAAGGCTTTGGAAGGCCACGATGCGTTGAGCGACTTCCGAAGAGGGGACGAGCAGCATGGCGTGCACCTTTCTTCTCGGCTGCGGGGAACTGGAAAACGGGTCTAAGGTTTGTGAAGGCGCAGGGCGTCGCGAAGCCGTTCCAGAGTGAGATCCGCAATCCGCGGCACCACCCAGTGCGCCTGGTGCAGCTCAGAGACGGGGTAAGTGTGCCCGACGCCCACGACGAAAAGACCGGCGCTGCGCGCAGCCTGGATCCCCGTGGGGGTGTCTTCGATGACGACAACGCCCCGGGAGGAGGCTCCGTCCGACGCAGGATCTGAGAGCATGTCGGGGCACCGGGAAAATAGGCCCTGAAGGGCCCGTTGGTAGGTTTCCGGTTGGGGTTTCCCCGCTGTCACGTCATCCGCTGAAACGATGACGGAAAAGGCATGGAGCATCCCCAGTCCTTGGAGGATGAGGCGGATTTCGTCGCCTTTGGCCCCGGAGGCGATGGCCAGGGGAATCCCCGCCCGAAGGATTTCATTCACCAGGTCTTTCGCTCCGTCAAAGGGCACCACACCCCGGGCCACGATTCTTTTGAAGGCTTCTTCCTTGGCCCGGAGCAGCCGTTGGAACGCATCGGGATCAAGGATCCGTCCGGCGTCCTGAAAGATGGCGCGCACGGCATCCCGGTCGTCGAAGCCGATGTAGCGTTCCACATAAACATCGTAAGAATGGGCCAGCCCCAGGGGTTCCAGGACGTCGCAAAAGGCTTGGTAGTGCAAGGGTTCGGAATCCACGATGACGCCGTCGAAGTCGAAAATTACGGCTTTGAGCGCTCCGGGGCCGGGGACCATGCAAGGCTCCTTGTTCGTTTCTCATCCATGTATCCGTGCCGGGTTTTCATTGCGGATGATAGCAGAATGGCGCTATTGTTCAAGGGTGCTCCGGGGAAAAAGGCCGCTTTCGTGAGGGCTTGACGACTCTTCCTTCCTGCGGCGAGGCTTGCATGGTTTCCTTTTCCAAAAGATTTCCAGCCCTAGGATCCACGCGCGTCAAACTCATCGCCACCTTCCTCCTTTTTTCGTTCCTGACGGGCGGTGTCCCCCTTTTGGTGGGAGGCGGCGTGCTGTACAACACTTTTCTTCGTGAAGCCAAGATCCGCGTCACGCAGGATCTCAACGCAGCCCGCCAAATGTACGAAGATCATGCTGGAAAGATGGAACTGGCCCTTCGCGTGGCCGCCGAAGGGACGAACTTTCAGGGGATTTTCCAGGACTCGGGCGCCGAAGGTCTTGGCCGGGCCCTGCGGTCCATTGCTGAAAGCGGCCCGTTCGACCTGGTGGGGTTGGCTGACGCCGGCGGTCGGGTCTGGGCGCTCTCTTCGGGGCCTTTCCAGAGTTTCCGGTCTTCCGAAAAGATTTTGCCGTCCGTGGAAAAGGCCTTGAAGTTCCATCAGCCCGTTCGTGGGACCATGGTGCTTGCCCTGTCCGACGTGGCGCTCATGGATCCGGCTCTTTCCGAAAGAGCCCGGATCCCCCTCAAACCTACCCCGACCGAGGCCTCGTCCCGCCGGTTCCTAGGGGAGGTTATGACTCTGAGTGCGGCGGTTCCGTTGGGCAGTGGGACGGCCGGCCCGGCGGCCCTTTTCGGCATCAAAGTTTTAAACGGGGCGTCCGCGTTCGTGGACGGCATTCGGGAGAGCCTGTTTCGCGGGACCGAGCATGACGGCTGGAACCTGGGGACGGTGACGATCTTTCTCGGGGATGTGCGCATCGCCACGAACGTTCTCGAGGAGGACGGCCAAAGAGCCTTGGGGACGAAGGTTTCCCCGGCCGTGGCCCGACAGGTCCTGGAACAGGGAAAACGCTGGAACGATCGCGCCTTCGTGGTGCACGATTGGTATATCACCTGTTACGAGCCCATTGCGGATTTGGACGGCCGCCCTGTGGGCATGCTCTATGTCGGTGTTCTTGAAAAACCCTATGCGGGGATACGCAACAAAGCCATCTTGCTTTTCGCCGCCTTAAGCGTCATGGGGATGAGCGTGGCCATCGGGTTGGGGTATTTTCTGGAATGGAAGATCATCGCGCCCATTGCCCGCCTGAGCGATGCCGCAGCGGAAGTGTCCAAAGGAAACCTGCACCCGGATCTGGGGCCTCTGGAAAAGGGCGAAATCGGCGTCGTCCAAAGGGCGTTTGCAACCATGCTGGAGGCCATCCGCGATCGGGAGACACGGCAAAAACGGGAAACCGAAAGCAAGCTGGTGATGGCCCAGAAATTGAGCAGCGTTGGGCGGCTGGCGGCGGGGGTGGCCCATGAGGTGAACAATCCCCTGACGGGGGTGCTCACCTGCGGGCATCTCCTCTTGCAGCGGGACGATTTGGACGAAGAAGCCCGGGAAATGCTCAAGGTCATTGTGGACGCCACGGAAAGAGTGCGTCGCATTGTGAAAAGCCTGCTGGATTTTTCGCGCCAGACCTCCTTGAGCATGGAGCCGACGGACATCAACCGGGTGGTTCTGGACACTTTGCCATTGGTGGAAAACCAGGCGGCCATCAAGGGCGTAGCCCTGCGGTTCGAACCGGGGGAGGAGATTCCGCTGGTCTCCATGGACGTCCAACAGGTGAAGAGCGTCCTTCTGAACCTTCTCATCAATGCCCTGGATGCTACGGAGGCGGGCGGATCCATCACGGTTTCGAGCCGAGTGGCCTTGTCCATGAGCCGGGAAGGGGTCAAGCGGCTCGGCGTGGAACTCAGCGTGAAGGATACCGGATGCGGGGTTCCTCCGGAAAACCTGGAAAAGATTTTCGAGCCTTTTTTTTCCACAAAGGAAGTGGGCAAAGGGACCGGCCTGGGGCTCGCTGTGGCCTACGGGATCGTCGCCCGCCACGGGGGCGTGATTCGCGTCCAGAGCCAGGTGGGCAAAGGCACGGAATTCACCATCTGGCTCCCCCTGGAAGAGCACGAAGGGCCCCGGTAGGGGTGTTTTCCCGCATAAGGGCTGTCAACCGCAAACACATTGTGGATCGAGCTGCTTACCGCCTTCGCCTGTCAACATCGGCAGTAGGCGGCGGGAAATCTGCTGGGGTGGTGCCCCCGGCGTGATTCGAACACGCGACACCAGGATTAGGAATCCTGTGCTCTATCCTCCTGAGCTACGGGGGCTTGGCGGAAGCGGCTCAGCCATAGCATAGGCACGGGAGCTTTGCAAGCATGCCGAAGGATTCAAGGGACAAATCGCACAAAGGGCAGGCGGTGGCTGTGGGTCAATTCATCAAAGACGTGCTCGCCCAGCATCCGTCCTTTGCATCCAGCCCGCTGGGGGACTGGAAGGAGCTGGTCGGCGAATCCGTGGCGCGCCATTGCCTTCCAAGATCCCTCAAGAATGGATGTCTGGTCATCATCGCTCGGGACAGCGTCTGGAAACACCACTTGGAATTGAACAAGGAAGCCCTCATGCGGCGCATCAACGCCCTGTGGGGCCGTCGGGTGATCGAAGAAATCCGAATCCGCGTGGGAGAAATTGAGGAGACCTCCGAGGATCTGGACGCCAATTATCGAAAACTGCAAAAGCTCACCCCCAAAAAGGTCCGAAAAAAAGTCCGGCGCCCCGCCTTGAGGAAGCTCACCGAGGCCGAAAAGGAGCTCATCGCGTCCCTGCCCGATAAGGAGCTCCGTAAGATGGGGGAGAAGCTCCTGCGGCTCGTCCCCCAAGATCCCGAAGAGCCCTGAAGGCCGAGGGGGCCATGTGGGGGGGCGAGGGCGTTTCGGTGAATGTTGGGGTTCGCTCCGCTCACCCCAACCTACATGTCGCCGGCCGACGTTCTGGAACAAACCCAACGCGCATCGGGCTCCGGCCAGACAGCAAACCGTGAAAATCCGGCTTTCTAAGATTCTGCGCTCAACTTTCACGAAACTTACATTTGGCACAGGGATGCGGGTTAGGGGGCGGGTTCGGGCTGGGGCGGGCTTTCGGGATGAAAGTGGCGGAAGATGCTGTGGGCGAGCCGTTCGGGAATGCCGGGAACCTGCGTGAGCTCCTCGACGGTTGCCCTGCGCAGGGTTTCCAGGTCCTTGAAATGGGCAAGGAGGACCTGCTTGCGCTTTGGGCCGAGTCCCGGCACGGCGTCCAGTTCGGAAGCCAGGAGTTCCTTTCTGTGGCGCTGCTTGTAGCCGCTGATGGCGAATCGGTGCGCCTCGTCGCGCACCCTCTGGAAGAAATGGAGCACCTCGGGATGGCGGGCGAGAAACACGGGGTTTTTTCGTCCGGGCACGTAGACCTTTTCATAAAAGCCGCGTCCTTCCGGCCCCACGTCCTTGTCCTTTTCCTTGGCCAGGGCCAGAACGGGTAAACGGTCCCGGAGTCCTCTGGTTTCCAGGAGATGCTCAATGCGGTTGAGCTGGCTCTTCCCGCCGTCCAAGAGGAGCAAATCAGTGGTTTCGGCCAGACGACGCCGTCCGTCCAGGAGGCGCTCCACCGTTTCGGCCATCATGGCGGGATCGTCGGGTTCGGAAACCGTTCGAATGACAAAGCGCCGATAGAGAGACGGTCGGGGCCGCCCGTCCACGAAGGTCACGGCTGATCCCACGGCGTGGCGGCCGTGGACGTTGGAAATGTCCACGCAGACGATGCTTCTCGGCACGCGGGGCAGCTGGAACATGTCCCGGATGTCCTCCAGGACCTTCAAGGGTGTGTCGTTTCCATGCGCGAAGCTCCGGTGCTGTTCCAGAGCGTTTTTGGCCGCCAGGTCCAACAAAGCCCGCCGGCTGCCTCGTTGGGCCGTCCAGAGCCGCATGCGTTTTCCTCGGGACTCCGAAAGCCACTCCTCCAGGGTTTCCTGGCCCTCCACGGCCACGGGGAGAAGGACTTCGTCGGGGATCATCCGTCCATCGGCGTAAAACTGGCTGAGAAAGGAGGCGAGCACATCCGGAGGCCGTCCTGAAATGTTTTGAAGGTGGTAGGTCCTTTGACCGATGACGGCACCTCGGCGGACAAAGAGCATCACCACAGTCCAGAACTCGTCCTCTTGGACGAAGCCCACCACGTCCTGGTCTTGAAAACGGCTGGAAACGATATTCTGGGATTCCTGGACTTCCTCGATATACTGCAGCCGATCGCGATAAAAGGCCGCCTTTTCGAATTCCAAAGCCTGGGCCGCCTCCTGCATCCTTTGTTTCAAAAGGGCCTGGAGTTTTTGGGTCTTTCCTTGAAGAAACAAGACGACCTCGTCCACCACCCGGCGGTATTCCTCCTGGGTGACCTTGCCCGCGCAGGCCCCGAGGCATCGGCCCAGGGAATAATTCAAGCAGGGTCTTTCGCGCGGCACAAGGCGAGGCGATCGGCACAGTCGCAGGGGAAAGACCCGGTGAAGGATTTTCAAGGTTTCCCGAAGGGCATGGGCGGCATGATAGGGGCCGAAGTAGAGGGCGCCGTCGTTTTCAAAACGGCGGACGACGGTGAGGCGCGGGTAGGGTTCCCGGGGGTCCAGGCGCAAGGCGGGGTAATTCTTATCGTCGCGCAGCACCACGTTGTATCGAGGCCGGTGCCGTTTGATGAGGCTGGATTCCAGAAGGAGCGCTTCCTTTTCGTTGGTGGTGACGACGAATTCCAGGTGGGAGGCGTTCTTGAGGAGCGCTCTCGTCTTCAGGGGCAGGGCGTCGTCGTGGCGAAAATAGCTGGCAACGCGCTTTTGGATGTCCCGGGCCTTGCCCACATAGAGGACATGCCCATCCCCGTCTTTGAAAAGATAGACACCCGGCTCATGGGGCAGGCTTCGTAGATCCACGCGGATGGCCGGGGCTTCCGTTCCCCCCGGCGCCGACGCGTCGGGATCGCCCGCAGGGCCGGCTTGCGTTCTTTCGGCGGCTCCTTCTCCATCGGGGGAATGGGCAGCCGTCATGGGATGGGAATCCGGGTCGTTTCGTGTCCTCTCTTCCACAGGAGTGTCCTTGCACCTTTTTCCTTGGCGTGAGCTCTTTGGGGGAGCGGCTTTCTTATAACACCGCGCTCCGAGCGGGGCCAGAGTCAGGAAAAAGCTAGACAGCCGAGCCGGGTTTTGCTAAAAGGACCGTCGGCCGGGACGTGGCTCAGTTTGGGAGAGCGCTGCGTTCGGGACGCAGAGGTCGCTGGTTCAAATCCAGTCGTCCCGACCATTACACGCGAAAAAAGCCGAAGGCTTTGCCTCCGGCTTTTTTTATGCGCCTTTGGAACCCTTCGAGGCCCTGTGTTTTAACACCTCGCGGACAACGTGGAGTAATTGCTGCGCCGTAAAGGGTTTGGCGAGAAAACGCACGTCCGGCAAAAGGATCCCCCGATGGGCCAAGTGTTCGTCGGCGTAGCCGGATGTGAAGAGAATGGGCACATGGGGCGCGTACCGCGCGATTTCCCGGCTCAGAGTGACGCCGTTCATTTCCGGCATGACCACATCCGTGATCACCAAGTCAACATCCGGCGCGCGGCGTAAGATGTCCAAAGCTTCCACGCCTGTGGAGGCCGTGAGGATCCCATATCCGCTGCCGGCCAAAACCTCTTCAATCATGCTTCGCAATGCCTCTTCGTCTTCAACGACGAGGATGGTTTCGCTTCCCCTTCCTTCAACAGGCGTCTCCAACGGAGGGGGCTGTCGAGTTTCATCGGGTTTCATAAGAATCCTGGGAAGAAGGATATCAAAGGTTGTGCCTTTTCCCAGCTCGCTTTCCAAAAGGATGTATCCGCCCAGTTGTTTCACAATCCCGTAGACCGTGGCAAGACCAAGGCCCGTCCCACGCCCTTCGGGTTTTGTCGTAAAAAACGGCTCAAAAATCCGAGGCTGCACCTCGGGATCGATGCCTTGTCCCGTATCGCTCACACGCAAACACACGTATTCTCCGGGGCGAATGGTAAAAAGCCCCGCATCCCGACTTCTTGTAAGGCCGAGATTGCTCGTTTGAATGGTCAGCTTACCTCCCGAGGGCATAGCGTCTCGGGCGTTGATGACGAGATTGAGAATGATTTGTTCAAGAAAAACTGGATCAGCCCAAACAGCCCATAAATTTTCATCCAGCTGTCGGTCGATGTGGATATCCTCTCCCACGAGACGCTCAAGCATTTTCGCTAGGTCTTCAATGAGGCGATTGAGATCCAAGGCGACGGGCTGCATGATCTGCTTGCGACTGAAAGCCAGAAGCTGCCGTGTGAGGTTGGAAGCCCTCTCGGCTGTTTTTTCGATTTCGTCAACGCCCTTGAGGATCATGGGATCCAGATCGGCCTTTTTTCGCATGAGGTCGCAATACCCCAAAATGATGGTGAGAATGTTGTTGAAATCGTGGGCGATCCCCCCGGACAGTTTCCCAACGGCCTCCATTTTTTGAGAATGTAAGAGCTGCTTTTGCATTTGGATTTCATGAGTGATATCCCGAGCACACTGGACGACGCCCATCAACTCCCCGTTTTGGTTACGCAAACGGGCTGCGACGACACTGACATAGCGCTTTTCGCCGTGGACCAGAATTTTGCCGGTAAGCTGGATGCCTTCGGAATGGAAGGGAAGAGGCTGGGCTTTCCATTCAGGATGGCTTCGAAGAAAGTCTTCCGGGGTCATCTCCAAGAGAAGCAAAGCCGGGATGGGGAGGTCTTTGCCTTCCAAAATCGGCCTGAGGTCCAAGGGACGAGTGAGAACCGCCTCCTTGGACATGCCCGTAATCGTCTCACACATCCTGTTCCAAAAAACCACATGGCCTTTCAGGTCGATGACAAACAAGGCCACAGGGATGCCGTCGAGAACGGTTTCCAAGTATTTCTGATGTCTTTCTCGCTCTGTTTCCAAAGCTTTTTGGTGGGAGACATCCCGGACGGAGGCGAGAACGCGGGCGTGTCCCTTTTGGAACAAGAGGCTTAATTGCACTTCGGCATCAAAAAGTTTCCCATCAGGGGTTTTATGCTGCCATCCGAAACGCTGAGGACAGCCGGCCATAGTGGCCTCGAGAAGTGAGCGTCCACGATCTCGTGAAACAGAGCCGTCAGGTTGCAGGTCGGGAGAAAAATCCATGGGGGTGCGGCCGACGAAGTCTTCCAAGCGGAGCTGGAACAAGCGGGTTGCAGCCGGATTGCATTCTATAATTTTCCCGGATTCATCGAGGACCAAGAGAGCATCGTCCGCTTTTTGGAATACCGCACGATACCAGTCCTCCGCTTCCGCCAGGGCTTCCTCGGCCGCTCGCCGTTGCGCTTCGGCATCCGTGAGCTGCCCGATGACTTTTTGGATCAGACGTGCCTTATGGCCCACCTGTTTTCGCAAAAAAACCGCAAGCAGGACGAGGATAAAGGCCCCTCCCAAGGCCGCATAGAAATATCGCTGAAAAAGGGCTTCCCTTGGAGTTTTCATAGGGATTTGAAGCCAACGGGAAAAGACCTCCTGCAAGAAGGAATTTTCTTGTCTTTTCCATTCTTTTATGTACCGATCAATGATGTCGCACAGCATGGGAGAAGCGTTCAGGGAAGCGGCGAATTTCAATTCCACCGGGTGCACGACAATGGGCGTGCTTTGGACTCGGTACCGGTTTTGAGCGAAAGCCCCGTAAATTCTGTTCACCAGGCCCAGGTCCACCTGATGCTCTTCCAGCATGGTCATCACGGTGTCGTAAGAAGGGGCTTCCACATAGTCCACCGGTATGCGGAAGCTATCCAGAAGATCGGCTAACGGTCGAAAATAGACATCTCCGCGAAGGACGGCGATCTTTTTATTCTGCAACTGGACGATGCTTTCGATGGGATGATCTTTGCTTGTAAAAAGAACACCCCAATTCACGAGGATGGTTTCACGGCTGAATCGCACATATGATCGCCGATCCTCGGTTTCCGCAATAGCCACCAAAAGATCCGCATCATTGTCCCGAGCGGCATTTAGGCAATTTTGCCATGCGTCGTGGCGGTATGCCAACGACCACTTTTCTTTCTGAGCGATCTCATTCAGAATGTCGACGAAAAGACCGGACGGCTTGCCCGATGGGTCGCGAAAGGTCAGAGGGAATCCATCGTAGGTGCAAACCCGGACGATTTGGCCTTCCGAGATTCCGCAAAGCATTGTAAGAACGAACCATATGGTGACGGCACAGCCAAGGCGTTTTTCCCGCATTGAGGGGCTCCCACTTGACACGAGGGAAAAAGGTCTGTGAGGGTTTCAAATTTGTAGCGTAAACAGGCATCGGACGCAACAGGAGAAACACCAAACCCATTTAAGGAGGAACTCATGTCGCAGCTTATCGCCTGTCGAAGCACGGAAGGGATCGTCCTCGGGGTCGACGCCAAGGCCGTGGACCTGGATGCTCAGGGCCATGTGATTCACCTCGTCGTGGAGCGCCTTTTTACACTGGGACCGCGGGCGGCCGTGGCGGTCGGAGGCGCTCCTGAGGGCGTGGAGATGGCCCGGGCATTGAGCCGTTTCGTCGGCGAGGAAAAGCTGGAAACCATCGAAGAGATTTACTCGGCGGGTTTGGCTTTTCTCTCCTCCCGCTTCAACGAATTCATGCGGGCGATGTGCGGGGGCGTTCCCCTGGATCCCATGCACTCCGTCCATTTCATCCTGGCAGGGGTTTCGGGCCAGGACCATGAAAACCCCTACAAGCTTTATCTCGTCTGGACCAAGAAGAAGCGGCCCCAACTGGACGGTGAAGAGATTCTCAACGCCTTCACGGTACCTCGACGCATGGCCTTGGAATATCGACTGAGCAAGATGGCCGAAAGAGGTGCTTCGGCCGAGGAGGTGCTGAAAGAAGTCCGTTCCGCCATGGAATCTCTCACCTGGTACAAAGAGGAGGTGGGCCCGCCCTATCGTTTCGCCCTTGTTTCCAAGGACGGCTTCCGCGAACTGGCTTCCGGCGCCTAGCCGCAGAACCCAGGCCCATACGGCGTCAGGGATTGGGGGAGAGGAGGTTTCCGGTGAAATACTGGATGTGGATCGCCTTCGGCATGATCCTGGCCATTCTGGAAATTTTCGTCCCCAACTTCGTCATCATCTGGTTCGGGCTTTCCGCCGTGGTCGTCGGCCTCGTTGTGCTCCTGCTTCCCCTGTCGCTGACGGCCCAGTTGTTGCTCTGGGCCCTGGGATCCGCCTTTTGGGTCACGGTATGGTTTCTCTGGGTGAAGCCGCGCATGGCGGATCGGACAACGGCGGGACAAGCCAGGGAAGCGATTGTGGGCGCCGTGGGCACCATCATCGACCCTCCGCGGGAAGCCCATCGCGGAAAAGTTCGTTTTCCGGCGCCGATCTTGGGCTCAGACGAATGGCCCTGCATTGCCGAGGGGGAAAAGCGGCTCGCGGTAGGAGATCGCGCCGTGGTGACCGAACTGGTGGGAAACACTGTGATCGTCAAACGCAAGGCGTGAGAGAGGGAGGCCCTTATGAGTCCAGGATTGATTCTCGTCGTCGTTTTTTTCGTGCTGGTGCTCGTGACCATCGTCATGGGCATCCGCATCGTGCCCCAAGGGTATAAGCACGTGGTGCAGCGCCTCGGAAAATATCACCGAACCCTCTCCCCGGGCCTGAACGTCATCGTCCCGTACATGGACAGCGTGGCCTACAAGGTGCCCACCAAAGATCTCGTCTTGGATATTCCCACCCAAGAAGTCATCACGAGGGACAATGCGGTCATCAAAGCCAACGCCGTGGCCTACATCAACATCATCTCTCCGGAGAAGGCCGTTTACGGCGTCGAAGACTACCGGCTCGCCATCCAAAACCTGGTGCAAACGTCACTGCGCTCCATTATCGGCGAAATGGATTTGGACGACGCTCTGTCGTCCAGGGAACTCATTAAAACCAAACTCAAAACCGCCATTTCCGACGACATCGCCGATTGGGGCATCATGGTGAAGACGGTGGAAATTCAGGATATCGCCCCGTCGGGGACCATGCAGCAGGCAATGGAGGAACAAGCCGCGGCGGAAAGGCAACGGCGCGCCACGGTAACCCGTGCGGAAGGGGAGAAGACGGCGGCGATTCTCCAGGCCGAGGGGCGCCTGGAAGCGTCACGGCGGGATGCCGAAGCCAAAATCGTCCTTGCCCAAGCCAACCAGAAAGCCATTCAGCTCGTCATCGAAGCCGCCAAAGACAACCCCTTGCCTCTCCTTTTTATCCTCGGCGAACGCTACGTGGATGCCGTCAAGAGCCTGGCCCTGTCGGAAAACACGAAAATTGTGGCTCTTCCCGCGGACCTGCCGGCCGCCCTGAAAGGGATACTGGGCACGCGTTAAAAGCCGGGGGACGTCAAGGCGCCCCCGTTGGCATCAGCCCGCCTGGGTGTGCGTGTTTTCCTTCACCCAATCCAGGTACGGCTGGAAGCCGCATTCCACCGGCACGGCGATGATCTCGGGGACTTCATAGCTGTGCAGGGCCTTGACGCGGGCTTCCAAGAGCGGGAAAACATCACGCGTCGTCTTAACCAAAAGGAGGCATTCCGGATCGTCGCAGATTTCCCCCTTCCAGCGGTAGAGGGATCGGACGGCGGGGATGATATTTACGCAGGCGGCCAGGTTTTCCTCAACCACCGCTTTGGCGATGCGGAAAGCCTGGTCTTGATTGCCCACGGTAATAAAAGTGATCAAGATATCGGACGCCATGTTCGCACCTCCTCGGGCAAAGGGTTTTCCAACAGTCTGAAATCTTCTCGTGCACGATAGCGAACCCCATGAGCGAATACAACCGGGAGCAATGGCAAAGTTTTAGCGCTCTAAAGGCGGCCCTGGAAAAGATGAAGGACGGCGAGATCGCCGCCTTGCGTTCGGCCGTAGAACCCTACCTTGCGTTTCGCCGGGAATTGAGCGCGTTCCATGAGGGCTTTTTTGCGCCTTACTGCAAGGCCTTGTGTTTTGAAACCGCGCAGAGCGCCTGCTGCGGTTTCGAAAGTATCTTCACCTTTTTCGCGGACCAGGCGATCACGGTCCTCATTTCCGGTCCCGAAGAGAGGGATCGGATTTTCCGGGCGCTTCTTCACCCCTACCGGTCCGATCGCTGCGTGTACTTGGGCCCTAAGGGGTGCGTGTGGGCTCTCCCCCCCATTTCCTGCGCCTTCTTTTATTGTGATGCCGTAAAAGAAAAGGTCTTTACTGCCGGTCCCGAAATCAGCGTGGCCTGGCAGCGCCTTCGGGATGCGGAAAAAGCGTTCACGTATCCCGACCGGCCCGTCTTGTTTGATACCGTGGAAGCGCTGTTTCGGGCAAAAGGCGTGGATTCGCCCCATATGTATTTTCACAAGAGCCCAGGTCTGCTGAGGATCAAAAGAGAGGCCGGGCTCGTTGCCCATCGTCCCCGTCAAGGCCGGCTGTCCGTCGCCGAGAGGTAGCCCAGGAGGGCGACGGCCACTCCGGCGGCACACAAAAAGAAAGCCAGCCGGTAGTCGGGGCCGGCATGCGCCCCGGCGGGACCCACGTGGTCCAGCACCCACCCCAAGCCCTGCATCATGGCGGCTCCTCCCAGCATGGTAAAGAGGTTGATGCCCGTGAGGGCCGTTCCGCTCATGTCCGACGGCATGAGTTCCTTGATGTGGGCGTACATGACGATCCCGAAGGACCCGAAAAGCCCGAAGGCGAAAAGAAGCACCGCCAGGACGGCCGTGCCCGCTTCGCCCCAGCCGGCGGCCAGGGCCGAAAGCACCAGCGTCATCATGGCGAGCCCCAGCACGATGACCTTTTTTCTCGAACAAAACACGCGATCGGAAAGCCAGCCGCCCAAGGGCGATCCCAAGATGAGGCCCACGTTGAGAAGCAGCAGCAGATTGCCGGCGGCAATGGCCGACATCCGAAGCTGTTGGATCATGTAGGGGCCGATCCACAGGCCCTGAATGGCCACGAAGGTCCCGTAGCGAAAAAAAGTTCCCGCCGAGATGATCCAATAGTCGGCGTTTCCGCACAGGGTTTTTAAGGCGTCCTTCCAGGATGGCCCGGACTGGGGGCCCGCGGCGGCCTGGGGATAGGTCTGGGATGGCCTTTCCCGGACCACGGCGAAAAAGCAGAGGGCCGCGGCGGCCGTAAAGAGCCCCAAACCCCAGAAGGATCCCCGCCAGCCGATCCTTGCCTTGGCGGCGGCCAGGGGAGTGGCCGCCAGCATGTTTCCCAAAGTTCCCAGGGCCAGCATGAGGCCGGATAGGGTGGCGAATTCCCGGGGCGAAAACCAGCGGGTGAGGAGCTTCATGGAGCCCATGAGGTTTCCGGCCATGCCGAGTCCCAGAAGAGCCCTCCCCGCAAAAGCGGTTCCGAAGGAATGGGCGGTGGCGAAAAGAAGGGCGCCTCCCGCCCCGACGAGAGAAAGAAGGGTCATGGTCCGGCGGCCGCCGAACCGGTCCAGGGCGATGCCCAGGGGGACCTGAACCAAAGCGAAGGCGTAGAAAAAGGCGGCGCTCAGAAGCCCCAGTTCCTCGGCGGAAAGCGCCAGGTCCTTCTGCAGGTCCGGGGCAATGATGGCGTTGGAGACCCGGTAGAACTGGGAGAGGATAAAGAGAAGTGACGACAGGCCGAAAACGCTCCATCGCCCCTTGGAAAGACCCCCTGGATCCCGACCGCTCACCCCACTCCTCCTTGCCGAGCCGTGGCCCCGAAGCTTGTAAAGACCTAACGGTCATGGCGAGGCTCGCCACGCCGCATCGATGAAAGATGTGGACAAGCGAAGGTTTTCCCTGTAGGAGCCGGCTCCCCGGCGATGCGGTTCGCTGCCGAGGCCGCTCCTACAAGACGCCGAGAGCGCCATTCTTTTACATTGACCCCCATGGCGGGCCGCCCGTGACAACGAAGAATGAAAGTCTTGTAGTTACGGTATGTTACAGAGACTTTCATGTAAAAGATTCTCGGACAAGCTCCAGGGGTTCGAGTTTCATCCTTCGTTGTGAGACCGAGACGTGCGAGCGTATGCCCGGTTTTTGTTGGGGTTCGCTGCGCTCACCCCAACCTACAGTCGGCGGCCCAAAATGTTCAATAAACTCGTAGGTTGGGGTGAGCGGAGCGAACCCCAACCCAGATCAATATCCGGCAAGACAACGAATCATGAAAGTCCCGCCCTGCCGGATTCCAACCGCGACTTTCACATTAACTTGTAAAGACCTAAATGGAGCGAATCCTTCGCCGTATTCTTCTTACTTCTTACTTCCGCGCGATTAGTGGGCGGGGATCAACCCCGCCCCTACTGAACAGGTCCATCTGCCTTCGTAGGGGCGGGCTTTATGCCCGCCCGCCGGAACCCGGCGATTGGGACGAATCGTCTCATTTAAGAAAAAACAGTCTTCCGTCAGACATGGCCAAGGATTGATCGCCCATTCCGTGGCCGCGGGGCTTCAGCCCAGCGGAAATGGGATTGCTGATTCCCTTGGAATACCCGGATCATGCGGACGGGTCACCCTTATGATTCGAAGCCCCTTTTGGCAGCCCTGAGAGGCTGCGCTACGATAAGTGCTACGATGAAAATACCCCCTTATCGTCTTTTAGACGCGCTCTTCCACAGAGCGCACCACCTTTTCCACCGTGAGGCCTTGAACGAGGATGGAAAAGACCACCACCACGTAGGTGGCCGCCAGGATGGTGTCCCGCGCGGCCGCCGGAGGCAGCGAGAGGGCCATGGCCACTGAGATGCCGCCGCGAAGTCCCCCCCAGGTGAGGATTCGGATGACCCCCGGGCTGAACCTTCGGAAGGGCCGCAGCAGGGCCACGGGGACCGACACGCTCACAAGCCGGGAGGCGAGGACCAAAGGGATCAGCAGGAGCCCCGTTGCCAGGTGGAGGCGGGTCCAGTCGAGAGCCAGCACTTCCAGGCCGATGAGCACGAAGAGCACCACGTTCAGCACCTCGTCTACCAGTTCCCAGAACGTGTCCAGGTGCCGGCGGGTTCGTTCCGACATGGCCAGCATGCGGCCGGGGTTTCCGATGAGGAGGCCCGCCACCACGATGGCGATGGGCCCGGAGATGTGCAGCGCATCGGCCAGCGCATAGCCTCCCGACACCAGCGCCAGGGTGATGAGCACTTCAACCTGGTAATCGTCGATGCTCTTGAGCATGAGGTAGGCGATCCATCCGATCACGAGGCCGTAAGCGATGCCTCCCAAAGCTTCCTTGGCGAAGAGACTCAGGACGTGGGACAGGGTGGCGGCCGCGGGATCCCGGGTCGTTTCCAAGAGGATGATGAAGATCACCACGGCCACCCCGTCGTTGAAGAGCGACTCCCCGCAGATCTTGGTCTCCAGGCTTTCGGGAACGCCCGCCTTTCGCAGGATACCCAGCACCGCGATGGGGTCCGTCGGGGCGATAAGGGCCCCGAAAAGAAGGCAACTGAGAAAGGGAAGCTGCAAATCGAGCCATTGGGACACGACCCAGGTGCCCAGGCCGTTCAGGGCCGTTGCCAAGGCCGTTCCCACGGTGGCCAGGACGGCGATGATCCACTTTCGGCGGGCCAGGGCCTCCAGGTCGATGTGGAGGGCTCCGGCGAAGAGGAGAAAACTGAGCATGCCGTGGAGCACGGTTTCATCGAAATCGATACTCCGAACGAGCCGGATCGCTTCCTGCTGCAGTCCGAAAGAAAAGGGGCCCGCTGCCACGATCCCCAGGGAGCCCAGAAGCGAGATGGCCATGACCCCGATGGTGGTGGGAAGGCGGATGAACCGGTGGTTGATATAGCTGAAGAGCGCTGAAACGGTGATGAGGATGGAGATGATCTGAAAGAGCGTCATGGGCGGGTCGTCTCCTCGGTGGGCCAAAAGGCTTTTCCGGGAGAGCGAACGGATCGCCCTGCCGGTCGGGACAAAGGGAACCGCGAACGAACGCGAATAAACGCAGACAGGGGAAACATTCACCGGATACCCCGAGCCCTTACCTTGGAACGAAAGCCGTCCGGTGTCAACGCGTGCGGCGCCCCAGGGTCGCCTTTCGGCTGGGCGCTTGACCGGGAATGTCTTTTTTCGCATGTGGGGAGTTGGAATGCCGTTACTCCCGTACAGTCGGTTCCCAAATCAACGCAGGGACGCGGCTGTTCTTGTTCGCCGGGTTTTTTTAGGGTGCAGGAAAAAGGGCTCCAGATCTTTCAAAACTTGGGAATGAGTTTCGGCCATGAAGAAGATCCTTTGCCTCTTGTTGGTTTTCCTTGTTTCGTCCACGGCGTTGGCCCAGGATCCGGCCTTGCCGGCAAAGGCCAAGGCGGAAGGGGAGGTGAATTTCTACGCCAACATCACGGCCATCGAGCCCATCGTGGAGGCGTTCAGTCAGGATACGGGCGTGAAGGGGCTCTACACCCGGGTGTCCACCTCCAAGTACCTGGCCACGGTGCTCAGCGAGTTCCAGGCGGGAAAACTCATGGCGGACGTCCTTCGGGCGCCCCTTCCCATCATGAACTATCTGAAGGAATAGGGCGTCCTAACGTCCTACGCGGCTCCGGCCGCCCAGGCCTATCCGGACTGGACCCGCCAGGACGATACGATCCAGATTTTCGGCATCGAATACGTGGCCCTCATCTACAACAAGGAGCTGCGGAAGGCGCCTGAGCGATCCTTTCGAAAGGAGAGGGGAGCGCGGGATGACGCAAGAAGCGCATCGTGTAGTTCTGGGAGCCGGAGACGGGCCTTCTGGGCTGGGACTACGTGAAAGCGGGAGTCTCCATGGCTTCCAGCGAGGGGCCCCGGCCGGTGCGGGAGGCCCTCACCGATCCCATGGACCTGGTGAGCGATCTGGACGATGCGGGCGACGAGGTGGAGGCCCACCGGATCATGGAAGAATGGGTGGAGATGGCCTGGAGCCTCCGGGACCGGGTGGACCCGGAAACCCGGGAGGCCATCGAGGACGCCTGCCACGACCGGTGCAACGCCGACAAAGAGGGCGATTAGGCCGATGCCGCGTTTGGATCCCCGCCGAGCTCCTGTGTGAGGACGCTCGAAGGCTGGTTCGCTCCTTATAGACTTCGCGCCGATGCCTTACGAAACAATCCTTCGTTTGTCTCGATCGCGGGTGTAAAGCACGCGGTGATCGCCGACGCGAAGCTTCAACACGTCGGTCCATGGACCCGTCAATGTCTCTGGCGTGATGAGGTCAAAGTTTTCGGCCAGCCAGCGCAACTTTTTCAGTGCCCGTTGCGCAATCGGCTTGTCTCGACGCGCCGGATCGGTTTCCGCCGCGGCGGTGAAGTCCACCTGGAACATATCTCACCACGTGAGTCCGAGTCTCGCGGCAATTTCCTGTGCGGGTCTGGTCTGGCGTGTGTCATCCGCATCAAGAGTTCGCCGAAGTTCGACTTCAAACTCTTCTCGAAGTTCGAGACCCTGTTGTGGATCGCCGAAGATTTCCGAGAGTGTCTAAAGGATTACCTCAAGGGAAGGATCAGCCAAGCTTCCCATGGCTCCCTTTACGGTCTTTCCTTGCCGCGGTCGAACTCGATGATCCGGGCGAAGTTCCTGTCTTCTCCCTTGCGCACCGGATGGTAGAGAGGGCTTCCGGGCCCTACGCGGCCGCCCATGTCGTAGGTAAAATCACGAACAGCCACGTGCCGGATCCAAAAGCCGGTGAAGACCGGGCCCGAAGCGTCGTGGCACGAATGGAAGTGCACATAGGCGTCGCGGGGTTCAGGGCGCGACTCGAGCCACGCCGCGGGGGCGTCCGGGAAAAAGACGGGTTGGATCCTCTCCTCTCCTCGGGGAAGGGGCGCTTCGGCGGGGGGGAGATCGGTGAGAACCCCGTCGCCTTCGTAGAGCAGGGCGTTTTCGGGAGCGTCCGATGAATAAAATTTTTGTTCGTTGAAGCAGACCAGGCGGATGCGGCGCATCTCTCCCGGAACGTCCGGGCGGAAGTAGTACCCCACGAAGGGCCCGAAGCGAAAGAGCCGCCCATTGTGGACGAATTCCAGAACCGGCGCGTAGCCCCTCGGCACCTCAAGGGATGCACCCTGCGTCGCCCTTCCGTCGGAGCAGCCCCACAGGAGGCACAGCACCAGCCCCCAAAAACACCGGATGTTCAATCTCTTCTTTCGCATCGCCTCTTGGCGCATTCAAGACCCGGCAAATGACCCCCACGGCCGCCCTCCACGTCATGAACCGTGCCATGAGGTTTCGGTATTGTTGAATCTTAAGTTGCCGGATGAGCCCCCACGCTTCAGAGGATCTTCCCGCGCGCTCTATGATTCGTCGCTTTCCGCTTTCCAGACCCGGCCGATGATCCAGGCGGCGGCTGCAAAGGCAGCAGCCAGAAGACCCGCCGCGGCGAAGCGGTTTCCCATCCAGTCGGTGAGGGCGAGCGGCCCCTTGTTGGTGGGAAGGTAGAGCGCCGGGATGATCCGTTCGTGGAAATGGGCGAAGACGGCCGTTCCCGCGAGTCCTCCCAGCAGGGCGAAGACCGCGTCCAGGCGTCCTTCCCCCGCAGCGGCCCAGCAGGTTCCGGGACAATACCCGCACAGGCCCCACCCGATGCCGAAGAGCACCGCGGCGGTTCCCGTGGCGACAAGACTGGTGGGCAGAATCACCGTTCGGCCCACCCCCACGGCCTGGAGGCCCGCCAGGCCCAGGGCGGAAAAGGCCACCGCCAGCATCATGAACTGGGGGATTTGGGGCTCCATCATGAGGTGCGCCCGGGCCATCTTGTCGGGGTCCGTGGCCCCCATCCGTTGGATGACGAACCCGAAGGCGAGTCCTGAAAAGAGCCCCAGCAGGACCTGCGTCATTTCTTTCCTCCCTTTGGAGACCCGTATACCAGGCGGGCAGTGATCATAGCGACGACGAAGATGACCGCTCCGAAGTAGAGGCCGCTTACGGCGAGCTGGGTGGATCCGGAAATGAAGAGCCCCAGGGTGCACCCGCCGGCCAGGCGCGCTCCGAAAAGGATGAGGAAGCCGCCCAAAAAGGACACGGCATAGCGAAGAGCCGGCCGCGCACCGAAACGCCGCTCCCACAAGGCCGGAACATTTTGAATGGGCTTTCCCAGGGTGAGACCGCCAAGAAATCCGCCCGCCGCCATGCCCAGGACGAAGGCGAAGAGCCACGAGCCCGGCCCCGGGATGATCCGGTAATGTTCCTTTTGGGCGATGTAGTCGGGAAGGATCGGCCCCAGAAAGCCCTTGAGGAGACTTACGAACCCGCTGGAAGAGGCCGGGGGGCCGAAGGTGGCGAAGATGAAGGCGATGATGCCCGCCAGGGCCAGAGCCGCCGGCATCACCGGCCAGGTGTGCGCCGTCTCCTCGGAGACCGCGTTTCGGATCATGGGCTTTTTCTCCATCGTTTTTCACCCTCCGCAGGAAACGTAGCCGCTGGACGACGCGGGCCGGGTTTCGCGCTTTTCTTCCGCGGGCTGCGGGGTCTTCACCGGGGCGGCGGGAGCGGCCGTGGGCATGGGAAGGGCGCCTTCCAACCCATTGGCCTTGGTTTCCACCGGATAGTAAAAGCGGCTGTTTCCCCATTCGTTCCACGAGGCTTCGTAGAGGCGCACGTCCCGGAAGCCCATGAGGCGCAGCGTGAAATAGCCGAAGGAGGCGCGCCGTCCCGAATGGCAATAGACGATGACCGCCCGGTTGGGGTCGAGTCCGGCGTAGAGTTTTTGAAGTTCGGAGTAGGGACGAAGGGCCTTGGTGGCGGCGTCCCGCCAGTTGGAGCGGTAGTCCACGTTGTAGGCACCCGGGATATGTCCGGGAGCCAGCGGGCTTCCGTCCAAACCGGTATTTTGTTTGGCTCCCAGGTATTCTTCCGAGGATCGCACATCCAGGATCTGGTAATAGGGATCGCCCAGCCGACTCTGAACGAAGGAGCCGTCCACCAAGCGCAGCACTTGAATTTCCTCGGTTGGGGCCTGATAGAAGACGGGTTCGCGCCGAGCCGGCTCCTTCACCACGGTGCCCCCGGCTTCCACCCAGCCATCGATGCCCCTTTCCAGGATCCTCTTGGACGGATGCCCCAGGTAGTCCAGCACCCAGAAGACATAGGAAGCCGTGGCCCCGCCGTCTTGGGCCACGGAATCATAGAGAAGGACCGTGTCCGTCCGCGAGATGCCCGCCCGGCCGAGGATCTCCTGGGCCTCGGCCGCACCCACGAAGACCGCTCCCACGCCCCGCACCGTGTCGTGGCGCTGGAAGCTCTTCCAGGGGAGCCGGACGGCTCCGGGGATGAACCGCCCGTCCAGATCTTTGTCATCCCGGACATCCACGATCACGACGTGGGGATCACCCTGGTGTTCCAAGAGCCACTGGGGGGTGGCCAGACAATCTTGGCACGGGTAGGATTCCTTGGAACCCCCTCCCGAAGGGGCCGAAGCCATCGCCCAGGCCACGCCGGCAAGGAGGAAAAGGGGAACGAGCCACCATCGGGGACCATTCCTGTGCGCCATGAGGCTCTCCTTTGGCTGACGTCCGCCGCGTCAAGCCCTTCAACGAGATCAGTAGGCGTTTTCGCTCTTCCAGACTTGAAAGACGGTCAGGAAAAGGATCTTGATGTCGAGCCACAGAGACCAGGAGCGCAGGTACTCCAGGTCGAATTCCACCCGCTTTTGCATCTTTTCCAGCGTGTCCGTTTCCCCGCGCCACCCCTTGATTTGCGCCAACCCGGTGATGCCGGGTCGAACCTTGTGGCGAAGCATATAGCCGAAGACTTTCTTGCGGAATTCTTCGTTCAAGGCCACGGGATGAGGCCTGGGGCCGACGAGGGACAACCGCCCCTGAATGACGTTGATGAGCTGGGGCAGTTCGTCCAAGGAGCTCTTCCGCAGGAAACGGCCCAGCGGCGTGACGCGGGGATCTCCTTTCGTGGCCTGTTTGAAGGCATACCCGTCTTCGCACACGGTCATCGTCCGGAACTTGTAGACCTTGATGGGTTGGCCGTCCAAGCCGTATCGCCATTGCTTGAAAAGAATCGGGCCGGGGGAGGTGAGTTTGACCAGGACGGCGATCACGGCCATGACGGGCGCAGCCATGAGAAGGGCCAGGCTGCCCAGAATGAGGTCTTCCGTGCGTTTGAGCAGGTTGTTGACCCCGATGTGCGGTGAGTCCCAAAGACCGACGAAGGCCATATTGTCCAGCCGGATGATGTGACCGCCGAGGAAAACATCCAAGAGAAAGACGTCAGGCACCACAAAGACCGAAGCTGTCGTGTCGGCCAGTTCCCGCACGAGCCATTCCGTCTTTTCATAAGCCTTGGTGGGCAGAGCGAGGTAGACCTGATGAATGTTCTTTTCCTTGACGTACTGAGGCAGATCCATGAGCGGCCCCAGGTAGGGAAGACTGTCCAAGGGAGTGTCGCTCTTGTCGTCGAAAAACCCGACGATCTGGGCACCGATCCACGGGTTTTCCCGAAACCAGGCGATGAGCTGCTCGGCCAGATGACCCCGGCCCGCCACGACGGCGCTGCGCAAATTCCACCCCTTGGCCCGCAACCGGCGCACGATGGTGCGCAGCACCACCCTTTCGGAACACAGGAGGATCGGCAAGAAGATCATCCAGGACAGGACGACGTTGCGTTCGTAGATGGTGCTCAGTTTGAGGGCGTAAGCGAGGATAAGGGAACTGCTGAAAAGGATCAGGCAGCCCAGGAGCATGCGGTACAGCTCATGGCGCAAGGGGGTGCCCCGCCAGGATCGATAAATGCCGGCGAGGTGGAAGATCCCGAAGCCCTGAAGGAAGATGACACTGGCGGCCGCCGGATACAGGGGTTCATGGTACGTGCCGTAGAAGACGCTCAAGGCCAGAAACACGAGAGCGGCGACCAGCGGGTCCACAACCCGATGGGTGGAGATGAGCAGCGGTTCGTAAGAGCGAAGGCGTCCCTCACTCATAGGGGTTCGTCCTCAATGGTTGGGCCGGCGAAGAATTCGGCGGGTCGCGAATTCGGCCGCCACAAGCCCGGTTAGGTAGAAAGGTTCCACGAGATACCTTTTCCACAAGCGTCTTGGCTCGCTCATGAGCCGGTAAAGCCATTCCAGGCCCACGCGGCCGAGCCATCTGGGGGGCATGGGAACCACGCCGGCCACAAAATCAAAACACGCCCCCGAATTGAGGATCACGTGGGTGTGGAGGGCGTGGAAGTTGTCCAAAATCCAGGATTCCTGCCGGGGCATGCCCATTCCGACCATGAGGATGTGGGGGCGATAGCGGGTGATGACTTGGAGCACGGCGTCATTGTCCGGCCCGGTCACGTCGAAGTATCCGTGGTGGGTTTGGATGTCCAGTCCCGGAGCCGCTTCGCGCAGCACCGCCGCGGCCTTTTCGCCCACACCGGGGCGGCCGCCCAAGTGAAAGACCCGATAGTGCCTGCGGGCGGCTTCGCGCATGAGCGGGAAAACCCAATCCACGTAGGTTGTGCGATGGGCCCCGCTCAAGGGAACGCCCAGGATTTTGGCCAGCATGACCAAGGACATGCCGTCCACGTGGATGATGTGGGCGGCATCGCAAAAAGCGCGGAAGCGCGGGTTGTGGTGGTAGAGGTAAACGCTGTGGAGGTTGTGGTTTCCCACCACGATCTTTCGCCCGTCTTCCACCGCTTGCACGACGCACCTCGTGAGTTCGTCGGTCGTCAGCCGATGCACCGTAACGCCCAAAAAACGAACGGATTCCATCACGTTCCTTTTCCACCCACGATGCGTTCCACCTCTTTGACGAGATGGGTGACGCGCGCTTCCCAACCGTGCCGGCTCATCACGTGCTGCCGGGCCGTGGCGCCCATGGCCTCCCAGTGATCCCGGTTTCGGAGGGCTTCCTTCAGCACCGCCTTCAGTTCGGCCATGGAGTCCGGCGCGAAGAGGTACCCCGTTTGGCGGGGTTCGACGACGCGCAGGGCGTCTTCGTAAGCCGCGGCGATGACCGGCTTACCCATGGCGAGATACTCGTAAAGCTTCAGCGGGGAATGATACATGGCGCCGATTTTGAGAGGGACCTGCCCGGAGTAGCCCACATCGATGCGCCCGAGCACCGAGGGCACTTGCTCCCACGGGACGCTCCCCAGAAAGAGAACCCGGTCTTCCAAGCCCAGGTTCCGAGCGAGCTTTTCCCAGGCGGCGCGCTCGGGGCCGTCCCCGGCGACGACAAGCGCCCAGTCCGTCCCCTCCGCCCTGAGTTCTGCAAGCGCCGTGATCAGCCGGTCCAGTCCCTGCCAGGCGATGAGGCTTCCCACGAAGCCTAAGGTCGGCATGGGAAAATAGCGGGCTCCATCGGCCTTGGACGGATGGAACCGTTCGGTGTCCACGCCGTTGGGGACGAGAACGATCTTGTCTTCCGGGACACCGGCTTCCCGCACGATGATGTCCCGAAGGGGGCTCGTGATGCACACGAGCACATCGCAGTCGCGGTACGCCTGGATTTCCAGACGGCGCGCTATGGTGCTCAGGGCAATGCTTCGCCGCTCCGTTTTGGCCTCATAGAAAAACGGGCCGTTGGTTTCCAGAATCCACGGGATCCCTCTGCGCTGAAAAGCGCGCCCCAAGGATTGAAACACCCCGAAGCGCTCATAGACCCAGTCCACAGAGCCGATTTCTTTCCAGGCGGCCTGCCGGTTGCGCCATGCCAAAGCCAGGCGCACCATATCGGCGGCGGTGCGATGGAAAACGCCGCGGCGCAGTTTCCGTTCCGATCCCGAACCGACCCATCCGGCGGGCATGCGATCGCCCACGATGAACGGGCGAACCTCCCAGCCAAGCTTCCGGAAGGCTCCGATAAAGCCAAGGATATGGGACTTGGGGCCGCTCGCTTCCGCTTCCGGCCGGGTGGAAACGCGCGGAGCTCCCGAAAGATAACCCAGTGTGCCTGGTTTCATGCCGATCCGCCTTCCCTGCAGACCTTTCGGTACAGATTTTCCAACTCCTGATTTTGCCGTCTCCGGTCGAAACGGGTTTCCACCCACTCCCGACCCGCTCGGCCCATGGCATTCCTGAGATCGGGATTTTCGAGAAAAGTCTTGAGGTATTGCGAAAGGGCCGCCACATCCCCTTCGTCGGCAAGAAATCCTGTTTTCCCGTGGGCCACCACTTCCGGAATCCCCCCGACAGCATAAGCCGCCACGGGCACCGCGCAGGCTTGAGCCTCCAGGAACACCATGCCGAAACTTTCCGCTTCGCCGTTGGGCATGCTGATGCTCGGCATGGCAAACACATACGCCTTCTGCATCTGTTCCCGGACCACGTGATGCGGCTGCGCGCCGACGAAGGTGCAGGACCGGCCGAGCTTTCGTTCTGCCAGGTTCTGGTAGAAGGCTCTTTCCGGACCGTCCCCCACGACCACCAGGTGGGCTCGGGGAAAAGAGGACCGGATCCGGGAGACGGCTTCGATGAGATGGTGCAGCCCTTTGAGTTCCACGAGGCGCCCGACGAAGAGAATCCGGCCGTATTCCGGCTCAGGCCCTGGTCGGAAGTTCTCCACGTCGATGCCGTGAGGGATGACGACGATCTTTCCTTCGGGAATGCCTTGGCGCGCCACGGCCATGGTCTTGACGAAGCGGCTCGGGGTCACGAAGGCCCGTGCCGTGCGCCCCAGTTTCTTGCGGCGAAGCCTGTAGAGCCGGTGGCCCACAACAGAGCCCCAGGCGTACTCGTCTTTCACCGTGGCGTCGCTTCCGTGGTAACTCACGATGAGCGGCACACCGAGCCGTTGCGCCAGGGGCATGGCCAAAGTCCCGTCCGGGCCGAAATGGGCATGGACGAGAACGGGCTTCAAGGATCGGCACCACTCCCAAATGTCCTTGGGAATGATGCCGAAGAACTTGAAAAGGACTTCCCTTAGGAAACCGCGGCGCCCCCCCGGGTTGATCAGGCGCCGTCGAGATTCGGGAAGAGGAATGCGGGGAGGCGGGCCGGGCTTGGAGCCGATCAGGAAGGCCTCGAAGCTTTCCAGTCCCAGAGTCTGGTTCACCACAAAGGTCTCACTCAAGGGAAGCAGATGGTCCCTATAAACCAAAATGCGGGGGCGAGGCATCACGAACCCTTTTCCTGCGTCTCCGGCGCCGTGGCCGCGGCGACGGCCAAAAGCCAGAGGATACTGTTCGGTCTCATGAAATAGGACTCCGGCAGGTTATAGAACAAAACGAACAAGCCGAGAAGCACCCAGAAGATCGCCAACGGTTTCCCTTGCACGGCGGCTCGCCCGTGGAAGGCGAGGGGACTGAGCACAAGGCCCAAGCCCAGGATCACTCCCACAAATCCCAATTCAAGCCACAAGTCCAAGAAGCCGTTGTGGGCATGTTCCGGAAACCAGGTCATGACCTTGTAGACTTCGGCGGACGGCCCGTCCCAGCCCAGCCAAAAAGCGCGAAAGCCGTACCCGGTCCAGAATCGGTCCCGGAGCATGGGCAAAAGCACCGCCCACAGTGGGGTGCGTCCCGTCAAGGTGACGTCCCGCCTGAGGAGTTGGAGGATGAGGTCGAAATTTAACACGGCGTAATACCCCGCCGTGGCCAATCCCAAGGCGACGACGAGCACCGTGGAACCGCTCCACCTCGTCCTTTTTCGCAGTTCCCGAAGGGCGACGCCCATTGCCGCCAAAGCGCACACAAGCACCAGTGACGTGGCGGATTCGCTACGCCATAGGCACAGGGCCGCAAGGGCCAGAGCCCCGTTCCACAAAGGGGGGCGGTCATCGATCCAGCGGAGAAAAGCGAAAAAGAGGATCCCCAAGGCGGCGATGCGACCAAGCACGTTTTTGTGGAGAAAGGCGCCGTTCCATGCCCCTTCGTGAGGAAACTCCATGACGGCCCAGTGGGGCGCCACCGGCACTAAAACAAGGCTCGTCACCAAGGCGACCAAAGCGGTCCATCCCAAGAGCTTCAGGAAATCTTCATCGGTAAAGCGGATGCGCAAGGCGACGGCATAGACGGCCGTCAAAGCGACGCCGACCGTCCGCCGAAGGGTCATATCTGGTGCTTCGGACCACAAAAAGGACAAGGCCGCCCAGAGGAGAAGGGCCCATAGAAGAGGCGTGCGCAGGGCCGTCCGAAAGGACTTCCCGGGAGCCGTGATTATGACGTAAGCGGTGAAAGCCAACGCGAAACCCACCATGAAGAGCTGCTCCGGCTCCATGCCCGGAGCGTCTTCCACGCCGTGCATTTCGTTCCACAGCGGAAGGAAGAAATCCATTAGGAGCAGGAGCACGGCCATGTGCAGGATTTTTTCGGCGGATTCACCGAGGCGCTTAACCATGGCGTTTTCTCAAAAACCAAGCCAGAACCCACAACCCGACAGCCAAAGCGCCGTCGGACACGAGACTGCTCCAGGCGGCCCCAAGCCACCCGTAGTGCGGGATCCACCAGAGGTTCAGAGCCAGATTCAAGGCGGCCACGCCCACCTGGGCGGCGCTCCGATGTCCCTGGTAGCCCGAGCCCGTCAGCGCGTCCGCGGCGAGGAAATGGACGGTCCGAATGAGCAGAAGGGGTGCCAACCAGGGGATCATGGCGGGCGTCATGGCGTAGTCCCGTCCCAGAATGAAGGGAAAGAGCGGCGCGCAGACCGCCAGGCCCAACCAGGCCACGATACCATAGCCGCAGGACCATGGGAGAAGCTTTCTCGAAAACCGCAACGCCGCTCCCAGTCCCTTGGCCCCTTCCTGGAAGAATCGGGGGTAGGTGGAAGCGAGCAGGGCCTTGATGGGAGTAAAGCCGGCGTCCACAAGGCGATAACAGGCGGCGTAGGCTCCGGCCGTATCCCCCGTGCCGAAGCGGAGCAGAAGCGTTTTGTCGATGTCGTTGTAGGCGCCTTGGGCGGAAAGGCTGATGGCGAAATAAAAACCTTCGCGCCACTGCCCGCGAAGGGGCTTTAGGGACCAGTGAGCGCGGCCCCAGAGGGCGCGCACCCAGAAGACGCCGAAAAGGCCCGATCCGAGCCCGCTCAGCATGTAGAAGAAAGACCACAGAGCCGCCGTTTTTTCCAAGGGAAGCCCCCAGAGGGCGACGGCCCCCGCCAGGCGCAACAGACTGACGGCGCTCCAAATCACAGACGTTCCCGAAAGCTTCTGCTGAGCCTGGAAGGCCTGGCTGGCAAGATCGGCGCAGCGCGTGCCCAAAAGGTCGGCCACGGCGATGGGGGCCATGACCGTCAAGGCGAGGTGCGGGGAAAACAGAAGAAAACCGATGCCGACGGCGCCGGCGATGAGGGCCAGGCCGGAAAGCAGCGCCGTCAGGAGCGCCGCGCCCCAATAGGCGGAAAACAGGGATGGGGTGCGCGCCGTGTGCTTGATCAGGATGTTTCCCGTGCCCCAGGTGGCGAACGGCACGAGCACGGAAACCACGGCCAGGCAGCCCGAAAAGACTCCGAAGGCCTCCGGTTTCAGCACCCGAGCCACGACGACGAAGGTGGCGAACTGGACCCCGAGCCGAAACCCGAAACCGCCCAGCATCCACAGCGTGTTTCGAATGAGCGATCCGGACGCCGACGTTCCCAAAGGCTGCCTCACCGACCCCGATCCGTTTTCTTATCCCGGAAGTTGCCCCGAAAACCCGCCCACGCTCCACCCTTCCCGTCGGCATCCGCCCTTTCCCGGAAGGGGCGCGCCGCGACCGGGGAGTCGATTAAAATCCGGCGGAATTCCTGTGTTCGGCCGGGGACCCGTCGTCGGTCAGCCCGCGTTGGCGCAGGAAATCGTCAAAATAGTCGATGGTTTTTCGGAGTCCTTCCCGCAAAGGCACCGTGGGCGCCCATCCGAGAATCTGCCGGGCTCGCGTGATATCCGGGCGGCGCCGCACGGGGTCGTCCTTGGGCAGTGGTTCATAACGGATCTGGGATCGGGAGCCGGTCAATTCCAAGACCAGCTCGGCCAGTTCCATGATGGTGAATTCGTCGGGGTTGCCCAAATTGATCGGCCCGGTCACGTCTTCTGGGGATTCCATGAGCCGGATGAGGCCTTCCACCATGTCGTCCACGTAGCAGAAGGATCGGGTTTGGGAGCCGTCGCCGAAAACCGTCAAGGGCTTGTTGAGAAGAGCCTGGACGATGAAATTGCTCACCACCCGTCCGTCGTTGGGATGCATGCGCGGCCCGTAGGTATTGAAAATTCGGGCCACCTTGATGGAAAGCTTGTGCTGGCGCCGGTAGTCGAAAAACAGGGTTTCGGCACACCGCTTGCCTTCGTCGTAGCACGACCGGGGCCCGATGGGATTGACGTTGCCTCGATAGTCTTCCGTCTGGGGATGCACCGTGGGATCCCCGTACACTTCCGACGTGGATGCCTGCAGAATGCGGGCTTTAAGCCTCTTGGCCAGCCCCAGCATGTTGATGGACCCGTGGACGCATACCTTGGTGGTCTGCACGGGGTCGTTCTGATAATGCACGGGAGAAGCCGGGCAGGCCATGTTGTAAATTTCGTCCACTTCCACGAAAAGAGGAAACGTGATGTCGTGCCGATGGACTTCAAAGAACGGATTGGTCAGCAGGTGGACGATGTTTCCCTTGGTGCCCGTATAAAAATTGTCCACGCACAAAACATCGTGGCCCTTTTCGAGAAGCTTTTCGCACAGATGGGATCCGAGAAAGCCGGCCCCCCCTGTGACAAGCACACGTTTTTGCAAATGCATAAAGTCCCTCCAGTTTTTCTTTTCGGCCCTACCGAAGCGCCGATCCCTTCAGCCGCCTCTCTCGCAGGATCACACCCAGAAGAAGCCCCGCGAATCCCCCTGCCAAAACCGCACCGATCAGGTGCCACTTCATTTTCGGGCGAACGGGAAAGGCACTGGCCGCGGGGGGGACAACCTGTTCCAGAGGGACGAGGGCCGCGAGTTTTTGCTGTTCCAAAGCCCTTTCCGCTTCCAACTGCCGTTTCTTCATGGCCAGGGCGTCCCGGGCCAGGACCAGGGAATCGATCAAACGCTTTTCTTCGGCGATGGCGCTTCGCAGGGCTTCCGCCGACTTTTCATGTTCCAGGAGGACGCTGAAAACCTGGGGATCGGGGCGCATCCCTGCCATGTCCCGAATGCGGTTTTCAACAGCTTCCAAGACACGGGTTTTCGCCGCGATTTGTGCCCGCCGCCCTTCGATTTCCCCGTCCAAGGTGGGCCGTTCCACCGCATCCACGTGGTTCAGGAGCCCTTCCACGGACTGAATCCTTTCTTGGATCTTCTTCGTGGACACGGCGATGAGCGGTTCTTTCCCGGAGGTTTGATAGTGGCGGAGCACATTGTCGTAGAACTGCTGAAGGAGGCGGACCCCTTCGTCGGGATCGGGATAATAGAGAGTCAGAGTCACCGTGGTGGCGCTGCGGCCCTGAGCCGGATAGAGAGTGAGCGTTTTTCCCGCAGCCCCGCCCTCATTGGGAAGGAAAGCCCGGTAGGCGTCTTGCCGGAAAAAATCCATGACATCGCCCACGTTCCAGCTGCGGATTTCCTTTCCCGTCTCGTCGAAGGCCGTGATTCCGGGGCGGACCTGCATCTTGACGGCGTAAAGGGGTGTAGCCCGCCAGACATAGACCACCGCGGCTCCTACGGCGACGGCGATGCACACCGCAAGGATCTTCCAAGACGAAACCACGAGATCCACGATATCCGCCACAAAGGCGTTGCTCCTCTGAGAACTCATGGCACGATCTCTCCCGTCGGCCTGAAATTGCTCATTCGCCCCTTATGCCGATCCGGTATTGTCATCGGCGCTCATGGCGGCCCGCCGGCTAAGCCGTGACACGCCGCTTCGGAGCCCTTAAGCCGGATCTGCTTCGGGCCCGAAAGGCGCCATCGTGGCCCGAGCGCGTCTCAGCCCGCAGGTTTTACAAGAAACCCGGGCGATCGGGCGCCATATCTACACGAGCCCGTGAGGCGGGTCAATGGGAATCCCGTGAGAGCACAAGAAGATCGGCAGGGAAGAGTGTCCGCCGGAGGCGGGATCAGATTTTTTTCTGTTGGACCAGGCGGGCGAAATGTTCGAAGGAGCGGTCATAGGTCCGCTCCGCATCTTTGGGGAAGCAGCAGCCCGGCAGCTGCCGGCTTTTCAAATGATACTGGAGGCACTCGCAACACAGGCCCTTTTTGGCGCATGGTTCATAGGAACATAGGCAGACTTCCAGATTTTTTTCCTTCCGGCATTCCATGGCGGTTTCCTCCGGGCAACACCGATCAATGATGGGCTTCCTGGCCCGCCCTCTTGTCGCCCTTGGCGATGATGAGGCTCATGAGGAAAAGCAGCACGATTTCCCAGACGATGACGGCCGTCCACTTTTCGAAAAAATGCCAGAACAGCCCGCCGCCGATAATGGCCGGCACAATGCCAACCACCAGCATGCCGATGCGCCATGCCCATTGCGACATAGAAGCCTCCTTCGCGCACTTTATTTCACAATGGTCATGTGTAGCAGATTCCATGTCTTTGCGCAAGAGATTCTGCACCCGTTTTGTTGCATCCCGAACGGGGCTCTGGTAGAGGAATGGGACCCCAATGAACGGCCGGGATGGAACCAAGGAGGCGGACCTTGAAGCTCATCATCGTGGGGGCCGGAGAAGTGGGTTTTCACATTGCGCACCGGCTATCCCAGGAAAACAAGGAAGTTGTCGTCGTCGACAAGAACCCGGAAGCGCTCAGGCGCCTCATGGAATTCAGCGATGTCCAAACCCTGGAAGGGTCGGGGAGTGACCCTCGCATTTTGCAAGCCGCGGGCATCCATGAAGCCCAGACGTTCCTTGCCGTTACCGATGCCGATGAAACCAACCTCATCGCTTCCTTCTACGCCAATATCCTCGCGCCGCGCATCAAAAAACTGGCCCGGATCCGCAACGAGGCGTACACGCATTTTCAGCCCGGCTTGTTGGAAAAGCACCTCAACCTGGACAAGATCATCAACCCCGACGAGGAATTGGTCCACACCATCGAAAGGCTCATCGCCGTGCCTGATGCGGAGGATGTGCGGGAGCTGGCAGAGGGCCGCATTCAGCTTGTGGCCGTGCGGCTGCACGCCGGGTCGCCTCTCAAGGGGAAATCTCTCATCGATCTGGGCCGAATGGCCGACGGCCTTCCTTACATTATCGGCGCCGTTTTTCGCAACGAAACCCTCATCGTGCCCACGGGCAAGGACGTCCTGCGCGCCGGGGACCTGCTCTATGTGGTCTCCGACAAAGACCACATGAACAAGGTGCTGGCTTTTTTCGGATGCCGAGAAAAATCGCCGGAAAACATTTTTATCATCGGCGGGGGAGACATTGGGCTGAGACTGGCTCGCCGTCTGGAAAACCGAGCCTTGCATGTGCGAATGCTGGAAAAGGACCGGGCCCGGTGCGACCGGCTTTCAGAAGTTTTGCACCGAACCATCGTGCTCCATGGCGACGGAACCGATCAAACGATCCTCATGGAGGAAAACATCGCCCACATGGACCTGGTTGTTTCGCTCACCGGCGACGAAGAGACCAACATCCTGTGTTCGCTTTTGGCGCAGCGCTTGGGAGCCCGCCGGCTGATTACGCGCATCAGCAAGTTCGCCTACATGCCCATCGCCCAGGCGATTGGACTGGGTCGGGTCGTCAATCCCCGACTATCCGCCATCAATAGCATCCTGCAGTATGTGAGGCGCGGAAAGATTCTCTCGGCGGTGTCTCTCAGGGGCGAAGAAGCGGAAGTCCTGGAGGCGGAAGCCATGGACCATTCGCCCATCGTCGGGCGGCCCTTGAAGGACGTCGGATTTCCCAAGGGCGCTTTGGTCCTGGCGGTGGTGCGGGGTGAAAAGCCCTCCATCGCCACAGGGCACACGGTGATTCTTCCCGGCGACCGCGTCGTCGTCTTGTGCGCCCGCAAGGCCGTGCCCCAGGTGGAAAAGCGCCTTTCGGTGCCGGTGAGGCGACCATGATGCCGTGGGGCTTCGTCTGGCGTGCCGTCGGAGCCCTCCTATGGTGCGTCGGCGGCACCATGATCCTGCCGTTGGGTTTTTCCCTGGCTTACGGCGACGGGGCCCATGGGTCCATTGCCAAATCCATGGGGGTTGCGGCCGCCGCAGGGGCCGTCCTTTTCCTGCCTTCACGCAAAGGGGGATCTTCCCTCATCGGTCATCGCGAAGGAATCCTTATCGTCGCCCTGGGATGGATCGGGGCGGCAGTCTTGGGGGCTCTGCCTTTCTACCTCGCGGGCACGTTTTCCACCTTTACCGACGCCTTTTTCGAATCCATGTCGGGCTTTACCACGACCGGTGCTTCCGTACTCACAGACATCGAGAAAGTTCCTCGGGGACTCCTCCTGTGGCGGGGACTGACCCATTGGCTGGGCGGCATGGGCATCATCGTCTTGTCTTTGGCCATTCTTCCTTTCTTGGGTGTGGGTGGCATGCAATTATACAAGGCCGAAGTGCCGTCCCCCGTCCCCGACAAGCTGCGCCCTCGCATCAAAGACACGGCATCGGTCCTCTGGAAAGTCTACCTCCTATTCACCGTGGCGGAAACCGCCCTCCTCATGACGGGCGGCATGGACCTTTTCGACGCCTTATGCCATACCTTCGCCACCTTGGCCACCGGAGGCTTCTCCACCCGAAACGCTTCGGTGGGGCATTATCAAAGCGCCTACGTGGACGGGGTGATCGTTCTCTTCATGCTCGTCGCAGGCATCAATTTCTCGCTTCATTACCAGTGGCTTACGGGAAAGCCACTGGCTTTGTGGCGCGACCCCGAATGCCGGTTTTTCCTCTTTGCCACCGCCGTGTTCATCGTCCTGTGTGCCGGCAGTCTCTACGGGACGGTCTTTCACACGGTGGCCGGCGCCTTTCGATATGCCGCCTTCCAGGTCGTCTCCATCCTCACCACCACAGGCTTCGCCACGGCGGACTACGAGACATGGCCGCCGCTCACCCAAGTGATTCTCTTCTTGTGCATGTTTCTCGGAGGATCCGCGGGATCCACGGGCGGGGGCATCAAGTGCTTGCGGATCATCCTGCTGATCAAGCACGGCTATCGTGAGCTGATGCGCCTCGTTCATCCCCATGCCGTATCCCAAGTGAAATTGGGCGGCCGGGTTGTGCCCGCTGAGGTGCTCCACAGTGTCTGGGGCTTTTTCATCCTCTATGTGGCGCTTTTTGTCGTCTTTTCTTTGCTCATGGCGGCCATGGGACTGGACATGGTCACCGCCTTTTCATCGGTTGCGGCCACCATAGGAAACATCGGTCCGGGTTTCGGCGCCGTGGGCCCGGCGGAAAATTACGCGGGACTTCCCCTTCTGGCCAAATGGCTTCTGTCCCTGAGCATGCTCTTGGGGCGCCTGGAAATCTACACGGTGATCGTGCTGCTCATTCCGGAATTCTGGCGGCCGTAAGGGGCCATCGGGTGGGTGGGGCGCGGCGGGCCACACCCCACCCGAGGTGCGGCGGGAAAGGAATCCGGCAAAAACCCTCGATTTCTATCGGTACTGCTTTCGCATGACCTTCTTGTCCAGCTTGCCCACGCTGGTCTTGGGCAGCATGTCCACAAAGCCGATCTTATCGGGCACCGCCCACTTGGTGATGCTCCCTTCTTCCACAAACCGCATGAAATGATTGCGGATCTCTTCCTCCGTGACCTTCCCCTTGTATTCTTCCTTGAGCACCACCAAGGCCATGGGCCGTTCGCCCCACTTTTCGTCGGGGACCCCAATGGCCGCCGCTTCGCTCACCGCCGGGTGCTGCATGAGAATATCTTCCAGGATGAGCGTGGAAATCCACTCTCCGCCCGTTTTGATGACGTCCTTGATGCGGTCGGTGATCTGGAGATAGCCGCGCTCATCGATAAAGCCCACATCCCCCGTATGGAGCCAGCCGCCTTGCCAGAGTTCCTCGGCCCGGTCGGGATCCTTGAAGTAGCCCTGGGTGAGCCACGGGGAGCGGACCACCACTTCTCCGGTGCTCTTGCCGTCGTGGGGAACGGGCACGCCGTCCGGGGTGACCACCCTGAGGTCGACCAGCGGGATGGGCTGGCCCGTTCGACACCGCACGAGGATCTGTTGCTCCGCAGGCCACTCCATCATGTCGGGCTGGGGTTGAGCCAAGGTCAATATAGGGCATGTTTCGGACATGCCGTAGCCCGTGATGAGGTCGATGCCTCGGTCCATGGCGGCCTTGCACAATCCCTTGGTCAAGGCCGATCCGCCGATGATCACTTTCCATCCGGAAAGATCCACGTTCTTGGCCGCCGGGCTTGAGAGAATCATGTGCAGGATCGTGGGGACGCAATGGGAGAAGGTGACTTTTTCGGTGACGATCAACTTCAGGATCATGGCCGGGTCGTAACGGCCCGGGTAGACCTGTTTCACACCCAACTGGCCGGCCACGAAGGGGATTCCCCACGCGTGCACGTGAAACATGGGTGTGAGCGGCATGTAGACGTCGTTGGACCGGAACGTCGCCGCCGTGTGGTAAGACCCGGCGGCCGCCAGAGTGGCCAGCGTGTGGAGCACCAACTGGCGGTGGCTGAAGTAGACCCCTTTGGGGAGCCCGGTCGTTCCCGTGGTGTAAAAAGTGGTCGCCTTGGCGTTTTCGTCGAAATCGGGGAACTCGTAATCGTCGGACGCCCGCGAAAGGAGGTCCTCATACTCGCCATCCAAAGGGACGGCGGTTGCCGGAGCGTCCCCGCCGTCCTTCAGGAGCACGATCTTCTTGACCGTCTGGAACTGGTCCTTGATGCCTTCGACGACGGGGAGGAAGTCCGTATGGACGAAGAGGACGTCGTCTTCGGCGTGGTTTATGGTGTAGAGGATCTGTTCCGGCGACAGGCGGATGTTCACCGTGTGGAGGATCGCCCCCATCATGGGCACGGCGTAGAACAGCTCCAGGTACCGGTGGCTGTCCCAGTCCATGACGCCCACGGTAGAGCCTTCTTGCACCCCGAGGGCTCGGAGCATGGTGGCGGCCTTGTGGACCCTTTGAAACATGTCCGCGTAGGTGAAGCGATACAGATCCCTGTAGACGATGTGTTGATTGGGCGTACAGCGCATGGGCTTGTGCAACAGGTGTTTGATAAGCAGCGGGTAAGCGTAGGCGGACGGGGTTCGGTCGACGAGCTTCACTGGCATGGATCCCTCCTTGAATGGGTGAAAAACGACACGCGGCATCAGCCTTCCCGGGAATCCTCCCGATCGGGTTTGTAACGGAAAGCACAATAGAACATTTTTCCCGGAAAGGTCAATTATTCCTCTGACGTAAACGGTAGATTTCCTGCACGCGTTCCAGAGCCTGAGGCGTATCCACACCCAGGACCTCCCAGGGTTCGGCGGTCGTGTAGGTGACCGTGAGGCCTCGTTTAACCAGGATTTCCACAAGGTCTGTGAGGAAGTATTCCCGGATGAGCGTCATGCGGCCATTGCGTTCCTTGTGCACCTCGTGGGCCTTGGCGGCCAAATCGTCCAAGGAGCCAAGGAGCCCCTCTCGCCGCAGCGCGTAGACTCCTGCGTTGCACGGGCATCCGTCCATCCGCCCGGGCATGCGGCTCCAGTATTTCCATTCCACGATGCGCCGCACGCGATTTTCTTCCACGTCCAGCTTGCCGTACTGGGCGGGATCGTCGGGACGGAAGGCCAGAACCGTCATCTGCCCGTCAGCCAGTCCCTGGAGCAGAAGATCGTAGGTTCTGCGGCGGATGAGCGGCACATCTCCCATGGTGATGATCACGGCGTCTTCGGTGAGGGTTTCCAGAAACGGGCGGGCGGCCAGCACGGCTCCGCCCGTGCCGTCCGTTTCAGGCTGGAAAATATAGGTGCAGCCGTAAGCCGCCGTCTCGCGGCGCACGTCTTCGGCCCGATGGTGGACGACCACGGCCTTGGGGCCCGGGGGAAGGTTTTCCAGCACTTCGGCAAGAAGCGGGCGGGACCCGACGGTGCGCTCTTCCCCTGAGGGGATCAGGGGAAGGAGGGTCTTGTTTCCCTCATAGCCCGTCATGCGGCTGCCTTTTCCAGCGGCGAGCACAAGGCTCGCCACGCTTTGGGGCTTTTGGGCGTCTTTTTTCACGGGACGATCGAGGCCTCCGATTCGTCGAGCGGGGTCTTGGCGCTGCTTCGGCTGTCCTCCTTAAGGGCGCGGAACCGAGCCACCGCCTGGAGGTGTTCGTCATAGGTGGCGGAAAAGGTATGAGTGCCGTCGTTGTTACTGACAAAGTAGAGATAGGCGTTCTTTTTGGGATCCAAGACAGCCCGCAGGGACTTTTCTCCCGGGTTGCAGATGGGCCCGGGCGGAAGCCCCTTGTGGAGATAGGTATTGTAGGGACTTTCCCGGTCCAGGTGTCGGCGCCGGATGGGACCGGCAAAATCTTCCAAGTCGTAGACCGCCGTGGGGTCGCTTTGGAGCGGCATATCGCGCTGGAGTCGATTCAAGAAAACGCCGGCGATGACGGGCCGTTCCGCATCCACGACCGCTTCCTTTTCCACCAGGGACGCCAAGGTGACCGCCTGATGGACCGTAAAACCCATCTGCCGGGCCTGGGCTTGCCGTTCCGGGGAGAAGCGCCGCCAAAATTCCAGCACCATGCGGCGCACCATGTCCCGCGGCCGGTCCGTACGCCGGAAGAGGTAGGTTTCCGGGAAGAGATACCCTTCCAGGGATCCCGCATCCCGCACGCCCAGAGAAATCATGAGATGTCGGTCCTGGGCCAGATCCACGATATGGTTCGCGTCGACCAAACCCGTCTTGGCCACAAGGCGTGCCACGTCCTTGAGGGTGGCCCCTTCGGGGATGGTCACCTTGTGGACCACCACTTTGCCCTGCACAAGGGTGTCGAGCACGACGCGCGGAGAAACGCCCGGCGGGAATCGATATTCCCCGGCTTTCATCTTGTCGGCGAGCCCATGGATGCGGGCGTACCAGTAAAAAAGGGTCCCGTCGGAAACCACGCCCTCCTTTTCCAAAACGGACGCCACGGCGTGCGCGTTCATCCCGGAGGGAAGGACCACGGCCGCCGGCGGGCGAAGGCCGTCCCCGGGCGTGATCCCGAAGAGGGCCAATCGGATCGAAACCGTTGTTGCGAGGGCGAGCGCAGCAAGAACGCCCCAGAGCACAACCGCTGCGACCCAAAAACCGCCCCCCGCTGTGCGACTCATTCCGATCTCCCCTGAGCCCTCTGTCGTTCACACCGCAAGGCTCCTAACACAGCAGCCCGTGTTTCTCAAGAGCTCTGCGGCAGCTCCCCCCGAGCGTTGAATTGCGCCCCCGGATATGGCACTATGCCGTCGACCGCATCGAGCGCCCTTCGCCACAGGGCGAAGGGCCGCGAGAACGCCCGGTTACGCCTCTTCGGCACGCATCTGCGGCCGCCAGGTTTTAGGAGGAAGCGCACCATGCACCAGGTCGTGCTCGGCACCGCCGGCCATATTGATCACGGCAAGACCTCCTTGATCCGCGCCCTGACCGGCATCGACACGGATAGGCTCAAAGAGGAAAAGCAGCGGGGCATAACCATCGAACTGGGTTTTGCCTACCTGGATCTTCCTGACGGGACGCGATTGGGGATCGTGGACGTGCCCGGACACGAACGTTTCGTCAAGCACATGGTGGCCGGAGCCACGGGGATCGATTTGGTGGCCCTGGTCATTGCGGCCGATGAAGGCGTCATGCCCCAAACCCGGGAACACTTGGAAATTTGCCAACTCCTTCGTGTCAAGGAAGGTCTGGTGGTCTTGACCAAGATCGACCTTGTGGACGACCCGGAATGGGTCGACATGGTGGAAGAGGACATCCGCGATTTCCTCAAGGGCACTTTTCTCGAACATGCTCCCATCGTGCGCGTGTCGGCCGTGACGGGCGAGGGGCTGGATACCCTCAAGCAGGTCCTTTTTGGAATGGTTCCCAAGGTGCCGGCGCGAAACACGTCGGGCCCTTTTCGCATGTCCATCGATCGGGTGTTCACCATGAAAGGGTTCGGCACGGTGGTGACCGGCACGAGCCTTTCAGGACGGCTTCGCGTGGGGGATCCGGTCACCGTCTATCCCTCGGGGATCGCCACCAAGGTGCGCGGCCTGCAGGTGCACAACCAGGAAGTCCAGGAAGCGTTCCCGGGCCAACGCACGGCCATCAATCTCCAAGGGGTGGATCGGGATGCGGTGCAACGGGGCGAAGTGGTGGCCACACCCGATTCCCTGCTGCCGAGCTACATGCTGGACGTGTCCCTGGAACTTCTCGCCGATGCGCCGCAGCCGCTCAAGGATCGGCAAAAGATTCGGTTCCACACGGGAACGACCGAGACCGTGGCGACCTTGGTGCTTTTGGACCGGGAGCAGCTGGCTCCGGGGGAGAAGACCTACGCCCAGATCCGATTGGATCGGCCTCTCGCGGTGCTTCGCGGCGATCGCTACGTGCTGCGCTCCTACTCGCCTATCCGAACCTTGGGAGGCGGCGCGGTGCTGCATCCCGTGCCGAAAAAGCACAAGGGCAAGGACAAAGCCGCGGCGGCTCAGGCCCTACGGCTTCTCGAAGACGGCGACGCCCCGGCCGTGCTCCAGTGGCATCTTCGCGATGCGGGCTGGATGGGCGTTTCAGAAAAGGAACTGCACATTCGGGCAAACCTTTCCGGCAAGGCCTTTACCGACGCCTTGGACATGCTCCTCAACCAGAAGAAAGCCGTGCTCTACGACCGCGAAAACCGCCGGTTTATCGACCCCGAATCCTTAAGGACGCTCCAGGCCAACGTGACGGCCATCCTCGAAGCCTACCACGCCAAGAATCCTTTGAAGCCCGGCATGCCCAAGGAGGAAATCCCCGCCCAGACGGATCGGCCCGTGGACCCCAAGCTGCTCCATTCCGTCTTGCGGCGTTTGGCGGACGACGGGATCGTCGTCATGGAAAAGGAATGGGTGCGGCTGGAGGGACACAAGGGGGATTTGAGCCCCGAGGAGAAGGCGATCCGAGAGCGGCTTGAAGAGATTTATCGAAAGGCATGGCTGCAGCCACCGTTTTTCAAGGATGTGGCTGCCGATCTTCCGGGAACGGCGCGCCGACACAAGGACGTGCTGGAATGGATGCTCAATCAAGGGCGGCTGGTCAAGGTGAAGGAAGATCTTTTCTTTCACGCGGACGCCATCGCCGATTTGCAGGAACGGCTCGTGGCATTTTTAAACGAGCACGGAGAAATCTCAGCGGCCCAGTTCAAGGAAATGACTCAGGCCAGCCGCAAGTACACCATCCCCCTTCTGGAATACTTCGACGGGCAGCGGCTCACCATCCGCATCGGTGACGTGAGGCGATTGCGGGAGAGCAAAACGATGGGTTAAGGGCGGCATCCGCGCCGTCGGTGGGGCAAGGGGGCGCTTCTGCCATCATCTGAGCACTCGAAAAAACGGAGGACGGCATGATCAAGCATGTGGTCGTGATGAAATTCAAGCCCGGCATCGGCGAATCGGACATCACCCAACTGGAGCAAGGGCTGGATCGGCTCCCCGGGGCCATCCCGGAAATTCTTTCCTACGATTTCGGCCGTGACATCGTGCATTCGGAACGGTCCTTCGACTTTGCGTTGGTTTCCAGTTTCAAGGACATGGAAGCCCTCAAGCGCTATCAAAGCCATCCGGACCATGTGAAAGTCCTGGAATTGGTCCGAGCCATGTGCGAGCAGATCATCGCCGTGGACTTCACCTTCTGATTTTCAGGGCCCCGAGGGGGCTCAGGCGTGGCGGAACAGAAACACCTTTACGATTATTACATCGACGGGCACGGCAACTGGTTCTGCGAAGGAAACCCGGTGACCGACCCCGAGCTCTTTAGGATGCTCAGCCGGTCCCTTTTCGAAAAGGACGGCCGGTATTACCTGCGCTGCGAAGGAGAGGTCCATCCCGTGCGGACTGCCGACGCTCCGCTGTGGGTCCGGTACGTCTTCATCGAGGAAGAATCCGACGGCACGGTCCGATCCGTGGACATCCAGTTGGAAGACGGGCGAAGGGAGCCGCTGCGGCCCGAGACCCTTTCCGTCAAGGGCGACAACGCCTTGTATTGCCTGGCGACGCGAAAGCACCTCCTCGCCCGGTTCGGCAAGTCGGCCTATTACGAACTGGCATCCCGCTTGAGCCTGGATCCCGACTCGCGAACTTACAAGCTCACCGTCTCCGGCCGAACCTATCGCTTGGCGTCTCAGGCCTGACACTTCCCCTGGAGCGACGGTCAAGCGTTTCCTTAGCCCCCATCACGGGCAGCCCGTGACGACGAAGGATGAAAGTCTTGTGGTTAGGGTGAAAGAACTGTGTTTCCGGTCGCTTGTAGGAGCGGCCTTGGCCGCGATTGGGATCGCCGGCAAGCCGGCTCCTACAGAAAGGACTCTCCCTTGACGACATCTTTCATCTGTGCGGGGTGGCGCAAGGGGAGCCATGACTGTTAGGGTGTGTTAAAGAGACTTCCATATAAAAGGTTCTCGGACAAGCTCCCGGGGGTTCGAGTTTCATCGTTCGTTGTGACACCGCAACGTGCCGGTGTATCCCCACTTTTTGTTGGGGTTCGCTGCGCTCACCCCAACCTACGAGTTTATTCAAGGATGGTGGCCGGCGAGGCGACGAACCATGAAAGTCCTGCCCTCCCGGATCCCGACCGCGGCTTTCACACAAAGGTGTCCTAACTCGCTCGTTTCCGCTCACAACGCTTTCTTTGCGCCTTTGCGGGAGACCTTTTTTTACCTCGCGCCACGGCGCTATTTTCTTTTGAATTAAGTTCTCGAACCGACGGGATGAAAAGTCGGGGACCCCACGGGGCGGGAAAAACTCCCGCCCCGGTGGGCAAAAAGGCGGTTACATGGGGATGTTTCCGTGCTTTTTGGGCGGCAGGGCCTGGCGCTTGGTCGCCAAGAGTTCGTAGGCTTCCACGAGCCGTGCCCGCGTTTCGCTCGGGACGATGACCCCGTCGATATATCCCCGGGATGCGGCAATGTAGGGGTTATAGAGGAGATTTCGGTATTCCTCGATTTTTTCCTTCCGCTTGGCCACGGGATCCGGTGCGGTCTGAATGTCTTTTCGAAAAATGATATTGGCCGCTCCTTCGGCGCCCATGACGGCGATTTCCGCCGTGGGCCAGGCCAGAGCGATGTCCGCGCCCAGGTCCTTGGAACACATGGCGAGGTAAGATCCGCCGTAGTCCTTGCGGATGATGAGGGTCACTTTGGGGACCGTGGCTTCCGAGTAGCACCACAGGAGCTTGGCGCCGTGCCGGATGATGCCGCCCCATTCCTGCTGCTTTCCCGGAAGGTAGCCGGGCACGTCGGCCAGGGTGAGCAACGGGATGTTGAAGGCGTCGCAAAACCGGATGAACCGGGTGGCCTTGTCGGAAGAGTCCACGTCCAGGCAGCCGGCCAAGACCTTGGGCTGGTTGGCGATAATGCCGATGGGCCGTCCGTTCAGGCGCGCAAAGCCGACCACCATGTTTTGGGCGTAGCCTTCGTGCACTTCGAAAAAGTCGCCGCGATCCACGATGGCTCGAATGACGTCCTTCATGTCATAGGCGCCCATGGGGTTGTCCGGAAGGATGGTGTCCAATTCGGGCGCCGGCCTGTAAGGGTCGTCCCCCATGTCCACGATGGGCGGATCTTCCATGTTGTTGTCCGGCAGGAAACTCAGCAGCCGTTTGATTTCATCGATGGCGTGACGGTCGTTTTCGCAGGCGAAGTGCGCCACCCCGCTCTTCGTGCTGTGGGCGATGGCGCCGCCCAGTTCTTCCTGGGTGATCTCTTCGCCGAGCACGGACTTGATGACGTCCGGGCCGGTGATGAACATGTAGCTCGTGTTTTTCACCATGAAGACGAAGTCCGTCATGGCCGGCGAATAGACCGCCCCTCCGGCGCACGGGCCCATGATGGCGGAAATCTGGGGAATAACCCCGGAACTGATGGCGTTCCGGTAGAAGATTTGGCCGTATCCGGAAAGGGCGTCCACGCCTTCCTGGATGCGGGCGCCGCCGGAATCATTGAAACCCACGAAGGGTTTACCCGCCTTGAGGGCCAGGTCCATGACTTTGCAGATCTTTCGGGAATGCATCTCCCCCAGGGTGCCGGCCCGGGCGGTGAAATCTTGGGAAAAGGCGAACACTTGCCGGCCGTTGACCAACCCGTAGCCCGTGATGACGCCGTCGGCGGGAATGTCCATTTTGTCCAAGCCGAAAAGTGTTCCCCGGTGTTTGACGAAGATATCCAGTTCCCGAAACGTGCCGGGATCAAAAAAATATTCCAAGCGCTCCCGCGCCGTGAGCTTTCCCCGTTCGTGCTGCGCGGCGACGGCCTTTTCGCCGCCCATCTCCTTGATCTTCGCTTCCCTCTCTCGCAGTTCCCTGATCTTGTCCGCCACCGTTTGCATAAGTGATTCTCCTATTGATTCTGGTCACATGGAGGGGTTAGGGGCCGTAGCCGTCTCGGGTCTCCGCGCAATTCTATTGGCTTGACCTGCGATGTCAAGCGCTTTGCCCAGGGGGACCCGGTGGGCCGGTTTGCCGGCGTTTCCGAAAAAGCCCGCCGTGTGCCGCCGTCATGAGCCGGCATTGGGCCCCACGGGGTGAGGGGGCCGCCCTTACGGCATCCGGGGGGGCTCCGGAAAAACGTATTGGCAGGCCCGGCCTTTTCCCACGCGCACCAGGACGCCCCGATCCACCATCTCGGTCAGTTCGCGAAGGGCCTGGCGTTCCGAAAGTTCGTTCAGCCGCGCATAATCGCGGTTGGTGATGTAGCCGTGGCTGTGGATGAAATCCAGAGCCCGAAGCTGGCGCACGCGCTGCGGCCCCGGCGGAAGGCGCCGTTCCGCTTCCGCCCGGTACGGGCTTTCTGGGGAAAGGTCGAGATCTTCGCCACGGGAAGGGGGCGGTCCGCCTCCTGAAGCCAAGGAGGGGGAGGAAGGTCGTAGGAGTTCGCTCGGTAGATCGTCAGGGGTGATTTCTCTGCCTGGGCACAGGATGACGGCCCGTTCGATGACATTTTCCAGTTCCCGCACGTTTCCCGGCCATGGGTAATCCAGGAGAGTCCGCAAGGCGTCCGGCCGGATGCTCATCTCCTCGCGCCCTGTCTGTTTTTCGTACTTTTTTAGAAAATAGGCCGCAAGGAGCGGAATGTCCCCGGTGCGCTCCCGAAGAGGCGGCAGCTGGATGTGGACCACGTTGAGACGGAAGAAGAGATCGGATCGAAATCGGCCGGCAGCCACTTCTTCTTTGAGGTTTCGGTTTGAAGCAGCCAGGACGCGCACGTCCACATGGAGCGTTTCCGTGCCGCCGACGCGTTCGAAGCGCATTTCCTGCAAGGCCCTCAAGAGCTTGACCTGAAGCGGTGGAGACATTTCACTGATTTCGTCCAAAAAAAGCGTCCCGCCGTGGGCCAGTTCGAATCGACCCTTGCGCAGCCCCACGGCGCCCGTGAAAGCGCCCCGTTCGTGGCCGAAGAGTTCGCTTTCCAGAAGGTTTTCCGGAAGGGCGCCGCAATTCACGGATATGAAGGGGCCAGCCTTCCGAGGGCTGTTGAAATGGATCGCCCGGGCGATGAGTTCCTTTCCCGTGCCCGATTCCCCCGTGATGAGCACCGTCGCCTTGGTGGGCGCCACCTTGCGGATGAGGTCGTAGACCTTCTGCATGGGGGCGCTTTTTCCCACAATGTTGTGAAAGTGATGGCGCTCTTCCAGGATTCCCTTCATCTGCCGGTTTTGGCGGACGATGAGGTGGTGTTCCACGGCCTTTTGGACCAGGACCTTGAGTTCCTCGTTTTCAAAGGGCTTCAAGATATAGTGGAACGCCCCTTTTTTCATGGCTTCCACGGCCTTTTCCACCGTGCCGTAAGCCGTCATCATAATGACCGGAAGGTCGGCATCCACGGCGCGGACCTCTTCCAGGACCTGCATGCCGTCCATGCCCGGCATTTTCATATCCGTGATGACCACGTCCAGATCGTTGTTTTTCACCAAATCCAGTCCTTGCGGACCGCTTTCGGCCGTAAGGACGTGGTGGCCTTCCTCGGAAAGGAGGTCTTCCAAGATGACGAGATAGTTCTTTTCGTCGTCGATGATGAGGATGTTTCCCATGGGTGTCTCGATTGGTGCCTCGGGACTGCCTATCCCTCCGAACAGCTATGCTCTTTCAGCCCTCTAAGGTTTCCGGTTGGCGCATCGGCAGACGCACGACGGCGGTCGTGCCGCCTTCGGCCCGGGGCACCAAATCCACCGTGCCGTGGTGGCTCTGGACGATACTCTGCACGATGGACAGCCCCAGTCCCGTTCCCTTTTCCCGGGTGGTGAAAAACGGGTTGAAGATCTTTCCCAACACCTCCTGCGGAATTCCAGGGCCGGTGTCGGCGATGTGCACCTCCACCACGGGATCTTGGCGACTGTCCAGGCACCGCAGGGACGTTTCGATGCGCAGCGTGCCGCCTTCGTCCATGGCCTGGACGGCGTTGACCATGAGGTTCATGAAGGCGCGGTAAAGGAGGTTCGCGTCTGCGTCCAACACATAATCCCCCGTCTGGTAGTCCTTTTCGATCCGGATGTTTCGCTTCTGGCACTCCGCCTCGATGACCGTGAGGTTGCGCTCCAAGACGTCTTCCACCCGGCACGGGCTCACCCGTAAGTCCTTCGGCCTGGCAAAGTCCAAAAATTCGGTGACGATGTTGTTCAGCCGCGTGGCTTCTTCCACCAAGATGGAGGCGAGCTTCTTCGGGCGGGGTTCATCCAAGCGCTTTTCCAGCAGTTCCGCCGTGCTGCGGATGATGCCCAGGGGGTTCTTGATCTCGTGGGACACCCCGGCGATCATTTCCCCGAGGACCGCCAGCCTTTCCGCCCGGTTGAGTTCCTCCTCCAGTTTTTGCCGTTCCCGGGCTCTCGCTTCCAGGATGTTTTCAGCCCGCCGCAAGATGGCCACCAGCGCCGCAAACAAGACGCCCACGAAGGCGGCCACGCTGGCAAAGATGATGATCTGAAACCGCGTGATGTTCGCCTGGTCCGCCGTGATATCTTGGGTGATTTCAAAAACGCCGATAACGCGCCCCCGCTTCCAGCTCAGGGGCATTTCCACCCACATGGGCAAGTAGGTGCGCATTTTTTGAGGCCCGATGGCCCAAGACACGCCCAGGATGGAATGCCGGCGTCCTTCCGTGATGGAGACGGCATCGCCCGCCAGCGCCTTCTGGAACGGCTCGCCCAGGTCTCTCTTTTCTCCCAAAGGGACCTCTTCGGTGCTGTAAGTGAGAATCCCTTCCGTGGTGTAGATGTCCACCCGTTCGATGGCAAGGCCGTGGATGGCGCTCTTGACCACTTTATCCAGCCGATCGTACTGATCCTTTCGGCTCAGGCGAATTTCGCCTTCGATCATGAAAGTCGGCGCCGTAAATTGATAGAATACTTGGTGGTTCAGGTTTTCCGCCGTAAGGAAGGCGTATTCTTCGCTTTTTTGCACGAGGATCTTTTTCGCCCTATGGGAAAGGAACCCGGAGAGAAAAACGGTGCTCACCAGAATCACCACCAGGCTGGAGACCGCCACGTACTTCACCAGCCGGAAGGGTTTTCCCTGCGGGACGGAAGCAGACGCCTTGGATGCCGCGCCCTGCACAGCAACCGATGGGGCGATCTTGTTTTGCCGCCACGATTTCAAGGGATAAAAGCGGTCCATGGTCACGACGTTTCCGCGATCCGTTTTCATTCTGTGTCCCTTAAGGGCTTTCCCTTTCGGCCCGGCGGCGCCTCCGAGCCAGGGCCTCCCTCCATTTCCCCTCCCAGCCCCGCGGAGTGGGCTCGTAGAACACGGTTCCCGCCAGCGCTTCCGGGAAATACATTTCCGGAACCCACCCTTCCGGGTCGTCATGAGGGTACCGGTAGGCTCTGCCGTACCCCAATTCTTTCAAAAGGGCCGTCGGAGCGTTCCGCAAATGGAAGGGCACGGGGTCGAAAGGCGTCTTTCGGGCGGTGTCCCGCGCGGCCGTCAAGGCCTTGTAGACGCTGTTGCTTTTGGGCGCAAGGCTCACGTACACCACGGCTTGGGCCAAATGGAGTTCCCCTTCGGGGCTTCCCAGGAGTTCGTAAGCCCGAACGGCGTTCATGGCGAGAACCAGGGCGAACGGATCCGCCAGGCCCACATCTTCCGATGCCGCCACCACCAGCCTGCGGCCGATGTAAAGGGGGTCCTCTCCGGCCTGGAGCATGCGCGTATACCAATAGAGCGCCGCGTCGGGATCGCTGCCGCGAAGGCTTTTGTGAAACGCCGAAATGAGGTTGTAGTGTTCCTCGCCGCTCTTGTCGTAATGAGGCGGCCGTTCCATGACGTCCACCACCGTGGACGCCTCGACCCGTCGGATGCCGTTCGCATCGGGCGGTGTGCTCAAAACGGCGGTTTCCAAGAGATTGAGCGCTACGCGGGCATCGCCTCCCGCCGCCTCCACAAGAAGCCTCAGCGCCTCATCGCTCACAACGGGGCGGAGCGGCCCCAACCCCCGCTCCGCATCCGTCAAGGCTCTTTCGATGACTGTCTTTAGGTCTTCCGGGGTCAGCGATTCCAGAACCAGTACGTGACAGCGGCTCAGCAACGGGCGGATGATTTCGAAGGACGGGTTTTCCGTCGTCGCCCCCAGAAGGGAAACGGTTCCCTTTTCCACGTGGGGAAGGAGCACGTCTTGCTGGGCTTTGTTCAGACGATGGATTTCGTCCATGAAGAGCCAAGAGCGCTTTCGAGAGGCGGCAAAGACCCGACGGGCCTCATCGACGGCTTCGCGGATGTCTTTCGTCCCGGCCGTGACGGCGGAAAGAGCCATGAGGTGCCCCTGAGTGCGGGCGGCGATGAGACGGGCCAGGGTCGTCTTGCCACAGCCGGGCGGGCCCCACAGAATCAGGGACTGAAAAAGAGAACCACTGAGGAGGCGATGGAGGATCTTGCCTTCCCCCAGAAGATGCCTCTGTCCCACGAATTCTTCGAGTGTCCGCGGGCGCATCCTTTCCGCCAATGGGGCGCTCATGGTCGGGCCGTCAGGAGATGCAGGGCGATAAGGGCTTTGGGACAAAGCGAACGTCCTTTCGCATGTTTTTCGGTCACGATATCTTATACGGGAATTGCCAAGGGTTTCCAACAGGGCGTATTAAAAAAAAATCAGCGTTTTTTTGTCGCTTGACAAACACCGTGTTGCATGAAACATGTGCCGCGCCTCCTCAAAAGGAGGCTTCGCAACCGATTGAAAGGCATTTTGTCCTCGGAGGCACGGCGTGGTGTCCCGAAGTGAACCGCTCTCATCCCGATCCGTCTACGATACGGCCATCATCCAGTTTCCCAAGATCCTGGACGATCGAGGAAACCTCACCTTTATTGAGGCCCATCGGCATATTCCCTTCGACATCGCGCGGGTTTATTGGATTTACGACGTCCCCGGCGGCGAATCCCGAGGCAGCCACGCCTACCGCACGCTCCACGAAGTGATCATCGCCCTGTCGGGAAGCTTCGAAGTGTTCCTGGACGACGGCCTGGCTCAAAAGACGGTCATGCTCAACCGGGCCTATTACGGCCTGTACGTGCCCAACATGATTTGGCGGCGCATGCAACATTTTTCCACCAATGCCGTGGCTCTGGTGCTCGCCTCCAAATCCTATGACCTGGAAGACTACGTTCGAGACTACGAAGCCTTCAAGAGGATGAACCGAGGCCTGTGAAAACCACCGTTCATGATTGCAAACTCATCGATCTCCCCAAGATCAGCGATCGGCAGGGGGCCATCACGCCTATTTACGGCGGCGTCCACCTGCCGTTCAGCATCGAGAGGGTCTATTACCTGTACGACGTTCCGGGAGGCGAAAGCCGCGGCGGGCATGCGCACAGGCAATTGCAGCAACTGATCGTTTCAGTCATGGGCGCCTTTGATGTGGTCTTGGACGACGGGTGCGAACGTCGGCGCATCCACCTGGACCGGGCCTATTACGGGCTCTACGTTCCCGAGATGATCTGGAGGGAGCTGGAAAATTTCTCGTCCGGGGGGATCTGCCTCGTGCTCGCATCCATGCCGTACGATGAAAAGGATTACATCCGCGACTACGAAACGTTCCATCGGGAAAAGACGGGGTGAGGGTTCCGTTTCTTAACCTGAAGGCCATGTATCATGAACTCGAAGACGCCTTGGATGAGGCCTACCGCCGGGTCATGGCCTCCGGCCGCTACATCCTCGGTGGGGAACTTCAGGCCTTCGAGTCGGAATTCGCCGCCTACTGCGGCGTGAAGCACTGCATCGGCACGGGTAACGGCCTGGATGCCTTGCATCTCATCCTCCGGGCCATGGAAATCGGCCCAGGGGATGAAGTCATCGTTCCGGCCAACACCTTCATTGCGACCTGGCTTGCCGTCTCTTACGCCGGAGCGGTTCCCGTGCCCGTCGAGCCTTTGGAATCCACGTACAACATGGACCCCGCCCGCATCGAAGAAGCCATCACGCCGCGCACGCGGGCGGTGATCGCCGTGCACCTCTACGGGCAACCGGCCGACATGGATCCCATCCGGGAGATCGCCCGCGCACACAACCTCAGGGTCATCGAAGATGCGGCCCAAGCGCACGGGGCGCGATACAAGGGCCGAAGGACGGGAAGCCTGGGAGATGCGGCGGGATTTAGTTTTTATCCCGGAAAGAACCTGGGGGCTTTCGGAGACGGCGGGGCGGTCACGACCAATTGCGACTCTTTAGCCGAGCGGGTGCGCCTTCTTCGCAATTACGGCTCCTCCGTAAAATACTTGAACGAAGACAAAGGGTTCAATTCCCGCTTGGACGAACTGCAGGCTGCTTTCCTGCGGGTCAAACTGACACGGCTCGACGCCTGGAACGACCGCCGCCGCCTTGTTGCGGCGCGGTATGCCGAGAGACTCGCCACCCTTCCCGGAATCGTTCTTCCTCACGTGCCTCACTGGGCCGAACCGGTCTGGCATCTTTTCGTCATCCGCACGAAGCACAGGGATGTCCTCCAGCGCCGTTTGGCTGAGCGGGGGATCGAGACCTTGATCCATTATCCCATTCCGCCCCACAAGCAAGGCGCCTACAGGGAAATGCCCGGGCGATCTTATCCCGTGACCGAACGCATCCACGCCGAGGTGCTGAGCCTCCCCATGGGGCCCGCCATGACAGACGATGATATCTCCTGTGTGGCTTCGGCGCTCGAGGATAGTCTGAGCGAAGCCTGAAAGCAGTGTCGACGGGCCGGGAGGGGGCGGCGGGCCATGGGAGGTGCCTGGAAAGCCGATGGCCGTGAGGCTCCAAAAGCCAATCATTCAAGTGGCCGGCATTGCGGATGCGGATGAGGCTCGAATGCTCGTCGGGCTGGGAATCCGTTGGCTGGGTTTTCCTTTGCGGCTGAGCGTTCACCGAGAGGATCTCACTGAACGGGAAGCGGCCCGCATTATTGAGAATCTTCCCCGAGACGTCTTCGCCGTGCTCATCACCTACGCCTTTCATTGGAAAGAGGTGCTGGATCTGTGTGCCTTTTTAGGCGCCCGGGCGGTGCAGCTCCACGGGGAAACACCCGTTGAGGACATCCGCCGGATCAAGGCCGCGCGTCCTGGCCTTGTAGTGATCAAGAGTGTCATCGTGCGCCCCGGAATGCCCTCGGAAGATCTGGAACAAACCGTCATGGATTTTGCGCCTTATGTGGATGCCCTGATCACGGACACGTTCGATCCCGAAACCGGCGCCTGCGGGGCTACCGGCAAGACCCATGATTGGGAGGTCAGTCGAAGGATCGTGGAAGTTTCTCCCAAGCCGGTGATTCTCGCGGGGGGCCTCACCCCCGAAAACGTGGCCGAAGCCGTGCGCAAGGTGCGGCCCTTCGGGGTCGATGCCCATACGGGTCTTGAAGATCCTTCGGGACGCAAAGACCCGCGCAAGGTGGCCGCCTTCGTCAGGAACGCATGGGCGGCTTTTTCGGCGTTGTATTGATTATTCGCCGAGGTAGGCTTTGCGCACGCGTTCGTCTTGAAGCAGTTCCGCGCCGGTCCCTTCCAGGGTGATGCGCCCGGTTTCCAGCACGTAGGCATAGTGGGCCACATGGAGGGCCGCCATGGCGTTTTGTTCCACGAGCAAAATGGTCGCCCCTTGGGCGTTGATGGTCTGGATGGTCTGGAAGACTTCTTCCACGACCAAAGGAGCCAAACCCAGGCTGGGTTCGTCCAGCAGGACGAGGCTCGGTCGGCTCATGAGCGCACGGCCCAAAGCCAGCATCTGCTGTTCCCCGCCGCTCAGCGTCCCTGCCAGCTGTTTGCTCCGTTCCTTGAGGCGCGGGAAAAGGGAGTAGATCCACTCCAAGTCTTTCTGAAAATCCCCGACGGGTCTGTTGTAGGCCCCCAATTCCAGGTTTTCCAGGACACTCAGGTTGGGAAACACGCGGCGGCCTTCGGGCGCCACGCCGATCCCCAGGCGGATGATCTTGTAGGTGGGAAGTTTCGTGAGATCGTGATCGAGAAACGTGATGCTGCCTTGCTTCGGCCGAACAAGGCCGGAGATGGCCCGAAGCGTCGTGGTCTTGCCGGCCCCGTTGGCGCCGATGAGGGTCACGATGCGGCCTTGGGGCACCGTGAGGTGGATGCCCTTGAGCGCGTGAATGCCGCCGTAGTAGACATGCAAATCCTTGACTTCAAGCATGCTTGGGCTCTCCCAGGTAAGCCTTGATGACGTCGGGATGGCGCTGGATTTCCCCAGGCGTGCCTTCGGCGATGGTGATCCCATAATCCAGGACCTTTATCCGTTCGCAAAGGCCCATGACGAATTTCATGTCGTGCTCGATGAGAAAAATGGTCAGCCGGTGCCGATCTCGAATTTCCCGAACGAGCTTGGCCAGCTCCATGGTCTCCTGGGGGTTCATGCCTGCGGCCGGTTCGTCCAGCAAGAGCAGTTTCGGCCGGGCGGCCAGGGCCCGAGCGATTTCCAAGCGGCGTTGCTGACCGTAGGGCAGGGAGCCGGCCTTTTCGTCGGCAAGGTGTCCCAAGTGGAGTTCTTCCAAAAAGCCGCGCGCTTCTTTTTCGATCCGCCGCTCTTCCCTCTTGTGGGATGGCAGCCCCAGCATGGCCTTCCAAAACCGGGAACGGATCGTATGATGGAAGGAGACCATGACGTTTTCCAAAACGGTCATGTCCGAAAAGAGGCGGATGTTCTGAAATGTTCGGGCGATCCCTTGAGCGGTGACGGCGTGGGGGGGCCGGCCGGTGATATCCTGTCCCTGCCACAGGACCTTGCCGGATGTGGGGGTCAGGAAGCCCGTGATCATGTTGAACACCGTCGTCTTGCCCGCTCCATTGGGGCCGATGAGTCCCACCAATTCCCCGGGGTCGATGGTGATGGAAAAATCCTTGACGGCCGTGAGGCCTCCGAACTGCATGACCAGGTTGTCAAGTCGGAAGAAATCGTTCATGCCCACTACCCTATGCCTTGGTCTGAAGGCGGAGCGCGGCGAACACTCGGTTCCAGGACAGTTCGCTTCGCCCCATGATGCCGCGCCGGGCAAAGAGGATGACCACCATGAGGATGATGCTGAAAAGGACCATGCGCATTCCCGGGATGCCGGGAAGGGTGACGAAGCCCAGGTTCATGGGGCTTTCCACCACCCGCAAGGCCTCCCCGCCCCAGGCGAAAAGCGCCGCCGCGATGACGGCCCCGCTTGTGCTGCCCAAACCGCCGACGACGATGATGATGAGGAGATTGAAGGTCAAGAAGAACGTGAACAGGGTCGGGGAAATGGTCGTGATGAGGTGAGCCAGGAGTCCTCCGGCGACACCGGAAAAGAAAGCGCTGATAAGAAAGGCCAGCAGGAGATGCCGATAGGGATCCACGCCCATGGCCTTGGCTGCCGTTTCGTCTTCGCGAATGGCCTTCATGGCCCGACCGTAGCTGCTGTTGACGAGCTTGGTGATGACCACGACGGTGAAAACGGCCACCCCCCACGACCACCACAGGGTGGTGTACGGCGTAAGGCCCTTCAGGCCCAGGGGGCCGTTGGTCAGGCTTTGCATGGCGTTGCAGAGCACGCGGATCACTTCGCCGAAGCCCAGGGTGACGATGGCGAGATAGTCGCCCCGCACACGGAACACGGGGAAACTGATCAGGAAGGCGAAAACGGTGGCCGTAACCCCTGCAGCGATCAAGGAGACGGCAAACGGCACCTGGATGACGCTCAAAGGCCAGATGAGCGGCTCGATGATGAAGCTCAACTGCTTTTCCGCGGGGCTCATGGTGAGCAGTGCCGACGTGTAGGCTCCGATGGTAATGAAGGCGTTGGGGCCCAGGTGGAGGATGCCGCAGAAGCCGTTCACCAGGTTGTAGCTCACCGCCAGCGTGATGAAGATGGCCATGTTGTTGAGAATGCGGATCTGGTATTCGGTGCCGTGCTTTTCGAAGACATAGAGCACCACGGCCAAGACGGCCAAGAGCGCAATATTGCACAGGGTGTTTCGTATGGACGTTTCCATGATGGAATCCTTCGAGGGACTCACGTCTTATCCGTAATGGGTTCGCCCATGATGCCCGTGGGGCGGAAGAGAAGCACCAGGATCAGCACGGTAAAGGCGAAGGCGTCCCGATACTGGGCCATTTGGGGAAACAAGGCGACGATGAGGATTTCCCCGAGGCCCAGGACGAATCCGCCCACCACGGCGCCCACAATGTTGCCGATCCCGCCCAGGACCGCGGCGATGAAGGCTTTCAGGCCTGGGATGACCCCCATGAACGGGTTGACCTGAGGGTACTTCATGGCCCACATGATGCCGCCCGCCGCCGCGAGACTCGATCCGAGAAAGAACGTCACGGCAATGATCCGGTCCAGATTGATGCCCATGAGTCGGGTCGTTTCGAAATCCTTGGAGGCTGCCCTCATGGCCTTTCCCACCTTGGTGCGATGGACAATGTAGAGCAAGCCCATGAGGAGGACCAGGGTGAGGACGGGGGTGTAGACGGTGAGCACCTGGATGCGCAGGCCCCAAAGGTCGATGACCCTGGCGAAGGCCTCCGGACGCGGGAAGCCCTTGGGAACCCCGCCGATCAGGACAATGGCCAGGTTTTCCAGAAGGAATGAGGCGCCGATGGCCGAAATGAGCAAGGAGATGCGGGGGGCGTCCCGCAGAGGTTTGTAAGCCACGCGGTCGAGAAGGATACCGAAAAGGCCCGTCAGGACCATGACCAGCGGAAAACTGATCTGCCAGGGAAGGCTTAAGAGGGACACGGCGTAGATGGCCGCATAGGCCGCCACCATGAGGAGATCCCCGTGGGCGAAATTGATCAGCCGAAGAATCCCGTAGACCATCGTGTAGCCGATGGCCACCAGGGCGTAAAGACTCCCCAGGGAGATCCCGTTGATGATTTGTTGCATGAAGTTGGTTGCCGTCACGATGTGTCCTTTAGCGATTCCAAGAGGCGTGACGCAAAAAAGAGCAGGGCGTATGACTTCGGCCCTGCTCCTCCATGGCTTAGGGGTTTCCAAGTAAGCCCCGGGGCATGGCGCCTCGCGGGCGCCTCCGCTCGGCCCGGTCCTCGTCCCTCCGTCTGGGTGAAGAGGATGGGCCGTCCCGAAGCCTTACGGGTTCACGGTCGTCACATAGACGAACTTGCCGTCCTTGACCTTGTTGATGACCATGCTCTTTACCGGGTTGCCGTTATCCTGCATGGTGATCATGCCCGAAACGCCGGGGAAGTTCTTGATGGCCACCATGGCTTCGCGGACCTTGGTGCCGTCTGTGGATCCGGCCTTTTCGATGGCTTCGATGAGCAGGAAGTAAGCGTCGGCCGCAAGAGCCCCGAAGGCGTCGGCTTCCTTCTTTTTCTTGTCTTCAAACCGCTTGATGTATTCCTTTGCCAGATCGGTGGATGCGGCTTCTTTGTGAAAATGACCGGTAAAGTACATGCCTTCCACCGCCTTGCCGCCGATCTTGATGAGTTCTTCGGCCTGGGCGCCGTCACCCGTGAGGATGGGCGCGTTGATGCCCAGATCCCGGGCTTGTTTGGCCATCAGAGCGTCTTCCGTGTAGTAGTTGGGCGCATAAATGATGTCGGGCTTGGCGGCCTGCACGGAGGAAAGCTGGGCCGAAAAGTCCTGGTCGCCGGTCTGGATGTAGGTGGTGGAGACGACCTTGCCGCCGAGTTTCACGAATTCCTTGACGAAGAAATTGGCGAGCCCCACGCAGTAGTCCTGAGCGATGTCGATGATGACGGCGGCGGTTTTGGCCTTGAGTTCATTGACCGCAAAGCGGGCCGCCACTTCCCCCTGGAACGGGTCGATGAAGCAGGCGCGGAAGGCGTACTGCTTGCCCTGCGTCACCAGCGGGTTGGTCGCTGTGGGACTGACCGAGACGATCTTGGCGGCTTCCGAAATGGGATTGCCGGCCATGGAGTTGCCGCTGATGGCTTCCCCGATGATTCCCGCCACCTTTTCCTTTTCCACCAGGCGACTCACGGCGTTGGCCGCCTCGATCTTGTCGCTCTTGGTGTCCACAAGGACCAGCTCGATCTTTTTGCCCAACACCGTGGGCTTGATCTCATTGGCGATCTGGATGCCGTCCCATTCCATCTGGCCGTAGGCCGCCACCGCTCCGGTCATGGGCAGATAGGCCCCGATCTTGATGGTGTCCTCGGCGGCTGCGGGTCCCGCCAAAGCGAAGGCCGCACAGCACAAACCAGCCAAAAGAACCGTCCACCTTCTGCGTCCCATAGTACCCTCCTTTGCCTGCGTCTTTAACGATCCCCAAATGCCCGAACAAGGTCCAACATCTCAAGATTATTCACTGAAACACGCCCCTTGCTCTCTACTTGACTCTCCCTTGTCTGTCAACCCAAAATCCCGCATCTTCCCTAAATCTTCCTTGACCCGACCTGAAGGATTTTGCTAGAAGCAAACTCGGTTCACAAAAAGACCGTTCGGACGCGCGCGACGGCGAATCTTGCTCATCTTCTGCGACGTCACAGGATCCAGCGACACCTTTCCCCCTTCAGGCCTCCTCGACCTCTTCAGCGCACCCAGGGTTCTTTCCCCGTGCTTTGTTCCGATCGGTCCGTGAAGCCGTCATCTCTGTTTATCCCACCCGAGGCCGGTCCGAAGTGTTCGGACCCGAAGAACGATTCGCCAACCCAGAGGAGGTATCTGAATGGACCAAGGCAAATCGTACCAGCAGCGCATGAAGGAATTGTTCAACGTGGAAAACCTTTTTGGAAAGCGCATGCCCCTGGAGGGGGTTCGGGTCCTGGAGGTCTGTTACGTGGTTTTGGGCCCGGCGTGTTGTGACTACCTGGCGGAATTCGGCGCCGAGGTCATCAAGTTCGAGGGGCAAAAGGGCGACCAGATGCGTTTTGTGACCCCCTACGCCTTCTTCTGGAAGAACATGTCGCCGGGTCTGGAGATTGAAAACCACAATAAGTACTGGGTGGGAATGCACTTGGGCCATCCCAAAGCGAAGGAATTGTTCCTGGAACTGGTCAAGAAGGCCGATGTGGTAGCAGACAATTTGACTCCCGGCCGCATGGCGGAATGGGGCTTGAGCTACAAGGAACTCCGGGAAGTGAACCCCCGGATCATTCAGCTTCATGTGTCGGGCTATGGGAGCTGGGGGCCGTGGACCGGCCGCACGAGCTATGACGCCGTGGCCCAGAGCATGGGCGCCCTTTCTCCCATCACCGGCTTTGAAGGCCGAGGGCCCATCAAGTCGGGAGTGTGGATTGCCGACTGGATCACGGCCTTGATGTGCGCCGTGGCCATCATGGCCGCTCTCAATTACCGTGAGCGCACCGGGGAAGGCCAATTCATCGATTACATGCAGGTGGAAAACGTCATCCGCTTCTTGGATTGGACGTGGCTATACACGTACCTTACGGGGAAAGACCGGCCCCGGTCCGGAAACCGAGACCTGGCGGTGTGCCCGTCCGATCTTTTCGATTGTTCGGACGGCTGGATCGCTCTGGCCGCCTTCGATGACGCGTCTTTCCAAGGCTTGTGCCAAGCCATGGGAAAACCGGAACTGGCCCAACGGTTCGCCGACCCCCTGGAAAGGCTCAAGGACGAAAACGCCCGGGAACTCTTGAAGATCATCGATGCCTGGACGCGCACGAAGAAAGTGGAAGAGGTGGAAGCGTTGGGCAATCAGTACGGGTTTGCCGCCTCGCGGGTCATCACGGCCAAGGACGCCTATCATCGGCCCCATTTCCGTCAAAGGGGCGCCGTGCAGGAATACGAAGACGCCCTGTACGGTCCCATGGTCCAGCAGGTGTACCCGCCGCGCATGAGCGAAACGCCGAGCCGACTCTTGTGGGGATGCCGGCCTCTGGGGTTCGACAACGAATACGTGCTCACCAAGCTCCTGGGTCTGCCGCACGACGAAGTGGAACGGCTGAAAGCGGAAAAGGTCATCTTCCAATGGAACCCGGCCGTGCCGTCCCATTGCCCGCCGCCTGACTGGGACGGCAAGAGCGGGTTGAAACTGGCCTAAGACACCAGACGATCACCTTTTCGGTTCGGGAGGACGAGAATGACGGACAAGAAATTGGGACCTTCGGTCTATGACGATATGTTCGACGATGACGCTCTGGCCGCCATGCTCAAAGAAGACAAGACCATCGTCGGTCTTGCCATCAACGAAGGGTACGCCAAGTGGGCGTACGCGGAAACCAATCCAAGGGATAGCTTCCGAAAGCCGGAAGCCCTGGACGACATGCTGGTGCTGGATGTGAGCTACGCCAACTTCGGTGCCCTGTACGCGTCGTCGATCCTTGCGGAATTCGGCGCGGAAGTGATCCGCATCGAGCCTCCGGCGGGGGATTTGGCCCGGAAAATGACGCCCTACGGCATCATGATCAAGGACACCGGGCTGGCCTACATGACCGAGGCGCGAAACAAATTCCATATCACGCTCAATCTGGAAACGGCGGAAGGCCAAGCCATGTTCCGCACCCTGGCGTCCCGGGCCGATGTGGTCATTGAAGCCTTCAAACCGGGGTACATGGACAAGCTGGGCATCGGCTACGAACAACTCAAGGCCCTCAACCCGGGTCTCATTTACTGTGCCATGCACAGCTACGGCCAGTTCGGCGAGGATTCTGAAAAATTCAGCAACCAGCCGGACTACGACATCGTGGCCCAAGCCCGCGGCGTGATCATGTCCATTACCGGTGAGCCCGATCTGGACCCGGAAGTTCCCCCCGAATACAAGAGGCCCTTGAAGCACGGCAACTGGATGGGCTGGTACGTGGGCGGCGCCTGGGCCGCATTCGGCATCCAGGCGGCCATGTTGGTCAAGCGCCGTACAGGCCAAGGACAATTCGTGGATTGTTCCCCTCCGGAAGGCCTCATGGCCATTTCCAATTACGTAATGCAATATTACCACATGTCCGGAAACGAAATGCCGCGGGCGGGCAATTATGACTACGCGGTCTTCCCTTACACCTATGTAAAGTGCAAGGACGGCTATACCTTCATGTCCGGTTTTACGGATCCCAATTGGGCGGCCTTGTGCGAGATCATGAATCGGCCCGATTTGCAGAAAATGTTCCCGACCATCAAGGAACGGCTCACGCCGGAAAACCAGCCCAAGATCCAGCACGAAATTGAAAAGTTTACGGAAAACTACACCTCGGAGGAAATCCTGCAGATGCTCACGGAATACAGCCGCCGTCCCGACAAGAAGGGCACTGTGGTAACAGGCCGTCTGGAAACGCCCACGGATGTGCTCACCCGGGAGCACTGGCGCGTGCGGGAAAGTTTCGTCAAGCGCAAAGACCCCTACTACGGAGAAGTGCTCATCCAGAATTCGTCGTTCAAGGCCATGAGCCGAACCCCCGGGCGCATCAAGTGGATTTGCCGGCCCGTGGGCGCGGACAACGAGTTCATTTACCAAAAATACCTCGGCGTGGGTAAAGGCAGGCTCCAGCAGCTGAAAGAAAAGGGCGTGGTTTAGGGATCCGTGAGAGAGATCCCATAGGAGGTTGGGGGGAGTGTGTTGGGGTTCGCTGCGCTCACCCCAACCTACATTTCCGACATCCCGGAGGTTTGGGGATAGCCTCGTTTAATGCACCGAAGGCGCAACCATGCCCCCTCTCCCCCCCCTTGGGGGATGGGCTGGAAAGTAAGGGCCCGGCAATACGAAAACTTCGCGCACCCTCTCCCCCCTTTTAAGATAAAGTGGGAAGTGGAGGCCTGGCAGTATGCAAGCTTCACGCCCCCTCTCCCCCCTTTGGGGGATAGGGTGGAAAGTAAGGGCCTGGCAATACGAAAACTTCACGCCCCCTCCCCCCCCTTGGGGGATAAAGTGGGAAGTGGAGGCCTGGCAATACGCAAGCTTCTCGAACCCTCTCCCCCCTTTGGGGGGAGAGGGTAGGGTGAGGGGGGCACCCCCCCGCACTCACCCCCGAAGGCGCAGCAGGGCCTTTTCCAGGCGGTCGAACCCTTCCCGCAGCTCCTCCATGGACAGGGCGAAAGACAGCCGAATGCATCGGTCTTCCCCGAAGGCTTCCCCGGGAACCACTGCCAGGTGCACTTCTTCCATGAGGTAATCCGCCAGGGTGGACGAGCCGTCGATGGTCCGTCCTCCCACTTTTGCCCCATAGAAGGCGCTCACGTTGGGAAAAACATAAAAGGCTCCATCGGGCACGGGGCAGGTCACCCCGGGCAGCCGTGCCAGCCGGTCCATGACATAGGCCCGCCGTTCGGCAAAGACCTCAACCATCGTGCGGCAGGTTTCTTGTTCGCCTTTGAGCGCCGCCACGGCCGCCCACTGGGCCACGGATGACGGGTTGCTCGTCGATTGGCTCTGGATTTTTCCCGCGGCCTTGATCACATCCCGATGTCCCAGAAGATAGCCGATGCGCCACCCCGTCATGGCGTAGGTCTTACTGACACCGTTGACGATGAAGGTGCGTTCCTTCAGCCGGGGTTCCACCATGGCGATATTGGCCCAGGCCAGATCGTCGAAGAGGATTCGGTAATAAATATCGTCGGATACGATGATCACGTGATCGTGCTCCAGGAGCACCTCGGCCAGGGCGCGGAGTTCCTCCGGTCGATAATGGGTTCCCGTGGGATTGGACGGGCTGTTGAGGATGAGCATCCGGGTCCTCGGGCTGATGGATCGGCGAAGATCTTCTGGAGTCATTTTGAAGCCGCGCGCCTCGGCACACGGCACAAACACGGGTTCGGCTCCGGCCAGACGCACCATGTCGGGATAGGAGACCCAGTAAGGGCTGGGGATGATTACGGCGTCTCCAGGATCCAAGACCGCCTGAAACAGGTTGTAAAGGCAGTGTTTGCCGCCGCACGAGACAAGCACTTCGTCGGGCTCGTAGGCAAGGCCGTAGTCCGCCTCCACGGTCTGGATCACGGCGTCCTTCAGTTCCGGAATGCCCTGGACGGGCGTGTACCGTGTCTGTCCCCTGAGAACGGCCTGCATCGCCATCTGGCCGATATGATGGGGCGTGTCGAAATCCGGTTCCCCGACCCCGAAACTGATGACCCGCACTCCTTGACTGCGCAGAAGCCTGGCCTTGGAATTGATGGCAAGGGTTGCCGAAGGTTTCACCTGGCTGACTCGCTGTGAAAGTTTCATGTCTCTTCCCCTATGTGTGGAACGCGGTTGTGTTCTCCCCTCCCGTAAAAGACGCACACGAGATACAACCCGTGGGCCGGCGCCGTGATGCCCGCCCGCGACCGATCCCGACTTTCCAAAACGGCGGCCAGGTCCCGAGGGGTCATGGTGCCGCGACCCGCCTGGACCAGAGTGCCCACGAGATTGCGCACCATATGCCGCAAAAACCCCGTCGCTTGAAAGCGGAAATAGAGATGATCCGGATCTGGGCGCCAGGCCTGGGCCTCCATCATGACGCGCACGGGGTTGGTCACCGAAGATCCGGCGGCCATAAAGGCGCTGAAATCGTGTTCGCCCAGGAGCACGGGAAGGCATTCCCGGATGCGGTCCAGGTCCAGGGTTTTGGGCACATGCCAGGCGTAGAGCCGTTCCAGAGCGGAGGGGAGGGGGCGGTTGAGGATGCGGTATTCGTAAATCTTGCTCACCGCCGAATAAGAGGCGTGAAAGGAATCGGGCACTTCCTCCGCGTGGCGCACCACGATGTCCGGCGGCAGGAGGCCGTTCAGACCCCTTTGAAAATCCAGGGGGCCCAGGCGGGTTTTGGCATAAAAATTAATCACCTGCCCTAGGGCATGGACTCCCGCATCGGTCCGCCCTGAAGCCCGCACCGTGACGGGACGTCCCAGCATGATGCCCAGCTTCGATTCCACCACTTCCTGAAGGGTGAGCACCCCTTTTTGGCGTTGCCAGCCGTGATAGTTGGACCCGTCGTATTCCAGGACGAGCTTGAAATTCCTTTTCGCTTGCGGATCCAGGGAGGCACGAAACGGCCCGCCCGGGCCCTGGGAGGCGGCTGAGGGTTCAACCGGTGAAGCGCTCACGGCTGCCACGGTGCGGCTTCCAGCCCGCAGTCTTCGGGAAAGCCGAGCATGAGGTTCATGTTGCACACGGCCTGGCCCGAAGCGCCCCGGGTCAGGTTATCAATGACGGAAACCACGATCACCCGGCCCGTGCGCGGGTCGGTCTTCCAGGCGATATCGCAGTAATTGCTGCCGCGCACCTGCAAGGTCGTGGGGAATTGCCCAGGAGGGCACAGGCGGACGAATCGGGCCGATTCATAAAAGCTGCGGAAGGCCTCCGTCACTTTGGATGCATCCACGCCGGGTGCCAGCTGGGCATACACGGTGCTCAAAATCCCGCGGCTCATGGGCACCAGATGGGGCGTAAAGGTGATGCGCACAGGCCTTCCCGCAAGGAGGCTCAATTCCTGTTCCACTTCGGGCGTGTGGCGATGTTCGGCGACCTTGTAGGCCCGAAAGCCGTCGTTAACTTCGCAGTAATGGGTCGTAAGCGCCAAGCCTCGGCCGGCTCCCGTCACCCCCGATTTGGAATCGGCCAGGATCGTTTCCGGCACGATGAGCTTTTCTTTTACGAGCGGGGCGCAGGCCAGGATGATGCTTGTGGGATAGCATCCCGGATTGCCCACGAGGCGGGCACCGGCGATCCGATCCCGATACAGCTCCGGAAGGCCGTAGACGGCTTCTTCCAGAAGATGGGGCGCCGTGTGCTTTTCATACCAGGCCTCGTAGACGGCGGCGTCCCGGAATCGAAAATCGGCGCTCAGATCCACCACCTTGACCCCACGGTCCAAGAGGGATGGGATGATTTCCATGGCCGCATGATGGGGCAGGGCGGTAAAGACGAGTCGGGCGTTTCGCGTGAGGACGTCCGGGTCCGTATCCTCAAAGTGCAGATCGCCGTGGCCGCGCAGGGCCGGATAGACGTCGGCGAGGGCTTCGCCCTGGTTGGCGCGAGAGGTGATCGTGGTGACACGCACCCGCGGATGGCCGCTCAATAGCCTTAGCAGTTCAAAACCCGTATACCCGGACGCTCCGGCGATGGACACAGGCACCATGACAGTCTTCCTTTCGACGGCACAGCCCGAACAAAGTTCAGGGGCCCGCGCCGTCGGCGAGAGCCCCTGAAAGGTTTCCTTCCCGGTATGAAAAAGGTCGGCCGGTCCGTGATTTCCCGGGAGCTTGAACCTCCGACCCGCCCAGCGATACCGTGCGGCAGGAGCACGCTCCCGAGGCGCATCCTTTCCCGGATGAACTCCTAGCGTTTGGAATACTGGAACCGAGCTCGTGCGCCGCGCTGCCCGTATTTTTTCCGTTCCTTCACGCGGGAATCTCGGGTGATGAATCCGGCGCGCTTAAGAACCTGGCGGAACTCGGGGTTGAATTCCATCAGGGCCTTGGAAATGCCGTGCTTGATGGCGCCGGCTTGGCCGCTCAGCCCCCCGCCGCTCACGTTGACGTATACGTCCAGCTTGCCGAAAGTGCCGGTGAGCATGAGCGGCTGATGGATGAGCATTTTGCTCGTTTCCCGAACGATGTATTCATCGATGGGCTTGTTGTTGATGATCACGCGACCCGTGCCCGGCTTAAGCCATACCCGGGCTACCGCCGACTTGCGCTTTCCCGTGGCATAAAAGCTTTGTTCCGCCATGTTACGACTCCTTTACCGGCGCCCGGCCGCCGAGTTTCAACGGGGTGGGCTGCTGGGCTTCATGAGGATGCTCGGCCCCGCTGTAGACCTTGAGCTTCTTGAGGAGCTTGCGGCCCAGTCGATTCTTGGGGAGCATGCCGCGCACGGCGAATTCAATGAGCCGCTCGGGGTGTTCCTGATTGAGTTTCTTCGCCGTGGTGACCTTGAGCCCTCCGGGGTAGCCCGAATGGCGATAGTATTTTTTCTGGTCCCACTTGCGGCCGGTGAGACGAACTTTTTCGGCGTTGATGACCACTACGAAATCGCCCGTATCCAGATGGGGGGAAAAGGTGGGCAGATGTTTGCCCCGAAGCCTCACGGCGATTTCGCTGGCCAACCGGCCGAGAACCTGACCTTCGGCGTCCACCACGATCCACTTTCTTCCGTTGGCATCAAACTTGGCACTGGTCGTTTTCATGCGTATATCTCCATTAAACCGCCACTGGTGACCGACTCGAAGCTCAGTCCTATAGGCAATCCCCCTCGGCTTGTCAAGGAAAAGTTCTAAAGAGAGCGCGCACGACGACCCCCTCCCCGCAGTGCCGAAAAAAATGCACCAAGGCTCTTGACATCCCCCGATGAGCTCCTCTATAAGGGATCACCTGCCAAGAGTACGCAGGGCGTGATGGTCCACCTGAAAGGACGGACGATGAGCATCAAGGGAACGGCTCGGCGCTTTTACTTTTATTATGGGTGGTATTACGGCCCCGATGGGGTCGGCCGACCACCGCGCTGAGCCGTCCGAAGTCCTTGGACGCCGGCACCGAGGCCGTGGGCTGACCCCAAAAGCCCACGGCCTTTTTTATGGACCTTGCCAGGCCGTGGGCACAAGCTCACGGCCTTTTGTGTTTTGGAGGTTCGGCACGACCGTGCCGATAACTTAAACAAAGAGGGAAACACGCGCGTTTTCCTCAGACACAAGGCAAGGAGGACCTGCCATGATTGTTGTCATGAAACCCGAACACACGGACGAAGAACTGAGGCAACTGGTGGCTCGAGTGGAAAAGATGGGGTTGCGCACCCATCTTTCCCGGGGCGAACGCCGCACCATCGTGGGAATCATCGGCGAAAGGGACCTCATCCAGGAGATTCCTTTTGCAAGCTTTCCGGGCGTGGAAGCGGCACATCCCATCCTGCAGCCGTACAAACTCGTGAGCCGCGAGTTCAAGGAAGAAAACACGACCATTTCCATCGGCGCCCACGTGGAACTGGGCGGTCGCTCCATTCCCATCATCGCCGGCCCGTGCGCTGTGGAGGGCAGGGAGGTTCTTGATGAAATCGCGGACGCTCTCCACGCCCTGGGCATTCCCATGCTGCGGGGCGGCGCCTTCAAACCCCGCACATCCCCGTACAGCTTCCAGGGGCTTGGGGAACTGGCCCTGAAATTCATGAGCGACGTGCGCAGCCGCACCGGCATGCCGGTGGTCACGGAGGTCATGGACGCCCGAGACCTGCTTCTGGTCTACAAATACGCCGACGTGCTCCAAATCGGCACGCGCAACATGCAAAACTTCAAACTCTTGACCGAAGTGGGGCAGGTGGACAAGCCGGTGATCCTCAAACGCGGCATGTCGGCCACCATCAAAGAGTTCCTCATGTCGGCCGAATACATCGTGAGCCACGGCAACGAGAAGGTGATCCTCTGCGAACGCGGCATCCGCACCTTTGAGACGGAAACGCGAAACACTTTGGACCTCAGCGCCGTGCCTTTGCTGAAAAAACTCACCCACCTGCCGGTCATCGTGGATCCCAGCCACGCCCTGGGTCGCACGGACCTCATTCCCGCCATGGCCTGTGCGGCCGTGGCCGCCGGCGCCGACGGGCTCATGCTGGAAGTGCATGTGCGGCCCCACGAGGCTCTGAGTGACGGATCCCAATCCCTGACGCCCGAAGCCATGGCGAACCTCCTGGATCGGCTCGAGCCCGTGGCCCAAGCCGTGGGGCGAACCATCCTCAGGACCCATCGCAAAGGCCGGGACGATACGGCCAAGGCGGCGGCCGGGGCCTCGTGAAGGAGGGGCAAGAAGCCTTGAAACCGGAAGGCGCGAGGAACGACGGCGTATGGAGGAACCATGACGGAAAGCGTGTCGGATTTTAGTCACTGGAAGGACAAACCCCGCATCGGGATCATCGGCGGCCTGGGCGCCATGGGCAAGCTCTTTCATCGGTTCTTCGAGGACCATGGATACCCGGTCGCTATATCCGATGTGGCCACGCCGCTTAGCAACGAAGACGTCATCGATCGGTCGGATGCCGTCCTCGTCAGCGTGCCGCTCCACAAAGCTTTCCGTATATTGGAAAGCCTGGCCCCGCGGTTTCGATCGGGCCAGTTGGTCGTGGACATTTGCTCTTTGAAAGTGCCGCCCCTGAAAGCCATGGAAGGATCCGCCGCATGGTACATGGGCCTCCATCCCATGTATGGGCCTTATGTCAAGGATTTCGTCGGCCAGACCATGATCGTGTGCCCGGGCCGGGTGGCCGACGGTCCCCGGGAATGGCTCATGGATGTGCTTCGCCGCGCGGGTCTCAAGATTCACGTGTGTTCGGCGGAAGAACACGACCGCATGATGACCGTCATCCAGCTTATCCCCCACGTGACGACGGTGGTCTTGGGGCATTGTCTCAGGGACCTGGGGATCGACGCCGCGGAAAGCCTGCGGTATACGAGCCCCATCTACCGGTTGGAATTGGACCTCATCGGAAGGCTGTTCGCCCAGGATCCGGCCCTCTATGCGGCCATCGCCATGGAAAACCCCTATAAGAATGAAGCGCTTCGGGTGCTTCGCCGCGTGTTTTCCGAAACCGCCGATGCCGTGGAACACGGCCGGTGGCAGGACTTCCTTGAGGCCTTCGAAAAAACCCGGTCCCATTTCGGGGACTTCTGCCTCCAGGCCCTGGAAGAAACGAACAGACTCCTCACTTGGCACCACAACGCCAACAACCACGGGCACAGTCTGCCGAACGCCGGGGACGGTAAAGGCCGCGAAGCCCCGGCCCACCAAGAGGATAATTCTCCGGCTTCTGCTTTGTCAGGGCACGCTGAAACTTCGATGGAGGACGCCGTCGGGACGGGGGACGCCGCGCCCCGGTCACCGCACGCTGCGGTCTCCCAGGCGACGACAATGAAAATTCACGAGGGGCCCTCTTGGGCTCTGTGCCTTCCCCCTGCCGTCACCTTGGAACCTCATGGGGCCAAGTCCCTTCGCTCATGGCTGCGGGACCATGTCCCGGAACGCCGCCCCTACTTCTTCGTGGACCGGAAGGTGGCGTCCCTGTGGGGGGACACCTTGGGCCGCGAGCAGTTTTCCGAGGCATGGATCGAATGGGACGCCTGTGAAGACAAAAAGCGCCTCCAGACGGTGGAAGAACTCGCCCGGATTGCCCTGAGGCACGGCGCGGACCGCGGCAGCGTCTTTGTCGCCGTGGGAGGCGGGGTCACGGGGGATGTCATCGGTTTTCTCGCCTCCATCTTCATGCGGGGCGTTCCCCTGGTCCAGGTGCCCACAACGCTTTTGGCCCAGGTGGACAGCTGCCTCGGAGGAAAAACGGGGGTGGATCTCGAGGAAGGGAAAAACCTCATCGGCACGTTCCATCACCCCCAGGCCGTTCTGGTGGATCCCGTGTTTCTCCAGACACTGCCCGATGCGGAATGGCAAAACGGCATGGCCGAAGTGATCAAGTACGCCCTCCTAGACGACGGCGGCCTCATGGAAACCCTGGAAGCCCATGCCGATGCCTGCGGCCCGAAAGGGGTGTCCTTCCCGCTGCCGCTTTCCATGGCGCAGAATCTCGTCTCTCGAAGCCTTGCCTTGAAAGGCCGTTACGTGGCGGCCGACGAAAAGGATTTCGGGCTGCGCCAACTGCTGAATCTGGGGCACACTACGGGTCACGGCCTGGAAGCCCTGAGCGGCTACACGCTTCCCCACGGTCATGCGGTGGCCCTCGGGATGAGGGTGGCCGTCCGAATGGGGATCCTTTTGGGGGTAACGGATCCGGAACTGGCGGCGCGGATGGATCGCGTCCTGCGGGCCTATCACCTGCCGCTGACGACGCCCCTTGCGGCCGATTCCCAAGGGCTGCTTCGCCACATCCACCACGACAAGAAGAAAGGCGCCTCAGGACTCGTGTGGATCGTCCCACAGGGTATCGGCCGCGTCGAAAGACGCACCGCCGTCCCGGAAACCGTCATCCACCAAGCCGTACAAGTCCTGTATCAAGAGACCCATGAGTGAACGCCGGATGATGCAAACCATAGGGAGCCACGGGAAAGCCCTAGGAGGCTGTCCGAGAATGGCATATTCCTGGGAGCGCGGGCGTCTCGCCCGCTTCTCGTGCGGGCCGGAGGCCCGCGCTCCCAGGACAAGAGGCCTTCGGGTTCGTTCTTAGACAGCCTCCTAGTCGGAGCCGTTGGCCTGGAGGAATGAGGCCAGGGTTGCGGCATCTTCCACGTTGTGGATGATGACTTTCCGGTCGATACGCCGCATGAGCCCCCGGAGGACCTTTTTGGGTCCCACTTCCACAAAGTGATCATAGCCGTTGGCCAAAAACCACTCCATGGATTGCTTCCACAAGACGGCGCCGCAGATTTGCCGAACAAGCTTTTCCGGGGCTTCGGCGGCGTTTTTGAGGGGCTTGGCGTCCACATTGTTGACGATGGGGATTCTCGGGTCGGAAAAAGCTGCGGCCCGCACATGGGGTTCGAACTTCTGTCGGGCCGATTCCAGGCACCGACTATGCCACGGGCCACTCACATTAAGCTTCACGCATTTCTTGGCCCCTTCGGCGGCGCTGGCTTCCAAAGCCCTGTCGACGGCGTCCACGGGTCCCGTGATGATGACCTGGTCCGGGCTGTTAATGTTGGCGATTTCCACATCGCACAGCCGGCAGATGTTTTGAAGCCTCTCTTCCGGCATGTCCATGACGGCGGCCATGGCCCCGGGCGTCTCCAAGGATGCCTCGTGCATATAGAGCCCGCGCCATCGGACGAGTTTCAAAGTGTCTTCCAGCGACAAGACACCGGCGGCGTACAGGGCGCTGTATTCGCCCAGGCTGTGCCCGGCGGCCGCCACCGGGAAGATTTCGTGATGGGCCAAGACCGTGAGGCACGCCAGGTTGGCCACCGTGATGGCCGGCTGGACGTTTTGCGTCTGGGTCAGGACGTCTTCGGGCCCTTCGAAGCAGAGCTTGGTGATCCCCATGCCGAGAATATCGTCGGCACGGTGGAACAGTTCCCGAACTTTCGGATAGTTCTCATACAAGTCCTTGCCCATGCCCACATACTGGGACCCTTGGCCGGGAAACAAAAAGACCCATCTTTTCATAGCGGCGGCTCTTTCTCGTGACGGTGATGGTTGGAATCCGTGCCGCCGCTTTTATCCACATGACCTCTGGTTGTCAAGCACCCGATGCGGGAACTTGGGGATTGCCCATGGGCGTTTCGCAGGTTCAAGGGCCGATGTGCAGAATATAATTAAAGCTGCCTTCCATGGCCCCGAAAACCGGCGGCCCAGAAACCGTCGCCCCGTCGATGACATGGAAGTATTGAGTGTATGTGTTATGAGAATCCAATGGATACGTGACCACAGTCACTACTCCGCCGATATTATAGGTCACGGGGAATGGATGAAATTGCTCATCGAAAACGACTTCCAGGATCGCCTGGCAATTTTCGTCGAAAAAGAGTCTCCCGCCGAGCCTTTCGTCCACGGTTCCCGAGCCGCTGAAAGTCGCCTCGGGCCATGCCCCCTGGGTGCTGATTTGGAGGGTGCCGCTCCCTGACAATGTATTGTCCTCCCCAAGGGAAAAGGGAACGACGCCGGTGATGCGAATTTCTTGCGTATATGCATACTGATTCACCAGAGCCAAGTGGTCGAAGGTCATGGAAAAGGACCTGGGGCCGTTGTAACTTCCGCATCCCCCGGCGGCATCTTTAATCACGAAATAGGTATGCCAGAGGTCATAGAGGGAAAGATTTCCCGCGGGGCTTGCCAGAAGATAGCAGTGGTATTGACCCGGTGGGAGCGCCGAGGTGGGGATGTCCCCGAAAAGGAATTCATCTACAGGCTGGGTGACCCCCGATTTCCAGGGGATGAGTTCCGATTGGAAAACAGCGAGTTGCCCGTCGGGTTTCAACAGGTACAAATGAATGGGATCCAAGGCCGGCGCCATGACCCCAAAGTAGAGGTCCACCGGGGCGCTGAAGGCGGGAAGGGCCACCCGGAGCCGAACGACGCTGCCTCCTTCCGCAACGGGCCCGACGCCGATTGGTCGGGCTACGGAGGGATCGACATTGAGCACGGGATTTGCGGTGGGAGGATAACTGAAACCCTGTTGGGCCGTGGGGAGAGGCATGACCTGCGCCTGCACGATCGAACACAGGCCGAACACGAGGATCCAGACCGTCGCGGCAACAAGCATTTTCTTCGCCATGGCTCTCCTCCTTGAATCAAGACGAGGGGTCGAAACGCATTTTGTTTATTATGGTTCATATTATCGGTTCATTTCAACCCCGCTCACGTGAGGCGAGCCTCGGGCAAGGAAAAATTCTTGCCGTGGGTGCGGCGCTCTTGTAGCTTGATCGACCCGCTTCGAGCGCAGAGCCGTGCGGCGGAGGGGATCCGTTCCTTTCGTGCATCGGTTCCCGATTGTTACGGCAAGCCGGGCTCACGGTGCGCTCTGGAATGAGAATTCCTCCCCCCATATGTTCGCCCAGTTACGGTTACCGCCAGTCGATGCCGGATCCAACGGCGCTGCTTTGAAAATACAGCCCCTCCTCCGCACGTATAATTCACCAACATGGAATCCCTCTGTGGTGCCAGCCAAGTGGGGCGTATCATGATATGCCTGTAGAAATCGTTCACCCATTCCAGGTCATCAGAAACCGGATCCGTCACGGCTGCGGGGACGAGCCTCTCCGGAGCGACTGGAGTGCCTTTTTTGCTCACCACGGGGCCCGATTGTCGTCACAAGGGGGCGCCGCAGTCGTCACGGAGTCCGCGCAAAAATAAGAACTTTAAAGGATTTCAATCCGCGGGATGTTTTTAAAGGCAAAAGAGACTTCGATGGGCCTTGCTGGTTCTCGGAGGGGGGCTTTCCGTTCGGGCTGGTTTGTGGCATGGTGTGGGGCGAATGAGGTGCGGCGTCCCGGGGCTTGAGGAGGGGGGCTTCGGGACGCGGAGCGGATAGGCTGCGGATGAGGTGCGGTTGCGCCACGGTGCGTGGACAAGGAGGGATCTGCATGGAGCGCTTTTTCGATGCGAAGAGTGTGGCCGTGATCGGGGTTTCCAGTTCGCCGACGAATCTGGGGCGCGCCATTGTTTTCAACCTCATGGAATTCCAATACCAGGGCGTCATTGACCTGGTGGGGCCTAAGGGGGGAGTCTTTGCGGGCCACAGGATTTACCGGTCCGTGGAGGATCTCCCCGAAACGGTTGATCTCGCCGCGGTGCTGGTGCCGGCGCGGGCGGTTCCGGACATCATCCGCCGGTGCGGCGAGAAGGGCATCCGGCGCATCGTTGTGGAATCGGCCGGGTTTCGGGAACTGGGGGACGACCGCGCCGAACTGGAAAAAGAAATCCAGGAGGCCTTGGCCCGCTACGGCATGCGCATGATCGGTCCCAATTGCATCGGCATTATCAACCGATACACGGGCCTCGCGGTCCCGTTCATGCCCATGAAGGCGGAAGCCCCTCCAGGGCGGGTGTCCATCTTTTCCCAAAGCGGCGGCGTGGGCGCCACCATGATCAACCACTGCGCCGCCGAAGGGATCGGCTTTTCCAAATTCGCCAGCATCGGCAATAAGCTCGATGTGAACGAAAACGATCTTCTCGCCTATTACCTCCAGGACCCCCAAACGGACGTCATCTTCGGCTACCTGGAAGGCATTGCCCAGGGACGGCGCCTCATGGAAATCGCCGCCGGGGCGGCGAAACCCATCGTCGTGCATAAGTCCAACCGAGGCGGAGCGGGAGCCGTCATCGCCCGGTCCCATTCCGCATCCCTGGCAACCGACGATGCTGTCACCGATGCCGCCTTTCGCCAGTGCGGCATTCTTCGCGTCACGGACCAAAACGAAGGCCTCACAGCCATCAAGGGCTTTCTGCTGCCCAGGATGCGCGGAGGCCGCCTTGCCGTCATTTCCCGTTCGGGAGGCCATGCGGTCATGGCGGCCGATGCGGCGGACGAGTTCGGCTTCGAACTGCCCCCCTTTCCCGAAGAGCTCGTCAAAATGGCGGAAAGCCACGCCCGGGCCGGGGTCATCCAGTTTCACAACCCCATGGACTTGGGCGATGTGTTCGACCTGGAGCTCTACGAAAAGCTGGCCCGGCAAACCCTGGCGCGAGCCGATATCGACGGGCTGCTTTTCATCCACAACTACCAAGGGATCTTCGACGCGGAAGGATCCCGGCAACTGGTCCAAAGCCTCGGGCGCCTGATGGGCGAGGCCCAAAAGCCCATTGCGGTCTGTGTGTTCACCATGCAGAAGGAGCTCGAGCTGAACCGAAAAACCGCCGGCTACCCCCTCTTTACGGACCCTCGCGACGCTCTGCGGGCGCTCGCCTGGAACCGGAACTTCGGCGGAAAGCCGAGGCGCGTTTTCGCTCAAAAGCGGCCTCACGGCGTGGACCCCGAAAAAGCCCGTCGCGCCCTGGCGGCGAGCGCCGAAGGGCCTGTGGCCCCGGACGCCTTGGCGTCGGCTTTGGCCGGCTACGGGATTCCCACGGTGCCGTGGGCGATCGCCGCACACGAAGACGAGGCGGTGGGCTGCGCCGGGCGTCTTGGCTATCCGGTAGCCATGAAAACGGCGGCCGCCCATGTGGTCCACAAAACCGATGTGGGCGCGGTGGCCCTCGACCTCGCCGATGAGGAAGCCGTCCGCGACGCCTACCGGCGGCTTGCCCGCTTCGGCCCGGCGGTGCTCGTCCAGAGGATGGCCGATCCCGGGATGGAATGGATCGTCGGGGGCCGTCAGGACGATAACTTCGGCCCCGTCGTCCTTGTGGGCCTCGGGGGCGTCTACGTGGAAGTCTTCAAAGAAACGGCCATGGGCATCGGCCCCTTGGATAAGGAACAGGCTCGGGAGCTCGTGGAGCGGTGCCGGGGTGCGGCGGTGCTTCGGGGCGTTCGAGGGGGGAAGCCTTTGCACGAAGATGCTCTTTTGGAAACCATTGTGCGGCTTTCATGGTTCCTCTATGATTTTCCGCAGATCACGGAAGTGGACATGAACCCCGTGCGGGTGGACGCTCAGGGATGCATGGCTTTGGATTGGCGCGCGGCTCTTCGGAAGCTGTGACGGGCGCGTTTCTTCCAAACCGAGAACGGAGAGACATCATGAAGTGGGCCTACAGCACGCTGCCCTTTCGACGCAAAAGCCTCAAGGAAGCTCTTGACGCCGTGGCCAAGGGAGGCTTCCGATGCGTGGAACTCCTGGCCGATCGTCCCCATCTCTTTCCAGAAGATTTCCGAGCCGGGGCGATCGACGAACTCTGCCAGTGCCTGGCACAACGAAACCTCAAGGTCGTCAACCTCAACGGCTGGCACGCGAGCGCTCTGGGCGACGGGGCTCATCCCAACTGGCTTGCGGAAGATTGGAAAGAGCGCGAATTGCGCATCCGCTACACGCTGGATTGTCTGCGATTGGCGGCCGCTTTGGGCATCCCGACGGTCTCCACCAACGGCGGCGGTCCCATCCCGGAGTCCATGAACGAGCGGGAGGCGTGGCGGCTCTTTGTGGCCAACATGCACCGGGTGACCCCCATCGCCAAGAAGCTCGGCGTGAAACTGTGTTTTCGCCCCGAGCCGGACCAGCTCATCCACACCAGCGCCCAGGTTTTGGAATTCATCAAGGAAGTGGAAGAACCGGAGGCTCTGGCCGTGGACTTTGATCCCACCTACGGGGTCCTCCAAGGGGAAGACCCGTGTGAAGCTTTCGACCGCCTTCAAAGCCACATCGCCTTCGTGCGTCTCACCGATCTTGCCGCAGGAGAAACCCATCGCCATACGCAGCTCGGGGAGGGGGTTTTCGACATCCTGTCTTTCGTCCGGTGCCTCAAGGAACGGGGTTATGAAGGACACGTGATCATTTCGGTGCCGTCCAGCGAACGGTCGCCGGATGAGGTGGTGGCGGCATCCAAGGAGTACCTCACGCAGCATGGGTGCCTGGAGGACAAGACCGAGGAAAGGAGGATGCCATGAAGAAGCACGGGGCACGGCTTTTGGCGGTGTTGACGGTCAGCCTTTTCCTGGCGTGGGGCGCGGACGCCCATGCGGGCGGGGTGATCAAACTGGGGGTCGTCACCAAGCCGGGGTCGGCGCAGAACGTGTGTGCGGAAAAGTTTAAGGAGCTGGTGGAATCCCGATCGGACTACGAGGTCAAGATCTTCCACAGCGCCTCCCTGGGCACCGAAACGGAAATCCTCCAGCAGATCCAAATGAACTCCGTGCAGATGGGGGTCATCACGTCGGGACCGTTCGACGTTTTCGTCCCCGAAGCCCGCGTCATCGACTACCCCTTCCTTTTCGCCAACAATAGGGAAGCCGACCAGATTCTGGACGGCCCCGCCGGGCAGGCGCTCCTCAAGGCCCTGGAAAGGGCCCGCTTCAAAGGGCTGGCCTATTCGGAAAACGGCTTCCGGCATCTGACCAACAACGTGCGGCCCGTCCACACGGTGGACGACGTCAAGGGGTTGAAGATCCGCGTCATGGAATCCATCCTGCACAAGGAATTGTGGCGCGTGCTGGGGGCGAACCCGACGCCCATGGGCTGGCCCATTTACACCGAACTGCAGCAGGGAACCATCGACGCTCAGGAAAACCCCCTGTGGGTCATCTGGAATTACAAGCTCTTCGAAGTCCAAAAGTACATGTCCTTGACCGGGCATGTGTATTCGGCGCATATCGACGTGGCCAGCCTGGACTGGTTCAACAGCCTTCCCGCCAAGGACCAGGAGATGATCGTCCAAGCCATGAAGGAGGCGGCGGCTTACCAGAGGAAATGGAATCGGGACAACGAAGCGGACTTCCTGGCCAAGGTGAAGGCGGCGGGCATGATCGTGGACGAAGCGCCGGACCTGGCTTCTTTTCGGGCCAAGGCGGCCGTACTGAAGGATCTGGAGATCTATAAGGACCCCAAGGTCCAGGACATGCTTGCGCTGTTCCTGGACGCCGTGGCCAAAATTCGGGGCCAATGACGGCGGGGAGGTCCCATGGAGTGGGTGCATGCGCTGAGTCGCGGCATCAATCGCGGGATTGAAATCACCGTCGGGGTTTTGGCCATGGCCATGGCCATGGTCACGGGCCTTCAGGTGTTTTTCCGTTACGCTCTGAACCACTCCCTTTTTTGGTCCGAAGAAGTGGGCCGGATCCTCCTTGTGTGGATCACTTTCCTGGGAGCCACGGCGGCCTATCGGAGAAGGGCCCACGTGGGCATCGACGTCGCCGTTCGCCGATTGGCCCCGGCGGCGCGGCTGGCACTGGAACGTGTGCTGTTGGGGCTTTCCAGCGTCTTTTTCCTGGTCCTCATGGCATACGGCGTACGGTTCATCCGCTTTATCGCCCACCAAAAGACGGCGGCCCTGGGCCTTCCCATGGGCCTGCCTTATGCGGTGATCCCTTTAAGTGGGGTTGTTTTTCTCATCCATGCCTTAAGCCTTGCCCTCGAAAGCGGAAAGCCGAAGGATTCCGGGCCGCCGCGGTAGCGGAGGAGGAAAAAGAACGGCCGAAAACGGCAAGGGGCAGGATGCAGGGCTCCGGCGGTCGCGTGAGTCGTGGACCGGGGAGCCTGCGACCATGCGGCGTGGGGCGCTCTTTCATGGCCGAGGAGTGTCTGGGCATGGCGCGGCGGGCTGCCGGGCCAACCGCGGGCGAGGTTTTAATGTTGCAATTCGGCGAAGGGAAAGGCGAAGCGCACAGCGACAAGCATGGCGAAGGAAAAGGGCGAAGGACCGCGCCTGAGGGGTGCGGCTTGGGCGTTGGAGCGATGGGATGCTGCCGTTGATTCTTTTCGTCACCCTCATGGTTTTGTTCATGGCCAACACGCCCATCGCCTTGGCCATCGGCATGGCCTCCCTGGCGGCACTGTGGCTCCATGGAGACTTGCCTCTCATGATGGTCATCCAGCGCCTTTACGCCGGCGTGGATTCCTTCCCGCTCATGGCCGTGCCGCTTTTCATGTGCGCCGGATCCCTCATGGAAGCCGGGGGCATCTCGCGCCGCGTGGTCCAGCTCGCCGAATCCCTCGTGGGCTGGCTTCCCGGAGGGCTTGCGGCCGTCGCCGTGGTTTCGGCCATGTTTTTTGCGGGCATTTCGGGGTCGGCCGCCGCGGACACGGCGGCGGTGGGAACGATCCTCATCCCGTCCATGATCCGCCGCGGCTACGACAAGGGGTTCGCCGCGGCGGTCCAGGCCGCCGGAGGATCCATAGGCGTTGTCATCCCGCCGAGCATCCCGATGATTATCTTCGGCTTTCTCACGGGAGCATCCATCGGGAAGCTCTTCGCCGCCGGGATTCTCCCGGGCGTGCTCATGGGCGTGAGTCTCATCGCCGTCTCCACATGGCTTTCCCGGAAACATCGTTACAGCACGATCGTTCGTTTTTCCTGGAGCCGTTTCGTCCGATCCCTGTGGGATGCCAAGTGGGCCGCGGGGGCTCCCGTCGTCATCCTGGGCGGGATCCTCAGCGGCGTGTTTACCGCTACGGAATCGGCGGCCGCGGCGACCTTCTACGCCCTTTTCGTCGGCTTGTGGGTCCATCGCGAACTGCGCTGGAAGGACCTTCCCGACCTTTTCATCCGCTCGGCCCTCACCAGCAGCCTGATCCTGTTTATCATCGCCACGGCGTCCATCTTCAGCTGGTTCATGGCCATCGAGGACATCCCGGGTAGATTGGCTCAAGGGCTCTTGTCCGTGACGACCCACCCGATCGCCCTTCTCATGCTCATCAACCTCCTCCTGCTCATCGCCGGAACCTTCGTGGAAACCACGGCCTCGCTCATTCTTCTTGTTCCCGTCATTCTCCCTTTGGTTCCGGCTCTGGGGATCGATCTCACCCAGTTGGGGGCCATCGTCGTGGTGAACCTGGCCATCGGCATGCTCACCCCTCCGTTGGGCATCTGTCTCGTGGTCTCCTGCACCATCGCCCAATGTCGGCTGGAAACCGTGGTGGCGCGCATTCTGCCCTTTCTCGTGGCGCTCCTTGTGGACCTCGCCTTCATCTCCCTATGGCCGCCTCTGACCCTCTGGGTCCCGTCCATCCTGCGCCCTTAGTGCAAAACGGGTGTGACAGGGGCCGTGGTTTGTGATACGTTGAACGCACTGATCCGTCCTCCAGTGCACGAGAGGCCGAAGCGCGACGCGAACCCTCTGCGGAACGGGTGCTCATGGAGTTTCTGGAGCGGCTAAAGTTCAAGACGACCATCAGTGTGGTTTCGCTGACCATGATCTTTTCCGTGGCTGCCGCGGCCTGGCTCGGGATTCGAATGTCCATCCTGCCGGCGATGGAAGATCAGGTGGAGGATCAGCTGCAGGAGCTGGGCGAACGGCTTTTGGGATGGGTCGAGGCCGCCCCGCCGCGCACGAAGATGCAGGATTTGGGGGGCCGCCTTCAGGAAAAGCTCTCCTTTTATCCCGGCTTTCGTTCTCTGCGCTTGGAAGACGCCCACGGCGCCGTGCTCTTTGCGACGGGGGAAGACTTCGACGAGGCCGTCACCCGATGGGTGGAGCAAAGGCGGCAGGAAGGGTTCGTGCTTCGCCGCTCGGGAGGACTGCGGGACCCCTCCTACGAGCTGATTCTCACGGCGGCTCGGCCGGATACGGGGGCTGTGCTGGTCATCCGCACCGGCATCCGACTTCCCCTCATGAAGCCTCTGCGGGAACGGCTGCTGCAAACCCTTTTGCTCATCACGGCGCTCATCCTCACCGTCGGGTACTTTATCAGCCGATGGTTCACCGCGAGGATCACCCAGCCGGTGCAGCGGCTCCTGGAAATGACCCACCTGGTGGCTCAAGGGCGCATGCAGGACGTCTTGAAAAGCGTGGACGTCGCGCCTTTGTGCCGCGAAGGGCTCGTGGCGAGCACGTGGAGTCGCGAGGATCCGGCGCCGGGCATGTGCCCGTATCTGTTGGATTCCAGCCGCGAGCGGCTCTTCCCCTGGCGCGCCGCCCCCTCCGAAGGCCGGGAAGACCCTCACCGGGCCTGCGCCTTGTGTCGCGTGCCCAAAGAAGTCGGCGAAAACGAGCTCATTCGGCTCCTGTACAGCTTCCATTTCATGGCGAGCGAAATCCGCTCGTACCAGGAGCGGCTGAAAAAGCGCTACGAGTTTGAAGAAAGATTGCTGGAGGCGTGCCCCGACGGCATTGTGGCCAACGACGCCAAGGGGCGCGTGATCCTTTTCAATTCGGGAGCCCAGCGGCTGCTCGGCTACACGGTGGCCGAAGCGCTCTACAGGCTCAATGTGCGGGACTTCTACCCCGAAGGAGAAGCCTCCGCCATCAAGAAGGCCCTCATGAGCGAGGACTACGGCGGCACAGGGGTCCTCGTCGACTACAACACCACGGTGCGGACCAAGGACGGGAGGCTTTTACCCATCCGTCTTTCGGCGACCATGCTTCCGGAAGACGGCGAGGCCTATTCCGTCGTCGGCTTTTTCCACGATCTCAGCGAACTCAAGGCCCACATGGACGCTCTGGTCCGGACCAACGACCATCTCAACGCGGCCAATCGCGAATTGGAACGCCTCAACCGGTATTACCTGGAAATGCTGAGCTTCGTCACCCACGAGCTCAAATCGCCCATCGCCAACGGGTACATGAGCGCCAACGCCCTGCGGCAGGAAATCTTCGGGCCTCTGACCGATGAGCAGAGAAGGATGGTCGAGGCCATCTGCAACAATTTGGATCAATCCATGGAGATGATCCGCCACTATCTGGACCTGTCCCGAATCGAAAAAGATGAGTTTCCCGTCCGGCCTCGGCCGGCGCGGCTGGATGGGGAGGTGCTGAATCCCGTGCTCTCGGGTTTGGAACCCGCTTTGCGGGAAAAGGGGATGCACGTGGAAAAGGATGTCCCGGAAGATTTGACGTGGGTCCTGGACCCCGAACTGTTTCGGGGCGTTTTCACCAACCTCTTGGGAAACGCCGTCAAATACGGCGAGCCTCACGGAAGGATCCTCATTACGGCGCGCCCGACACGGGCGGGCCAGCTTCGGTGCGAAGTGTGGAATTCGGGGCCAGGGCTTTCGGAAGAGGAGCAGAAGCGTCTTTTTAGAAAGTTTCAGCGATTGCCGTCCGCGCGGCGTTCCGCGACGCGGGGCACCGGCCTCGGGCTCTTCATCACCAAGACCGTGGTGGAGCGGCACGGAGGCCGCATTTGGGTGGAAAGCGCCCCAGGACAAGGGGTCACTTTCGTTTTGGAAGTGCCGCCGGGGCGAGAAGCACAGGCTGAGTCGCTGTCGGAAGGGGAGGGAGAATGAATGAGCGGGAAACGAATTGTGATTATCGATGACGACCCCAGTTTCTTGGAGATCACGGGGGCCATTCTTCGGCGGTTCGGCTACGATGTTCTGACGGCGAGCAACACCCAGGACGGCCTTCGGCTCATCGAAGAAGAGCGCCCCGATCTGCTGGTCTTGGACATCATGATGGCCACGGTGGACGAAGGGCTGCGTTTCGCCGTCAAGCTGCGGCAAAACGAGTCTTTGAGGAAACTCCCCATCATTATCGTCTCGGCCCAGCCCGAATCGGAAAAAGGCTACACACGGACGGTGGAAGACGACCTGGATTGGATCGCCGCCGACATTTTCATGGAAAAGCCCGTCGATCCCCAGGCGCTGCGCCACAACATCGAACTGCTCCTCAAACGGGAACAATGACGACCCACGGACGGCTTCGGCTTTTCCGGAATCCGGCCCGCTCCTTGTCCCGCGCACGTGACCGCTCTCTTTCCCATGAAACTCCCGTGGTGTTTTCGCTTCCCGTGGACTTCAAACATGGCCCGGCGATCTCGGAACCGATGCCGCTCATACGGACTGAACGAAGAAGCCGGGGCGCTGGTGGGTTGGGGTTCCTTTGGATCACCTCGGCTTAAGGTTTAAAGGTTTACCGGGTTGCCGGAATTTCACTCCCAAGGGGTGCACTCCTGGGGTGGATGCGTCGGCCCCAAAGGACAGCGGAAGACAGCCCGGGGCGCTACCCGCGGGTTTCCAACGATTCTCCAAAAGTGCTGCGGAGGGCTCTTATGTCGAAAACGGTGACGGTCACAATGGATGGACGGACGGTGCAGGCGCCGGAAGGAAGCACCATTTTGGATGTGGCCAAACGCGAGGGGATCCACATCCCGACCCTGTGTTATACGCACCTGCTGCGCCCTTTGGAGAACTGCCGGTTATGCGTCGTGGCCGTGGAAGGGGAAAAGCAGTTCAAGGCGGCTTGCAGCACGCCCGTCTCCGACGGGATGGTCATCCGCACCTCCGGCCCGGACCTTTCCCAAACCCGAAAGCTCCTCCTGGAGTTGCTCTTGGACACCCACTACGGCGACTGCGTCGCTCCCTGTTCGGTGACCTGTCCGGCCAACGTGGACATCCAAGGCTACCTGGCGCTCATCCGCCACGGTGAATACCTGGAAGCCGTGCGCCTCATTAAGGAAAAGATCCCCATGCCCGCCACCATCGGCCGCGTGTGCCCCCATCCCTGCGAAGGGGCGTGCCGCCGACACCTGGTGGACGAGCCCGTCAACATCAACCATTGCAAGCGCTTCGTGGCCGATTTCGAAATGAAATCCGGCGTGCGGATCCTTCCCAAGGTGGCGCCGGATACGGGCTTTCACGTGGCCGTTGTGGGGGGCGGCCCGGCGGGGCTGAGCGCCGCCTATTATCTGAGAGCCCTTGGGCACGGGGTGACCATCTTCGAAGCCCGCGAAAAACTGGGCGGGATGCTCCGCTACGGCATTCCCGAATACCGCCTGCCCAAGAAGATTCTCGACTGGGAAATCGACGGCATTCTCAGCCTGGGCGTTCGCGTGCGCACCGGCGTTGCCTGGGGCCGCGATTTCACCCTGGATGATCTCAAGAAGGAAGGCTTCGGGGCCATTTTCCTGGCCATCGGCGCTTGGGCCAGCCGGAAGTTGGGCATCGTGGGCGAAGACCTGGAGGGCGTGGAAAGCGGCGTGGATTTTTTGGAAAACATCGGGGCCGGAAAACCCGTCAAGGTGGGCCGCCGCGTGTGTGTCATCGGCGGCGGCAACGTGGCCATCGACGCCGCCCGGTCGGCGCTTCGGCTCGGAGCCGAAAAGGTGACCATCCTTTATCGACGGTCTCGAAAGGAAATGCCCGCAAGCCACGAGGAAATCGAAGCGGCGGAAGCCGAAGGCGTGGAAATCCACCTGCTTGCAGCGCCTACGCGGGTTCTCGGGGACAACGGCCGGGTCCGGCAGTTGGAATTCATCCGCATGGAACTGGGGGAGCCGGATGCCAGCGGCCGCCGACGCCCGGTGCCCGTGGAAGGCTCCGAAACCCTTCTGGACGTGGACCAGGTCATCAGTGCCATCGGCCAGTACCCGGTGGTGCTCACCCCGGACCAAGACCCCGGCATGGAAAAGATCCCCATCACCCGATGGAGCACCATCGGCGGGGATCCGCGCAGCATGCACACGGGGGCGGAAATGATCTTCGTGGGCGGCGACTTGTTCCGGGGTCCCATGACCGTTGTGGCCGCTCTGGCGGACGGCCGCAAGGCCGCCTATTCCCTGAATCGATTTTTCCAGGCGGGCAAGGTGGAACCCGAACCCTTGCATTTCAACATCAGCAAAGGCGATCTGCAGGAGATCGACAAGGAACCTTTCGGGGTCTACAAAGTCATCCCGCGGGAACGCATGCCGGAAGTGGAAGTGTCCCGGCGTGTGCAAAGCTTTATGGAAGTGGAACTGGGCTTGGACGAAGCCCAGGCCAAGAGGGAGGCGGAGCGATGTTTGGTGTGCGGCTGTAGCGCCGCCTTCGATTGCCGCCTGCGGGAACTCATGAACGAGTTCCAGGTGGATTGGCGGGAACAGCCCAGCAAGAAAATCCATTTCCAGCGCGTGGCGGCCATCGACACCCATCCCGTCATCGCCCTAGACCCCAACAAGTGCATCCGCTGCGAACGCTGCTACGTGGCGTGCCGCACCTTCCAGTGCAGCAACGCCATTGATTTCAAGGATTGGCCCAAATTCAACGACCGATGCGTCTCCTGCGGGTTGTGTGTGGACCTGTGCCCCACCGGGGCGCTCATGGAACGCCGCCAGGGGCGCCCGGTAGAACGGCTGGATTGGGCGTCCGTGCCGACGCACTGCATCCAGTGCGGCTACGGCTGCGAAGTGGACCTCAAGGTCAAAGGCGAGCGCCTGGTGTGGATCGCCGACGGCCGAGACACGGCCCCGAACCGGGCATCCACCTGCCGAAGAGGGCGATTCCGCGCTTACGACGACCATTGGCGCGGAAAACGCGCGACCAAACCCCTGGTGCGCGAAAACGGAGAGCTGCGCGAGGCGTCCTGGGGGAAGGCCCTGGAAACGGCCCTGCAGGGACTGAAGGCGGCGGCGGAAAAACACGGACCGGAAGCGGTGGGCGCCTTGGGATCCCCGCGGTTCAGCTGCGAGGGGCTCTATCTGCTGCAGCGATGGATGCGGACGCGGTTTCGAACCCCGTACGTGGATACCCTGGGGCGAAGGAGTGCCGAAGGGGCGCTGCTTTACGGGCTCCTTGCCGACGGGGGACGATCCTTGGCGCCCCCCATGGCCGATCTCGCCCAGGCCCCGGCCATCCTCCTCGTCGGAGACCGGATCGAAGACACCAACCCCGTGACGGTCACATCCATCCGCCGGGCGGTGCATCAGGCTCGGGTGCCCTTGTGGGTTTTGGGCCGAGTGCCCGAAAGTCTTCGAGGAGCCCCTGCACTGTCGAGCGTTGCGGACAGCGCGAAATGGCCGGATCTCTTGGCGTGCCTGGCCTTGCAGTGCGCGGAAAAGTTCGGAGACAAGGGGCTGGAGGCGCTCAAAAAGGTCTTCGGGGTCGAGGCGGTGCAAAGCTTGAAAGGGGTTTGCCTGGAGCCCGCCGAAAAGAACGTTTTGGAAAGCCTCGCCAACGGCATCGCCGCCGTGGGGAGCGCAGCCGTCGTCTTGGATCTGGCCCCTCTTGAACACCTGGCCGATCCGGCGCTCCACCGAACGATGCAGGCGGCCCGGGCTCTCGTTTCCGTCATGAAAGCCGCGGCCAAGAAGGACGGCGCGGGGCTCTTTTTCGCGGCTCCCTATGCCAACGCCGTGGGTGCGTGCCTGGTGGGGATGAGCCCGACTCGCCTTCCGGGATGGACGTCTTTCGACGACGCCCAAGGACTTGCCAGGATCCGGGAATTGTGGGACGGGGCAGAACTTCCCGCTCCCCCGGAAACCGGGGTCATGGAAGCCGTTTCTGCAGGGAGGATCCGCGCCCTGTACCTCCAGGATAGCGCCCTGGTGGAAGAAGCCTCCAGGGAAGCCCTGGAATCGCTCGGCCGGCTTGAATTTCTCGTGCTCCAGGAAAACGTTCTCGGCCCCGCGGCTTCATGGGCTCACGTGGTGCTCCCTACGGCCGCTTTCGGGGAACAGACGGGGATCATCGTCAATCAGGAAGGCCGCTTGCTCTCGTTGGCAAAAGGGTTGGCGCAGCAGGGCGAAAGCCTTCCCGATTGGGACGTGCTCTGCCGCCTCATGGCCGCAGACGGCGCTCCGTTCCCGCAAACCCTTGAAGCCGTCTACCAGGAGTGGGCTGCGCTGTTCTTCGGGGGGGCCTTCCCGGCATGGGATGGCGCCGCCGCGGAAAAGAAACGCTTGGCCGACATCCTGTCGCTGTGAGAGGCCTTAGGACCACCGCTGGGGTGAGCGCAGGGAAGCCCCGAAAGAATCACGGCCGCACCGCGCCACCCCCTTGACCCACTTCGCGCATGGCCGTCTTTTATGAAAGTCGCGGTGTCGCAACGAAGGATGAAATTCGAACCGGAACTCAAGGATGGTGCGGCTGCCATCCGCCTCCCAAGGCCTTGTAGAGGCGCACCAGGGTCGCGGTGACCGCTCCTCGGCTTTGGGCTCGTTCATCCTGAAAGGCCTGCAGGGTTCTCTGGGCGTCCAGAACGTCCGTAAAGTCCACGAGCCCCGCTTGGTAGCGGTCCTTGGCCGTGAGTTCCGCCCTTTGCGCGGCATCCACGGCCTTTTCCAACTGTTCCAGCCTTCTCTGTTCCTTGGCCAGGGCGACGAGAGCGTTTTCCACCTCTTCCAGCGCCTTCAAAACGGCCGCCTCATAGCGCCGAAACGCCTGTTCCTGCTGTGCCGTGCGGATTTCAATGTTTTTTCGGATTTCTCCGGCGTCGAACACACGCCAGCGCACCCCCGGACCGATGGCCCACAAACGGCTGGCCCAATCAAAAAGATCTCCCGAGGACAAGGATTCGAAGCCGATGGTTCCGAACAAGCGGAACCGGGGATAAAGTTCCGCCGTCGCCTGGCCGATCCGGGCCGTGGCCGCCGCCAGCTCCCGTTCCGCTCGGCGGATGTCTGGCCGGTTACGGAGCGCCTCCGCGGGGATCCCCACGGCGATGCGCAAAGGCACCCCGGGAATGGGGCGGGGTTCGGCGAGCGCAGATTCCAGGCTTCCGGGGTCTTTTCCCGTGAGCACGGCGAGACGGTTTTTGGCCGCTTCCAGACCCGTCTCCAGCGGGGAGAGGGCGGCACGGGTATGTTCCAGGTTGTAGAGCGCCTGCTGGACGGGCAGTTCGTCGATAAGGCCTGCGCTGTATCGGGACACGTTCAGGGCGTAGGTCTCTTCCTGCACGGCGATGTTTCTTCGAGTCAGGGCCAGTCGTTCCTGGTAGGTCCGCAGTTCCACATAGGCCAGGGCGGTTTCGGCCATGAGGCTCACGCGGACGGCGTCGTAGGCGGCCGAAGCGGCTTCCCAATCGGCCACGGCCGCTTCCACCCCGCGCCGGGTGCCGCCGAAAACGTCCAGCTCCCATCCCGCATCGAAACCCGTTTGGTAGTAATCCGTTTCCACGGCCCGACCCGTCAGCCCTCGCCCGCTGGTGCGCCTTCGGGACGCTTCCGCCGAGGCGTCGAGCACTGGGAAAAGGCCGGCCCTCTGCACGCCGACCACGGCACGTGCCTCCCGCACTCGGGCCACCGCCGCCTTGAGGTCCGGATTGGCTTCGAGGGCCTGTCGTTCCAGATCGCTCAAGAGGGGATCGCCGAGAGTTTCCCACCATCGGGCGAGAACCGCCGGATCCGGGGACGCGGTCTCCCACGGGCCGGCATCCTGAGCATGCCAGCGGTTCGGGGCCTTAGGTTCCGGTGCCCTGTAGTGGGGCCCGACGGGGGCGCAGCCCTGCAGGAGAAGCCAAACCCAAAGGATCGTGAAGGCGCCCTTCAGGGCGCCGGTCGCTTTCGCGTGCTGCATGGGGCCATTTCCCTCCATCGGCGTTTTACTTTTCGGCGCGGCGCTTTTCCCGCCATGCCCGCCCCTTTTCCCGAGCCGTCTGGAACACGTAGAAAAGGAACGGGATGAGGAAAATGCCGAAAACGGTGCATACGAGCATGCCAGAAAAGACCGTGGTTCCGATGGCCCGCCGGCTGCCCGCCCCCGCTCCTGTGGCGATGACCATGGGGGCCACCCCCAGGATGAAGGTGAAGGCCGTCATGAGCACCGGCCGAAACCGGATGCCCGCCCCGGCCAAGGCGGCTTCCGAAATGGACAATCCATGGGCTCGGCTGTCCCGGGCGAATTCCACGATAAGGATGGCGTTCTTGGCGGCCAGGCCGACCAGGAGCACCAGGCCGATTTGGGCGTAAATGCTGAGGGACATGCCCACGAGGCTCAAGCCCGCCAGGGCTCCGAGGGCCGCTACGGGAATGTAAAAAATGATGGCCAGCGGAATGTTCCAGCTTTCGTATTGGCCGACGAGAAAGAGGTACCCGAAGAGGACCGCCAGGAAGAACAGGTAGACCACCTGGCCGGAAGCCTGTTTTTCCTGAAAGGACACCGACGCCCATTCAAAACCGTAGCCGGGCGGTAACACCTTGGCCGCCAGTCGTTCCATGGCGTCCATGGCCTGTCCCGAAGAAAACCCCGGAGCCGCCTGGCCGCTGAAGTCGGCACTGGGAAACTGATTGTAGCGCTTGATGAGCTGCGGGCCCAGGATGGTGGACAGGGTGGCCAGGCTCGTCAAGGGGACGAGATCGCCGGTGTCGCTGCGCACATAGAGCCGCTGAATGTCCGAAAGATCGTCTCGATAGGGCGCCTCCGCCTGGACCTTGACCTGGTAGGTACGGTCCTGGAGGTTGAAATCGTTCACGTAGGCGGAACCCAGGTGCGCCTGCAAGGTGGAAAACACGCGGCTCACCGGGATCTTCATATACTCGGCCCGGGTGCGATCCACGTTGAAGAAGATCTGCGGGGTGTTGGCCGTATAGGTGGTGAAAACGCGGGACAGAACGGGGTCCTGGTTGGCGGCCATCATGAGCGACATGGCCACCCCGAAAAGTTCCTGAGGGCTCTGACCTTCCTTGGCCAGAAGCCGAAAGTCGAACCCGCCCGTGGTGCCCAACCCGATAATGGCCGGAGGTGCGAAAGCGAAGGAATTGGCTTCGCTAATGGCCGCAAGCCGGCCTTGTGCCTGCCTCACGATGGCACTCACATGCAACGACGCCCCCGGCCTTTCATCCCACGGCTTGAGGATGGCGATACCGAAACCCACGTTGGCTGCGCGGCCGCTCAGCAAACTGAACCCGCTCACCCCGATGACGTCCTTGACGCCTTCGATGGAGCGGATCTCGGCGGTGATGCGCCTCATGACCTCGTAGGTGCGCCCCAAGGACGCCCCTTCGGGAAGCTGGGTGTTGAAAAAGAAGTAGCCCTGATCCTCTTCGGGAAGAAAGCTCGTGGGGCTTTTGTTAAACAAGACCCCGCCACTCACGATCACCACGGCGAAAAGGAGCGCGCCCAGGACGGCCTTGCGGATGAGCAGCCCGGATCCGGTCACGTAGCCGCGGCGGGCCCGGTCCAAAAAGCGGTTGAACCAGGCGAAGGGCCCGCGCCGGGCGGGCCGGTGCGGCCGAAGCATGGTGGCGCACATGGCGGGGCTCAGGGTAAGGGCGCACAGAGTGGAAATGAGCACCGACGTGCAGATGGTCACGGCAAACTGTTTATAAAGCTGCCCCGTGATGCCCGGCATGAACCCCACCGGGACGAAGATGGCCAAAAGAACAAGAGTCGTCGCCACCACCGGCCCGGTCACCTGTTCCATGCTCTTGATGGCGGCTTCCTTGGGAGGGAGGTTTTCCTCGGCCATGAGCCGGAAAACGTTTTCCACGACCACGATGGCGTCGTCCACCACGAGCCCGATGGCCATGATGAGCGCGAAAAGGGAAATGGTGTTGGCGTTATAGCCAAGGGCCAAGAGCACCGCGAAGGTGCCGATAAGGGAGACGGGAATGGTCGCCGTAGGCACCAGGGTCGCCCGCCAGTCCTGAAGGAAGACGTAGTTGACCAAAAGGACGAGAAGGAAGGTCAGCACAAGGGTCCATTCGATTTCATGGATGGCGGCGGACACGTAGCGCGTCGTGTCCAAAATGATTTCGTAGGCCATGTCTTCGGGCATGGACTTGGACAGCCTCTTGAGCTCCTCCCGAACGGCCTGCATGGTTTCCAAGGCGTTGGCCCCCGTGGCCCTGTAAACCGCCAGCGTGGCCGCGGGATTGCCGTTCAGCATGGATTCCGTGGAATAATCCTTGGCGGCCAGTTCCACGCGGGCAATATCGCCGAGGCGCACCAAGCCGCCCTGGTCGTTTCCGCGAATGACGATGTTCTTGAACTCGTCGGGCTTGTCCAGCCGTCCTTTGGCCTGGATGGTAAACTGCACCTGCTGGTTCGGCCCCATGGGTTCCCGGCCGATGGAGCCCACGGCGGCCTGAATGTTCTGGCGGCGCACTGCCGCGATGACGTCTTCGGCCGTAAGGCCCAACGCCGTCATGCGGTCCGGGTCCATCCAGATGCGGATGCTGTATTCCTTCTCCCCGAAGATGAAGACGTCACTCACGCCGGGGAGACGCACCAGGGCGTCTTTGACGTAATTGCTCATGTAGTTGCTCAGGGCGAGCATGTTCTGTGTGCCCTTGGGGGAATAGAAACTCACGGCGGCCATGATGTCGGAAGAACGGCGCCGCACGCTGATCCCCTGGGCGACCACCTCCGAAGGAAGCTTGGGCGTGGCCAACTGAACGCGGTTTTGCAAGTTCACCTGGTCGATGTCGGGATTGGTCCCCACGGCGAACGTGACGGCCAGTTGGTACGTGCCGTCGTCGGAACAGGTGGAGGACATGTAAAGCATGTCTTCCACGCCGTTGACTTCCTTTTCGATGGGAGCGGCCACGGTTTGGGCGATCACCTGGGCCCCTGCGCCGGGGTACGTGGCGGTGACGTAGATTTCCGGCGGCGTGATCTGCGGATACTGGGCCACCGGGATGTTAAATAGGGCGATGAGGCCCCCGATGGTGATGACGATGGAGACCACCGCCGCAAGGCGCGGTCGCTCGATAAAAATCCGAGAAAACATGACCGCTACCTCCCCGCTTCGGAAATCGTTTCCGGCCGGACGGTCTGACCCGGGCGCACCTTTTGGATCCCCTGGACAATGACCCGCTCCCCTTCCGCAAGGCCCGACGTCACTGCGTAGGCCGTGCCCACGGCAGGCCCCAGGGTCACAGGTCGGGCGACCACCTGTCCCGCCTGGTCCACCGTGAGGACGTACTTTCCTTTTTGATCCACCAACACGGCCGACTGAGGCACCACGGGCATGGGCTTGGGGTCCCGGTTCTTGACGAGCACCGTGACGTACTGGCCGGGAATGAGGACGCCTTCGGGATTGGGGAAAACGGCGCGCACGGCGATGGTCCCCGTAGCGGGATCCACTCGGTTGTCCACGAATTCCACGGTGCCGGTTTGAGCGTACAGGGTCCCGTCGGCGAGGCGCAAAGACGGCGCCAGCACGCGGTTCTTGGCTCCCGAAGCCGCTTCCCGAAGGGCCGAGCGCACCACCGCCATGTCGTTTTCACTGACGGCGTACACCACGCGGATCGGATCTTCCTGGACGACCCGGGCCAGAACCCCGAAAGCCGGGTTTACAAGATTTCCCACCGTGTAGGCTGTCTTGCCGATGCGCCCCGTGATGGGGGATGAGACCACCGTATAGGCGAGTTGGATTTGATCGACGGCAAGCTGCGCCTTGGCCGCTTGGAGGCGTGCCGCCGCTTCGGCCCGTGCGGCGACGGCGTTGTCCATGTCCGTCGCCGGAACGCTTTCCGCTCGCGCCGCCTGAAGCCTCTTGAGATACCGTTCGGAGCGATCCAAAGCGGCTTCCGCTTGGGCCAGCTGGGCTTTGGAGGCATCCACCCGCGCCTTGTAAAGGTCTTGTTCGATGACATAGAGCACATCCCCGGCGCGCACCCGGGACCCTTCGCGAAAGCGAACCTCCTGAAGGAACCCTTCCACGCGCGCCCGGATATCCACCGCCTGAATGGCTTCCACATGCCCCACATATTCCGCCGCGGGGTTCACGTCCTGGATCGTTACGGGGACCACCCCCACCGTCACGGGCCCATCGCCGGCCGGTCCCGGCGGGGCGGCCAGACCCGAAGAGAGCGGAAGAGAGACAAAGACCGCGAACCACAAAGCCCAGAGCCATCCAGGCCCCACGGAATGTGGCGAGCCGGCGGCGGCGCCGGAAGGGTCGTCACAGGAGAGGGCCGAGGAGGATGGCATGCCCGAGGGCCTTTTTCCCGATTCCATAGAGCACCCCCAAGGAAACGGTTGACAAATCCAAACGTTTACTTCAAATGACGATTTGAATTTTGGCGTTTAAATCGTTGTTCGCAAAAAGTCAAATCCTTCTTTTTGGAAAGGCATGGAGGGCATGGGACTGCGACGGGACGGAATGGCCACCCGCACGCGTCTTTTGGAAGCGGCGTGTGACGTTTTTGCGGAAAAGGGCTTCCATGGGGCGCGCCTTGCCGACATCTGCCGGCGGGCCAAAGCCAACAGTGCGGCGGCCAACTATTACTTCGGGGACAAGGCCGCCCTCTACGTGGAAGCTTGGAAACATGCCTTCCAGAAAGACATGCAGGAGGGCTTTTCGGTGCCCCACGATCGTCCGCCCGAGGAGCGTTTTTCGCTTTTGATCCGCCATCTTCTTCGGGCTTTCGTGGAAAAGAGCCGGCGCGGGCAGTTCACCCGGCTCTACTTCCAGGAACTGGCCAACCCCACGGGTCTCATCCGGAACATCCTCCATAAACTCATCGAACCGAGGCGGATGTTTCTTCTCAGCCTTCTTTCCGAAATCACGGGGCTCGACACCGACGACGAAAAACTCCTCTTTTGCGAGCTGAGCGTCATCAATCAATGCCGGGCCGTTTTCACGGTACGCCCGGAGGACCTGGAATACCTCTTGCGGGAACCCCTTTCGGAAGAACTCATGGAGCGCCTGGCGGACCACATCGTCCGGTTTTCTCTCGGCGGGCTTCACGCCGTCGCCGCCTCCGGATGCGCAGCCCCCTAGAATCCCAGGTGCTTGGAACCGTAACGGTTTTTGCTGGGTTTTTCTTCGCTTAACCCCGCATTTCTCCCGCGCCCCTGTGCTCATGGGGCATCCAATGCGGGGTTGTTGGGGCGGCTCAGGACCAATTGGAGGTCGTTCAGGGTGCGCGTGGCGAAGGCCGCTTCGCAGAAACACAGGTAATAGAGCCACATACGCCGGAAGGTCTCATCGAAACCCAGCCGTCGAACGGCTTCTCGGTTCTTTTCAAACCGAAGACGCCATTCCCGTAACGTCCGGGCATAGTGCACCCCGATGTTTTCCAGTGACTCCACGTAAAAGGTGGATGTTTCGGCCATGGCCTGACAAAGCGCCCCGAGGGATGGGAGCATGCCGCCGGGGAAGATGTATTTTTGGATCCAATCGCAGCCTTTGCGATAGCGTTCGTAGCGATGGTCGGGGATGGCGATGGTTTGGAGGACCAGAAGGCCGTGCGGGGCGAGAAGCCTTTCGCAGCACTGGAAAAAGCGGGGCAGGTATTCGTGCCCGACGGCTTCGAGCATTTCGATGGAGACGATCTTATCGAACCGGCCTTGAACTCGGCGGTAGTCCCGGAGGAGGATCGTCACGCGGTCTTCCAGCCCGGCTTCTCGAACTCGTTGCCGAGCGAAATCCCATTGGGCTTTGGAGACCGTGATGCCGGTCACGCGGCAGCCCGTTTCCCGGGCGGCGAGCACGGCAAAGCTTCCCCAGCCGCACCCGATTTCCAGGACGTGGTCGTTCGGGCCGAGCCGGGCCTTTTGGGCGATGCGTCGCAATTTTCGGCGCTGGGCCTCTTCCAAATCATCCCCGTCCTTTTCGAAAAGGGCGCAGGAATAGGTCATGGAAGGATCGAGAAAGGCCGCGAAGAGCTCGTTGCTCAGATCGTAATGGCGCCGGATATTTCGCCGCGACCCGAAGAGAGTGTTGGCCCGGGACAGGTGCCGCAGCCGATCCAGCACCCCGGCGAGTTTCGAGGCGGTGCTCCGGCGGTTTTCCAGCACGTCCCGGTTGCGGATCAAAAAGGCGATAAAAGCCGTGGGATCGGTGCTGTCCCACATGCCGTCCATGAAAGATTCTCCCAGGCCCACATCCCCGGCCCAAAAAACCCGCGTGAAGAATCCAGGATCGTGCACGGTGAGATCCGCATGGGGTGTGTCGCCGGGTGTGCCGAAACGGTGGCGGGTTCCATCCGGAAGCGTCACGGTCAGGTCCCCTTTTTCGGCTGCAGAAAAAAGATCCAGAAACCATCGGCCGAATCTCTTGTCCAGGACGCCGGGCGGGTTCTTGATCAACGTCCATTCGTGGGTCGCGGTGGGTTTGGTAAACACCTGCAGTCGCCTCCTTATAAAGAGCTGTGCTGCCTGCCACAAGATGCGGGGCATGGTCCAGTGGGGCAAGAGGGGATCTCGGAGGACCGACCGGGCCAGCGCCCGGTTTGTCAAGGGTTCTCCAGAGCCCTCCAGCCTCGCGCGAAAGACCATGCGGTCTTCTTTCCACAATCTCACTTCGATGGAAAGTTCGCGACGGATGTCCCCGAAGAGAAACTCGTAGCGCCCCGACATGTCGTGAAAGGGCGACACATGAAAGACCTTGTCCGCGTGGTAGCGTCGAAAAGCCCCTCGAGGATCCGGGTGGGGTTCGGACAGGATGTACAGGTGCCGTTCGCCGAAGGTGTTGTTCACCTCCGCCACGACGGTTTTGAGGTCCCCCCGGGGATCGAAAACATAGTAGAAGCTCACGGGATTGAAGACCCGCGTGCCGTGCCTCGCCGAGGTTACGAGAACGATACGGCCGAAAGGGGGAGCGATGCCTCGTTTTTCCAGCATCTTTTCCAGCCGAGGGCGGATTGGTGCCGATCGGCCGTCCAGGTAATCCTTATCGTGCAGCGATGTGACATTGGTCCGGTTGTGACTGAAAAGGACCAGGGTCTCGCCGAGCCGGGGCAGGTCGTCCACATCGAAGGCGAAGACACGCACAGGGTAGCGGAAGGCGTGCTTGACGGGTTCCAGGCGTTCGTGTTCGACGATGCCCGAAAACAGGAAAGAAGAGGGGGCGCTCATAGATCCAATCCGAAGTTTCGGGTCACCTGCAGCGCGGAGCGGATGCCGTCTTCATGGAAGCCGTACCCGAAGTAGGCGCCGCAAAAGTAGCTGCGATGCCGGCCGTTCAGGGACGGGAGGGCGTTCTGGGTGTCCATGGATTCAAAAGTATACATGGGATGCGTGTCTTCGAAGGCGGCGATGACGCCTCGGGGCGGGTGGTCCGCCCAGGGGTTCAAAGTGACACAATAGGGCGTCGCGGACGGCAGGGCCTGGAGCCGGTTCATGAAGTAGGTGACCGTAAGGCGCCGATCGGAGTCGGAACCGGGCCTTTCGACGAAGTTCCAGGACGCCCACGCGGCGGATTTCGGCGGCAAATAGCTGGGATCGGTGTGGAGCACGGTTCGGTTTCGGTTGTAGCGCCACGCCGAAAGCAAAGCCCGCTCACGAGGGTCGGGATTTTCAATCATAGCCAGGGTTTGGTCAGCATGGGCGGCGAAAACCACGGCATCGAAACGGCGACGGTCGCCGTCTTCGCACAACACCTCCACGCCGTCTTCATGGCGAAACACTCGGGCCACGGCCTTCTGCGTCAACACTTCTCCTTGGAACCGTTTCAGAAAAGCTTTGATGTAACTGTGGCTGCCTCCGTGGACGAAAAACCACTGGGGACGGCGCCTTAGGGAAAGCAGCCCGTGATGTTCGTAGAAGCGGGCGAAGGCTTCGGCCGGAAAAGCAGCCACCGCCCGGGCGGGTGTGGACCAGATCGCGCCGGCCATGGGGAGGACGAAAGCATGAACCACTTCTTTGGAAAACCTTTGTCGATCCAAATAATCACCCAGGCTGATTCCCCGCAGGGATCCTTCCATGAGGCTCCGTCTGGTCGTGGCCATGAAACGGCCGATCCCCAAAAGAAGACGCAAGAACTTCGGATTCGCCATATTTTTCGGCTGCGCCAGAAGGCCCCGCCACCCGGTTCCGGCATAAAAGAAGTTGCGGGTCGGGTTCCAGTAGCTAAAAGCCATGTCGGTTTTGCGCAGGCGCACGCCCAGCTGGTCGAAGTAGGCGAGCAGCAAGGGATAGGTGCGGTCGTTCAAAACGATGAATCCTGTATCCACGGGAAGTCCGGCGTCGGAGCCGTCGTCCACGACCACCGTGCGGGTGTGCCCCCCGAGGGATTCGTTGCGTTCGAAAATCGTGACCCGGTGTGCGCGCTGAAGAACGTAAGCCGCGGCGATGCCTGAGATGCCGGCCCCGATGACCGCGATATTCCAGCCGTGTGGATGGTTCATGGAAAGGCTCCGCTTTTTTTGGTGTCAGGGGATGAAAACGGGCTCAAGACGCTTAGCTTGTCTGTGTAACCCCTTGTTCCCGATAAGCCAAGGCTCTCGAGGAAAGGAGCGCTCCATGTGGCATGCCCTGAAACTCTACGTTCTCACCACCGCGATCTTTCTCGCCATCGACCTCAGCTACCTGGGCCTGATCATGCCCAAGTTTTACAAGGCGCAGCTCGGCGATCTGGCTCGGCGCAACGGCGATGCCCTTGCCCCCCTGTGGTGGGCCGCTGTGATCGTGTACCTGCTGATCCCCCTGGGGATCCTCCTTTTTGCCCTGCCGCGGGTCAACCCCGAGTTCGGTCTGTTATCGGCCCTGCTTTGGGGGTTTCTCTACGGGGTGACGCTCTACGGCGTCTATGATTTTACGAACCTGTCCACCCTGGCCCGCTGGCCGGTTCCGCTGAGTTTCGCCGACACGGCTTGGGGAGGGGTGTTATGCGCCGTGGTGAACGCCGTCGCCTTTCGGCTGGACCGATGGTTGACGTGACGGGCACCGGTTTCATCCCAAGCGGCGCCGTAACTGGGAGCGGACGGTTTCCAAGCGCCTTCGGTTGACGCCCAGGTCCCAATACCCGGTGCGGGATGCCGAACGCATGTGGAGAAGGTTATGCGACGGATCCACAAAGAATTCCACATCGTCCACGAAGCCCAAGAGGCTTCGGACTTCGGCTCGGAGGAAATCGGACCGGCGTTCGACGATGGTCGTGCGGGGCATGGCCGTGAGGATCTTTTCCAGTTCCGCCATGAGACGCGCCGGGGGCACCGTCACCGGCATGGGGTCGATGCGGCGCGCCGGGTCGGAGGCGGTGCTGGACACGCAATTGGGTGAGGACCCGCAATCGCGTATAGGATTTTGCGTCATGGACCGCTCCCTTCCCTCTGCCGTGGACCCATCCGAGCGGGTCCGCCTCGGTTTGCGCATCAGCTACGCTCTGCCGGCCCTCGCATTGGCCGTCGTGGGCATTCCCGTCTACGTCTATATGCCTAAATTTTACACGGATGTCATGGGCCTTTCGGCGGCCAGCGCCGGATCGGTCCTTCTGGCCGTCCGGCTTTTCGACGCCTTGAGCGATCCCCTATGCGGCTGGATTTCCGACCGAACTCGAACGTCCCTGGGACGACGACGCCCCTACATCCTTTTCGGAGCCTTTCCTCTGGCGGCGTCCCTCTGGGGGTTGTTCCATCCCCCGGCATGGTCCGGGGATCCCCTTCGATGGTGGTTCTCCATATGCGTTTTCGCCGTCTTTCTTTTCTGGACGATCGTGGAAGTCCCTTATGAAGCCCTGGGTCCTGAAATCACTCTGGACTACGACGAAAGAACACGCCTGCTCGGCCTTCGAGACGGGTTCGTCCTTGCGGGCATCCTGATGGCGGCCGCTTTTCCGGCGCTGCTCGGGGCCTTCCTTCCGCTTCCGGAGACTGGGGAAGGGGAGCGAACCACGTTTCGGCTCATGGGAGCCCTCTACGCCCCGTTTCTCGTTGCGGCGTGCATCGTGTGCGCAACACGCGTGCACGAAAGACACCCCCTGGGCTCATGGCCTGCGGCTCCGTTGAGCTTCCGGCAAAACCTCAAAGCGTCGCTCAAAAACCGTCCGTTCGTGATTCTCTTATTTGCTTACACGGTGAGTGCTTTCGGGAGCAACCTGCCGGCAACCTTGATTCTCTATTATGTCCAGTATGTCTTGGGGTCTGCCAAGGCCGATGTGTACCTCATGATCTACTTCGTGACCGGGATCGTCTTCCTTCCCGCCTGGATTCGATTGGCGACCGCTTTCGGAAAGAAGGAAGCGTGGATGGCCGCCATGGCGATCAACACGAGCGCCTTCGCGGGAGTCTTTTTCCTCGGCCGCGGGGATGAGGTGCTCTATGCCGGGCTGGTTTTCCTCTCCGGCATGGGCTTCGGCGGGACGGTCGCTTTGCCGTCTGCCATGCAGGCCGACGTCATCGACTATCATCAGTGGCTCACCGGAGAGCGGCTGGAAGGGTTTTACATTGGCGTTTGGTCTGTTGCAAAGAAACTGGCGGCGGCGGTGGGTGTGGGAGCGGCCTTGATGCTTCTGGGCCACGCCGGGTACGAACCCAACGTGGTGCAGAGCGAACCGGTCCTGGTGCGGCTGCGCCTCCTGTATGCCCTGGTGCCGAGCCTTTGCAACGCCTTTGCCATGGCCGTGGCATGGGCCTATCCCCTGGATCGAAAAACGCACGCGGCGCTTCGCCGCGCTTTGTCGGAAAGGAGTTCCGGCCCATGGCGCCCGTAACCCTTGTTTTCACTTCATCGCTTGCGGCCGCGCTGATCCTCATGATCGGCTTGTGGCCCTTCACGGTGATCAAAAAAAACGCTTCTCTGGCCGATCGTTTCTGGGGTTTGGGATTCGTCGTCGTGGCGTGGGTTGCGGCGTTCTTGGGGCCCGGATACGGGCGGCGCACCCTTTTGGTCGTGGGGCTGACCACCCTGTGGGGCCTTCGGTTATGTGCCCACATCACTTACCGCAGCTGGGGAAAGGGAGAGGATCCGCGCTACCGGGCCATGCGGGAAAAGCACGGCGCGGCGTTTCCCAGGGTGAGCCTCTTTGCGGTTTTCGGCTTGCAAGCGGTCCTGCTGTGGATCATCGCCCTGCCGGTCCAGTGGGCGTGCCTCGTTCCCTATCCCGATCATCTGACGATGACGGACCTGGTGGGAGGATCCGTCGCCCTGGCGGGGATCGTCATCGAAAGCATCGCCGATTACCAGCTCCTGCGGTTCAAAAAAGATCCGGCAAATAGAGGGAAGGTCATGGATCGGGGCCTCTGGGCCTACAGCCGCCACCCCAATTATTTCGGAGAAACCCTGGTCTGGTGGGGAATGTTCCTCATCGCCCTCTCCGTCCCCGGCGGCGGATGGACCTTCGTTTCTCCCGCCCTGATCACGTTCCTTTTGCTTCGCGTCTCCGGCGTCACCCTCTTGGAGCGAACCCTGACCGAAACCCGTCCCGAATACCGAGACTACGTGGAACGGACCTCCACCTTTATCCCCTGGTTTCCCAGGAAATCAAAAGGGAAGGGGACACGGAACGGATAAGAACCCGGGATGTGCAAAAACGTCGGGGCTCCTGTTTTCAGGCGTGGGCCTCCCCGTAGCGGGGAAAGTCCGTGTAGCCGACGGCGTCGAAGGAATACCACACTCGAGGGTCGGCCTCGGGATTCAGGGGCCAGTTGTTGGCGAAGCGTTCCACCAGGTCCGGATTGCTGAGATACGGGCGGCCGAAGGAAATGAGATCCGCATGGCCTTCGGCGATGGCGGCGTCCGCCGATTCGCGCGTGTAGCCGCAGTTGCCCATGAGCGGGCCTCGAAAAACGGTGCGGCATTCCTGCAGTGTGATCGGATCGCCAAGGCCGTGGAAGCCGAAAGCCAACCCGTCGACGATGTGGAGGTAAGCGAGGTTCAGGGAATCGAGCTGTCGCGCGGCGTAGAGAAAAGTTTCCCGGAAATCCGGGGATCCCATGTCGTTGAAGACGCCGTTGGGAGAGAGGCGCACCCCGACGCGCCAGGAGGGCCAAACCGTCAGGATCGCGCGAACCACCTCGTCCAGGAACCGGTATCGGTTTTCCACGCTGCCGCCGTAGCGATCCGTGCGGTGATTGGTGCGCGATTGGAGGAACTGGTCGATGAGGTAGCCGTTTGCGGCATGGATTTCCACCCCGTCGAAGCCGGCCTCCTTGGCCCGTTCGGCCGCTTTTCGATAGTCTTCCACAATGCCTGGAATTTCCTCCGTCTCCAAAGCCCTCGGGGTTTCATAAGGCTGTTTGCCGATGGGCGTGCGAAGGGTGTCGCCGTTCAGCTTGACGGCCGACGGGGCGACCGGAAGGGCGCCGTTTTCCTGAAAGCTGCTGTGGGACGCTCGCCCGCAATGCCAAAGCTGCACAAAGATGGGCGTTCCGTGGGCGTGCACGGCATCCGTGACGAGCCGCCACGCAAGGGCCTGCTCGTTATGATACAAGCCGGGGGTGTTCAGCCAGCCGATGCCTTGCTTGGAAACAACCGTCGCTTCCGTAATGATCAGGCCCGCTGAAGCCCGTTGGGCGTAGTATTCGGCCATGAGAGGATTGGCGCGACGTTCTTCGCCGGCCCGGGACCGCGTCATGGGCGCCATGACCACTCGGTTCTTGAGCGCCAAGTCGCCCAGGGGAAAAGGTTCGAGCAATTTTCCGGAAAATCCTCGGCTCGTCATGGGAGGCTCCTTGGGTCATTTTTCCATGGGAAGAACGATCACGGGAACGCCGGCCTTGGACTTAAAACGTGCGGCATCTTCCAAGGTACCGATCCCTTCCCCCACATGCATCGGGACGGCCACCTTCGGGCCGATGGATGCCGCCGCTTCCACGGCCTCCTCTGCGGTCATCACGTAGGTGCCGCTTACCGGAAGGAGCGCCACATCCGGGGCGAGTCCCGCCATTTCCGGAATGAGGTCCGTATCTCCGGCATGATAGATCCGGACCCCGTCCACCGTGACGACGAACCCCACGTGGCCGGCTTCCTTGGGATGAAAGGGCACTCCCGGACTTCGAAACTTGGTGAGGTTGTAGGCCGCAACGGCACGGATGCCGACCCCTTTCACGCTGATTTCATCGCCGGGTTTGACCGTTCGGACCTCTCCGGAAAATTTCGATGCCGCAGCGGCCGTGGTCACGATGACCGTATCCGCCTTGCGGATCTTTTCCACATCAGCCGGGGATGCGTGGTCGGCGTGATCGTGTGTGACGAGGATCAAGTCGGCCGCAGGGCCGCCCTTGAGCCGGTAGGGGTCGATGTAGATGACCGCATCGTTGCCGTCGATGCGAAAGGCGTCGTGGCCCAGCCAATGGATGTTGGCGACGAGTTTTTGAAGGGGGGCGTTGTCGGCGGCACGGCTTTCCGGCGCCATGGCGAAAAGCACGACCGCCGCCATGGCGGCAGCGGAGATCCTTGACAAAAAGGAATGAGAAACTCGGTGCATTGTCGTATCCTCCCGCCCTCAGCGGTCACTGCGCTCAAAAGACGCTCCCCCATAATGGCAAAATTTCATCGCACAGCAAACCCCTAATGCCGACAATTTCACGGCTAACCCTTCGGGCATCCAAATCTACTCGGCTGCCGGACTCGGCGCCCTTCGGGCGACGGTGAGACCCGCCAGGCCCGAAGGCGCCGGTCCCGGATGATTTTGGAAATTCTAAAAAGTCAGGACCTTGTACTCGGGATCGCCGATCATCTTTACAAGGACCGGTGCCGGCGAAATGACCGCCCCTGCGATGAGGTCATCGGGCGAGACCAACCGCTTGTCCGCACAGGCCTTGCACACGTGAATGGGGGTTTTTCGGGCGATGAGGGTGTCCAGAAGGTCTTTCATGTGCTCGCCCGTCGAAGAGCGGATCCCTTCCGCCATGCCGATCTGCGCCCAATGAATGGCATCGTCGATGAGGAAGACCTCCACGTGATGCCCTTGCTCGGCGGCGATGCTTGCAAACTGCATGGCCCGCGTCGCAGACCCCGACCGCTCGAATCCGATGGAAATGACAAAACATAACTTCATGGCCTTTCTCCTTTCCTCTCGACAAATGGATCCCGACCCAACCCCCGTGCGGCCGCCTCCAGCACCGCCCGGGGCCTCCCGACGCTCAAGGGACACCCCCTTAAGCAACAATCTTGCCGAACCCTAGGGCCTCCTCCCTCTTGTGCCATAAGTTGAATAATGACGCCTCGATAAAATGCATCCCCCCTTGTGTGCCCCCAAAATTTAGCGCCTGTTTAATCATGAACAAAACATCTGTTCAGACTTTAACACACTGTTCCCCAGGGGCGCGTTCCATGGGGAGTGCGGCCCCGCGCCTTTTTCGAAGGCGCAAGCGGCATGGGGGGATGGGGGGAGGCAAAGCCGGCGGATCCTTGGGAAACGGCGCCCCTTATGGGGAAAGACCCGCCTGGCACGGGCTTTGCCCTGAGTGTGGGCGACGGTTTTGGAAAACATCGATGTGAGCCCATGAGCAAAAGGAGCAAGACGATGACATCCATGGATCTGCAAAACCTTCAGCCCGCCTCGGTTGTGGACGCTCGAGGCAGCGCCTGCCCGGGCCCCCTTTTGGAAGCCAAGAAGGCCATTGGCAAGGTCAAGGTCGGCGATGTTTTGGAAATCCTTTCCAACGATCCGGGCACGAAAAACGACATCCCCGTCTGGGCGAAAAAGGTGGGGCACGAGTACTTGGGGCATCTTCCCGCCGACGGCTACGAGCGCATCTTCGTCATGCGCAAGAAGTAACGGGGATACGTCATGGACACCGCGCCCTATAAGGGAAAGATCCTGATTTTGGCGACGGAAAGCTGCGCCTACCCGGGGGCCGATGCCGTCGGGCAGGCGCACATGAGCTACCCCGCCAACACCTACATCATCAAGGTGAAGGCTCCGGTGCTCTTCCCGGAAAAGTTCTATCTGGACTGTTTCGCCAAGGGCATTGCCGGGATCATCGTCATGAGCTGCGGGGTGGAATGCCCTTACGAGGGAGCCTACGAGGCCTTGGCCAAGTGCATCGACCGCGTCTACCAGATCATGAAGGAACGCGGCCTGGACATTCGGCGCCTGCGGCTGACGTCCATCTGCACCGTGTGCACCCGGGCCTTCGTCAACGAAGTGAAGCAGATGCACGCCCTCGTCCAGGAGCTGGGACCGCCGGGCACGGAAAGCCCGCCCACGACGCCGGGTGCTGAGACGCCCCGGGCGATGACGGCGTAGGAAAGGACCCTTATGGCATCGCATGAAACCCATCGCTTCGATGCGCTCGTGATCGGAGGAGGGATCGCCGGTCTTCAGGCGGCGCTGGACCTGGCGGACCAGGACTATTCGGTGGCCGTCGTGGAAAAGGACGCGACCATCGGCGGCACCATGATCCGCCTGTCCAAGGTTTTTCCCACTCTGGACTGCGCCAGCTGCATCACGACCCCCAAAATGGCCGCGGCGGCGCACCACGAAAAGATCACGCTCTTCACTTACTGCGAGCTGGAAACTCTACAAAGGGACGCATCGGGCATGATCCGGGCTCAGGTGCGGAAAAAACCCCGCTATGTGGACGAGACGCGCTGCATCGGGTGTCGCCAATGCGAATACCACTGCCCGGTTTACGTGCCCGACCCGGACCAGGGCAACTTCGCCGCCCGAAAAGCCATTTGCGTCCCCTTTTCCAACGCGGTTCCTCAAATCGCCGTCATGGATCCGGACCACTGCATGCTGTGCGGCACCTGCGCGACGGTGTGCCCCACCGACGCCGTGCGCTACGACCAGGAACCCCGCACTCTCGTCATCGAAGCCATCGCGGCTGTCGTCGCCACGGGCTTTTCCGTGACCCCCCTGGAGGACAAGGCCCAGTACGGCAGGGGCGCGGTCCCCAATGTCATCACGGCGCTCCAGATGGAGCGGCTCTTGGCGCCCCACGGGCCGTACAACCGAGTGCTCCGTCCATCCGACGGCAGGGAACCCGATTCCATCGCCTTCGTCCAGTGCGCCGGATCGCGGGACAAAAGCCTCGGGATTCCGTATTGTTCCAGGGTGTGCTGCATGTATGCCATCAAGCAGGCCATGCTCCTTTCCGGGGCGCTCCCCCTTGCGGACATTACCATCTATTACATGGACATCCGCGCCTTCGGGAAGAACTACGAGCAGTTTTTCCAAAACGCGCAGGCCATGGGTATCCGCTTCGTCAAGGCCAAGGTAGCCTTGATCGAACCGGGCGAAGACGGTTCCGTGACCGTGCGATACGAAGATCAGATGGACGGCGGCGTGAGTGCGGCGTCCCATGATCTTGTGGTCTTGTCCCTCGGAAAGGTTCCCGGGTGGAACCCGGCGGGTCGGGCGCCCATCATGACGGGATCCGACGGCTTCATCTCAGGCCCCGAACCCAAGCTCGCCCCGACCTGGACGGGTGAGGCGGGCATCTTTGCCGCCGGCGCGGCGGCAGGCCCCAAGGATATTGTGGACAGCATTGCGGAGGCGAGCGCCGCCGCCATGCATGCGGCGACCTATCTGGCCGGGCGCAAGAAGGTGGCGGGGCGTGCAGCCTGAGCCGCCGCACCGCCGGTTTCCAAGGAGAATGTCCATGGAAAATCGTGACAAACCGTCCCCGAACGAGGCGAAAGAAGCGCGTGTGGGCGTCTATATCTGCCATTGCGGCGGAAACATTTCGGATCATGTGGATGTGGAGGCCCTCTGTGAGAGGGCGCAGAGCATCCCGGGGGTGGTGACGGCTCGGCGCAACATGTTCATGTGTTCCGACCCAGGCCAGGAACTCATCTTGGACGACCTGAAACAAGGCCTCGTGGACCGGGTGGTGGTGGCTTCCTGCTCGCCGAGCCTCCATGAGACGACGTTCCGGCGCGTCCTGGAACGGGCCGGGGTCAACCCCTACGTGTACGAACACGCAAACATCCGGGAACAGGTAAGCTGGGTGCATCACGGGGATGCCGCCACGGACAAGGCCTTCACACTCATCGCGGCGGCGGCCGCCAAAGCACGTCGGCTGGAAGCCCTGGAACCGCTGCGGGTGGAGGCGAAACAGCACGCGACGGTGATCGGGGCGGGGATCGCCGGCATGCGCGCAGCCCTGGATCTTGCGGAAAGAGGGTTTGCCGTGGATCTCTTGGAAAAAACGCCGTGGATGGGCGGCCGCACGGCGGCCCTGGACCGTGTGGCCCCGACGGGCGAGCCGGCCTGCGAACTCATCCTGTCCCTGGCCCGGCGCATTTCAGAACACGGCTCCATCGCCTTTCATCCCTGTGCGCGCATCGTGGGCTTTGAAGGCTACGTCGGGAACTTCTCGCTGGAGGTGGAAACGGCACCACTTCAGGAAGCGGACGACACCCTGCGCCGTGCCGAAGAGGCCTTGACCGGAAACGGTCCCGTCTACGTTCCGTCCAAAGGCGCCCTGATCCGCCCCGCTCCGAAGGCCAAGAACCGGTTTCGCGTGGAAACCGGCGTTGTGGTTCTCGCCACCGGATTCAAGCCCTACACGCCGCGCCGGGGAGAATACGGCTATGAAGAATTCCCGGAAGTGATCACACTTCCCGAATTCGTCGAGGCTCTCCGGGACGCCGACCCCTCCGGTGCCCTCTTGACCTTCAGGGGACGGCCCATCCGCAGCATCGCCATGATCCACTGCGTGGGAAGCCGCCAGATTCCCGGCATTCATGAGGAAAACGCCTCCGGGCGCCTGAACGAGTACTGTTCGCGCACGTGTTGTTCGGCGACCCTTTTCGCCGCCAACCAGGTTCGGGAACGTTTTCCCGGCACGCGGGTGTTTGAATTGTACCGGGACATTCGAGCTTACGGCCGAGGACAGGAGGAGCTTTACCAGCAGGCGGCGCGCAACAAGGTTCTCTTCCTGAGGTTCGAACCCGAAAACCCGCCCCGGGTGGAACGCTCCGAGGGCACCTTCCCGTTTCCCATCGTCGTTCGTGTTCAAGACACTCTGACATTCGGCGAAGAGGTGGAAATCCCCGCCGACCTGGTCGTCCTCGCCGTGGGCATGGAACCCTCGGATATCGGGGATCTCGTGGACATGATGAAGCTTCCCGTGGGCGCGGACGGCTTCTTGTTGGAAGTGCATCCCAAGCTGCGGCCCGTGGAACTGGCGACCGCCGGTCTTTTGCTCGCCGGGACCTGCCAGGCGCCCATGGATATCGGCGAATCGTGCAACGCCGCTTCTGCGGCGGCCTCAAAGGCCGCCGTGCTTCTGGCCAAAGGCTCCGTCCAACTGGATCCTTTCGTCGCGGAAGTTGACCCGGAAAAATGCGAAGGCACGGGGGCCTGCGTGGACGCCTGCCTGCGGGACGGGGCCATCCGCATGGTGGAAACGGAAAAAGACGGCCGGACGGTGCGCCGGGCTCAAGTGGTTTCCGCGCTCTGCCTCGGCTGCGGCGCATGCGTCGCCGTGTGCCCTACAGGCGCCATCCAGGTCAAGGGCTCCACGTTGGCCCAGTTTGAAGCCATGGTGGATGCCATCGTCTCGGACCAGGCGGCGTAACGTGTGCGGAAAATTTTTCGAAAAACGCAAAAGGATAAAACCATGGAAGGGGAACAGGTTTCGAAAAAGTCAGCGCACAGGGAAATCCTTAAACGAATGCGGGCTCTTCGCAAGGACACCGTGCAGCGCGTCACGGCGGACGTGAAGGCGCAAAAGAAAATTATTGCGGCCCTGACGGAGGCGCTTCGCAGTGGAGCGAAAACGGTGCCGGAGATGGCGGAAGCGACCGGCCTGCCCGCCCATGAGGTCCTATGGTGGACGGCCTCGCTGAAAAAGTACGGCCTGCTCGCGGAAGGGGAAAAAAGGGGCGCCTACTTTGCTTACCGCCTGGCTGAAACAGGCCCGGCGAACGATTCCCGCCCTGCATCACAATAGGGCGGTTTTGAGAAGAGAAGCCACTCAGGCAAGAGATTTCCACTCCCCCTTGGGGGAGGGGAGAGGGTAACAGGGCGGAGATGTCTTCCAACCTCCGGCCCACAAGTGGAAAACCGGTCCTTTCAGACCCCATGGAGGCCTTCGATGGCTCTCGTCAACCTGTCGTTTTCCGAGGAACTGGAACGTTTCGGGGCGGCCAAAACCCTGGAATGTTTTCACTGCGGCACCTGCGCCGCCATCTGTCCGCTCATCGAAGAGCATTTCCCTCGGAGGATGATCCGCTACGCCCAAATCGGCGCCGTCGATCGGATCCTCGAACGGGGGGCGGATCTGTGGCGGTGCCTTCACTGCGGCTTGTGCACCCAGACCTGCCCGCGGGAAGCCGATCCCGGCGAGCTCATATTGGCTCTTCGCCGCTATGTGCTCCACCATTGGAGGAGAAACGGTCATGTATCATCCCAAGTCGATCATTGATCTCATTGCGGGCAACGTGCGGGCGACTCGAAATCCCTTCGGGGCCTTTCCGTGGGCCATGAACCGATGGTGGAAAGGCATGGGGCTGAGCCGGGACGGCGACACCCTATTGGCCACGGGATTGATGGTCCAATCCGTGCCCTTCATCGAAAAGATCACGGGGCACCTGGAGCGCTTGGAAGACACACGCTGGGCGCCCTTTGTGGGCTACGGCACGTGGATTCCCAAGAGACTCGTGCAACTGGGATCCCTCTTCATGGTCAGGCCCAAGGAGCGGGCCCCGTATGATCGGATCCTCCAGGACGTGGTGAAACTCCTTCGCCATTCGGGCATCCGGTTTGCCTACCGGCCGGAACTGGACTTCTACAGTGGGATCCTCCTCTACGATCTGGGCGACTACGACGCCTTTTTGGAGCACGCCCGATTCGTGGCCGGTCGGCTGACGCACGCCGGTGCGAAAACGCTCATCACCGTGGACCCGCACACAACTTACGCCTTCAAGGTCTTGTATCCCAAGTTCGTTGGGGTTTCTTTCGACGTGCGGCCTTACTTCGAACTGCTGCGCATCCATGCGCCCCAAAACGGGCACCGGGTGACGGTGCACGATCCCTGCTTTTTCGGCCGGTACCTGAAGGTGTCTCACGTGCCGCGCCGAGTGCTTCGCCAAGCGGGAGTGACGGTCTGCGACGTGCAGCAGTCGGGGACGCTCACCCATTGCTGCGGCGGCCCGGCCGAATCGGTTTCGCCCACGTTGTCCCGGCAGATCATGGAACGTCGGGTCGCCCAATTGGAGAAAACCGGAGCCCCGATCCTTGCCATGTGTCCCATCTGCTTGGGGAACCTCAAGAAGGTTGGTGCGGACGTGCAGGATTTCGCATCCTACCTTGTCAGAAACTTTTTAGAGCCCCCATCGCAAAACCATGCCCGCCCTGAGGGCATGACAGGGAGTGTTGAGGCGCGGCCGTGATTTTTTCGGGCTTCGCTTCGCTTGACCCAACGCCCACCCAAGCCGCCCGGCGGATCAAACCACCATCAAAAGGAGTTGCACAATGGCCGAAACGGAAAAGATCGTCTACATCGTCACCCATGCCGGGGACGACCCGGAACGGGCAAGCCTTCCCTTCGTGTTGGCCAACGCGGCCCAGGCCATGGACGTGGAAGCCGTCGTGGTCCTCCAGGGACCGGCGGTGTTTTTGGCCACGCACGGATGCCTGCAGCACGTCTTTGCGGCGGGTCTCCCTCCCCTGAAGGACCTGGTCCAAAACTACGTGGACGCTGGAGGGAAAATCCTGGTGTGCGGCCCGTGCATCAAGGAACGGCGCATCGAGGAAAGCGAACTCATTGCCGGCGCCCAAGTGACGGCCGCCGGAGCCTTGACCCAGCACATCCTGGAGGCCAAAGCCACGCTGGTGTATTGAAAGAGTCCCGCCGCCACATGGATTTTTCCCGAAGGAGGCACTCCAGCCCCGCCCGGCGCAAGGGGCAGCGCCCCTTCGGGACGAATCCCTCGCCTTCCACTGCGCCACGCCCGCGGCCCTATCCCACCGGTTCCATCCATGGATTCTTCGAGGACTTTTTTTCTGAAAGCCAATGGATTAAAGAAATCTCGGTGTCTTCAAGCGGAGAAACGCAAATCCTGCGGCAATGCCGACGCCCGATTTCTGCGGTAAGGCTTTCGTCCCATGGGGAAGACGCTTGTCGCGGCTTCTTCGGTCATCGCCGCCTGCAATGGATCGAAGGGGAAAGCATGGCCGATATTCGCGCGTACTTGGAACAGATCGTCAACACGATGAACGACGGCCTGATGGTGGTCGCTCCGGAGGGATCCATCCTCTTGGTCAACGAAGCGCTCTGCCGCATTACCGGCTACACGCGGAAGGAACTCCTGGGCAAGTCCTGCACTTTGTTCCACTGCGACAGCTGCGAAGGGGAGCGGCGCGACGGCGCCCCTGTCTGGTGCTCTCTTTTCGTCTCGGGAAGTCTGCACCACAAGCGGTGCGTCGTCGTGCGAAAAGACGGCGGCTACGTGCACGTGCTTAAAAACGCCTCCGTTTTGAAGGATGAAAACGGCCGGGTCATCGGCGCCGTGGAAACCCTTACGGACATTTCCGAACTGGACCGCAAAGAAGAACAGATCGTGCGCCTCTCCCGCCTCTTGGACAGTGAAAAGGGCTTTCGCGGCATCATCGGCACCTCCCCCGTCATGCAGAAGGTCTTCGATCTGACCGAAAAGGCGGCGCAAAGCGATGCTCCGGTGATCATTTACGGAGAAAGCGGCACGGGAAAAGAGCTCATCGCCCGAGCCATTCACGACCTGGGGCCGCATCGCAACGGCCCGTACATCCAGGTCAACTGCGCGGCCCTCAATGAATCGCTCTTGGAAAGCGAGCTGTTCGGCCACGTGAAAGGCGCCTTCACGGGGGCGACGAGTCACCGGGAAGGGCGTTTCGAAGCGGCCAACGGCGGAGACATCTTTTTGGATGAAATCGGGGACGTGCCCCTGTCCATCCAGGTCAAGCTCCTGCGCGTTCTGGAAAACAAGACCGTGGAACGGGTCGGGGATCACCGGCCCATTCCCGTGGATGTGCGCATCATTACGGCCACCAACCGGGATCTTCCCAAAATGGTCCGGGAAGGGGCCTTCCGCGAGGATTTTTTCTTCCGGATCAACGTCATTCCCATACACCTGCCCCCCTTGCGCCACAGAATGGAAGACCTGCCCCTCTTGGTGGATGTTTTCCTCGACCAGCAGCGCCGCAAAGGAAAGAACATTCAAGGCGTCCATCCCCAGGCCATGGCGGCGCTCATGGCTTACGATTGGCCGGGAAACGTGCGGGAACTGAAAAGCACATTGGAATATGCCTGCGTCGTGGCGGAAGACGGCCTGATCCGACCGGAACATTTGCCCCCGCATGTGACCCAGGGTCAAAGCGCCGTGTGCACGGTGGAGGCGACGGCGGTGAGTTCTTTATCGGGATCCGGGAGTTCGGCACGGTCTAAGAAGCGAGATCGGCGCCAAGAACTCATCGAGGCGCTGCAGCAGGCCGGAGGAAACCAAAGCGAGGCGGCCCGTCTTCTGGGGGTGAGCCGCGTTACGGTGTGGAACCGCATGAAGCGGTATCAAATCGACCTTAAGAAGGTCATCGCCGGCTGATCCCATGGCCTTGTCCGGCCGACAGTGCGCCCCGAAGGGGACCGCCGCAGGCCGTCAGGGCAAAAAGGGCGGTGCAGGCAGGCGGCGCGGCTCACCGCGCGGGTAGTTCCCCGGGGAAATACCCCACGGGCCTTTGGAAGGTGTAAGCGAAAGGGTCCTGGACGAGGCGCTGAGTCACTTCGTCCATGTTTCCCGAGGCGGCCGCAAAAGGCGCGGCAAGCACCGTTCCCACGAGGCCCAGGACGCAGGCGGCGATCCCGATGGGGCGGGCGATCAAAACGTCTGCAATCATGATCCCGCCGTCCGGGCTTCCTTGTGCCGCCGTTTGCGAGGGTGGAACCCCATCCGCGGCCGAAACCGGGTGAGCGGAAAGGGCGACCGCCATGATCACCAGCAAAGTCAGGCATCGTAGAGCCGCTTTCATAACGTCTCCCTTTTGGGGGGGCCCTCACGCCGAGGCGTGAGAGCCCATTTCTTTTGGCCCGGCGTTTGCCCTCTCAGGCACTGCATTTGTGTCGCCTGGGGGCCTGGGGACCTTAGGTCTTACATGACCGTCTTGTCGCTTTGCTCCACCGCCCGGTCGATTTCCGCCTTGAGCTGCGGCGGCAGCCCGGGAATGTCCACACTGAGGAAGCCTCGCACGATGGTCGCCGTCGCCTCGTCTTCGCTCAGGCCGCGGGACATGAGGTAGGCGATCTCTTCCGCCGCGATTTTTCCCACCGCCGCCTCGTGGCTCATCTCCACGCCGTCCGCATGGCCTTCTAGCTCCGGGATGGCATGGATGATGCCGCCGTTGAGGATGAGGCCTTTGCATTCCAGATGCGCCTTAATGTCCGGCACTTCGCCGATGAGGTGGCCTCGCGCGATGATCTTCCCGCCGTTGCTGATGGTGCGGGCCACGATTTCCGCCCGTGTGCCGGGTTTTTTGAGATAGACGCGGCCACCCACGTCGTATTCGGATCCCGGACTGCCCACGATGATGCTGTAAAACCGCGCGACGGCATTATCCCCGACCAAGTGCGTGGTCGGATACATCTGGAGCGATCGGACCGGCTTCATGCACACGTAGTTGTTCAGAAACAGGCCGCCTTCTTCGACCCGAGCCACGGACCGGGGCCGAACGGCCATGTCTTCCGCCCAGTTGTGGATCATGGTGAAGCTCAACTTGGCGTTCTTTTTCACGAAGAATTCCGAAATGCCCACGTGGGCTCCGCGCGTCATGTGGGGCGATGTGGAACAACCCGTGATGATGTGCAGCTCCGAATCTTCTTCGGCAATGATGATGTTATGGACGTTTTGCTGGAGGTTTTGCTTGTCGAGGTACAAGCAGGCCTGGACGGGATAGATGGACTTGGCCCCCGGTAAGGCGCGGATGACGTAGCCGTCATGGAGGTTGAGTTCCACGGCGGCGGTGTATTTATCCGCATCGACGGCGACGAGTTTCCAGTAATAATCCCAAATCCAATCGTACTTTTCCAGAGCCTTCTTGATGGGGAGGACTTCAATGCCTTCCTGCTTGGTGCCGCAGCGCACCACGGATGTATCTTTTTGGATGTAAGTTCCGCTGCGCTCCGATTCCGTCACATCGATGCCCGCCATGAGGAGCCGTTGCTTTTCGATGGCCGGAAGGGACAACAGCTCATCATGACCCAAGGGCCGGTGTTCCACGGGGCTCTGGTCGAACTGCCCGAGATCGATATCCGTCCCGATGGCCGCCGGCTTGTTGACGGCTTTGAGGGCTCGTTGCTTCAATTGTTCGCGATTTGGCATCGTACACACTCCTCGTAACCCATTTCGCTGATGCACTGCAGGATGCCTCGGGGATTGTCCGAACAGCTGAGCACCCCGTCGAAAAGAACCTGACCCTTATCCGCGTTCACATATTCCAGGATATGGCCCGTGTGGGTGATGATGAGACCCATCTTGGTCCGTTCCCGTTTCACCTGAAGCATGGATTTAATGTCCGTCGGGGTGCATTCCTTTTGAAGGAGTCGGGCGATGGTTTGACCCACAAGGGAGATGTTTTCCATGTCCACGCCCGATTCGGGTTCGTCAAAGAGCATGAGGTCGGGATTTTGGGCCATGAGTTGGAGGAGTTCGGAGCGCTTGATTTCGCCTCCCGAAAACCCCGCGTTCACGTCCCGGTCCAGGAAGTCCTGGAAGTTGACCCTGCGGGCCAGTTCCAAGACGTCCACCTCCCGATCCTGAGCGCAAATCTTGACCATCTGATGGGTCTTGACCCCGTGGATCGTGGGGGGCCTTTGGTAGGCCATGCCGATACCCAGCTTGGCCCGTTCGTTGATCGGCAGGTGGGTGATGTCCACGCCCTTGAACATGATCTTTCCGCCCGTGACCTTGTACTGGGGATAGCCCATGATGGTCATGAGCAGGGATGTCTTTCCGGATCCGTTGGGGCCGAAAAGGATGTGCGTCTCACCCGGTTTGATTTCCAGGTCGATGTGCTTCAAAATCTTCTTTCCGGCCAGTTCCACTTCCAGATCTTCGATAAGCAGCATAGGAGGACTCCTTTGTTTCGATCACCGTGTCGGCGCCGTTTCCAGGCATCACCGTAAGCATTCGAGCCCACGCAATCAAGCGGAATCTTTGGCCGCGGCTTGACTTTGACCGCCCCGGCGAATAAGAGTCTATGCCCCGCGCGGCCTTCCGCCTGGGGACATGCCATGCCCGGAGCCTTCTTTCGAGAGGATCATGGAAAGAGACGTTATCGATTTTGAAACCAAACGATTAAGCAAACTGCCGCCTCGGGCCATGGTCCGGCACCTCATGACCCTTCCGGCCAAGCAGCGCATGGAGGCCATCATCGCCCGGCCGGATGCAGCGGCCGTGGTGGCGGCCATGCCCGAGCAGGATTTTTACCTCACGGTCAAGGAAATCGGCGCCGAAGACGCGTTGCCCCTCCTGGCCTTGGCCTCCGTAGACCAGATCACGCACGTCTTCGATCTGGAAATGTGGCGAAAGGACCAGATCCTTCCCGGGCCGGGCCTCCAGTGGCTGGACAGGGTGTTTCGCGCCGATCCGAGGCGCCTTCTGGCGTGGCTTTACGCGGCGGATTTCGAACTGCTCGTTTCCCTATTCAAGAAATGGGTCCGCGTGGCCCAGATGCCCGAAGAGACCGACCCGTTGGAAGCCCGGGACTTTCTCCCCAAAAACACCCTGGACGACCAGTACTTTTGGGAAACCAATTACCCCCAGTTCGAAGACCTGATCCGCGAGGTGCTGAGCTATCTATTCGAAACGCACTACGGCTTTTACAAGGAACTCATGGACCACCTCCTGTGGGCGTTGGAACCCGAAATGGAAGAAGCGGCGTATCGGTTCCACCGGGGGCGTCTCGAAGACCGGGCCATCCCGGACTACTACGACGCGCTGGAAATCTATAGGCCCCTTGATGTTCGAGACATCCCCTTCGAAAAGACGGTACCCGTCACAGTCTCGGACGACGAAGAGGTTTCGTCACCGGGCTTCGCTCTCACCGTGGTTCGACAAGGGGCTTTGCTCCAGAGGGTGCTGGCGGACCTGGACGATCCCCATGTTGCCGACGCGCTCCGCTGGGAAATGGCTGCCATCGCCAACAAGATCGTCGTGGCCGACGGCTTGGCTCCCGACGTTCCGGAAGATCTCCACGAAGCGGCGGCAAAAGCGGCGGCCATGGTCAACTTGGGCTTGGAGCTGCTCACCGCCGGGGACGAATCCCTGGCCCACGGCGTTTTGGAACGCGTCTATCTGGAACATCTCTTCCGCGCGGCCCAGGGAAAAGTTTACGGGTTGCAAAGAAAGCTCAAGGCCATCGTCACCAAGGGGTGGATTGCCGCATGGCCCACGGGACGCACGATCCTGGACGCCCCATGGGCGGACAAAATCGGCGCCCTCCTTCAAAAAACTCCCAAGATGTGCCGCCTGGAGGGGGTGGATCGGCCTCGGCTCGTGGAAACGTTCCTCCACGACCGACGGGATCTCCACGAAGCCCGCCAATGCGTCGCCGTCGTGGAATCCCTCGGGGCGCTCTTTTCTGGGCTGCCCGTTTCGGCCGAAGACCTTCGCAAGAGACTGTGGCCCGAAGGCCAGGTGCGCATTTTGGAAGAAGTGACCCTGGGCGTTCTCCTTTTTACGGCTGCCGGGACCACCTTCCTCACGGGTTCCTGGGCCGTGGAACCGATCCCCGTGTCCCTGTGGCCGACGCTCTTTAGGGAGGCGACGCCCGAAAAGCTGAAGGCCGTGTTTCAAGAAGAGATCCACCGCCGGATCGAGGATCCCCCATCTCGGCGCCTCGCCTGGATGTACGTGGCGTCCCTGCTCGATCGGTACCGCGAAGAGACGGAAAACTTCACCGCGGACAATCCTCCGGATCCCCGGCTCATGAGCTTCTATCTCTTTGAGCCGAACTAGCGCGAAAGAGAACGGCAAACGAACGCGGGGGCGCCAAGACCTCCTGGAGAAGCATGGTTGCCGGCCATGACCGAGGCCATTGGAAGGGGTGCGGTGTGGGAGGCGCACTCGGGATGTGAAACAAGACAGGGTAGGGCGATTCCGGAGCCGGTTTCAAAAAATTCTCGGGTCAGCCCAGGGGCGTGCCCCAAAGGCCGGAATCGGTCACCCGGTCGATGCGCACGGGCACCAGGTTCCCAGCGGCGGTTGAACGACTTTCTTGGAAAATCACGGTCAGGTAGTTTTCCGAAGTGCCGCTCCACAGGCCCGGTCCCAAGGACGTTTCCACCAGGACTTCCAGGACCGATCCCACGAAGCGTTCCTGAAACAGCCTTTTTTTGCGTCGCCCCAGATCGCGCAGAATCCGGGTTCTTTCTTTCAAGGCTTTTCCCACGATGCGCCCTTCCATGGCCGAAGCCCGCGTGCCGGGTCTCGGTGAATAAGGAAAGACGTGGAGGTAGGTGAGGGGCAGGGCCTCCACGAGCCGCACCGTGCGCGCGAAGTGTCGGTCCGTCTCTCCGGGAAACCCCACGATGACGTCCGCGCCCAAGGCGGCTCGGGGAAACAGGCGATGGAGGGCAAGGATCGTTTCGGCGTATTCGTCTGGCCCGTAGGGGCGACCCATGGCGGCAAGGATTTCGGCGTCGCCGCTTTGCATGGGAATATGAAAATGAGGGCAAATCCATGGCAGGGCGGCCAGAACCTTCAGGAAATCTTCGTCGACTTCCTTGGATTCCAAAGAGCTGAGACGGATTCGTGCGGGGCGTCTCGCTTCGTTGATCCTCATGAGGAGCCGGGCCAAGTTCGTCCGGGGATGAAGATCCAATCCCCACTGGCCCAGGTGGATCCCGGTGAGGACCACTTCGTTGCTGCCCGACAGGGCAAAGCTTTCCAGCTGTCGGATCGCCGCCTCGGCATCCAGACTCCGGCTGCAGCCTCGACTGAAGGGCACGATGCAGTAGGTGCAAAAAGCGTCGCAGCCGTCCTGGATCTTTAAAAAGGCGCGGCTGCGATCGCTCGGAAGCCCGGTCAAAGGCAGGGGGTCCAGGGCGCCCTCCGTGCGGGGATCGCTTACGGCGCAACAAGGCGCATCCAGGGTGCCCTCCTGTTTCAGCCACCTTTGGAGATGGAATTTTTCCCGGGTGCCGATGATGTGGGTGGCGAGGCGTTCCCGGGCCAGCTGTTGCCAGTGGATCTGCGCGTCGCACCCGATGACGGCGATCCGAGCCTCCGGGTTTGTCCGGAGCGCCCGGCGTAGCAACTGCCGCGTCTGGTAGGCGGCCTTGTTGGTGACGGTGCAGCTGTGCACCGCGTAAAGGTCGGCTCTTTGGCAAAAAGGGACCACCTGCCAGCCATCTCGGGCGAAACCTTGCAGGAAAGCCGCACTTTCGTATTGGTTGACCTTGCAGCCCAGGGTTTCAAGAGCGACGCGCATGCCGTGGCGGCTCCATGGTTTTCTTTTGCAGCAGGCCGCCTCCCAAGACCAGGTCGTCTCGGTAAAAAACGGCCGCCTGCCCCGGCGTGACGGCCCGCTGCGGCGTATGGAAGCGGATTCGCGCCGTGCCGTCCCCGCAGGGAATGATTTCGGCGGGAGCGGGCCGGTGCTGATGGCGAAGGCGCACCATGGCGCGGAAAGGTTCGGTGGGAGGGTCGATGGACACCCAGTTGAGGGCGCCGACCAAGGCTTCCGCCTCGAACAGCTCGTTGGATCGGCCGACCCACAGGGTGTTGGTTTCGGGATCCAGAGCCAAAACGTAATAGGGCGCGCTGGAGGGGATGTCGATGCCTCGGCGTTGCCCCACCGTATACCGGAAAAGGCCTTTGTGGCGCCCGATCACGGCTCCGGTCGTGTCCCGAACGGGGCCTTCCGCCCCGCGAACGGCTTCCGGAGCGCGGTCCTCAAAAAAGCGGCGGTAATCCCCCGACGGAATGAAACAGATTTCCTGACTTTCCTCGGGGATGAGCCCGTCGAAACCGAGGGCTCCGGCCCATGCCCGCGTCGATTCTTTCGTTTCGTCGCCCAAGGGGAAAAGGGCCAGGCAAAGCTGACGCTGGCTCAAGCCGTAAAGGAAGTAGGACTGATCTTTTCGGGCATCCGCACCGCACCGAAGGGCATAGCGCCCGCCGGGGTTCTGGGGGGCCTGCGTTCGCACATAGTGGCCGGTCGCAAGCCTTTCCGCGCCCATTTCCAAGGCTTTGTCCAGGAGAAATCCGAATTTGACGGCGGGATTGCACAAAACGCACGGGTTGGGCGTCAGACCGTGCCGATAGGCGTCGATAAACGGGCGGATAACGAAACGCTCAAAGGGCTCACGGCAGTCCACGACAAAAAGAGGGATTCCCAGCCTGGAGGCGAGAACCTGCAGGCGGGATTCCCTGTCCGCATCGGATTCATGCGCGCCTCCGGGCCCGGTGGCGGGCAATGGGGAAAAGAGCCGCATGTGGAGGGCAACCACCTCATGGCCGGCCTCTTTAAGAAGCCATGCGGCTCGAAGACTGTCCATCCCCCCGCTCAGGGCTATGGCAACACGCATGCTGTTGTTCCGATTCCTGTTCCAAATGCTCGTCTTCCAAAGGCACCACCTTTTCCGGATGGCCGTTCTTCTTCCAATAATCGTTCACGGCGGCTTTCAAGGCATCCGTGCCGAGGTTGGAACAGTGGAGCTTCTTTTCCGGAAGGCCGCCCAAAGCCAGAGCCACATCGTCGCGGTTGATTCGAACGGCTTCTTCCAAGGTTTTTCCCTTGGCCATTTCCGTCACCATGGAACTGACGGCGATGGCGGCCCCGCAGCCGAACGTCTTGAATTTGATGTCCGCGATGCGGTTGTCCGCAACCTTGATGGTCATGCGCATGATGTCTCCGCAGTTGATGTTGCCGATCTGGCCGATGCCGTCCGGATGTTCCAGTTCGCCGACGTTTCTCGGGTTCATGAAATGGTCCATGACCGTGTCGCTGTAATTCATGGGGTGTGACCTCCTTGATGTGCCGAATGCGTCCCCGGAGGGGGAGCTCCAGGGGCCGGTCAAACTTCCAGGGTCATCTTTTGGTCGAACAAGACGATCATGGCGCGAGCCGGACACGTCTTGACACACAGTTCGCAGGCGCTGCACCGTTCCGAATCGAAAAGGACTTCCATTTCGGGCCGTTTGATGTGTAAAGCCCCGGTCGGGCATACCGCCGTGCACGCGCCGCACTGGTAGCATCGTTCCTCGTCCCGGCGGATTCCCTGGGCGATGGATTCCACGATGACGCCGATATCTTTCAAGTACTGCAGGCCGCGTTCATAATCCTTGCGGTTTCCGCGAAGTTCCATGACCATGAGGCCCTCTTTGCGCGGAAAGATTTGGGCCTTAAGAATGTTGAAAGAAAGGTTGTAATTGCGCACGAGGTTGGTCACGATGGGTTTATCGACAATCTCTTTGGGGAAACGCAAAACAAGCATGCGTGCATACATGGGTGCACCTTTGGTCGCCCCACTGCTTGGGAAAGGGGCATAAATTGAAAAACGCCGAGCCCATTCTGCTTAATGGAGGCGGACGGTTCTGTCAAGACGCCGCAAAGGAGAGAACATGGTGCCGGATCCTTTTGCCGGTCGGCTGCATGCCTTGAGAAAGAAAATGGAAAGCTTGGCCTTGGACGCCGTGCTCGTTACCGTGCCGGAAAACCGCTACTATTTGAGCGGGTTCGAAGCCGAAGACATGAACCTGACGGAAAGTTCCGGCCAGCTCCTCATCGGCTTTGACCGACAGGCTCTGCTCACGGATTTTCGATACGAAGAACAGGCCTCGCGGGAAGCTCCGGGCTATGAGCTCGTGGTGTACCGGGAGGGCTGGACCCAGGTGCTGCCCGATGTGTTTCGATCCTTCCGTATCCGTCGGCTGGGCGTGGAAGCCCATCATCTGACGGTGGAGCGGTTCCGGCACGTGGAGCAGGCGCTCCGGGAGGTGAATTCGGAGGCCGAGCTGTGGGGGGAGGAACCCCTGGTGGAAGCCTTCCGCATGGTCAAGGACCCGTCGGAAATCGAAAGGATGCGTCACGCCCTGGATCTTGCCGAATCGGTTTTCGACAGGGTCTGGCAAGGGCTGGGCCCGGGGCTGAGCGAAAGGGAAATCGCATGGGCCATTGAAAAGGGCATACGGGAATCCGGCGCCGAGGCCGTCTCTTTCCCGCCCATCGTCGCTTCGGGGCCCAACGGGGCTTTGCCCCACGCTGTTCCCACCGAGCGCCTCATCACCGAAGAAGACGCCGTGATTCTGGACCTGGGCGCCCGATGGCGCCTATACTGCTCTGACATGACCCGCACGTGGCTCGGGCCTCGGGTTCCGGACAAAATGCGGGAGATCTACCGGATCGTTCGCGAAGCCCAACTGGCGGCCATGGATGCCATTCGCCCCGGGGTGGACTCCCACGAGGTGGACGGCATCGCCCGAGGCATCATCGACAAAGCGGGCTACGGGAGCGCCTTCGGCCACGGGTTGGGGCATGGGATCGGCCTTGCGGTTCATGAAAAACCGGGGTACGGGAAAAAGACGTCCGTCGTGCTTCAGGAAAACATGGTGCTCACGGTGGAACCCGGAATCTACGTCTCCGGCCTGGGAGGCGTGCGGCTGGAAAACATGGTGCGCGTCACGGCCGGGGGCTGCGAATGCCTCAGTCGAAACGATTGGTTTGTGGAGTGAACCCGACCGGGTAAGAGGGTCGAAGGAAAGGAGGTGCTTTATGGCCGAATGCGAACTGCCCCGCGAAAACCTGCCCGATCCGGAAATCAAGACTCTTTTGGAATCGGCAAAAACCGTCGCCGTGGTGGGCGTGTCCCACAAGGAAGACCGGGACAGCCACAAGGTCGCCCGATACCTCAAGGAGCACGGCTACACCATGATTCCCGTCAACCCCAAGTACAAGGAAGTGCTGGGCGAGCCCTGTTACCCGGATCTGAAATCCGTACCCGTGCCCATCGACATCGTGGACATTTTTCGTAACATCGAAGCCATCCCGGCCATCGTGGACGAAGCGCTGGATGTGGGGGCCAAAGCCGTGTGGATGCAACTCGGGCTGTGCCACAACGAATCCGCCGAAAAGGCGAGAAGTGCCGGCCTGAAGGTCGTCATGAACAAATGCATCAAAATCGAACACGGTCGGCTCTTGGCCTCGAAAGAAGGGTAGGCCATGGAAACCATCTATGCGGCCATGCTTTTTGATCTGCAGGAGTTCTCCCATCGAGACGTCTTCCCGGTGGATGAGCCCGTCTGGCAAGCCCTTTCCGGGCTCAAGAAATACCTGGAACAACGGCTGGTGTCTTCCATTAAGGGCCTGGGCCTGTACGGAGAGCCGCTTCCCAAGACGGTGGTCCTTTTCGGCGGCAAAGTGTGGTTCGACGGTTTTGAAATTCTCGGGGGGGATCCCACCAAAGGGACTTTTCGGGTGCGGGTGCGCGGCGAAGAAACCACGGAGGCCACGGTTTTGTACGGCGGATGCGTTTTCATGGACGCCGCGGTGCAACTGGGCAAAGGGACCGTGGTGGAACCGGGGGCCTTGATCAAAGGGCCGACCGTCATTGGAAACGGCACCGAAGTGCGCCAGGGGGCGTACATCCGCGGCACATGCCTCGTTGGGGACCGCTGCGTGGTGGGCCACACCACGGAAGTCAAGGGGAGCATCTTTCTCAACGGGGCCAAGGCGGGCCATTTCGCCTACGTGGGGGACAGCATTTTGGGGAACGACGTGAACCTGGGCGCCGGAACGAAACTGGCCAACCTGAAGATTAAAGGGAACGTCATCCGCATCTGGACCAACGGCGGCGCTCTCGATACCGGGCGGCGCAAGTTGGGGGCCATCATCGGAGACGGGACCGAAATCGGGTGCAATGCCGTGACCAACCCCGGGACTATCCTCGGCAAACGATGCCTCGTCTTCCCGCTCGCTTCCGTACCTGCAGGGATTTACAAAGAACGCAGCGTGGTCGGGGGACGCAAATGAGCGTCCCCGATCGGGGCGTTCTTTCCCAAAGGGTGCTTCGCCACTTTGCAGACCAATACCGGTACTGCGAAGGGACCGGCGGGACCTACAAAATGACGTCGCGCGGGGCGTGGGCGACGTCCCGCCCGGAAGCCGTCCTGCACTTTTTTCACGAACTGGGCCTCGACCGATACCGCCTTTTTGGCGATCTGGGCTGCGGGGACGGCGTGGCGGTGTGTGGCGCGGCCCTGTTCACCCGGGCCGTGGGGATCGAAGCCGATCCCGATCTGTGCCGGATCGCGCGGGAAAACGCCGGCGCTCTGGGCCTTCTCTACCGCACGGCCTTCCTCTGCGGCGATTTCCTCAGCCTGAGGCTGGATCCCTTTGACGTCCTCTATATCTATCCCGACAAGCCCCTGGATTCGCTCATCGCAAAACTCCACGGGTGGTCGGGGACTCTCTTGGTCTACGGGCCTCATTTCCCCCCCGACGGTCGGCCCCTTCTTCGAAGCTTATCCTGGGAACGGGAGACCCTGAGCGTCTATTCATGGGGGTGAAACGCCACGCCAATACGTCCTTGCTGAAAACAGCCAAGTCTGCTAGGAGATTGCCCGAGAAGACGCGCGCTTGTCTTAAGATGGGCCGCCATCCGTCGTCATGGTTGCAGGAGGGGGTTTCATGAGCATTGCGCACCACATGCGTTCCTATATGGATCGGGCGTCCTGGATTCGAAAAATGTTCGAAGAGGGGGCTCGGCTTAAGAAAATCCACGGACCCGACAAGGTCTTCGACTTCAGCCTGGGAAATCCCAACGTCCCGCCGCCGCCTTCCGTCAAACGAGCCCTTCTCAGGGTCATTGAAAACGGAACCGAAACGCTCCACAGCTACATGCCCAACGCCGGATTGCCGGAAACGCGTGAAAAGCTCGCCGCGTATCTCACCCGCGAACACGGCGTTCCCGTCACGGCGGACCAGGTCATCATGACGTGCGGTGCGGCGGGGGCTCTCAACGTGATTTTGAAAGCCCTTTTGGATCCCGGAGACGAAGTGGTCGTCCCGGCCCCTTTTTTCGTGGAATACGGTTTCTATGCGGAAAACCACGGCGGAATCCTTAAAACCGTTCCCACCGCTTCCGATTTTTCCTTGGACCTGGAAGCGCTGGAGGCCGCCGTGGGGCTCAAGACAAAGGTGGTCTTGATCAATTCTCCCAACAACCCCACGGGACAGGTCTACAGCGCTGCTGATCTCAAGGCGCTGGGGGACCTCCTTCGCCGAAAGAGCCGCGTCGTGGGACATCCCATTTTCCTCATCTCCGACGAGCCTTACCGAAAGATCGTCTACACCGCCGAAAAGCCCCCATCCATCTTCCAATGTTATGAAAATGCGCTGATCGCCACGTCCTTTTCCAAGGACCTTTCCCTTCCCGGAGAACGCATCGGCTACGCCGTCCTTCACCCCCAGGCCGACGACCAGGCCGCCGTCCAAGGAGCCCTGGTCTTGGCCAACCGCATCCTCGGTTTTGTCAATGCGCCGGCACTCATGCAGTGGATCCTTCCCGATCTTCTCGAGGAATCGGTCGATGTGGCCCTGTACCGGGCCAAGCGGGACACACTCTACGCGGGATTGAAAAAGGCCGGTTACGAGTGTTTTGAGCCGCCTGGAGCCTTCTACCTTTTCCCCAGGAGCCCGCTTGCCGACGATGTGGCTTTTGTGCGCCTGCTGGTGGAAGAAAAGATCTTGGCGGTTCCCGGAAGTGGTTTCGGGGGGCCCGGGTATTTTCGATTGGCCTATTGCGTTGCCGACGAAACCATCGAAAGGGCGCTGCCGGGTTTTGCCCGGGCCATGGACAAAGCCCGTTCGTTGAGGTGATCCCATGCAAAAAAAGAAGATTTTCGTGCCGAAGGCGCGCACTCAAAACAACAAAGGCGGCATGCCGAAGGCCCTGCTCGGCAGGATTTTCATGGCGCTGTCCATCGGCATCGTCTTCGTGCTCGTTCTCGCCTTGGTCTGGAAGCAAAAAGCCCAACCGCCCATCGGAGACGACGGAGACGCGGGAAAGCCCAAGCTCTACCGGGAAATCCCCAAGATGACCGTGCCGGAACCCCAGGTCTTGTCCCTGGACAAGGCCGGACCGGCGCCGCCCAAGGACACCGACCCTTCAGGGGGGACGCCGGCGCCTCAAGGCCAAGGGGAAGGACAAGGCTCCGCGGGGCTTGCCCCAGGTGCTTCGGCGGGCGGCGGGACCGAGGCGGCGAGGACCCCGGGAACCGAAACCAAAAATCCGGCATCAAGTGCGGCTTCCAAGGCTTCCGGTACGCCGGCGCCTTCGGGGACTCAGACAACGGCCGCTGCAAAAGCCGGATCGCAACCTGCTGCGCCCCCCTCGGCGAAAACAGAAAAATCGCCGGTGCAGCTCACCTCCACGCCGCAAAAGCCTTCCGCTGCGGCCGATGCGTCGGGATCCTGGGCCTATGCCGTCCAGGTCGGAGCTTATTCCCAAAAGGAAAACGCCCAACAGGCCGTGGAAAGGCTGAAAAAATTCGGTTTCCAGCCGGAAATCACGCCTTTTCGGCATCCGAAGCTGGGCGCGCTCTACGCCGTTCGGGTCGCTCCTTTCGCCTCTCAGGCCGAAGCGCAAAAAGCGGCGGAAAAGATCTCCGCATCGGAAAAGGATAAGCCCATCATCGTCAAGGTGCCGCAGTCCCGATAGAACTTTTCCGATCTCTTGGACCCCATTTTCGAGACCGCCTTGGCATGCCCGAACGGGAAAATCAGCTTTTTGGGGCGGGCACAGGGCGAGTCGCCCCAGGCGCGATCGGCATTGCCTGTGCACCGGTTCCTACAGCGAGGGAGGTGTCGGTTCGGTTTCACGGGCCGCCTGGTCACAGGCTTCACGCCGGCGCCTTTTCACCTCGCGGCGGCAGAGCTCCCAAATGATACAGGCCGTGCGATGACGGCAATAGAGCTCGGGGTCCGTACAGGCTTGGCAGGCATCGACACATTCCTGGCAGTAGCCGTATTCGAACTTTTCACAGCGCACCACGGCCTCGCGTTCCGGATGAAATCGACAGGATGAACTCATGATCGCGTGCCCCGCAGCATCTTATGACACCGCCTGTGCCCGTCGCTGGGCCAAGTACGTTTTCACCGATGGAAAGAGTTCCATATCCGTGTGCGGCAGGAACAGGGCGGCGATGAATTCGTTCATGAATCCCGGGTGGACGGACAGTTCGAAATAGGTCATCTGCCGGGAGATGGCGCCGGCTTTGCGAAAGGCATGGGTGGAAAGCAGGCACTGCCTGGCGCCGGCCACCGAACTGTTCCCGATAAACTGGACGCGTTCCAGGGGGACGTCGGGGAGCAACCCGATCCGAATGGATTTTTCAATATCCAAATGGGCGCCAAAGCCTCCCGCCACATAGATCCGTTCCAGGTCGCTGAACCGCAAGCCCAAATTCTCCAGCAGGATCTTCATGGCGGCCAGAACCGCCGCCTTGCTTTTCATGAGGTTTCCGATGTCGTCCTGGGTGATGACCACCGGCTGCCCCGTTTCGCTTTCGTGGGGATAAGCCACGACGAACTCCGGAATGCCGTCGATCACCTGAACGTGAGGATGGTCCAATCGAATGAATTTTCCGCTCTGGTCGATAATGTCTTCGGCCACTAGTTCGGCCATGAGATCGATGAGCCCGGATCCGCAAATGCCCTTGGCTTTGCCTCCGCCGACGGTCTCATAGGCCGTCTCATGCCCACGGATGCGCACTTTTTGGATGGCGCCCTTTGTCGCACGCATGCCGCATTTGGTGCCGCCGCCTTCGAAGGCTGGTCCGGCCGACGCCGAACAGCACACAAGCCAATCGTTGTTGCCGATGACGATTTCGCCGTTGGTGCCGATGTCGATCAGAGCGCTCAGTTCCGGCTTGTCGTTCATTCCGCACGCCAAGACTCCCGCCGTGATGTCGCCGCCCACGTAGCTGCTCACACACGGCATGCAGTGCAGCATGGCCTCGGGATGGCCGATCAAGCCCACGTCGGCGGCCCGCGCCCACGGAAAGCGCGTGGCCGTCGGGATGTACGGCTCCAGGCGGATCGTGCACGGTTCCAGCCCGAGGAGCAAATGGGTCATGGTCGTGTTTCCCGCAGCCACAAAGGAAATAATGTCGTGATGGCTGATCCCCGCCGCCGCCACGAGGGAATTGACCAAGGAGTTGATGGTCGTGACCACGGCGTTTTTCAGGGGGTCCATGCCGCCGCGGCCGCAGGCGAAAACCATACGGGAAATCACATCTTCCCCGTATCGGGCCTGCTGGTTGTGGCTGGCTTCCACGGCCGTGATCTGGCCCGTTTTGTGGTCGATGAGCTGGGTGACGATGGTTGTCGTTCCCACGTCGATGGCGACGCCGTAACTCCGCCGGCTCGTGTCCCCGGGCTCCAAAGCCCGAATATGATAACAGTGAGGGTCCAGCATATGGGCCAGAGCCGTCACCCGCCAATTGTTGTCTCGAAGGAGTCGCCCGAGGTTCTTGAGGCACCCGAAATCCGCTTCCCACTTCACGTCCGGGAATTTTTTGTGGAGTTCCCTATAAATTCTCTCAAGATCGGAAAGGTTGTCCTGGATCGACGGTTCAGGGAGCTGCAAGAAAATTTTCGTGCACAGGGGATTGAAATAGGGGATGGGCGCGGACGCCCGCCCTTCCTCGATCACTTCCGGGGGGGTGTAGTGGAGGATGTGGTCCACCATGAGAATTTGTTCTTCTTCCTGACGGGATTCGGGAGGAATCCAGACCTCGATGTCCTCATCCTTCACCGTGGCTTGGCAGGCGAGCACGTATCCGGCGTCCACTTCCTTGCGGTCCAGGAACCCCACCCCCTTGCTGGTGAATTCCACCGATCCTTTGACCACCTTGAGCCGGCATTTGCCGCACACCCCTTGGCCGCCGCACAGGCTGTTGATGTAAATCCCCGCCGAGCCGGCCACATCCAGCAGGGTCTCGCCCGGTTCGGCAAGAATCGTCTTGTTTTCCGGTTGAAAGGTCACGCGGATCGATGGACTCATGGGACATTCCCTCCCTTTCCAAGCGCCACAGCCTCTGGTGACGACCGACACAGCCCCCGCGACGCAAAAACGTCATTTGCGACCTAGAGACGCACCGCTTTATAAGACGCGCTTGAGGAGGTGGCAACCCCCGTTTCGGAGTGCCGTTTTGAAACGCATCGAAAAGCTCATGCCGGTGCGAGAAACATTTTGCCGGGGCCGGTTTTCGGGCGATGTTCGTTCAGGGCGCGGTCCCTTCCACAGTGCGTCGCGGGGAAGTCCCGCTGCGATCGGTAAAACTTTCTGCGGGAGTTCACGCAATGCGGATCTGAAGATGGGCCATCCACGAGAAGGTGCGCTCATGAAAACAAAAAACGACCACAAGACCCTTCCACAGGTTGTCAGGGTTCCCGTGGAACAGGCCCTGGACCTGCACACCTTTGACCCCCGGGAGCTGGAACCTCTTCTGGACGATTACCTGAGGGAAGCCTACGCCTTGGGGCATGAAACCGTGCGGCTCATCCACGGAAAGGGTAGGGGGGTCTTGCGAAGCCGGGTCCGCTCATTTTTGGCCCGCCATCCCTTGGTTCTCGGATTTCACGACGCCCCGCCGGCTTTGGGATCCTGGGGCGCCACGGTGGTTCACCTGGCGTCCGGAAAGAAGTCCAAAACGTCCGTGGACACGGCGGAGGAAGAGGAAACAGGCCAAAGTCGCAGGCCGTCGATCCCCTGGTGGCCTCTCACGATCGGACTAGGGATCGGCCTGGCGGCCGGGGCCGCCCTCTTATGGATGGTGCGTTGAGCCAAAGCCTCATTCCATGGGGGCGAACCCGCGCCGCAAGGTGTTTTCCGCCACGTTTCTCGGCACCATAAACTGCAGAAGATAATCCGGACCGCCCGCCTTGGAGCCGATGCCCGACATTTTGAACCCGCCGAAGGGATGCCGTTCCACGATGGCTCCCGTGCACCCGCGGTTGATGTAGAGGTTTCCCACTCGGAAGGACTTCCGGGCCTTGTCGATGTTCCCCGGGCTTCGGCTGAAGACCGCACCCGTCAGCGCATAGGGCGTTCCATTGGCCACATCGAGGGCCTCATCAAAGGTGCGCACTTTGATCACGCTGAGCACGGGGCCGAAGATTTCTTCTTGCGCCAGGCGATGGTGCGGCTGGATGTCCGTAAAGATGGTCAAGGGCACGAAATGGCCGTTTTCATCACCGAAGGATCTTTCGACGAGCACCGTACCTTCCTTTTTGCCGATCTCGATGTATTCCAGGATCTTTTTCTTAGCCCCGGCATCGATTACGGCTCCCACCATGTTCTTCGGGTCCTCCACCGGACCCAACTCCAAGCTTTCCGCCGCCGCCCGCAGCCGGGTGATGAGCTTGTCATAGTTTTCTTCAAGGACGATGAGGCGGGAACAGGCGGAACATTTTTGGCCTTGATACCCGAAGGCGGAGTGCAACACCTGCACCACGGCTTCGTCCAAATCGGCGTCGGCATCGATAATGATGGCATTCTTGCCGCCCAGCTCGGCAATCACGTTCTTGATGCACTGAGCCCCGGCAGGTGTTTTTGCGGCCTGTTCGATGAGGCGCAGCCCCACTTCCTTGCTCCCGGTAAAGGCGATCAGGGCCACGTCCGGGTGGGTGACGAGAACCTCTCCCACAACCGATCCCGGCCCCGGCAAGAAATTCAACACACCGGGAGGAAGCCCTGCTTTTTCAAAAAGGCGCACAATCCAGGAGCCGATCACGGGCGATTGGGACGCGGGCTTGTATACGACGGTATTTCCCGTTACCAGGGCCGCAGAGGTCATCCCCATGGAAATGGCCAAGGGAAAATTCCATGGGGCGATGACCGCCGCGACGCCTCGGGGCTCATAAAAAAGGTGGCTGATTTCTCCGGGAACTCGACCCATGCGGCGCGGCGTGCCGAGCCGAATCATTTCACGGCCGTAGTACTCCAGAAAATCGATAGCTTCGCAAACATCGGCATCGGCTTCCTTCCAACTCTTGCCCACCTCAAGGACCTGGAGCGCCGCAAGTTCGTATCGTTGGGATCGAGCCGCTTCCGCCGCCTTGAACAAGAATTCGGCGCGCTCCCGAGGAGGCGTGTCTCGCCAGGCCGCAAAGGCGTCCTTCGCCGCCTGAACGGCCCGCTGCGCCTCTTCGCGGCCCGCCGCCGCCACCATCCCGACGATTTCTCTCGTGTCGTTGGGATTGGTGGAAGGGAAGGTTTCTTTCGCCCAAACCTTGGAGCCGGCAATGATCAGAGGCACTCTTACGGGAAAACCTTTTCGGACCGTGCGCAGCGCTTTTTGGAAGGAGCGACGCACCTCTTCCTGGGTCCAGTCCCAGGGCGGCTCGTTACGAAACGGACCCTTATCGCCGTATTCCGGAGCCGGCGGTTCCTTCGGCTCGGAGACGGGATGCTCGGCCATGAGTTCCACCGGATTCCTCAGCAGGGCTTCCCGAGCCACGCCTTCGGAAAAACTCAACCGAAGGAAGGACTCGTTGCTCGTGTTTTCGAGCAAACGCCGCACCAGATAGGCCATGCCCGGGATGATTTCGCCGATGGGCGTATAAAGGCGAAGGGGCATTTCCGCCTTCTTCAGGGCCGTGCGCACCGGTTCCGCCATGCCGAAAAGAATCTGGTATTCCAAGCGATCCGGCGGGACCTTGAGGTCTTTGGAAAGTTCCAGCACGTAGGCGAGGCTTCGGATGTTGTGGGAGGCACACGCGCAGGCCACGACAGTGTGGTTTTCCAAAAGGATGCGTGCGAGCTTTTCGAAATTGGCGTCGGTTTCGTATTTGTTCGTGAAGACCGGAACCGGCCAGCGGTTCTGGCGCGCCCACACGACCTCCGCATCCCAATAGGCTCCTTTGACGAGGCGCACCGTGCATGGCCGGCCTCTTTTCTTCGCCCATTGGATGAACGCTCTGAGGTCTTCCTCGCTGTCTTGCAAATAGGACTGGATAACGAGACCCGTGTGGGGATAGTCCCTGAACTCGGGCTCTTCCATGAGGCTCTTGTAGAGCGCCAAAGTGATGTTCTTGAGGGCCGTATGCTCCATATCGAGGCACACAAAGGCTCCCGTCGCCACGGCTTTTCGGAAAATGGGGCGCAAACGCTCCTTCGCCCGATCCACGGAATGGTCGAAGGCCACCGGATTCATCTGGGAATACAAGGCGGAAGGCTTCAGGGAAATGTTCACCTTGGGGGCGAATCCCCAATCCAGGTCCCCCGATCCTCCGCCCAGAGGGGGCCAGGCTTTGGACGCCTCTGCGAGAAAGTCCAGGAGTTCCAGGTAGCGGTTCAGATATTCCTCTTCCTCGGCATGGGACACCACGGCTTCTCCCAACAGATCCACCGTGAAGGCCAGGCCCTGGCTTCTCAGGGTTTCCAAAGTGCCCAGGGCTTCTCGGGGGGTCGCACCGGCGATGAACTGCGCTCCCATGGACGCGATGTTCTTCGCCATGGTCTTGGCCACCATCTTTGCCGCAAAGGAAGAGGGCGACAGTTGCCGCAGCCCCCATTGGAGCGCCGCCGGAAAGCACTGGTCCGGACGACAGAAGTACTCTTGGAGATGTTTCGCCACGGATTCGGGGCGCGTGAGATAGGGGAAGACATCGATGAATCGAAACATTTCCACTTTGAAGGCTTCATTGTGCATGCACCAGTCCATGACCTTGCCGGTCCAGTAATCCTTTCGGAAAAGGGAAGGGGTTTCATCTTCGATGAGCTGGTAAAGCCATAGACCAGTCTGCCGAATCCTTCGCTCCAGATCGTTGTTCATCAGCGCCGCTCCTCTTCCGCTTGTGGGGCCGTCATGGCTTTGCCTCGAGGCGTCCCGGAGAAACCGTTCAACTCATCCTGTTCAAGCAAATCCCGTTTCCCGCTCGGTTGTCAAGTTGACAGAGTGCGATTTTTTTTGATATCTTCCGCACACTTTTGCATTGAGCCCAATGGACAGGGCGGATGGGGAGTCGGAGCGGCACAATTTCAGCACACGAGGAGGAACCCATGAAAAGAATGCTCGTAGGATGGATGGCGCTGTGCCTCTTGGTCGGCGGTGCGGTTTCAGCCATGGCGGACACCGTCAAGATCGGCCTCATGGGGCCCATGACCGGGCCGTGGGCCAGTGAAGGGCAGGAAATGAAGCAGGTTTTGGACCTCCTGGCCGCCGATCTCAACGCCAAAGGCGGGGTCTTGGGCAAGAAGGTGGAAGTCATCGCCGACGACGACGGCGGCGATCCCAGAACGGCGGCCCTGGCGGCACAGCGCTTGGCCACACAGGGCATCGTGGCCGTCATTGGCACGTACGGCTCTTCGGTTACCGAAGCCACGCAGAACATTTACAACGAATCCAAGATCATCCAGATCGCCAACGGCTCCACCGCCATTCGCCTTTCGGAAAAGGGACTGAAGTATTTCTTCCGCACCTGTCCTCGAGACGATGAACAAGGCCGGGTGGCCGTGCAGGCCATTGAGAAGCTCGGATTCAAGAACGTGGCCATTCTCCATGACAACACCACCTACGCCAAGGGGCTCGCGGACGAAGCCAAAGGGCTCCTGGAAGGGAAGGGCGCAAAAATCGTCTTCTTTGACGCGCTGACTCCCGGAGAGCGCGACTACACCGCCATCCTCACGAAGCTCAAAGGGGCCAACCCCGATGTGGTGTTCTTCACGGGATACTACCCGGAGGCCGGGTTGCTTCTGCGCCAGAAGAAGGAAATGAACTGGAACGTGCCGTTCATCGGCGGCGATGCCACGAACAACCCGGACCTGGTGAAAATCGCCGGCAAGGACGCGGCCCAAGGTTTCTACTTCTTGAGCGCCCCGCTGCCCAAAGATCTGCCTTCGCCGGAAGCCAAGGCTTTTCTCGATGAATTCACGAAAAAATACGGCCATGCGCCCAATTCCATCTACGCCGTTCTGGCCGGTGACGGCTTCCGCGTCATCACCGCCGCCATCCAGGCCACCAAATCCACGGATCCTGAAAAGCTGGCCGACTACCTCCATAAAGATCTGAAAGAATTCGCCGGCCTCACCGGAAAGATCGCCTTCAACGAAAAGGGCGACCGTGTCGGGGAAGTGTATCGTGTCTACAAGGTGGATGCAGAGGGCAACTTCATCCTGCAGCCGTAAAACCGAAAACCCCGCCCTTGTCGGGACGAGCGGCTTCGGGCCCCGTGCGACGGCAGGTCCGGGCCGCTCTTCCGCCCATTCGGCAACCCTCTGAATCGTTGACTAGACTGCAAACCCCATGGAAGAATTCTTTCAGCAACTGACCAACGGGCTCGCCGTCGGCGGCATTTACGCGCTGATCGCCTTGGGCTACACCATGGTCTACGGTGTCCTGAAGCTCATTAATTTCGCCCATGGGGACTTGTTCACCATCGGATCCTACCTGGGTCTGACCTTGCTCACGTCCCTGGCTCTGACGGACCGACTGGGGCCGGGAGCCGGCATCCTGCTCCTGGCGCTGATGGTCATGGGGCTCGTAGCCCTCGTGGGCGCCTTGCTGGAACGGGTGGCGTACCGACCGCTTCGCCATTCCCCGCGACTTTCCGCCGTGGTTTCTGCCCTCGGGGCGTCCATCTTCTTTTCCAACACGCTCATGCTCATCTACGGAGCCCGCTTCCAAGTTTACCCGCAAAACATTCTGCCCAAGACGGCCATCGACCTGTTCGGGCTTTACATCCCTCTCGTGAGGGTCCTCATCTTGTGCACATCCATCGTGATGATGGTTGGTCTGTACACTTTTATCCAAAAGACCAAGATCGGCACGGCCATCCGTGCGGCGGCCATCGACCAAGACGCCGCACGCCTCATGGGGATCGACGTCAACCGAGTGATCCTCATGGTCTTTCTTATCGGGCCGGCCTTGGGCGGCGCCGCGGGCCTGATGGTGGGACTGCACTACGGCCAGATCAATTTCACCATGGGCTGGGTCTACGGTCTCAAGGCTTTTACGGCGGCCATCTTGGGGGGCATCGGCAACATCCCCGGAGCCATGGTGGGAGGGATTCTCCTCGGCGTCATTGAAGCTTTGGGAGCCGCCTATCTCTCCATTGCATGGAAGGATGCCATCGCTTTCGGCGTCCTCATTTTCATTCTCATTGTGCGCCCTACCGGGCTCTTGGGCGAACGGGTGGCTGAGAAGGTATGATGGGAAAACGTGTCCTGATCTATGGGGGAATCGCCGCGCTCTTGGCCGTCAGCCCTCTGTTTCTGAACGCCTACTGGACCGATGTGCTTAACAGCATCGGTCTCTACGCCGCCCTCGGGCTCAGCCTGAACCTCATCGTCGGCCATGCGGGCCTTTTCAACCTGGGACACGCCGCCTTCTACGCCGTGGGGGCCTACACTGCGGCCATTCTCAACACCAAGTACCACATCCCCATCCTGGCGCTCATGCCCCTGTGCGGCCTGACGGCCGGCCTGTTCGCCATGATCATCGCCCGGCCCATCATTCATCTCCGGGGGGATTATCTGTGCATCGTCACCATCGGCGTCGGAGAAATCGTCCGTATCGCGCTCATCAACAATGTCTTCGGCATCACCGGAGGCGCCAACGGGATCTTCGGCATCGCCCGGCCCAACGTGTTCGGCTGGATCATTCGCAGGCCCCAGGATTTTTTCTATCTCATCTGGGCTTTCGTGGCTTTGACGGCCTTCCTCTTCCATCGGCTGGAAAATTCCCGGTTCGGCAGGGCCTTGAACTACCTCCGCGAGGATGAAACGGCCGCCGAGGGCAGTGGCATCGACACAGCCCATTACAAGCTCATGGCCTTCGTCATCGGCGCGGCCTGGGCGGGCATGGTGGGCAACATCTATGCGGCCAAGATGACCATCATTGCGCCGGAATCGTTTAGCTTCTGGGAATCCGTGGTCATGTTCACCCTGATCATCCTGGGCGGGTCGGGAAGCATCCCCGGCGTCCTTTTGGGAGCATTCCTCATTGTGGGGCTGCCCGAGGTGTTTCGTGGCTTCACCAATGCGCGCATGATGGTTTTCGGGGCCGCCATGATCGCCATGATGATCTTCCGAACCGGCGGGATCCTGCCGGCCCGGCCGCGTCGGTATGCGCTGCCCGCAAAGGCCGCCGCGGAGGAATCGGCATGAGTCTGCTGAGCCTGCGGCGATTGACCAAGTCCTTCGGCGGCCTCACAGCCGTCCACAACGTCTCTTTCGACGTTGAGCCGGGAAGCATCGTGGGCCTCATCGGGCCCAACGGCGCGGGAAAGACAACGGTCTTCAACCTCATCACGGGCATCTATCGCCCCGATCAGGGCGAAATCCTCTTCAACAACACCTCGCTGCTGGGGCTTCGCACGCACCGGATCATCGCCTTGGGGATCGGCCGAACGTTTCAAACCATCCGCCTCTTTCAAAATCTCACCGTGTTGGAAAACGTTCTGGCCGGATGCCATTGCCGAATGCGTTCAGGAGCCGTCTCGGCCATGCTGGGCCTGGCACGGCACCGCCGGGAAGAAAAAAAGGCCGTCGAACAGGCCATGAACGCCCTGGCTTTCGTGGGACTTGACCAAAACGCGCTCCAACAAGCGAAGAACCTTTCCTACGGAAATCAAAGGCTCCTGGAAGTGGCCAGGGCCTTGGCCACAGAGCCCAAACTGCTCATTTTGGACGAACCCGCCGGCGGCATGAATGAACAGGAAACGACGGCTCTCATCGATCTCATCCGAAAGATCCAGGAGCAAGGGATCACGGTGCTTCTCATCGAGCACGACATGAGCCTCGTCATGCGCGTGTGCGAAAAGATCGTGGTCTTGGAGTACGGATCGAAGATCGCCGAAGGAACCCCGACGGAAATCAAGACGAATCCCCGAGTCATCGAGGCGTACCTGGGAACGGAAGAAGACTGAAATGCTCCAACTCGTGGACCTTCGCGTCAAGTACGGAAATATCGAGGTCCTTCACGGCATCGACCTCACCGTGAAACGGGGGGAGATTGTGACCATTCTCGGGGCCAACGGCGCGGGAAAATCCACGACGCTGCTCACCATCAGCGGGCTGGTGAAACCGTCCGGAGGCGCCGTCACACTGGACGACACGCCCCTTCACAAGCTGCCGCCCCATGAAGTGGTCCGCCGGGGCGTGGCCCATGTGCCCGAAGGGCGCCGCATTTTCGGAACCCTCACCGTTCAGGAAAACCTGAACCTGGGCGCCTTCACCCGTTCCGACACGGCCCAAATCCCTCAAACGCTGGAATGGATCTACGAACTTTTCCCCATCCTCGCCGAACGGCGCCGCCAGCTCGCCGGCACCCTGAGCGGCGGGGAGCAGCAGATGCTCGCCATCGCTCGAGGTTTGATGAGCCGCCCCAGAATCCTCCTCTTGGACGAACCGAGCCTGGGCCTGGCGCCGCTTCTGGTCAAGACCATCTTCGAGACCCTCAAGGCCATCAACGCCTCAGGAGTCACCGTGGTTCTCGTGGAACAAAACGCCCGGGCGGCCCTTAAGCTCGCCCACAGGGGCTATGTCATGGAACTCGGCCGGATCGCCCTGGAAGATGAGGCCGCCAAGCTCCTGGCCAATCCCGACGTGCAAAAGGCCTATCTCGGCGGCGGCCATACCTCGTGATCAGATTTCCCGCTTTCGCCGTTCTTTTCGGGCAGCGCGTTTCCAACTGCCTTCTTTTTTCCCTTTTTTCGCCAACGGCTCTCTCTTCGGCTCCCCCTCGGCAGCCCAGTCCGGAAAGAATCCTTTCATATGCCGAGGGTCCACGGCGAATGAGCCCGGCATCGCGTCGGGTCTGACCCGATCTTCGCCTTTCGGGGACCGCTTCGGTTTTCCGGCACCTTTTTCAGATTCTTCTTCAAGAGCCGCCTTCGGAAAAACCAGATGGGCGGGGTCAACGGCCTTGGTCAAAAACAGGAAGTCCCCCGCTTTGTAAAAGCGGCTCCCGGAGGCACAGGCCTCCCGAGCGAGGACTTCCAATGCCAGAGGGTCCCCGCCGCGACGGCGCGCCATGCGTTCCGCCGTGCTCTTGTCCGTCCACAAGGGCACGTAAGACCGATGCAGGGCTCGAAGCCCCTCCGATCGAGCCGCCGTGAGCTGCCGTCGGCGGATCGCCGCAAAAAGACGTGCCGGAGGGTCCGCCACTTCTGAGTAGCGGGTGCCGGGAGGCCTTTCCAGGAGCCGTATCCGGGATCCTTCCACGACGAAGGGCAGGGCGAAGCCCAACAAAGACAATTCCTTCACGGTGGATTCCCGAACGAAACGCAGCCGGGGATCCTCCTGCAAGGCCCAATAAAATTCCTTCCACGGCATGGTGCCGTCATCATCCCAGAAAAGACCGTATTCCCCGGGCATGGAGCAGGCTATGGCGGCCAGGGTCTTGGCCAGGGTCTTCGGCGGCATGGGTCCACTCATGAACGGCCTCCCAAGATGGCGATGATCGGGGGAATGCAGTCGCGAGCGATGTCGCTTCGGGATCCGCCGCCCAAGACCACTTCCAGACGCCCCTCGCAGACGTTGTCCGCCAGTTCTTTCATCATGTGCGCGATAAGGAGATAGGCCTTGCGCGTAAGGCCGATGTCGCCGTAGTCTCCCCGATGCGTGTCGAAGCCGAAGTACCAGAAGATGAGCTCCGGCGCAAACCGCACACACCGTTCATAGAACGCCTCACGGGCCACCTCGTAGTACCGCCGGTCCATGTCCCATTCGGATCCTTCCGCCTCGGTGCGCTCGTGCCACGGAAACGCCCGCCACAATGACGGGCCGCCCGGAACGGGGACATCCACCTTGGTGCCGTCGGGGGACTCATAGGCGCTGTAGCACACACAGACGTGGAGAACATCCGGATCGCTGCGGACCAAATCACGGGTGCCGTCGCCGTGATGGGCGTCGGTGTCCAAAATGGCGAAACGACGCACCCCGTAGCGTTCCCGAAGGACCGTCATGGCGAGGACGACATCATTAAAGCAGCAGTAGCCCCCGAAAAAATCCCGCCCGCTGTGATGCCCTCCGGCTCCGATAAAGGCGAACGCGTTTCGAATCTCCCCCAAAGCGATCTTTTCGGCGCCCAAGACGACCCCCCCGGCCGAATGCCAGGCGGTGGAACACAAGGGGTCGCGGTAGACGCCTTCCAGGAGCTCCGGGGTGTGCACCTTGAGAACCCACGCTTCGTCGATGGGCGGGGATTCCAAGAGCACGAACCGGGGATCTTTCAACAAAGGCTCCAGGGCCCGGGGAAAGTCCTGGAGGCGGGAGCCTTGAGTGAGGTAACTGCGCCGGCTGAAACTGGGGTGATAGAGGATACCCGTGGTCATGGCCGCCCCTTTTTATTAGTTTACATAATATATCTTATCGGACGTTAGAGCAAAATTTTCCTTGACTCCGCAAGCGCTCTTGGGTAAATGACTCCTCGAGCTGAGCGGGAATAACTCAGCGGTAGAGTGCGACCTTGCCAAGGTCGAAGTCGCGGGTTCGAATCCCGTTTCCCGCTCCAGAAAACTCCCAAGGGGTGGACATGCCACCCCTTTTTTCGTCCATCTCCTGACGCGGGTCGGCACGGCTTCCCATGGCGCCAAACAAGCTGCCTCCCACCGGTTCATGCCCCATTTCCCTTCGGCCCCGTTCCAGAAAGGAAGCCCTCAGCCGCCTTTATAGCCTCGTGCAGAGCAAAGACCGGGTCTTGATTACCATCGATCCGGACCCCGATTCCATCGCCTCCGCTTTCGCCCTCAAAAGGCTCCTGTGGCGGCACGTCTATTCCACAACCGTAGGGATCATTCGCCCCATCCGCCGGTTGAACAACCTCACCATGGTGCGGCTGCTCAAACTGCCCATCGTCCTAGTCAAAGACAAGAAACTCGACGAATTCAACCGCTTTTTCCTTGTGGACGGCCAGCCCGCCCATAACGAGTTTTTCCAAAAAATTCCTTATTCCCTCGTCATCGACCACCATCCCGTGACGACCTTGCCCGATATCCCGTTTTTGGACATCCGGCCCGACTACGGCGCCACATCCACCATCCTGACCGAATACTTGATCGCCGCCAAGATTAAACCGTCCAGAACCCTGGCGACGGCCCTCATGTACGGCATCAAGACGGACACTCAAAACTTCGAGCGCCAGAGCCGCGAAGAAGACGTGCGGGCATTCCATTATCTTTACGACAAGGTCTATCAAGGGATCCTTCGAAAGATCGAAATTTCCGACCTTTCCCTCAAGGATTTGACCTATTTTTGCGAAGCCATCAAGAATAAGACGGTGGTCAAGGACCGCATTTACACCCATCTCACGAAAGTTCCCTCCGCCGACATATTGGTCGTCCTCGCCGATTTTCTCCTTAAAGTGCATGATATTTCGTGGAGCATCGTCAGCGGCGTCGTGGACAAGGTTTTGGTGGTCATCGTCCGAAACGACGGGTATCGCAAAAACGCCGGCCGCAGCGTTCAAAAAGCCTTCAGCCCTTGGGGAAGCGCCGGAGGCCATCGAGCGGCGGCTCGGGCGGAGATCCCTTTGGAAAACCTGGAAGACGTCGTGAAGAAAAAGTCGGCGCACGCCTATGCCCGCTTTGTGCGCCGGCGCCTGCGCGCTTCCTGAACCATAAAGGATGGCGGAAAGACACGCCGTGAAAACCGTGGAAATCTTTACCGACGGGGCCTGCTCGGGAAATCCAGGCCCCGGAGGCTGGGCGGCCCTTCTCCGTTACCAGGGCCATGAAAAGACCCTCAGCGGCGCCTCACCGTGGACCACCAACAACCAAATGGAACTGACCGCCGTCGTGGAAGCGCTCAAGGCCTTAAAGGAACCGTGCCATGTGGTGCTTTATACCGATTCCCAGTACCTCCAAAAAGGCATAACCCGGTGGATCCACAAGTGGAAAAGAAACGGCTGGAAAACAAGCGGAAAAGAACCCGTGAAGAATCGGGAACTCTGGGAGGCCCTGGATCGCTTGGTTCAAAGGCATCACGTGGAATGGCGCTGGATTGCGGGGCATGCGGGCCATCGGGAAAATGAAATCTGCGACGCTCTGGCCCGGGCGGCCATTCCCAAGAATCCCGCCCATAACCGAGATTGAAGGCTCGGTTCTAGATGTCGGATTCCCGGGCCATGGGGAGAGTCCCGTGGGGGCGGGTCGTCAGAGTCCGAGTGATCTTAGGAAGATACCGATCGGAGCGGACTTTTGCTCGGTGAACGAGGAGCCCCGCGCCGAAAGCCACCGCCAAGGCGGAAAATCCCCCGGTCGCCGCGGCCGCCGTTGCAGACCACCCGAGGCCGGGCGCCAGGGACCATCCCGCTGCGGCCCCGGCGACCATGGCAGCCCCGGGAATCGCAAGAGCCAGAAGAACGCCGATCCATAGTGAACCTTCGGGAAAACGGATTTCCACCCTGTCCCCCTGCCGCACCCCAATGGGATCGGAGACTTCCACAAGACGGTCCATGAGTCTTCTCGAGATCGGGCGGCAGCTTCCATGCGAAACACAGGCCGCGCAGGCTTCCCCCGTTTCCAGTCTCACAAAGGCTCGCCCTGGAACAATCCTTTCCACTCGGGCGCACTGGACAACGGTCACGAACCACCTCCTTGCCGGATCGTCCCGCACGCGGCGTAACGGAAGGCCGGCACGCCGTCTTCATGAGGATAAGGCGTTCGGGCGATGACCTCTTCGGGCAGGGCCGTAGTTTCCTCGAAGAGGTCGAAGGCGAAATAAAGGAGATTGAGTTTTCGCGTATAGCGCTGTTCCAAGAGGAAAGCATAAAGGGCGCGCACCGCGGAGTGCCGGTCCGGGTCCTTGGCGGCGCGAGCCTCGAGCCAGTGCTGAACGAACGGCGGGGCGGGCTGGATCAGGGAGGCTTGGAAGGCCTGTGCGGGAAAGCGGAGCCATTCTGGATCGGGCTCAAAGTCCTGAAAGGCGGCTTTAAGGGCCTGCCACGGGATTTTTGGGGCATCGGGTGTGTGAAGCATGCGGGCATCGTCCCTGAGGGCGAAAAATCCGACGGGTGATCGAAGTGTTTTGAAACAAAACCAGCCGGTTTGAGGAAACCGGCTGGGGGGAGATATGGGGATGGG
>JBBFKW010000007.1:116246-203762 GCA_037481835.1 Desulfosoma sp. | reverse complement strand
CCCCTTTGCCGCCGTCATTTTGGACTTGACCGTTCCGGGAGGGGTCGGGGGACGGGAAATCGTTCAGAAAATCAGAGCGCTGGATCCTTCGGTGCGAGCCATCGCCTCCAGCGGCTACGCCAACGACCCCGTCATGGCCCAGCCAGAAGGCTTCGGGTTTTCAGGCGTGATCGCCAAGCCCTATCGCATGGAAGACTTGGAAAGCGTCCTGCGCACCGTCCTCAAGCGTGAAACGAAACCGCACGGGACCCCCTAGGAGGCTGTCCGACAATTCGATTGTTGCCGACGTTGGCAACGTAAAATCAGATACTTACGATGCCATAAACCACCAAAATCGGCATTCTCGGACAAGCTCCTAGGAGCGTGTCCGAGAATTTTGTTGGGGATCATGTCGGGGTGTGTGTTGGGGTTCGCTTCGCTCACCCCAACCTACGAGGTTGTTGGAGAATGGGGACGCCGAGGCGTAGGTTGGGGTGAGCGAAGCGAACCCCAACGTCCTTACCGAGCGCGACTTCCCTATAAACGGGACCAATTCGCCATTGCTTAACCGTTTTTGGACAAGGTCCTAGGCGCACATGGCTTTCACCCCCTCGGAGGGGTGCCCCGGGCCGTGTCCCTCATGGCCGGTAGGCCTTACCGGCCTCGATTCAGGTCGCCACGGTGGCTTCCACCCGAATGCCATACTTTTCCATCCGGGCAAGCAGTGTGGGCCTGGAAATGCCCAAAAGCTTCGCCGCGTGGGTCCGGTTGCCTTTGGTGAGTTCCAAGGCCACCCGGATGACCCGCGCACTGAAATCGTCCACCAGGGCGTCGAAAAGCCTCTCCGAATCCCCCCGCCCCAGATTTTCAAGGATCCATCGGTCCAGCAGGGAGGCCGCTTCGGCCAGATTTTCCACGCCCCGTGCCGTCAAGGCGCCGTTGGCCCCCTCGCCCACGGCCCTTTGCACGTCGGCGCGCTCCAGCGGAATGCCCCGATTGAAGATGAGCGCCTTGCGGATGACATTGGCCAGTTCCCGAACGTTCCCGGGCCAGTCCATGGCCATGAGACACTGCAGCGCATCGTCCGTGATGCCAGGGTTGGGAATGCCCAGTTCGGCGGCGCACCGCCCCAGAAAGTATTCCGCCAAAAGGGGGATGTCTTCCCGACGGTCCCGCAAGGGCGGCAGGGTCAGCGTGACCACGTTCAGACGATAGAACAGATCGTCCCGAAACCGCCCTTCGGCCACCGCCTCTTCCAGATTGCGGTTGGTGGCCGCAAGAATCCGCACATCCACCGGAATAGGGCGCCGCCCGCCCAACCGCTCGATGCTCCGCTCTTGCAACAGCCGCAACAACTTGGCCTGGATGCTCACCGGCATGTCGCCGATTTCATCCAGAAACAGGGTACCGTGATGGGCCTGCTCCACCTTGCCCACCCGGCGGCTCACCGCCCCCGTAAAGGCTCCCTTTTCGTACCCGAAAAGCTCGCTTTCCAGAAGCGTCTCCGGAATGGCCACACAATTGATCACCAAAAAAGGGCCATGGGCCCGGTGACTGTGCTGGTAGATGGCTCGAGCCACCAGCTCCTTTCCCGTGCCCGATTCGCCTCGGATGAGTACCGTGGCGTCCGTGCCCGCCACGCGACCGATGGCTTTGTAAACTTCCTGCATGGCGCGGCTCCGCCCGATGAGGGCGTCTTCCTGGGGGGAAGCCGGCTGGGCGTCCAAGGCCACCTTGTTGCGCATGAACCGGCCCGCCTTGAGCGCTTGGGAGACCAAATCGAGCAGGGACGGGATGTCGAATGGCTTGAGCACATAATCGAAGGCGCCCATTTTGGTGGCTTCAATGGCCGTTTCTGTGGTGCCGTAGGCCGTCATGATGATCACCGGCAGCTTGGCGTCCACTTCTTTTATGGCCTTGAAGGCTTCCAAGCCGGACATCCCCGGAAGGCGCACGTCCAGAACCACCAAGTCCGGGACCTTTTCCCTGACGGCCGCAAGTCCCGCTTCCCCCGATGCCGCCATGCGCACGGAATGGCCCTCGCTGCGCAAAATCTTCCCGAAACTTTGCCGCAGCTGGGGATCGTCGTCCACAATCAGGATCTCAGCCACAGCCCGCGCTCCTCACAAGGCAATCCCACCACAAAGGTCGTCCCCTGGCCCGGTTTGGAATGCACATGGATCCACCCCTTGTGATCCTGAAGAATCCTCTTGGCGATGGCCAGCCCCAAACCCGATCCCTCCTCCTTGGTGCTGAAGAAAGGCTCGAAAATCTTGTCCTGAATCTCCTCGGGAATCCCCGGCCCGTTGTCCTTGATGCGCACCAGCACCACAAAGCCCTGGTCGCCCATCATACCCGATTCTTCCACGATGCGGATCTGGCCGCCTTCGCCCATGGCTTCGCACGCGTTCAGGATGAGGTTGACCAAAACCTCCTTCATCTGGTCCACATCCAACAACGCCTTGGGAAGCCGCCCCTTACGCTCCACCTCGATGCGCACTCCGTAGGAATCCAATCGATGTCGCAGAAGCTGCAGGGTCATATCCACCACATCGGAAAGGCTCACCTGCTGCATCTTGAGCTTCGGAGGGCGGCTGAATTCCAAGAAATTACCCACGATGGTGTCGATGTGGGCGATTTCCTCGGCGATCACTTCAAAGTCTTCCCGCTGCGTCGGGTCCAGGCTCAGGCTCCGTTCCAGGGAAAAGAGGCGCATTTTTACAGACGTCAAGGGATTTCGGATGCTGTGGGCCACGCCCGCCGCAAGCTTTCCCACCATGGCCAATTTCTCGGATTGAATCAGGTGTTCCCTGCTTTCTTCAAGCTCTTCTTGGGCTCGATCCACATCTTCCAGCAGACTGTGCACGCGCCGGCTGAGTGCCTTCACTTCGTCCCGGGTGTCTTCCACACGCCCCGCAGCCCCCCCCTTTTCCTGGTGAAAAGCGAGGCGGCGGATGGGCTCCAGGATTTGACCCCAAAGGACCATGGCCAAGGTCACACCCACGAGGAGCGCCACGGGCAGGGCCACCCACGCCAGTCGGGTGAGGTTCCTGGCCTTGCGCGCGTACAGTTCCTGATTGCGCTGAATCTGCGCCTCATGAAGGCTCTTGAACTTCTCGGTCAGCCCATAGATGTGATGGAACTGGTCGCGCACGGTCCAGTGTTGCTGCGCCCCCTCTTCCTTGCGCCCTTCCCGATACAATTGGATCACCTGATCCCGAGTGGCCTCGAACTGCTCGTAAGCCTTGGCGATTTCGTCCAGAATGCGCCGGCCTTCCTCCATGCGGGAACGCTCCCCGGCCGTGCCCAGCCAGTAATGGAATGCCAGCTGGTGTTCTTTGAGCCGCCCCAGCCACTGTTCATCGCCAGTGAGGTAATAGTAGGTGACGTAGCCTTTTTGCATGACCAGGGCGTTTCCGAGCTTTTCTGCGGCAAGAAGGGCCTGCACATCCCTTTTCACCATGAACTCGGACACTTGCAAGGTGTGCGACGTGGTCCAAATGGTGATCAGGGCGCCGGCGCAGTTGACGCCGATGAGGGCCGCCAGAAGCATGAAAATCCGAGATCGCAGACTCAAAGCCAAAAATCGGCCCATTCCCTTGCGGATCCTTTCCTTCTTGATGATATGGAAGGGGAGGTCAGAGCCTCAGAAGACCGCACGCACATTGTTCGTTGCCTCGCCACACCAGCACGTTGGGGTGGGCGCAGCGAACCATAACGCAAAATGGTTCACGTGATTCTAAGAGGCTGTCCGACAATGGCCTTCTGCCGGGAGCGCGGCGTCTCGCCCGCACCACATGCGGGCCGGAGGCCCGCGCTCCCAGGAGAAACGTCGCCATTTTTAATTCCCGGACACGCTCTCAGGGTCGAATGTCAATGGTGGGGTACATGCCCTTCATGTCTCCTTCGGGATAGGGCTGAATAAGGTTGAAGGCGATGTTCTGGCCCTTTTGGGCATGTCCCATGAAATGGCGGCCGTCGTAATAGGCTCCATTTTCTTCCAGAATGTGCTCGATGCGGTGTTGAAAGCCCCGGATGAACGCCGATCCGCTGCCGCGAAAGGACATGAGCCCCCGCGTGAGCCCCCCCTCGCAGGCCGCCAGGTCGTCCATGGCAACGCTGTTTTCCTCGAGGTCTTGGGCTTTGCGGACACATCCCCAGACCACATGCCGCGGGGGAATGGTTACGGCTTCCTCCAGGTCGATAAGGGTGTGGGGCATGACGATGGACCCTTCTCCAATGACGAGCGGGGCGCTCTGGGATCCCCGCACAAAAGCGTTAAAGCCCACGAAGACCTTTTCCCCAAGCTTCGCCCCGATGATTTTCCCCCCATGGGCCGTGACATTGTAGCCTTCCAACTGGGCATCCACGATATAGCAATTTTCTTGAGCGTTGGCCCCGCGGCCCATCCAGGCGTCCATAAGGTAGGCCCGCTGGGCCACGAGAACATTTTCGCCGATGGTGCTCGAACCCTTGACGACAGCGTATCGGCTCACGGAAGCGCCATCGGGAATGGGAAGGCCCGAACAGCACGTCACCGAATCGAAAACCGCCTGGAACTCTTCTTTTCGGCTTTCCACGAAATCCATGAGCTCACCTTCGGGGACGGCGCCCGGGCGAACCGTGATGTAACGCGCGAGGACGTCTTCCGGAAATCGATAGATGAATTCAAAATCCCCTTTGGAACGGATCCAGACGGTGCCGGGCGGCACCTGTTCGTGGGACAGCTCCCCTACCTGCACATAGGAAAACTCCCCGATGACGCAGTCGTGGACCGTGGTCAAGTCCACCGTGGCGAAAGGACCGAGAAAACAGCCCTCCACGGGCGAGCCGTGAATGTTGGCGTAATGCAGGGCCACGGTGTTTTGGATCCGGAACTCCTCCGGACTCTCGGGGTCGTGGGAATTGTTGTGGACCAGCGTTTTGATAAGGAAACTGTCCTTCACGACGATGGCCTCATCGTCGTGGAGCGGAATCCGAATGCCGCGGTAATGAAAGAGGTCGCCTTTGCGTTTGAGTTCGTCACCGCGCAGGTCGCTCTTGTAAAGCACCGAGTGGTCCACCGTGCACCGGCCGAGAAAATAGCTCCCCGCCAGGCTGGAATGGGTGAAGAAGAAGTGCAGCGGATGATGGGGCGTCAGACCGTAAAACGCATAAAACTTGCTAAACTGCTCTAGTGGAATTAAGTGACGCACGTAAGGTCCCACGTCGAAGGCCGGCTCCCTCAGATTGATGTTCACCCGATCGATGATTCGGTCGATCAATTTTTCGATGCGATACATGGTCGGATGCCTCCCTGAAGCGTTGACGAAAAAGCCCAGGGTCGTCGGACCCCGGGCTTTCGGTTTCCTTTACCCTTTGAGGGTCACGGGCATGCCCATGAGCGGCCAGATGACGCCGACAAAGAGCCCCAGGACCACCATGAGCAGAATGCTTGCCGGGATGCCGTACAGGAAAAATTCCCCGGCCGTAAACTGCTTGGATTCATAGGCGATGGCGTTGGGGGCCGCGCCCACCAGCAGCAGAAAAGGCATGCCGGCCGTCACCAGAGAGGCATAAAAGATCACCTCCGGGGCCACCCCCAGATAGGGGGCGATGACCAGGGCCACCGGCAACGAAATGGCGATGGCCGCCACGTTCATGATGAAGTTGGTCATCACCAAGACGAAAAAGGACATGCTCAAGACGAACACGAACCAGTTGGCCTTTTGGAACATGGTGAGCCAATTGACGGCCAGCCATTTGGCCGCCCCCGTCTCCCACAAGCAAAACCCGATGCTCATGGCACCGGCAAAGAGGAGAATCACGTTCCAGGGAATTTCTTCCAGATCCCGAATGTCCAAGATGCCGGTGACGAAAAACAAGATGGTGGAACACAGGATGATTGCCGTCTTGTCCAAGGGATCCAGGGCGGGGATGAAAGATTTCAAGCTCATGAGCAGAATCACCGCCGCGACGATCACAGAGGCGAGGATTTCCTTGGCTGTGATGGAACCCAACTGGGCTTCCAAGGCCGCAGCCCTTTCCCTCAGGCCCGGAATCACTTTCTTTTCCGGTCGGCAAAAGAGCATGAAGAAGCCCCACAAGAGGAACACCATGACCCAGCCGACGGGGAACATGTAGTAGGTCAGTTCGAAGAAACTCACGTTCTTATGGGCGATTTCGTTGAAAAACCCGATGGCCACGGCACCCCGGGCGGCACCGAGCAAGGTGATGATGCTGCCGGCCCCGGCCACGTAGGCCATTCCCATGAACATGGCCTTGCCGAATTTTGTGGGTCCGTTGTTTTCGCCATACAGGGAATAAATGGACACGAGCAGCGGGAAGATGGTGGCCGCCACGGCCGTGTGGGCCATGATGTGGGTAAGCGCCGCCGTCACCACAAAACATCCCAAGAGGATGTTGCTCGTTTTTTCGCCCACGATGCGGAGCATCTTGTAGGCGAGGCGCCGGGTGAGGCCCGTTTTTGTGAAAACCATCCCTATCACAACCGACCCGAAAATAAAGAGGACGGACGGATCCATGAAGTCCTTGAAGGCGGCCTTGGCCGGACGGACCATGAAAAGGGCCTGGAGCACGCCGATAAGCAGGCTCGTCACCCCGATGGGCACCACTTCAAAGACCCACCACGTGCCGGCCCACAAGAAAACCGCCACGGCCCCCTTGGCTTCCTTGGACAGGGGAAAATGCTTGCCCATGGGATCCACGGCGTCCGCCCAAGGGGGTGAATAGTAAACCAGAAAAAACAACAAAGGACCGACGAGCATAAAACAGAGCCGCTTCCAGTCCACACGGCTTTGGGCACTGACCGCCACATCGTGCATGTTCATCCTCCGCAATGGTTCACTCATCGGTTAGAGCGGACACGCTTTGATGCGTTCGCTGATTTCCGTATAGACATCGGTGAGCCGCAACACTCCCACAATGGCGTGCCCTCGCGTCACCAAAAGGGACTGGTGAGGGCCCAAAACCAAGAGCTGAATGGCCTCGTTCAGGCTCGCCGTCTCCGGCACGAATTCCCCCGAGCTGGGACTGTGCATGATGTCCCGCACCCGGATGCGGGCCGCCTTCTTGCACAGGTCGTCCAAAGGCTTTTCCAGAATGGACAGTTCCTTCGTGATGATCTTGACCACATCGGGGCCCAGGCCGAAACGCCCCAGGAGCCCCACGTCCCCCAGGTTTTTGAACTTGGGCTCCAACGCCCGCAGCACATCCAGCTGGCTCACCTTGCCCACGATTTTTCCGGACGCATCGCAAACCAACACGGCGCGATGCTTGTAAGCCCGCGTCGTCGGCCTCTTCTGGGCTTCTTCCAAAGCCAGAACCGCTTCGTAAAGCGTCGCTTCTTCAGACACACAGGCATACTCTTCAATAGGAACCATCAACTCCTTGACCGTATCCGCGCCCACAGCCTCTTCCTCCTTGACACGCCAAACCGCCCCGTAGGCGGGCTACCATCCCTTGCGCTTGACGATCCCGTTGATTTCCGCCTTGCGGATGCGCTCCTCGTGTTCCCGCTTGCGAGCTACGGCCCCATTGATTTTTTGGACCAGATCGGGCGTTTCCGTGGGCTTCATGAGGTAGTCGTAGGCCCCCAGTTTCATGCCCTCGATGGCCGTTTCCACCGTGGCATGCCCGGTGAGCATGATCACTTCCACAAGGGGCTGCTTGTGCTTGATCTCGTGGAGGGTTTCGATGCCGGATTTGCCCGGCATGACCACATCCAGAACGACCACATCCACTTTGTGCGCCTCGAGTTCCTTCAAGGCCTCGTCGCCGCTGTAAGCCTTATAAACCACGAAATCCCGAGTCTCCAATCGCTCGGCCAGAACGTCCACAAACTCCACTTCATCGTCCACCACCATCACATGGGCCTTCATCACACCCCCCTCACCCGTCCTTCTTGTCTTCGTCCATGATTTCTCGAGCGGTGCGAAAGTCGCCGGCTTCCGCAAAGGTCGCCGCCACCATGGCGTCTTCCATCTTCTTCTTGTACGCCAGGCGCAGGGTCTTCAACAGGTGGTCCACATCCACGGGCTTTTGCAGGTACTCGAAAGCGCCCAGGCGCCGCGCCTCCTCCTCGTCCTTGTCGGATCCGTGCCCCGTAAGGATGATCACCTGGACGTCGGGGTAGTTCTTGCGGACCCGGCGCAGGACTTCCATCCCGTCGATTCCGGGCATGCGCAAATCCAAAACCATCACGTCCGGCACCTGATCGCTCACCAACTCCAGGGCCTGTTCCCCGTTGTAGGCCACATCCGGGCCCAGGTCTCGCATCTTGAGGCGTTCCGCAAGGGTTTGGACAAACTCCTGTTCGTCGTCCACCAACAGCACCTTGATCTTCTTTTCCACGGCTCCCTCCTTGATGTCCCTCTCGTTTCGCCGAAAAAGAAAAACCCCCGTTCGTGCGGGGTCATCCCTTGCCCTCGCCCTTGCCTCGTTTTTTTTCAGACCTTGTCGCCTCCGCGGTGTTTGACCCGGAGCCCTTTATCAGCCTGCGCGCCTCGTCAGACGCCCCCGCCTCGGCAAAGGCGGCCGCCACCATGAAATCTTCCCACCTCTGCCGCAGCGTTTTCTTCTTCTTGGCCGCCTTGGGCGCGGACCGCATCGCGGCCGCCACTTTTTCCTGCAGGCTCTCCCAGGCGAAAGGGACGAGCAGATCATCGAAGGCGCCGCGCCGCATCCCTTCAATGCCGTGCTGGACCTGGCCCTTGGGGACCAAAAGGATCACGGGAGGCGCCCCGGGCAGGCCGCGCACATGATCCAGGAGGATCCACCCCCAGCCGTCGTTTTGGGCGCAGTGCCACACCACCACGTCGACCCGCTCATGGTCCAAGAGCCCCATGGCTTCCGCCTGGTCCGCGGCATCCACCACGCGATACCCATCCTGGCGAAGGCGCGCCGTGATGCCCGCCCGAAAGCCTTCGTCCGGCGCCACCACCAGCACGCAGCCTTTCATGACCCGCAAACCGGCGGACTAGACCTGGACCACGCAAAGCCGAACCCGCACCCCGGCCAGACCCACGTCGCTCAAAAAGTCGCCAAGCCCCGCGGTGGTGCGGCGACGGGGCACTTCGCCGGACTGGAGCAAGGCCCGGGCCGCCCCGCCCTCATCGGCCTCCGCAAAGGCCACGGCCGCAAAATGGTCTTCCAAAAAGCGCTTCAGCCCGGTGGCCACCGGCCGAAACCCCAAAGACGGCACACTGGCCGGATCCACCTGGGATTCGGCAAAGGCCGCCGCCGCAAAAACGTCTTCCAACTTCTTCTTCCAGCTCTTCATGGCTTCCTCCTTGTGCATGCCGGGCTCCCATCCGTGTGCTGCCGCTCATAAAGGATTGCACAAAGAGTGCCAGAAGAAAAAGATTGGAATTTCAAAATATTACGAAAATACGTGGGGCCATTGCCCCGATGTGATACAGAATGAGACATTATGGTACGTATGCGCGGCCCCGGGGTCGAGACGCTTTGATACATTTCGCGACGTTCCCCGGCAGCGCCCTCTCACCCGGACCGGGGAAGCCGCACAAGCACCCCGTCCCGGGAAACCCTCACGTCGGCCGAGAGGGCCTCACGGAGCGCAGCGGCGCTTTCGTCCTCAAAAATTCGCCGGATCGCCCCCACGGCTTCCTCTTCCAAAGCCCCCTTCGAACGGCTCAACCGGCACCACAGCCCATCCGTCTCAGCGCCTGTTTCGATGCAGAGAGTCTCCCCTTGGGGAACCTCTTGGGCGAGGGCCATGAGCCCGGTGAAAAGGAGCCTTTGGAGCGACACGGGGCAGGCCTGGACCGCGACCTGGTCGGCTCCGGGCGCCCCCGAAAGGGTCAGGCTCAGGGCCTTTTGCCGCAGAAAGCGGTCGCTTAGGGCCTTGAGGTTTTCCAGGACGTCCCCCAGGCGCACGGACGCCGTGTCGCTGTCCGCTCCGTGGGCGAAGCGGTTGAGTTGAGTCAGGATATGGGTTCCCCGCCGCACCTGGTCGCGGATGGATGTGAGCGCCTTGAGGATGCGCTCCCGATGGGGAAAATCCCGAGAAGACGGCGCCTGGAGCAAATCTTCCAGGAGCCCCGCCGATTCCCCCACGATGGCCAAAACGTTTTTCAGCTCGTGGGTCGCCCCCGCCGTGATCTTTCCCATAAACGCCGCGTCGTGGCGCACTTCCTCTTGCATCACTGGCCTCCCGCCGGTTCGGGCGTCCGGCCCTGGACGGCTTCCCGCATTTTTTCCAGCAGCCGGTCGATGTCGATGGGCTTCATGAGGTAGTCGAAGGCCCCGAGGCGCATGCCTTCGATGCCGTCGCGCGTCGCGCTGTGCCCGGTTAGGAGGATGACGGGAACCTCCGGGCGGCTGGTTTTCATGCGCTTGAGGATTTCCAGGCCGCTCAGCCCCGGCATGCGCACATCCAGGACCACGACGTCGAAAGGCTTCTCCTCCAAAGCCTTTAAGGCCTCGAGGCCGTCGTAGGCGATGCGCACGGTAAGGCCCCGAATTTCCAACCGCTCGCCCAGGGTGGTGACGAATTCCCTTTCGTCGTCCACCAAAAGCACCCGAAACTGTTCCATGGTCCGTCCTCCGTCGGCTCCTCCCCCCCCTGACTCACCGCCTTGGCTCTCACGGGCCCCGTTCCCCGTGGAATGACCGCATCGCCGTGACGGTGCGCCGAAAACACCCTTCAGTTGCGAACAATCATCCCCATCTGGACATTCCTCGCCTCAGAGGAGATTTCCGCCTTCATCCAAGCTCGGTGGTTTTTTCGGCAGATACACGGTGAAGGTGCTTCCCCGGCCTTCTTCACTCTGCACCTCGATGCACCCGCCCAGTTTCTTCACGATCCCGTAGGTGATGGGAAGCCCCAGTCCCGTGCCCGATCCTTTTTTCGTCGTAAAGAAAGGCTCGAAGATGTGCCGGAGCGTTTCCGAGGACATGCCGTGCCCGGTGTCCTGAATGCTCACCCCGACCCGATCCCCGTCGGCGTCCCAGGTCCGCACCATGACCCGGCCCCCGTCCGGGACCGCTGCAAAGGCGTTGTTGAGGATGTTGAGGAACACCTGTTGGAGCTGGCCGCGGTCGGAGGCGATCCTGGGCAAATTGGGCGCCAGGTTGAGCTGCAGGTCGATGTTGCGGTAAAGGGCCTCTTTTTCGAGAAACCCCAGCACTTCCTGGATGACTTCATTGACGTCGAGGACTTCGATCTGGACGTCCATCCTTCGAGCAAACCCAAGGAGCCGGTGGGTGATGTTTCGGCACCGGTCCACGGAATTGAGGATGGCCACGATGAGACTTTCGAACTTTTCCCGGTATGGGAAATCCGGGACGCGCTCCAGGAGGTCCCGCATCAGGCCCGCCTTTTCGTTGATGATGGCGAGAGGATTGTTGATTTCGTGAGCCACCCCCGCCGCCAGCCGTCCAATGGAAGACAGCTTGTGGTGGTGCTGCATGTCCTGAAAGGCGGCTTCCCGCCTTTCGTCGGCTTCCCGCACCTTGCGCACCAGGACTCCCGTGAGCCAATAGACGATGAAAAAGATCAGGCCCGTGCCGCCGATGAACAGGACCACCAGTTCGCTTTTGAGCGTGGTCCAGGCCCGGAGCAGGTCCGCTTGGGGCTTGACGGCCATGAGGATGAAGTTGGGGTGGACGAAATGGGCGTAGGCGACGAAAACCGGTCGGCCCGTGGGATCCGTGGCGGGAATCACGGTGGCTTGGTAACTCACGGCGGGCACGGCAAGGGGGCACTTTTCCAGCACACCCCCGTAAAACCGCGACGGCGTCTGAAAAACCCCGTCGTAATTGACCAGGAAGGCGTCGCTGTCGGGGTCCAGCCCCATGGAGGCGATGAGTTCGTTGAACATTTGGGTGTCCAGGGTGGCGCGCAGCACCCAGCGCGCCCCTTCCGCCGTCATCTGTTCCACGGCGATGACCACATGGGGAAACCGCCGGTATCCCAGGAACACATCGCTTACGAACGTGCCGCGAATGCGCACCTCGTGAAACCAATTCTGATCCGAATAGTCCTTCCCCTTGAGATCATAAGGGCCGACGTAGTTGACCTGGACGCCGCGGGCATCGATCAGGCCCAAGTCCACGAAGCCGGAAAATTCCTGCTTGACCACCCGGAAGATCTGATTCAGCCGTTGAGGATCGGCCAGTTCCTGATAGCCGTAGGCTCGGGCGATAAAACTCACCGCCGACTTTCTTTCGGCGATGAACAGTTCGAAGGAATGCTTCGTCTTGTTGACGATGTTGCGCAAGGGGCTGGCCAGTTCGTGGCTCAGGACCTTGCGGTATTCATAGTAGTTGATGGCCGCCATGAGCACCAAGGGGACGAGGGTGACCACGGCCATCAAGACAAGAAGGTTCCGCCGCAGGATCCGATATCGATCGGCACTGGCCTCGTCCACGTCGAAACTCAAGGTCGCTCGAAGTTGGTGCAGCCACCGCTCCAAAAACATCCCGTCACCCCTCGATGTGTCGTTCCATGAGGATCGCCCCCGAGGTCAACGTCCCTTCTTCCAGGGCCTTTTTGACCGCAGCGACCGTTGCGATCACGCCGTCGTAGACCGTCACCTTTTTCCAGACCAGGTAATCGAAATATTCCTGCTCGATACCGCCGCACACCAGCACATGGGCTCCTTCGGAAAGAATGAGATGGCAGAGGGTTTCCGCCGACGCCTGGGGAAGCACGACGGTGCGCTCTTCCACGAAGGACCCGTCCGGTCCCTGGAGTCCGATCCAGACTTCTGCGGCAAGATCGAAACGCGGGGCGACTTCCGCACCGTGCACGGGAACGACGACGCGGCGCATCCTAGGACTCCCCCCGAGACGATCCATTCTCGTCCCGTTCCAAGAGCCCGTGCTGTTTCATCTTCCGCCACAGGGTGGAACGGCCCCAGCCCAGGATCTGCGCGGCCCGGCCCCTCCGCCCCTTGGCCCGGACCAAGGCCTCCACTATCAGGCGCCGTTCCAGGGACGTCCAGCCCCCGCCCTTTTCCTCCTCGACAACCGGCGCCTCGGAGACCGCCTCTTCACCTCCCGCCTCCCGGCTTTCAGGCGGCGGCGCCACGATCTTCACCGGGACCTCGGTCATGTAAGACGGCAGATGATGGATCTGGATCGTCTCTTCCTGACACACGTTCACGGCGTATTCCACAATGTTTTTCAATTCCCGCACGTTGCCGGGATAGGGGTACTCCAGGAGGCACTTCAGGGCATCTTTTGAAAATCCTTTGATATGCTTGTGGAAATCGGACACGAAGGCGGCCAGAAAATGGTCCAGCAGCAGCCGGATGTCTTCCCCTCTCTCCCGAAGCGGCGGAATGTGAACCCTCACGACGTTCAGCCGATAGAGGAGATCCTGGCGGAATTTCCCGTCCCGAACCATGGCCTGCAGGTCCCGGTGCGTCGCCGCGATGACCCGCACATCGACGCGAATGCCCTTGGTGGACCCCAGGGGATAGATGACGTGATCGTCCAGGAAGGTGAGGAGCTTGACCTGCAAAGGCAAGGGCAGGTCGCCGATTTCGGTGAGGAAAAGGGTGCCGTTATGGGCGAGGCGGAAGCGCCCGGGTTTGTTTTCCGTCGCTCCCGTAAACGCCCCTTTCTGATGCCCGAAGAGTTCGGATTCCAGAAGTGTTTCGGGCAAGGCCCCGCAGTTGACTTTCACGAAGGGCCCTTTGGCCCGCGCGGACAGCTGGTGGATGGCTTCCGCCAGAAGGTCTTTTCCAGTGCCCGTCTCGCCGGTGATGAGAACCGAAGAATCCGTCTGGGCGATCCCGGGAAGAATGGCGAAGAGGCGCTCCATGGCCGGGCTGCGCCCCACGATGCGGCCAAACTGGTAGGCCTGCCCCTTGCGGGTCTCCAGATCGTCCAGGGACCGCAGATCTTCCAGGACCTCCATGAACCCCACAACCGCCCCGCGGACGTCTCGAAGCATGACGGAACACAGCCGAACGGGAACCCTCTGCCGGTCTCGATTGATCACATCGGCCTGGCGGCACACGGGGCCCGAATCCCGGGAAAGATCGTCCAGGGGGCACTGTGTGGCGCACACGCTGCTGCGCACCACATGCCGACACGGAAGGCCCTGGGCGTCTTCGCGGCTGAGCCCTGTGAGCACTTCAGCGGCACGGTTGAGGTAGAGGACGCGTCGATCGAAAGAGAGAAACACGACGGCGTTGGGAAGGTCGTTAAAAACGGCGGCGCATTCCACAGGACGCGGGAAAAGTCCCGAAATCAGAGCCCGTCGTGCCGATGCCATGGGAGCCCGTTCCACTCCTCTCTCCGCCGGATCGATCCTTGATTATCACTCTAACCATACTGCTCGAGCCTCAAGAAAACAATCCAGACCCCCATGGCGCCCCCCGTTTCAATGGGGATACGGTCCCTATGCCGAACCGCCGCTCCGTCAGAGCGAAGCGCGGCCTAATGGCCGCCCGTTCCGAGAATGCCCGATGCCGCGAGCAGCAACGCCAGGACTTCCAGAACGACGATGATGAAAAACAGCCAGTCTTTCTTGCGGACATAGGCCGGGATGAGCGTGAGGAACCCGATGATGGTCATGGCGCCCAAAAGAGCGATCCCCAGGAAGTTCAGGTAATCGCCTTTGCCCAAAAGGAGCGCCCAGCCCCATCCGTGGGGGGCGTTGGCTTCATGGAGGAAATCCTTGACGGGAAGCCGCCACAAATGCGGCAATTTCTCCAAGGGAATGTGCGGGGAAATCAATCCCGAAACATAAACCGCGTACGTGATGACCATAATGAAAATACTGGCCCAACACCCGTAAAACAAAAGGTCCGCATAGAGCATCTGCTCGGGGGACGCCTTGGCGCTTTCTCTTGTGGCCATTGTGAACCTCCCTGTGTCGAATGGAAACCTACCCCCTTGCGCCTTTCGGCTCGCTAGCCGATGCCGAGGCCTTTCAGGAGCGCTTTAATCCCTGAAAAGAGCAACACCCCGATGACCAGGTAGCGGATAATTTTGGGTTTGGCCACGGCCAGGATGCGCACCCCGACGAAGGATCCCAGCATGAGGCCTACGATGGAGGGGATGGCCATGAGCGGGATGACGCAGCCCTTGTTGAGGTAGACCCAGGCGGCGGAGGTGTCCGTAATGGAAAGGAGGAACTTGCTGGTGCCCACGGCCACTTTGAGGGGAGCGCCCATGAGCAGGTTGAGGACCGGGACGTTGGCCCATCCGGCACCCAGACCGAACATGCCCGCCATGACCCCGATGACGATGAAAAGAATGAGCCCGGGAAGGGTGCGGTGGGTCTTCCATTCCACCACTTCCCGCGACGATTCTTCATAGTAGACGCCGCTCATGCCCAAGGCCTGCCCGATGGCGTCCTGGGCTTTGACCTGCGGGCGCTCCACGTTCTTGGATGTGGCGAGTAACAGGGCAATGAAAATGATAGTGGCCCCCAAGCAAATTTGGACCACGTTGGTGGGAAGGGCCAACCCCAGAAACGCCCCGCCGATGGCGCACGTTGATGCGATAAGGGCCACGGGAAGGGCCAAACGCAGGTTCGCCAAATTGCGGCGCAGTAGCCCCGGACCCGCCGCCAACGCGCCAGCCAGAGCCACCAGCAGCCCGGCTCCCCGGACGAAGTCCAAGTGAAAGGGGAAAAAGCCGCTCACGAGCGGCACATAGAGCACCCCGCCGCCGACCCCGGCCAGGACGGCGATGATGCCCAAAACGAAACAAAAAAACAAAAGAATGAGCGGCCAAAACCACCAGGGCTTGTTGACTTCCGGAACCGCGGCTTGGGCTTCGGCGGCCAACGCCCACCCAGGGCTCGCCACCACTGCCGCCAAGGCGGCCCATAAGCACGCACCAACCCTTTCTCGCAGCCCTCTCACCATGCCATACCCCCCGTACGCTCTTGAGATGTGCGACTATCGTGAATGATTGCACAAAACGATCGCATGTTAAACGGTCGGACTTCTCAAAGTCAAAGGGAAATTTCGTCCGGCTTGAAGAACACCGCCGCCAAGGGGGGCAAAGTGATGCTCAGGGAATAAGGCCTTCCGTGATAGGGAACGGCTTCGGCTTTGACGCCGCCCAAATTGCCCAAGCCGCTTCCGCCGTACAGGGCGGCGTCGCTGTTTAAAAGCTCTTTCCAGTACCCGCCGAAGGGCACACCGATCCGGTACGGAAACCGCGGCACAGGCGTAAAATTCATGGCGCACACCACGATGTCTTCCTCCTTTCGCCCGCGCCGCAAAAACACCAGGGTGCTCTGGTCGCTGTCGTTGCAGTCGATCCATTCGAAGCCCTGCGGCTCGTTGTCCAGGGCGTAAAGAGCCGGTTCGGCGCGCAGGAGTCGGTTGAGGTCCTGCACCCACTTTTGCACGCCCCGGTGGCTTTCGTGTTCCAAAAGACCCCATTCCAGCTGGCCGTCGTGGTTCCATTCGGCCCACTGGCCGAATTCGCCGCCCATGAACAGGAGCTTCTTTCCCGGATGGCCGTACATGTAGCCGTAGAGGAGGCGCAGGTTGGCGAATTTTTGCCACAAGTCCCCGGGCATCTTGGCCAACATGGACGCCTTCCCGTGGACCACCTCGTCGTGGGAAAAGGGCAGGATGAAGTTTTCCGAAAAGGCATAAAGCAGGCTGAAGGTCAGCAGATTGTGATGGTATTTGCGGTGAATGGGGTCCTTGCTCATGTAGAGCAGGGTGTCGTGCATCCAGCCCATGTTCCACTTGAACCCGAAGCCCAGCCCCCCCAGGTACGTGGGCCGGGAGACCATGGGCCACGCCGTGGATTCCTCGGCGATGGTCATGGTGTCCGGGTGTTCCCGATAGACCATTTCGTTGAAGCGGCGAAGGAACGCGATGGCTTCCAGGTTTTCGTTTCCGCCGTATTGGTTGGGAATCCATTCTCCGTCCCGGCGCGAATAGTCCAGATAGAGCATGGAGGCCACGGCGTCCACGCGAAGTCCGTCGATGTGATAGACATCCAGCCAGAACAGGGCGCTGGAAATGAGGAAGTTCAAGACTTCGTTCCGGCCGAAGTTGTAGATGAACGATTTCCAGTCCGTGTGGAATCCTTGGCGCGGGTCGGCGTGTTCGTACAGATGGGTTCCGTCGAAATAGCCCAAACCGTGTTCGTCTGTGGGAAAGTGGGCCGGGACCCAATCCACGAGAACCCCGATGCCCTCCCGGTGCAGGGTATCCACGAAAAACATGAAGTCCTGAGGGGTGCCGAAGCGGCTCGTGGGGGCGAAGTAGCCTGTGGTCTGGTAGCCCCAGGAGCCGTCGAAGGGATGTTCGGTCACGGGCAGGAGTTCCACGTGCGTAAAGCCCATCTGCTTCACGTAGGCCGCCAGGCGCGGGGCCAGTTCGCGGTAGGTGAGCCAGCGGTTGCCTTCTTCGGGGACGCGCATCCAGGACCCCAGATGGACTTCGTAGACGGCCATGGGCGCCGAGCGCGAATTGACCGCCTTGCGGGATTTCATCCAGGCTCCGTCTCCCCACGAATAACCGGTGAGGTCCCACACCACGGAGGCCGTGCCAGGCCGTTTTTCCGAATAGAAGGCGTAAGGGTCGGCCTTTTGGACCCTGTAGCCGTTCACGCGGGACGTGATGGCGTATTTGTAGAGGGTCCCCACGCCGATCCCCGGGACGAATCCTTTCCAGATTCCTGTGTCGCCGAAGCATTCCAAGGGGTGGGCCGTCTCGTCCCAGCCGTTGAAATCCCCGATGACGGACACCCTTTCCGCGTTGGGAGCCCACACGGCAAAGTGCACCCCGTCCATACCGCCCATGCGGCACGGGTGCGCCCCCATCTTTTCCCACGATCGATAGTGAGCGCCCTGCTTCCACAAATAGACGTCGAAATCGCTAAAAAACCGCCACTCGCTCTCACTCATCTTTCCCATCCCACCTTCGCGCGCTTGTCTTGTCCCGTGTCCCCGCGGCACACCCCTCCCCTGCCCCAGCACGAAAAGGGCCACGCCCCCTCTTCCAGGGGAATCCCGGCGGGCCGGGGTCCCCCCGAAAAGGACGTTCCGGGAAAGATTTCCGTGCCCGACAATTCACGCTCTCAAGCAGTGTCTTCAGGGGGCTTTTCCAGCTCCTCGTAAGCCCAGCTCAGGGCTGCGGACACCGACGGAAAACCGATGGTGCTGACGAGGAGCATCAAGGCATGGACGATTTCCTCCCGGGTCGCTCCCGCCCTGAGGGCTCGCCTCGTGTGGCTGTGCACCGCCCCTTCGGAGCGGATGGCCGCCGCCGCAGCCAGTTGCACCAGGTGCGCCGTTTTGTGGTCCAGCGGCCCTTCACGACGAACGGCGAGACCCAGTTGGTCCAAAGCGGCCATGACGCCGGGATGTTTTTCACGAACGATGGTGTACCAGCGCGGCACTTTTTCTTCGGCCATGATCGTCCCTCCTTGTGGAAGCCCCGGAAAACTCCGGGTGATGGTTGCCTTTTACGCCGTCGTGGGGGAAAGCCCGCCCCGCGCTTTTTTTCACCTTACCGCGCCCTTGCCGTTCTGGCAAGCCGCGCGGCCGGCCGGATCGCCCCATGGTTTACACGCTCTTCAGAAGCCTTTATACAGTAGAGCCGGATGGGGTGATTGAATGTGCAAGGGAGCCGCAACGAAACGCGAAGAGTCCCAATGGGTTTGAGGCGGCTTGAGGAGCGGGTGTGGTAGAGTTCCGTTTTGCCAGGAAGCGGGCTCCAACAAAGAAACCCCTCGGCGATGGGCCCTTTCACAGGTGTGCCGGTAACGATTCGAGCACCAGGATCATGCGTTTATGGCTGCCCGAGACGATGGCGGGCCGGGTCGCTCCTCCAGACGGGCGCCCGTAAAGCCCGCCCCTAAGTGGGCCTAGGAGCTTGTCCGAGAATGGCATATTCCTGGGAGCGCGGGCGTCTCGCCCGCTTCTCGTGCGGGCCGGAGGCCCGCGCTCCCAGGAGAAGAGGCCTTCGGGTTCGTTCTCAGACAGGCTCCTAGGAGCTTGTCCGAGAATGCCGATTTTGGTGCTTTATGGCATCCTAACTATTTGAATTTACGTTGCTCAGATCGGCAAGAATCGAGTTCTCGGACAGCCTCCTAGTGTGCTCCCTCGTGTGCTCAACTGTTAGGGCTTAGAGGACATGGGTATGAAGTGGCGCTTTTTTGTCCTTTAACGAAGAGTCCAAAGGAGTCGGTATGGACAACGGAGCACGCCGGGCGGCGGTGGAGCGCAAAACCCGGGAGACAGCCGTCGCCGTCCAGATCGTTCTTGACGGCACGGGCACGGCGGAGGTGGACACAGGCCTTCCTTTTTTCGACCACATGCTCACCCTGTGGGCCGTGCACGGCTTGTTCGACCTCGGTGTTCGAGCGGAAGGCGACCTGGCGGTGGACGGCCACCACACCGTGGAAGACGTGGGGATCACCTTGGGACAGGCCCTGTCCAAAGCCTTGGGAGACCGAAAGGGCATCCGGCGCTACGGCACGGCCTTCGTCCCCATGGATGAGGCCCTGGCCCAGGTGAGTCTGGATCTTTCCAACCGGCCTTACCTCGTCTGGCGCCTGCCCGCCCTCACCGAACGAGTGGGCTCGTTCCAAACGGAACTGGCCCCCGAATTCTTTCGCGCCTTGTGCCAGCACGGCGGAATTACGGCCCACATCCTCGTCCCGCACGGCTCCAACTCGCACCATATCCTGGAGGCCGTCTTCAAGGCCTTCGGCCGCGCCCTGGACGAGGCGGTGCGGCTTGAACCGCGCCGATCCGCCGTCCCCAGCTCCAAAGGGGTCTTGTAGGGAAAAAACGGCGCCGGACGGCTTGGCAATCCGGCACGCCGAGCCCCTTGACTTCCTCAGCCCCCTGGGCTATACAACAGTGCTCGTTGACGCGGGGTGGAGCAGCTCGGTAGCTCGTCGGGCTCATAACCCGAAGGTCGGAGGTTCAAATCCTCCCCCCGCTACCAGAAGGCAAAGGACGCAGCCGAAAGGCTCGCGTCCTTTTTTTGTTCCCGGTTGCGGATAGGTTGCGGATCGCCCTTGCTGAGCCTCAACGTGGCGTACGTGCGGCGCATGGCGTGGGTCGTGCGCCGCCGCCGCAGGCCGGACTTTTCCATGGCCCGCTTCCACACCCTCTTGCGGAAATTGTCCGGATCCATGGGGTTGCCGCTCTCGTTGCAGAACACACACTCCGGCACACTTCGCCGGCCGCTGCGCACGAAAGCCTACGCGGATATACGGTCCTCATAAGTTAGCGCAAAAACCGTATCGGTCAGCCACCGACGAAAGCCCTCGTTGTCGGTGAACTGCTTGAACAGTTCCGTATCGTCCTGAAGCAGCGCAGTCATGACCCGCACGAGGGCTTTGTCGTGTTCAATGCGGGCGTTTTGTCTGTCGGAGTTCTTCAGGGCGTTCCGATAGGCTGTGTCAGCCGCCACACGGGCTGGAATCTCCTCGGTAATGAGCCGATGCACCCGGTCCCGATCCGTCCATTCGATATTGCCGAACTGGTCATTAAAGCTCTTGATGATGTTCGACAGACGGTCGAGTTCGGGCTCCGGCTTTCGGCCGCCACCCGCCGTTGGAATCGACTCGATCTCGCCCTCCTCGTCGGCGAGCACGACGATCACCTGGTACCGGCTCTTGCGCTCCCGCAGATAGTCGCGGAAGGCGCGGACGTACTGGATCGCGCGCTCAATGCCGCTGGTGACGACCATGGCCCGGATCGCAGGGGCTGCCGGTAAGCGCCGTGCAGATCAGGCGCTCGAGGCCGCGTTCGGAGGTGTCGGTGGGATTCATCTTCCGTTTCCTATGGGAGCTGGTGCTTCGACAGCGTCGCGAACGGCATCTCGGAAACACTGAAAGCTTTTGGAACGGCAACGGTCGGGGTCAATAACCCGGCCAAGGGTGCGAGCCACTTCGATTTTCGGAAGACCACTCTTATAGTATCCGCAGGCGTTCAGAAGCCGCTCAAAGGCCTCCCACGTGCCCCCAGAAATGGCGTCAGGATTTCGAAAGCGTTTTTGGTTAGGGACGTTCGGCGAGAGCTTGGGAAAGGCGCCCACAACCGCCTCCCAGTCACCAAAATACCACGCTTCCAATTCTTCGACGGCAATCCGGTTCACGAGCCGCCACGATTCACGCGATTGGGTCCGGCTTTGCAGGCCGGCCTGAAACGCGATCTCTTCCAACCGCCGCTTCAATACGTGACAATCGTCGTCATCCCGATCGACGACCACCACGACTCGGTAGTCCTCGGGCAGCCAGGCCGCGTAACCCCGAAGACGCGACTCCAGATTCTTCATCAGGTCCATCTTGCCCTGAAACGGGTGGACATCGAACGTTCGGTCGTCGGTCAACAATCGGGGAAGCAGGCCGCGAAGGAATACCTCCATGGACGGCTCTTCCACAAGTATCTCAAGGTGTCTCGCCGTCACCGCTTCCCTCCGCGCATCCGCCCAGTCGGCATGCCTTCGTTCACCAGCGGGTCGCCGACCCCCAGGTGCCCTTCCATCCACAAATGCCCCAACAATGCGCCATGATCAATGAACTCCGCCACTCCCTCGATGCTCGAGACGCGCTTCGATTGCGTATAACCACGTTCGTCACGCCACAACACCCACACTTCGTTTGGCCGAAGGGCGTTCAAGAAAAACGGCGAATGCGTAGTCACGAGCAACTGCGTTCGTTCGGTCGCCCGGCGGCATTCCTCGGCAAGTTCCGGCAAGAGCCGCGGGTGGAGAAAATTTTCCGGTTCTTCGATTCCGATGAACGGCGGTGGCGTCGGATCGTACAGCAGCACCAGATAGGCGAGCATTTTCAGCGTGCCGTCCGACGCGAAACGGGCGAACACCGGGTGCGAAAACGGAGCGTCCTTGATCTGCAGCAGCAAGCGGCCATCCGGCATGGTTTCCGCCAGCACCTTCTCGATGCGCGGAACCCGCTGCCGCAACACTTCGAAGATCTTTTCCAACCGCTCCGGGTGTTGCTCTGCCAGGTATTGGATCACGTTGGCCAGGTTGTCCCCGGTGCGAGACAACCGTTCCTGAGGTCCAGCCTCCGGCTGCCCCCGCGCGCTCTCTGCCGACAAGTAGGAAACGTACCAGCCGGTAATGAAATCGCGCAACGCAGCCACCCGCGGGTGTTCTGCGAATTGACCGAGCGCATTGACCGCCAACAGATCCGCGCTTTTCAAAGGAATCTCGATGCGCTTGTCTACGGCGTCGGGACGTTCTCCACTCACTGCACGCCCCAGCCCTTCATGGTACTCGAGGAAGCGAAACGGTTTGCCATGCGAGCCACGACGCCACTGCAGCCACTCGTCCACCACTACCGGGCTGCCGCCCTTTTCATCCACGCTCAGGTGATAGGTGATGAGGGGATACCCAGGTTCGCGGTACTTGATCTCGATAACAATGGGGCCTTCGGCTTCCCGAGAGCGAAGCTCTTTGGCTCGCCCACGTTTATCCCACGCCCTTCGAAGTCCGTTCTCGAAACATTCTGCAAGAAAGGCAAAAACGTCGAAAAGTGTCGATTTCCCACTTCCGTTGGGTCCCAGCAGAACCGTGAGCGGAGTCAGCCTCTCGAACTCCACGTTCCGCAGCGCGCGAAAGTTTTGAACTTTCAGGTACTCAATGCGCGGTGGCATCGCCCCTTGTTCTTCTCTCTCATTCATGACGTTTCCTCTATGTCCCCGATTTTACCCCCACCCGGGGGGAGTAACAGGCAGTTTGTTTGGCGCCTGACATCTATAAAACCGAATTACGCGTACTCCGCCAACTGTTTTCGCCATGAGACCCGTGTGCATGCCCTGTCGGAGCCGGCATTCGGTTGTAGGAGCGCTTCATGTCTCGGCCTCCTCCAAGGCTTCGTCGAGGTCGTCCGGCGCTTTCTCCGATTCGGCATCTTCTTCCAGCTCGTCCAGGGGATCCGGTTCCCCGGGGCTCCTCAGGCGGCCGTGCCCCTCAGGGAACCTGCGGGTCGCCAACGGCATCGACGGCGGGTGCCGTGCCCGGGTCCCAGGGGCTACCGGTGAGCGCCGTGCGGATCAGGCGCTCGAGGCCGCTATCGCTGGTGTCGGTTGGTCTCATGGCTCCCCTTTCGATAGACGGTTGAGCAAAGCCACAACAAGCCGCGTGAGCGCCTCTTTGTCTTTGGCACGGCTCTGCGCAAGCAACAACGTCAGTGCCACGAGGGTCTCATTCGAAATTCGCCGCATGCCATCGGCGGCATAGAGCAATCGGTTCTTGTCCAAAAAACGCAGAAACAGCGCCGCGCCGATGCGCTTGTTCCCGTCAGCAAAGGGATGATCCTTGACCACGAAGTACAAGAGGTGGGCGGCCTTCTCCTCCAGCGTCGGGTACACATCCTTTCCAAAGGCCGTCTGGAACACCGCGGCGAGGATGCCATCGAGTCTGCCGGGGTGTTGTTCCCGGCCAAAAAGCTCGCCGGCGCCAAGCTCGGCTCGAAGGGTCCGGATCAACCGTTGAACCTCGTCCGACGTCAGCGGCTGCGCCTGGCCCGTGCGCCCCGCAACCGCTGCCAACCGGCCGTGATCGTAGTCATCGAGAAGCACCAGCGAGTCGGCATAATCGCGCACCAACCGCAGAAGGGCTGCCGCTTTGTCGCCGGAAAGCAGGCGCTGTCCGGTTATGCCGGCCACCACCCGGATGGTTTGGTGCAGCTCCTGCAGGCGCCGGGCATTGACCGTATAGCCGCGCACCAGGTGCTCGCGCAGCACCTGCGTCGCCCAGATGCGGAATTGTGTGCCCCGCTTGGAGTTCACCCGGTAGCCGACGGAGATGATGGCGTCGAGGTTGTAGTACTCCACCTGCCGCACCACCTCACGATTCCCTTCCCGTTGAACTGTTGCAAATTTTGCAACACTTGCCTTTGGGTCAAGCTCCCCTTCCCGAAAAACATTGCGCAAATGCCTAGAAATAACGGACTTGTCGCGTTCGAACAGCGCTGCCATCTGGTTGAGATTGAGCCAAACCGTCTCCTGCTCCAGCCGCACATCCACGCGCATGCGGCGTTCGGGGTCCTCGTAGATCACCACCTCTCCACCCCGCTCCGCAGCGATGGTGCGTGTCTGTCTCGGCTCGTTGTGATCGGTTTTCGCCCTAGCCATCGGAATCCTCCTCGCCGGGAGGGACGCTATCATCATCCGCGTCGGCGTTTTCAGGAACGTTTTCGAGATCGGACCATTCCGACTCCTCGGGCTCTTCCGGCAGCCGCGCCGCCACCTCGCTTACGTCCACCTTGCCGGTGACCACGTCGGCGATCAGGCGGCTGCGAAACTCCTTGAGCAGCTCGATCTCACGCCGGGCGGCGCCGGTAGCACGATCGATCTTGGCCGTCACTTTTAGGTGAACTCCATTGTCAAGACAAGGCTCAGAGAAAAGTAGTGTGCTGCCTCGGTTCTTGGCAATCCCGCTTCCGGTTCCCTTTCTCCCTATGATCCTGCTTTGAGTACCCGGCTTTTCAATATGCCCCAAAAGACGTCCCCTTGCCGCAAACCGGGTTCCGGAGGGGTGCCCAGAATGGGCTCACTCATGGCTCGTCGGACACCCCCCTCCGCTCTTCTTTCGCCCACACACTCGAGCACCCCAGGAGATGCCCGACTGTTGTTCCTGGGACGGAACCTTCCAGAGCCCGTGGCAACGAACCCATTTATGTTGATATTAACTGCCAAGCATCAAGAAACTAGAACCGATTCCAAGATCCCGAGCCTTCTTCAACAGCCTTGAAAGGCGCGTGGGTGCATTTCCGGGCACCCGAATTTCGACGCGGAACTTCCCCTTATGAGATAGATCCCTTCGCCGGGCAGGCGGCCGAGGCGGCCCGGAAGATCCAATCCGTCGGCGAGAACCTTCAGTGGACGGCCGTGGCGTGCGCCGCCATGACGGGGTGGATCACGGGGGTCGCGACTCTTGTGGCCTTGGAGCTCTGGCAGCCCGAGGTTTTAAAAAACCTTTGGCGACTGGCCGTGGCGATCCGCCGATAATCGGACAATCCCATCAGCGGCGGATGCCCTTCGTCCGGGAATCCACCCGAATACCCTCACGCAATGCGGGATACAGGCCGGCTGGGAAAGATCAACTGCGAGGTATACCGGCTCGCCGACGGCTCTCCTCTCGAAAACCCGGACCTCGTGATCGTGGGGAGGCGTATTCCCCCCAGGGTGGTTTGCCTTATTTCGGCACCGGCTTTTCATGACCTGACGCCCCAAATTCCTAGGTCGATTTGGCTCTGCCGCGCGGTGCGAAGGAACCCCGGCTGGATTTCCCTCGCATACGGTCCTTCCGCTTCGGCGGCAAATCCTTCACCGAGGGCATCGCGATCCACCGCCTGGACGGCACCGGTGTCCCTTCCCACAAAAGACATTGACCTGCCGGGTAAATTGAACAACAGCACCGATGCCGTCATGGCGGCTGTGAAGGAAGCGTGCATGCAAACGGTTGATCCCGACGGCATGGCGTTGAACGCGGAAACGGTCACCGCGACGGCAATCACGGAAGATGCCCGCTACAAAGGGAGCTTGCGAGTGCAGGTGAAATTTTCGGCGGAGCGCCTGGCTTCCGGGGTCATGTTTTTGGGAATAAGGCTCAAAAGACTTGAAAGATGGGGGCAATTTGGGATAGGCTTTCACGGCAGGTTCTGTGCTTTCGTGTAGCTTGACGTTTTGCTTCCCTCTTTGACATGGAGCACTGTCGCACAACCGTCGGGCAGGCACAATGAAAATCTTTTCTATTTCAGTATTTTACGCAAATTTCAGCTTTCCTGCCGCTCCGTGAGTCGACAGCCTTGACCAGGACCGCGGGGAGATCGCGGCTCGATTGAGTGGGCAGCGGTCAGTGGAAGGTGGACAGAAAGATGTGCCAGAGGTGAGGGAGCTGGAGGCCGAGACAGTCGTGGAAGCCGCCGATCTTGTGGAACCCGCCGTGATTGCCAAAACGGTGGATTTTGGTCTTGGCCGGCTAGCATTCGGGAGAACCCGGCCGGACTTCTTAACCCAGGCAAACGGCTCAATCTCACCGGGTCCCAAGAGGGGGGGTGTAGCCGTGGACAAGGAAAAGATCATCAAGATCCTTCGTGATCATCGCCCGCTACTGGCTCGGCATCATGTGCGCTCCTTGTCGGTATTCGGTTCGGTGGTGCGCGGGAAGGCGGGGCCGGGCAGCGATATCGACGTTCTCGTTGAGTTTGAACCGGGTGCAGCCGTCGGGCTGTTTGAGTTCATGAGGCTGAAACGGGAGCTGAGCGAATTGCTCGGCATGGAAGTGGATTTGGGGACGCCTGATGCTCTACACCCTGCGCTCAGGGACGACATCCTGAGGGAGGCCGTTCATGTCGCCTAGAAAGTGGCGGTTTCGCATTCAGGATATGCTGAACGCGGCGAGGAAAAGAGGAGCTTACGTCGAGGGGTTGACATTCGAGGGTTTTGCCCGGGATGAGAAAACCTTTGATGCTGTCATCCGCCAGTTGACCATATTGGGTGAGGCGGCAACCCATGTGCCGGAGGAAATCGTCTCCCGAACGTCGGATATCCCGTGGTTTGAAATACGCGGGATGCGCAATATTGTCGTTCACGACTACTTTGGGGTGAACAGCCGGATCGTGTGGGAAACGGCGACGAAGAATATCCCGGAATTGCTCCCGCTGCTTGAGCGGCTCCTTGCTGATGTTTCCCAGGGAAACCAAGACGAAGGCCTTCCATAAAAAATCGAGGGGTCGGCCGGCCAAGAACGTCGCAGCCTGCCGGCATCGGCCGGTCCAGAACGTCGCCGACCAGCTCCGCAGCGTGTGAGGTCGCGCGGCGGCATGACGGCTCTGCTACCTGGAAAGTCAAGGACTTGGCTCACACGGCCAGGTCCTTTTTCGTTTTCTGTGAAGGCTTTGGTGCGTTCAACCCCACAAAGGGGAAAACCGGCAACGGCGACATTGTCGGGATATGGCGCCTGGAGACCCAGGGGACGGCACGTGGACAAAGCTCATTGCCTTTCATCAAGGGCATCCTCTGACGACCTTGTGCCCCTCCGCCGTGAGTCTTACTGTGAAGATGGATCCCGCAAGAAGGGAGACTCTCGGTCTGCGCGTCGGGGAGGTCTCTCTCAACAAAACGCGTGAGAGGAGGATCCAGCCATGAAGGTGACGAAAATCTTGTGGCCGACGGATCTTTCCAAGAGCGGTTCGGCCGCCTTGCCTTTCGCCTTGGACCTCGCCGGGAAATACGGGGCGGAGATCATTCTTCTGTATGTGGCGGAGGACATGACCGGGCATGAGCCCTGGTACGGGGAATGGGGCCGAAAGCATTTGGAAGAATTCCATCGCTGGATTGTCAAGGAAGCCGAAGAACGTCTGGATCAACTTTGTCGGGAAAGCCTCAAGGGCTGCCCTCGATTTAAAAGGCTGGTCCTTGGCGGCGACCCGGCGAAAAAGATTCTGGAAACCATCGAATCCGAAGGAATTGACCTGGTGATCCTGACGAGTCACGGGATGCGGGGGCATTTTCCCTTCGGAAGCGTGGCGGAAAAGGTGGTGCGAAACGCCCGCGTACCAGTCTTGGTGGTTCGACCGCACTCATCGGGCGACGGACGGGGAGAAGGGTGATGAAGGTGCGCATCGATTATGATTTGTGCATGGGAGACCGCAATTGCACCAAGGTGTGTCCCGAAGTATTCCAGTACGACGAAGACCAGCTGCTTTCCCGGGTCATCGTCGAAGTGGTCCCGAAGCCTTTGGAAGCCAAAGTGAGGCAGGCCGCGGAGGAATGCGCCCCGGGCGCCATCATTATTGAGGAATGAGCCGAAAGACTTAAAAAATCGAGGAGCCGATCCGCCGTGCCCGGTCGGCTCCGCGTCGCCCCCCAACGTCAGGCCGCAGACCGGGATTCGCCCTTTTCTTCGACGGATGGGAAAAACCTCCTTTCCCAACCGGACCTGCGGTTGGACTCCCGTGAGACGATCAACTCCATCGAGGCCTTTGAAACAGTGGAACGCAAGCCCATCGGGGCCGGACAACACGAAGCCTTTCGCGCTCTCATGCAGCGCAGGAAGGATCGGGTCTATACGTTCAAGCCTGATGGAAGAAGGGAGACCGAAGGAACGCCGGACTTTTATACGCTTTCGATCCAATGGGAATGAGCCCCCTAAAACGGTACAGAGCTTTGCCCCGTCGAAGTCGCGGCTCATTCAGGGCAGAAAAAATTCCTTATCGGAACCGGTTTTTTGTCCTCACAATGGAAAGACCTCCATGGTCCAAAACGGAACATCTATTATTTCATTCCGGTCCATCTCCCTATTGTGGGGCTGTGACCGAACCTGACCCATAAAGAGGTTTCCCCACATGGACATTCCACGGATCTTCAACATCACCGAAAGTGCACACCGAATCCATAACCCGTTCACCCCCGAAAAGCTCGCTGCGCTCGGCGCGGCGTTGCGTTTGGAGCCGGGGATGCGTGTGCTCGACCTTGGCAGCGGCTCGGGGGAATTGCTGTGCACCTGGGCGCGCGATTACCAAATCGTCGGCACCGGCATCGACATGAGTCATTTGTTCACCGAGCACGCGAAACTCCGCGCCGAAGAGCTCGGCGTGGCCCATCGAGTCACGTTCATCCACGGCGACGCTGCGGGCTACACGGCCGACGAACAGGTCGATGTGGCGGCCTGTGTGGGGGCCACATGGATCGGAGGCGGAGTCGCGGGCACTATCGAGCTTCTGGCCCGGAGCCTCCGCACCGGAGGGATCATCCTTATCGGGGAGCCCTACTGGCGGAAGATCCCGCCGACGGAAGACGTTGCCAAGGGGTGTCTGGCCGAATCAATCTCCGACTTTCTCGGGCTCCCGGAACTTCTCATGTCTTTCGGCCGCCTCGGCTACGACGTCGTTGAAATGGTCCTGGCCGACCAAGACAGCTGGGACAGATACGAAGCGGCCAAATGGCTCACCATGCGCCGATGGCTTGAAACCCATCCCGACGACGAGTTGGCGAAAGAGGTTCGAGCCCTACTGACCTCGGAACCCGTGCGCTATGCCACGTACACACGGGAGTACCTTGGCTGGGGGGTGTTCGCGCTGATGCCGAGGATCGAAGCGACAGCCGAAAACTGACCCGCTATGACAACCCAGTCTTGACCTCCCTCGCTCATGCGGATGGAGCAGGAGAAGGGGCGCATGATCGTCCTTTTCACCTTCGTGCCGAAATCGGGAGCTTCCCAGAATGACGAATGGAGATTCGAGGGGGATCGTCAGTCTTTTCGAGACACAGCGCCAGGAGCCTTGCCGTGCAAGACGATGATCTCGTGGACCACCGTCGGCGGCCGATAGTGGGGGTGCATCCGAAGCGACTTGGCTTTGCAGTTTTCCACGCAGATACCGCAGTAAATACAGGCGAAGGGATCATATTGCCAAGACACGGATTTCTTATCCACGCGGATGCATTGGGACGGGCATTTGGCGGCGCAGACCCCGCAGAAGGTGCACAGAGCGGCATCGTTTGTGAGTTCGCCGCGAGCGTCCGCGAAAGGCGGTCTCGCGACCTGCGGGTAACGCCGCGTAGCCTTTTTCGAAAAGAAGTTTCGCATCAGGCTGGGGGCCATCGAGAACATGGTCGCCTCCTCTTCCCGGGGTCGTCCCCTACCGTTCCGTGCAACTGATGCACGGATCGATGGACATCACCACAACGGGGACGTCTGAAAGGTAAACGCCGGGCAGCATGGTCACCAGCGCCGGCAGGTTGGCAAAGGTGGGAGTCCTGATCCGCACTCTGCTGAGCTGCCTCCCACCGTCGGCCCGGATATAATAAAAGAGCTCTCCTCGGGGTTGCTCCACCCGGGCCGTGCCCTCGCCTTCCGGTCGGCCTCGCACCGAAGCGCTGAGTTCGCCGTCAGGCAGTTTGGAAAGTGCCTGCCGGATCAAATCGATGCTTTGCAGGACCTCCCGGTACCGAACCTTACCGCGGGCATGGCAATCCCCATCCGGTTCCACCACCGGCTGGAAGCTCAGTTCGTTGTAGGCGGCATAGCCCAGGAGGCGGGTGTCTTTGGCGACACCGCTTCCGCGCAGCACCGGTCCCACGCATCCAAGTTCGAGGGCCTGGTCGGAACGAAGCACGCCCTTTCCCTTGGTTCGTTTCTTGATCGTGTAATCGTCCAACAAGGTCTTTTCCAGTCGCCGCACTTCGTCTTCCACGTCCTTGAGAGTCGTGAGGATCATCCGCTGCTGCTCCGGACTCAGATCGCGCCGAACACCGCCGATCACATTGACCGAGACGATGACCCTGTTTCCGGTCGTGGCTTCCTGCAGATCCATGATCTTTTCCCGAATCTTCCAAATCTCCATGAACAGGCTCTCGAAACCGAAGCTGTCGGCAAAAAGTCCCAGCCAGAGGAGGTGGCTGTGCATGCGATGGAGTTCCGCCCAAATCACCCGAAGGTATTTCGCTCTCGGCGGCACCTCGATCCCCATCATGGCTTCGATGCCCTGCACGTAGCACAGAGAATGCATCATGGAACAGATGCCGCAGACCCGCTCGACGATTTGAATCATCTGCTGAAAGTCCCGGATTTCAGCAAGCTTTTCCAGCCCTCGGTGAACATATCCCAAGGCGGGAACAGCCTCGCGAATGACCTCATCTTCCACCGTCAGTTTGAGGTGGATGGGTTCCGGCAGCACCGGATGCTGAGGGCCGAAGGGGATGACAGACACCGGCATGGTGACTCCTGCATCTCTTCCAGATTCCGCATCACTCAGATGACTCAGGATCTCCAGGCGGTTTTCCGCCCGGCCTCGGAGAGGCGTCCACCGCACCTTTGCAGAAAGGCGCCTTGGGGGCTGCCTCATCCAAGTAAAGGGAGTGCTTGTAGTCAATTGCCAGGCCGCAAAAGCGCAGTCCGAACAGGTCCTGGATCTCGTTTTCCACCAGAAAGGCGGCGAAAAAGACGGGGGTGATGCTCGGCACGCAGCTGTCCTTGGGGATCCTGAGGCGCAGATGTTCAAGCTCCATGTCCTTGTCGAAATGATAAAGGACATCAAGCATGTGCTCATCCACGGCCACGCACGTCATGGTGACGAATCGATAGCCCGCGGCTTTTCTTTCGGCGCATGCGCCCACCACATGTTCCGGGCTGACGGCAATGGCTTCCATGCTCATCCCCTTCGCTCCTCACCCCAGTCCCCCGGCTCCAGAAGATTCTTTCCACTCTTTTTCCTCCTGAATCTTTCCAGGCCAAGGATGACGCCGTCGATGACGGCTTCCGGCTTGACGGGGCACCCCGGCACGTACACATCCACCGGAATCACTTTGGCCACGCCTCCTACCACGTTGTAGGCCTCGCGGAACACACCGCCCGTGAGGGCACAAGAGCCGACGGCTATGACCACCTTGGGCCGCGGCATCTGTTCATAAAGGTTCCGAAGCACCCTCTTGTTGCGATGATTGACCGTGCCGGTAACCAACAGGATATCGGCGTGCAACGGATTGCCCACATTGACGACGCCGAATCGTTCCAGATCGTAGATCGGGGTCAGGCAGGCCAACACTTCGATATCACATCCATTACAGCTGCCGCAATCGTAGTGGAGCAGCCAAGGGGATTTGATCCTCGACCCCTGTGTCATACGTTCCCACATGAGGATCACCTCGCCTGGACCCAGACCAGATTCACCACCGAAAGACTCAAACCCACAGCCCACACGTAGCCCAGCATCCACCGCCAATTCATGCGGGACGACACATTGTCGATCAGGATTTGGAGGGCGAAGGTTGCGCCCGCCAAAAGAATCATCCCCAACCAGTGGGTGGTCCAGAAAAGCGCGCAGAGGCCCAGCAGCAAGACGGTCTCAAGCCAATGGCCGATTTCGGCGAAGGCGAGAATGGGCCCCGAGTAATCGGTGAGAAGCCCCTTGACGATTTCTTGGTGCCCGTGATGGCTGGTGGAAAGGTCGAAAGGCGACTTGCGGAGCTTGATGGTCAGCACACAGCCAAGAGCCAAGAAGAGAAAAGGCAGTTTGGACAACAGGGGCGTTTGCCATGCGAGGATATCGGAAACCTTGAAACTGCCCACGTGGAGATAAACGCCTACAGCCACGAGAATCAACAAGGGTTCGTAGCACAAGACCTGCAAGAGTTCCCGATGCGCTCCCACCTGACTGTATGGTGAAGCGGAAGCGAGCGCGCCCACCACCAAGAAGACGGATCCCACGGCCTGCGTGAAGAGGATCACCAAGAGGTCGGTGCGAAGCGCCAGGAGAACCACGGCGATCGCCGAAGCCATGAGGTACGCACAGGCGCCGAAAACCTGCCAGACATTGACGGCGATCTGCTCTTTGCCCAGGAGTTTGGCCACATCGTAGAACGGCTGGATCAACGGAGGCCCGATCCTGGCTTGAAGCCGCGCCGTGATAATCCTGTCCGCCCCCGTGATTAACCCTCCCAAAAGGGGCGCCCCCACCAGGGCAAACCCGGCCACAAGCAGACCCTCGTTCATAGGGCACCCCCCAAAATGAGGCCAAGCAGCGCAACAGCCGCCAGGTTGAACCACACTGTCAGCCGGCTTTCACCGAAAAGAGAAGAGAGGTAGTAGTTGGAAGCACGAGCTTGAACAGGTTGATTCAAGGGGCCGGTGAAAACACCTGGGGTATCCGTCTGCAACCCGCTCACGTAAGGCTTGACGATACGAGCCCCGCCGGCCCGATAGACCGCGACGACGGCGAGAACAAAACCCACTGCCGCCACCCCGGCAAGCGGCCATACCGCAAAGGCGCCCACGGCATTTTCCAGGATTCCCCCGTGCACTCCATAAGGAGGTTCATAGCCGGGACTGAGCGCACGGGTGAACCACAGGGAATAGAGCCACGGCGCCGCCACACTGAGGATTCCCCCGCCAAGACACAGACAGCCCAGGGCCGTCCACGTAGGCCACGGCTGGCGTTCCGGGGTGAAGCGTCCGGCAAAAGGGTCGCTCATCAGAATCCCGGCCCATCGCGCCCAGTACATCACTGTGAGCGCACTGCCCAACGTCACCATGACGATCACGAAAAGATTGGTCGCGGCCGCTTCCATCGCCATCCACTTGCCGAGCATGAGCCCGAAAGGCGGCATGATCATCATGATGACGCCAAAGACCGTCATCAGGGCGGTGACCGGCATGATCGTATAAAGGCCGCGCATGTCTTCGATATCGCGGCTCGCAATGCGTTGCTCGATCGTTCCGACGCACAGGAAGAGAAGCGCTTTGTTAACGGCATGGAATAGGATCAGCAACACCCCGGCGGTCAACGCCGCTGAGGTATTGAGCCCTGCGCAGGCGATCATGAGACCGAGATTGCTGATGGTCGAATAGGCCAGGACCTTCTTCCCGTTGCTTTGCCCAACCGCCAGAGCCGCCGCTGCGAGAAAGCCGAACCCGCCAAACACGGCCAAACAGTGACTCAAAAAGGTCCCCCGGATTGCGGGCGCCATGCGAAAGACCAGGTAGACCCCCACCTTCACCATGGTGCTTGAATGCAACAGGGCGGACACCGGCGTCGGAGCCACCATCGCCCCCAACAGCCAACTCTGGAAGGGGAATTGGGCCGCCTTGGTAAAGGCGGCCAGGCCCAGGAAGGCCAGGGCCGGCAGAAGAACACCGTCCGCAGGGCCGGCGCTGGTCAACCGGCTGAGATCCAGAGAATTGACGTGCAGCGCCACGCCGGTCATGGCGACCGTAAAGGCGGCACCTCCCAAACAGTTCATCCACAACGCTCGAAGTGCGTTACTCACTGCCACGGGCGTGCGGTCATGGGCAATGAGCAGGAAGGAACATAACGTGGTGACTTCAAAAAAGAAGTAGAAGAAAGCCATATCGTTCGCCAAGACCAGCCCATTCATCGCTCCAAGGAAAAGCACCATGATGGAGAAAAACCGGCTCCGGCGACTCCTATCCAGGCCTTGGTGTTGTTCGTGAGCCTTCATGTAGTCGAGGGCCTGAAAGCAAATAATCGACCCGACCACGGAAATGATGAAAATCATGATCAGCGCCAGATTGTCGCCGTAGAAGACAGGCCAGTGGGCCTGCCCCTCGGAAAGGAGAAATTGCACATAGAGGAGAAGCACCCCCTGAAGTGCAGCCAAAGCCATGATGGTCGGGTGCCGATGCTTCCATCCGAAATAGAAAATCAAGCTGAGGAGAGCAAAATCGGCGACTTCGATCACGGCACGGAAAGCAATGGGCCCATCCGGCGAAAGCGCAAAGGAGAAAGGAACCTGTGCGCTGAGCACCAAGGAGGCCGTCACGAGGGCCACGCCCGTAACCACGATGATGACCTTTAGCAAACGGTCGGAGACCGCGAGATAAGCCCCAAACGCAGCTAGGAACGGAAAAAGGATGAGGGTAAAGAGCAGGGCCGGCATGAGGATCGGGTCCGATGCACTCAGCTCCATGGACGCTCCTTTCGACTTCAGCCCAGAGCCCGCGTGCCCCTGTCGGGACGCCCGGTCAACGAAAACAGGCAAGCCTTGTGCCAATGCGAAGCTCTTTCCGGCACGGCTTAAGCCAGAGCGATCCATTGAGCCTTCATGGAAAACGGCGGGTGTCTCCGAGGGCGGCGTCTTGAGACGATTGTCAGCTTTCTTGACATCCTGTAAAGGAGCCTAAAGTCGGCCTTGAAAAAAAGCGTGGCTGACAGGATGCCTCAGTGCGCCAGCAACATGGAAAAGGAGGTTTCGGGGAAGGCCTTGTGAGCGCTTGGATTTCTTCGCAGCGAGTTCGGTCGGTCCGCCAAAAGCTCCCGTCCCTTCAAAACCGCCGAAAGGATCTGTTTTGATGAAACGGAAGGAACAAGTCCATACATCGGCGCACCTTGACGGGCACGCAGGTCTGCGGCGGGGTTTTGCGGCCAATCTCCCTGTGGCGGCGAGTGTCGCCGCCTATGGGAGCGTCCTCGGGGTGCTCGCGGCTCAGAAGCACATCAGCTGGTTCCAGTTGCTTGTCATGAACGTGAGCGTCTTTGCAGGCTCCGCCCAGTTTGTCATGGTCGACATGTGGGTGCCCCCTCTTCCCATTGCGGAGATGACTCTGGCGGTGTTTGCCATCAATTTGCGGTATCTTTTGATCGGGGCGTCCCTGGAACCGGTGTTTCGAGGGACATCGTTCTGGCACAAGGCCACCCGGATCCATTGGGTGGCCGATGAGAACTGGGCCGTGACCATGGCGGCCCGGCGCCGATGGGGTGACGTGTCTACAGCCTTTCTTTTGGGCGGAGGACTGTGCGTGGTGTCCGCATGGTGCCTGGGGACTTTGTCAGGCCACCTGCTGGGGGCCGCCGTGAAAGATCCCGGCGCCTATGCTCTCGATTTTGCCTTCATCGCCGTGTTTACCGCTTTGGCCGTGTCTTTGTGGCGCGGTCGGGGCGACGCCGTTCCGTGGCTTGTGGCGGCAGGGACAGCCGTCCTCGTGGAGAGGGTTCTTCCGGGCAAGTGGTACATTCTCGGTGGCGCATTGGCGGGATCCTTGAGCGCCGCGATGAGTAAACAAAGGGGTGAGGAGCGCGCTCCTGATGCCTGAACTTCACGAAATGGAAGCTTACCTTGCCATCGGAGCCGCAGCCCTTGCCACCTATGCGTTGCGGTTCGGAGGCTTGCTGCTTTCGAGCAGGCTGCCTCGGGGCGGTCGCTTCAGAACTTTTATGGATGCCCTGCCCGGAACGCTTCTGGTGTCCCTGGTGGCGCCGGGCATTTTGGCCGCAGGGCCGTCAGGCGTCCTGGCAGGTTGCTGCACGGCCGCCGTGGCCTATAAAACGAAAAACGTCTTTCTGGCCATGATGGTGGGGATGGGAGTTGTGGCCGCAACCCGCCGCATTCTTCCCGGGTGATGGGGCCAAGGAAGCCTCCACCGATACCCTGTAAAAACCCATTTTGGGCAACGAGTTTGCTCTTTACGGGTCCTTTCGGCAAGAGCTGCACCCCTCCCAAAAGGCTCAGGACCCAAAACGCCTCCGGAACCCCGCTCTTGCGCGCCCTCCCTCGACGGCAATCCCTCGAGTGAAAAACCGCGCCGAAAAGAGGGCTTGAACCCCGAGGCCCGCGGCACCCCAGACCTTTTCCGTGGTCACGAGCCTTCCCTCTTTGGAAAGCTCTCGGCAATCCGGTAGCGGAAAGCCCTCCTTCTCAGCCACCACACCCCGAAGGAATCGAGGAGCCCCACCCAGAGCCGGTTGTGGATGCCGTACTTGGTGACCCCCTTGCGCCGAGGCCTATGGCGGACCGGCGTTTCCGTGATTCGGTATCCGTAAAGGACCACCAGCGTGGGCAGGAAGCGATGCAACCCCTTGAAGGGAGGAAGATGGGTCACGCATTCCCGCCGAAAAACCCGCGTGGAACAGCCCACGTCGCGAACCGTCTTGCCGGTCACCCAGTTGCGGAAGGCATTGGCAATGCGTGAAGACACCCGCCGAACGAAGGAATCGCGCCTTACGGCCCTGTAGCCGTTGACCATATCGTATTCGCCGCTGCGCAGCATTTCTAGGAGTCGAGGCAGGTCGGCGGGATCGTTTTGTCCATCGCCGTCCAGGGTGGCGATGAGGGTTCCCCGCGAGTGGTTGAACCCGGCCCACAGGGCCGCCGATTGGCCCGCATTTTTTTCGAATCTCAAAAACCGGTGCCGCCCCCGGGGATCCCCGTTGACGATGCGCCGCAGCTTTTCCGCCGTCGCATCTGTGGACCCGTCGTCTACCCAGAGACATTCCCAGGTAAGACCGGTGCCTTCCAGGGCCCGGTCCACCTCCGCAGCCATTTCCTCTACATTTTCTTCTTCATTGTAGACGGGAATTACGACACTCACGTCAGGCGCCTGCGAGTCCATGCCATCCTCCAGTCAGCCGAACAACCCCGCCTCCATCGCGGAACACTGTCCCTTTCCCGTCTTGGTGCCGCCGGTATGTTTCGAAACATGTGCAGGACTGGCATCCCGTTGGAAAATGCGGACCGATCCCCCTGTCAAAGCCACCGGAACCGAAAAGCGGTGGGAAGAAGGGCGCCTTAAAAAAACGAGCCGCCTCGTTGTCACCGGAACAACCACTGGTGGACCGCCGCCGCTGCGGCCCAGGCGCTGAAGCTCAAGGCCAGGACCATGGACAGGGAAAAGCCTTTCTTGAAGCCCCATAGGGCGGCCAAAAAAAAGAGCACGCTGGGCAGGATCCCCCACAGCGCCCCTTTCGTAAACTTTTCCATTACCAGGGGATCCCCCCTGTTTTCCACATGGATCCAGACCAAGGTGAGGGCCCCTGTAAGCGGCATGACCCCGATGAGCCCGGCGGCTGACGGAAAGCGCCTCGCAAGCCCCGTAGCCGCAAGGATAATCCCCACGCTGATGATGATCTTGAGGATCAGCAACGGACACGCTCCCAGAGTTTTCGCAGTGCGCCGGACCCCATGTTGCTTTTTATGATCGTTTTCTCGAGGCAATTTGTCTCAATCGAGACTGAATTGCACGATGGCGTAAACCCCAGGGGCCCGCAAGGTCCTCTCAGGGAAACTTCGGTCCCAAGGCCGCCTGCGGACCTTTTCGAGCCCCACGAGGCTTTGAAACATGGCGCCCTTTGCTCAAGGCCGTCTTTCGTCGTGGATTGGTCTTCCAGAAGGTCTTTGCGTGGGTCTCGGGCATACGGGCAAAGATTTGGATTCGGCTTGCACGCTCTTAGCCGCTCGGGTCGTTCCCAGAGGATGCCAAGGCAGCGCGCAGACGCTCTTCCCCGCGCTTGCTCAAGGACGTGACCAAGACCGTTCCCCCGATTTTCTTCAGGGTTTCCACCATGCCGTTAATCTTGGCATGGCGCAGGACCACGACCAAGGCCCACATGCCGGGCAGGACCGCACAGGCGACCTGCTTGACGAATTCATCATCAATGCCCACGTGGGATAGACTGAAGCGGCGGCTTCCGGCGGCGGCTCCTGTAACCGTCCCCAAAGCCGCCCCCAACACGGGATGAAACAGCAGGGACCCCACCAAAAGCCCGGCGATGCTCCCCACGGCCGTTTCTTTAAGTCCGCTGTACTGGGCATGCTGAAGGGAAAGGCGTCCTTGCTCGTCCCTGTGCAGGGTCAGCATCCCCTCGATGTCCACCACACCTTGGCGATGCCAGGCCACGAGCTGCTCCCGCAAGGTTCGGATGACGGCCTCCGTCTTGTCCCCGACGACGAAAAGGTGGCTTTCGTGGGTCCGTTCCCACAGGGCTCGGGCCAGTTTATGCGCAAGCCAATCTCGGAAATGGTCCGCTTCCTTCCAGGCTTTCCCCAAAGAATCCACAAGGTGGACGCTGTCGTCGCGCACGTCCAAAGCCACGTACACGTCGATCTGTTCGTTGATTTTTTCAATGGTGCGTTTGCCTTCCATGCCGATGATCACCCAGTGATGGGGGAACTGGGGAAACATGTCTCGGAAGGTTTGGGTCGTGCCGATGGCAAAATCCGCGTTGCCCACGCCGGGAATCCATCCGGGTTCGGACAAGGGGTCCGCGGAAAGCTGTTCATTGTGGTGTGCCAGCAAGGCGTCGTAGCATTCCGAGATGCGGATACCCAAGACCTGCTGAAAGCGCTTGGCAAAATCACTCATGATCGTCTTCTCCGAGCCGCTCCGGGCGCCCTTCAAGCCCGGCCAACCACGTACGGAGTTTCGTGCGCAGATCATCGAGCCGGAACGGCTTGCCCACGTAGTCCGAAAAACCCGCCCGAAGCACCTTTTCTCGATCTCCCCCCATGACATGGGCCGTCATGGCGATAAGGGGAATCCGCCGCGTTTCTTCATTCTCCCAAACCCGGCGGGCCACTTCCAAGCCGTCCATCCCGGGCAGGGATATATCCAAAAGGACCACATCCGGCTTCCATTCCTGGATCAGCCGCCATCCTTCCTCGCCGTCGGCGGCCTCGGCAAGGTCGAATTCCGCCCCCAGATAATCCGCCAGGAGCATCCGGTTGTCCGGATGATCTTCTACAATAAGCACTCGTCCTCTACGAGGCGGCCCCTGTACCTGGGACAAGCCGGCCTCCCCAATCCCCGATTCCTCAGAGGGCCGCTCATCCCGCGCCCTCGAGCTTTGGCCAGCGGTCTCTTGCCCCGATTCTTTCATCATGGCATCGACGCGGCGCACCAGTTCCCGCCGGCGGATGTCCCCTTTCAAGACCAGTTGAAAGATGTGGTTCGCTTTCAGCCGGCCCAAGGCCTCAGGGGTGATTTCCTGGGCCGTGAACACCAAAACAGGGACGTCCCGCGTGTCCTCCCGGGCCCGAAGCTTTTCCAGAACCGACCATCCATCCAGGTCGGGCAATTTCAGGTCCAAGACGATACCGTCGGGCCGCTCACGCCCGACGAGATCCAGAGCCTCGCGACCCGTGGCGGCTGCGGCCGTCCTGTAGCCCGCCCCTTCCAAAACCGCCTGTAATTGCAGCAACGCCGCCTCGTCGTCTTCCACCACAAGGATCCGCTTGGTCGAAGGGTCGAAGGGCAAATCTTTCAGGCGAAGGAGCCGATCCACATGGTACAAGACACGGGCTCGGCTGAGGGGTTTTCCCACAAAGCCGTCTGCGCCCATGGCCCGGGCCGTGCCGTCGTCCCGTGCGGCGGACATGAGCACCACGGGCACCTTCTTCAGCGCTTCCCATCGACGGCACCGGCGCACCACTTGGTACCCATCTCCGTCGGGAAGCACCACATCCGCAAAAATCACAGCCGGAGGCGCCTTTTCACAAAAGGCCACGGCCTCCGCCACGGAACCAAAGGTCTCCGTCCGGTACCCCTCGGCTTCGAGCCAATCCCGCATGGAGGCCAGAATCTTGGGGTCGTCATCCACCACGACAACCGTGGGCGCGTCGGTTCGGTCCGCCTTCCGAGGATCATCGGCCGCCTTGACCGCTTCAGGCCCCTTCCACAAGGCGGGGATTTTCAAGTGAAAGACAGATCCGTGCCCCAAGCGGCTCTCCGCCCATAAGGCGCCCCCCAACCGTTCCGTCAGCTTCTTGGCGATGGCCAAACCCAAGCCCGTTCCTTCGTGACGGCGGCTCGTGGTCCCGTTCACCTGTCGGAATTTTTCAAAAATATAGGGGAGATCGGATTCCGGAATGCCGATTCCCGTATCTTCCACGGAAAAAACCACATCGTCCCCATGATGCCTGACGTGTATGGTCACTTTGCCCCGATCCGTAAATTTCAAGGCATTGGCCGCCAGGTTCTGCAGGATCTGGTAGAGCCTTGCGGCGTCCGTTTCCACCCGAGAGAGCCCCTTTTCCACATGGACATGGAATTCCACGCCTTTCTTTTCCGCCAGAGGCCTTAGATTTTCGGCGAGGGTCCGCACCACCCCTTCGGGGTCCACGGCTTCAGGAAACACATCCAAGCGGCCGGCTTCAATCTTGGACAAATCCAGAACATCGTTGATGAGCTCCAGCAGCACGGTGCCGTTCTTTTCGATAAGGTGCACGTAATCGCGCCGGCGGGACTCATCAAGGTCGGCCTCGTGCCCTTGCAAAAGGCGGGACAACGCCAGGATGGAATGCAACGGCGTGCGCAGCTCGTGGCTCATGGTCGCGAGAAACTCATCCTTCAACCGGTTCGCCGCGTCGAGCTCCTTTTGCTGGGCCTCCAGCGCAATGTTTTGCGCCACGAGCTCCTCCGCCTGCACCTGCAGCTCTTCGGCCTGAATCTCCAGTTCTTTTTTTTGTTCCTGAAGCTGCGCATTCTTTTCCGAAAGCTCTCGGCCCATGTGCCGAATGCGTTCCACGGCAAGGAAACGGGCGCACGCCGTATCCATGGCATGGCGCACTTCTTCCAAAACCCGGATGTTCTCTTCCGCAAAAGAACCCAGGGAAACCAGGGAAAAGATCACGGCGATCCGATCGTCTCCCTTGACGGGCACTGTAAGCACTTCCTTGGGAACCATCTCTCCCGCAACCGCCCGGTACACGTATCGCTCGTGGGGCGGCGCCTCCCTGAGACGTACCAGGCGGCCGGTAGTGAGGGCTCGACCCAACTCCCCTTCCCTCAGCCCCGCATCAAAGGCCCCCAGGGCCTCCGCTCGGAGCCCCACACTACAGGCTGGCCGGAACAGCCCCTGGTGGGCATCCAAAACATAACCGGCCCCGGCTTCCGCACCCGTAACCTCCATCAGACGCAGGAGCATGGCGTCCACAAAGTGTTCCATGTCCTCCGCCGTGACCATGGTTTCGTGGAGGATCGCCGCGGTCTGCTGCATGTCCAGCCGTTGTTCCAAAGACCGAACCATGGCGTTCAACGACTCCGCCACCTCGCCGAACTCATCCCCACGCGCCGCATCGTACCGTACGGCAAGATTCCCGCGGCTTATCTCCATCGCCGCCACCCTCATGGCATCCAGCGGGACCGTGAGCCGGCGACTCAAAAACCCCGCAAGACCCACAAAACCGAGGGCGCTCAGCACGACAACGAGGAGCAGGCGATGCCGAAGGTTATTGAGATCCTCATCGAGGCCGGACAGGGAAAAGAGGGTGACGAGCTTCCACGGCGTTCCGGTAACGAGGCTTTCCGCCACCCAAAAATCGCCGTTGCGCGCCGCTCCGTCCAAAACGGGGGGCGCTCCGTCGAAATGGTGACGTTCCCTGACCGAGTGTGTGGGCTGCAGGTCCCGGGGAAACCGGGTGAAAACGTCCTTGATAGGGTCATAATATCGGTCTTCGGTTTGTACGTAGGAAAGAAACAGCGAGGGGACATGGGCTTCTTCGGACAAAAGATCCCGGAAAGGATCCCTTCCCGGAATGCTCAAGACCAAGTGGGCCGCCGGGATCTTTGTGTCCGTCCCGCCGTAGAGGGGCACCGAAGAAAAGACGCGCACGGCGGATCCAGACGGTGACACGGACAATCTTCCGACGGAACGCGTCTTCAGGTCTTGCAGGTCTTTCAGTACATCACCCGGAATGGTCTCGCCTTGGGCTGAAGCGGCATTGGCAGGGTCCAGGGGGCGCACCTGACGCCCTTCCACGATCCAGAGCGCCGGCCCATTGGTCAGGGAGCGCGCCTGCCCCGTCAATATCCGACCCAGGTTCGGGCTTTCCCCACCCATCAGGACTCCCATTTGGGATTCCGCAAGATCGAACAAATGATTTATGGCATGCACCCACCGGTCCACGGCCGCCGCGCGGCGCTGGTGCACCTCCCATAAGAAGGCCAATCCTTCATGCCGGCGCCGATCCGCCTCATGCCGATAGACATGAAAAGAGGCCAAGGCCACAGGCAGCCATCCCACCGCGATGAACCAAAAAACCAGCCGCCTCTTGAGGCTCGCTCTCCGAAAAAGATCCATAAAGGCTCCTATGCCACTTTACGGTACACGGGACAGCACGAATCCAGCCTTTGAAAAGCCCCGCCCAAACCCGGCGGGACCCCCTCCACGGCACCCAACACGAGCACTCCCCCCATCTCCAAGCTCCGGTGCAGCCGCCGCAGGATCTTCTCCCGGGTCAGGCGATCGTAATACATGAGCACGTTCCGGCAGGAGATCAGGTCGAAATCTTCGAAAACCGCCTCCGCGAGAGGCGTCGGCTCGTCCTGTAGCAGATCATGGACGACGAAACGCACGAGACTCTGAAGTTCCGGCACCACTTGAAAGAACCCGCCTTCGTGCCGGAAACAGCGGTCTGCCAATCTTAGGGGAAGATCACCGAGGCGGTCCCTGTCGTACCGTCCCAAGCGGGCCACTTCCAAAGCCCCGGCGTCCCGGTCTGTTCCCAACACGTGGAGGCGAAAGGTTTCGGAAACCTTCGGGGCCGTATCCCAAAGGATCAAAGCCAAGCTGTAAGCTTCCTCGCCGGTGGCGCACCCCGCCGACCACACGCGGAAGAAATCCTGCCCAAGCTCCACCTTGGTGCGGATCATCTCCGGAAGTACCCGCTGATGGAGGAAAACGTCTGTCAGAGGGTCCCGGAAAAACCGCGTGTAACCCACCACCAAAGCGTCCAAAAGGGCGTTCACTTCTTCGGGACAGGTTTGCAGAATCTTCAGATAGTCCAAAAGCGTTCCACACCCTGCCCGATCCGCCCTTTCGCGACAGCGCCGCTCCAAGACGGCCGTGCGAATCCCCCGAACCCGGAGCCCCCGGATTTCGGACAGATGTTGGACGATGGCGGGAAAGGCATCATCCGACACGGTCCGTCCTTCCCCTTGTCGAGCCGCTTGGCGGCTCTCGTTGTGGTTGAGAAAAAATGCCTGCTCCTAATAGAACACGTTGCCCTCGGAATGCAAACAAGCTCTTGGGATGGAAAGGCTTTTATGTTACAGATGGTCAACCAAGGGAGCCTGCCTTTGAGGAGGGAGCCGCATGGCACGCATGACCGTCCGCACCGCAGCCCAGGCCCTCGGCGTTTCCCCGGATACCCTGGAAGAGTACCTGGAACGCACGGGCAAGATGGAATCCATCCGTCAGGGCAAGAGGGTCTTCATCCCCGCCCAGGAAGTCAAAGCGCTCCTGGAAGAAAAGAAGCGAAGGCCCCGCGAAACGGAAGAACCCGTCAGCACGCACCGGGAGCCTGCCCCTTCCAAAAGGGTCCAGGACCACACGGTCTCCATTCCCGTGCCCCACTACGACGCCTTGCTGGAAGAGCTGGGCCGACTGCGCTATCAAAGCCAACTCTTGGAATTTTATCGAACGGAAGCCCAAGAAAAAAATGCTCTCTTGCTGGAAAAAGAACACCTCATCGGCCGACTGGAAGCCGAACTGCACCAGCTCAAGAAACCATGGTGGCGCCGCCTGCTGCGGCGGTGACACCTTTGGCGAGAAAAAGGCGGGATTAAGGCGGATATGGCGCGATTAGGGCGCGATTCAAGGCGAGACGGGGTGGGGCAGGACAAGGAAGGACAGGGCATCCCCTCTTGGGGAAAGCGGGTCGACAGCCTGGCGGCCCCTCTTGGCACACCGTTTGCTTCTGCACAACCAGCGAAAGAAACCAACTCTTTCCTCCTCGAAAAAGGCCAGACGGTACAGCCCCGCCGTCTGGTCTTTTTTTTCGACGGCAGCAAAAGTCCTGGGGCATGGGAAAAGGAGAAGCGTTGTCCGCGGAAGCCCGTGAGCCTTTGGATCGGGTGATCTTCGGCCGCACGGGGGAGTCCGTCACCCGGGTGGGTCTGGGCGGCGAAGGGATCCTGCGCACCCATGACCATTGGGACGGCGCTCGAGCCGTCATCGAGACGGCCCTGAGGGAGGGCCTTCTTTATTTTGATAGCGCTCCGGCCTATGCGGGGAGCGAAGATTATTACGGTTCGGTATGGAAAAAAAGGCCGGAGGCCCGGCAGGGGATTTTTCAGGCAAGCAAGTCGGCAAAACGGACTCGTGACGAGGCGCTTCGCGATTTGGAGCGGACCTTTGGGCGCATGGGTGTTTCCCGACTGGATCTTTGGCAAATCCACGATGTGCGGACCGCGGAGGACCTTGAGGCCTTGGAAAGACCCGGCGGGGCGCTCCACGCCTTTCTGGAAGCCAAGGCCTCGGGCATGACGCGATGGATCGGCGTCACCGGCCATCACGATCCTGCGGTGCTCACGCACGCCGTCATGCGATGGCCCCTGGATGCGGTCCTCCTTCCCGTCAACCCCGTGGAAGCCCTGCTGGGCGGCTTTCTGGATGAAACGCTTCCCGCCGCCGCTGAAAAGGGGATGGCCGTTATCGGCATGAAGGTTTTGGGGGCGGGGGAATATCTGGCGCCAGGAGCCGGAATCACCGCCGAAATGCTTATCCGGTTCGCCCTGTCCCAGCCCGTGACCTTGATCGTCGTGGGATGCCGCACCCCGGACCAAGTGCGTACCTTAGCCTCATGCGCTCGACCCTTTCAGCCCATGACGCCGGACGAACAGGCCGCAGTGCTGAATGTCTTTCGCCCCTACAGCAAAAGGCTCGCCTTCTATCGAGGCGCATTCTGAAAGCCATGGCCGATCTAAAGGCCCAGGCGCTCTTGAAGCCGTCGTTTCAGCTCATCGCTCAAGGCGTAGACTCCGACCCCGGGTTTTCGACCTTCGCGTTCCACGATTTCCCGCACCATGGGAGCCGGCACGGCGATCTTGGCCACTTCTTCCATTCCTAGGGAATTTTGCCGGACCAGGGTGGCCTGGGGCGGCTCTTCCCACGCGTAAATCACGAAATAGAGCGATTCCTGACCGGGAACCGTGGCGGCCTGCCCTTTGCGGGACCATCCCGTGCCCCATTCCAGGTACGTTTCCACGGCCCGTTCGGGCGTCATGTCCCAGTCGATTTCCGCCACAAGATCCCGCCGATTTTTCAAGGCTTCCTCATCCATCATCACGGTGCCTCTCCGAAAAGGATTGCCAGAAGATCCCCGACGCGTCATAGACTTCGTACGCATTACTTTAAGAACGCCCCCTGAACGGTCAAAGGGGTGGGCCGAAGGGGCGGGAAAAAATTTATGTTTTTTGAGGAAACGACCGATGAGAGTTTGGGGGAGATGGACTCGATGGAAGTCTACGCATCCTATTACGGTTCCGTGATTTTGGACCCTTCCCGGGACAAGGAGCTTGGCCCGCCTCTTCGTTTCCTCAAGGAGACGGCCCGATCCCTGGAGGAATCGGACGCGCTTCCGGTCGTGGAGTTCGATCCGCACACGGGCAAATTCCGTATCGACATGGAAGGCGTCGTTGATGCGCAGACGCACAAGAAAGTGATCGGCGTCCTGCAGGCCCTCGGGCGGTTTGCTAGGGGGGTCGGCAATTTCACGGTGGAACAGGACGACAAGTCCTTCACCATTTGGATCGGGGCCGACTACGAGGTGCGCCGGACCAAGGCGGGGATCTACCTGCAGGCCGCCATCCATCTCTTGCAGAAAGCCCGGGATCTTGTGGACGATCCCACGGAAATCCAACAGGTGATCGAGCAGTTGGAAAACGTGGATCAGGTTCGGTACGGGCGGGAATTCCACCTCCTGCCGCCCCTGTGAATTTCACGGGGCATGGGGACGCTCGAAGGAGCGCGACGCAAGCCATGGCCACCATCGTCACCAAGCCCGCTCTGGATGAAATCCTCAGAGCCGTGGATCGGCTGCCGCCGTTTCCCAAGGTGGTCACCCGCGTCATCCCTTTGCTGAGGGCCATGGCCCCCGTTGCGGAAATCGAGGCCGTCATTCGTTACGATCAAGCGATCACCGCCCGGGTCCTTTCCATCGCCCGATCCCCTTTTTACGCCCGACGCTACAAGATCCGTTCGCTGCGCGACGCCATCATCGTCCTCGGGCAGCGCCAGCTCGTGGAAATCATTCTCATGGCCTGTTCGGCCCATTACTTCCGAGGCCAGCTGAGGTCCTACGATCTGCGCGAAGGCGAACTTTGGATTCATTCGGTGGCCGTAGCGCTCCTTTCTCAAATCATCGCCGAAGACCTTCAAAGACAACGGGTCCTGACCATCTACACGGCGGGGTTGCTCCACGACATCGGCAAAACGGTTCTGGACCGGCAGGTTCCCGACTATTTCGACACCATTTATCTGCTGGCGAAAGAGCGCCGCATCCCATTCCTTGAAGCCGAACGGGAAGTCATCGGGATCAACCATCAGGATCTCGGCGCCCTCATCGCCCATCGATGGAACTTCCCCCCGGAGGTCCAAACGGGGATCCGATTCCACCACAATCCCACAGACGCCAAGCATCACCAGGACGTGGCCGCCATCCTCTATGCGGCCAATCGGTTGGTCCACAGCATCGGGATCGGGGTGAGCGCCGCCGATTTCCTCCAACCCGATTCAGATAAGATCCTGGAAAAATTGGGGATCACTCAGGAACGCATCGACGGATACCTGATCAAGATCATCGAAGCCATGGAAGACGCTCGAAGCTTCCTGACGCTGTAAGAAAAATGAAAAAGCCTGAAAGCCTGCTTCTCGAGAAGTTTCGCGAAATCAGAAAAGAAACCAGCGATGACCCTGGGGCGTGAGGCACACCAGGTCTCCGTGCGCCGAAAGCCACCGGGGAAAAGCGCGGGAGAGTCTTTGAAAGAGCGGGGGGAGAAGATCCCAGGCACGGTCTGCGATTCGGGCCGGGGGACATGCCCGGAGGTCTTCGGCCACATCGGCAAGGAAAACGCGGATTCCTTCTTCAACAGCCGAATCCCAGAAGCCGTTTTCGCCGGTAAAACCCACGACGCCGGGGCCGCACCCACGCCGGAAGGCGAAGTCGGCGTCACTTCGCGAGCGCAGGACAACGGGAAAAGACGCGGCGTCGAAGCCCGCAAAAACGATTTCCTGAACCCCTTCCAGCGCTTCGATCTGTCCTAGCCCAGCAGGAAGCCTGTCTCTCAGGGCCTCCAAACCCTGACGGTAGAGGCGCTGCATCCACCCGGGATTTTCCGCCAACCTCTCCATAACGGCAAAGGGCGGTTCGGCACCCGGCCGGGCGCCTTGAAGAGCCTCTCGCACTTGGCCCAGAACCTTCTGGAGAAAGGCGGATAGGCCCACCCCCGTCATCCACCAGCCGTCCCCCAGAGGGAAGATCTTGCGCGCATCACCGGCGGTCAGCTCTTCGACCGTGGATCGGCCTTCCCCTGTGGTTTTCACGGTGACGACGTGCTTTTTGTTGTCCGCCGCCAACACGCAGCAGCGGTCCACGATGAGGTAACAGAAGAAGCTCATAGCTCGTGCAGGGCGGATTTCTTCAAGGGATCAACACTTTTCCCAGACGCCCTCGTCCCAAATCTCCACGGGGACGGTTTCAGGGGCGGCGCCGTGCTGTTTCAGGGCGGCGCGGATGGCAGCCGAGGCCTGCTCCACCGAATCCGCCGGAGCACCCTCGTCCACGCCCAGTTCGGCGTTGGTGAGACGCCAATGCCAGCCCAAAGGACCGGATCCGGCGCTTTTCCAAAACACGATGGCGTGCCAGGCCATGACTAAACCCCCAGGTGGGCATGGGCCAAAAGATCGAACTCTTGAACGACGGACGCCAAGCCCGTCGGGTAGGCTCGGCCGACCAAATAGGCTTCCAAGAAAGAAGGGTCCTCCAGGAGCCCGAGAATGTAACTCACGTGGCCGGAATAGCCCCTGGGATCCAGCAGCTGGAGAGCCCGCGTGAACTGCTCCGCCAGGGCCCAGAACTCTCGATGCACCACGGGGCCTTTGGCCCCGCAGGGTTCCACGGAATACAGACGCCGGCAGCTGAAAGGGCGCACCGGATAAATGGCGCACCGCTTGTCGGGGTCGAGGAACGGACAGGGCAAAAGAACGTTGTGCTTTTTTTGCGCTCGGTTTTCGGCGATCTTTTGACGTAGGGCGGCGGCTTGAAAGATCGGCAACGCTTCCATGTAGGTCATGATGCGCAAACCTTCCAGCGTAGCGGCGTAAATCTCGCCCACGTTGGTGCAGCAATCGGCACAGCCGGGACCGCAAACGGCCTGGGCGATGAAAGGCGCCGTCGCCCGCTCGAACGTCTCATAGAAGACTTCCAGTTCCTTGCATTTGTCCTCAAGGGTCGCCGGGGAAGAGGCCCGCCTTTTCATGGGAGCCGTCATGCCGTCGCCGCCTTTTTCTTGCCCTTTCCGATCCGCCACCCGCGCCCCGTCCTCCTGGGCTCTGTCCGCCGAAGACATTCTTGGATATCATATGGTTAATCGGCTGTGATTTCGCAAGGGTTTTTAAAACCGGCGGGGAGGGATCTTCATGTTCACGAAGCTGCTGTTTCTCAGGGTGGTGCTGCCGCTGCTCATTCTCGCGACGGCCTTGGGGCTCGCCCCCTTTCCTTGGGCGCAGCGCCTGCGCGCCAAAATCCGCTTCGGCACCCTCATGCGTCGCTTCCTGATCCTCGTCGCGTGCCTGGGCATTCTCGCATACGGGGTGGACTTCTTGATCAACAAAACCTTTCATGACAGGGAGGATCTTCGTCTTCAGAGGCAAGGGGGCCGGACGGGCACTCTGCCCCCGCCGACCCATGGGCGGCCGTTGCGCACTCCATAACGGTCCCGCACGCGGCTTTGCCGCGTTTCGTCGGAACAGCCCCCACGCGGAAAGGCACGGTGCACGGACTTTTAGGAGGCGGCCCAAACCGGCACGCGCTGCGTTCTTCCCCCTGGGGCAAAGGAAACTTCCCGGATCATGGCCATGGCGTCCAGGCTGGGATCGTCCCCTTTTTTTAACAGAACGGGTTTTCCAAACGCCACCTGGAATCGACGCCGACCCGCTGCGATGTTTTTCCAATCCCTTCGAAAGCCGCCCCAGATGCCCTGGACGCGAATGGGCAGCACCACAAGAGAGGTGTGCTTGGCCAAAAACCGCACCGCACCCAGATCCTTCCCCATGCGTCCGTCCGTCGATACGCACCCTTCGGGAAAGAGGAAAAAGACTTTCCCTTCCCGAAGCCCTTGGATGACACGGCGGAGAACGGTACGCTCGCGGATGTTCACGCATCCCAAGCGAGACATGATCCATTGCTTCCAGGGCCGATCGAACAGTTCCCGCTTGCCGAGAAACGTCACGGTCCCCATTTTATAAAGATGTCCGGCATCCAGAGCGGCGCAGATGAAGAGCGGGTCCCAGGCGCTGATATGGTTGGCGATGAGCAGGAGCCCCTTCTTTTCCGCGCGGGCTTGATCCAGCGCTCTCGAGACATTGTGGAGGTCGCTCACTTCCGGCGACAGGAACCACCGGTACGGTTGGCGCACGAGTTTCCACACGGCCAGTTGATAGGGATTCATCCCCCGCACCTCCCTCAAACCCAAAAATTCCGCTCAGGCGACACTTCTCACGTCGCCATGGCGGGGTCTTATTGAAATAATCGGAAAGGGAGGGGCGAAGCTTGAAAGCCGAAAGGGTGCCTCCGTCCCCGTCGGCGGCATCAGGTGCGGGCGGCTTTGCGCCATCCTTGGAGCTTCAGGGCCTGCACTTGGTCCTGACGGCGTCGCGTGATCTCGCGGATGTAGGCTTTGAGGTCATCTCGCTTGAGCGGCTCCAGTTCTTCATGGAGCCGCCTGCTGGCTTCCAGATCCATGGGTGTGAGACCGTACCAGCTGCAGTAGTCTTCGTCGAAGACATCCTCAGGGGAATAGTCGAGGCGTCCGAGTCGCCGGCCCAGGTAAAAGCGGGCCGCTTCCATGTCGTATTCAAGGATCCAGCCCACGTCCCGGACCATGGTCCGGCCATCCCAAGTGACCGAAACCGCGCATTCGGGACAGTAAAGATGGACCAAAACCTCTTCCGGGAGGATACTGTCCCGGTGGAAGACATAGGCCTCATTTCGGCCGCATTCGCATGAGCGCCTTTGATGCAGACACATGCGTGCCTCCTTTTTACGCCGGCCCGCTTTCACGAAGAAGCCGGGCGACAAAGGGTCGGTCTGCAGGAGCCAGTTCGTACCCAGGCAGTTCGCCGATGGGAACCCACCGGACGGCCGCATGGACGGCGGGTCGGATGCGGCCTGAAATCCAGCGCACTCTGTAAGCTTTGAGCCGGATCTCTCCGTGGTCGTAGCGGTGCCGGTTTTCCCCGAAGAAGGCGTCGACGTCCACGCGAATTCCCAGTTCTTCTTGGATTTCACGGCGCAGGCAATCCTCCGGTGTCTCCCCCTGCTCCACGGTGCCGCCGGGAAATTCCCACATCATGGCCAAAGGATCCCCCGCGGGCCTTTGCGCCAGAAGGACGCACCCATCGCGCTCCAAAATGGCCGCCGTGACCGTCTTCTGCTTCATGGCGCCTTCAACCCCTTTTCGCCGCATCCCTGGCGTAAGCGCACCATTGGGCCAAGCCGCATCGGGGGCACGAAGGTTTTTTCGCCGTACAGACCCTTCGCCCGTGCAGGATCAGCGCGTTGCTGAACCAAGTCCATTTTTCGCGGGGAACCAACGTCATGAGCCGGCTTTCCACGGCTTCGGGCGTCTTGTCCGGGGCGATGCCCAAGCGCTGGGAGACGCGCAGCACGTGCGTGTCGACGGCGATCCCTTCCTGAATGCCGTAGGCGTTGCCGAGGACCATGGCCGCCGTTTTGCGACCCACGCCGGGAAGCCGGACCAAGGCTTCCATCGTCTTCGGCACGTCCCCGGCGTGGTCCAGCACCAACCGTTCCGCGCACCCTTTGACGGCCTTGGCTTTGTTGCGGTAAAAGCCCGTTGGTCGAATGATTTCCTCCACGCTTTCCAAAGGAGCGGCCGCCAGCGCCGCCGGCGTGGGATAATGCTCAAAGAGCGTGCGGGTAACCTGGTTGACCCGTTCGTCCGTGCATTGGGCCGAGAGAATGACCGCAATGAGCAATTCAAAGGGATTTTTATAGGCGAGCTCCAACGGCGCGTCCGGATAGAGGGTTTCCAGTTGAGCCAAAATCTCATAGAGGGTTTCCAGTTGAGCCAAAATCTCTCGGATGGGGCTCTGCTCCTTCATGGTGCCGTGGCTCCTCGCTGGGGTCGCCGACGATGAAGATTCTAAAACGATTTCTTCTTTCGGCTTTCCTGATAGGCTTTGAGATTTTCGGGAATGCCCCGGGCCTTGGCCGATTCACTGCGGGATCGGGTCACCACCTTCGCCGCAAGGGAATCCTTGAGGCGAAATCCCCATTTCTTCTTGTATTCCCTAGGGGTCAGACCATGACTCCTGAGGTGGTTGGCCGTGATTTGCCGGAACTGAGCCCCGCATTCCAAACACACGACACTATCCTCTCCAATGGACTCATAAGGGCCTCTGCCGAGCACCGGGGCTTTGGCCGGCCCCTTCGTTTCCCCAACCGGTCGAGGAATCTCAACTCCCGCTCCGCTTTCCTCCAGGGCGTCCAACTCTTGGAGAACCTTGTAAATTTTTCTGAGCGATTGCTCGATTTCCTCCGTGGACATCATCCCGGCCGAGGCCTGAGCCTCCACGATCTGCACACACATTTCCAAAAGTCTTTTACCCATGCGCATCGCCTCCCTTCCTCGTCAAGAGGTTTATACGTTCGGTCTCTTTTACATCAATACATAAATCCCATGAATGCAACAAGAGTTTTCTCGGCTCATGTTTCATATACGCGATATTTGTGATGGCTCATGGAGCCGCACCGCGGCTCGCCTTATGGGCAGTGCGGCGGTTCTTGTCGCGGCCGCTCTCGTTGCGCTCATCCTTCTTTTGAGATGGGTTCCGCCGCCCATGACCATGTTCATGCTCTTGGAAAAGCTGAAGGCGCTCCGGGAAAATCTTCCGGACAAAACCATTCACTATGAGTGGGCGCCATACACGACCATTCCCGCTCATGTGGCCTTGGCGTTCATGGCCGCCGAGGACCAAACGTTTCCGGAACATTGGGGATTCGATGTGGCGTCCGTGAAAAAGGCTCTGGAAGACCACGAACGCGGCAAACCCCTTCGCGGCGCCAGCACCATTTCACAGCAGACGGCCAAAAATCTGTTTCTCTGGCCCGGCCGGAGTTTTGTGCGCAAGGCCCTGGAAGCCTTTGTCACGGTTCTTTTGGAAACGCTGTGGTCCAAGCGAAGGATTTTGGAAGTCTACGTAAACACGGCGCAAATGGGTAATCGCGTTTTCGGCGTCGGGGCCGCGGCACGGATCTTTTTCAACACAACCCCAGGCCGGCTGACAAAGAGACAGGCCGCACTCTTGGCGGCCGTCCTTCCCAATCCCCGGCGGTTTTCCCCTGCGAAGCCTACCCCATACGTGGAAAAGAGAGCGGCATGGATCCTGCGGCAGATGGAGCTTCTCGGCGGCGCGTCGTTCCTGGAATCCTTCTGGCATGCTGGAAAGGCCCACGGTCGCCAACACACCGCCCCCGCCTTCAGCTGTGTCCCAGCAAGCGCATTCGTTCTTGAGCCGCCTCTTCCCGTTCTTTTTCCAGAGCCTCGCGGCGCGCCCTCAGTTCTTTGAGGCGCCGTTCCCATTCGGCTTCCTCGGCCGCATCTGTCACGCCCCTCTGGCGCATCTCCTGGAGACGGCGCTTGACCGTTGCCGCTTCTTCCTGCACCCTTCGGATCTCCTGCAACACGTCCTGCTCGCGATACGTGAGAACCGATGAGCGCTCTTTGCACGTGTAGGGTCGGCCCGAAGCGTCGACCGGAGTCGGGCACTCGTGTTCCTCAAACATCTGAAGCCCATTATTTTTATTTTCCATGGCACCCTCCTCGACCCTCATCACCGGGTCGTCTCAGTCTCTTGTGTGTGCCTTAAAGTTAAATCCGGGCTCGAGCCTCTGCACCACGGCCTCCGCATAATCCCGCCAGATTTTCCGCTCTTTTTCTTTCCAAGCCTGGAGGAAAACGTCGTCCACCATGCCCGTCTGTTGGGCGGCCTCACGCAAGGCCAAAGCCACAAGATGCCCTTGGACGCGCTGGCTGCACGCGCTGGAGCAGCTCCTGCACTGGAGGCACACCCAAGGGCCGGGCGAGACACTGAGTTCTCTGGAATAGCCCATGAGGGTTCCCCGGACGAGCACCAAAGGGTCGAGCACGGATCGGTGGACGCACACCGGACAGGCGTTGCTGCATTCGCCGCACGCAAAACAGGAGCTGATCCGCGTTTCGTGGTCGTGGAAGACGGCGAACGGTTTCCAAGAAATGCCCCGAGCTCGGGGTAAGGAAAGTTCTTGAGGCCCTTTTCTTTGGGCCGCATCGGAAAGGAGTTCGCCGACGACGGCTGCGCGTTCCCTGTGAAGGCGATCTTGGAGCCTTCGCCGCTCTTCATCCAGGGTCCGAGAAAACACCCCTTGCTGGAAGGCTTCCCAGCGCAAAAAGGCGATGAGGGCCGCCGGCTTGACCGTCATGGGGCACACGTGGGAGCACTTCCGACAGCCGAGGCACAGCCAGATATCGGGCAGCTGGATCAATTCATCCATCAGACCCAGGTTGGCCATCCACACAAGCCGTCGCGGATCCAGCCGGTTTGTCGCTCGGTTGACGGGACACTCCACGGCACAGGATCCGCAGGTAAAACACAGGTTGATTTCGGCCTTGACGGCCTGATTGATCCATCGGCGATCCGATGCTTGGGGATGAATGGCGGCATCCATGGTGTCTCCTTTCCGGTCCGTTTCCTTCTTTTCTTTCGTCCCATCGCCCGAGGCGCATCCCCTTGTGTCTTCAGCCTAATGCACAACGCACATTCATGCAAGTGACAGTGCTCTTTTCTTCACAACATGGCCGGACACAGAGGCTTTTCGGTTTTCTGGCATGCCGGGCGGGCTGTTGCCGCTTTTTAGGAAGGTGCGCCGCCTGCCGACGGATTCCATGTTTTCACGGGCTGCCCGTAATGGGGGTTAATATGAAAGTCGCGCTCAGAATCTGGGAGGGCAGGACTTTCATGGTTCGTTGTCTCGCTACATCCAGGTCTGGTTGGGGTTCGCTTCGCTAACCCCAACCTACGAGTTTATTCAAGGATGCAGGCCGGCGAATGTAGGTTGGGGTGAGCACAGCGAACCCCAACAAAAATCGGGGATACCGCCGCACGTCGCGGTGCCACAACAAAGGATGAAACTCGTACCCCCGCCAGCTTGTGCGCGAATCTTTTTATGAAAGTTTCTGTAACATATTGTACCTACACGACTTTCGTGCTTCGTTGTCTCGTCCCACGTCATGGGGGTTATTGTCAAAGAGTTGTCTTTCCGGTTAGTGGTAGAAGCGGCCGTGGCCGCCATTTCCATCGCTTTCTAGGAGAAAACCACGACATGACCGCCTTTAGGATCCATGCCCCGTGGGGTCCCCAGGGGGATCAGCCCCAGGCCATCGAAAAACTCACGGCCAACATCCGTGCCGGGGTTCGAGAACAAACCCTCTTGGGGGTCACGGGATCGGGAAAAACCTTCACCATGGCCCATGTGATCGCCCAAGTGCAGAAGCCCACGCTCATCATCGCGCCCAACAAGACCCTGGCGGCCCAGCTTTACGGGGAATTCAAGGCCTTCTTCCCGGAAAACGCCGTGGAGTATTTCGTCTCCTACTATGACTACTACCAGCCGGAAGCCTATGTGCCCCAGACCGACACTTATATCGCCAAAGACGCCTCCATCAACGAAACCATCGACAAGATGCGGCATGCGGCCACCCGCGCCCTTTTGGAGCGCCGGGACGTGCTGATCGTCGCCAGCGTGTCCTGCATCTACGGCCTGGGCGCTCCGGAAACCTACCGGGACATGCTCCTGTGGGTGAAGACGGGCATGGCCGTGGATCGGGACGTCGTGTTGAGAAAGCTTGTGGAAATCCAATACACGCGAAACGACGTGGATTTTCACCGGGGTACGTTCCGTGTCCGAGGGGACGTGGTGGAAGTGTTTCCCGCCCACGAAGAAGACCGTGCGGTTCGGCTGGAATTTTTCGGCGATGAAATCGATGCCATCCGCGAATTTGACCCCCTGACGGGCCGCACGGTGCGGTCCCTCACGGAGGTGGCCATTTACCCTGGAAGCCATTACGTCACCGACAAGGCGACCTTGCAAAGGGCCGTTCAGAGCATCAAGGAGGAGCTCCGCCTTCGGCTGGAAGAGCTGCGCGCGGCGGGCCTGCTGGTGGAGGCGCAGCGCCTGGAGGAACGCACCCGCCTCGATTTGGAAATGCTCCAAGAGCTGGGATATTGTCCCGGCATCGAAAACTATTCGCGCCATCTCACCGGCCGGCGGCCCGGCGAGCCGCCCCCGACCCTCCTGGAATATTTTCCCGACGATTTCCTGCTCTTCATCGACGAGAGCCACATCACCATCCCGCAACTGCGGGGCATGTTCCGGGGGGACAGGTCCCGCAAGGAAACCCTGGTGCGATACGGGTTTCGGCTGCCTTCGGCTTTGGACAACCGGCCGTTATGTTTCGAAGAGTTCGAAGCCAAGGTCAACCAAGTCATTTATGTGTCCGCCACGCCCGGCCCTTATGAATTGGAGCGCACCCAGGGTTATGTGGTGGAGCAGATCATCCGGCCCACAGGCTTGGTGGATCCCAAGGTGGAAGTGCGCCCGGCGGCGCACCAGGTGGACGACCTTCTGGGCGAGATCAGAAAGAGGGTCGCCGCCGGGCAAAGGGTTCTCGTGACCACATTGACCAAGCGCATGGCGGAAGACCTTACCGAGTATCTCTCCGAGCTGAAAATCCGGGTCCGCTACATGCACTCGGACGTGGACACCCTGGATCGCATCGAGCTCGTGCGGGACCTGCGCCTCGGGGAATTTGACGTCTTGGTGGGAATCAATCTTCTCCGAGAAGGCCTGGATATCCCGGAAGTCTCCCTCGTGGCCGTGCTGGATGCCGACAACGAAGGGTTCCTGCGCTCCGAACGTTCCCTCATCCAGACCGCCGGTCGGGCCGCCCGCAACGTGGACGGGACCGTCATCCTCTACGCCGATCGGCTGACGGAATCCATCCAGCGAGCCGTGGCCGAAACCGAAAGAAGGCGCGCTTTGCAACAGGCTTACAACGCCGCCCATGGTATTACGCCCCAGACCGTGGAAAAGTCCGTGGCGGACATTCTGGCGCCCTATCGTTCCAAGGAGGAAACTTTCGTCCCCGAAGAGGTGCTCCAGGAAGTCCGGGCCCTCTACCGTGCGGACGAAAGACCGAATGTGGATCTGACCATCGAGCGGCTGGAAAAACAGATGAAAGAGGCGGCGGCCCGCCTGGAATTCGAAAAAGCCGCCGCCTTTCGAGACGAAATCAAGAGGCTGCGCCGGGAACAGCTCCTCATCCAATAAGGGGGCACCCGGTCTGAAGCACGCCCCGAGCGCTTCTCGCCGGGCCTTTTTCCGCGAAGGTTCACGGGTGTCGGCGGTCCTGCGGCTTTCAGGGGCGAGGAGCGCCCTGTTCGGATGTGAGCCGATAGCCGAAATGTTTTTCCAATCGGTCGGAAAAGGCGTCCCAGTGGAAACGGTGCTCCTGGGTGCCGTGGTGTTCCACGGCAAAGGAAGCCGCCACACTGCCCATGTGGCAGCACACGGGCGGATCCTGGCCCAGGGCCAGTCCCTTGAGAAAACCGGCTCGATAGGCGTCCCCCGCCCCCGTGGGATCCACCACGGCCGGCGGGACGACGGCGGGGATAAAAACCTTGTCCCCGTCGATGCACAGAAGGCTTCCACCCGGCCCCTGAGTGGTGACGATCATGCGAACCCGGGCCTCCAGGTCGGAGCGCTGCCATCGGGTCAGCTTGAGAAAATGGCTGAGTTCGTAATCGTTGGAAATGAAACACAGGGCGCCGTCCACAGCTTCGGCGATCTCATCGCCGCTCCAAATATTGAGGCTCTGGCCGGGATCGAAAACGAACGGCACCCCTCGGGCCTTGCACCGCCGGGTTAGCCCCAGCATATCTTCTTTGTTTCCCGGGGCGATGTGCACGATCACGGGCTGCGTCCCGTCGTCCAGAGGGGGAAGGTCCGCCGGAAACGCCATGGCTCCGGGATTGAAAGCGGTGATCTGGTTGTCGTTCAGATCCGTGGTGATATAGGCTCCGGCCGTAAGCACACCGGGAATGCGCTTGATCCACCGATCATCCAGGCCGTTGCCTTGGAGCCATCGCCGGTAGTGTTCAAAATCGTCGCCGGCCGTCGCTACGATGAAAGGCCGTTCCCCGAGCAAGTTCAGGGTGTAGGCGATGTTGCCGGCAGTGCCGCCGAATTTTTCCACCAACCCGTTGATGTTGAAACACACGTTGAGCACATGGATTTTGTTGGGCAGGATGTGATCGGCGAAATGCCCCGGAAACGTCATGATGCGGTCATAGGCCAGCGATCCGGAAATGTAGATCTCCATGGGGCGTCCCTTCCATTAAGAAAAGTCTTTTCCTCTCTCCGACGGCGCCTCTGCGTTCATCGCCCTTTGGGCGCAGGGGTTTTCGGGGATTCCGAAGGTTTCTTTCTGCCCCGTCCCGACCTTTTCTTCGGGTGGGGCGGCGCGTTTTTCGCCGGCATGGCCTCTTTTTTGCCCGAGGGGGGCCTTCTGCCGCGGGAAGCACGTCTTCCCGGCACACTGTCCGCCTTATCCGGCACAAACCAGTCTTCCTCGGGCCACACCACGGGAATCTTCTGACCCAAGAGGTTTTCCACATTCTCCAAAGCGTAGACGTCGTCTTCCCCGCACAAGGTGATGGCCTTGCCTTCCTTGCCGGCGCGGGCCGTGCGGCCGATGCGGTGGACGTACTCCTCCGGGTCTTGGGGCACGTCGTAGTTGATGACGTGAGTGACGTCTTCCACGTGGAGGCCTCGGGAGGCCACGTCCGTTGCCGCAAGGATCTTGATGTCCCCTTTCTTGAAACGCTCCAGCAACTGCACACGGCGGCTCTGGGGCAAATCCCCCGTAATGCCCCTGGCGGCGTAGCCGTTGGCCATGAGCCGTTCGGCGACCTTGAGAGTTTGGACCTTGGTGTTGCAAAAGAGCAAGACGCGCTCCGGCTTTTCCCTTTCCAGGATCCCCAACAAAAGGGAAAACTTTTCCGCTCGCGCCACATGGAAGAGTTCCTGGCGGACCGTTTCCACCACGAGCTTTTCGGGATCCACGGCCGTCTCCACCGGCGCGTTCATGTAAGGATAGGTGATTTCCAGCACGCGCGGAGAAAGTGTTGCAGAAAAAAGCATACTCTGCCGACGATGAAAAGGAGGGAGACGTTTCAGGATGTATTGCAGGTCCTTGACGAAGCCCATATCGAGCATGCGGTCGGCTTCGTCGATGACGAGCATGGAGAGGGTGTCGGTCTTGAGGTGGCCTTGCTTCATGAGATCGATGAGGCGTCCCGGGGTGGCGATGACGATATGGGCGCCTTCCCGAAGGGCTTTGAGCTGTTTTTCGTAGCCGACTCCGCCGTAAATGGCCGCCAGTCGAAAAGGGCAATGGCGCCCGAGGAGCTGCCCGTCGGCTTGGATCTGGAGGGCCAGTTCCCGCGTGGGGGCCAGGATGAGCGCATGGCAAGCGGGGGCGAGGGGCTGGCGCTTGAGCAAATTTTCAAAGATGGTGATGAGGAAGACGGCCGTCTTGCCCGATCCTGTCTGCGCCTGTGCCGCGATGTCTTTGCCTTTGAGGGTGACGGGAAGGGATCTTTCCTGAATGGGGGTGCACCGATAGAAACCGGCCTCGTGGAGTCCCTGGAGCACCGGAGGCGAAAGGCCCAATTCCTCAAAAGGCAGACCGGCCGCCAGCTCCTCCCGCGCTTTTCTCGGCTGGGGCAGCGCCGGTTCCGGTTCCGAAACAGGGGTTTCTTCCGTCACCGTCTGGGGATCGGGGCGTCCCCACGGCACAAGGCGTCGAAACAGATTTTTCAGGGCTTCAATCACGTAAGGGGGATCCTCCGCACATGAAAGGGGATGCGCTCCACATTCTCATTGGCCGACGGCCTGAATTTTGGCACACTTATTCTACGCTTCTGCGCCGTGGAACGAAAGGCTCATGAGCAACGCTTTGTGTCTATACCAGAACCAAGCGTCGACGGCAAACGACAGGAGGACCTTTCGCCGTTGGTGAGGCGTTTTCCCCGTTGTGCGCCTCAACGATTTTTCGTGTGCAAAAGAGCCATTCCAGAAGAGCCCCGCGTATGGCAAATTCTTTCATGGAGGCGCCGGCAGGCATTGAACGCCTTGATGTTTATGGAACCCGGAAAGGGAGGTTGCCCTGATGGCACGGGAAAAAGGACATGGCGGATTGTGGTTGAAGGTTCTCGCCGTAATGGCGGTTTTTGGGGTTCTCGGTCCCCCGGGAGTTTGGGCGGCCAAGTTCAGGATCACGTTGAACGACGGCAATCGGGTGGAGGTCCCCTATTGCTGGGAAGCCAAGGAGACCGTCTTTTTTGAAATTCCCGGAGGTGTTGCGGGCATCCCCAAAAGCCAGGTGCGCAGCATCCAGGAAATCGTCGCGGGATCGGAAATCGCGTACAACACCGCCGGCTCGCGCCTGCGCACGGCCGCGGCGTCGGACCCCGCTCAGCAGAAGGAATGGGCGGCGCTCTTGAAACAAGGCCCGCCTTCCCCGCCGTCCGGGGAGCCCCTGAGCGCCGAAGAGCTCACGCAAATTCTGTCGAGCGCGGCGCCTTCCCAGGAGCCCCGCGAAGCTTTCCGGCTCTACCGAACCAGCCTCACCCCCAAGGGGGACTTGGCCCAGTGGATGCGCGTGCACAAGAACGGGGCCGTCTTGGTCGTCAAGTACCTCGTGAACATCCAAGAGGATTTGAGCGGGAAACGCTTTGAGCTCATTCTCTACGACGGACACGACCGCATCGTCCAGAGGCAGCCGTGTTCGGTGCAGCCCGTCGAGGTGCCGGAAAAGCTCGCCGACAAACTGGGAGTCCGAGGCCGCCTGTTCGCCGTCGTCTCCACGATTAAGCCGGACCCTGAAATTCGTCGCTACGAACTGGCGGCGTCGCGGTAGCGGGGCAGTCTTCCATCAAGCCTTTTCAAAAAGCTCGGGATCGTGCCCCATCCAGCGGCGCAGGTTTTGCGAAAACCGTTCCGGCAACGGCACGGGCGTGCCTTCGCGAACGCAGACGAAGTTCATGACGGCTTCGGTTGTGGTTTCCGGCACCCCGGAATGGGCGAGCCGCTGAATTCGGTGGGCGAGGGAAAGACTGCGCCGCCCGAGGCGGTTCACGGCCGTTTGCACCTCGATTTCCTCGTCGTAGTGCAAGGACGCACGGTAACGACACTGCAAGGATCCCACGGTCAAGTGCAAACCGTCGGCCATCAAAAGGCTGTAAGGGTACCCTAAGGCCCTGAAGAAGGCTTCCCGACCGATTTCAAACAGGTGAAAATAATTTCCGTGATAGACGCCCTGCCCCAGATCCACTTCGAAAAGGGGCACACGCACGCGGTGAGCGAACCATGGTCCCTCAACCGTAACGGTAACGGCGTCAACATGGTGCCGTGTCATCGACCAGCCTCCCGAAACCTTTTGACCCGCTCTCGCCCTCTGGGCATCCGCCCTTGATGTCTGGCGTGGGCCGTGTTAGCCATACATCGTGATTCACGCACCCGATACGGACAAAGACAGCTTCCCAAAGGCGGACCCCTTTGAAAACCCGAACGCGACCTCTTCATCGCCGGAAAAAACCCTCTGGAAAAAAAGCCCAAGGCCCCATCAGCCCTCGGGAACCGCAGTTCCGCGTCAAGATCGCGCCCGCGGTGCGTAAGGTCCTGACCCAGATCGGCGTGCCAAAGCCGGAACCCTTTACGCCTGATCCGTTCCAACGGGAAGCCATCGAAAAGGTACGCACCGCCGACGTGCTCGTCACCGCACCCACAGGGTCCGGAAAGACCTATATCGCCATCGAAGCCATCCGGGAAATCTTTTCCAAAGGGGGCCGCAGCTGGTACGCCTCCCCGCTCAAGGCCCTGTCCAACGCCAAGCTCGAGGAGTTTTCCCGTGTTTTCGGCATGGAAAACGTGGGGATCCTCACCGGGGACAGGAAAGAAAACCCCGACGCGCCCATTATCGTCGGCACCACCGAAATCCTCAGGAACCAGCTCTATGACGCCATGCACCGGGGTGAGGATCTGGCCGTTGATCTGGTGGTCATGGACGAGGCCCATTACTTGGGGGACCAGGACCGTGGCGTCGTCTGGGAAGAGGTGCTCATCTACCTGCCCAATCGCGTGCGCCTCCTGCTCCTTTCCGCCACCATCCGCAATGCCGAGCAGGTCTGTCAATGGCTCATGTGGCTGCGCAAGTCCCCCTGCCTGTGGGTCAACGCCGTGGAACGCCCGGTGCCCCTGTATCCGCTCTTCCTTTTTCCCAACGGGGAGCTGACGCCCCTGGGCGGGCGCCGGGGCCTGTACGGTCCCATCGGCGATTTGGATCCGAGGCAATTCGCTCGAAAAGACTTCCCCGAAGTTCCTCTCATCTTGGAAACCCTGCGCACGGCCGATCTTCTGCCCGCCATCTTTTTCCTCAAATCCCGCGCAGATTGCGAAAAGGCCATCACCATGTGTCCGCCGGCCCCTCGATGCGCGGGTTTCGACGCCCGGGCCTTTAGGCGAAGGCTTCACGAATTGCTGGAAAAATGGCCTTTCCTCAAGGACCACAAACACCTCTCCATTCTGAAACGCTCCCGGGTCGGGGCGCATCACGCGGGGCAACTGCCCCATTGGAAACTTCTGCTGGAAAACCTCATGCAGGAAGGCTGGCTCGAAGCCATTTTCTCCACGTCCACCGTGGCCGCAGGAGTCAATTTCCCGGCCCGAACGGTGGTCATCCCGCAAAGCGACCGGTTCAACGGCCGCGAATTCGTGGACTTGTCCGCCACCGATCTCTTGCAGATGACGGGACGAGCCGGCCGGCGCGGTATGGACAAGATCGGCTTCGTCCTCGTGACCCCTGGCCGGTACCAAAACCCGCAGCTCATCCATGATCTGTTGAAATCACCGCCCGATCCCATCGAAAGCCAGATCCGCGTGAACTTTTCCATGGCCTTGAACCTCCTTCTGTCTCACGAACCGGCGGAAATCCGAGAACTGTTTTCGCGCAGCCTGGCCACCTACCAGCACCTGGGCAAAGAAACTTCCGTGGCGGCCATGGTCGAAGCCTTTCAGCGGGAACTTTCCCAGTGGGAACCGCTCATGGCGTGCGGGTCCATGGACGCTCTGGCCGAGGTGCGTCCCCTGTTCATGCGCCTCGAGGAAGAACAACGCAAAGCCCATCGTGCCGCCCGGAACCAGGCCTTGATGTGGGCCACCCAGGGTTTGTTGGTGCCGGGGCGGCTTTTTCTGAACCGGCGGGGGACCCCCTACGTGGTCCTGGAGCGCGCCGACAAAGGGGATGAGCGCATCCAAGCCGCGCGCTTGCGCCTCCCGCTCGCCTGGCGCGCCCACGGGCTGGAGCCGCATTGGGTGCGCATCCGCCAGATTCGAGACCTGGGAAAGAAATTGGAGGAACTGCCGGCATTATCCGATCGAAGAGGTTGGGAACGCCTGGTTGAAAAGATGGCCGACACACCCTTTCCGTCCCTTTTCGGCCCGGTCCATCTGGGCGAAAAGCCTCAGGCCCTGACGTCCGGGACCCAGGAGATGGCCCGGCGGGCGCTGGCCAAAGACAGCCTCCCGTGCTCCCGCTGCGAACTGTTCGGCCCATGCCAGAAAGGGTCCAAGCACCCGTTTACGAGACTTCTTCAGACGTATTTCACCCACCGATCTCACATCCTCTCCGTTCAGGAAGCCCTGTGGCGATCCTTCAGCCACCACTTGCGGATCCTCCAGGAGGAAGGCTACGTCACGGCCCAAGGCCATCTCACGGAAGACGGCCTGTGGGCGTCCAAACTCCGTCTGGATCAGCCTCTCCTGGTTTCCGAAGTGATTCGCAAGCGGGTTTTTCCGGAATCCGATCCGGCCCTTCTGGCCGCCCTCATGGCGCCTTTCGTCATGGACAGAGACCGCCCCGGCGAATCCCAATTGTCGTCCCTCATCTGGAAATATCCCGATTTGGCCAAACCCTATTTCGCCATGATGCAGACCCTTCATCCCCTCAGAGATCGGCTGCATGCCGAAGGTTTTGAAACACCGCCGCTGCCTTTCTGGACGGTGGTGACCGTGTTCCATTGGGCGAAGGGGGAACGGTGGGATGTGGTTAAGAACCTTACGGGAATCGACGAGGGAGACCTGACCATGGTGATCCTTCGAACGGCGGATCACCTCCGACAGGTGGAATCCCTTACGGAAACCCATCCGAAGCTTGCGGCATCGGCGCGGGAAGCCATCGACCGGATTTTGCGGGAACCCGTTTTGGTCTTGTAACGATCCCGGTCGCTCTTGCGCCATAGGCCGGCGTTAAAGATCGAACCGAGGAAGCCCCCTCTGTTGGAACCGGCTTGCCGCCGATCCGGGTCGCGGCCAAAGCCGTTCCTACAGGTGGCCGAAAGAGTTTTACTCTTGCATTAAGAGGGCTCCCATGGCGCGAGTCGCCATTCTTTCAGACATTCACGGAAACCTGGAAGCGCTGGAAAGTGTGATCAAGGCCGCTCGCACCGCCGGGGTGGAGGTCTTTTGGCATCTGGGAGACGTGGTAGGCTACAACGCAGACCCGACGGCCTGTTTGGAAGTCCTGAGAGACTGTCAGGCCCGTGGGGTTCAAGGCAATCACGATCTGGCCGCCCTGGATCCCCAAATCGCCGAATCCTTCAACGTGCTCGCTTACGAAGCCATCCACTACACCATCCAACAGCTCAACTCGTCCCACCTCGCCCAACTCCACACCCTGCCCCTCTGTCGGACCATGGAAGGCGGGGCGCTCCTGTGCCATGGCACGCCCGAAAGCCCCCATTCCTACATTCTCAATCTCTACCAGGCACGGCGCATCTTCAATCTCATGAGGAAAAAATTCCCCGACGTTCGCTTGTGTTTTTTCGGGCACACCCACCAGCAAAAGGTCTGGGTCCAGGACCTTCGGGGAAAAGTGCTTTCCTACGACTTGTCTGAAAAAACCCTGGTGCTGAACCCGCAAGACCTCTACCTTATCAACCCGGGCAGCGTGGGACAGCCGCGCCAAAGGGACAGTCGGGCCTGTTTCCTGATTTTCGATACCGACCGTTACGCTGTGACCTTTCGAGCCGTTCCCTACGACGTGAAGCGCGCCCAGGAAAAGATTCTCAGAGCGGGGCTTCCCGAGTACCTCGCTTTGCGCTTGCAAGACGGTGTTTAAGAGAATCGGGGAAGTTTCCGGGAGGGGGGCTTTCAGCATGAGAGGACAGACGATGTTTGGAAGCAAACAGGTTCTGCTCAAGGACGGCACGCCGGTGAACGTTCGGTTGATGACCCGTGACGACGGCGATGCGCTCTATGGCTTCTTCCGAAATCTCTCCGACGAAATGCTTCTTTACGTGCGGCACAATGTGCGGGACCCACAAGTCCTTCACCAGTGGGTCAGTGAACTGGATTACCGCCGCGTCTTGCCGCTGCTCGCCTGGGTCGGGGACGAGATCGCCGCCGATGTAACCCTCCACCTCATTCCCCACGGCTGGAAACGCCACATCGGGGAAGTGCGCACCGTGGTCTCCCCCAAATACCAAAACAAGGGGCTCGCCACCGTCATGCTCAATGAACTCGTGGCCCTGGCGTCAGAAATCGGGTTGGAAAAACTCTGGGCCGAAATTCCCTTGGATTCCCCGGGAGCCATTCGAGCCTTCCGCAACGCGGGCTTCGGCTGCAAGGCGGTCATCGAGGGGCTGGTCAAGGACATCCACCAGCGCAACGTGGACATCCTGATCATGATCTGCGATGTGACGGCCCACTACGACCCGCGATGGGGAACGCTCAAGCCGCTGGAAGCTCTGTGAGGAGGCTCAAGGAAGGGTCCGGCCCGTTCCGAAGTGGGGAAAGGTTTCCAACAACGCCTTTTGCAGGATCCCCGCGTTATGGTAGCGGTTCTTCCAGTCCTTTTCCAGACATCGAAGGATGATGCGTTCCAGGGCCTCCGGGATTTGGGGCACCAGGTCTCTCGGGGGCTGGGGCGGGGATTCCAGGATGAGGTCCATTAATTCTTTTTCGTTTTCCGAATAAAAGGGCAGGAACTCGGTGGCCAGAGCATAGAGGATCACCCCCAAGGCCCATACGTCGCTGGCCAGACGGCTGCGCCCCATGATCTGTTCCGGGGCCATGTAAGGGCGCGACCCTATGACCGTACTGCTGATGCTGCGGCGCGTCACATCTTTGGCCGTTCCGAAATCCAGGAGTTTCAAAACCCCTTGGGGAGTGACGAGGATGTTTTCCGGCTTGATGTCCCGGTGCATGATGTGATGCCGATGGGCGTACGCCACCACATCCAGCAGCTGCAGGTAGTACTTTTCCTTGCCCAAGGCGTCCAGCCCTTCGTCGATGAGTTCCTGGAAGGACTTGCCTGAAACGTATTCCTGAATCAAGACCACTTTGCCGCCGATTTTGACCACATCCAAGAGCTTGACCGCATTGGGGTGATCCTTCAGCCGCCCCAGGATGGCCGCTTCCACCAAAAATTTTCGGTTGAGTCGCTCTTCATGAGGAATCTTGGCCACGGCCATCTCCCCGGCGTCTCTGTCACGCAGCAACCACACTTCGCCGAAACTGCCGAAGCCGAGCCGCCGGAGCTTTTCCCAGCGGTCCACGAACCGAGCCGTATCCACCGAGGCCTCTTCCTGAGTCTGCCCCGCGGGAGCGCCAGGCCCGAAAAGTTTCTCAAGAACCCGTCGGGTGCGATTTCCAAGACGATGCAAGATCCCGTCGCGGCTGGGGCTTGTGGTGCGCATGGTTTCCCTGATGCGATGCCCCCATTCCAAGAGAACCTGGAGCCGGATGGGGAGGGCGTTTTCGTCCATAGGCAAAATCCAATAATCATCGGCTCCGGCTCGCAGGATGTCCCGAACCCTCTGTGCTTTGCCCGAAGGCACCAACGTCATGAGGGGAACGTTTCGCCCCAAGGCATTCCTGAGCTTCTGCACGGCCACATCCGGCCGGCTCTCCTGGGCCCCCACCCGAAAGATCACAAGGCGCACTTCCGGGATTCGACCCAGCTCCTGCTCATCCGAAGCGTCCACGGGCTGGACCACAAGGGCCCCGTCCAACTGCGCCAGCATGCCCGAAAGAACTTTCAGCTCGTCCTCACGACAGCCGACGACCAAAACCGTTCCCGATCGCAACATTGGGGATCGCCCTTCTCCCCCCTCTGGGAGGCCCTTACTCCAGTCCTGGGAACACGGTCCACACGATGACAAACAGGAGAAAGACGAAAAAAGGAGCAGGCGCACGCCCGCTCCCCGATTGTGCCCACTCTCCGGAGGCCCCCATGGAAAAAACGCGGTTATTCCGTGGAGTATCTGGGCCGCTTGGTCACGAGGGCCAGGATGATGCCTGCAATGAGCAGGACCCCGGCGATGTAGAACGCATAATCATAGGACTGATACCTGTCATAAATGCGGCCGGCCAGCTTGGGCATGAAAGCTCCCAGACCCCACCCGATGAATACCAGCCCGTAGTTGAATCCCAAGTTCTTTGGACCGTAAAAGTCCGCCGTAAAAGACGGAAACAGGGAAAGCCCGCCCCCGTAGCACCAGAAACCGACGGCGCAGGCGAGGAACAGCAGAGGAACGTTCTTGAGACCGAACAAGTAGGGCAGCAAAAACATGACGACGGCCGCGGCGATGTAGTTCACGATGAGGCCGTTGGTTCGCCCGATCTTGTCGGAAATGATGCCCGTGCCGATCCGGCCCACGGAATTGAACACGGCCCCCCAGGAAACCAGAAGGTATCCCGCTTTCATGATCCCCGAGATCATCTTGTTCACATGGCCGATGAGCAAAAGCCCCGCCTGGGTGTTGATGCAGAACATGACGACAAGCGCATAGAACTGCCAGGTCTTAAGCATTTCCCCTGCGGTCCAATCGGCCCGGGTCTGGGTGCTTGCCTTTGCGGCCGAGACAGCGGCCGAAGGCTGCGGAGGCACATAGCCGGGCTCGGGCCATGCCAAAAATTGCGCCGCAATGAGGATCACCACCAAATACGCCACCCCGAGAACATAGAAGGATGCGCTCATGCTGTAGGTGGTGATGAGCCAGTTGGCCACGGGAGCCACATAAAAGGCGGCCAACCCGTAACCGCTCACAACCAAACCCGCGATGAGCCCTCGTTTGTGAGGGCCGAACCATTTCAAGGCCGCAGGGGTCGGCGCCGCATAACCCACTCCCATACCGATCCCCCCGCCAATGCCGAACCCCAGGAGGATCCCCGTATAACTCTTCATGAGCCCCGCGAGGATCAGCCCGAGTCCGATGGCGATACCGCCGATGGAGGCGGCAATGGTCGGTCCGTACCGGTCTTGAATGCGGCCGCCCGGGATCATGAGCAAAGCGAAGATCAAAATACACAAGGACGCCGGGTTGGATGCCTGTTCCGCCGTCAGCGGCGCCCAACCCTGTGCCGTCATGAGATCCTTGTCCGTAAGGTACTTGACCCACACACTCCAGGCATAGAGACACCCTAAGCAGAGGTTGACCACAATTCCGGCCACCACCACCTGCCAGGCTTTGCCCGGTACCCTATCCACGGTTGCTTGCGCCGTAGTCATCTTGGACCCTCCGTGTCGTTGGACCGGAAAACCTCTCGCCCACCATCTCTCATGGAGACAAGAACGCACAGGCTCGCTCTTGACTCCCCCAATGACAGAAAAATCCTGCCTTTTCTTACAAACCGTTTGAGAGGGAACGTGACACCCGCCCTTTGAAAAGGGCCAAAGCCCTTACAGCACGGAAAGAACAAGAAGGCATCCGAGAAAAGGAACCAAATATCGATGACAAGAAAATGGCATGTCAGGACGTGGAAAGCCGTGAGGAATCTCAGACCGAGGGACAACCCCCAAGAAAACGGGCTCGCATCCCGGTTCGGGAAGGACTTTCAGCGTCAGCTCGTCTCCACAGCAACGCCTAACTCGGAAGAAAACACGATGAAACCCTGCCTCAAGAAAACAACGCCTTGCCTTTCACCTCCTTTCCTTGTCAATGCCGCATACCCCCTTTCCCTCGAAAGTATTCCCCGAACGTTCTTTTAATTTTTATTTCCATAACCGGAAGGACCCGGTCAAGAAAAAATTGATTGTTTTTGAATTGTTAACAAATGCACAAGGCCTTTGGGACTCAGATGCGGAACGGGCGGGTAGGCGGGTCTTTTCCTTTACAGTTCCAGGTGGACGTGTTGAATGTCCGGCTTGAGGAAGAAGCGGCTTTCGTCCACTTTTTTCTTGAGAGGTCCCGTCGTAAAAATCACCTTGGCGGCCGCTTGGAAGGAACTCAAGCTTTTGACGGCATAGAGGGTGATGACGTCGTCGAAGCACACGGCGCAGTCGATAGAAGGTTCGGAGGCATTGAGGACGATGAGATCCACAGGCCGATCGGCTCGAGGCGGAAGGTAATCAGCCACGACCGTACGTCCCTCGGCCGAAAGTCCGGCGTACAGGGCGCACTGGAGGGTACGGCGCAAGGCCTTGTCGGACCGAAATGGTTTCGGAATTTCACGCCATACGCGTTCCAGGGTGGTTTTCCAGCGTTCCAGATCCAGCACATGCTTCTCGTCCATGTCGCGTCCTTTCCTTGCGGGGTCGCCCGTTGCCCGCCTTCTTAGCACGCCGTGCCCCGGCAAGGCAACTCTACGACGGTCTGGCTGCACGCAAAGCTTCAGGGCAGGGCGGGATTGCCGGTATGGAAATTTCGCCCCCGATGGGCACGGTTCCGCCCGATTGACGCCTCCCATCGCCGCTGCTAGTTTTTAGATTTGAATGAAGGGCCAAAGGTCTCGTAACCGCCTTAAAAAAGGGGACCGTCATGCACATGAACCGCGCCGTGTTCGATCTCAAGGTGAGCGTCCACGCCGTATCTCTTTACATCCTCATCTGCGCGCTGCTGGATGACGGGAGGGAGCCCACCGTGGAGGCCGTACGCTCCCAATGGGCCGCATCCCAAGAGGCCCTGCAGGCCGCCGCCGCGGAATTGGCAGCGCGAGGCGTCGTCCGGATGGAATCGGAAAGCGGCGTGCCCAGCCGATTCTTGGTCCAGCCGTCGGCACAATGGGTTTGGGTGGGCTGAGGGCTTCATGACGACCCGACCCCGCTTCCCCATCCACCTCTGCCAGCCGGACTCTCGAAAATCCTGCGCCGCTTGTTGCGGTCTTTACAACTTTAAGGAAAACGGCCGCACCGCCGTAATCCGAAGGCTCCTTCGCAACACCGCCGTCTTGGAACAAAGCGGCCGCCGAGACGCTGCACAAAGATTCGCCTTGCATACCGAGCGATGGCGGCATCGAGACAACGGCCATGCCAAGAGGTTCCAAACCATTTTCAATTGCGAATTTGTAGGGTTCCTGGATGCCGAACACCGGCGGGTCGGATGCCTTCTCCACCCGGCGCTTCACGGGGGGGTGGATCGGCGGGACTGTTCCTTTTACGGCCGGGAACTGTGCGACGGGCATTTCTGCCCCAGCTACCTATCCCTCACCGAAGACGAACAGGCTTTTGTCGTAGAAACCGTGGACGACTGGTACCTTTACGGGCTTGTCATCACGGACCTCGATCTTGTCAAAGGCGTCTACCGGCACCTTTCGGATCGACTGGGCGAAGCCGTCCCCCGAACGCGGCTCCGTCGCCCGTCGGTTCGCAGCGCCCTGCAGCCCTTTTGGCGTTGGAAGGTGAGTTGGCCCTACCGAAGGAACGGGACCGACTGGTTTGGGAAATATCTCTTTATCGGGGATCAATACGAGGAAATGCAGATTCCTTACGATCTCTGGGGAATCGGCCCGTCACCCTATCATCGCATTCTTTTGGCTTTGGGGTCCGTCTTTCAATCCCTTGCGGACCTGAGGGACGCGGAGCGATTGATCGGCGCCGCCCTTGAACAGGCAGAACGAGCCTTTTTCGAGGACTTTAGCCTAGAAACCCCTTGACGGGCCGCTCGCCCGAGCGGCTTTCCTCCTCCATGTATCGCCGGGCCAATTTCATGTAGTGGGCGGCCGTCTCCCGGATTCTCTCCTTTTCCTCCTCGGTGAGCGTCTTTTTTACTTCGGCGGGAATCCCCATGACGACGCTCCCGGGCGGCACCTCGGTCCCTGGACTCACCACGGCGCCGGCCGCCACAACGGATCCTTTGCCGATCCGTGCGCCGTCCAGCACGACGGCTCCCATGCCGATAAGGCACTCGTCCTCCACGACGCAGCCGTGGACCACGGCCCCGTGACCCACGGTCACGCGGTTACCGATGAACAGCGGGAACTTTTTCCCCGTGACGTGGAGGGTCACGTTGTCTTGAATGTTCGTTTCGCATCCGATGCGAATGAAGTGAACGTCGCCGCGCACAACCGTGTTGAACCAAATGCTCGTCCCGTCGCCGACTTCCACATCCCCGATCACCCAGGCGCCGGGGGCGATGAACACATCGCGGCCCAGTTTGGGGAAAACGCCCTTATAAGGAAGAATGCCGGAAAGACCTCGGCTCACCTGCCCCGTCACCCCCCGAGACGGCGAGGTGCGGCAATGTTCGTTGCCTCCGCACGTCATGGCGCATTCCTTCTTTCTTTTTTTCGTGATCAGGCCGGTTCCAAACCGAGAAGCGAGGCCACGGCCTCGGCGGTCGCCTTCACGAAGGATTGAAAATCCTCGGGATCCATGGGCCTGCCCGGCTCGGGACACGGCACCCCTTTCGGCGGTTTGACGAGAACCGGCCGGTTGCGCAGTTCTTCTTTGGGGACCACCTGAAATTCCGGCTCGAACCGATCTTCGAAGTACTTTTCCTGAAACCCGGCGAATTTCAAGGCATGGGCCGTAGCGTCCAAGACGCCCGCAAAACCGTGAGGGACACGGCCTTCCCGAACGGCCCGGAGGAATCCGGCCAAGCACTCGCCGCCCTGAGTGCAGGCGATGTGTCCGTTCCTGTTGGCGAAAAGCATGGCGTCCATGATCTCCTGCTCACTCACCTGCACCACCTGGACCGCATCGCCGCCGGCGCAATCCCGAAATTGTTCCACGAGTCGGATCACGCGGGGCATGGAGACGGGATTGCCGATCATGGCGGCCTGGGCCACGCTGGGTTTCACCGTGACCGGCTTAAAGACCCTTTTCGCGGGGTCGGCTATTTCATAATAGCGATACACGGGATCGGCATGCTCGGACTGAACCCCCAGAATCCTCGGCAGGGCCGGGATGATCCCCAAATCGTAAAGTTTGAGGAAACCCGCCATGACGGCGGTGATGTTGCCCGCATTGCCGATGGGCACCACGACCACGAGGCGCTCCACGTCGTAGTCGAAGGCCTGGGCAATTTCGTAGCTGTAGGATTCCTGCCCCAGGATGCGCCAGGCGTTCTTGGAATTCATCAGGGCCACGGGGTAGCGCTCCGAAAGGTATTCCACGATTTTCATGCAATCGTCGAAAACCCCGGGGATTTCAAGGACCCGGGCTCCACTGCCCAAGGGTTGCCCCAGTTGCTGCGGCGTCACCTTGCCGTGAGGCAAAAGGACCGCCGAGCGCACCCCATCCACGAGATAGGAGGCGTAGAGGGCGGCCGCGGCGGACGTATCCCCTGTGGAGGCGCAGACCGCCAGAACATTGCGCATGCCCCGGGTCTTCATGAGATATTGGAGGTAGCTGAAGGCGCTTGCCATGCCGCGATCTTTGAAGGAGGCGCTGGGATTTTGGCCGTCGTTTTTGAAAAAAAACGGCCGCCCCACATGATCTTTCAGCCGATCGTTGGCTCGGACGACGGGTGTGTGTCCTTCCCCCAGGTAAACCACCGCGTCCAGGGGAAGAATGGAGCCGAGCAACTCGTGAAAACGGTAGATTCCCTTCAAGGCCGGCTCGTTGATCATGGCCCGGTAATCGAAGATGGTGCGCCAAAGGCTTCCCGGGGTCCGCTTCAGGCGCTCCCACTCTTGGTCCTCGATCATGAGCACACTGCGGCATTCGGGGCACGTGTACAACAATCGATCCACATGGAACGTCCCTTGGCACCCCAGACATCGGTAGACGTAGGTTCCGGAAACCTGCGGCACCACCCGGTCCCGAATGAAATCCGGAAAATCCAAGATTTTCATGTCCCAGCTCCTTGTCGAACCTGCACGGTTCACGCTGTTCTAGAACGGCCACCAGAGCTTAAGCCACGGCAGAAGAAAGACGATTGCCGGCGCGACGGCTAATGCCGGAAGAAAATTGGCCACACGAACGTCTTTCACGGCAAGGAGTTTCAATCCGATGGCCATGATGAGCAACCCACCGGTGGCCGACATTTCGGTGATCATCTCTGGAGTCAGCATGCGATCCAAAACCGAGGCCAAAAGGGTCACAGACCCCTGAAAGGCGAAAACGGTGGCGGCCGAAAGGATCACTCCCCACCCTAGGGTCGCCGAGAAAGCCACGGCCGCAAACCCGTCCAGTGTGGACTTGACCGCCAAGAGCTTGAAGTCCCCGCTGAGACCGTCCTGAATGGAGCCCAGGATGGCCATGGGGCCGATGCAAAAGACGAGACTTGCCGTGACAAACCCTTCACTGAACGTGGATTTGGCCGAAGCCTTAAAAAAACTTTGTAACCCCGCGCCGATCTTTTCCAACCCTTCGTGGATGTGAAAGGCTTCGCCCAGGAGCCCCCCGAGGAGGATCCCTCCAAGCACCACCAACACATTGCGGGTCTCCAGAGCCATCTGGACACCCACCACCGTGGTGACCAGTCCCAAACCGTTCATTACGGTGACTTGCACCTTTTCCGGAAGGCGGGACCCCAGCAGGGTGCCCACAAGGCCCCCGACAACCACCGTAGTGACATTGAGTGCCGTGCCGACCATGGATGCTCCACGATTCCAAAAGAAAAACCGCGCCCGTCCGTAACGCCGCCGCTCGGCGCACTCCCCCATTCCGTCTCGAGGTAAAAGGCTTCGGGCGCCCACGGCCATGGACCATAACGGCATCGCCCATCGGACGCAAGAGCCATGTGTTTATCGGGAGTTTTTAAGCCGATGGCGCAAAGCCGGTGAATCCGCATAAAGCCGGGCCGGGAGAAAAAGGGGCTGCGGCTTCAGGTGGTGAGCAGGGTAAAGAGATCGCGCACAAGGGGCGCAAGGAATTTTCCAACGAGGTCCCCGTCGGAGAGGCGGTCCAGAAGGAGCAGCCCCACAAGGAGGTACGGCCCTGCCTGCCGGTAGATCTCATCCAAACGGGAATCCTTCGGCATGAGCACCACGGAGGCCAGAGTTCCAGCCGCCATGGGCATAAGGGGCACCAGGTTGTAGATCGCCACGGTCACATTGACGGCCAATACCATGAGGAAAACACGGGGATCGAGGGACATGCTTTTTAGGAGCCAGGCCAGACTGCCGGCGATATTGGCCATGAGGAAATTGGCGAAAGGTCCGGCGGCCCGAGTCAACACGAGATAAAAGTTCGGGTATCTGAACTTGGTCACATCCACGGCGATGGTCTTGGACCACCCCATTCCCGTGGCCAAAAAAGACAAAGTGCCCAATATATCCAGATGGAGGAAGACGTTGAAATGCAGTCGATCCTTGGCACCGGGACGCTTGTCTCCAAGCAGGGTGGCGACGAAAGCCTGTCCTTCCGCATTGATCAAAACGGCCACCAACACGGCCACGCAAAAGGCGACCCCGTCGTCGAGGGCGACGTCCCCCGGCCGGAGCACGAAAGGAATGGGAAAAAGCGGGCGCCCATCCATTGTCCCGTCAAACCTCCTCATGTCCTTCAAAGAGGAAGGCAGGAAGTTCCCTTCCTGCCTTCCAGCATGCCATCGCGGCTTTTCTATGGCAACAGCGGAAACACTCCCGTTCTGTAAAACCTCCCAGGGGAACCCTTTCGGAGGCTTTCCCCGGGGCCTTGCACCGTTACCGCGTTTCTCCGACCGCCATGGGTCGCTTGGTGGCGCGGCACACAATCACCGCGATCACAAGGACGATACCGGAGAGATAGAACGCCCAATTCAAGCTCCCCGTGATGTCTTTGATGGTTCCGCCGATTCGAGCCATGAAGAACCCGAGACCCCAGCCAAGGAACACCAAGCCGTAGTTGAAGCCCAAGTTCTTCGGGCCGAAGAAGTCCGCCGTGAAAGACGGCATCAGGGCAAGCCCGCCGCCGTACTGCCAGTAGGCAATCCCCACCGCAAGGAACAGGAAGAAGAGGTTCTTGGACCCGATGATGGCGGGCAGGGCGAAGAGGCACAGGGCGGAAACCAGGCAGTTCAAAGTATAGGCGTTGGCCCGTCCGATCTTGTCGGAGTAGAGCCCCGTGCCGACCCGTCCCAGAGCGTTCACGAGCCCGCCGTAGGACGCGAGAATCCAGGCGTTGGCTGCAAAGAACGGGTTGCCTTTGGCCGCTTCCGCGAGAATCTTGGCCGCATTGGCAATGATGAGAAGACCCGATTGGGTGGTGCCGATGAACATGAAGACCAGGGCATAGAACTGCCACGTCTTGACCATGTCGGAAGCTACCCAGTCCACCTTGGTGATGCTCGGGGTGGGACCCGCTTTCACCGGAGGGGCCGGCGGGACGTAGCCGGGCGGAGGCCAGGAGAGGAGCTGACCGGCGATGATGGTCACCGCGGCAAACATGATGCCCAAGAAGTAGAAACTGTAAGACAGACCGCCGGATTTAATGAGGTAGGCCGCCAGGGGGGATACGTACAAGGCCGCACCGCCGTAGCCGCCCACCACGAGGCCCGCGATCAGACCGCGTTTGTGAGGGCCGAACCATTTGAGGGCCGCCGGAGTGGGCGCGGCGTATCCAATGCCCATGCCGATGCCGCCCAAAACGCCGAAACCGATAATGAGGCCCGTGTAGCTTCTCATGTAACCGGCCAAAAGACAGCCCGCCGCAAGGAACAAACCGCCCGTCGTCGCGCCGACCTTGGGACCGTACTTATCCTGGATGCGGCCGCCGGGAATCATGAGAAGGGCGAAAATAATCACGCACAGAGAAAACGGCGTGGCCGCCTGGGCGTTGGTCAGATACGTCCAGCCTTCGTTCAGGCCGGTCATGACCTGCCCTGCCATCTTTTCGTTAATGAGCTCCTTCGCCCACACACTCCACGCATAGAGAATGCCCAGGCACAGGTTGATGGCGGTTCCTGCAAACGTGACCACCCACGCTCTTCCTGGAACTTTATCCGCCATTTTTCGTCCTCCTTCCCTCTCGTGGGGATTCTTGGCTCAGCCTTCCGCCGGCTCTCCCCAACCGGTGCCGCCGGCTTAAGGCTCGTTGAGCGGAAAACAGCCTCTGGCGAAAATGTTTCCACGCCGAAAACAACCGATGCATCGTCGGGAAGCGCCGTGGGGAGGAAGAATGGATGAGATGCGTGCGCCGTTCCGAAGGATAGGGGCCTGATGAACTCTTTTACGGGAAATCCCCGATGTGCTCTGTCAATTCCGTTTCCACGAACCCCTGGAACATGCCGTCGTCCGGATGGATATCCATTGCCGCAGAACAGGATAAAAAGGTTTTGATGAGAACAAATAGATGCCCATCTTCAGTCCGCCCGTGCCCGCATAGGGGCACGCGGCTTTTCTTCGTCCGACTCTCACCTCCTTTCTCAGGCAAACACAAACTGGCGCCCCGCCGAAAAAAGGAACCGCACTCCGAACCCATGGAGAAGGAGAACATGAAGCGTTACCGCAGGCGAAGAGAAGAGATCAACGAACCGTTTGAATAAGGCATTGAGGAAGGCAGGTCATTGCGCTTAAAGCTTATCCCAGAGAAGGCATATGAAGTCAAGACCAAAAAGGACTGGTGGCGTTGACCATGCCGTGCCGCCTTTTCCACTGGATTCCAAGTAAATAATGTGACAAAGAAAACCGCGAATGCGGGCCGATGGACCCCAAGGGGTTTGGGGCCTCTGCGGAAACAGGCTCGGCCGCGATCCGGATCTCCGGCAGGTGGGTTTCCCGCAGACCAGAGCCTGCCCTGAGGACTCTTTCATAAATGCGCCGGTGGGGGGCTGAGCCCCATGACCGTTATGAAGCGTCTCATTGGGCGATGCCATTCCCGCCGGTAGACCCGGAAGCGTCTCAGGAATGGGCCCCAGTCCCAGAAGAAAGGAACGACAATCCATGGCGGGCGAAACCCGGCCTCCATTTTCAGGGCCACCAGTCCGCGGAACGGCGGATTTTCCACGGTTTCGGATCTGCGGCGACATGGCTCTTTCGGTGGAGCTGGGTGAAGGGATCGACACGGCGGTCAACCAGCGCGTTCATGCCTTGTATCGAACTTTGAAGCGGTGCGCCCTCCCCGGAATTCTCTCCCTGAACCCCACTTATCGATCCCTGTTTCTCCAATACGATCCGACGCTTTGTTCCTTCGAACGGCTGATCTCCGCCGTGGAAGACGCCCTCTGCAATCTTGACGATTCTTTAAAGGAAAGCGGTCCAGTCCTGGACATTCCGGTGTGCTACGGGGACGAACTGGGACCGGATTTGGCCGAAGTCGCCGCCCTTCACGGCCTGGCCCAGGAAGAGGTCATCCGACGCCACACGGCGCCCGTCTACCACGTGTACATGATTGGGTTCACCCCGGGGTTTCCCTATCTGGGAGGTCTGGATCCGGCGCTCCACACGCCGCGAAAAGCCGTCCCGCGATCCAAGGTGCCCGCGGGAAGTGTGGGCATCGCGGAGGGGCAGACCGGCATTTACCCCATAGAGAGCCCCGGGGGGTGGCAACTCATCGGGAGAACCCCCTTGAGACTTTTCGACTTAAACCGTGATCCGCCTTTCTTGGTAGAGGCGGGCATGGCGGTTCGGTTTTACGCCATTTCTCGGGAACAATATGAAAACCTTAGCCATTGAAGCATCCGGACCTCTCACCACCGTGCAGGACGCGGGGCGTTACGGCTTCCAGGACAAGGGGGTTCCCGTCTCGGGGGCCATGGACCGGGCGGCCTTGGAATTGGGCAATAGACTTTTGGGGAACAACGCCAGAGCCGCCGCTTTGGAAATCTTTTCGGGCGGCTTTCGAGCCCGCTTCCTGAAAGAAGCCTTTTTCGCCGTCACCGGCTTTGACCCCGAAGTGCGCCTTAACGGCCGGGGCATCGATCTCTGGACGTCCCACACCGCCCAAGCCGGCGATGTGCTCTCCATCGATGCGGGAAGCTTGGGACTGTGGCATTACCTGTGCCTTGCCGGAGGGATCCACGTCCCTTTTGTGCTGGGGAGCCGGTCCACGTATCTTCGAGGGCATTTCGGAGGCTTGGAGGGGCGGACTTTGCGCCCGGGAGATGTTCTGGAAACGGATCCCGGCGGGCCGCAGAAGCCGTCGGGACGCATTCCGGAAAGTCTGCGCCCGCCGTATGCCGCCCATCCCACAGTCCGCGCGGTTCCCGGGCCGCAGGCGGAAGCCTTCTGCCCCGAGGCCTTCGATGCTTTTTTCAGCGCCCCTTATCGCGTCACAACACGAAGCGATCGCATGGGCATGATGCTCGACGGACCTCGGCTTAAACACCGCGGAGCAGCCGACATTGTTTCCGAAGGCTTGGCTTTCGGGGCCGTCCAAGTCCCCGGAGAAGGCCTTCCTTTCGTGCTCTTGGCAGATTGTCCCACCACGGGCGGGTACGCCAAAATCGCCACGGTCCTTTCCTTGGACCTGCCGCTTTTGGTCCAAACCGCGCCGGGCCGCTCGCTCCGATTCCAGGCCGTCGACCTTTTGGAAGCCCGAGAAGCCCACTTGAAGCGGGGGTACAAGATCCGTCGATTTTTCCACCTTCTTCGGCAGGGAGGCCCATGAGCCCATGATGATCGACATCAACTGCGATATGGGGGAAAGCTTCGGCGCTTACACCCTGGGGAACGATCCGGCGGTCATCAAGGCCGTCACCTCGGCCAACATCGCCTGCGGCTACCACGCCGGGGATCCCGTGGTCATGGGGAAGACCATCCGGCTCGCCATGGATCACGGCGTGGCCGTGGGCGCCCATCCCGGCTTTCCGGATCTCATGGGATTCGGCCGTCGCGCTCTGGAAACCTTTCCCGGTGAAGTGAAGCACTACCTGCTGTACCAATTGGGGGCCCTGGCCGGTCTGGCTCGCGCCTACAGGACATCCCTGCAGCATGTAAAACTCCACGGCGCCCTTTATAACATGGCGGCTTTCGACGAACGGCTGGCCCTTGAGGTGTGTGAGGCCGTGAAGGCATTCGATCCGACGCTCATTCTGGTCACGCTGCCCCAAAGCCCGCTGGCTCGCACGGCCGTGCAAGCGGGGCTCGTGGTCGCCCGGGAGTTCTTTCCGGATCGGGCCTATTCGGATTCAGGAGCTCTGGCGCCGCGTTCCATGCCCGGCGCCGTCATCCACGACCCGCAGACGGTCCGCGAACGCGTCCTTCGGCTGGTGCGGGAAAAAACGGTCCGATCCATCACGGGTCGGGACGTACCCATGGAGGCGGACACCTTGTGCGTGCACGGGGACACGCCGGGGGCGGCCCACGTGGCGGCGGCCATCCGCGAAGCTTTGGAAAGTTCCGGTATCGCGGTGGTCCCCCTTCGCCGCGTGCTCGAAGCCCAGCGCCGGGGAACGGCCTGAAAAGTTCACGGGCCTCATCTTTTTCTTGCTCTTCGCCCGAATCGTGTGCGAAACACGGAGCGATGGCCGCCCCGGGCAATCCTCACGAACCCTTAGAACCTGTAGGTTGGGGTGAGCGCAGCGAACCCCAACAACGATCGCGGCCGCTCCCCGTCAGCGCGCCGGGACGGGATCAGAAAAGAGGTACGTCGAAGCCTCAAGCCCCCGAGCCCAACGGACACCCAAACGGGAAAACGGCCGTTCGATGAGTCGGTTCGGACGTTTATCCAAGGAGCCTGTCCGAGAATGGCATATTCCTGGGAGCACGGGCGTCTCGCCCGCTTCTCGTGCGGGCCGGAGGCCCGCGCTCCCAGGACAAGAGGCCTTCGGGTTCGTTCTCAGACAGGCTCCAAGGCGGCCCGCCAAGGGCTCTTGGTTTCACCCCAAACACGGAGGATACCCATGGTTCGAAAATCACTCGTCCTGTTTCTGTTCTTAAGTCTCTTTGCAGCCCGGCCCGCTTCGGCCGCCGACGTCGTCAAAATGAACCTCAACGCCATCTACCCGGCGACCAATTTTCACTCCCAAGGCGCCGAGGAATTCGCCAAACGCGTCAAGGAGTACACCGGCGGGACCGTGGACATCGCCGTCCATCCCGGGGGGGCCCTAGGGTTCAAAGGGCCGGAGCTGCTCAAGACGGTCAAGGACGGCACGGTGCCCATGTCGGACATCCTCATGGGGGTCGTCCAAGGGAGTGAGAAGGCCTTCGGAATCAGTTCCCTGCCCCGCATGGTGACCTCGTACGACGAGGCCTGGAAGCTTTATGAAGCGTGCAAGGAGCTTTACGACAAGGCTGCGGCGAAATGGAACCAGAAGATCCTTTACGTGGTCCCGTGGCCTCCCAGCGGATTGTTCACGACGAAAGAAGTGAAGACGGCCGCCGACATCAAGGGACTCAAGACCAGAACCTATGACAAAAACGGCGCGGATTTCCTGGCCAACCTGGGGGGAAGCCCCGTGTCCCTGCCTTGGGGGGAAGTGTACGCGGCCCTTCGCACGGGTATGATCGATTCGGTGCTCACCTCGGCTGTTTCGGGGCGTGACGCAAAGCTTTGGGAAGTTCTCAAATACTACAAAAAAATCGACTACGCCTACCCGCTCAACATGGTCGTCATCAACCTGGACTACTGGAAGGCGCTAAAACCCGACCAGAAGGCCGCCATGGAAAAGGCGGCCAAGGAAGTCCAGGAGATGCAGTGGAAGAAGTCCGCCGCCGACAATGAAGAGTCTCTCAAAGCCATCGCGGAAAACGGCATGGTTATCGGAGAGGCCGACGCCGCCTTGGCCGCGGAACTGGATCAGGCGGCGGATGCCATCATCAAGGGTTTTCTTGCCGATGCCGGACCGGACGTGGCCGCCGTGGTGGAAAGTTTCAGGAAAAAGAAATAACGGCACGGCCGGGGACCTTTTTGTCCCCAGAGGTTTTCGGTCCCAATGAAGCAGGCCGTGGGGTTGCCCGAAAACGGGCGACCCCGCCTATTCCATGGCATGCTTTGAAAATATGGAAAAACTCATCCGATTCGCACAATTTTTGTCCGAGAAGGCGGCCCTGTGTTCTTCGGTGGCCATGCTTCTCATTGTCTTGCTCATCCTTCTCGAGGTGTTCCTGAGATCCCTGTTTAACACCTCCACCATGATCACCGACGAATACAGCGCCTACCTTTACGTGGTGCTCGTCTTTTTCGGCCTCGGGCATACCCTTGGAACGGACGGCCACATTCGCGTGAAAGTCGTCACGTCCCGATTGCGTGAACGGACACGCCACGTCCTGGACGCCCTTGTCACAGCCACCGCCTTGGCCTTGACCGGGTTCGCCCTCGCCTTTTCCCTTTCCTTGGTCAAGGAAGCCCACAGCCTTGGCATGGTGTCGGAAACCCCATCACAAACGCCCATGTGGATCCCCCAATCGGCCATCCCTCTCGGGTTGATCGTGTTCATGGCACAGCTCGTCGCCCACGGCGCGACGGCGGTGTCCCGATTCCTCGCCATGCGTTCCCACAGGTGAGGCACCGCATTCTCATCATACGGCTTCTTTTGGAGAACCGCGTTCATGATCGCTGATCCTTTGCTCCTTTCCATAGCCCTTTTTTCCATCATGTTTTTCTTTCTGCTTTCGGGCTTGTGGATCGGCTTTTCCCTGATGGCCGCCGCCATCGCCGGCATGCTCCTTGCCGACTTGAACCTTCCCCCTGGCTTTTCCGTGTGGACCAAGATCGGGAACCTGCTCGTCAATTCCATGTGGAACAGCGTGAACTCCTGGTCACTGACGGCTTTGCCCCTCTTTGTCTTCATGGGCGAACTGCTTCACAGGACGGCCATCTCGGACAAACTTTTCAACGGCCTCGTCCCTTGGCTGAACCGCATCCCGGGAAGGCTCCTGCACATTAACGTTTTCGCCTGTTCCCTCTTTGCGGCCGTCTCCGGATCCAGCGCCGCCACGACGGCCACCGTCGGCAAAATCACCCTGGATGAATTGTCCAAGCGCGGGTACAGCGAATCCGTAGCCTTGGGATCCCTGGCCGGAGCGGGAACTTTGGGATTCATGATTCCTCCCAGCCTGATCATGATCATTTACGGCATCCTGTCCGACACCTCCATCGGGCAGCTCTTTATAGGCGGGATCTTGCCGGGATTGCTCCTGGCGGGCTGTTATTCGCTCTACATCATGATCTTGGCGCTCATGAGGCCGAACATCGTCCCTCCCGGCGAGGAATCCTTCACGTGGTCCCAACGCCTCCGATCCTTGGCCGATTTGGCCCCGGTGTTTTCTTTGATCGCCGCCGTCCTCGGCGGCATTTACCTGGGTTACACCACGCCCACGGAAGCAGCGGCCATCGGGGTATTAGGCGCCTTCGTCCTGGGGGTGCTTTTTCGAACCATGACCGCGGCCGTCTTCAAAGACGCCGTCTTGAGCGCCGTGAGGACGTCGACGATGATCACCTTCATCATCGTCGGGGCGGCCTTTTTGAGCCAGGTCGTGGGCTTTCTCGGGATCACGACGGCCGTGAGCCGATTCATCGCCCAACTCAACTTGTCGCCTTACATGCTCATTTTCATCTTGGGCCTCATGTATCTGTTCCTCGGCATGCTCCTGGACGGCATCTCCCTTGTGGTCATGACCCTTCCCATCGTCCTGCCCATGGTGCTCCATGCGGGCTTTTCGCCGTTGTGGTTCGGCATCTTTTTGGTTTTCATGGTGGAACTGTCCCAGATCACGCCGCCCGTGGGCTTCAGCATTTTCGTGCTGCAGTCCATGAGCCGCCGAGACGTGGGCTTCATTCTCAAGGCCACCTTTCCCTTTTTTCTCATCATGATTTTAGCGGTCGTCCTCGTGACCCTCTTCCCGCACATCGTCTTGTTTCTCCCTCAAAAAATGGTCGGGTAAGCTTTCTTGGATGGGAGCCGGAGAAACGATTGACACCGTAATGGCTTTGGATTAGAAGCCGTTGTGACGGTCAAGGATCTCCCGCGAGAGTTTCCATCGACAACGGCTGTGGCTTCGCGTGCGAATCTGTGAGAGCGCTGTGTGTTTTTCTGGGAGACCGCCTTCCATGAACGAGCAGTGCCGACTCGAGCCCTCCGGCGGCTCGGGAACCCTCCAAACCCAGTTGTTCCCCCGACGACTTCTCTCCGGGACTCGCTATCCAAAACCCCATTCCCTCGGACCTCTGCCGGCACAAAGGAGGATCCATGCGTTCCGTCCACGTGGATGACATCGTCCGCACCATTCGAGACCTGGCCATCCGGGCCAATACAGAACTCGGCGACGACGTCCTACGCGCCTTCGAAGCGGCTTTGGAGAAGGAAGAGTCCCCCACAGGCCGTGACATCCTGAAACGCCTCATCGAAAATGCCGAGATCGCCCGCGCCGAAAAAATTCCCATGTGCCAGGATACCGGCTTCGCCGTGGTGTTCGTGGACATGGGCCAAGACGTGCACATCGAGGGCGGATCCCTGCGGGAGGCCGTCGAAGAGGGCGTCCGGCAAGGCTATCGGGACGGCTACCTGAGAAAAAGCATTTGCCACCCCTTTACCCGCCAAAATACGGGCGACAACACCCCGGCCATTATCCACATCGATGTGCAGCCGGGCGACCATTTCCGCCTGATCCTGGCGCCCAAAGGGGGCGGAAGCGAAAACATGAGCCGCGTGACCATGCTCACTCCTGCCGTGGGCATTCAAGGAGTGAAGGACTTCGTCGTGCAGCGGGTCAAGGAATCCGGGCCCAACCCATGCCCGCCGACCATCGTGGGTGTCGGGATCGGGGGCACCTTCGAACAGGCGGCCCTTTTGGCCAAAAAGGCGCTCCTGCGCCCTCTGGGCAGTCCCAATCCCGACCCCGAGCTCGGGGCTTTGGAGGCGGACTGGCTGGAAGCCATAAACCGCCTGGGAATCGGCCCTCAGGGATTGGGAGGTCGCATCACTTCCCTTGCCGTGCACATTCTGATGATGCCGTGTCACATCGCGAGTCTTCCGGTGGCCGTGAACATCCAATGCCATGCGGCGCGCCACAAGGAAGCCTCATTGTAAGGCGGGGCTCAGCAGAGCTGCGCCCCAAATCGTGGGCTGCCATGCGGCGGCCCGGAGGAGTTTCTCCATGATGCCGGATGCCATCGTATTGCAGACCCCTTTGAGCGAACAGGACGTGACGGCGCTCAAGATCGGTGACCGCGTGTTGTTGAACGGCGTCTTGTATACGGCGCGGGACGCCGCCCACAAGCGCCTCGTGGAACTGCTGGAAAAGGGGCAGCCTTTACCCTTCGATCTTTCGGGGCAGGTTATCTACTATGTGGGACCGTCTCCGGCGCAGCCCGGCCGGCCCGTCGGCGCGGCGGGTCCCACCACGAGCTACCGCATGGACGCCTATGCGCCGCTGCTCATCCGCCACGGACTTCGAGGAATGATCGGTAAGGGCGCCCGCAGCGACGCGGTCAAGGATGCCATGCGCCGGCACAAGGCTGTTTATTTCGCCGCCATCGGGGGAGCCGGCGCCTTGATGGCTCGAAGCATTCTTTCAGCGGAGGTCATCGCCTATCCGGAACTGGGCCCGGAAGCGGTCCGGCGCTTGGAAGTCAAGGATTTTCCGGTAATCGTGGCAAACGACGTCCACGGCGGGGATCTTTACCAAGAAGGGGTGCGGCGCTACGCCCGAACGGCTTGAGGATCATCAAGCGGGCCCCTCGCCGCTCTCTTTCGCCGAGGCCGAGAGTGCGGGGGTGGGGCAGTATCCCGTCATCAGGAGGAGGGTTTTCATGAAGAAAGTCGTGTTTCAACCCAAGGTCCGCTACAAGCTCCACCCGGGCTACCTGGCTTGGATCCTCCACCGTGCCACGGGGATCCTCCTGGGAGTCTACCTCTTTTTGCACATTTGGGTGATCCATCATCTGTCTCAGGGAGAAGAAGCCTTCAATGAGGTGATGGCCGTCGTGCAGTCGCCGTTTTTCCACCTTATGGAAATCGGCCTTCTGGCGACGGTGGTCTACCACGGGTTGAACGGGCTCCGAGTGGTTTTCATCGACTACGGCAACCTGGCCAAGCGGGACATCATGCGCAAGGTGGTCTACGCCGTGTTGGCCGTCTCAGCCGTTTTGGTCGGAGCCGGGGCGGTCCCCATGCTTCGGCTGGCGTTCGGTCTTTAAGAGGAGGCACACACTATGTTGGGCAAATATTTCGGATCCGGCCGGTCCGGGGCTTTCGATTGGTTTTTTCAGCGCGTATCGGGCATCGCCTTGTTGATCACCCTGTTTCTTCATTTCTGGGTGCTGCATTACGCCACGGAAGGCCCCGTCACCTATCAAAAGGTCATGGCGCGCATGGTGTCCCCCGCGTGGAAAGCGCTGGACATCGCCTTCCTCATTTTCGCCGTCTATCACGCCATGAACGGCTTCAAGATGATCATCGACGACTATGTGCACACGCCCGGCGTGCGGGCGGTCCTCGTGGGGGCTCTGTGGGTTGTGGCCATCGGATTTTTCGGGTTGGGCGTCCTCACCATCGTCACTCTCAAAGTGCAAGCCTAGCAGCAAAGGAGCGATGTCGACCATGGGAGATATTCCAGTCATAGTTCATAAGCACGACGCTCTGATCGTCGGCGCCGGGGGCGCGGGACTTCGAGCGGCCCTGGAAGCTTCCAAGTCCGTCGATACGGCGGTGATCAGTCAGGTGTTTCCGACGCGATCCCACACGGTGGCGGCCCAGGGCGGGGTGGCGGCGTCCCTAAGCAACGTGGAGCCGGACGATTGGGTCTGGCACATGTTCGACACCATCAAAGGAAGCGACTACCTGGGCGACCAAGACGCCATTGAGCTCATGTGCCGGATGGCTCCGGAAGTGGTCATCGAACTGGAACACATGGGCATGCCCTTCAGCCGCCTTCAGGACGGAAAGATCTTCCAGCGCCGGTTCGGCGGGCACACCAAGAACTTCGGCAAGGAAGCCATCTGCCGCACCTGCGCCGCGGCGGACCGCACCGGACATGCCATGCTCCACACGCTCTACGAACAGTGTGTGAAAAACCACGTTATCTTTTATAATGAATTTTTCGCTTTGGAACTGCTCATGAACGAAGGCCACGTGGTGGGTGTGCTGGCCTGGGACATCGCCAACGGGGGCTTCCACATTTTCCACGCCAAAGCCACGCTGTTCGCCACCGGCGGCTATATCCGCGTCTACAAAACCAACTCCAACGCCCACATCAATACGGGGGACGGGCTGTCCTTGACCCTGCGCGCGGGGCTTCCCGTGGAGGATCTGGAATTCGTCCAGTTCCACCCGACGGGGATCTACGGGGTCGGCAACTTGATCACCGAAGGTGTGCGCGGTGAGGGCGGCTATCTGCTCAATAAGGACGGCGAACGCTTCATGAAGCGCTACGCGCCCACCGTGTGGGACTTGGCATCGCGCGACGTGGTTTCCCGGGCCATGGCCGAAGAAATGCGCCAGGGGCGCGGCTGCGGTCCCAAGGGCGATTATATCCTGCTTAAGCTGGACCATATCGGGGCGGACCTCATTCATGAGCGGTTGCCGGGAATTTGGGAGCTCGCCTATGTGTTCGCCCACGTGGACTGCACCAAGGAACCCATTCCGGTCACGCCCACGGCCCATTACTCCATGGGCGGCATCCCCACGAACCGGTACGCCGAAGTGGTCGTCGGGGGGATGGACAAGCCGGAGGAGCCGGTCAAGGGTTTTTACGCCGCGGGAGAAGCGGCGTGCGCGTCCGTGCACGGCGCCAACCGCTTGGGTTCCAATTCGTTGCTCGACATCATGGTCTTCGGGAAGGTGGGCGGAAAGCGCATGGCGGAATTCGCCGAATCCCTTCCGGAACACGTGCCGCTGCCGGAAAATCCCGGCCGCAAGGGCATCGAGGAAGTCAAAAACCTCCTCAACGGCAACGGTCCGGAGCGCATGGGGGCCATTTGGGACGAGCTCAAAGAGACCATGGAGTTCAACTGCGGCGTGTTCCGCACTGAAGAAACCCTGGTCACCCAAAGGGGCATCTTGCAGAAACTGTGCGATCGCTTCAAGAAGGTGGGCATTGCGGACAAGGGTCTGGCTTTTAACCTGGATCTCATCGAAACCTTGGAACTGGGCCATATGCTCGATTTTTCCAAAGCCATCGTGGAAGGGGCCCTGGCTCGGCGGGAAAGCCGAGGGGCTCATTACCGCGACGACTACCCCACGCGGGACGATGTGAACTGGCACAAACACACCCTGGCCACCATGGACGAGGACGGCACCATCCGCCTGGACTATAAGCCGGTGCGCATGAAGCCGCTCACGGTGCCCACGTTCGAACCCAAAGAACGCGTCTACTAGGCTCAAGACCTTCCGACGCGGAGGAACGGACATTTTCCCATACGAGGTGCACAAGATGGCGCAGACGGTCACATTCTCCATCTTTCGATACGATCCGGAAAAGGACAGCCGCCCCTATTACAAGGACTACCGCGTGGAACTCCGCCGTCCCGGCATGATGGTCTTGGACGGGTTGAACCAAATCCGCTGGGAACAAGACGGCACGTTGGCCTATCGCCGATCCTGCCGAGAAGGGGTGTGTGGCTCCGACGGGCTGAACATCAACGGCGTCAACATGCTGGCCTGCATCACGCACATCGAGGAGCTGAAGGAACCCATCGTGGTCCAGCCTTTGCCCTCCATGCCCGTGATCAAAGACCTGGTGGTGGATTTTACCGACTTTTACGCCAAGTACTACCTGGTGAAGCCGTATCTCATCACGAAAACGCCGCCCCCCTCGGACCTGGAACGGCTGCAGAGCCCCGAAGATCGCAAGAAACTGGACGGGCTTTATGAGTGCATCCTGTGTGCCTGCTGCAGCACGTCCTGTCCCAGTTTCTGGGCCGACCCCAATTATTTGGGCCCCGCGGCCCTCCTTAAGGCGTGGCGCTTCATTGCGGATTCGCGGGACGAAGGAGCGGACGAACGCCTGGAAATCATCAACGATCGGGACGGGGCATGGCGCTGCCATACCATCCTCAACTGCGTGGAAGCCTGCCCCAAGCAGTTGAACCCGACGGAAGCCATCGCCGAATTGAAAAAGGCGATCATCCACCGAAAATTTTAGAACCGCCCCTTCCATATGGAGAACCATGTCCTGCAGCCCGCGGGACTTCCCACGTTGGTTGCCGGAAAGTCTTG
>JBBFKW010000007.1:110104-116146 GCA_037481835.1 Desulfosoma sp. | reverse complement strand
CAAAAAATCAAAGAGCTTCGGGACAAGTACCGTCTGACCATCCAGGACCTTGCCGCCCGCACCGGCCTGGATAAAGAGCTCCTTTCCAATATGGAAAACGGCGCCGTCATCCCTCCCGTGGCCACGCTGCTCAAATTGGCCAAGGCATTCCATGTGGGCCTGGCCTACTTCTTCGAAGACGAGCCCGTCGGCGTTAAAATTTCCCTTACGCGAAAGAGCGATCGCAAGCGCCTGGAAAGGCGCCCCCACCACATGTCCGGGGAAGTGACCTACGTTTACGAGACGTTGGAAAACAAGAAACCGGACAAACACATGGAACCTTTTCTCGTGGAATTCCCCGCCATGGCCACCGAAGACATGGTTTTCGTGAGCCACGAGGGCGAGGAGTTTGTGTACCTCATGGAAGGGCGCCTGGAATTTCGCACGCCGGATCGCGTGGAAATTTTGGAACCCGGCGACAGCATTTATTTCGATTCCGAAGTGAGTCACAGTTTTCGGTGCGTGGGTGAAGGGACGGCCAAGGCCGTGGTGGTGGTGTGGAGCCGGCCGTAACGGCCGACAAGGACGACGATCATGATCGAAGTGCGATTTCACGGACGCGGCGGCCAAGGCACGGTGGTGGCTTCCATTCTCATGGCCAAGGCCTTTTTTCAGGCAGGATATTTTGTCCAAAGTTTCCCGCTGTTCGGCGTGGAAAGGCGGGGGGCGCCTGTGGAAGCCTATTTGCGATGGAACACGAGAAAGATCCTCATTCGGACCAATGTGTACACGCCGGATCACGTGGTTGTTCTGGACCCGACGCTGCTGGCGGCCGTCGATGTGACCCGAGGATTAAAACCCGGCGGTTGGATTCTCGTCAACGCCTCGGCGGTGCCCGAAGAACCCGCAACATTCGCCTCCTATCGCGTCGCTGTGGTGGATGCCACACGCATCGCTTTGAAATATGCCTTGGGCACCCGAACACATCCCATCGTCAACACGGCCATGATGGGCGCCTTCGCCCGCGTGTTGGGAGAGCCCCCTCTCGAGGCCGTGGTGCATGCCATTCGGGAGGAAATTCCCATCAAGACCGAGGCCAACATCGCCGCGGCGCGGGACGCTTACGACGCCGTCGTGTTCCTGAGGGCCAGCGTGGGCAAAGGGGTCCAGCCCTTGTCCCTGGCGGCCGATTCTTCCGCCGCATCGTGAACCCGACGAAAGAGGTTTCCCATGGCACACGCGCCCATGACTCCGGTTTCGGTCCCTTTCATCCCCCGGTCCACAACGACGACGGAAAGCAACAAGACAGGCTCGTGGCGGTTCCTGCAGCCCCGCTACGATGAAAAGACGGCCCCGTGCAGTGTCGCCTGTCCGGCGGGAGAAGACATTGCCCGGGTGGAAATGCTGGTGGCCCAAGGGCTTTTCAAGGAAGCCTGGGAGACCATCCTGCAGGAAAACCCTTTCCCGGGCGTGTGCGGGCGCGTGTGCTTCCATCCGTGCGAAAGCGTGTGTAACCGCGGAGCCTTCGACGAACCCATCGCCATCCACACGCTGGAACGTTTCGTGGCGGACACGGCCATGCGTTACGGCCTTCAGCCGGAACGAACCCGGCCTACCCCGCAATCCCAACGGGTCGCCGTCGTGGGTGCCGGCCCGAGCGGCCTGGCCGCCGCCTATTTCCTGGCCCGGCTCGGCTATGGGTGCGACGTCTTCGAGGGGCGTTCGGAACCCGGCGGGCTGCTTCGGTGGGGCATCCCTCCGTACCGGCTCCCCGTGCCTGTTCTCCATTGGGAATTGGAACATCTGCGGACGCTCGGCGTGGACATCCGCTGCAACCACAAGATTACGACCGATGTCCTCCATGCCCTCAAGGACCGCTATGCGGCGGTTTTTCTCGGCTGCGGCCATTACAAGAATGTGGCACTGGGGATTCCGGGAGAGGATCTTCCGGGGGTGGAGGAAGGTCTGCCTTTCCTGGAAAAGGTCCGATCCGGCGATTGGCCCTCTCTTTCTGGCACCGTGGCGGTCATCGGCGGAGGCAACACGGCCGTGGACGTGTCCCGCTGCGCCGTGCGCCTCGGCGCCAAAGTCCTGATGATTTACCGCAGACGGCGGCAGGACATGCCTGCCTTCGGCCACGAAATCCAAATGGCGCTGGATGAAGGCGTTGAGCTCATGGAACTGTGGGCCCCTCAAACCATAACCCCGCACCCGGAAGGCTTCCGGCTGACGTTGCAAAAGATGGAAGTGGTTTCGGAAGTCAACGGCCGGGCCCAGGTCAGACCCATTGCCGGAGAGACGACGGAACTCGTCGTGCAAAAGATTTTCAAGGCCTTGGGAAACAGCGCCGAGGAACCGTGGCTGGAGCCACCTGGAGAAGCCGGCTCGCATATCCTCCACCTTGCCAATACGGTCGTGGAGCGCCGCGAAAACAGCGCGGTCATTGTCTATGGGGGCGATCTGGCGGCTCAGAGCAAATCCGTAGCCCATGCCATCGGTTCGGGCAAGGAAGCCGCCATGGCCCTGGACCTCTATTTCCGCAAAGGCTGGGACGCCATCCCCGACGGTGTGGCGCGGTGCCGAGTGGGGCCGGGACCGTCCTTGTCCATGGAAGTTTACATGGGCGGGGAACGCTGCCGTCGCAATCCCCACGTGGTGGCCTTTCAGGAAATCAACACGGATTACTTCCTCTACGGCCCCCGAATCGTGCAACCCCGGTTGCTCGTGGAAGAACGCCTTCAGGGGTTTTCGGAAATCGATCTCAAGGTGAGCGCCGCGTTGGCCATCCGGGAAGCCGAGCGATGTTTCAACTGCGGGGTGTGCAATCAATGCGACAACTGCTGGCTGTACTGCCCGGATATCGCCGTATGCCGAGACGCCACACCCCAAGGACGTCACATCAACCTGGATTATTGCAAAGGCTGCGGGGTGTGCGTCGTGGAATGCCCGCGGAACGCCATGTCGCTTGTGGAAAACGAGTCAGGAGTCCTCCCATGAGAAAAGTGGTGGAAGGCAGCCACGCCGTCTCGGAAGCCGTGCGGCTGTGTCGGGTTCAGGTCATCTCCGCCTATCCCATCACCCCGCAGACCCATATCGTTGAGCTCCTTTCCGAATTCTGCTCGGAGGGCTCTCTCAAGGCCAAATTCCTCCGCGTCGAAAGCGAACATTCGGCCATGGCGGCCCTCATCGGGGCCGCCTCGGCAGGGGTGCGCACCTTTACGGCCACTTCGTCCCAGGGGCTGGCCCTCATGCACGAACTGCTCCACTGGGCTTCGGGAGCCCGGCTGCCCATCGTCATGGCCGAGGTGAACCGCGCCTTGGCTCCGGGATGGAACATTTGGACGGACCAAACGGACAGCCTGGCCCAGCGGGATACGGGGTGGATCCAGCTCTACTGTGAAGACGCCCAGGAAGCCTTGGACACGACCATTCAAGCCTTTCGACTGGCGGAAACCGTGTTCCTTCCGGTGATGGTCGTGCTGGACGCCTTTTTTCTGTCCCACACTTACGAACCGGTGGACATTCCCGAACAGGCCGACGTAGACCGCTTTCTGCCTCCTTTCAAACCCGCGTTCCGGTTGGACACGGCCCATCCGGCCGCGTTCAACCAGCTTTCGCCCCCTAACGTTTACATGGAGATGCGCCGCGATCTCCAAGACGCCATGGAAGCCGCCACGGGCGAGCTGAAAAAGATAGAGGCGGACTTCCAGTCCTTCTTCGGGCGCCGGTACGGGGCCGTGGAAGCCGTGCAGTGCGACGATGCCGACATTATCTTGGTGACGTCGGGAACGATCACGAGCACATGTCGTCTCGTGGTGGAAAAACTGAGAGCGCAGGGAGAAAAGGTGGGGCTTTTGAAAATGAGGCTTTTCAGGCCTTTTCCCCGTGAAGAGATCAAACAGTGGGTCCTTCGGGCTCGAAAGTTGGCGGTGGTGGACAGAAACTTTTCCTTCGGGGCTTCCGGAATCTTTGCCCAGGAAATCCGAGCCGCTTTGTGCAATGAGCCGAAGAGGCCCCTCGTGTTCGGATACGTGGCCGGGCTTGGCGGTCGAGACGTGACAACTGATATTTTGGAAGAAATTTATTGGGCGACCAAGACGAAACCCTATCCGGAATCGGACAGTCTTTGGGTGGGGCTCCAGCAGCCCGCTCCGGCCGCGTAACCGAGACGCAAACCCTCAAGGGAGCCGAACCATGGAACTCAGTCTTCAAGATCGTGAATACATGTGTTCGGGGCACGTGGGATGCCCCGGATGCGGAGCGGCCATCGCCATGCGCTTTGTCCTTAAGGCTCTCGGGGAGAAGACCATGATGGTCATCCCCGCGTGCTGCTGGTCCATTATCGCCGGCCCGTATCCCCAATCGACCTTGAAGGTGCCCGTGCTCCACACGGCCTTCGAAACCGGGGGCGCCGTGGCCAGCGGCGTGCGGGCCGCTTTGGACATCATGGGCGATACGGAAACCACGGTGGTCACCTGGGCAGGAGACGGCGGGACTTTCGACATCGGATTCCAGGCCTTGAGCGGCGCCGTGGAGAGGAACGAGGACTTCATCTATGTATGTTACGACAACGAAGCATATATGAACACGGGGGTGCAAAGGAGTTCGTCCACCCCTTACGGCGCGTGGACGACCACCACGCCCGGTCAGGAATGGAAGAAGCTGCGGAAGAAAAACATCGTGGAAGCTTTGGTGGCCCACCGCATCCCCTACGCGGCCACGGCAAGCATCGCCTTTCCGGAAGATCTGGTCCGAAAAGTCAAGAAAGCCAAAACGATCAAAGGATCGCGCTTTCTTCACATCTACGCCTCGTGTCCTACGGGCTGGCGCCTCCCGTCGGATCTGGCCGTAAAAATCGCCCGCATGGCCGTCCAGACCAACATCTTCCCACTCTACGAAGTGGAAAACGGGGTTCGATACACCATCAACTACATGCCCAAGGGGTATCTGGTGCGCGAGTATTTCAAACTGCAGGGCCGCTTCAAGCACCTTACGGAGGCGGACCTGGAACAGATCCAACATATGGTCAATGAAGACTGGGAGCTTCTCTTGAGAAAAGCGGGCGTCAGCCCCGGTGCCGCCGGCCAGGTGGCCAGGACGCCCTAGCCCGCCGCACATCCCGCAACAGCCACCCCCCAAGAGCCAAACACGGCCTTCATGAGACGGGAGGGCCGCACCTTTCATCGATCCGCTTGATTTCCATTGAAAAAATTATCATTTCGGGTAGAAGACGCTCTGTCGCTCTCGGGTTCTTGAGGACCGCGATTTCGCGGTTGCGGAGCCATGAGTGATTTCCAAAAAGCTTTTAGCTTTTTCGTTCTTTTTCCGAAATCATCAATGGGCGCTGGATGCTCCCCCCTTGAAATTTTTGACGGCATGCTGACGGGGAAATAACGGTAACCCCTTTTTACGGCGTAAATCGACACGGCCCATGAATGCGAGAACAAACGGAATGAATTTCAAGAATCTGCGCGGGGTCCAGGAACTCCCCAGCGGCGAGGGCTGGGAACGGACCGCGCTGTGGGCGGGTTTGGCCGTTCTATGGGCCTACCTTGCCTATTGTGCGACGATCTACCTGGAACTGAGGGACCAGATCCTCGTGGGCTGGGGGCTGCTCGCCTTTCTTTCGGTGGCCGTCAAACGAAACACGCGGGCTGTTCCCGCTAGAGTTTTCATTTTGCTTTTGGGAGCGTTTCTCTCTCTTCGCTACTGGATGTTCCGCACCTTTGAAACGCTGAGCTACACCGGGCCGTGGGATTGCCTGGGAATGCTTCTACTCTACGGGGCTGAAACCTACGGTATCGCCATCCATCTTTTGGGACTCTATGTCAACATCTGGCCGCTGGAAAGAGACGGCCCCCCGCCTCTGCCGGAAGACTCATCCCTCTATCCGACGGTGGATGTTTTGATTCCGACCTACAACGAGCCGGAAGAAATCATTCGCACCACCGCCGTCGCCTGCACGTTGCTGGACTATCCTCGTGCCAAATTCAACGTGTACATCCTGGACGACGGCGGCACCCTGGCACGCAGAAACGATCCCGACCCCGTCAAGGCCCAGGC
>JBBFKW010000007.1:96313-110004 GCA_037481835.1 Desulfosoma sp. | reverse complement strand
TGCTCGACTGCGACCACGTGCCTACCCGGGATTTTCTTAAACAAACCGTGCCCTATTTCCTCCAAGACGAAAAATTGTTTTTGGTTCAGACGCCCCATTTTTTCATCAATCCCAGTCCCGTGGAAAAAAACCTGGGCATTCACAGGGTGTTCCCGGCGGAAAACGAAATGTTTTACCGCCGGGTGCATCTCGGCCTTGATTTTTGGAACGCCTCCTTTTTCTGCGGCTCCGCCGCCCTCATGCGCCGATCCTCCCTCATGGAACTGGGCGGGATCCGTGGGGAAACCATCACCGAGGATGCGGAAACCGCTTTGGAACTGCACCGCCGGGGGTATCGGAGCGTCTATGTGAGCCGTCCCATGGTATGCGGGCTGTCCCCGGAAACATTTGACGATTTTATCCTCCAACGGACGCGTTGGGCTCAGGGCATGATCCAGATCCTGCTCCTGAAGAATCCGCTTTTCACCAAAGGGCTGAGCCTGAGTCAAAGACTGTGCTATCTGAATTCGTGTTTGTTCTGGTTCTTCGGCCTGGCGCGAATCGTTTTCTTCCTGGCGCCGCTGGCGTATCTGTTCTTCGGACTTCGGGTCTACAATGCCTCGGTCGTCCAAGTCCTCGCGTACGCCCTTCCCCATCTTCTGGGCTCTACCCTGGGTGCCCACTATCTTTATGGAACGGTGCGGCACACTCTGTTTTCCGAGTTTTTCGAAACCGTCCAGAGTCTTTATCTGCTGCCGGCGATCTTTTCCACGCTGAAAAACCCCAGATCCCCCCAGTTCCGGGTCACCCCGAAAGGGCGCAGCCTTAACGCCGATTTTCTAAGCCCCTTGGCTTATCCGTTTTATGCCATGCTGGCTCTCGCCCTCTTGGGCATAGCGGCAGCCGTGCAGCGATGGACAATGTACCCGCTGGAGCGGGACGTCATCGCCATCTGTTCGTTCTGGAACCTCTACAACTTAGGGATCATTCTGCTGTGCCTGGGAGCCGTCTGGGAAATGCATCAGTGGCGCCGCCATCACCGGGTCCTCACCCGCGAAGAGGCCGCGCTCGCCCTTCCAGACGGCCGGGCTCTGCCTGCCCAGGTCGTGGACCTGTCTCTGGGCGGCGCCGGGCTGCGAATTTCCGCCGAGTACGCAGAACTGCTGCATGCAGGGGATGTGCTGGTGTTGGAAGCCGAGGACAGCGCGCGGAGAGTCTATCGGCTCGGGGTGAGAGTCCTCCGCATCGATGGGGTCGGAGCCGAATCGAGGGGGAGCGCACATGTGGGGTGTGCCTGGGTTCTAGACACGCCGGAAAAGTTTTCCCAAGTGGTGGGCTTCATTTACGGCGACAGTGAGCGGTGGCGGCGTCTGTGGGAATCGAGGCCGCAAGATTACATGGCTTTGTGGCGCGGGTACGGTCTTTTGCTGGAAACCGGTATTCGAAAATCCTTTAGAAGCTTGGTCGGGATATTCGTTCTCATGGCGGACAGAACACGGAGGATAACGGCAAACTTATGGATGCGGCGATTCAAAAAGCACACAGAGGCCTTGTAAAGCGCACGGCAGGCATCTTCGCCTGCGCTCTCATGTGGCAAATGCTTGCAGGGATCGCCTGGGCTTCCCAGGGAGCGGAACCCGTGAAGCTGAGGATCCCCCTGCCGAACTTGGTCCCCGTGTCCACCTACAAAATGCAAGGGGCCTATAGTGGGTTCGACGTGAGTCTGCCCGTTCCTAAAAGGTGGGATGTTCACGAGGCGGTGCTAACGTTTTCCTATGTGAATTCCACGGCGCTCCTTCGCCAGAACTCGCGCTTGATCGTGGAATTGAACCAGCACCCTCTGGCTCAGATTGTCCTCGATCCATTGTCCCCGGAGGGAAAGGTGTCCGTCCGGCTTCCTGTCCATCTTCTCAAACCCGGCTATAATGATCTTGTCTTCAAAGTCACACAACATTACGTGCTGGATTGTGAAGATCCCACGGCACCGGAGCTGTGGACGACACTTAAGCTGGACGAAGCCTTTTTGGACTGGACGGTATCCCTCAAGCCCTTGCCGCTTCGCTTGAGTGCACTGCCGGACCTCGTCTTCGATCCCAAAATCCCTCTTCCCGAAAAGATCCATGTGCTCGTTGAATCGCCATCCCGCAGCGATGCAATGCGGGCTGTGCTGGCCGCCTCAGCCGCGGCCCTGCGCTTTGCCTATCGGCCGGTGGAATTCAGCGTATCCGATCACCTTGTGCCCGGGCGGGATAATATTTTGGTAGGATCTGAGGCCTTCGTCCGGAAAATTTTGGGAGAAAAAGCGCCGAAAACGCCAGAGGCCTACCTGGAAGTGCGGCACATGCCGGCCGATTTGATCACCGGGCTTCCGTCAGACGAGGCTACGGATCCCACGCACGCTCTCATCATCGTGAGCGGCCCGAACGACGATGCGGTGTCTCGAGCGGTGCAGAGCCTCGCTGTCCTGTCCTTTCCATTTCCGGACACGGCAGCCACGATGGTCAAGGATCTCAAGGTGCCCACGCTGGATCCTTATGAGGCTCCTGGCATGCTCCGGTTCGATCAGACCTACACTTTTCAAAACCTTGGCTTCCAGACCGTCACGTTTCAGGGCTACAAGCCGGCACCGTCGGTTCTTCGATTCCGATTACCGTCGGACATTTTGATCAAGCCGCACAAGTACGCCACCCTGTCCCTGCATGTGGCCTACAGCGCCGGCATGCGCGAGGATTCCGTCCTAGGCCTTTTTCTGAATGGAAAGTTTTTTTCATCCATTCCGCTGAAGGATAAGAACGGCGGGCATTATGAAGCGTATCGGATCAGTTTTCCCACCTATCTGTTGCGACCCGGGGACAACGAATTGGCTTTCCACGCGGTTCTCACGCCGTTGGTCACCGGAGAATGCACCCTCATCCAGACGGGGCACTTGCTTTTGACCGTTTTTGACGACTCCACCTTTCATGTGCCCAACATTTCCCACTGGGCCTCCTTGCCCGAGCTCAGCCTGTTTTTCAAGGACGGCTTCCCCTTCGCCAAATTCCCAGACGCCAGGGAAACGATCCTCTTCATGCCCCAAGCGGATTTCGCCGCCGTGGAAACGGCCGTAAATCTTTTAGCCCTGATGAGCCAAAAGATCGGCTACGCGCCGTTCGGATTGCGCATATGGGACACTTGGGGCGGCACGCCGTCCTCCGACGTCATCGCCGTGGGATCGTTGGACGCTCTGCCCAAAGATCTTCTGGACCCGGCCCCGTATCATTTGATTGACACGATCCGGGCTTCTTATCCGGTCGCTGCGCCGCCCACCGGAGAGGCCCCGGAAGGCACCTGGGGGGTCGCCCGATGGCCGCGCCAACTGTGGGGACGCTCCAAGAGCCTCCACGCAACGCCTCAGGTCCGATTCGCCCAGACGGAACAATCCGGTGGTCTTTCGAAACAGCGGGCCGCCTTGATGGAATACCGGCTTCCCGGAACTGCAGACCGCACATTGCTTGTGCTGACCGCACATGACACAGGGGTTGCCGCGAAGGCCGCAAAGGCCTTGTGGGCATTCGACACGCAAGGGGCATGTCGGGGAGACATGGCCCTGATCTCCTGGGACAACGGCACAGCCGAGGTGCAAAGCCTGCACGTCGGCCCCACCTACCGGGTTGGATCCCTCACTGCGTTGACCAAACTGGACTTTTTCGTTTACACATACCCCTGGGCCTTCTTTCTTACAGTGCTCGCGGCCTTGGCTCTCCTGAGTTTCATTATCTACCGCATGCTCAAACGATACCGCCGGAGGCGACTGAGTGTATCGAACCCTTAGCGCTGTTTTTGCCGTGCTGGCCTTTGCGGTCGTGGGCCTTCAGCAGGTTCGGGCGGCGGACATCATGACCTGGCAGACCTATAAGGCGCGCTTTCTCAGCGAGGACGGCCGGGTCATCGATCGAGCCAACAAAGACATGAGCCATTCGGAAGGACAAGGCTACGGCCTGATCCTCGCCCTTGCCGCGGACGATAAACCCACTTTCCAAAAGATTTGGGGCTGGACGCAGAACAACCTCCAGGTTCGCGGCAAAGACCGGTTGCTCGCCTGGTCCTGGGGCCGAAGACCCAATGGCGCGTGGAATGTTTTGGATTTGAACAATGCTACGGACGGCGATCTGCTCGTCGCATTCGCTCTGCTCAAGGCCCACGAACGGTGGAACGGGCCGGAATGGCTGGCGGCGGCCAAAGCTCTTATCCAGGACATCAAGAACCACCTCATCGTGGAAACCCGAGACTTCGCCGTCCTGTTGCCCGGGTATTACGGCTTCGTCAGCGACCGGGGGATCGTGGTCAATCCGTCGTATTACGTGTATCCGGCCCTGAAGATGTTCTCGCGTCATGACGACGGCCCTTTGTGGGACAAAGTGTTCCACGGGGGATTGAAACTCTTGGACAAGGCCCGCCGCACCTCGTGGAACGTTCCCGCCGACTGGATCATCATCCTGAATGACCGCATCGACATTTACCGGGAAAGAAGCTCGCGGTTCGGCTATGAGGCCATTAGGACCCTTTTGTATCTCTCGTGGGTTGAAAATCGCGAAGTGCTGCGCACGTGGACGCCGGTGCTGGATTGGTTCGATAAAACCGGGACGATGCCGGTATGGGTGGAACTGCAGGATCCGGCGCTTTCTCTCGACGAAGCCCCCGGGGGCTTTTACGCCGTGTGGGCCCAGGTCGCCCGGGTGTTGGACCGCTCCGAAACGGCGCGAAAGCTTCAGGCTCGAGCTCAAGAAAAAGTCGCCTTGGAAGAGAACGACTACTATTCCAACAGCCTCTACCTGCTCAGCCAAGTTTCCATGCAAACACCATAGCCGGGAGGCTCCTCGACCATGCCCAAGAGCCCGTTTACCGGAATGCCGCGCCCGCAGCTGTTTCGTGTCCATTCGGCCTTCCCTCAGGCCTGGACCTTTCTGATCGGCTGCCTCTTGCTGTGGACGGCCGCCGCGGCACAGGAACTCGACGATGGACAGGCCGCGGCGCAGGAATCCAACCAGGCATCTTTGCTCTCCGTGGAAAAAACTACCCAATCCAACCTCATTGCACCCCGATATCCCTCCGTTCCTTTTCCGCCCGAACCCACAACCCGGGAGCGGCAAAGGACCCTGCCGGATCAACCGCCCTCCGAAACCGCTTCTCAAGCTCCCACCCTGGACATTCACCGTACGCGCCTGACTCTGGCATGGGGATATTACAACCAGGGGGATTACAAGAAGGCCGCGGAAATCTTCCAGGACTTGGCCCACCGGGAAACGCCCCCCGATGTGGCAGAAGAGTCCCGCATGGGGCTGGCTTACGCCCTGCTTCGGCTGGATCGCCTGCCTGAGGCCGCGCGCATCTTAAAGGAACTGGTGGACCGCGGGATCCGCCGCCAGGAAACCGTCCCCGCTTTGGTCGAAGTGCTCTTGGCGCTCAAAAGGTACGAGGACGCGGAAAAATATCTTCCCCTCCTTCCCTGAAAATTTCCTCGTGGGGTGTCTATGAAGCCCATGGTTCTTATCGCCGCTTTCTTCCTTTGGTTGGGCTCAATCCCGTGGGCCGCCGCCGAAACCCCGCTGCCCACAGCCTCCTCCCCAATGGATGAGACACCCGATGTGACGAAAAGCCCGGGAAATGTCCGGGTTCAGGCCTCCTTGGAAATTGCGTGGTGGCATTTCAAGGAAGAACGTTACGAAAAGGCCCAAAGGCTCTTTGAAGAGGTGCTTCGCATCAGCGAAATTCCGGCGTTGCGCCGGGAAGCCCAATGGGGCAAGGCCTTGTGCCTGGATCGCGTGGGGAAAAGGGACGCCGCTGCCGCCTTGATCCTGGACCTGGAAAACCAGGGTTATGGAACGCGGGACACCCAAAGATGGCTCGCTTCATACCGTCAGGCTCGATCCGCGAACCAGAGGACTTTGTGGGAAGAGCGCCTGAGACGGGAAGCACTCCGAACGACGGAAAGCGCCGACCCGACGTCCTTGTCGCGCTTCACACAGAAAAATGAGCGGGCCCTGCGCCGGTGCATCGCCCCCGAAGCCTTTTTCGAAGTAGCGAAGGCACTGCGCCAGAAGGGACGAAACGACGAAGCTCGACGCCTTCACGAGCGGATCCTGGATTGTGTTCAAACCCGTTACCGTCTCCGACTGGGGGTCCTCTACGAACTCCTGGAGCTCATCCCTCCCGAAGAAGCCATCCGCCGCATCGACGCCGAAAACGCCCTCCCCAGCCTCCCCCAATCCTATGTCAGCGACCTCGACACCTTGAAAATGGAAGTCTATCGAAGGAAACTTCGAAACCTTCCCGAGTCGTCCCCTGAAACGGAACAGATTGCAAAGATCATCCTTGAAAAAAGCCCCACCGATTTCGAAGCCCTCTTGAAGCTGGGGTGGTTCTGCTATCATGCCGGGCGGTTTTCGGAAGCGGAAAGTTATTTTGCCCGCTGCCGGGAGGCTCATCCCCACCAAAACGAGGGCGCCTATGGGCTGGCTTACGCTTTCATGGCTCAGAAGAAGTTCCGAGAGGCGGCTCAGGTTGTCGATGCCATGAAGCCCCCTTATCCGGAGGGCCGGGAGGCTTTGGTCTTTCGCCTTTCCATGGAAGAAGGCGCTTATCGGTGGAAGGAAAAAGACCTGGCGGGAGCGGAAGCCCTCTTTCGCCGGGCGGCGGCCGTCAAGGCCGATAAAGGAAGCCCATGGCGGTCTTTGGGCTGGCTGCTCATGGAACAGGGCCGACCAGGAGAAGCCGCCAAAGCGTTCCAAAAATCCTATGCACTCCAACCGACCGGCGAAGATGCCGAAGGGCTTCTCCTTTCGTTGGAACGATCGGGCGAGTTCGGGGCCGCCCACGAGAAAGCCGTGGAGATGGATCGTACGGAAAATCCATCGGTTCAGGAAGCGGCGGGACGTCACTACCTGAGAACCGGAAAGGTGCTCCATGCGGCTTCGGTGTTGAAAGACGAGACGAACGATGCCGCGCCGTGGACGACCCTTCAGGCGTCCTATGAGAGCCGTTCCGGGGACGAGGGAACGTCCCGAAAGAGAACCCTGAGAACCCCATGGACGGTTTATGTGCCCCGGTCCCCCCAGTCCCTGTGGGCCCTGAAGCTGGAAGGGATTTATTTGGACGGGGGAGATCCCGGATCAAGTCCCTTTGTGGGCTCGTTCGGCCTTCCGCAGGCCAAGAAAGCGGATGTGTCCCGCTGGATCCAATCCGCATGGATCGCTTCCCCTTCGGTGGCCTTCATCAAGGAGGGAACGTGGGATTTTCAGGCGACGGCAGGCCTGGGCCCACTGGGGGGTGCGGTGGATCCCATGCCGACATTTTCCCTGCAGATCTACAACCCTCAGTGGCACGTGGAAGTCCACCAAAAATCCGTGGAAGATACGCTCCTGTCCTGGATCGGGCAGCGCGACCCCTACTCGGATCGCACGTGGGGCCGGGTACTGAAAACCGGAGGATCCATCGGCCGCGACATGTCTTGGCCCGGCGGATCGTGGCTGAGCCTCCGGGTCGGTGCCGATCACTACTGGGGGCACAACGTGTGGCGGAATTTTTCCGTGACAGGGGATGCCGCCTTGGGACGGAGCTTCCCCTTCCAGTCCGGAACTCTATCTTTCGGAGGTTTTCTCTCCGTTTCCCATTTCGACCGGAATTCGGATTTTTACACCTACGGGCACGGGGGTTATTTCAGCCCTTCCTTTTTCATCATGACGGGACCGACCGCCCGTTATCGTTCCGACCCCCGCGGCCCATGGTGGTTGGACATGAAAGTTTCTGCGGGTTATCTGTATTATGAAACCGAGGAGAGCCCAATTTATCCTCGAAATTCCACAAACGAAAAGTATCCTGGGGATCGCTTTTCTGGGCTGGGTTACAGTGGATCCTTCCGAGCCGTCAAGCTCTTGTCCCCACAGTGGGCTGTGGGAGTTCACGTGGACATGGACAAGTCATCGGACTACACGCGATGGGCCGGCGGTGTGGGCCTCACGTGGTTTTTCGAAAAACACGACTCTTTGGGGCGTATCACCCCCCATTACGACACGTTTTTTCAGCCGAGCCCACGGTAAATGTCCATGACCCAAAGACTGTGGCCCCTGCTGGCGTGGCTGGTTTACTTCCTCATGCCTTTCGACATCCTCCCGGACCATTTCTTTGGACCGGGATGGACGGACGATCTCATCCTGTTGGGGTTGGTCTATTATTTCTTCCTGCGCCAAGGCGCCCCGGGCGGTTCGAGAACCGGATCCCGAAAAACCGAGGAAAAGCGGGACCGCTCCGGAGCATACAGGCAGGACGGCGCGGAGCGTTCGGACGAACGGGCCGATCGCAACAAACCGAAAAACCCCTATGAGATCCTCAGCATCGAACCCGGTGCCGATCCGGACACAATCAAGAAGGCTTATCACCGCATGGCCGCCAAGTATCATCCGGACAAAGTCAGTCACCTCGGCGAGGAATTCCAGCAGCTGGCCAAAGAAAAGTTTCAGGAAATCCAATGGGCCTATGAAACCCTGATACACAAGAACCGGGAACGGGGAAAATGACGGAAAGTTCGGTGAACAACACGACGGAAAGGCAGGGGTATTCGTTTCGTTTGGTGAACATCGAGTGCATGCCCCAGTCCGACCACTTCAATGTGATCATGGAGCTTCAAGAGCCCATCGGCGATGTGCTGCCCTACTGCGCCGCCGTCTTGCCCAATTGCACTTATGTGCATGGGAGCGGCGTGGCCAATGTCATGGATCAGGGGCACATTGTGGGATTGTATGCGGACAAGATCACCATTACGGACGTTTCCGGGCCCGAAGAGGCGGCTCGGTGGTGCGAGCGCTATTTCCAAAAAATTCAGGAAATCCGCCGAAACCGCCAGTCCATTACACCGGTTTTGCACAAACGCCCAACTGTTACCGTGCTCGACATCTACCGCAGGCTCCCTCAAACCAACTGCGGCCGATGCGGTGCGGCTACCTGCATGGCTTTCGCCGCCAAGGTCTTTCGGGGGGAAAGCTCCCTCAGCGAATGCCCGGAGGTTTGACGACAATGGAGACATCTTCGGAATCGCCGTGGGTTTTCCTCTATACCTTGGCCAACCGCTTCGAAGCCGATATCTTGTCCAACGTTTTGGAAAAGGAAGGCGTGCCTTTCCTCGTCCGATCCTTTGAGGAAACGGCTTACGATGGGCTGTTCGTCCCCCAGCGCGGCTGGGGGCAGATTCTGGTTCCGGCCCGGCACCTGCCCGCCGCCCGAAAGCTCATTGCCTCCGTCCTGGAATCTTTTGAGTCCCCAAGCCTTTACGAATCCCTGGAAGACCTGGACCCTTCCCTGTGGGAAGAGGCGGCCCGGCTGGATCCCGAAGACGTGTGCCGCCGCTGCCTGGTCCACTGGGATCCTGATGAAGCAGCCTATCGCATCCCGTTTCTCGCGGGATCTTTCCGGTGCATCCCGAAAAAGAGAACGATTCGCGCCGAACCGGGCTTGACCTCATCCAAGGTCGATTTCCAAACGGGGCTTGTGCTGCTGCACTACCTTCTCCAAGCCCGGGAGGTACCCCCATCGGGCCGATGGATCAGCGAAAAGGAAATTCCTTCGGGGCATCAGTTTTTTACAGGCCCACACGCCTTTCCGCTCCAACAGATCGTGGAGCTTGTGGCCGACGACTCCCGGCGCTTTGCCGATGCCTCCACCACGCTCGGGGGCATTCCCATCGAAGGGGGCGATATGGCCTTCCAGTTCTCGGTACTGCCGCGGATCCCCGTGCGGCTGGTCTATTGGCGGGGGGACGATGAATTTCCCCCTTCCGTCAAGATCCGCTTTGACGCCACCGTGTCCCTGCACCTTCCGGCCCTGGACACTGTCTGGGCCATGGTCAACGTCTTCGTCCGGCATTTCAAAGCCGCCGTGAAAGCGGAGTAGGCCGGTTCATACCCGGGTGCCGTTGAGGTAAGCGGCGTCGAGAAGGCCGGGGACGACGGGGCGATTTGAGACGTCCGGGGGAGAAAAGTCGAAAACCTTGGAAAGGAAAAGGGTTACGATGCGAAAGGTCGCTCCCCAGAGGATTTCCACGTGAACACCGTCTTGGTGGAGGAAGCACGGTAAATCTTGGGCAGGCGGCTTCACCGCGCTTTGGACGTCCGGAGCCACATACAAGCGGTAGCGGTAATAGCGTGCGGGATCCAAGAGGTGTCGCACAGGGATGGCTACGATGCGATCCACTTCCCAGTTGGGCACAAAGCGCTGCGGTTTGGAAATCCAGCCTACCAAAGGGTGAATGACTCGAACGAACAAACGCAGCCTTTCCGGAGGTAGGGGACCCAGGAAGCGGAAAAACAAAGGGTTGAGGCGCATCTCTTCCCAGCTCTCCCTCAACCCCGTCGCCAGGTGAAGAGCCAGTAAGCGGGCCGCATGAGGAGATCTACGGCGCAGCTCAGGCCAATGACGCCATCGAGCCAAGGGGCAACGCGGCAGGCTTAAGGCTCTGGCCAAAACGGGGTCCAGGCGGGTTTCCACCGTCCCCCCTGGACAGCACAAATCGCCGCTTTGACGGACGCGGCGGGACCGGCGGTTGAGAATCAAGCACGGCTCTTGAGCACACCCGTCTTCGTGAAGGCCGCAGCCGAGCAGAAGTAACACGCTGGAGGACATTCCCAGCTGTTTCTTGAATTCCGCCGCCGAGGGATCCCTAAGGAAGTCGGGAGCCAGTCGGTCTTCGATGTGCTCTTGCAAGGAACCCGGATGTTCGAGAATCGCCTGCAGATAATCCCCATGGTTTTTCATGTCGTCTGACCTAAGAGCGCCTCATATTCGGCCCATTTCTTTTCCAAGCGTCGAGCCGAAATGGGAAATCGCGTCTTCACCTCGGGCGCGAACAGGCTGAGTTTGTATTCTTCCAACATCCACCGCATTTCGTCAAGGAAGTCCTGGATCCCTTGGGGCGCTTCTTTGGGGAGCTTTTCCCGGGCCTTTTCATAGCGGGCCGCAAAAGGGGCCACCTCGGCCCATTTTTGTCGATCCTTTTCCGGAGCCACGTACGCTCTTTCGGCGCGCAGGGCCAGTCCTTTCAGGTAGCGCGGCAGCTCAGCCATGACGGCGCTTCGGTACCGGGTCAAGAAATCCGGCGGAACCAGCCGAACCAGTTCCTCCTCCACTGCCTGCAATCGTTCCAACGCCGCAGGATCGGCGGCGCTCTTGTGCCGATACTTTTCCAGAATCCCGCTCACTTCGTATCGGGCCTGGAGCACGGCCTTGAGTTGCGCCCAGAGTTCGCGGGCACGAAGCCCGAGCTCTGCCGGAAGTTCCCGGATCGTCCGCCGGTATTTGTCTTCATCGGGCGCCTGAGGGTCATGAAGATCGAACAGCTCCCGGAGTATGTAGACGTGAGCCTGCTTTTCCGCTTCCCGGATGTCCCCCAAGAAATGCAGCGCCCCTGGGGGCACGGCATCCGAGGGGCCATCTGCGCTCAGCCGCCGTGGCGACAGGACCCATTCCTTTCGAAGCCCCTTGAGGATGGGGGCGAAGGCCCATTGGTAAAGCACCAGCAAACCGTCTCGGGTGGCCAGCCGGGCTGATGCAGCATCGGCGAAAAGTCTCACGGACACGGCGGCCCCTTCGGCCTGGAGGCCCGGGTAGGCGTAGCGCATGAGCCCATAGGCATCCCGACCCAGTTCGATCTTTTCGGGCAGCGGCCCGAAATCCCAAGAAGTCAGGCCGGTGCGCTCCCACCGGCGGCGCGCTCTTTCCCACGCGGCGTCCCGGTGCAGTCCTACGGCCTTGTGCTGGAGATCCCGAAGATCCCTGCCTGCGTGCAGGACGGTGCCTTCTTCGTCCACGACTTCGAAGCGCATTTTCAGGTGATCGGGAAGGCTCTCCCGGGGCCACGAAGAGACCGGCACATTCAGAGTGCACACGTCGTGCACCGCCTGGGTCAAGGCCGCATAGAAATCCCCTTTCCCATGGATGAGGCGGGAAAAGACCTTCCGGGCCGTCTCCGAAACAGGGGCCGCGTGACGCCTGAGGTTTTTCGGCAGAGCCTTCAAGAGCAGCAGAATCTTCTCCTCGAGCAATCCCGAAACGAGCCACTCGAAAGAGTGCGGCTCCAGGCGGGGAAGCACGTGGATCGGCACGGTCACCGTGACGCCGTCCTGTTCTTCCCCCGGACTGAAGGCGTAGCGGAGCGGCAGCCGGAATTCCCCCAAATCGAGAAAATCGGGAAACCCGCCGAGGGACGCCGGATCGGGCCCGCCCTTGACGAAATCCTCCGCCTTCATCCGAAGAATCCCGTCTCCGCCTTGATCCTTGAGCCATTTGTCGAAAGAACGGATGTCGGCAAGATCCGGAATCCTTTGGTCGTAAAAGGCAAAGATGTCTTCGTCGTCGATGAGGATTCCCCGACGTCGCAGTTTGTCTTCCACATTTTCCAGTTCTTCCCTGAGCTTTCGGTTGTGCTCATGAAAACCGTACGACTTGGGAAGATCGCCTTCCACGAGGGCCGACCGGATAAAGATTCGGCGGGCCTCGGCCGGGTCGTAGCGGGCAAAATCCACCGGGCGCTTCTCCACAATGGGAAGGCCGTAAAGGGTGACCTTTTCGTAAGCGACGACGCGGCCGCGTTTTCTTTCCCAATGTGGGGAACTCACATGGGATTTGATCAAGTGGCTTCCGAGGTCTTCCAGCCATTGGGGCTCGATGTTTGCCGCCATGCGGGCGAAAAGACGGCTTGTCTGAACGATTTCCGCCGCAACGATCCAGTCCCCTCCCTTGTTGAAGAGACTTGACCCTGGAAAGAGCATCATCCGACGGCCCCGGGCTCCTTCGTAGATGTTTTTCTCTTTCTTGAGTGCCACATGGCTCAGGTACCCGCTGGCCACGCTCCGATGGATGGCCTCATAAGAGGCCGCAGGGGCGCCCTCATCCGGCGCGGCCTTCGTCATGCCCAGTTCGTCCAGGATGGATTGGATTTCGTCCGCTACTTGGGCCCATTCCCGCATGCGGCGGAAGGACAAGTAGTGCTCCCGGCAGAAGGCGCGCAGCTGCGACTGGGACGCCCCTTCGATGGTTTTGCGCCGGTAGGACCGCCAGATGTTCAAAAGGGTCAGGAAATCGGAACGGCGATCCCGGAATCGGGCGTGCACCTGATCCGCCTGTTCTTGGTGCTCGAAAGGCCTTTCCCGAGGGTCCTGGATGCTCAAGGCGGCGCACAGCACTGCCACATCCCTCAAGGCCCCTTCCTTTTGCGCCTGGATGAGCATGCGGGAAATGCGGGGATCCAAAGGGAATCGGGCCATGAGGCGCCCCAGTTCCGTTATGCGGTGATGGCGATCCACCGCGCCCAATTCCAAAAGGACCGCATAGCCGTCTTTGACGGCGGCCGGAGACGGGGGGTTGAGGAACGGAAATGTTCGGATGTCGCCGAAACGCCAGGCAAGCATCTTCAAAATGACTTCAGCCAAGTTGGCACGCAGGATTTCCGGCGGCGTGTACCGGGGACGGCCCAGGTAGTCGTCTTCGGCATAGAGCCGCACGCACACGCCGGGCCCCGTGCGACCGCAGCGCCCGGCCCTCTGATCGGCGCTCGCTTGAGATATGGGCAGCACGGGAAGCCCCTGGGTGCGGCTTCTCGGGTTATACATGGCCAGGCGGGCCAACCCCGTATCCACCACGCATCGGATTCCCGGAATGGTCACGGATGTCTCCGCCACGTTGGTGGC
>JBBFKW010000007.1:0-96213 GCA_037481835.1 Desulfosoma sp. | reverse complement strand
CCACCACGCATCGGATTCCCGGAATGGTCACGGATGTCTCCGCCACGTTGGTGGCAACGACGATCTTTTCCTGGGGGAGCCTCAGGAAGACCTTTTCTTGATCGGATCCGGCAAGCCGCCCGTAGAGCGGCAAGACCACCGTGTTCGGCAAATGTGCGTCCTCCAGCCGAGCGCAGGTTTCCCGGATATCGTTTTCCGTGGGCATGAACACGAGAACATCCCCGCGCAGCCCTTCCCTTCGGAGGTCGACCACGGCCTCCACGGCCAGATCCACCGCCGTGCTTTCTTCCTGCGCCGCGGGATCCGGCGGGCGATACCGGATCTCCACAGGATAGGTGCGACCCGTCACTTCGATCATGGGGGCGTTGTCAAACGCGCGGGAAAAGCTTTCCGGGTCAATGGTGGCCGAAGTGATGACGAGCTTCAGATCCGAGCGCTTCGCCAGGGCCTTGCGCAGCAACCCGAGTAGAAAATCGATATTGAGGCTGCGTTCGTGGGCCTCATCAACGATGACCACGTCGTAGGCTCTGAAAAACCGATCGGACTGGGCTTCGGCCAGGAGGATGCCGTCGGTCATGAATTTGATGCGGGTTCGGGCAGAGAGGCGTTCCTGAAACCGAATCTTGTAGCCCACAAGCTGCCCTAGGGGTTCCCCCAGCTCTCCGGCAACCCGGCGAGCCAGCGTGACGGCGGCAATGCGCCGGGGCTGGGTAATACCGATGAGTCGCCCCGCTCCCAGACCGGCTTCCATGCACATTTTGGGAAGCTGGGTGCTCTTTCCCGATCCCGTATCCCCCGTGACCACCACCACGCGGTGCTCGCGAAGGCTCTGCACGATGGCCTCCTTGCGCGCGGTAATGGGCAGATCTTCGGGATAAGGGATCCTCTCGGGAATCACGGGGGCTGGCGAAGGTTGGCACAAAAAACCCTCGGGCTTTCGGGGGCTCTCCGAGGGGTTCCGGCGGGATGGGGGCGTCATGCGAAAAAGGGTTTATCGGGCGATCATGGCCCGCATCATGTCCCCGGCATTCTGGGCATGGTTGGAAATATCGCCCATGTATTCCACCAGGCGGACAAGATGGAAGGCCGATGTGGGGTTATCGAAGGGATAGTTAAGAAAATCGGCGATGAGTTTGCGTTCCACTTGGTCCGATTCAAACTCGTACTCGCGGATTTGCTTGATAGCACTTTTGACCATGGTCCGGTGGTTTTCGGAAAAGCTTTGGAAGTAGCTTTCCGCCGCCGCCACCAACGGGTGGATGGACTTGAGGACGCTGGTGATCTTATCCACCATTAACAAGAGGTCGTCCACATATTCATCGGGAATAGGGGTGTTTCGATAAGAAAGCCAGTGCAGGGAATCCTGCGTCGAATCCAGGATCTTGTCCTGTTCTCGCAGGTACCACAACAGCTGAAACTTATCCATGGGCAAAAGGATCCCTCGCGGCAAATGGCCGCGGATGTTGCGCTTGACAGCGTCGCCTTCGCTTTCCAGCATCGTCACCTTGTTCTGGTACTTTTCGAAATCCGACCGGCTTTCATCCAGGTAGGCGATGAAGGCCATCCTGAAAAGCGGCGCCGCCTCCCGAATGATCTCCGCATGGCGCAACAACCCCTCAAAGGGAGATTTACGAAAGATGCTGAAAAACGCCGAACGCATTCCCCGTCTCCTTTTTTAATGAAAGAGCCACAAGAGGATCTTGAAAATGGCCATGGTGGGCAAGGCCGCAAGTGGAAGAGTGATAACCCAATAGAGCACAATCTTAAAGACCACTTTGAAGTCCACGGCCGCCAAGCCTCCGGCAAGCCCCACCCCGATGACGGCCCCCACCGCCGCGTGCGTGGTGGACACCGGCAGGCCCATCTTGGAGGCCACAAGCACCGAGGTGGCCGTGCCGAAATCCACGGCGAAGCCCCGGGTGTTGGTGAGCGTGGTGATTCGGCATCCCAGCGTTTCAATGACCCGATACCCCCATGTGAAAACCCCGAGAGCGATGAAGAGTCCACCGCCCGCTAGGAGCCATGAGGGCACCGGCGTCGTGGACGCCACGGTTTGGGTCGCATAGATGGCGTAGATCCCCGCTACGGGGCCGACAGCGTTGGCCACGTCGTTGGCCCCATGGGCCAAAGCCACATAGCACGAGGTAAACACCTGGAAACGGCGAAAGATTTCCTCCACGCCCTCTTCATCGATTTTGCGGATCGTTCGGCCCAACCATTCCTGGGCGAGGAAGCCCAAAATCAGGCTGCTGGCCAGCGCCGTGCCCACCGCGGCCTTATCGGATAGATGGAGGCTTGTGCCCAGGGGGGTTTTCATGAGGAACGAAAGCACCACAATGAAGATCGTCGCCCCCGCGAAAAGGGGGCTCCAGCGCAGAGCCCGCACGAAGGCATTGCGGCGCTCCAAAATGGCCTTCCGCATGAACTGAAAGACGAGGAGGGCAAGGAGACCGGCAAAAAAGGGGGAGATGATCCAGCTTAAGACGATGGTGGAAATTTTAGCCCACTGGATGGCTTTGACCCCTCCGGAGACAAGACCGAAGCCGATGATGGCCCCGACGATGGAATGGGTCGTGGACACGGGAAACTGGCTCCACGTGGAAAAAAACACCCAGAAGGCTGCCGCCAGCAGGGCGGCTAGGAGCCCCAGCATCATCACGTGCGGATCTTGGGTGACGTTCTGAGCGACCAGGATATTCTCCCGGATAGTGGTGGTCACGTGAGACCCGATAAACGTGGCCCCGATGAAATCCAGTATGCCGCCGATGAAGACAGCCTGGCGAAGGGTGATGGCTTTGGCCCCGACAGCCGAAGCCATGCCGTTGGCCACATCGTTGGCGCCGATGTTCCAGGCCATGTACATCCCGGCCAGCATTCCCAGAACAAGGATGATTTGGTTCACGTAGAGCACTCCGCCTTCTAAAAACGATCCACACATTCCGCCCGCGGCTTACGAGCTGAAAGTCGGCGGATCTTTACAAAAAGGCGGCTTTCTGTCAATTGATGGTTCGGCATGGGACGCCGCCCCCGGCACATTCCCCAAAAACGCTCACACAGAGGAAGATCCCATGGATGAGTTCGGCCTCATGGTAAATCATCTCGAAGAAGCCCGAAAGGTTCTCGGGTCCGCCATGACGGGCCAACCCCGATGTGCAGTGATCCTCGGCACGGGCCTGGGAGCCGTAGCCGATGCCATGACCGTGCACGGCTGTCTTGACTATGAAGCCGTTCCCCATCATCCGGTGTCCACGGTGGAAAGCCACCACGGCCGATATTTGTGGGGAACGTGGGCCGGGGTGGACATCCTGGCCATGCAGGGACGCTTTCATCTCTATGAAGGCTACAGCCCCCAAGACATCGCCTTCCCGATCCGGCTCATGGCCCGCCTGGGCATCATGGTCTTGATCCTTTCCAATGCCGCCGGAGGCCTGAACCCCCTGTTTCGTCCCGGTGATTTGATGCTCATTACGGACCACATCAACTTCACCGGCCGAAACCCCCTGGTCGGGCCCAATGTGGATGTTTTGGGACCGCGGTTTCCGGACATGAGCGAGCCCTACAGCCGAAGGCTGCAGGAAATCGCCCGACAAGAAGCCCTCAGGGCCGGAATCCTCCTCAGGGAAGGCGTCTATGCGGGTGTGCTGGGCCCCAGCATGGAAACGGCGGCGGAAACCCGGTTCCTGCGGGCCGCGGGAGCCGACGCCGTAGGGATGTCCACGGTGACGGAAGTCATTGCGGCCGTGCATGCGGGGTTGGAAGTCCTGGGCCTTTCCGTCATTTCCAATGTGAACCGCCCGGATTGCTACGAACCCGTCCCTCTGGAACAAGTCATCCGGACCGCTTCAGCTTCCGGTCCCCGTCTCATGACCCTTCTGGAACGGGCACTGCCGAAAATTTCCGCTTTAGCCCAAGGAAAATCGTCCCATGGCGAAAACCCCGTGTGACGTGCTCCTCACCCACGCATGGATCCTCACGCTGGACGACCAGGGAACGGTCATCCGCGACGGTGCCGTGGCGGTCCGCAACGGCTCGATCGACGCCGTGGGTCCAAGCGACGATCTGGAAATGCGCTTCGATCCCGTGCGTCTTTTGGATGCCTCCGGATGTGTGGTGCTCCCCGGCCTTGTAAACGCCCACACGCACGCGGCCATGACCTTGTTCCGCGGCCTTGCCGACGACCTGCCCCTCATGGACTGGCTCCAAAAGCACATTTTTCCCGCCGAAAGCCGGCTCACCGAGTCCTGGGTCTATTGGGGCACGCTGCTGGGCTGCGCGGAAATGATCCTTTCCGGCACAACGGCCTTTTGCGATATGTATCTCTTTGAACACAAGGTCGCCCAAGCGGCCAAAGAAGCCGGGATGCGCGCCCTTGTGGGAGAAGTCCTCTACGACTTTCCCTCTCCCCATTATGGTCCGGTGGATCACGGTCTGCAGTTCACCGAAGACCTGATCCTTCAGTGGAAAGACGATCCCTTGATCCGGGTGGCCGTAGAACCCCATGCGCCCTACACCTGTTCGCCCGAGCTCTACCGGCGCTGTTTTGCCCTGGCCCGAAAGTACGATGTGCCCATGGTGACCCATCTTTCGGAAAACAGCGCCGAAGTGCGGGAAGTTCAGGGGCGCTACGCCCGCCGGCCTGTGGCCCACCTGGCGGCCCTGGGGGTGCTCCACGACCGGCTGATCGCCGACCACTGCGTGGATCTGGACGAGCGGGACATGGAGCTCCTTGCCGAACACCGGGTCATCGTGGCCCACAACCCGGAAAGCAACTTGAAGCTTGCCTCGGGATTCGCTCCCGTTCCCGCCTTGCTGCGACGGGGTGTTTGTGTGGCCCTGGGAACGGACGGGTGCGCCAGCAACAACAATCTGGACCTTTTCGGGGAAATGGGCACCTGCGCCAAGATCCACAAAGCCGCGGCCATGGATCCCACGGTCCTGCCTGCCGATACGGTTCTGCGCATGGCCGTGAGACACGGCGCCAAGGCCCTCGGGCTGGAAGACGTGGTCGGCCAGATCCGGCCGGGTTTCGCCGCAGACCTTATCGTTGTGGACTTTTCGGCACCGCACCTCACCCCGGTCTACGATCCCGTAAGCCATCTGGTCTACGCCGCCAAGGGATCCGATGTGCGCCACAGTCTCATTGGAGGGCGCCTTGTTATGGAGGACCGGCGGCTGACAACCATTGATTTGGAAAGGGTCATGGCCGAAGTGCGAGCCATCGCCCGGACCCTACGCTCATGAGGCACCCCCATGAACACCCGAGAAAAGACCTCCGTGGATCTCCTTATCACGCGCGTGGACCACGTGATCACCTGCAACGAAGCCTTTCATGTTTTCAGCCCCGGGGCGATCGCCATCCATGAAGGAACCATCACGGCCGTGGGAACGCCTTCATCACTGGAACAACGTTATGAAGCGAAAGAGACCGTGACGCTTCCGGGACACGTTCTTCTTCCCGGCCTGGTCAATACGCACGTCCACGGGGCCATGAGCCTCTTTCGCGGGTTGGGGGACGACCTTCCCTTGGATCGCTGGCTGAACGAACGCATCTTTCCTGCGGAATCCCGCCACGTGAAGCCCGACTTCGTCTTCCTGGGTACACTCCTTTCCTGCGCGGAAATGCTCCTCGGCGGGACAACCTGCTTTTGTGACGGGTACTTTTTTGAAGAGGCGGCGGCGCATGCTGCGGACCTTTGCGGAATCCGGGCCGTGTTGGGGCAAGGAATCCTGGATTTCCCGGCGCCGGACGCGCCCGACCCCACGGCCGTTCGCGATCGGGTCCATGAATTCCTAGAAAAATTTCCCCGCACGTCCCCGCGCCTCCGGCCGTCCCTCTTCTGCCATGCCCCCTACACCTGCCGCCCGGAAACCCTGCAGTGGGCCAAAGGCCTGTGTACCGACAGGGGGCTGCTCTTCCAGATTCATGTCTCAGAAACCCGATGGGAGGTGGATACGATTCGATCCCAATACGGTCTGAGTCCCGTTCGTCACCTGGAACGACTGGGGATTTTGGACACCCACACCCTGTGCGCCCACGCCGTGTGGGTCGACGACCATGAGATCCGCCTGCTGGCCGAAACGGGCACCCGCATCGCCCACAACGTGGAAAGCAACCTCAAGCTCGCTTCCGGAATTTCCCCCATTCCCGCCATGCTGGAGGCCGGAATCATGGTGGGCCTTGGAACCGACGGATGCGCCAGCAATAACGATCTCGATCTTTTTTCCGAAATGAGCCTGACCGCTCGGGTTCACAAGGCTGTCTCGGGAAACCCGACGGTCTGCGATGCGCGCCAAGTGCTCCTCATGGCCACCCGGATGGGAGCCCACGCGGTGGGGTGGGGGAAAGAGACGGGAAGCCTGGAAGTGGGGAAAAAAGCAGACATGGTGGCTTTGGACGTGGAACAGGCGCATCTTTGCCCGCTCTACGATCCCGTCTCCCATGTTGTCTACGCCGCCCGGGCATCCGACGTGCGGCATGTGTGGGTCGACGGGGTGCCGGTCGTGCGCAACCGGGTATTAAAAACCGTGGACGTGCCGTCCCTGCTTCGCCAAGCGAGGGAAGCCGCCGGTTTCATTGCCAAAGGGGTCTTTCGGCGCTGAATGCCGATCCCTCAAAGCCGGAAAATCAAACCTAGAGGGCAGGGATTGCCTTTTGTGCCGGCTCGTTCCGCGGGGGACGTTCAGGGCGGCCCGCTGTGCGCGTGATCTCCGAGGTCTATTTCCAGCTCTATGGGTTACCCCGGGATGTCGAGGCCGATGTCGATGGCCGGGGCCGAGTGGGTGAGGGCGCCCACGCTGATGAAATGGACACCGCATCCGGCGATGGCTCTCACTTTTTCTAACGTGATCCCGCCGGACACCTCCACAAAGGCCCGCCCTTGCACCAGAGACACCGCTCGGCGAATCTCTTCCAGGGAGAAATTGTCCAGCATGACGACATCCACACCGGCTTCGAGGGCCTCTCGGAGCTGTTCCACGGTGTCCACTTCCACTTCGATGCGCAGCATATGGGAGCTGCTTGAGCGCGCCTTTTCCACGGCGTGACGCAGTCCTCCAGCCGCGGCGATGTGGTTGTCCTTGATGAGCACCCCGTCATACAATCCGAACCGGTGATTGCGCCCGCCTCCGTGCCTTACGGCGGCTTTTTCCAGATCCCTCCACAATGGGGTCGTCTTCCGCGTATCCAGAATGGCGCAGCCTGTCCCCCTCACCGCTTCCACGAGACGATGCGTGCACGTGGCCACGCCGCTCAGGCGCTGCACAAGATTGAGGGCCGTTCGTTCGCCGGTGAGGATGGAGCGCAAGGGCCCCCGCAAGATAGCCAAGGTCGTCCCCGCAGCGACGAGGCTTCCATCGTCGTGGGTCACTTGGACCTCCACCGCAGGGTCCAGGATGTCGTAAACCAGCCGGAAGGCTTTCATGCCTGAGACTACGCAGGATTCCCGCGTCACCGCAAAAGCAACGCCCGTGCGGTCTTCTGGAACCGTGGCCGCGGTCGTCACGTCCCCTGAGCCGATGTCTTCCTCAAGGGCCCACTGAATCCTCTCTCGCAAAGGGATCATCGTCGTCCCCACCCCGACAGGCCCGAGAAAACAGGCCTCATTTGGCCGTGCGCACGGGTATGAGCCAGTCTTCCATGTTGGGGGGCGATCCAGACACAAGGACACATACGGCCAGGTCATCCCCGAAGAGCCGCTCCACGCGCAGTCGCCCCTTGGCGTTTCCCGGAACCCAAGCCGCCGGGGTCCCAGTGGGGGAATTGACCAGCCTCCCTTCCCCGATGATGTCCAAGAGATCCCCGACCATGAGGCCCGAGCGATGCCCCGCACTGACGAACCATTCCCCCTTCTGATCCGAAAACACGTGGGTCGTCCACGGCATCAGCCCCTTGTGGTCCAAAGCCTGCTCATAGCTCCGGCGGGCGATGAGTTCCAGGAAGGTCTCCACATCGGCGGGATCCTTGAGGGGCATTTCCATCTGCTGCAGCGGAAAGCGATAGCCCACCCCCGCGTCCACAACCCCGAACCGGGCCTTTGCCGTTCCTGGGAACGTTGCCGGGACGCTCAGGGATTCCACAAGGGCGAGAAAGCGCACGCCCGGATAGATGGCCGTGATCCGCACGATGCACCCTAAGTCGTGACGCTGGAGGCAGTCCGTCTGGGACAGGACCTGTTCCAGATCCCGGTGATGGATGAAAAGCACGTCGTAGGTGACGGATAGGCGATCCGCTTGGGTCAGGAGTCGATCCGCCAGGTAGGACGGCACTCCCTGGGTATCCATGAGGAACCCCACCTTCCATCGCAGCACGTCTCCGGTCGGAAGGCCGGGACGGCGCCCTTCGAACACGGCCGCCTCCAGCTTGGCCAGCCTCTTTTCCTGCGCCTCCTGGGACTCCTTCGCCGTCTCCGCGGACCCCTTTCCCGCCCCGGAAAGGATATCCGAAAGGACAAAGGGCTTGAGATCCTGTCTCTCCCGGAAATAATCTCCTGAAAGAAGGAACGGAAGATCCACCAGGATCTCTCGGACTTCTGCAGCCGAGTACTTTTGGCCGGGCGCCCGATCCCGACTCACGATGTCCGGGGACGACTCACAGCCGCTTCCCGCCGCAAGGACCAACAGCGTCAAGAAGCACAAGAGGGGATTTGCTGCCGACACGCCTTTCATGGATTGGTCTCCGACAACCATCTGATTAATGAAAACGGGGTATAGGGGCTTGAACGAACACCCACTATACCCCAATGGGGTTCACGTCGTTAAGGGAAACAACATCCGGAAGGCTAGAAATTCCAGATGAGCTCCGCGGCCACCCGCGATGCCGTATCGTCGCTCTTGGCTCCCAGAGCGGCCGTCACGTCTTCGATGACCTCACCCGGGAAGAAGAAGGACACCTGCCCCTTGACGAACATGTTCTTGTGCAGAGCCACCGTGAGCTCGTTATCCCATTCGGAACCGACGTAACCGGATTTGACCCAGGTTTCGCCGTAGGGATAGACGAAGCTCTTCACCTTGATGTCTTCGTTCCACCAGAAGTTGTTCAGGTTGGTCCGGTAGATGATGAACTTCTTCGGCGAGGCTGTCAGGCCCACACTGAACATGGTCAAACCGGGGTTGTCGCCGCGGCCGTTGCCGTAGCCGGCAAAGTTCTGCAGCCCGCCGGTGAAAATGGGTGTCCCGTTTCCGTAAAATTCCGGCAGGTATCCGTAGAGAGCGGTCCCCAAAACAAAGTTGGTGTCGGCGATGATCGTGTTTTCACCGCCCCAGCGGTTGGAGAAGCGCTGGGCGTTTTCAATGCCGTTGTAGCCTTCCAGCTTGTCATCGTTGGGATCGTCGTCCCCCGAGGTATACATGACTCCCACGTGGGGTTTGACGCTGAAGCCGACCCAGTCTTTCAGTTCCAGGGTCACGTCGGCCGCCAAGGCATAGGCCGAAATGTCATAGCTGCTGTATTTGAGCTTTTGGACGTTGTCGGCCGAACCGAACTGATACGCCCCTTCCAGGAAGAGTTCCACGGGCCCGATGTTACCCACATAGTAGGACGCCACATGATGGGAATCCGTCTTGGGACTGCCCCCACTCACGGCGTATTTGGCTCCGTAGGCGAACGGGAAGTCGGGATCGCTGGGGTCGGGAGGCGAGCCGTCCAGCCCCAGAAGGTCATAGACTTTGGCCATGCTAATGCCCGTCGCGCTCCGAGCCGCCCCCCAGGCCGCCGTATAAAAGTCCCTCACCGGAATGGCGCGGATGCGATCATAGCCATAGAAAAATTTTACTTTGTGCTTGTCGTTGATTTTGTAATCGGCGTAGGCGGCGATGAGATCGCGGTCGTCATCGTTGGCCGCGAATTCATATTTGCCGATGGTGCCCGTGAGGCTGGTCTGGAAGTTGTTTTCCGCCAGCTTGAAGTAGCCGATGCTGTACGACAGTTTGCCCGCCGTGCCGTCCAGCCAGAAACCCGGGTTGTCATCGGCGTAGACCATGGAGGCCCCGTCGTAGTGATCAAAGCCCCACACGTCCCAGCCGGCGTGGAAGCGGGTCTCGTACGGCAAAGCCACGCTCACGTTGAGGCGCTCCAGACCGAAGTTGCTGCTGTCGCCCCGGCCGCCGCGGTTGTCCACCGTGTCCGTGTCGATGGGACGGTCATATTCCAACGCGGCGTAAAAAGACCACTTGCGGTCCTGCGGCATGGCATTGAAATAGATCTTGTCTTCGTTACGGATATAGCCGCCCCGAACCGTGCCGCTCTCGTTGCTGTGCGTCTCGAAAAGCGTTCCACTGTACTTGCCGCCGAAGAAGCTCTTGCCTCCCAGATTGTCGCTCATCCCGAAATCCCAGTTGGATTCCGACGTGGGGATGAAACGCACCAAAGCCCCGAAGCTCATCATGACGTCTTTCTTGGTGGCCACGCTCACACTGCCCGGCCCCACAATGACTTCTTCCGTGATGTCCTTGGCCGGTTGTTGAGCCGAAACGCCGCCTATCCCCGTCACCGTCGCCACAAAGCCGCACAACAGGGCGATCGCCACACCTTTCCAACTCATCGCATTCCCCCTCCACATCCGTTGCACAACGCGATTGCGCTTCTCCACAATAGCCCCTTCATGCCTTCGGCCCTCCGCCGACACAGACGGCTCATCCCCCCTTTCCTGCCCCGAATGTTTCTTTCCCGGCACACCCGCCAAAGCGTTTCCGGCTTGTGAAAAAACGGGCACCCTGCGGCGAAGACCGGGCGCCTGGTTACTTTAGGCCTAAGCTTACGTTAACGTCAAGAAAGAAATGGTTTCGTTTTTCTTCTCGATCTTCTATAGATTTCTTGTTTGGACGGCACACAAAGTTCGGGCACGGGTGATGGACGGTGGAGGAGAAACGGCAGCCTTCCGGCACACGCATCCCTTTCGATGGGCACGAAATCCTCGTCTTGGCGGAAGCCATCCGCATCGCCGAGGAGCTCATCAGCGACCATTACAAGATTTCCACATCCCAGTGGAAGCGCTATCGCTACGACATCCAGTCCCTCAAGGACCTCCATGGCGAAGAAATCACCGATGAGGCCTTTGCTCAAATCCGCCGTTACGCCTTTCCCCCCCGCGATAAGATTCTGGCCAGCCGCCATGGTGACTATTTCAAGATTTGCCTGCAGGATCATGTGATCCGAAAGGCGCTCACCCGGGACGCCCACTTGTCCTTACTTCCGCTGGCCACCTACATTGTGACCCACGAACTCATCCACGTGGTGCGGTTCGCCCGCTTCCTCCAGCGATTCGAAGCTCCGGAAAGGGAAAGGGATGCGGAAGAAGCGAGAGTCCACCGGGAAACCATGGATCTTCTCAGGGAATTGAAGATCCCCGGTATGGAAGCCGTTCTCAGCGCTTTCGGGGCATGCCGTTTTATGGAAACCTTCGTCACGGAACGGGCGGACGGGCAGCTTTCCCATTGACGCTTCGGAAGGCATCCGTTAAATAAAGCCGCTTGCAATGGATGGATGGACGAGCCGGCCGTGGGGACCGGCTCAATTTTTCCCATAGTTTTCCAAGGTTCTTACCGATACACGAGGAGGCTCGGCTATGGCCCGGCACAAAAAGATCGAACGCCGCAGAGAACTGGAACGACGCCGCAGAAGGCGGGAAAAAAGGAAAAAGCTGCGAGCCAAGGGGCTCCTGCCTCCCGCCGACGCCGCCCAGACGTCATAGCCCGGCACCCTCTTCAGGATCGGCATCATGGCTCTCCAGGGGGGAACGGTCACTCTGACGCGTTTTTATCTGCCGGATCCGTCCGTCGCTGATTTTTGGTCCTTCGTCGACGAAAGCCTTCGGGACGGAGCGTATCGGGATGCGACGGAAAGCAGCGAATCCCCGAAGGGGTTTGCGCACTGGGAAGATCTTTTCGACGCTTCCTTTCCCTATGCCGGATACCGAAAAGCCGAATACGTGGCTTTCCAATTCCGCGTGGATCAGCGGAAGGTCCCCACCCTGGTGTTCAAGCAGTATGAACGCGATGCCGTTCAGGCCTACAGAGCGGAGCACGACGGCAAGTATCCGCCCCGGCACGAACGGCTCAAAATGCGCGAGGCGATTCAGAACCATCTCCTGGAGCGCGTCCTGCCGCAGCCGTCGGGCTGCGAGGTGGTGTGGGCGCCCGCCCGGCACCGGCTTCTTGTGGGCACGGCGAGTTTGAAAATGCTCGAGGCCTTTTTGGCGCATTTCGAGGGAATCTTCAAACTCCATCCTGTCCCCCTTTACCACGCCCAATGGGCGATCCACGGCCTGTCTTTGCCCGAACGCCTCAAAGACGTCCTCTCCGGCCTCATTTCCCTCAAATCCCCACACGCCATGCATGAAGGCCGGTTTCTCGGCTACGAGTTCCTGACCTGGCTGTGGTTCGTTACGGAAACCCAAGGGGGGCGGGTGCCGTTGGCGGATGGCGCTTCCGCTTCCGTCGCCTTGGGAGAGCGGGTGGTTTTGAGCCGACAGGATGACGGCAAGGAACGGGTCATCTGCACGACCCAAGCGGGCGCCCTGGATGAAGCCCGCACAGCACTCCGCCAGGGCAAGATGGTGGAAGAGGCCCAGTGGCTCCTCACAGTGGGCGACAACGAGTACATGGTCAGTCTGGATCGGGATCTGTGGGCGGTCAAAGGTCTGAAAACCCCCAAGCAGCTGCCGCACAGCGAAGAAGACGATCCGGACGGCCGATTCCTGGAAAAAATGTTTTTCATCGATGAAGTTTTGGCCGTTCTGGACGCCGCCTACCGAGAATTTCTCACCCTGCGCCTCACCCCCTCATGGTCCTCGGACGCCCTGCCTGCGCTCAAGCACTGGATCTGGACCGGCCCTGCCCCGTCGGCGGCGCCTTCGAACCCATGACCTGGCATGAAGCAGTTCGGCAGGCCCTAGACGTTTTTTTCGCCCATCCCGTCAGTCTCATCCTTTCGGTGCTGGCCGTCGCCTCCCTTGTTTCCATCCACCTGATCCGCAAACGGCTGCGCCGTCATTGGAACATGCTGCTGGAAGAGGCTTCGGAGGAGCCTTTTTGTTTTCTCGAAGAGTCTTCCTTGAGCGACAAGGACCGAGCCGCCGTAGCCTATGTGCGGGAGCTGCGCCGGAAGGTGTGGTCCACGCCGGATACGGAAATCACGTTGTCCTTTGACGCCTTCCTTGCCCAAGCTCAAGACATCGTGCGCACCGTCGCCTCCATTTATCACCCTGACAAAGAGGAACCGGAATACCAGGCTTCTTTGGAAGATCTTCTCGCCCTGTCACGGCGCACGGCATCCCGCCTTGAAAACATCGTGCGTCGGGGGCCCTTTCGGCTTCTTTCCAGCCGGCCCATTGGGCACTATCGAACCCTTTATCGGACCTACCGCAGGGTGAACGAATCCGCGTTCGTCCAATCCTTGAAACGCCATCGTTTCCTCTACAGGGCGGCACGTGTGCTTTGGTCCATCAAAAATTGGAACAACCCCTTGTACTGGGTCGGCAAGGAACTGTCCCGGGAAAGCCTCCAATGGCTTGTCCGTTGGTTTTCCATCGCCGTGATCAACCAAGTGGGCAAAGAAGCCATCCGAGTGTACGGCACCCGAACCTTTGCCGACGACGAAGAAAGGGACCTGGTGCTGGCATGCACGAAGCTCCACGCCCTGTGCGCGTCCCAAGAGCCGGCGCGGCGCGAGGAATCTTTCAGGGCATGGGTGTCTTTCGTCTGCGACATTCCCCTCTTGGATGACGCAACGAAAATCAGGCTGTTGCGACAAATTCTGAAGGCGGCGCCCGATGTGGAAGCCGTTGAGGCATCTTTTCGCACCCGGCGCGGCGACGGCTGGTACCGCAAGGGGCTCGACAGACTGGGACTGTCTCGCCCATAAAGACAGTTCACAGCGTCAGCGCATGGTGTTAAAATTCGCCGCGACAAAGGCCCGGACGTCGGCTGACCCGGCCGGTGGGCGCTACAAGCCGCAACCACGGCGCCCGTGGTCGGCGTAAAGGAGGAAACCTTGAACCCCTTTTACAAGAATCTCGCCCTGTGGCTGGTCATCAGCCTCATGGTCATCTTGCTTTTCAACATGTTCAACCAGCCGCAGACGTCGCGGCTGGAGACGACCTACAGCCAGTTTCTCGATGCCGTGCGCAAGGGGGAAGTGGCCCAGGTCACCATCCAGGGGGACCACATCCTGGGGGTGTACGTGAACGGCAGCCCGTTTCGCACCTTCGTGCCCCAGGACCCCGATCTGATCCGGATTTTGAGGGAGCGCGGGATTGAAATCCAGGCCAAACCCAAGGAAGAATCCCCGTGGTACATGACGATTCTCATCAGCTGGTTTCCCATGCTGCTCCTGATCGGCGTGTGGATCTTTTTCATGCGCCAGATGCAAATGGGCGGCGGCAAGGCCATGAGTTTCGGCAAGAGCCGTGCCCGGCTCCTGAGTGAAGATGCGCGGAAGGTGACCTTCAAGGACGTGGCCGGGGTAGACGAGGCCAAGGAGGAACTCCAGGAGATCGTGGAATTCCTTAAAGACCCCAAGAAGTTCACGCGGCTCGGGGGGCGCATCCCCAAGGGGGTGCTCTTGGTCGGGGCCCCCGGCACCGGCAAGACCCTGCTGGCCAGAGCCATCGCCGGGGAAGCCGGCGTGCCCTTCTTCAGCATCAGCGGGTCGGATTTCGTGGAAATGTTCGTCGGCGTAGGCGCCTCCCGCGTGCGGGACCTTTTCATGCAAGGCAAGAAGTTCGCTCCCTGCATCATCTTTATCGATGAAATCGATGCCGTGGGCCGGCATCGAGGGGCAGGGCTGGGCGGGGGCCATGACGAACGGGAACAGACCCTAAACCAGTTGCTCGTGGAAATGGATGGGTTCGAATCCAACGAAGGTGTTATTTTGATTTCCGCCACCAACCGGCCCGACGTCCTGGATCCGGCGCTCCTGCGTCCCGGCCGATTCGACCGCCAGGTCGTAGTCCCGGTGCCCGACATCCGAGGCCGTGAGGGCATCCTGTCGGTGCACCTGCGGGGAAAGCCTTTGGCCGAAGACGTGGATGTGAAGACGCTCGCCAAGGGGACGCCGGGCTTTTCGGGAGCCGACCTGGAGAACCTGGTGAATGAAGCCGCCCTGTTGGCCGCTCGACGCAACAAGGACAAGATCGAGATGGCCGACTTCGAGGAGGCCAAAGACAAGGTGATGATGGGGTTGGAACGCAAGAGCATGATCCTCAGCGAGGAGGAGAAGCGGACCACCGCGTACCACGAAGCGGGGCATGCTTTGGTGGCACGGCTCCTGCCCGGCACGGACCCTGTACACAAGGTGACCATCATCCCCCGAGGCCGGGCGCTGGGGTTGACCCAGCAGCTGCCCCAAGACGAAAGGCATACGTACCCGAAAGAGTATCTTTTGAACAACATTGCGATCCTCATGGGCGGGCGGGCCGCGGAAGAGATCGTCTTCGGCCATCAGACCACGGGGGCATCCAACGACATCGAAAGGGCAACCCATCTGGCTCGGCGCATGGTCTGCGAATGGGGCATGAGCGAACGCATGGGACCGCTGAGTTTCGGCAAGATGGACGACCAGGTTTTCCTGGGGCGGGAAATCGTGCAGCACCACAGGGATTACAGCGAACAGACGGCCATTCAGATCGATCAGGAAGTCCGCCGCATCGTGGAAGAAAACTACCGGAAGGCCAAAGAGATCTTGGAAAGCCACCGAGAAATCCTGGAAGCCGTTGCGGGCGCGTTGTTGGAAAAGGAAACTTTGGAAAATCAGGATATCGAGCGCATCATCGCCGACCTTCGTCCCGACCTAGCCCGACCTCGCACGGCGGAAGAAACGACTCCGCAAGGTTCGGCCGCCCCCAGTGAGGAGCTGCCCAAGGGCGCCGCGTCGGCGGCGGACGATTCGGGAACGTCTTCCCCTGAAAGGGAAAGCACTTCTTCCGCATCAGATGTCGGGGCGGAAGATCACGGCCCCGCACAACCCGACGGGAACGTTCCGGGAGCCGGCACCAAATGAACGTCGGGCCGAGACCGGTTTTCCACCTCACGCTGCGATCCCGCGACTGGACCCTGGGTCGGCGCACCCTCCTCATGGGGATCGTCAACGTGACCCCCGATTCTTTTTCCGACGGCGGCAAATGGGCTACCCGCGACGCCGCCGTCGCCCGCGCCATGGCTTTGGTTGAAGCCGGCGCCGACATTTTGGATATCGGGGGAGAATCCACCCGACCGTTTTCCGATCCCGTCTCCGTGGAAGAGGAACTGCGCCGCGTTCTTCCTGTCATTGAAGAAATCCGATCACGAACGGACATCCCCATTTCCATCGACACGACAAAAGCCGAAGTGGCCTATCGGGCCTTCCGGGCTGGTGCCGACATTTTGAATGATGTGAGCGCTCTGCGTTTCGATCCTGAAATGGGGGCCGTCGCCGCCGAAGCCGGGGTGCCCGTGATCTTGATGCATATGCTCGGCACGCCCAAGACCATGCAGGAATCCCCCCGTTACGCGGCGCTTCTTTCCGAAATCGTCCGCTTCTTGGAAGATCGGATCGGGGCGGCTGTGGCGGCGGGCATCGATCGGAACCAAATCCTTGTGGATCCGGGAATCGGCTTCGGCAAAACGGTCACGCACAATTTACGCCTCATCCGCGACCTGGACACTCTGGCCTGCCTGGAACGGCCCATTGTGCTCGGCGCCTCGAGAAAACGTTTCATCGGCACTATCCTGGACGCATCCGTGGAACATCGCGAGATCGGCACCGCGGTCGCCAACGCCTTCGGTATTGCGGCAGGAGCGCATATCGTCCGGGTGCATGACGTCCACGTCCACCGTCAGGCGGCCGTGATGGCCGATGCGCTCCGAGACGCCTTGTGGCCCGAAGCTTCGTCACCATAAGAACCCTCGTGGAGAACACCATGGAAAAGCTTTTCGGCACGGACGGCATTCGCGGCATCGCCAATGAGTTTCCCATGACCACCGATATCGCCATGAAGGTGGGGCTTGCAGCGGCCCATCTTTTTAAAAGCCGGCACCGAAGGCCCAAAATCGTCATCGGCAAGGACACGCGCCTTTCCGGGTATATGATCGAAAACGCCATGACGGCGGGCATTTGCGCCATGGGGGTGGATGTACTCCTCCTGGGACCCCTGCCCACGCCGGGAATCGCTTTCATCACCGCGAGCATGCGCGCTGATGCAGGAATCGTCATTTCGGCTTCACACAACCCTTATGAATACAACGGGATCAAGATTTTCGCCAACACGGGGTTCAAACTGCCCGATGATGTGGAAGCCGAAATCGAACGGCTCATCCTGACCAGGGAAGTGGAATCGCTGCCGAGGCCGGACGTGGGCGAAATCGGCCGGGCCAAAAGGATCGACGACGCCCAGGGCCGATACATCGTGTACCTGAAGAATACCTTTCCACGCCATCTCACCCTGGAAGGAATGCGCATCGTGCTCGACTGCGCCCACGGGGCCGCTTACAAGGTGGCGCCTGCCGTCTTTGAAGAATTGGGGGCCCAGGTCATCCTCATGGGCGATCGGCCCAACGGAAAGAACATCAACCATCAGTGCGGCTCACTGCATCCCGAACATATGGCGCGTTTGGTCAAGGAAAACCAGGCCCAGCTGGGCATCGCCTTCGACGGGGATGCGGATCGGGTCATCCTGGCCGACGAAAAAGGTGACATCCTGGACGGGGATCAGCTCATGGCCATTTGCGCCAAGCACCTGGCGGACAAAGGCAAGCTCTGCAAACGCACGGTTGTGGCCACCGTGATGAGCAACATGGGCCTGGAAGTGGCTCTGCGCAACATGGGCATCCGATTGGTGAGGACTGCCGTGGGAGACCGTTACGTGGTGGAACGCATGACTCAGGACCAACTGAACCTGGGCGGCGAACAGTCGGGCCATATCGTGTTTATGGACCACACCACCACTGGAGACGGCATTCTTTCCGCCCTGCAGGTTTTATCCGTCATGCTGGAAACGGAAAAACCCCTTTCGGAATTGAAAGCCGTCATGGAAAGGTTTCCGCAGACCCTGAAAAACGTCCGGGTGGCTCAAAAGAGGGATATCCAAGAAATCCCTGAAATTATGGCCCAAGTGGCCAAGGTGGAAGCAATTCTCGGCTCCGACGGGCGATGCCTCATCCGCCCCTCGGGAACGGAGCCCGTCATCCGCATCATGCTGGAAGGCAGGGACGAGCCTTTGATCCACCAATTGGCGGAAGAACTGGCGGAACTCATCTCGAAACATTGCAATAACGCCTAAAGCCGCCTCCGCGCGCGTTCAGGAGAAAGCTTCTTCATGCTGCTCGTCATGGATGTGGGCAACACCAACACGGTGCTCGGCTTGTACGACGAAGAGGTCTTGGTGCACGACTGGCGCATCCGCACGGAAGTGCACATGACCGTGGATGAATACGGCATTTTGCTCAAAAACCTCCTGGAAAGCCGAAACCTCCCCCTTTCCGTCGTCACCGACGTGATCGTCTCCAGCGTCGTGCCGCCCGTCTTGAACCACATCGAGGGTTTTTGCCGCAAGTATTTCCACACGGAACCCCTCGTGGTCGGCCCGGGCATCCGAACCGGCATGCCCATTCTTTACGACAATCCCAAGGAAGTGGGAGCCGACCGGATCGTCAATGCCGTCGCCGCCTATGAAACTTTTCAGACCGCCGTCATCGTCGTGGATTTCGGCACGGCCACCACCTTCGATTACGTCTCGGAGCGAGGCGAATACATGGGCGGGGTTATCTGCCCGGGCATTTTGATTTCGTGCGAGGCTCTGTTCCAAAAGGCATCCAAACTGCCCCGCGTGGAAATCTTCGCCAAACCCAAATCCATCCTGGCCAAGAACACGATCGCTTCCATGAACGCCGGCATCGTCTACGGCTATGCGGGGCTGGTGGAAGGCATCATCGCCCGCATGAAGCGCGAAATCCAAAAGCCGCTCAAAGTCGTGGCCACGGGAGGCCTTGCGTCGCTCATCGCCAGCGAATGCCCCGCCATTGAAAGGGTCGACGATTTCTTGACCCTCAAGGGACTGAAAATCCTCTTCGATAGGAACCGGCACTGACCATGCGTGGGCTGCGCTTCCGTCATGGCCCGGTCGCTCCCGCCCAGACACCGCAGCGCCTGCAGCCGGGCATGACCATTGCCCTGTCCGCCCCGGCGGGGACTTTTCCCGAAGGCGCGGTGGCCAAGGTGAGCACGCGCCTGGAACAGATCGGCTATCGTGTCCGCCTCGGTCGGAACGTGTTTCAAAGGTACCGATATCTCGCAGGGGAGGATGCCTTTCGAGCGGAAGACCTGTGGGAGGCCTTGGAAGACCCTGATGTTCATGCCGTCTTTTGCCTTCGGGGCGGCTACGGCTCCAGCCGTCTGCTCAGCCGCCTCTCCTTTGCCGATATGAAGGGCCCCTGCAAGGTTTTTCTCGGCTACAGCGACGTGACCTTCCTGCATGCCGCGCTGGGAGCCGTAGCCGGATGGATCACCTTTCACGGCCCCAATGCCGTGGAATGGGCCGACCATCCCGCCGACTGTTCCGAGACGCTGGCGTTTCTGGAAGGGCGAAGGGCTTTTTCCTGGCCGCTTGAACGGCACCAGATCCTTCATGAAGGAAGGGCTTCCGGCCCCCTGGTGGGCGGCAATCTCACCTGTATCACCCACCTTTTGGGAACGCCCTGGGCACCGAACTTCCAGGGACGATTGCTTTTTCTCGAGGACAAGAACGAGGCGCCGTACCGCATCGACCGCATGCTGGTCCATTTGGCCCTGGCCGGTGTCTTCCATGCGGTCAAAGCCGTGGTGTGCGGTTCTTTCGTCGGCTGCGGTGATCCCGACGAAATCCGCACCCTCTTTGCGGAACATGTCCTCCCTTACGGCATCCCCGTGGTCATGGACCTGCCTTTCGGACACGGTCGTTGGAACCACGTGCTGCCTCTTGGGGTCACGTATCGGCTGGACACGGCGACCCAAAGCTTTTACGCGGAAGAACCTGTTTTCGGCGAGCGATGACATCCTTGGAACACGCCGTATCTCCTCTCTTTCAATCGGCCCTTTTCGATGGGGTTTTTTCAGGAGCCTGCCTGCTCGTCGCAGTGGGGCGCCACAAGGTCTTTTCCGGCTCCTGGGGCACCGTCTCCTTCGACCCCGGTGCGGAACCCGTCCATTCATCGTCCCTCTTTGATTTGGCCTCCCTTACCAAACCCATGGCCACCGCAACCCTTTTCATGGTTTTCGTCTCGGAAGGCCTCATCCGCTTGCATGACCCACTCAGCCGGTTCTTCCCATCTCGTGTGCTTCCCGAAGGCAAGCGGGCGCTCACCGTGGAACACCTTCTTTCCCACCGATCGGGTCTTCCCCATTACCGGCCCTATTTTCGCGAACTGATCAGCGTCCCCCCGAAAAACCGAAAAAATGTTCTCATGGGATGGATCCTCCAAGAACCCCTTGTGCACAAACCCGGCTCTGCAAGGCTCTACAGCGACCTGGGCTATCTGCTCTTGGGGTGGATCCTGGAAGACGTCTCCGGGATGACTCTTGATCGATTGTTCGCCGAGCGGATCCGCCTTCCAGGAAAACCGTGGCATCTGGGATACCGTCGGTTCGAAGCCCACACGGAAAAGGACATCCCCCTTTTTGCCATCCCGCAGGAAAAGGAGACCCACAGGACATGCGTGGCAACGGAACGATGCCCATGGAGGGGGCGACTCATGCGCGGGGAAGTCCACGACGAAAACGCCTGGTGCCTGAACGGTGTGGCCGGCCATGCAGGCCTTTTCGGCTCTGTGGACGATGTATGGCAATGGGCCCAAAGCCTTCTGCGCCTTTACGGAGGTGAGCGCTCCGAGCTTCTTTTGGCCGTCACGCCCGAAACCGCCCGAGTGTTCATGGAAGGGCAAGAGCTTTTGGAAAAACCCTTCGGGGACAGGGGGTGCCTGGGGTTCGATCGTCCCAGCGCCCAAGGGTCCAGCGCCGGTCGGTTCTTTTCTCCAAACACCATCGGCCATCTGGGATTCACCGGCACGTCCTTCTGGATGGATCTGGATCGGGCGGTGACGGTGATTCTTTTGACCAACCGCATCCATCCCCATCGCGATGATGATCGGATCCGCCTGTTTCGCCCCCTGGTGCATGATAAGATCATGCAAATTGTGCTTTCCCAAGGTCGTTTCCTTCCAGCGTCAACTAAGGGAGTTTCTTTATGATATCCGCCGCATCGACAGAAGCCGCCCGACCGAACCGGATCTATTTTATGGGCGTCAGCGGCATCGCCATGGGCACCCTCGCCTGCATGCTGAAAGACCAAGGCTACGATGTCGTCGGTTCCGACACCAACGTCTATCCACCCATGAGTACCTTTCTTGCGGAAAAATCCATTCCCGTCCTGCCGGGATGGAATCCGCAGAACCTTGTGGAAACTCAGCCCGATGCGGTGATAGTGGGAAACGTCATCCGCAAAGACAATCCCGAAGTGAGTCAGGCGCGGGCCCTTGGCCTGCCGTTGCTCTCCATGCCTCAGGCATTGGATCGGTTCTTCTTACACAGCCGGAAAAGCTTGGTCGTGTGCGGCACGCACGGCAAGACGACCACCACAGGTTTGCTGGGATGGCTTCTGGAATCCGCCGGGCTGGACCCCACCGTTTTCGTGGGCGGGTTTGTCAAAGGATGGGGGCAAAGCTACCGCATCGGCCGGGGGCCGTTCATGGTGTTGGAAGGCGACGAGTACGATACGGCGTTTTTCGACAAGCAGCCGAAATTCTTGCGCTACAAGCCGTGGATCGCCGTGGTGACGAGCATCGAATTCGACCACGCGGACATTTACCGGGATGTGGAACACGTCACCGATGCCTTTCGCGCATTGAGCCGAATCCTTCCTGATGAGGGCTTTTTGGTCGTCAACGGCGATGACCCTCGATGTCTGGATATCGCCCGATCATGCCTTGGAACGGTTATCACCTACGGCACGAGCGCCCAATGCTTGTGGCGTCTCGAAGAAACCGACGTAGCGGACGGGATGACGCACCTTCGCGTGGTTTCACCGGACGGGGAAGGCCATCTTCTGTCTTCGCCCCTTCCGGGTCGACACAACGCCTTGAATGCCCTCGCCGCCATGGCCGTCTGTCGCCTTGTGGGCCTTCCCATGGAGCCGCTGGGATCCGCCCTGGCGGGCTTTAGCGGCATGAAAAGACGGCAGGAAATCATCCATAAAGAAGACGGGATTCTCGTCCTGGACGATTTCGCACACCACCCGACCGCTGTTCGCGAAACGCTGAGGGCCATCAGAGCTTTTCATCCGGGGCGGCGCCTCCTGGCGGTTTTCGAGCCCCGGACCAACTCGAGCCGACGCCGCTTTTTCCAGAAGGAATACTCGGACGTTTTTCGAGACGCCCATTGGGTCGGCATCAAGGAACCCGCCGGATTTCATACCATCCCCCTCGAAGAACGGCTGGATACCGTGCAATTGGTCCAGGACATCCGCAAAGATGGCGTTCCCGCCCACCTGTTCCATGAAGGGGAACCCGTGGTGCCCGCCCTTTTGAAGGAATTACGGCACGGAGACGTGGTGGTCCTCATGAGTAACGGGAGCATGGACGGCATTCCCGCACGGTTGTGCGAAGCCCTTCGGGAGCGGAGCCAGCGGGGTCATTGCCCGGCATGAGGGGCGGGGTGAGGAGGAAACCATGAGCCCGAAGGATCCGGGACGCATTTTGATCCACGCTTGCTGCGGCCCTTGCCTTCTCTACCCCCTGGACGTCCTGGCCGCCGAGGGATGGAAGATCCATGGGTTTTTCTACAATCCCCACATCCAGCCCTATCAGGAATGGCAGAGGCGCCTGGAAACGGCTCGGACAGTGGCGGCGACAGCCGATGTTCCGATGATCGTTCGAGAGGATTACGAACTAGAGGAATTTTTCAGGGAGGTCGCCTTTCGAGAAAGCCGACGGTGCCTTTACTGCTACGCGAAAAGAATCGAAACGACGGCGCGGCTTGCCAAAAAGAGCGGATTCGACGCCTTTACCACCACCCTTCTTTACAGTAAGCGACAGAACCACGACATGATTCGACAGATCGCCGGCGAGGCCGCGTCACGATTTTCCATCCCTTTCCATTACGCCGATTTTCGGGAGGGATGGGCGGAAGGACAGAAAAAAGCCCAAGCCCTGGGGCTTTATCGGCAGCAGTACTGCGGCTGCATCTATAGTGAACGGGACCGCTTCTTCTCCAAACGAAAGCCCCGGGCGCCTCAGGCCTAGGCGCGTGTCCGGGAACTTGCCATACCGTGACTCCCGCGCAAGCGGCAGTGTCGAAATGACAGCGCGTGGGTCACCGCGTCCGCGATTTTTGCCGGGTTCCAGCGCCGGGGAGAAACAGCGAACCATGAAAATCCGGCCTTCCGACCCTTTGAGCTCGGCTTTCATGGTAACGTGGCCCATTGGCCATTGTCGGAGAAGCTCTAGGAACGTGTGCGAGAATGGCTTTCTCCCGGGAGCGCGGGTGTCTCGCCCGCCCCACAAGCGGGCCGCAGACCCGCGCTCGCAGGAAAAACATCGCCATTTTTTTATTGTCGGGCAAACTCTAAGTGTACGCGTAGACTTCCACTCTGGACGGCGCCCTCAACAGCGCGTCAATCTCCTTTTGGATCCTTTCGCGCTCGGGGTTTCTTTCCCAGGCTTTCCAATCGTCCAAGCTGGCCCAGGTACTGATGACGAGGAATTTTTGCGGGTTGTTGACGGCGCGCAAGGTCTCCCCGGAGATGTACCCCCCGGTTTGCATCGCCTTGGCTCGAAGCTCCACAAGCTTTTGTTGAACGCGCAGCTCATTTTCGGGGTCCACGATCCGTTCGATGAGCACTCGAATAGCCATCTTCTTCCCCCTTTTTCTCTTGGAGACACAGCGCCGATGCACAGACGATAGCTTTTTTTAGCATGCGCCGCCGGGGCTGACAACGGTCGGGGAACGACAAATGCCGGAGTGCCGAGATCGCGTGAAAGCCTTCGTTCAGGATGGTTACCGGCGCCTCTATCGCGACGGAGCCCATAAGGATCTCCCTATTGTCCATGGCAAAGCCCTGGCGCGAAGGCTCGGGTACGATGCCCGCCTGGTGGACATGGTGCCCGAAGCCTTGTGGGCCCGATTTTTTCCCTGCGGCAACCCGGTGCCGTGGATTCCTTCCGGGTTGCCCCCGGGGGCGAGCGTTCTGAACCTTGGGGCCGGCGTGGGCCTGGATGGGTTCTTTCTGCTTCCGGCAAAAACGGCGCCCGTCGGCCCTATCATCAATGTGGATGTGGCCCGTGAAGCCCTCTCCCTCGGAAAAGCGTTCATTGATCCCCGGCTTGGCGGCCATGGCGCGGACCCTCCTCGAGTTTATTGGGTTCAGGCCGACGGGGAGCGCCTTCCCTTCCATCGCGAAGCTTTCCATCTCGTGCTCATGAACGGGGTTTTCAACCTCTTCGAGACGAAAGAAAAGCTCTTGGCCGAAGTCCACAGGGTCTTGAAAAAGACGGGAGCCCTCTTGATGCTGGACCTCGTCCGTACCGGCCCCCTTCCTCCCGACTGGGGATCCCCCCCGGAAGGGTGGCTGTGGTGTGTGAACGGGTCTCTCGAAGAGGGCGAGCTGAGAGAGGTTTTGGAAGAGGTCGGCTTTGGGTCCGTGGAAATCGTGAGTCGGAACTGCGAGGCGGACCCCTTCTGGACGGAAGTGATCCGCGCCCGCAAGATCGGCGGATAACAAGCCCTTATTCTTCCGGCACCATCTCAATGGCTCGGGTCGGGCATTCTTCCGCGCAAATGCCGCAACCCTTACAATACTCGTAATTGATCTCCACGGGGATGCTCCGGCTGATGACGCCTTCCGGGCAGTAGAGCCAACACAGGAAGCACGAGGGCTTTTTGTTTTTCGTCGGGGTGCACTTTTCAGGGTCGATCACAGGCCTTTCGGAGCGCCAATCGCCCGTGCGGCCTCCTTCGCCCTCACAGGCGGAAGAGTGGGCATAGGTAAAGGGGTCTTTTCGAGGTTCCACCATGGCCTTATCCATCCTTTTCCCTAAGTGGAGCGTCCCGTCGAGGGTGTCTCAGGCGCATTCCAAACGGCATTCGCCCATCACGGCCGTCCTCTCATAGGCCAGGCGCGCTCCTTGTCGGTTTTTCTCCAAAGCGTCTCCGTTGAAGTGATGCCTAAAAGCCCTTTCGAGGCTCTCCAGGCTGACCAACCCCGAAGCCTTGGCGAACCCGCCGAGAATGGCCGTATTGGATATGACGGTCCCGGAGACGACTAACCCCGCCTCTTTAGCGCAGGCCGTCGCGTTGGTCGTCGCCACCGTAAAGGGTTCCCGGAACCGAAAATCTTCCGGGTTCCTTGCCGTATTGATGAGCACAAGGCCGTCGGGTTGCAACCCCGCCGACACATCCACGACGTCCAGCAGGGTTTCGTCCAGAACGACGACGATGTCCGGCTGAACCACCAGGGAATAGGTGCGGATAGGCTTCCATGAGAAGCGATTGGTGGCGATAACAGGCGCCCCTCTTCTTTCCGCTCCGAAGAACGGGGCCGCCGTCACCCCCTGATAGCCTTCCTCAAAAGCCGCTTCGGCGAGAATCATCGCGGCCGTCACGGCGCCCTGCCCTCCACGGCCATGCCATCGAACCTGAATGTATTTCCTTTTCGTCATGCCGCACACCTCGACGTCCACTCTTTGAAGCGCCTCCAGGGATTCCGCCCCTGGGCGATGCGTTCTCTTACCCTCTTTCGCCCATGACGTCAATGCCCCGCAAAGTGCTTCCAATGGGCTTGAGCCTTGTCAAAAGGACCGCCCTTCCTGTAATGGAAAGCGTGCAAGCTCACTCCCAAGGAGGCGAACGCGATGAAAATTCAGCAGGATCCTGTGGAATCGTTGATTCTTCCTAACAATCTGGAACTGAAAATCTACGACCGATCCAAAAAACTTGCGGGAGATCGTTGGTACGTGGAAGTGATGATGGAAATCCCTGTGCCCTTGACTCCCGAGATCCTCGAAAAGCTCACCTCCGACCGGTCCCTGGCGGAGCAATTCGCTCGGGAGAAAGGAAACCCTTTTCCCTATCGTCACAGCAAGGCACGTCATTTCATCGACGAAAGGGAAAAGGAGAAAACTTTTCAGGAACTGAAAGAAGATTTCCTGAAAACCAACTGGGCCTACCTCAGCAATCCCCGTTTCGCCCTTTCGGCCGTGGCCAAGGCCTTCAAGGAATGGGACGAAAGGCGGCGCTGGCGTCTCTGAGAGGGCATGTCACAGGGGGCTGCACAGGGCGTCGCGAATTCTTAAGGACGAACTTCCACACGGGTGCCCCGGTCGGCGATCTGGTACAGTTCCGTCATGTCGCTGTTGTAGAGCGCGATGCACCCATCGGTCCAGTCTCCGTAGGCTCCACCCCCGTGGATGTAGATTTCTCCTCCCAGGGGCGTGTCCCACGGCGGCTGAAGGAGCCGATCCAGGGCCAAAATGATGTCCCTGTACTGGGTCGGGGAGATCAAGCCTGCGGAAAAGGCTTGTTCGGCATGGCGCCGGCTGGGATAGGACAGGGCCAGGGATTTGAAGAAGCGACTTCTTGGATTCTTAAAACAGATGAAAAAATTCCCTTCCGGAGTCCGGCCGTCCCCTTCGCATTTCTTGTCGCCTTTGGGGTTCTTGCCCAAACCCACCGGGAAATTGCGGACCAAAACGTCGCCGTCCATCACATAGAGGCGCCTCTTGTCTTTGTAGATGTAGATTTCAGGGAAACGCACCTCTTCGGTCGGTCTGAGGTAATCGATGCGCACGGGCTTCAGGTCGCCGAAAGGCTTCTGAGCCTCGGAGCTTGCCTTGTCTGTTGCTTGCGAGCTTTTTCCTTGCAATTGCCCTTGGGGGGTCGGGCCCTGCATCGTGCACCCGATCGCCGCCAAAACCATCCAGATAAGGGAAAACCCTCCGACCCAGCGCGCCGTGGAAAAACAGCGCCCCCTCAGGCCCAAAGATCGTGTGTTTTTTCGGACCATAATCCCCTTCAGTTCCGCTCGTTCCTAGGATCCCGCTCGAACCGTCCCCCTGGAAATGTCCACGATCTGTGGATTGATGAAAATCAGCAGTTCGTTTTTCTCCAGTCGTGAAGACTGGGATTTGAAGAGATGTCCCAGCACGGGCACCTTGTGAAGTCCCGGTGTCCGGCTTTCCGTGTCCGATTGGTTTTCTTCGATAATGCCGCCGATCACGACGGTGGCCCCGTCGTCCACCAGGAGCTCCGTATCCACCTTGCGGCTGTCGATGGCCGGAGGTTGTCCGGGAATGACTTGGGTGTAATTGGGAGCCTCTTTCTTGGCTTGGATTTGCAGCCGCACCCGGCCGTCGGGTGTGACATGCGGCGTCACCTGCAGTTCCAGCGTGGCATCCTTGAATTCCGTGGAAATCCCGTCTTCACTTTGCGCCTGGTAAGGGATCTGCGTGCCCTGGGAAATGGTCGCTTTGACGTGGTTCATGGTCAAAACGCGCGGCGCGGAAATGATTTTTCCCCGTCCGGCCTGTTCCGCGGCGAGCAGGCGCAAATCCAGATTCCACAGTGTTGTGCCCACGAGCTTTCCCACACTGAGGCTTGCGCTGGAGGTGGCCGCTACGGGATGATCTACAGCGTAGTTCGTATTCACTTGATGATCGGTCGTTTTGGTCAAATTAAAGCCCCACTGGACCCCCAGGTCTCTGGATGCCGTGGTGTTGAGCTGCACGATCCGCGCCTCTATAAGCACTTGATCAGTGGGTTTGTCAAGCCGCCTGATGATCCCCCTGGCCGCCTCGATGCGGGCGGGATAATCTGTGTAGAGGATCATGCCCGTGCGCTGATCCACGCTGATTTTGCCGTCCGCACTTTTGATCTCCGAGATCTTGGCCGCAATCTCTCCTGGATCGGCGTAGTTGATCTGCAGGTAGGCGGTATCCAGTTCCCCCAGATCTTTCTTGGTGCGCAAGAGCTGTTGTTCCATCTTCATGCGCTCTTCGCGCTCTTTCATCTCCTGGCGTAACTTGTCTTCCTTGGCGATGCGGAGGACCCCGCCGACTTCCTCCCTCCCCAGCCGGTTCATCATCAGGACCATGTCCAGAACCTGGTCCCACGGGATATTTTCGACCTTCAGGGTCACCTTGCCGCTCACGTCCGGCTCCACCACCATGTTGACGCCGCTCACATCGGCAAGGAGGCGCAACACGTTGGTCAAATCCGCGTCCTGCAAGTCCAGGCTGATGGGTTTGCCCTGGTAGACGTTTACGGGAGAGGAACTGGGTTCAAGGGCGGGCGTTGCTGCCGTCGCCACTCCCGGACGGCCCGCATCCTTGGGGGGGCGGCCTTCCCGATTCCCTTCATCGGCCCCCGGCACCCCGAAGGCCGCCTTTTCCTGCACCTTTTTCGGATACACGTGGACCACCAAGCGCTCTTCTTCCGCGGCGCTTTCCAGTCGATCCACACCTGAGGCGACCGTGCCCGAAACCGTGAATACGCCGAAGCCGTCGGAAGAGACCTTCAGGGACCCCAGGCGCTTTGACCCCGTCGGGACGGTTCCGGACCCGAGACTCGTCGTCACTCCTTCCAAAACGATTTGAAAGCCTTTAGACCCCTGCGGCACGGCGCGATAGAGGGCCGGCGGCCTGTCGGTCGCCACGGAAACCTCGATGCGATCGGGAAAGTCCTTCGCTTGAACGCCGAAAACCTTCACCCGTTCCCCGGACGGCACGGCCCCGGCGCCGGGTGCGGCCGTTCCGGGCGCCGTCTGACCAGGCGGCTGGGCGAAAGCCCATGCCGTCAGGAACAAGGCGCACACCGCGGAGGCAACGGCTCTTTTTCCGAGACTTTCAAAGGAATTCCGGAGCTTCATCATATCCCGTCCTGTCTTTGGTGTCTCCAGCCGATCCGTTCAGCCCTATCCCCACGGAAGACTCAGTGCTGTTTCCATTCTTTTCGGATCACTTCTTCTTGGGTTCGGGTTTTTTCCTTTCGTGCTCTTCGAGAAACCGGTACGTGGAAAAATTGCAGGAAACTTGCAAGGAAGAATCGCTTCGCCGCTTGAGTGCCATGGAGTCCACTTGGATGATGCGGCCCAAGCGGCTGATCTTATCGAGAAACAACCCCAGCTGATGGTAACGGCCCACAAGATCCAACCGCACCGGGATCGTGGCATGGAATTCATGGGGGATTTCCGGGAGGGGTTGGAACAGCAAATTTTCCAATCCTTCCTGAGCGCCGATCTGGGACACCGTTTCCAGCAGGGCGGGAATTTCTCTCTGGTCGGGAAGCAGCTTGAGCATGGCCGCAAATTCTTCCTGGGCTTTCTCCACTTCCTGAGCCAGCTTTTCGGATTCCGCGGCATACTTTTTCAGCGTGGCCAGCCGGGTTTCCTCATTCTGAATGCTGGTGCGAAGCTGCCGGATCCGCTTGTTCTGAGGCTCGTACTTAAAGTAGTAGAACGCGGCGGCCAGAGCCAATATGGTCACAACGAGAACCAACACCCTGTGCGCCACGGGCAGATCGTCGATTTTCGCTTCGATGGCCTCTATGGGCAAGGATACCTTCTTCATGCATGCCTCCGGGCGTCAGCCTTGAGGTTTTTCCTGAGCCGCCGGCCCAGGCGACGCCTTTTCCGGAGCGGGTCCCCCCGGGCTCTGGTCCTTTTGCGCCAACGCCGCCTTGACCTGGGAGTAGGGCACCATGGACCACGTCAGTCGGTATTCCCTGAGCTTGCGGTCCCCCATGGCCGTCTGCTTGGAATGGGCCAAGACCACGCTGCCCCGCACCACAAAGGGGGACTGTTCGAGATTCCTCATGAATTCCGCCACACTTTCGTTGCTCAAAGCGATCCCGCTGACCTCTACCTTATTGTCGGTCACCGTGACAGACTCGAACCACACCCTTTCCGCCGGAACCCAGAGGCTCAAAAGCGCCAGAACCCGGGCCATTTTATCCCGGTCCCTTTCAAGCCCTCGGATAATTTCCTTCTTCTTTTCGATGGTCTCCCTCTGCTGTTTCAACTCCTGAAGGATCTTTTCATACTTGGCGTACTTGGCCGCTTCCGCCTTGAGTTCCGATTCCCGCCGTTGCAGCCTTTCTATGTCCCTGGCCTGGCCGGTCCAGATGAAAGCGATGGCCACCGCCGTCACAAGGACACTCGCGGCGAACAGGACAAGATAGCGGCGTGCGGTGCTTGGGATCGGCTTCTTTTCCGCAGGCAAGAGGTTGATGCGGATCATTTGTCCCCTGCTCTCCTGAGTGCGAGTCCAAGGCCGATGGTCATCTGAGGTCCGATCTGCTCCAGGTATGCCGGGTCAAAGCGAGCGGGGTCCACTTCCAGGTGTTGCAAGGGGTTGCATACCTCGGTGGGAATCCCCAGTTCGGCTTCCAGGAATTTTTCCAAGCCGGGAACCCGTGCCGACCCGCCGCTGAGGTAAATTTTATGCAGTTTGGCTTCGGGGAAATGGCTGAAGAAAAAGTCCAAGGCCCTTTTGACGTCCGTGCCCCATTCGGCCAGGGTCTCCACGAAAGCCTTTTCCAACCGAGCCCGGTCCACGCTGTCTGAGCCGAGTCCCAGCTTGATCCTTTCAGCGTTTTCCATGGATGTTTCAAATTCCGCGGCGATGCGATGGGTGATGCTGTGGCCGCCGAAAGTCAGATCCCGGGTGAAAAGGGGACGCCCGGCCTGGACGATGGTCATCGTGGTCTTGGAGGCCCCGATATCCATCAAGGCGATGTTTTCTTCGGGAAAAACGCCGTAGGTCGCTTCAAAGGCGTTGCTCAAAGCGAAGTAATCCACATCGACGACCACGGGCTCAAACCCCGCCGTGGAGAGCATCCCCACATAGGAGGAGACGGCCTCCTTTTTGGCCGCCACAAGGAGCACATCCATGAACTTCGCACGGCTCTTGGAAACGTCCAGGATCTCGTAGTCCACGGTCACTTCGTCCAATTGGTACGGCACATATTGGGCGATTTCCTGACGGAGTCGAGCGCCCAATTCCTCCTCTGTCATGGTGGGCATTTCGATTTTCTTGATCATGACTTCGTAGCCGGACACGGAGGCGGCGATGGGACCGGGCTTGATTTTAAGGTTCTTCGAGAGCTTGCGAAGGACATCGGCCACGATCTCCGGCTGAGCGATGCGACCGTCGGAAACGGCTTGGTGGGGCAGCAGGGCCATGCCCAGGTTTTCCAGCTTATGGCCAGACTTGCCTTCGGTCAGCTGGACCATCTTGACCGCATACGACCCCACATCGACGCCGACCAATTCTTTACGCTTTCGGAACATGCGCCCTACGGCTCCCTGTGCACTTTGGCGTTGACACTCACTTTCTTTTGTTATTTACATCAAGCCCTTCCAACACACAAACGGAAACGCTCTCTATGGATAATCGGCAGGATCGGAGGCGGCGTTGAGCGTTTTTTCCCAATCGGAATCGGTCAAGCGGAAGAAAAAAAGCACGGTCCGCGAGTATTCGGAAGCCATCCTGATCGCCGTTCTTTTGGCTCTGTTCATACGAGCCTTCATCGTTCAGGCGTTCAAGATTCCTTCGGGATCCATGATGACCACCCTGCTCATCGGGGACCATATCCTCGTCAGCAAGTTCCGATACGGCATCAAACTGCCGGTCGTCGACAAGGAAATCATCCACTGGGACCAGCCGCGGCGCGGGGATATCGTCGTCTTTAAGTACCCCCAAGACCCGTCCAAAGACTTCATCAAGCGCGTCATCGGGGTTCCTGGGGATACGCTTTCCATAAAGGACAAAAAGGTTTTTATCAATGGAAAACCTTTGGATGAACCTTACGTGCGGTTCACGGACCCTCGGATTTTGCCGGCGGCCGTAAGTCCGCGAGACAACCTCGGCCCGCTTGTCGTGCCCGAACACCGGTTTTTCGTCATGGGGGACAACCGCGACGAGAGTTACGACAGTCGGTTTTGGCACTTCGTGGATGCCTCGGCCTTGAGGGGAAAAGCTTTCATCATTTATTGGTCGTGGAACAAGGACGGGGAACTCACGTTGGATCCCGATCGGTTTTTCGTGCGCTACAACCGTATCGGGCATCTCGTCCGTTAGATCCCGGGCGACAAGGCCCATGGGTGCTTTGAACCGTCGTGCTGGGTAAAACAGACCTTCGCATGTAACGGCTGAGACGGCCGATTCCTTGGGAAAAACGGGGTCCCACCCCTTGCAACGAAACCCCAAAGCGGAGCATGCAAGCATGGCCGGCCGAAAGCACTCCGAAGACATCGCGCGTCTGGTGCAATGGATTGCGGAGAGCGTCCGGGGCGCCGGAGCCCGGGGCGTGGTCGTCGGCATCAGCGGAGGCATCGACTCCGCCGTCTGTGCCGCTTTGGCGAAAAAGGCCCTGGGGGAGCACGTCCTCGGGCTCATCCTGCCATGTCACAATGCTCCGGACGATCTGGCCGATGCGCGATTGGTCTGTCGGCACGTGGGCATTTCCTGCGAAGAAATCGATCTGGGGCCTGTCGTGGATCGGCTCGCGGAAACCCTCTCCTGCAACGATCCCCGTCTCCTGGGAAACCTCAAGGCCAGAGTGCGCATGGCCGTCCTCTACCACAAGGCCGCCGAACTCGGCTTCTTGGTCATGGGCACCAGCAATCGCAGCGAATGGGAAATCGGGTACTTCACGAAGCATGGAGACGGCGCGGCGGACATCCAACCCATTATTCACCTGCTGAAAAAAGACGTTCAGAAGCTGGCCCGAGCGCTGAAACTTCCCCATTCCATCATCACGAAACCCCCTTCGGCGGGGTTGTGGGCCGGTCAGACCGACGAAGGGGAAATGGGCTTCACCTACAAGCACCTGGATAGCTTTTTGAGCGGCCGCCAGGCGGCGGTGCCCCAAGCGGTTCGAAAACGCATTGAAGAGCTCCGGTCCCGAACGCTCCACAAGCGCCGCCCGCCGCTACGGTTCGCTGAAGGGTATCTGGACGAATTCGCTCAGGCGGCGCAAAGATCGATGGAACCCAGCCCCGCGGACAAGAGTGTTGAAGCTCTCACCGTGATCAGCAAGGCCATCACTTCGGACCAATACCTGGAAGATATTTTGCGGCTCATCGTGATGGTCACCGCGGAAGTGATGAATTCCAGCGTGTGTTCCTTATGGCTCCTCGATGAGCAAGAACGCGTGCTGCGCCTGCGGGCGACGCAAGCCATCAATCCCGATTACGTCAAAGATCGGGTGCTCAAGGTCGGGGAAGGCGTCGTCGGCAAGGTCGTCGTTGAAAACAAACCGCACATTTCCCTCAACGTCCTGGAGGACCCCTATTACAAGGAAAAAGAACTGGCCAAGCGCCTCGGCCTCGTCTCCATGCTCAGTATCCCCATGCGCGTCAAGGACCGCGTCATCGGCGTCATCAACTGCTACACGTCCCGGCCCCATCGGTTCACCGAGCTGGAGATGAACGTGCTGACCGCCGTGGCCAATCAAGCCGCTGTGGCCATCGAAAACACCGAACTCATGGTGAAGACCACGATCATTCAAGAAGAACTGGAAAAGAGGAAGATCATCGAAAAGGCCAAAGATGTCCTCATCTCCAGGCTCAACCTCACCGGCGAGGAAGCCTACCGCTGGTTGCAGAAAAAGAGCATGGACACCCGCAAGTCCATGAGGCACGTGGCCGAGGCGGTCTTGCTCACTCTGGAAGGTTAAGTCCTTGCGCCGTTACGGGTCCTCGGGCTCACCGTCGTAAAGAAGGATCCCACGGCGCCCGGCCTCATAAGCTTCCAAATCTTCTTCCCACCCCCGCTCCAAATCCGTCACCGCTTGACCGTCCTCCAATTTTGTGCGGATCACGGGGTCTCCTGTGAGAATATCGATGGGCAGGTGCCGCTCTTCGTATTCGTAGGGGGGCGGGAGCCATCGAAACGATTTCCGATGCACCCGAAGGACCGCCTGAAGAAAGGCCAAACCGAACCGATACGGCCGGAAAATTTCGGGGTCCGTGATGTGGAGTTGAAAGCCGCGGCATCGCCTTCCCGCCCATTTGTCGAAGGTGGGTTCGAATTCCACGGTTCGGAGCACAAGGCCTTGGAGAGCCGAGGCATCCATGCGGTCCCGCACGGCATCGGGGTCCAGGTACGGTGCGCCCACTAACTGGAACGGCAAGGTCGTTCCCCGCCCTTCACTCAGGTTGGTCCCTTCCAGCAAGACCATCCCGGGATAAAGGAGCGCCGTTTCCCACGTCGGCATATTGGGCGACGGGAAAATCCACGGCCGCTTGGTGGCGGGCCACAGATTATTTCGCCTCCAGCCTTGAACTCGGACGACGCTCACAAGCCCTTCACAGCCTTCCTGCCGGGCCACCCACGAGGCCAGTTCCCCGATGGTCAGCCCGTGGCGCATGGGCAGGGCATAACGGCCCACAAAGGATCGGTACCCTTCCCGAACCACATTGCCTTCCACTCGACAGCCTCCGATGGGATTGGGCCGATCCAAAACCACCATTGGGATGGAACGTTTCGACAGAGCTTCCACACACAACCCGACCGTGGTCCCGTAGGTATAGACACGGGTGCCAACGTCTTGGAGGTCCACGAGGAGGACGTCGATGAGGTCCAGCATGGCCTCCGTGGGTTGCCGCGTCTCGCCGTAAAGGCTGAAGATGGGCACATCATAGTCCTTGTGGCGGCCATGATCGGATTCGATCATGTTGGCTTGTTTTTCCGCGTAAAAGCCGTGCTGCGGCGAAAAAACGGCGCTCAGCCGCGCCCCACGCGCCGCCAGGGCGTCGATGACGTGGGTAAAGTCGGCACACACCGACGCCTGATTGGCCAAGACGCCGATGCGCTTTTGGAAAAGCCAGCTGGGAGGATCCTCGAGAAAGACATCACATCCGAATCGACACGTTGGGGAGGCCGCAGGAATGCTCGTCACGCGTCCTTCTTCTCCTTATCCTTGGCCAGGCGGTCCAAAACCTTGGGATAGTAGACTTGGTGCTCCTCCAGGAGGGGGGATATCCGGCGCATGGTATTGAGCTTGAGGATGAGATAATTGAGCCTCTTCATCTGGCGATATTTTTCCTGGGTGTCTTGGATCCCCGAGAGGAGCTCTTCGGTGGTGCGAATTTCTTTGCGCAGTTCCAATTCGGGCGGGAGGCAATCCGCGTTTTTCAGGATTTTGTAGGCGATCCTCAGGTCGGCAGGCAAATGGCTGTCGTCCTCCAGGGTCAGCGGCTTTCCGGCGCCCGGAAGATTGTCGAATTCCCCCCGTTCCATCGCTTCTTGTATCCTCTGTTCCGCGATCTTCTCAAAAATGGTAAACAGATTGCTCATGGCGTGCCCCTTTTCGGCAACGATTTTTTCCACGACGGAGGTGGAACGGGATGGCGCAGACGAGCCAAGTGTGGATGTGGCCCGCGGAAGAACCCTTTCCGCACCCCATGGGCCTTGAAGCCACGGTGTGGATCTTGGGTGCGGGCCGTTTCGGGCGCCTCGCAGTGGAGCGGCTTTTCAAAGGCGATGAGCCGACCCAGGGCGTGATCGTGGACGCCGATCCCCATCGGCTTCGCGAGATTCCGAAAAAAGAAGGATTGATCATGGTCCGCGGGGATGTTTTCGTGTTCCTGTCGAACCATGTCCTTTTCGACAACCAGTGGATCATCCCTGCCGTCCCCGTTCATGTGGCCCTCGGCTGGATCGTCATGGAACTGGGGAAGCGGGGCACGGTCCACCGTATGCCGGTCCCCCACGATGTGGACGCTTTGGTGCCCCATCCGATCCGCACGCCGTCCGGCACCCTTTACGCCAGCCACGCCGCTTTCCGCTGCCCGGACGATTGCCCGGAGCCTGAAGATTTCTGCACCATCACCAAAAAGCCGCGCCCTGAAAAACTCTATCAAACCCTCCAAAAGATGGCCATCGCCGACTACGGCACGGTCGTCATCCAGAGCCGGCAGTTGGCGCCGGGAGTCGGTGGATACACGGGAGAACAGCTTAAGGAGGCCCTGTCTGTGATCCTCCGGTCCCCCGGCGCCTACCTGGTGGCCACCAGCTGTTCGTGTCATGCGGTCATGGATGCCCTGCGCTGGGACGACCCGCTCTGATCGCTCGGGGCGGACGCCGTGGCAGGGTCCCGGTCCCGTGCTTGTTGTTCCGCGCGGTTCAAGTAGGCGTGGAGGCAATCTTCCGGGCGGAGCCCGTGGCGTCGAGCCAGGGCCACCAATGCCAACAGGGCACGAGCGATCTCGTGCGACGCTTGTTCTTTTTCCATTTCCTGAGTCCGCCCCAGGCGCGACAAGGACTCGAGAAGCGCCGATTCTTCGTCTTCGGCGGGCAGGCCGAAAACTTCGACGCTTTTCGCCCGGCTAAGCACGCGGTAGGCCCGAATGAGGGCCGGGAGCGTATCAGGGACACCCAATTCCGCCAAGGGACGGTCCTTCTTTTCTTTTTCCTTGATCTTTTCCCAGTTGATCCGAACATCCGCCGCGGAATCCACGGTCGTTGTCCCGAAAACATGGGGGTGCCGGCGAATCATCTTGTCCGCGATGCGGTCGCACACCGCCTCCAAGGTGCACCGACCCGCCTCTTCATAGAGGTGGATCAGGAAGAGAACCATGAACAGGACATCCCCCAATTCTTCGGAGGCCTCTTCCACGGCTCCGGCTCGGACGGCGGCGGCCGCTTCATGAGCCTCTTCGACCAGGTAGGTTTGAACGCTTTCGGGGGTTTGTTGCCGGTCCCAGGGACAGCCGTTTTCACCCCGCAGGCGATCGATGATCTCCCAAAGCCGCGCCACCTTGCCCCATCGATCATTTTTCTCACAGGGCTCGTTTTCCGCTTTCATTTTTTCCGGAACTGGCATTGCTCTCCCTTTCCGAACCCGGCGGCTGTCCGTTCTTTCCGCGCGGTAGAGCGGGTGATTTCCTCGTGGGATCGTGCAGTTTTTGGCGAAAACTCTCAGGAGCCGCCTCCACCAAGAGCTGGGTCGCCTGCTGCACATAAGGGACAAGCCGAGACTGCTTCCAGAGCGCATGATCCGGAGGCACCATGAAGCTCAGCCCCCACACCAGGACGATCACCACCAATGCCCCTTTAAGCAGGCCCAAGGACCCGCCCATGAGCCGATCCGGCCCTCCCAGGCCTCCGCTGTGCAGGCTCCGAGCGATCCACGCCCCGGCAAGGGCGACCAAAAACCAGGTGAGAACGAACAGCAGAACATCGCTGAAGAGCACGGGCTGGGGAAGAGACGGAAAATGCATCGCCAGGCGAGCGCCGAGAGCCTCCCCGTGACGGTAAGCCAGGAAAAAGCCGCCCGCAAAGCCGAGAAGGCCGAAAATCTGAGAAACGGCGCCGCGCCAGAGCCCACGCACCAGGGATAAGGCGCCCACGATGATGAGCATCCAATCCAGAACGTTCACCGCCCTTTTCTCCCGCAGCAGCTTTTTTCACCGAAACCGCTTTGACCGCCCGCATCTCGAAATGAACCATAAAATATTTGCCCAGGGCGGTTCAACGGATTTTCCCATTTTGGGGAGGGATGCCGGGGCACCCATCCGGTTCGGTTTTCAAGAAGTCATTGTCAGACGGTGCGGCGGATGATATTTCACAGCTGTGTTGGGACGATCCCGCACGATTCCGCAAGAAAGGAAAACCCTTTGTTGGCGTCTCGCATGCCCGATTCCGTCGCCTGCTCTCAAAACAAGGTCTTCGACGACCCGTCCGTGCTCCAGGACCTCGCCGGGGAACGCAACACCCATCTCAAGATCATCGAAAAACAGCTGGATGTGCGCCTCCATGTGCGCGGCACTCAAGTGACCATCACGGGAGAGAAAGCGCATGTGACCCTAGCGGAACGCGTTCTGGACGAACTGGAAGCCCTCCTGCACAAGGGCTACCCTCTCTATGCATCCGATGTCCTGTACGCCGTCAGGATCCTCAGCGACAATCCCCGGAGCCGCCTGGAAGACATCTTCCTCGACAAGGTCTTCGTGACGTCGAGCAAGCGCGTCATCACGCCCAAGAGCCTCAAGCAGAAGGAATACATCGAGGCCATTCGATCCCACGACATCGTGTTCGGCATCGGTCCCGCCGGTACGGGAAAGACGTACCTCGCCATGGCCATGGCCGTGTCGGCGCTCACGGCCGATCAGGTGCGGCGGATCATTTTGGTCAGGCCGGCCGTGGAAGCCGGAGAAAAACTGGGGTTCCTCCCGGGGGACCTGGCCGAAAAAGTCAACCCCTACCTGAGACCCCTCTACGACGCCCTTCACGACATGATGGATTTCGAGAAGGCGTCCAAGCTCCTGGCGCGCGGTGCCATCGAAGTGGCCCCGCTGGCCTTTATGAGGGGGCGCACGCTGAACGAGGCTTTCGTCATTTTGGATGAGGCGCAGAACACCACCAGCGAACAGATGAAAATGTTCTTGACCCGCCTCGGCTTGGGCTCCAAGGCGGTCATCACAGGGGACGTGACCCAAATCGACTTGCCCGACAACAAACCGTCCGGCCTGATTGAAGCCATGGAGCTCCTGCAGGGCATTCGGGGACTCCGGTTCATCTTCTTCTCCCATGTGGATGTGGTCCGCCACCGCCTCGTCCAAGATATCATCGAAGCCTACGAAAATGCCGAGCGCAGGATACCGCCGAGAAAACCCACGGATCCTCGATAGGCGGCCCTATGGACAAAGACAAGAAACCGGAAAACCGGCGGTTGTCCCCTGAAACCCCCGACGGCCGCGCCCGGATCCTTGAGTGGTGGAACCATCCCGAACACGCCAAGGTCATCTTGGTTTTGGCCTTCTCTCTGGCAGCCGCCCTCATCATCACCCCGTCTTTTGTCAAACGCCCTCCCGTTTATCGGGTGGGGGACGTGGCCACCCAAAACATCAAGGCGGACCGGGATTTTTTGCTCCTGGACAACGAGGCGACGACCCGGAAGCGAGACGCGGCGCGCCGCGAAGCGCCGCTCATCTTTGACCTTCATGAAAAGGCCGCTCAGACCGCGGCGCTTCGATTGGCCAAAGCCTTTAAAACCATGCGGGGAGTCCTCCATGATCTCCTGCTTCAGGAAACCCTGGGACTCATGCCCGATCGCCGGGTGGAGCTCCTCAGGCGCTTCCCGCACCGTGACGGGGTGTCCCGGGAGAGCCGGTTCGGACCCCATCGGCCCACCTTCGAAGGGGCCTTGGGCTTTTCCGTCCCGGACAACATCTACCTGATCCTGACTGCCGATGGCTTTTCGGAATCCTTGGAAAACCGTGTCGGCACATGGCTTCAGACCTTTTTCGACCACGGGATTCTGCCCGGAGCCGACGATCCGGACCTGGCCGCCTTTCAGCACCTTCGAATGGAAGCCCGGCCCATTGTGGTCCGAATGATCCCTTCGCTTCGAGAAGAAACCTTCGGGTCCCTCAGCGAATTTCCCGACATTCGTCGAGCCCGTGAAAAGGCCGTGACGATGATTCTCCAGCAAGAGGGCGACATCTATCTGGCCAGGGCCGTCGCCTTCCTCTGTGCCCAGCTTCTGGAACCCAACCTTTTCTTCAATCGCTTTGAAACCCAACAGGCTGAAAGCGCCGCTGCAGAAGCCGTCAAACCGGTCTACATCCAAATCAAGAAAAACGAGATGATTATCCGGGACGGCCAGCGGCTCACAGACGAAGACGTTCATAGGCTCGGCGCCTACGCCGCCATGCTGCCCAAAGGGCACGGAGTTTCGGCCTTCACGGGTGTTTTCCTGTTCTCCTGCCTTTTCCTGGCCGTGCTCTGGCACATGCTTTCGCTGCGGATCCCGTCCGTGCGTCTTCAACGCAGCGACTATGTCTTCCTGGCTAGCCTCCTACTCGTTCTCTTGATCCTATGCCGCACCGCCGAGTGGATCAGCGCCTCGGTCGGCAACAACCCCGGCTACTTCGACCACCGCAGCTTCCTTTTCGCCGTGCCCGTGGCCGCCGGCGCCATGCTGGCGAGCATTTTCTTCGGGTTGACGGTCGCCGTCTTTTTTTCCGTGGCGGTCAGTGTGTTCGTCGCCTTGGTATGCGGCAACGACTTCCAGGTGTTCGCTTTCGTCCTCCTGGGGTCGCTCATCGGCAGTTACGGGGTCAATCCTTGCCGCAACCGGCTGGTTCCCATCCGCGCCGGGTTGCTCACCGGGGCGGGCAACGCCGCCTGCGTCGTCCTCCTGGCTCTCTTCCACGAAGATTCGACCTCGGTCGCCCTTCTGACCAACGCCTTCCTGGGCTTCATGGGCGGGATCGTCTCAGGGGTCCTGGCCACAGGGTTTACCCCCCTAGCGGAACTCTTGTTCGGCTACACCACGGACATCCGACTCTTGGAACTGGCCAGCATGGATCAGCCCCTTCTTCAGGAACTCATGATTCAAGCCCCGGGGACCTATCATCACAGCCTCATCGTGGGCAACATGACGGAAGCGGCCGCCAAGTCCATCGGGGCCAATTCCCTGCTCGCCAAGGTGGCCGGCTACTACCACGACATCGGAAAGATCAAGAAGCCTTTGTACTTCATCGAAAATCAGTTCGACGCGGAAAACCGGCACGAAAAGCTCGCCCCATCCATGAGCAGCCTCATCCTCACTTCCCACGTCAAAGACGGGGTGGAATTGGCGAAAAAACATCGCCTCGGAAAGCCCATCATCGACATCATCAACCAGCATCACGGCAAGAGCCTGATTTCCTATTTCTATCAGAAGGCCTTGGAAGCACGGGAAAAGGCGATAACGTCCAAGGGGGCCGAGTTGCCCCCCATCAACATCGACGACTATCGTTATCCCGGCCCCAAGCCGCAGACCAAGGAAGCCGGTCTGGTCATGCTGGCGGATATGGTGGAAGCCGCGTGCCGTTCCTTGAGTGAACCCACTCCGGCCCGCATTCAGGGCATGGTGAGCCGCCTCATCAACAATGCCTTCACCGACGGGCAACTGGATGAATGCGAGCTGACCCTCAAGGACCTCCATCAAATCGCCAAGCATTTCCACCAGATCCTGGCCACCGTGCATCACAAGCGCATCGAATACCCGGCACAGCCGTGTTCCGCGAAGGGGAAACCCCATGGCCCAGATTCAAATCAGCGTGAATTGCGACCGGATAAAGATCGACCTGGGGCGGCTGGTGCAAACAGCCGAACGGATCTTAAACGCCTTGGACTGCAGTGACGGGGAATTGAGCCTTGTCTTGACGGATGATGAAGAAATGGCCGATTTGAACGCACGGTTCCGCGGCATCGCCGAGCCGACCGATGTGTTGTCTTTTCCCATGCGAGAGGGGGACTTCGCCGAGATCGCGCCCCAGATGCTGGGCGATGTGGTCATCGGGGTGGAAACGGCCCAGGCCATGGCCGAGAAGGCGGCCTGCTCCCTGGACGAAATCCTGGACCTCCTCTTGGTCCACGGCATCCTTCACCTGCTCGGCTACGATCACGCCGACCCCGCCGAAGCAGCCACCATGGACGCTCTCACATTGAACCTCTTGGATCAACTTGGGCGCGAACCTGCCCGTTTTGCGTGGTATCGGACGGATTTTTCGCAGGAAGCCTAGGAGGGATAAAAACGTGGCACGGGTAGCCATCAATGTGGACCACGTGGCAACGGTACGCCAAGCCCGGCTCGCCTCGGAACCGGACCCGGTTGTGGCCGCCGCCCTGGCGGAATTGGCCGGAGCCCAAGGCATCGTGGTTCATCTTCGGGAAGATCGTCGTCATATTCAGGATCGGGATGTGGAAATCCTTCGCCGCACGGTCAAGACGCGGCTGAATCTGGAAATGGCGGCCACGGCGGAAATGATCGAGACGGCGCTCAGGATCAAGCCGGATTTGGTGACCCTGGTCCCGGAAAAACGCCAGGAACTGACCACCGAAGGCGGCCTGGACGTGGTCCTGTATGAAGAGCCCCTGGCCGAAGCCATCAAGCGATTGCATGAGGGGGGCATTTTTGTCAGCCTTTTCGTCAATCCCGATCCCAAACATGTCAAGACGGCGGCCAAAATCGACGCCGATTGCGTGGAAATCCATACGGGATCCTTCGCCGAAGCAAAATCCTACGCCCAACGCCAGGAAGAATTCGACCGGGTCCAAGAGGCGGCCAAGCTGGCGGCCAAAATCGGCCTCATCGTCCATGCGGGCCACGGCGTGGACTACCGCAATGTGCTCTGGCTCCGCGTGATCAAGGAAATCGAAGAATTCAGCATCGGCCACGCTGTCATCGCCCGGGCCGTTCTTGTGGGAATGGAGCGGGCCGTGAGGGAAATGATCGATTTGGTGAACGGCTGATGGGCGTCTACGGCATCGGGATCGATATGGTGCGCATCGACCGCGTGGAGGCGGGCCTGGTCCGGTGGGGCGACCGATTCCTGGAAAAGGTTTTTACCGCGTTTGAAAAGCAGGCCTGCGGGGCCAAAAAAAATAGAGCGGCGTGCTTCGCTCTGCGTTTCGCCGCCAAAGAGGCTTTCGCCAAAGCGGTGGGAACGGGCGTGCGCGCCCCGCTTCATTGGAAAGACATGGAAATCCGCAATGACCCTTCTGGAAAACCACTTCTCATGCTTTCCGAAAGGGCTCGAGCCTTCGTCCACGCTCTGGGCGTGCATGCCTGGCACATCAGCCTGACCGACGACGGCCTCTACGGCGCAGCGGTCGCACTCCTGGAAACCCACGATCCTCCCACTCCGTTCGCCTGAATTTCAGAGGGAACGCCAATGATTCTCGTCACCGCTCAAGAAATGGCCGAACTGGACCGACGGACCATCGAAGAAATCGGCATTCCCGGGGTCGTGCTCATGGAAAACGCGGCTCGGGGGGCCTTGGCCTTTTTTGAACGGATTCTTCCCGACCTGGCCCAACGCCGCGTCGTGGTTGTTGCCGGCACAGGCAACAACGCGGGAGACGGTTTCGTCATCGCGCGCCTCTTGCACACTCGCGGCGCCTCGGTGCGCGTCGTCTGCCTGCGACCGGCGGAACGGCTCCGGGGCGACGCTTTGATCAATTACCGGATCTTGGAAAACATCGGACTCAGGCCCTGCCACTGGGATGAAAGTTCCGATTTTTCATCTCAATTCGCCCTCATCCGCGAAGCGGACGTCATCGTCGATGCCATTCTCGGCACGGGTCTGTCCAGTCCCGTCCAAGGGCTGTACCGCGACGTCATCGAAGCGCTCAACGCCTTGGAAAAACCGGTGCTCGCCGTAGATGTGCCGTCGGGTCTGGATGCCTCCACGGGAAAGATTCTGGGGGCGGCCGTTCGCGCGACGGCGACGGCCACTTTCGGACTGCCCAAAGTCGGCCAGAGAATCGCCCAGGGAGATGCCCTGGTCGGGACGCTCCATGTGGTGGATATCGGCATTCCTCCCGCCGTGGTGGCCTCCGCGGGCATCCCGCGATGGTGGCTGGACGAGGACACCTGCCGCCAGTGGCTGCGGCCGCGGCCGGCCGAAACCCACAAAGGACGGGCGGGGCACGTGTGCGTCCTTTCCGGCTCCCCGGGAAAAACCGGTGCCGCGACGCTGGCCTGCTTGGGCGCGGCGCGGGTGGGGGCGGGGCTTGTGACCCTTTTCATTCCCCGTTCCCTGAACCCCATCCTGGAAGTCAAGCTCACCGAAGCCATGACCCTGCCCATTGCGGAAACGTCGGAGCAGAGCGCCGCGGAGGCGGCGGGACCGGAAATCCTTGCCTTCCTGGAAGACAAAGAGGCTTTCGCCCTCGGGCCGGGTATTTCACTCCATGAAGAAACCCGCCGCCTGGTCGAGGATCTCATCGCCCGCTCGCCCTGCCCCTTGGTGCTGGATGCGGACGCCTTGACCCTCCTGGCTGATGCTCCCCAAACCCTGCACAAGGCGGCCGTTCCCGTGATCCTGACGCCCCATCCGGGGGAAATGGCGCGATTGCTCCGCTGCTCCGTCCCGGACGTCCAGGCCGATCGGCTCCGGGCCGCTCAGGAATTCAGCCGCACGCACGGTGTCATCGTCGTTCTCAAAGGCCATCGCACCGTCATCGCCGCCCCGGACGGGCGGCTGGCCGTCAACGGCTCCGGGACACCAGCCATGGCCTCGGGCGGCATGGGGGATGTCTTGACCGGTATGATAGCGGGATTCATCGCCCAGGGACTGGATCCGTTCCATGCGGCGTGCCTCGGGGTGTACGTCCACGGCGCCGCGGCCGAAAAGGTGTGCCGAGGACTGACGACGCGCGGTCTTTTGGCGGGGGATCTCTTGGAACACATCCCCTTCGTGATCGGAGCGTTGGAAAAAGCATGACGGAAAGCCTGTGCGTGGAATCCGCGTCACCCGAGGCGTCCTTGGCCTTGGGGGAAGCCGTGGGAAAACGCTTGGTCGCGGGCGATGTGGTGGCCTTGTGGGGAGAACTGGGAGCGGGCAAGACCCTCCTTACCAAAGGGATCGCTCGAGGCTTGGGAGTCCCCGCGGGAACGGCCGTCACGAGCCCGACCTTCACCATCATCAACGAATACGAAGGGCGGCTTCGCCTCTACCACATGGACGGCTACCGCCTGGGCGATCCCGACGAGTTGGAAACCCTCCCCTGGAGGGAAGCTCTTTTCGGGGACGGCGTCGCCGTGGTGGAATGGCCCGAACGGCTCGGGCCCTTCCTCCCTTCGGCAAGGCTGGATATTTTCTTGGAAATCCTCGGCCCGACGACGCGTCGGCTGCGTTTTGTTCCTCACACAGGCGACCTTCGCCGCCGGTTCGCCCATTTCGGCCGCCTTGAGGCGGCGGCCGAAATCAACCCCACCTAGACGAAAAACGGGAAAGTGTGGCGCGCGTTTTTTCCCTTTCCGGGTCAGGAACGCCCGTCGGTAACCTCATGGCCGTGGAACATGCCCGAGTGAAAGAGCTTCCGGAAGTGATAGCCGTAGACGAGCACGGTCACCACATCGGTAAGGCTTGAACGATAGTGCACGAGGGTTTCCTTGAGGAGTTTCCAGAAACAGGATCGAGACGCCTTGGTGTCACGCACCCCAAGATACCACAGGGAACGCACGAAAGTGACAAGATCGTTTTTTTCCAAGGCGGCTTTGGCCCGCGGCCGATATGTTTCCAAGAAAGCTTTGATCCGCTCGTAATACATGGTGGGGGAATAGATGGTATCCATCACCCACCGGTAGCCTTCCATGATCTTTTGCCGATCCATTTTCGGAATGAAGTTCAAGGTCCCTTCGAGGCTCGTATTGTCGCCGCTGGGCTTGAACAATAGTCGACCCTCCCTTTCCAGCCTCTTGTAAAGTCGCGTTTCGGGCACGGCGGTCAGCAGGCCGATCATGGCCGTCACGACGCCCGTGGACTGGACGAAATGGACCTGCTTTTGAAAGATGTCGGGTGGATCGTTGTCAAAGCCGATGATAAAGCCGCCCATGACCGCAAGGCCACTGTTCTGAATGATTCGGACCGACTCATCCAAGGGGCGGCGAAGGTTTTGACCCTTGCCGCATTCTTTGAGGCTTTCCGTCGCCGGGGTTTCCAATCCCAAGAAAACTTTGTTGAAACCGGCACGCACCATGAGATCCATGAGTTCCTTGTCTTCGGCCAAATCCACGGACGCCTCGGTGTAAAAGCTGAACTTCCACCCGCGCCGTTCCTGCCAGCGGATTATGGCTTCCAGTACTCCCTTCACACGGTGTTTGTTGCCGATGAAGTTGTCGTCCACGATGAAGACCGACCCCCTCCATTTTCTGCTGTAAAGGGCCTCCAGTTCGGCGATCATTTGTTCCGGAGACTTGGTGCGCGGCTTCCTGCCGTTCAAGACGATTATGTCACAGAACTCGCAGTTGAACGGGCATCCCCGGGAATACTGGACACTCATGCTGGCATAATCTTTCAACCGAATGAGGTCCCAAAGGGGCAGCGGCGTCTGATCCAAGTCGGGATGCTCGTCCGTTCGATACAATGGCCGAGCGCGCCCTCCCTCCAAATCCTTCGCCAATTCCGGAACAAGGGCCTCACCCTCCCCGATGACCAGGTGGGAGACCTCTGGAAAATCTTCAGCGTAGCCGTAAAACAACGGCCCTCCCCCCACCACGGGCACACCCAGGCGAGCGCACCGCTGGACCACTTCTCTGGTGGAACGCCGTTGGGCGATCATGGCGCTCACAAACACATAGTCCGCCCACAGTAGGTCTCTGTCTTCCAGCGGTCGCGTGTTCATGTCCACGACCTTTTTCTGCCAATGGTCAGGCAGGAGGGCGGCCACGGTGAGAAGACCCAGCGGCGGGAACGCCGCCTTGCGGCGCACAATGCGCAGCGCATGCTTGAAACTCCAAAACGTTTCAGCAACTTCCGGATAAACCAAAAGGACTTTCATGGGAACGCTCCTCGAGAACGTGACGGTCACGTCACGTCGGAAACATACGGACGCATAAAACCTGCTCTTCAGGGACACGCTTACTGAAACTTTTAACAAGAGGGGCGCTCAAAGTCGAGCGACATTTTCGTGTCGGAGCTCCCGTGCGACCAAGACCCTATCGGGTTTCCACAAAAGCACGCCGAGCGCCTCATTGGAAACCCGCCGGGACGCCCGATCGGGCTTGGAGGCCGCCCTTTCCAGCGGAACGCGGTGCCGAGGGTTTTTAACGGCCATGACGAAAGGGGCCGCTCGATTGAATCTCGTATCGATAGGGCGCCGGCGCCACAAGGATCATCGGTGGCATGCTGATACCGGCATGTCTTTTCAGTCCCGTCGAGCAAACCTTGAAGCTTCCTTTTCGGATCATTGACTTCTTTTCGTGCTCACGCTAGCGTGCGGGCCTCTCGATGAGTTTGTCCCTGCACACGGAGGTTTCGGCCATGCCTGCGGCTAAGGTTGTCATTTCCGTCCTCGGGTCCGACAGGCCCGGGATTGTTGCCGCGGTTTCCCGAGTCCTTTCGGAAAACCGATGCAATATCGAAGATGTGAGTCAAACCATTTTGCAGTCGGAATTCGCCGGCATCTTTATCGCTTCCTTGCCCGAGGACCTCTCCATGGAGGACTTGGAAAAGAAACTGCAGGAGCACCTCAAGCCCATGGGCCTGGCCGTGCTCCTCAAGCCCACGCAAGAAGCCGGCCGGTATGAGGCACCACCCAGCGAACCTTTCGTCGTCACCACTATCGGTCCGGACCGCCTGGGGCTTGTGGCCGGCATTACGGACGTGATGGCCCGGTTCGGGGTGAACATCACAAATCTTCGGGCCGCCTTCCGCGGAGGGGCCGACCCCCGGCGAAACATCATGATCTACGAAGTGGATATTCCCTTGCATATCGACCAGCAGGCGTTTCGCAAGGCTCTTCGCCAAAGGGCGGAAGACCTGGGCTTGGATTTGAGTCTTCAACACAGGGACATTTTCGAGGCGATCCACCGCATTTGATCCCATCCTTTCAAGGGCCACATTCCTTTAGGAGTCAGGACGCACCATGCTCTCGGATCGGGAAATTCTCTCCACTCTGGAAATGCTTCGCAGCGAACATCTGGATGTCCGCACGGTCACCCTAGGCGTGAGTCTTTTCGACTGCGCCGACCCGGACGTGGACAGGTTCTGCGACAAGGTGCGACGAAAAATCGTCCGCCTTGCCCAAAATCTCGTTGCCGTGTGCGATGACGTGGGAGACAAGTACGGCATCCCGGTGGTGAACAAACGCGTTGCCGTCAGCCCCATCGCCGTGGTGGGCGCCGCTTTCGCTCGGGACGATCTCATCAAGGTCGCCCGAACGCTGGACGAGGCCGCCCAAGAGGTTCACGTGGACTTCATCGGCGGCTTCAGCGCCTTGGTGGAAAAAGGGTTCACCAACGGAGATGTGAGCCTCATCGACGCCATTCCGGAAGCCCTTGCTCAAACCGAGCGGGTCTGTGCTTCGGTCAACGTGGCCGCCACCAAGGCGGGCATTAACATGGATGCCGTTCTCATGATGGGCCATGTCATCAAACGCACCGCCTCGGCTACCGCCCACGCGGACGGCATCGGGTGCGCCAAGCTGTGCGTCTTTGCAAACATTCCCCAAGATATTCCGTTTATGGCGGGAGCCTACCTGGGTGTCGGCGAACCGGAATGCGTCATCAACGTGGGGGTGAGCGGTCCCGGAGTGGTGCGAAAAGCCATCGATCGGGCGCGACGGACCAATCCCGCGCTGGATTTGGGCCGGCTGGCCGAAGTCATCAAACGGACGGCCTTCAAAGTCACGAGCGTCGGGGAACTCATCGGCCGGGAAGTGGCCCGCCGCCTCGAAATCCCCTTCGGTGTCGTGGACCTCAGCCTGGCGCCCACACCCAACGTGGGGGATAGTGTGGGGGAAATCTTCCAGAGCCTGGGCCTGGGAAGCATCGGCGCCCCGGGATCGACGGCGGTCTTGGCCTTGCTCAACGATGCAGTCAAGAAAGGCGGCGCCTTTGCCAGCAGCTATGTGGGCGGCTTGAGCGGCGCGTTCATCCCCGTGAGCGAAGATCTGAACATTTCCGAGGCGGCCCGAAAGGGGCATCTCAGCCTGGAAAAGCTCGAAGCCATGACCAGCGTCTGCTCCGTCGGGCTCGATATGGTGGCTCTGCCGGGCGATACGTCCGCCGAAACCCTCGCCGCCATCATCGCTGACGAAATGGCCATCGGTGTTATCAACCGAAAAACCACCGCAGCCCGGCTCATCCCAGTCCCCGGAAAAAAAGCGGGAGAAAAAGCCTACTTCGGGGGCCTACTGGGAGAGGCGACCATCATTCCCATACCCAATGGGGATCTCTCCACGGAATTCATTCGGCTCGGCGGCCGCATCCCCGCACCCGTCCAAAGCCTCAACAACTAGAAAGGCGACGAACCGGAGCGACCGAGACGACTCCCCTTGGCGCGAGGTAAAAAAGGTCTCGCGCCCAGGCGCAAAGAAAGCATCGTGAGCGGAAACGAGGGAGCGGGACACCTTGTTGTGAAAAAACTTCGGCTTTGGTCTACAGTGGGAGAGGCGAAAAGCGCGATGAGGGACGGTCGCCCCTCTCGGCGCTTCCACAAAGAGTGCCTGCCCGGCCCGCTTTTTCACCCATGCCGGGTGAGGCAAGGGCACCCATGATCGTTCGGGACTGGCGACAACATGCCGTCGGCAATCCCCATTATTCCGTCACGCTGCCGTTCGCCCTCGCCAGGCCCATTAAGATTATTTGGCCGTCTTGGTTTCTTGGGCCTTTTCCCCCATGTACATTTTGTAGTTGATGCTGTCCACGAGGGCCTGCCAGCTGGCTTCCAAGATGTCGTGGGAAACGCCCACGGTCCCCCAGTGTTCCTTGCCGTCGTGGGATTCGATGAGCACGCGCACCTTGGCCGCCGTCCCTTCCTTGCCGGGAAGAACGCGAACCCTGTAGTCCGTGAGCTCCATGCCTTTGAGTTCGGGATAGAACTTTTCCAGAGCCTTGCGCAGCGCGTTGTCCAGGGCGTTCACCGGCCCCTGCCCCAGGGCCGCCGTATGCTCTTCCTGCCCCCCGACGCGGACGCGGATGGTGGCTTCCGACACCGGCTCCCCGTTTTCGCTGAGCTTTTGGTCCACCACGCGGTATCCGATGAGTTCGAAGTATTTCTTGAACCGGCCCATGGCCTTGTTGATGAGCAGTTCAAAGCTGGCCTCGGCGGCTTCAAACTGATAGCCTTGATGTTCCAGTTCCTTGATTTGATTGAGCACCTGCAAGGCCACAGGGTCCTTGGAAGTAAGGGGGATGCCGAATTCCACGGCTTTTCTCTGAACAGCCGCCCTGCCAGACAGGTCGGAGATGAGAAATCGGCGCTTGTTGCCCACCAGTTCCGGATCAATGTGTTCGTAGGTGCGGGGGCTGCGTTCCACGGCGCTGATATGGACCCCGCCTTTGTGGGCGAAGGCGCTTCGGCCCACGTAAGGTTGGTAACGGTTGGGCGGCACATTGGCAATTTCCAGGATGAATCGGCTGACTCGCCTGAGTTTTTTCAGATCTTCCGGAGCCAAACACGGGATGTTCATCTTCAGGCACAGCGTGGGGATGATGGAACACAGGTTTGCGTTACCGCAGCGCTCCCCCACACCGTTGAAGGTCCCTTGAACCTGGACGACGCCCATTTCCACCGCCGCCAGTGAATTGGCCACAGCCAAGTCCGAATCGTTATGGGCGTGAATCCCTAAGGGAACGTTGGGAAAACGGGCCTGCACGGCTTTGATGGCTTCCTGAATGGTCGACGGCAGATTCCCGCCGTTGGTGTCACACAAAATGAGGCATTCCGCCCCGCCTTCCACGGCTTTGGCCAAGGTGGCCAGAGCGTATTCAGGATTGTCCCGGAAACCGTCGAAAAAGTGTTCGGCATCATAGAAGAGCGTCTCCACCTGCGGCCGGAGGAAAGCCAAGCTGTCTCGGATGATTTCCAGGTTCTTGTTCAACGTGGTTTTCAAGGCATCCTTGACGTGCACCGTCCAACTCTTGCCGAAAATGGTAACCACGGGAGTCTTGGCGTCCACCAAGGCGCGCAGATTGGCGTCCTGATCGGCCCGATTACTCGGGTGATGCGTGGATCCGAAGGCGGCGATCTTGGCCCGTTTCAGTTCGTAATTTCGGATCTCCGCAAAAAATTCCTCGTCCTTGGGATTGGATCCCGGCCATCCCCCTTCGATGTAATGAATCCCAAGATCATCCAATTTCAGAGCCACCCGGATCTTATCGGCCAAGGAAAGGTTGAAGTCCTCGGCCTGCGTCCCGTCACGCAAAGTGGTGTCGTAAAGATAGACCTGTCTTTCAGGCATCGCGCACCTCAATACTGTCTCCAGTTTCGAATTTTTCGGCTTTCTCGGCCGGTACGGCTCAAGAACCGAGAAATTGAATGAATTTATACAGGAGGTGTCGATCGAAAGAAAGCCTCATCTCACTTTGCATGAGCTTCAAGGCCTTGTAAGGGGTGACGGCTTTTTTGTAGGGCCGGTGGGTGGTCAAGGCGTCAAAACAATCACAGATGTGCAAAACCCGAGCGTATGGATGGATGTCCGCTCCTTTGAGCCCCTGAGGATAGCCCGTGCCGTCCATGGATTCGTGATGTTCGCGAACGGCGGATAACTGATCGGCGTTCATCCAGTCTAAGGCCGCCAAATGGTCGTAAGCGGCCTGCGGATGCCGACGGATCTGGCCGAATTCTTCACGGGTGAGGGATGAGGGCTTGAGAAGGATCCTCTGGTCTACCCAGATTTTTCCGATATCGTGGTAAAGCCCGGCGACACCGACACGAGTCGCGTCCTCGGAGCGCCAGCCGCAAAAGCCGCAAAAAGCCGCGGCCAGCATCGCCACCTGGACACTGTGGTTGAAAGTTTCGTAATCTCGGGAAAACAGCCGATAGATCACGGAAACCTTCGCCTGCTGCCCCTGGACGAGCCCAACGACGGAGTCTGCCCAATGGATCGTTTTTTCGAAGAGATCCCCGTCATGCACATCCTGAAAGAGGCGCCGGGCGAGAAATTCCCCGTAATTGTACAAAACCAGGGCCTTTTGCCACGTGGGGGTCACCTCGTCTTCGGTGAAGGCATGGAGGACTTCGGCGAAATAGTCGTCGAGGCCCATCGCGGCGTCTTCTTCCGCATAGAGCATGTCCACACGCTGTTCCTTGAGCGCGAACCTCCACTCCTCGGAAAAAAACTGCCCTCGGTCCAAGACCTTGACGAAGGTGGGAAGCTCTTCCCCTTTGGCCAGCACGGGAACAAAGAGATCGCACGGGATCATGAAATCCGGAACCAAAAATTTCACCGGAAAAGGCACGTAGCCCAGATCTTCGATTTTGACCGGCCCGTCCAGGGACTGTTTCTTCGCTTTTCGAAAATCCAGAGCGCCGTAGTCCTTCTCCGCAACCGCTGCAACCGCCCCGACCGCCATTTCCGCCGCCCTCACTCTGACCGGATTCAAGCCCGCACGCTCTCCCCTTGAGCGGGCGTTCGCCGCCATCTAAAAAAACTATCGGCGAATCGGCGGGAAACTTTAAAAATTTCTTAACTTTCCTGATATCTTACACGACCGTTTTCGTAGGATTTCCCCAGCCGCTCCCCCCCGTGCAGTCCGGATCACAGGCTGCGCCGATACCCCACAAAGCGAAAGACATCGCTCATGACCTCTTCGTAATCCTTTTTCAGCCGCTCGTACATACGGGCGTTTTCAATGGCAATGCCTCCCAATTCTCCCAAAGCCTCCACAAAGGCCAGCTCGTCGGGGACATACTCCTTGGGCTCCTCGGTGTAAATTCTCAGGACCCCGATCACCCTCCCTTTGACCTTAAGGGGAACGGAACAGATGCCCACGATCCCCTCCTTGCGGGCCGCTTCGCCGTACTGGGCTCGAGGGTCCGTCGATGCATCGTGGATGACGACGGTCTTTCCTTGAAGCGTTTCGGCAAGGCTTTGGTCCGCATCGACAGGCCCCTTGTGGATGTAGGCGTCACTGAGTCCGTGACTGGCGGCCAATTCCAGAGTGCGGCCTTTGGGGTCCAGGAGGCGGACGGCACAGGCCTTGGCCCCCAAGACCTGGGGAATCGTGCTCACCATGGCCTGCAGCACCACCTGCACATCCAAGGTGCCGCTCACCACCTGCACCATTTCTCGAAAGGCTTGGAAGTACGTTCTCTCTTTGGTCATCATGGTCCCCCTCCAGGGCAACGTTTTCCTGACAGCTGGATTTCCCTCTTCACTTTTGCCTTTATGCCACATCGCGCCATTCCATGACGACTTCTCTTTGGCCCACTTCGTAGCGCGGCAGGCCCAGCAACCGGAGCAACCGATCGGTCATTCGGGAAGGCAACGGCCGGTAGCGATCGATTTTTTCGATTTCTTCCACCAGGAACCGCACCAGATGCCGTTTCAGCGTGAAAGCCGCCCCTTCCACGTGTCGGCGCACTCCCGCAACACGAACGATTTCCTGTCGTGTCAGGAGCCTCAGGGCCTCCAGGGCCTCAAAGACATCGCGAGGTTGCATCTCCGGGTTGCCGAGCAGGTAGTGGAAAAAGGACGCGGGGAAAAACCGCAAGGCGCTGGTCACGGGGTTGGCGGCGGTTGTTCCTAGGCCGCACTGACTTCCGGCCCGCACCACATCGCTCAAAGCCCACAATTCGTGAATATCGCCCGCTGTGCCCTGACCGGCCAGGATCTTGTCCAGGACACGCCCCAAGGCCCGGGTGCCTCGAAAACACGACGGGCATTGACCGCAGGATTCTTCCGAAAGCCAATCCGTAAAATGGCGAGCCAGCCGGACGACGTCGTCGTCTTCTCCGATAAAGACCAACCCGCCGGAACCCAACATGGCGCCGGCATCGTTGAACGTGTCGAAATCCAAAGGCGTCTGGAGCAGGTAAGCCCGAGCGCCGGTCAAGGACAGGATGGCTCCGGACGGCCCCCCGATCTGGACTCCGGAGAGTTTCTTTCCGTCCTGGATTCCGCCGCAGATTTCGATGACATCCCCAAGGGTCTTGCCGAAGCGGACTTCCACGAGCCCGGTTTTCTTGACAATGCCGGCGACGGAAAAGATTTTGGTCCCGCCGCTTCGGGACGTGCCCAGCCGGGCATACCAGGCGCTCCCTCGGTGAAGAATGACGGGGACATTGGCAAAGGTTTCCACGTTGTTGAGCAGTGTGGGCTTTCCCCAAAGCCCGCGCACGGTGTTGGACGGGGCCTTGATGGTGGGTTCTGCAGGCTTTCCTTCAATGGCCCGCATGATGGCCCGCTTCTCTCCGGCCACGAACGCCCCGGCCCCCAATCGGATTTCCACGTCAAAGTGCAATCCGGACACTCCAAAAATATCCCGCCCGAGAAACCCGCAGCGCCGTGCCTCGAAAAGCGCGTCCTCCAGGCTTCTCACGGCGTCTTCATACTCTTTTCGCACATAGATCACCCCGTAGCGGGCGCCCACGGCAACGGCGGCCAAGATCATTCCTTCCAGAACCTGATGGGGTTTTTCCTCGATGAGCGTGCGGTCCATGAAGGCCCCCGGGTCTCCTTCGTCGCCGTTGGCCACGATGAGTTTCACCGGGTCTTGGTTGCCGTCTTCGGGATCGATCCGACACACGGCCCGTAACATGGCTTCCCACTTGCGTCCCGTGGGAAAGCCCGCCCCGCCCCGTCCCCGAAGCTTCGCGTCCCGCACTTCCGCGATGATCCGTTCCGGATCCCACGGGGGCTCCCCGCGAAATCCCAGCACCCGGTAGACCGACTCATAGCCCCCCGCCGCTCGATAGGACGCCATGCAGGACGGACGCCCTGCAGCGGCGAAATCCAAAACAACCCGGTCTTGGCCCGCCCGGAAAGAGGCCTCTTCGGACGCAACCCTGTCAGGGCCTCTTGCTTCGGTTTCGACGAAAGGACCTGAAGCACCTCCTTCCGCCAAAACAACGGCGACGTAGGCATCAGGGGCGTCGGCGATGAGCACCCGATCCGTATAAGGGCCCAGCACCACGGTCTTTTCATGGGAAGAGAGCACCACGCGGCCGTCCACGACTCGAGCCGTCGGACGAAGCGCGCCCCGGATCACCTCCTCGTCCGTCAGGTCGGGCACGCCCAACACCCGTGCCGCCCGACGATGATCATCGAGAACGACGGCGCCGAAACGATTGAAACCGTCCGCATCCCGCATGATGAAAGGAAGAACCCGAGGGACCAGTCGGCCTACGCCGTGCGCGAAACCGTCCGGTAGGAGTATGGAAACAGCGCCCTTGTCGTCCAAAATTACCGAACATCCCTCCAAAGAATCGTCCCACGCGCCCTCTTCCCGCACTCCCAAGCGGTCGACTTTGGAAAATTTTCCCACGGATTCGACCCTCAAAGCATCCACGGGCTCGCTGACGCTGTCGGCACGCATCTTTTCCAAAAGGCGCGACACGAACCGTTGCCGGTTTTCGTAGTCGGGGCCCTGGATGAGGCTATTCACCAGCCGGGGAATATCTTCCGCCTTTTGCTTTCCATAGAAACGATTTCCGGCGCGCACCACGGGAGCCAGATGGCACACCCCGAAACAATCCATCTCCACATACTGCACCCCGTAGCGGCCCACGGCGTCCACTTCCGCCCCGATTTCCTCAGTGAGCCGACGCGACAGTTCAGGCTGGCCGCGGAGAAAACACGCTGTTCCCTTGCACACGTAGATGATGATGTCCCCCGAGGGATCGGCGCTGTACTGCTTGTAGGAGGCGATCACCCGAAGAACGTCTTCGGGATCCAAGCCGAGGCGCTGGACGATGTGGCGGCACGCCTCCGGTGTCACATACCCGAAAAGCCCTTGAACTTCATGGAGCACCCGAGGCAGATAGGCTTTAGGTTCCAGTCCCGCGAGGACATGGTAAATATCCTTGGCTCTTTCCCGTTCCACGAAACAGTGCACCACGTCCGGCCTGAGGAAAAACGCTTTAAGCCACCACGTTTTTTCGTCGGCGTCGTAGAACACCCGGTGGGCCGCATGTTCCGGAAGACGGTTGAACCGCTCGCATTCCTGATCCAAACAGGCCCTCTGCACCGTTTCGTCGGCGTAACAGGTTCTCAAGAGGCGCCGATAGGCCGCTTCGTCTTCAATGAGAAAACGGATGAAGAACCGATGGTTGGGACTCCTCGCTCCCATGTCCTCCATGAGATACAAGGAAGCTTTTTCCAAATCTTTGACGGGAAAGCTCCGGCCCGTTTTCCCCCAGGCTTTCGTCAAAGCCTCGTCCAAATCCTGCCATATCTCGGCCGGACTCAGGCGCGCCAACTCCTCATCGGAACGGTCGGCGAGATCGCCGGCGCATCCCGTCATGGCGGCCAGTGTTTCTCGAAGCCATCGAAGGGAAGAAAGGCCGAAGGCGCCCTCACGGGGTCCTTTTTCCAAGGCATGCTCCCGGGCCCACGCCAAGCCGCCAAGACGCCCCCGCGCTTCGCTGATGAGGCCTTCCATGAGCGTGCGCTCGGCACCGTTGCGCGCCTTCGCCGCCCTTTCCAACCTTTCCCAAGACATTCTCACATCTTCGGGCAGCGAAGGACCCAGCGCCGTGAGATAGGCGAGAATCATGTCGATGATGTCTTTTTCGCGCCAATCCCTTCGCCCCAAAGCCTCTTTAACCAGCCCGACCAAACGGCGCTCAGGATCCTCTCCCCACGGTCCCAAGGCCTCGGCGCGCAGCCCTTCGACAAAACCCCGGAAAGCCTCCGAATCCGCCCCTACAAGCAACCGCAGCTCGTCCAATCCTGCCCGAAGGGCACCGACGACCGCCGCCAGAGGTTTCCCGTCTTTCGGGATGCGCGTGTCCCGAACTGGAACTGGGCGGCCCGAAACGCACCGAAGACGTTCCACCCACCACGAGGGACGACATGTCATGTTCGGGTCCAAAGGTTGATAGGCGCTCATGGCGACGACTCCTTGAATATTCTTCTTTTCCGTGGCCGGCCGCGGCGTTCATCACGCCGTGACGACCCGCCGAGGTCGAAAAGGGCGGAAAATAAGGGTGCGGCCTTTTTCATAAGGGCGCCGTAGGCACCTCGTCCGCAATCAGCCTACGACGGATCTCTTCTTCGGTCTCTCGGATCCAGGACTTCCAGGCCTCGGCTGCCTCCTTTGCCGCTTCTTTTTCCAGCGCCAGAGGAGACACCCCCAAGAGGGCGTGAAATCCTTCATCCACTTCTCGAATCCGATCGTCGCGGTCCGCGCGATCCGATTCCCGCAGCCGGTCCACACGCCGAAACCACTGTTCCATGAAAAACTCTCGAAAATCGTCGTCGCTCGGCGGCTCAGCCCGCTTCTGATACTGCCTGAGCACGTGGAAAACGCTGTAGCGGTCGATGGATCCCGAAAACCAGGCCTGCACGATCCGCAATCTTTTGCGGTCCAACTGATGCACGATCTGGCGAATACGCGTCCTGAAGGAATCCATCCGTTCCCTTTCCAAGAGTTCGGACAACTCGCGGTACATGGCTTCCTTGACCGTGCCCAGGGCGATTCCCCGGCGCCGGCACACATCCCGGCCTTCTTCAGGTCCATCCTCCTTGAGAAGGCCCTGGCGCATTTTGGCAAAAGCCTTGTCCGCCTCGTAGAGCTCATGGCTCTGGGATGCAAGCCTTCGGGCGACGGCCATGGTCATGAGCCACACCCGGTCTTTTCGCCATCGTTCCCGGTTTTTCCATTCCGCCAGGAAAGCCTGACGGAGCGTTTCCTTGTCCAACCCTTCCAGGTTGTAGCCTTCCTCCCAAAAAGTTTCGAAACAGGCGTCCGCATCCATGGCTTCGGCCTCATCGCGAACCATGTGAAATCGCATGTAGAGCTGCAGTTCGCGCACCGCCGCCGCCACATCAGGTTTTTCGCTTCGAGACAGGCCTTGCATCAGACCTCGACACACGGGTTCCAGGTCCTTGAGGCGGTTGATCAGCAGGCTGTAGCGAGCTTCCAGGCCCTTGGTCGGAGGGGCGGGCAGAACTTCCGTCAGCCGATCGTTGGTGAACTGCAGCCACGCCGCCTCGATGACATCCGACGTCTCCCGGATTTCCCGCAAAAGGGCCGTGATGACGTCCAAATCGCCTTCCCTCTTGGCCAGAACAAATAGGTAGTAAAGCAGCCGTTCTCGATCAAAATCCCCTAATCGCCCTACGGCCTCTGCGACCCTTTCCATCCATCGAGAAAACGTTCGCGCGTAGCTTTCCCTGACTTCCGCAGGAATCCCTTCCAGAACCACCCCCGGGAAAGTTTCCAGGAGGTTTCGCCAGCGGGTCAGGCTCACCATCTTCTGGAGCGCATCCACGAGGATCCGGTCTTTCCACAGGGGAAACTGGTGAAACCACCCCAGCACTTTTTCCAGAATCTGCCGAGGTTCATGGCCTGCCTCCAGGGCCTCGAAAATCCACGCCCGCACAGCTTCCTGCGGAAGCTTTTCGGCCTGTTCGCAGCGCACGGCTTCTTCCGTCAGGGCAGCCAACCGCCTTTGATGATCCTGTTGTTCCAGCAGGGCGCCGATCAATCCCAGCACGAGAGCTTCAAGGCCTCCGGCCATGGACGGCACCAGGGAAAGATCCGCCGGGAGCTGCCCCCCGAGGCGATCCCTCACATGCTGTTTTTCCAGGTCGGTGAAATCCCCGTCGGACAGGGAAAAGGTCGCCGCGAAAGTCACGGGCGACTTTTGAAAGGCCTTCCAAACGGCGTCGATGCGACGGCGGGTTGAACCCGGCACCGATGCGGAAAAGTCCGCCTTTTCGGCGGCAGGCCTCGTATCCCGGCACAACCGAGCCAAAATCCGGCGCAGATCGGACAAGTTTTCGATTTCCCGGCGGTCGGTTCCCGCCTCGTCCCTCCGCCCTTGCGGGAAAAGATCCCCCGCCCCCCGAAAGTCCTGGACCCATGAAGACAGCACATCCCGGAAAAAGACTTCCTTTTCGCCGCTCTGCTCCATGTGCTCCAAGAGCTCTTCCGCCACACGCCGGGGCGGCGGGAAATTTTCCTGATGCCAAAAGGCGTTCTTGATGACCTTGGAAAATTCTTCCCAGTTATCGATCCGGTAGCGGGGGTGGTTCATGGTGAGGAGATCTTGATTCCACCACTGGGAAAACCCCTCTTCGAAGCTTTCCAGGCGATGGACCAAAAGGCGCCGTCGGTCGTCCTCGTGCAGCTGATGCAGGTAGGCCATCGCCTCATAGGCGCGCAGGGCTTGGGTTTCGGGATCCGCCTCAAGGCTCGAAGGCCCGCCGGAAATGAGGAGCCGCTCCAGCGTGAGCCAATCCGTGCGCTTCTCCAGCTTTTCCAGTTCCTTCTCCAGGCGGATTCGGCCGTGCTCGGCCAACCACCGGCGTTCCTCGGGGCGAATCCTTTCGGTGGCCTCATACCCGATGGTTTCCACAAGAGCTTGATAAAAAGCCTCCGGGTCCGGCCTCTTGTAAACGTCCGGCTTGGAATCGAGCCCCTGCCAGCTCCGGAAAGCGTGATCCATGACCCGACGCCGCTCCTCTTGTCGGCCCACATCTACCACCTTGACTACCGAACGCCTCAATGGGTCCGCTTTCGGCAGACGCCTCCACAGGGCCGGATTCCGGAAAAGTTCGTAGGCCGATCCGACACCGTTTCCTCGCGAGACTTTGGAGAGATGTTCCTGCACCATGGCCTCGATGTGCCGCTGCCCCGCGGGGCTGAGATGTACGCACTCGCGGATGCGACGCCGCCCTTGGAGGAGTCCCTGGGCAAAGGAGGCGCATCGGCTTTCCCCACACGCACCGCAGTCCAAGCCGGGAAGAGCCCCCGCCACGGCTCTCTGCAGCTCTTCGGCGCCCTGCCGGGAGTCCAAGATCCCCGCCCATTGAAGTAGGAATCTTTCCGGGCTCGTGAGGGTTCGGACGCGGTCCGGAACGACGACCCGAAGAGCTTCCTCCGTCACGGCTTTTCGCACCGCAGCCAGGGTCCCCGTTTCGGCGGAGTGCTTCACATCGGCCTTGAGCTCGCACATGACGAAATGAGCCAGGTGCACGCCGAATTCTTCTTCATCCAAGCAGATGGGATTCTTCCGGCGGCGGTAAAGAGGCGCCGATTGATGCTGAAATTTACGGACGGCACTGCGCAGCAACCCCTCGGTCAGGGCACCCCACGGAGGGACCATCACCGCCGCCAGTTCAGGAATTTCGCTTAAAGAAAGCTCAAGCGGCAGGCCGGCCTCCTTCTTGCCCTGGGCAACAACGAATCGGTAGAACGCCCCGGCAAAACGGGCCAGGGTTCTCTCGTACAAGGCCACAGCCTCCTCCGGTCCGCCCTTTTGCGCCGACGGAGCGCGGTTGCACAATTCTTCGTAAGGTACCAAGTCTCTTAGGCTTTCCACAAATTCCAAAGGCGTTCCCATGGTGGGGAAAAACACGTCCAATCCCAAGCATAACGACGACGAAACCGCCTCATCGGAAATCTTGCGCCGCCGGATTAGGTCGGCCAAGCCGGCAAGGGTTTCGACCTTGAGTGCGTCCGCATCACCCTTTTCCGGTGGGACCGGCCCCGAAGCCAAGGCCCGAACGCGCTCAGCAATCCGGAAATCAACCTCCCCGTAGGCTCGAGAACCCGGCTCTTTTCGAAAACTTTCCCACTGCAGGCGGCATTCCCTTTCGATCCGAAGGGCCAGCTCTTTTCGAGTGGTCAATTCATACCCGCGCCGCTGGCGCACCAAAGCCTTGAGAACCCCTTCGGGAAAAGACGCCCGAACCCGATCGACGAGCGCTCTAAGGCCTTCTTCGGACGACATGTTTTCCCAGGCCTCGTCACCCGGCTTCCCGTGAGCCAAGCACCAGGACGTTAGCAATCGAATGGTTCGGCCGATGAGGTGTTTTCGAGGCAGCGGGTTGGCGATCATCTCCCTCAGCTCGCAAATCTCCTCCTCAAGCTCGTCCAAAACCTTTCCCCGCCGAGCCTGCCATTCTTGGAAGACCGCCGCGCAATCTCTTTCCAAAATGCCGTGAAGCTTATCCACCGATGCGAACAGCCGGATCGTCGTCTCATCGAAGCGGGCCGTATCTTCCGCGGCCACCACATCCGCTTCGTACGGGTCTTTGAAGCTCGCATGGCGAATCTGGAACCCATCCGCCATCAGCTCATCGAGAACCGTCACGGCGTCCGGCAAAGGTTCCCGATCGAGGACCCGATGGATGACCACGAGCATGAGATCCGTCAGAGAGAGGAACCGGCGCCATCCCAGGACGGTTTGAAGACGCCTCGCATCGTCTTCGGTCATGGTTTCAGCCAGACAAAACTGGTGGCATCGCAACAGGACGAAAAAGAAAGCATCGAGGGCCGTGTGGGGCCTGAGGGTTTCATCCAACCGGTTTCGGAGCTGCTCGGCGCATTTTTCAGCGATCGCGGACAAGGGCTCGCGTTCGTGGACAAGAAGCTGGTGTTCGAGCCACAGAAGCACATCTTCGTGGCTGATGCACGGGGCGTGGGGATTTTCGGTCTTGAGGAAGCGCAGGCGGTCCAACCGGCGGTCGTGGTGGACAGGGTCCGTCCGATGGTAGTTTTCCACAAGGAGGAACCATCGGACCCAGGGGAGAAGATCCACGGGGTGTGTTGAAAAAAAACCCACACGTCGGACATGTTCCACAAGAGGCGCCGCCTCGAACCATTTCCTGCGAAAAACCCGCAGGCACGCCCCTTCGGGGGCGCTGTCCCAAGCCATGTCGATTTTTCGCAGGGCGACGAGAGCTTGTTCCACAGCGTTGTGCACGTCCCGAACGGCATCCCGGAACCGGAAGCGTTCGGCCAAAGCCGCGGTGACGTCTCGCGCCGTCTTGTGAAAGGCTCGTTCCTGGTCTGTGGAAAGCTCCGCATAGAATTGTTCCAGGGAATACTGCGAGCTGAGTCCTTCCATGCCCATGGTCGCCCCCCGTCCTATGTGCCCATTGCGCCCTGTCCGCTGATTTCGGGCCACACCCAAGTTCGGAAAACTTCCAGATAAAAATCATGGGACTTGGTCCATTCAGTGGACATGCGGCGCCGCAAATGCTCTTCCACGATCCTTTTCTTTTCTTCCAAGGCCAGGGACGGTTCGAGGCTTTCGAAAAGTTTTCTAAGCCCATCCCGGCCCTGCCCGTCGAAAAGCTCTTCAATTTCCGGAGCGTAAAATTTCCCCAGAACTTCGCGGTGCAGGCATCGATCGATCACATCCCGATAGGTCCACAGGTATCCTTCCTGCTGGGAAGCCGAGGGTTCCCCCGAGGCCGTCACGATCCGGGCCCACTGGGAATCCGCCTCGTGAGCCAGGGCTTCCAGGAGGAGACGATCGTAGTCTTCGGGGTTGAGGAACAGCGGCCGCCTGCTCGAAAGATCCACAAGGTTCCGAATCGCTCTTTCGATGCGCTCGGCTTCTTCCGCCTCGTAGGCCACGGCGGGAAGCGCTTCGGCCTTTCTTTCTTCCTCTTCAAGGAGGCACGTCCACGGGACGGCGGGCGCACCCGAGGAAAGGTCCATTGGGCGGGCTTGGGCCGCGACGGGCCCTCCTCTCTCATCACCGTCCAGGCCGTAGCGACGCAGCAGTCGCCCTGCAAAGGGGGCCTCGGTCAATCCCGAAAGCAAGATTCGCGCTCTTTCGCGATCCTCCTCCGAAGTCCCGTAGTGCAGGAGCACCAAGGCACGGCGCCAGTCACGGCGGCCGCTTTCGGCGGCCAGCCGAGCGAGGCGCTTTTCCAGCTCGATGACCAGCTGCTGCCTCAGGGCCGTCTCTCCGTAAACTTCTCTCGGCGCCACGAATTCCACCTGGTTGTAGTGGGCGAGCAGGCCCACATAGTCCCGTTGGACAATCTGGCGGCGGATCCGCTCTTTGAAGAACAGATCTCCATCCGGCCCCTGGGCCTTGACAGGCTTCGGTACCCGTGTATGCCGTTCCAGAGCTCGCATCTCCAAAGCAGCCAATTCTTCGATCCAATCCCGAAGCGCGCCGTCTTCCTCTACCCATCGTCCCAGGGCTTCACCTTCCCAGGGTTCCCATGGACTGAAAAGAAGATGGGTGGAAAGGATCAGAGCTTTCATTTCCGGCACGGTGATTTCCCGGCCGCCCAAACCTCCCACAAGAGTTCTCAAAACGATCGGCCCGGCTCTGGATCCATCCTTTCGGCGACGGGCGCACGCGTTGAAAATGCGGGAAGCCAGCGGCGGGACGGACCCGAAACTGTTGGATCGATCCAAAACCGCCAAAGCCCTGAGACCGCCGATCCAATGTTGGATCTCTTCTTCGGGGAAGGGGTTCATGAGCCGCACGGACACGCAGCCCATTGCCCGCCAGCCTTCTTCTTCCAATTCCTGCAAAGCTTCCACGGCGTTGGGGAAGAGAGAGCCTTGGAGCATGAGCAGAGTTTCGACGGAGGAAGCGCTCTCTGGGACGGCTTCTTCCATGGCCGTTCCGGCCACCCGCACTTCCAGCGGGTTCAAAGCCACCCCGGTCAGCCGGCGCACGGCTTCCACCGCATAGGGCCACACCCGGCACACCATGGCGTGGGCTTTTTCCACTTCGCTTTGGGTTTCCTGGTACGTGGCGGCGGTGCAGCTGGGACCGTGCACCACCCGGTGGCCGGATGGATTGACGATCCGCCCTTCCAAGAAATCGAATCCCTGCAGCGTCTCCGTAAGCCAGCGGCGCACCACGATGTCGGGCGGCACCCGGGTCAGGCCGATCTTGTGCGTGTCCGTGATGCCGCCGATGGAAAGAACGACGGGGAGCTTGGCGAAGTGAGTGAGCAGCCGAGCCAGGTACAAACAGGGGACGTATTCCTGAATGCTCTTGGGGGCCAGCATGATCCCGCCGTCGTCCCTAAAGGTCATGAAATCGGTATGGCTTTCCTCGATGTTGAGGTTAGGCGCCGCAAGGGCCCTCTTTGTCAAAAGAAAGAGACCTTCCAAGCGAGCGCCGACGAACTGCGGGATGATTTCAGTAAAAAGCCGCCAGCCCTGGGAAGCCGTAAACGTCACGGGGAGAAACAGTCCCGTTCGGGCCACTCCCAAGAGCTTTTCCGCGGCCACTTTTTCCGACGGGTTCAGCTCATCGACCACGATATAAGGGTGCCCGTTGGCAAAAGCTTCCGCCATGGCATAGAAGGGATTGCCCGCGGGCGTGATGGGGAATCCCACGTAAAAAAGCGGGTGTTCCGGCAGGGCGATCTGGGAGAGAACCATCCCCGCCAATGTGCCACCCATGATCATGAGCGCATCCCCGGGATCTTCCGCGCACCCCCGGCTTTGCCCAGCGGGAAAGGCCGGTGTGGCTCCCGCGGATGCTTCCCCGAAATCGCTTTTGCCGGCACCATTTCCTGCAACGGGGGACGGCCACTCGCGGCGTTCGCGACGAGCCCTTTCCATGGCTTCCCGATAGAGGCCGAGGAGCTTGGGATTTTTCAGAACCGCATCGGGAAAGCCTTGGACGAGCGCATCTTTGTCCTGTGCCCAGTCGAAGGGGAGGCCGGCTGCGCTCAAGGCGTCCAAGATGGGGGAAACGGCCACAAGGTTGGACACCATTCCCGGCCGGCCGGAAACCCGCTCCATGATGCCGTCCATATCCACCGTGACCATCCGGCACGAAATCAAAGCCCGGCACAAGGTTCGGATTCGATCACTTTCTCGGGATCCAGGGCGAACACCCAGGGATTCCAAAGCTTCATCCAGTTCCCGTTCCAGCCGCTCCGGCGTCCAGCCGCCGTCCTTATAGGCCCGATCGCGCACCACGGTGACGACGGGCCGGATGTTTTCCGGGCAGAAACGCACCACATCCCGCCAGAGCCGTTCCGGATCCTCCCAATGATTGACGATGACGGTGCCGCCGACCCTCAGGGACCCGAAAAGCAAATCCGGGTCTCTTTTCATCTCTTCGAAGTTGGTCACCGCCACCACAAGAGTCGAAAAGGAAAACATGGCATCTTTGCGTTCCAGCGGGCGGCTGTCCACGAAAGTCGCCGACAGGACGGGGGTGCCTCTTTTGGAGGAGCCGAACTGCCAGGCCATGCCGGCCCAACAGCCCTTGGCGGTGAGAAACTGCGCGAAAACCCGGTTGATGGCAATCCCTCTATCGCCGGCCAAGCTCGCCACGGCGATGGAAAACGGTCCAAGCCGGGACACGGATTGCCGGAGCGCTTCCCGTTCCCGGAATTCGGCCTGCACGTGGTGCACGCGGATAAGGCCGCCGGTTTGGAGAAAATCCCTTCTGAGGCGCTGGGAAAGTCGATACTGCTGAAGTTCCGTCCATGCGGCCAGGGTCCTTTCTTCCAGGATGCGATCGAGGATGCCGAAGAGCGGCCCCGCGGAGGCCTCGTCGGCACCGGCGTTGGAGTCGTCTCCGGTTCCCAGCAGTTCTTTACCGACGGGATCGGATGCCCAAAGGGCCGTGACCGCATCCCGCAGCCTGCCGTAGGCTTTTTGCACCTGATCCAAGGCCTCGCGGGCCTCCGTGCGCAACCGGATGAGTCGCTCTTCATCGTCGCCGAAGGGTTCCAGGCCGGCTTCAAACGCTTCCAGAGTTTCCAAAGCCCGAAGGACCGCCTGCCATCGCTTTTCCTCTTCGTCCTGGAAGGCATCGCGAAGATCAGCGTACCGCACCCCCGCTTCCTGGCCCAAGAGCCGCAGGACCATCTCCCGTTCCAAACTGTAGGCGAAGTGCGGCTTGAGATGCCCCTGCTCGTCGAAAAGCACGGCGTAGGGAAACGCCGCCCCGCTGTGCCGGGACGATTCCCATCGGGTCCGCAAGGCGCCGAGGAACTCCTGGACCCGTTTTTCCGCCTGAAGAATCAGCCGGGTTTCCAAGTCGATCTGCCAGTTCATCTGATCCCGGTAGGTTTCCAACTGCATGATGAGAAACCGGGCCGCGGCGTTCCGAGGGACCCATTCACCGGTGGTCGGATCCTTGACGAGCATGGCCTTGTAGCGCTGATCCCGGGACACCCAATAGAGCAAGGGTTTGGGATCCTTGCGCCATTCGTCGAAAGGTTTCCCTCGGTCTTGCGGATGATAGGGGGCGACCCGTTTTCGATATCGGCCGTAGAAGACCACCTGAGGCAGCATGCCCGCATGGGCCATGATCCGGGCGTAGTCGTCGGGATCCTGCCCGAAAAATTTGCCCGTTTCCGGGCACGGCGTCACATCCCAGCGGATGGCCGATTGTCCCAACCGGTCGGCGAGCAGCCAGAATTCCTGGATGGACGCCCGATCGGCGCTGTGTCCCATCCCTACCAGAACACCGGGGAATTCGGCGGCCAAATTGATGAGCGCCCACTGAATTTTCTGGTTGCCCATGAGGAACTTACCAATGGGCGTGGTGAGGGTCCCCATGCCCAGGAGGGACGTCGCGGAACTTTCGCCGCCCGTGTTGGAATAGACCTGGGTGTCGGTAATGGTGATGAAGTGCAGCGCGTTGGCCCATCGCTGTCGAATGAGGAAAGCCTGCTGACGCAATGCGTTCAGCCATGCGGGAAGGCCGATCACGGCCCCGCCGTCGCCCCCTTGACTCACCACGTAACGGCGGCCCTTCCTGAGCAATCCCATGCGCACCGCTCGGTCGAACACCTGGGTCATGGCCTCGCCGAAGGCAAACCCGCCTCCGAAAACGGTGCGACCTCCGGGGACTTTTTGGGCCGTCTCCGTCATCTTGTTCAGGGTTTCGCTCATGCATCCCGTTTCGCACGTGAAGGCCACTTGAGGCACCTCGCCCCGCGCCAGACTCATGGCCGTGGCCATGGCCACGGGAACGGCCAAAACTTGCGCTTCGGCACACGAGGGGCACGCCGAATGCCCGCCGGCGAACGCCATGGGGCCGTACCGGGCGTGGAGCTGCGCGGCGGATCGAGGAAGACCGTCGAGAAGTCTGCGGGCAGTCTCCGATTCAGCCTGTAACAGCTCGGGATGCCGATGGAAGATGTCTTGGAGGCGCCGTACCACGTCGTTCAAAAGCGGGCTTTTGGTCACAGGCTGTTTTTGGGGCACATGGGGGGCCAGAATGAGGGCTTCCCGGCCGATTTCGCGTAGCACCTCCCTTTGGACGCTTACAGGCACATCGTCCTGCCGAGGGGCAAGGATGAGATCGACGGTGTTTTCCCGCCATAACCGGGCGATGGAGCGACCGTCCCACAGCCCGAGTTTTTTGAGAAAACGTGTAAAATCGTTTGCCGGAACCCGAACGCGGACGGATTGAGCGGCAAGACCGCCTCCAGCCTCTTCGTCCACGATGGACGTTTCGAAAAGCCCGGCCCCTCGGATTTCCAACCCCGCCGCCAAAGCCGCTTCAAAGATGTCCCGCTCCACCCGGCCGTGTTCCGTCGAACACAACAGCCCGGCCACGACTCGCGGCCGGATGAGGCACTGAAGCGCATCCGCGTGAGAAAACAAGGTGACGACCAAGCCCTTTTCCGGTAGCGCCCCGGGAAACCCTTCCGGCCTTTGAGGCGTCAGGATTTTTTGTCGGGTTCCAGGGCTGGGCATGCCGCCGTCGGCCTCATCCCTGGAAAAGACGGGATGCACGGTGTAAGGCCAGCCCCGGGGGGGTGAATCCTCCAGGAATTCCAACCATTCAGCCCAGTCGGCGGCATGTTTGCTGTAAAGCTTGACGCCGGCGCCTAGTTCCAGCAGGGCTCGGCGCGATCCGTCCCTCCCTGCGGCTTCCGTGTGCGGCACGGAAAGGAGATACGGGCAACGCATGCGGCACAATCCGCAATGGGTGCAGTGGTCTTCCGCCGGTCCGAGGAGCTCCACGCCCGCAGGGGTAACGGCGGTTCGCATCTCATGGCACAAACCCACGCAGTGAAGGCACTGGGTGCATTGGGCATCATCCACGCGCACCTTGCGGGATAAATACCGCACCCGCTTGTCCGTGCTGTGCCGTTCCACGATGTTGTGGCCGCCGAGGACCATAAAATCCCCGTAATCGTCGAATCGTGCCGGATCCTGGACGCGCAGGCCCACAACCTGTGCGAAGGCGAGAAGATAAGGAAAAAGATCCGCGCCTTGGAGAGGCGTCTCCATGAGGGTGTAATCGCCACCGGGATCCTGAAGAAAAACTGCGGCGGCGAAAGCGGCTTCGGGTTCCTGGGGTGGATGGACGATCAGGGCATAGAACCGGCCGTCCGTGAGGTGCTCCCGCCATAGAGATGCCGCCTCCGGCGGCACGGCTTCTTGATCAAACCCGTCCTGGGCGAAACGGGCGCCCAGCAATCCCAGGCGCATTCCGGCCGCAAGCCATTCTTCGGAAACGATCCGATATCGACCTCGAGAGGTCTCCATCCAGGCCCCGATGCCGTCGCCGCTTATGCGTACAGGCCAAGCCGCTCCCCCCAAGGGAAGGCGACGGTCTGGAACTTGGAAAGACAGGGGAAAGTGGGGCATCCAAGGGAAAAGAGTCTCACCCATGACGTTGATCCTCCTTCATGTCCTTTCGGCCGCTGGCGCTTCACGGGAAAAGGGAGGATGAGGAACCGTCGCGGGAGAAGAGAAATCCGCTTCGCAGGGCGACTGCGCCCGCTTCACGGGAGATACCAGGCACTGGCCGTCAGCGGCTCACATCGATGGGTACTTGGAAAAAACGCGGCGGGCCGTCCATCGAGGGTAGGCAATGGGGGACCGTCGCTCGGCGGTAACGCTAAATACAAAACCAGATTCTCCGCTCGTCAAGAAAAATTTTTTCACATAGTCACCGGCAGAGGCACCCCAGGGGCGCCTCTCTTCTCCGGACGGGTTTTCGTGCCGGGAGATGTTGGATGAAGCGGCCTTTCATAGAGGTCGTTTTTCAAGGGCGATTGGAAGAAACGATGCCGAGAGGGCAAAACACCCGGCTCGAAGGAGGCCATGGGGGGGAAGGCACCCGGGCCGGCGAAGATCCTTACGCCGCAGGTAAGGCCTTAAAAAGAGCGGCCGTAGCGGCCGGGTAAGGAACGCTGGAAAGTAGATTCTAGAGAGCGGCGCACGGCGATCAGCTTTTCCAGGTCGATACCCGTAGGAACGTCCATGGCGTGAAAAAGGTGCACGAGATCTTCCGAAGGGATGTTCCCTGGAGCTCCCGGAATGAAGGGGCATCCGCCGAGTCCGCCGCAGGCCCCGTCAAACCGTGTGACGCCAAGCTTCCAGGCCGCATATACGTTGGCCAGCCCGAAGCCGAAGGTGTCGTGCAGGTGCAGTCCCAGAGGAAGCGCGAAAGTCCGCAGCGCCTCACCGACGATCCTTTCCATTTGCAAGGGGTTGGCCAACCCGGAGGTATCCGCAAGGCACAGTTCGTCCGCGCCGGCCTCGGCAAGGGAAGCAGCCAGCGAAAGCACCCGATCTTCGGGAACACGACCTTCGAAGCGACAGCCGAAGGCGTTCATGACCCCGGCCTGCACCGAAATTCCGGCGGCTTTGGCCCTGCGTACCACGGCGCAGGCTCTGCGGAGTCCCTCTTCCACATCACAGCCGCTGTTTTTCTGGCTATGGGTTTCCGACGCGGAAACGAAAACGCCCACGTGGGCTGCACCGCACCCTTGAGCCCGCTCCAATCCCTTTTCGTTGAGGACGAGTGCCCGGTAGATCACGCCCGGCTCCTTACGGAGCCGCCGCAAGACTTCTTCCGTATCGGCCATTTGGGGCACAGCTCGGGGATTCACGAACGAGCCCACCTGGATGCGGCGGAATCCGCAGGCGACCAGCTCTTCGATAAGTCGGATCTTTTGAGGGACGCTCAAGAGGAGCGCTTCATTTTGAAGGCCGTCGCGCGGGGCGGTTTCTTCAATGAGAATGGGCATTGGAGGGTCCTTCACGTTGCAGCATTATGCGTTTCGCCTCAGGGCTTTTCAGCCCTTCGGGGTTTGGTTTGGTTCGCTATCGCCCCGGAACCCACGGCTGCGCCGCGGGCTTACGAGTTCCGCTGTTTGAAGGCCGGGGCGGGGCGGAGCCTGACGGCGGAAGGCGTCCGGTTACAAGCGCACAGAAGTCCGGCGCGCTGACGCCGAGCGGTTCTCCCGCTCGATGCCTCCGCACTTTCAGGGAAAATCGTAAAACCCGGCGCTGATGGGCAAACCGCCGTGGCGAAGCCGTCTTATCTTCCGAGGCCGCACCGACCCCGAAACCAAGAGGTCGCGCTCCGGAGCCAACACGACGGCCTTCCAGCCGGCGAAACACCGGCCCAGGTGGTTGAGCAGGCGTTCATAAAGGCCTCGGTCCGCTTGAAGCCGCACGCCGTATGGCGGGTTCAAGAACACCAGCCCCCGATCCAGCCCCAAGTCCAGAGGATCCAGTTTTTCGAAGGGCATGGTGTGCCATGCCACCCAGGGCGCGATGCCGGCCCGAACGGCGTTTTCCCGAGCCACGGCCACGGCCTTGGGATCGTGATCCACCGCGATGAACCGGGCCGGCGCGACATCCCGGACGCCCTCATCCGCTTTCCTCAATAGATATTGCCACGTCTTTTCCTGAAACGACGGCCATCTCTGAAAGAGAAACCTCCGGCGCCTTCCCGGAGGAATCTTTCCGGCAAGAAGGGCCGCTTCAATCACGGCCGTGCCTGAGCCGCACATGCCGTCCAGGAAAGGTTCGGGGGGCTTCCAGCCCGACTGAAGCACCAAGGCCGCCGCCAAGGTTTCCCGAAGCGGCGCCCCGGCGTGCTTCAAACGATAGCCCCTCTGATGGAGATGCGCTCCGGACGTGTCCAAACTGATCCGGCATCGGTTGTGTTCGATGCGCAGCATAATGCGCTGGACCAAAGCCTCTTCTTCCATCGCGGCGGGCCCGGCCGCAGGGTCGGAGTCGACGAAAGAAATTCCGGCGCCGAATCCTTCGAAACGCTTTCGCAGGGCATCCTGGAAAGCCTTTCGAGCCCAGCCGGTGTGCGTCAACCGTGACGCGTTTAGGTAAACATCGACGCGCACGGCGACTCGCGGATCAATCCACAACTCCCACGGAAGGCGTGCCGTCTTGGAGAACAGCTCTTCCCTCGCGCCGACCTTCATGGCTGGAAACCGGCAAAGCACCCGGGCGGCCGTGCGCAACCACAAGTTCGCCAAGTAGCACGCTTCGAGCTTTCCCCGAAATTCCACGCCCGCCTCGGATTCTTCCAGGATATCCAGTCCCAGCTGTTCCATTTCGCGGCGGCACACGCCCAAGAGTTCGCGAGGAACCACTGCGGCGAATTGGTGTTCCTTGGCCCGAATGTGCGTCCGAATGCGTCGTTCCGACATCAGTAGTGGCTCATGCGCTCGCGGGACCATAAAAGATCGTCCGTCCCACAATCCTGTCTCTTTAGTAGGATCCGTTACGCCGCCGAGGCGGAGGGCGGCCAGAGTCTTTCCGGCATGGCTATGGGAATCGCGAATAAGGCATCCCCGACAATGAATCCAAAGCCCGTGTGCCTCCATTGGGGATCATTGGCGGTTTTTTACCATTAAATCTCGGCTTTTCTTCGGGTTCCTCATGAGTTGCCTTTTCGCCGGATCGACCAAGCAAACCGTTGCCTTCGCCGCCCGGATGCGCTAGACGGGACGGTGTCCAAAACGCCCTTGCCAGAGAGCGTCCTAGCGATCTTTTGGGTCGGCGTCAAGAAAGGCTGTCGTATGGCCGTCATAAAGGATGAAATGCGCATTCAAAAGCCGAGAACCTATTCCGCCCTTTGGAGCAACCCGGCGCCCTCATGGCGGGAACGCCTTGTGGAGACGGTGCAGCGCCTTCCGGGTCGACACAAGGTTCGAGTCTTTTTCCGCGCCGACGATATCGGTGCGGGCGGACACCGGTTCCATGCCCTGTGCGCCTTGTTTCGCGAGCACGGCGTGCCGCTCGCTTTGGCCGTCGTCCCGGCGTGGCTCACGGAAGCGCGGATTGACCAGCTTTTCGCCTCGGCTCCCCCCGACGAAAGTCTTTGGGGATGGCATCAGCACGGCTGGCGCCACGTCAACTGGCAAAAAACCGGAAAAAAGTGCGAATTCGGCGACCAGCGCCCTCTGGAAAAGCAATGGAAGGACGTCTGGCAAGGGCACACGAGACTCATGACGGTCTTTCAGGAGCGGCTCCTTCCCGTTTTCACCCCACCGTGGAACCGATTGAGCGCCATGACCCTGGAAGTGCTCGATCAGATGGGATTCAAGGCCGTCTCGACCACGGATCCCCTGCCCAAAACCGGAAAGAATACCCATCGTCTCAAAAACTTTCGGATCGCCATCGATCTTCACACTCGGAAAAATGATGACGGTGCTGCCGATTACGACCTGCTGCTGCACGAATTGACCAGCGCCTTTTCCAAAGACGCCGTTGTCGGGATCATGATCCATCACCAGAGGATGACGCCTTTCGCCTTCGCATTCCTCGACGAACTGATGGGCCAACTGCGCTCTTCCGATAGAGCCGAAATCGTGTCCTTCGACGATCTGTTGCGAGGTTCTTAAAGGAGCCGTGCCCCCGTCCGCCATGACCGCCTCACGCCCCCTTCTCCTTTACGCTGACGCGTCCGGTCGCATCCTCGAGCATCCCTTCTTGGAAATGACGGGATCCAGCGCGGGGCGTCTCACCCGGCCTTCCCCGAAGGAACTCATCCCCTTGCCTGAGGGGAGCGAACTCTTTCGCCTGCCCGGACGCTATCCCATAGGATACGACCGCCACAAGAAACGCTACCACGTCCTCACCCGCGACCCATACAACCCCCACCGGTCCGTGGAAGCCGTCGCCGCCTTCATCGCCCCGGCCCATACCCAGCTCTATTCGGCCGCCTATAAGACCCGGCCGGATGCGCCCCTTTTGCCCCTTTTCGCCTACACGGCCGTGGGCTGGTGCGACGGGGGCTTCGTCACCACCGCTGTGCGGGTCGATCCCGATCCGAGGCAGGATTTCAAGAATTTCGACCGGGAGGCCATCGCCCGTAACGCGCGCCGCCGCATGAGCCGTTTATCTTCCAACCGCCTCATTCAGCATCTGGGAAAGTGCGCCTTGACCTATGGGTGCCCTGCGGCGCGAAACCTTTTCATGAACCGCTGGGAAGCGCCCTTGCCCACATCGCCCGTCTGCAACGCCCGGTGTCTGGGCTGCATCAGTTTGCAGGAAGAATCGGGCCTATGCGCCACTCAAGATAGGATCGGCTTTGTGCCCACACCGGAAGAAATCGCCGAAACGGCCGTGCCGCATCTGCTGAAAGCCCCGCGGGCCGTGGTGAGTTTCGGCCAAGGCTGCGAAGGCGAACCGCTCCTCCAGGGGAAAACCCTGGAAGTGGCCATCCGGATCATGCGCCGGGAGACAAGCCGAGGAACCATCAATTGCAACAGCAACGCCAGCCTCCCGGACGTGGCGGCCCGGCTGGCCGACGCCGGGCTGGACAGTCTGCGGGTGAGCCTCAATTCCGCCCGGCCTGAATTCTACCACGCGTATTACCGTCCCCGAGGCTACGGGTTCGACGACGTCGTCCGTTCCATCCAGGCCATGAAATCGCGCAGCCGTTTCGTGTCCCTGAACTACTTCGTCCTTCCCGGCTTTACGGACGACCCGCAGGAATTCCAAGCGCTATGCACTCTGTTGGAAAAAGCACCTGTGGATCTAATTCAGATGCGCAACCTGAGCGCGGACCCCGAGTGGATCCTCTCCCGCCTGGGCTTTCAGAGCAAAGGAAAGCCGTTGGGAATTCTTCGGCTCATGGAGCGAATCCGGGATCGGTTTCCCGACATTCGCTTCGGTTATTTCAACCCGTGTCTCGACCCCGAACAAGAACTCCACGGAAGAGGTGAAGATGAAAACGTGTGATGCAGTGGTCATCGGCGCGGGCATCGTGGGATTGGCCACGGCTTATCGGCTGTTGGAACGCGAGCCGTCTTTGGACCTCGTGGTTTTGGAAAAGGAATCCAGCCCTGGCGCTCACCAAACGGGACACAACAGCGGGGTCATCCATTCCGGCATTTACTACCGGCCGGGATCCCTGAAGGCGAGGCTGTGTGTGGAAGGCGCTCAAGCGCTAGTCGACTTCTGCCGGGATCATTCCATCCCATTCGAAATCTGCGGAAAAATCGTGGCTGCAACGGATGCCCTGGAAACGGAAAGGCTCGAGGACCTTTTCCGGCGGGGAACCGCCAACGGCGTTGCCGGCATGAGGGTACTTTCCGCCGAAGAAGCCCGATCCATGGAACCCCACGTGCGCTGCGTTCGGGCTCTGTGGGTCCCCACCACGGGCATCGTCGATTTTCGGGAGGTAGCCAAAAAGCTCGCCCAATCCGTTCAAGCCCGGGGCGGCCGGGTTTTTTTCGCCCAGCCCGTCACAGCCCTGAGCGTGGAAAAAACCCGGACGACGATTTCCACACCGAATGCCCACTATGCCGCGCGGCTTGTCGTGAACTGCGGCGGGCTGTACGCGGACCGCATCGCCCGCTTCGCCGGCATGAACCCGCCGTGCCGTATCGTGCCCTTTCGAGGGGAATACTACAGCCTCAAGGAAAGCCGCCGCCATCTGGTCCGTTCCCTCATCTACCCGGTTCCCGACCCGCGGTTTCCCTTCCTCGGAGTCCATTTTACGCGCAGGATCGATGGTTCGGTGGAGGCGGGTCCCAACGCCGTGCTGGCCTGGGCGCGGGAAGGCTACACGCACAAGTCCGTGCGGCTCGACGAAACCTGGGAGACTTTGACCTACGCCGGTTTTTGGCGCCTCGCCCGGATGTACTGGAAAACGGGCCTCCAGGAAATGATTCGATCCTTTTCCAAGGCGCTCTTCGCCAAGGCCTTGCAAAAACTAGTGCCGGAGGTGACGGCCGACGATCTGGCCCCTGGGGGCGCAGGGCTTCGCGCCCAAGCCCTGAGTCCCGACGGCCGGCTTTTGGACGATTTTTCCATCCTCACCGCGCCGGGTCAGGTTCATGTGCTGAACGCCCCCTCCCCGGCGGCCACATCCTCTCTTGCCATCGGCGATTACGTGGCGGCAAAGGCCTTGTCTTTCTTGCGATAAACAAGAGCCTGGCACAGGGCGATGAGGGTGCCGTCGGCGTCGGTGACGCGGATCTGGTAGCTGGCCGTGCGCACCGTTCTATGGATTTCCACGGCTTCGGCTCGCAGGGTGGTTCCAAGTTTCGGGGCGGCCATGTAGGTGACGTTCATGTTGAGGGCTACGGCCATGATACCGTGGGAATTGGAGGCCACTTCGAAGGCTTCGTCGATGAGGGAAAAGACTGCACCGCCATGGGCCAAGCCGAAGATGTTCTGCTTGGTTTCATCGAAATCCATTTCCACAAGGGCATAGCCGACATCCACTCGCAGAAGGCGCATGCCCAAATGGCGCGCGTAGGGTTCGGCGGCCACCTTTTCCGTGAGGAACTCTTTGACCTTCTCATCCATGGGGTGCCTCCCTTCAGCACAGTTCCAACGGCCGCCGGGGACCGGTCCCCCCGAGCCGATGCACTTTGAACTTTCTCTCCTCGGTTTTGCCGTCACCAAATCCGCCGTCGAAGCCCTTGGACCAAACATTTTCAACATGGATCATGCATGGGAACACGGCTTGACCCTCGCGGGACTCTTTTGCTACAAACGGAGCGCTTTGAAAAGGCACTTTTCCAGGGAGATCGGGATCATGACAACAGGGCCCTCCTTGTGGCGCCATGGTAAGTGGTGGTGTGGAGCGAAAAGATCCGCCCGTCCACCCAGGGGCCGTGCGTGAACCCCTTTGAGGCCGTGGACGGCTCGGTCGTCCGCGGCCTTCGATTTTTTGAACCCAATGGAAAGGCAATCAGGAGTTTTTCGTGACGGAGAGAAAAATCCTTCTGGGCAATGAAGCCATCGCCCATGGGCTTCTGGAAGCCGGCTGCACCCTGGCGGCCTCTTATCCCGGAACCCCTGCTTCGGAGATCATGGCCGCCTTGATGCAGCTCAGGCGTCGTCATGCCGTGCCGTGCCATCTGGAGTGGTCCATCAACGAGAAGGTGGCCGTGGAAACGGCTCTGGCCAACAGCTACGCTGGAAGACGTTCCGCTGCGGCCATGAAACAGGTGGGGCTCAACGTGGCGGCCGACCCGGTGATGAGCGCCGCGTATACGGGGGTCAAAGGGGGGTTTGTGCTGATCGTGGCCGACGATCCCGGCCCGCACAGTTCCCAAACGGAACAGGACACCCGTCAATTTGCCATGTTCGCCAAGCTGCCGGTATTGGATCCGGCCGATCCTGTCCAAGCCCGAGAATGGATCGTCCACGCTTATGCCTTATCGGAAGACTACGAAATTCCGGTCATTCTACGGCCCACAACCCGGGTATGCCATGCCCGCCAGGACATGCCCGTCCGTGCCTTCCAGACGGCCCCGTCCCAGCCCGTTTTCGAAAAAGATCCGGCCCGATGGGCGGCGACCCCGAAATTTCGCTATCTTCTCCATAAAAAGCTTAACGAAAAGCTAGACCAAATCGCGCAAGACCCCCGCTGGCAGCCGGAACTCTTGAACCGGACCGAAACTCTTGGCGGGCAAAGCGGTTCGGTCGAGCCGACCTTCGACAAAGCCATTGTGGCTTCGGGGGCCGCGTGCGCTCATGCGGTGGAAGTGCTTCGGGACTTGGATCTGTGGCACCGGATTCCCATCTACCAGGTGCCCATGCCCTTCCCCCTGTCCGAAAGCTTCAGCGTCGAACTCCTTGAAAACTGTCAGAACATTTTGGTCTTGGAAGAAACCCAGCCGGTGATCGAAGGACAACTCAGGGACCGCGGCAAGGTCCGGGGGCGGCTGAACGGCTTTGTGCCTCGGGAAGGGGAACTGCTTCCGGAAATCGTGGAACAGATCGTCCGCCGTTTTGCCGGGCTTCCACCTTCAGAACAAAATGTTTCCCCGGCTGCGGGACGTCGCCCGACGCTGTGCGCCGGCTGCGGCCATCGAGCGGCTTTTTTCGCCATGCGCAAGGTTTTCCCCAAGGGCATTTATGCGAGCGACATCGGCTGTTACACTCTGGGACTGAACCTGGGGGCGGTGGACACGGTCCTTTGCATGGGAGCTTCCATCAGCCAGGCCGCAGGATTCTTTCATGCCTATCGGGATTCGGGCCACAACACCCGGCCCATCGTCGCCACCATCGGCGATTCCACCTTCTATCACGCGGGCATCCCGGCCCTCATCAACGCCGTGGCCCAAGGGTGCCGGTTTCCCGTCATCGTTTTGGATAACGGCACCACGGCCATGACGGGGCATCAGCCGACGCCGGCCGCCGGTATGACGGCGGACGGGCAAAGAGTTCCACCCGTGACCATCGAAGCTTTGGCGGCGGCCTGCGGCGTCGGGCACGTGTCGGTGGGGGATCCATACGACGTTCCGGGTTTCATCCAATTGCTCAAGGCCGCCAAAGACCATTGCCGGGACGCGGAAAACGGCGGCATGGCCGTGGTCATCGCACGCCGTCCGTGCCTCATGGAGCGCGCTCGGCACGAGGGTCGGAAAAGCCGTGCCCCGGCTCCCGTTGTCACGGAAAAATGCGAGGGATGCGGCTTTTGCATTAAGTCTTTTGAATGCCCCGCCCTTATTTTCCACGGGGAAAAGGAAGCCGTCTCCATCGACGAAAACCTCTGCGCCGGGTGCGGCGTATGCCTTCACGTGTGCCCTCATCAAGCCATCGAACGGCCTTCGAGCCGCACCGCATGAAGAAAAGAGAAGGATCGCCGTCATGCAACAGCAAATCGCCGTCAGCGGTCTGGGAGGGCAGGGCGTTCTTTACGTCACCAAACTCCTTGCGGAGGCGGCCCTCCAGAAGGACCTGTCCGTTTTGGTTTCCGAAACCCATGGCATGGCCCAGCGGGGAGGAAATGTCATCAGCCACCTGAAGGTCTTTCCCCGAATCCATGCCCCATGCGCCTCCCAGGGCGCGTCCCTGCGTTCCCGTTTTTTGACGAGCCCGCTCATTCGCCCCGGTCGAGCGGATGTCCTGTTGGCGCTCCATGAAGAAGGTTTGGCCGCCCACGGCTATCTTTTGAAGCCGGGCGGTGCGGTTTTTTGCAATCGCTCCGATCCCCAAGGGGTCGGAGACCTCGACGCCGTCTCAATCGCCAAGGACCTGGGGGATGCGGTCGCCGCAAACCTTGTTCTCTTGGGCCATGCGGCAGCTTCGGGGATTCTTTTTTGCACCGTGGACGATGTGAAAGAGGCGCTCAGGCAATCGGCCGGGACGCGATTGGAACTCAGCATGAAGGCCTTGGAGGCTGGAGCCTGTGCGGCCCGCCGGCGCGAGCCCAATTGACGAGAACTCTTCAACGGGCCCGCAGCCCGCTGTGTGGATGAGGCTCATGGCCCAAGAGTAAGATCCCTGATACAAGCCGGTTCCTCCAAGAAACCGGCTCGGAGCAGCCCCGGAGCCGCTCCCGAAAAAAGGCCCCGGGCAAGGACCGCACATAATGGACGGAACGCTCCTGCAGCAGATCCCTCAGTTTTTCGTGGCGGGTCTCACCAACGGCAGCATCTATGCGTTGATCGCCCTGGGCTTTTGCATGGTCCAAAACGCTACGGGGATCGTCAATTTCGCCCAAGGCGACTTCGTCATGCTCGGCGCGCTCATGGCCGTCACCCTCATGCAGAAGCTTTCCGTGCCCGTGATCCCCGCCTTTTTCGGTGCTGTCCTCTTTGGGGCCTTAGCGGGCCTGGCCCTGGAACGAGGCCCGCTGCGCGCCGCCCGGAATCGGGATGTCCTGGTGCTCGTCATGATCACCGTTGGTGTCTCCATCGCCGTTCGGGGAACCGGGATGCTCCTGTGGGGGAAAAATGTCCATTCGCTCCCTCCCCTCGGCAGTGAAAGCCCCTTGATCCTTGGCACTGCAGCCATCGTTCCCCAGGTTTTGTGGATTATCGGGTTGTCTGTCGGCATCCTGGGACTGCTCTTTTTTTTCTACCGGCACACCCTCCTGGGTAAAGCCATGCGGGCAGCGGCCGACAATCCGTACGGGGCGGCCTTGGTCGGCATTTCCGTCAAAAGGGTGACGGCTCTCGCCTTCGCCATGGCCGGTTCCCTCGGCGCCCTGGCCGGCATCCTCATCACGCCGCTCACCAGCATGAGCTACAGTGGCGGTCTCATGCTGGGTTTGAAAGGTTTTTCGGCCGCCATCCTGGGAGGCTACGGCAGTGCGGTGGGAGCCGTTTTCGGGGGTTACGGGCTGGGGCTTTTGGAATCCTTGGGGGCGGGCTTCATTTCTTCCGCCTACAAAGACGCCTTCGCGTTCATCATTCTGTTGGCCGTCTTGTTTCTTCGGCCCGCCGGCCTGTTCGGCAGCGAACGGGTGCGGAGGCTCTGAGCCGCCATGGGCCGAATCCCCTTTATCCCCAAAGCCTGGAAGGCCCTGGGCGCCCTGGCCGCCGTCGTCTGCCTGCTCCCACTTGTTGTGAGAAACGACTATTTTTTCGTGCTTTTTAACATCATGGCCTTGAACGCCGTGGTGGTTCTGGGCCTGAATCTCCTCATCGGCTGCGCCGGTCAGATTTCTTTGGGCCATGCGGCCTTTTTCGGACTCGGCGCCTACAGCAGCGCCATCGTGACAACCCAGCTGGGCTGGCCTCTCTGGGCGGGACTGGCTCTAGCCTTGGCGGTAACGGCACTTTTCGGCGTGTGCCTGGCGGTCCCCACCCTTCGGCTGGAAGGTCACTACCTGGTCATGGCCACCTTGGGTTTCAACATCATTGTGAGCATCTGCCTCAACCAAATGGAACCCCTCACAGGCGGCCCGTCCGGACTCGCCGCCATTCCGGCCTTGCACCTGGGCCCCGTGGCCGTGGATTCCGACCGCCGTTTCTTCGCCTTTGCATGGGCGAGCTTTCTCATTCTCTTCGCCTGGATGCTCAACCTGGAAGATTCCCGCATCGGCCGGGCCCTCAAAGCCCTTCACGACAAGGAACTCACCGCCCGGACCCTGGGGGTACCGACCCATCGCTACAAGGTCCAGGTGTTCACCCTGAGCGCCGTGCTTGCAGGATTTGCTGGGTTCAGCTACGCGCATTACATGACTTTCATCAGCCCGAGCACGTTCGACATTTTTTATTCCGTCCAGGTGATCACCATGGTTGTGGTGGGAGGCCCGGGAAGTCTATGGGGCGGCTTGGCGGGAACGGTTTTTCTCACGAGCCTTCGAGAACTCCTCCATGCCGTGGAAGACTTCCAGGTGCTGGCCTACGGCCTGCTCTTGACCCTGTCCTTGATCTACTTCCCTCAAGGGCTGCTCCCCGCCGTGATCGGCCTTTTCAAGAAATTCGGGCAAGCCGCCCCCGCTTCCCGGCACGGCGCCGCCATCGTTAAAACGCTCCAAGGCCGTGAAGCCCGGTCGCATCATCGCGACGAAAAAGGGCAACCCGGAAGCTCTTCGGCCCCTGTGCTGCGCGTCGAAAACCTTTCCGTCCGCTTCGGAGGCCTCCAGGCCCTTGCGCACGTTTCTTTCGACGTCCAGCCGGGTGAAATCCTCGCCGTGATCGGACCCAACGGAGCCGGCAAGACTACGGTGCTGAACGCCATCTCTTGCTTGGTCCGCCCGACGGAGGGAACGGTCACGGTGCGCGGCGTCCCTTTGACCGGTCGGTCGGCTCATGAAGCCGCCGCCGCAGGGGTGGGGCGCACTTTTCAAGCCGTTCAAATTTTCGGGCACTTGACTCCGTTAGAAAACATGATGGTGGGCTATCATCTTTCGGCCCGATCGGGCTTTTGCCGGGCCATGATCCACACGCCGCAAGAACGCCGGGAAGAAGAGACGCTCCGGCGCCGTGCGTCGGCGCTCCTGGAGGGCACGGTTCTGGAACCCAAAGCCCACGAGCCCACCTCGACCCTTTCCCTTTACGAACAAAAGCTCTTGGAAATCCTGAGGGCTCTGGCCCTAAGGCCGGCCGTTCTTTTGCTGGACGAGCCCGTGGGGGGATGCACGCCCAACGAGAGCCGGGCCCTCATGGACTGGATCGCCGCCCATCGGCGAGCCGACATGGGCATGGTCCTTGTGGAACACGACATGAACGTGGTCATGGCCTATGCGGACCGGGTGGTGGTGCTCCACCACGGCCGCGTCATCGCCCAAGGCCCGCCCGCTGTCATCCGCAAGGACCCCCGGGTTATCGAAGCCTACCTGGGAACGAAGCGACGGGCCCGCCCCGGCCGGGATCGGCGGGAGGAAACATGAATCAAGAACGCTCAAGGATCCGGGACGTGCACGGCAATGCTTAAAGTCGTGAACGTTTCGGCACATTATGGGCCGCTCGCGGTGCTTCGGCGGGTCACGTTTCATGTGGACGCGGGGGAGATCGTCTGCCTGCTGGGAGCCAATGGCGCGGGAAAAAGCACGCTCTTGAAGCTCATCAGCGGGGTCATGAAACCCAGCGAAGGAGAAATCTTCTTCGACGGCGTGCCGATCCACGGGGAAGCGCCGGAACGCATCGTGCGGCGGGGGCTCGTCCACGTGCCCGAAGCCCGCCAGCTCTTCCCCAACCTCACCGTGATGGAAAACCTGGAACTGGGCGGCTACATCCACGGTCGACGGAGCCTTTCCCACGGCCTGGCGGAAGTCTTCGAGCTTTTTCCCATATTGTCCGAGAGGCGCCGCCAGAAAGCCGGCACGCTGAGCGGCGGGGAACAGCAGATGCTTTCCATCGCCCGGGCCCTCATGGCCCGGCCCAAGCTGCTCATGCTGGATGAGCCGTCCCTGGGACTCGCCCCTTTGATTGTGGACGAAATTTATGCCACAGTGCAAAGACTCCACGCCTCCGGCACCACCGTGCTCCTGGTGGAACAAAACGCCATGGGGGCCTTGGATATTTGCCGGCGGGGCTACGTGATGGAAACGGGCCGGATCGTGCTGGCCGGATCGGCCGACGACCTGGCCGAACACGAGGACGTGCAGCGGGCGTATTTGGGACGGGACTACCGGCACAAATGGGAACGATGACCACTTCGGGAGAGCGAGTCGTGACGGAAGGGGCTGAGGGCGATCGATTCGGTCGGGAAAAACTCCGCCACCTCCAGCTGGAACGGCTGCAGATGACGTTGAACCGCGCCTATTTCCATGTGGATTTCTATCGCTCCCGCCTGGACGCCTTGGGCGTCGTGCCGGAAGATGTGAAAACGGACGAGGATTTTCGAGGCCTTCCTTTCACCACCAGCGAGGATTTGGCGGACCACTACCCCTACGGCCTTTTTGCGGTGCCCCTGAAAAACGTGGTCCGGCTGAAGATCGCAACGAGCCGGGACGGGCGGCCCATCGTCGTGGGTTTCACCAAAAGGGACACAAACCTTTGGCAATCCCTCGTGGTTCGCCTCTTCCAGCGCCTGGGGATTCACGATCGCGACATTGTCCAGGTCGCTTTCAACTACAGCCTGTTTCCCGGGGCTTTTACCTTCAACCAGGCCGCCGAAGCCCTCGGCGCCACCCTGGCGCCGTCGGCTACCGTGTCCGCCAAACTGCAGTTGCAGATCATGCGCGATTTTCGTTCCACGGTGCTGGCCGCCACTCCGTCCTTCGCCCTGCACCTCATGGACACCTTGGACGAGGAAAGCGCAAGGGGAAGGGAATTCCACGACCTGTCCCTCAAGCTCATGGTGCTCGGCCCGGACCCCATCCCCGAAGCTCTTCGAGATCGCATCCGATCCCGACTGGGCATCCCGGCCTTCGGCCTGTACGGGGTTGCCGAAATGGTGGAGCCGGGCCTTGCCGGAGAATGCCCGGCCTTTCGAGGATTCCACGTGGCTGAGGATCATTTCCTTGCGGAAGTGGTGCACCCCGTGACGGGGCATCCCATGGGGCCGGGATCGGAAGGCGAACTGGTGATCACCACACTCTCCGCCGAGGCCTACCCGCTCATCCGCTACCGCACGGGAGATGTCGTCGCCGTGGACGCGGCACCGTGTCCCTGCGGCTTGAACACCATGCGCCTCTCCCCGGTTCGGCGACGCACCGACCATCGTCTGAGCGTCCGGGGCATTCCCGTAAGCCCGCAGCGTGTGGAACGGCTCCTTCGGGAAACGGATCCGGCCATCGAGGATTTCCGCCTCATGGTGGGCACGCGCTTCGGGTTGGGAGACAGCTTGGAAGTGTGGATCAGCCTGGGAACCTTAATCGAGGAAAGCAAGAGCAGCCGCCTGGAACGGATCCGCAGCCGCCTTCGGCGCGAACTGGGCCTTGGCGTTCGTGTTGTGGATGTTTCGCCTGAACGGCTGCCGCAAGAAGGATTGACATACAAGACCGTCTTTCGCGAAAAAAAGGAGCCATGAAAGGAGCTCAACCCATGACCGTGAGTTTCATGCCTGTGCGTTCCAGCCTGGAAGATTTGGAAAAGATGCAGCTCCAGGGGCTGCGGTGGACCGTGCAGCACGCCTATCACAATTCGCCGTTCTACAGGCAGCGGCTGGACGCCGCGGGCGTCACCCCCGACAAGATCCGCACCCTGGACGATCTGCGGCGCCTTCCGTTCACCACGGCGGACGATCTTCAGGAAGGGTACCCTTTCCCGCTGCGGGCCGTGCCGTACGAAAAGATCGTCCGCATCCACGCCTCGTCGGGGACCACCGGCAAACGGAAGGTCTTGTGCTACACCCAAAAAGACATCGATGATTGGGCGACGATGTTCGCCCGCTGCTTTGAAATCGCCGGCTTGACGCGCCAGGACCGGGTGCAGATCGCCGTGGGCTACGGGCTGTGGACGGCCGGAGTCGGCTTCCAGCTGGGATGCGAACGCTTCGGGGCCATGGCCGTTCCAGTGGGTCCGGCCAACACGGAAATCCATTGCCAGATGCTCGTGGACCTGCAGTCCACGGTCTTTTGCGCCACAGCGTCCATGGCCCTGCTCATGGCCGAAGAAATCGAACGGCGGGGACTTCGGGACCGAATCGCCCTCAAGAAGATCATCTTCGGGGCCGAAAGGCACAGCCGCAGCATGCGCCGCCGCATCCAGGCGATAACCGGCGTGGAACACATGTTCGACATCCCCGGGTTGACGGAACTCTACGGACCCGGCACGGGTTTGGAGTGCACCGCCCACCAAGGCATCCATTACTGGGCCGACTATTACATCCTGGAAATCCTCAGCCCCGAAACCCTGGAACCCGTCCCGCCCGGAGAATTGGGCGAAATGGTGGTGACCACGCTGCGAAAAGAAGCCGCGCCCCTCATCCGGTATCGAACGCGGGACCTCACGCGGCTCATTCCCGAACCCTGTCCGTGCGGGAACCCCCTTCCCCGACATGACCATCTCCTGGGCCGTTCGGACGACATGTTCATCTTCCGTGCCGTCAACATCTACCCCGGCCAGATAGACCATGTGCTGTCCCAAATTTCCGGCGTGGGCAGTGAATACCAGGTGCACCTCCATCACCGGGAAGACGGCCGGGACGTGATGATCCTCAAAGTGGAACGGGCGCAAGGCCGCCCGGCGGAAAAGGATGACGCGCTGAAAGAAACCATCGCCTCGGAAATCCGCCGACAGATCCTGGTCCGCTGCACCGTGGAAGTTCTGGATTACGGAACGCTTCCCCGAACGGATCGAAAGAGCAAAAGGGTTTTCGACCACCGCATCAAGGAAGATTGAGCCGGCAGGACAAGACACCTTAAAGGAGGAGGGAGCCATGAACGCACGTCGCAACATTTCCAAGGCCATGGCCGCGATGACGGTTGTGATGACGATCGTGCTTTTCGGTTATGGGTCCGGCCGGGCGTCCGAACCCATTAAGATCGGAGCCTTTTTCGACCTTTCGGGCCCTGCGGCTTCCATCGGCACACCGACGAAGCTCGTCGCCGAAATGGTCGTCAACAAGATCAACAAGGAAGGAGGCATCAACGGGCGGCCCTTGGAACTCGTCATCGGCGACACGGAAGGCGACCCCACCAAAGCCCTGCTCGTGGCCAAACGACTGGTGGAAAAAGACCAGGTGACGGCGCTCATCGGCCCGACCCGAACGGGAACGGGCATGGCCGTCAAGGCTTACACGGAAAAGGAGCGCATCCCCATCATCATGACCGTCGGCGGAGATCCGGTGATCGCCGGAGGCAAATTCGGCCCCTTCACCTGGACCTTCAAAACGCCGCAGCGGACGTCCACGGCCGTAGCCAAGGTCTATGAATTTCTCAAGGCCAAGGGATGGACGAAGGTGGCCCTGCTCACCGCCACGGACGGCTTCGGCAAGGACGGCCTGGAATGGCTCACCCGGCTCGCCCCCGAATACGGCATCGAGATCGTCGCCAACGAAGCTTTCGACGTGAACGATACCGACATGACCCCCCAGCTCGTGAAAATCAAGGCCACGCCCGCCAAAGCGCTCATCTGCTGGACCATCGGCCCGGCGGGAGCCCGTGTGGCCAAGAATGTGAAACAGCTGGGCATGACCCTGCCTTTGTTTCAGTGCCATGGGCAGCCCGATCCCAAGTACGTGGAACTGGCGGGAGCCGCCGCCGAGGGGAGCTACATGCCTTCGACCAAGCTCATGGTGGCGGACCAGCTCCCGGACAGTGACCCTCAGAAGGCCGTCATCCAGGAGTTCATCCATCTCTACAAGGACGTTTACCAGTTCGACCGGCAATACCCCATCAACACGCATAGCGGCTACGCCTGGGACGCCATCATGATGCTCGCCAACGCCATGCGCCAGGTGGGAACGGATCGCGAGGCCCTGCGGGCGACCCTCGAGCAGACCCGGGGCTATGTGGGCATCAGCGGCATTTACAACCTCACCGCGGAAGACCACAACGGCCTGGGGATGGACTCCTTGGTCATCGTCCAGGTGGTCCAGGGCGGCTGGAAACTCGTCACCCCATGACCTGCCCCTCGCTCCATATCTTGGGAAGCCCGGGGCTGGGCGGCGCGGAACGTTTTTTCATCCGGCTGGTGAACGGTTTGGCCGAAAGGCAGGAGGGCATCGGGGTCGCTGTGCGCCCGAAAAGCCCCGTGACTCGGTTTCTTCACCCGGGTATCGCCGTCCATCCCGTCCCCATGAGAAACGGCTGGGATGTGTTGTCCGTTTTCAAGATTCGCGCTTTGATCCGCCGGATTGGATGCCCGGTGGTGCAAACGTACATGGGCCGAGCCACGCGCCTGACCCGGACTCCCCGGGATTCAGGAGCGGTGCACATCGCCCGTTTGGGCGGCTACTACAAGATTCGAGGCTATTACACCCACGCCCATGCCTGGATCGGAAACACCAAAGGCATCTGCGACTACCTGATCCGAAACGGTCTGCCCCCGAGGCGCGTCTTTTACATCCCCAATTTTGTGGACGCGCCCCCACCCGTCCCCGAAGAAACCCTCATGACTCTCCGTTCCACATGGCGGATCCCCCAAGAGGCCTGGGTGGTTTTTTCCCTGGGCCGCTTCGTTCCCAAAAAGGGGTTCACAGACCTGCTGTCGGCTTTTGCCCGGCTCCCGCGATCCATCAAGGGGCGCCCCGTGATCCTCGTCGTGGCGGGAGACGGCCCCCATCGGGACCATGTCCAAAGGCAGAGCGATTCCTTGAGGCTCGGCCCCCATGTGCGCTTTGTGGGCTGGCAGGACGAGCCGGCCCCTTTTTATGCCCTGAGCGACGTTTTCGTCTGTCCGTCGCGGCATGAACCCCTCGGGAACGTCATCCTGGAAGCCTGGAGCCACGGCGTGCCGGTTGTGTCCACAGAAACGCTGGGGGCGGTGGAACTCGTGACCCCAGGCGAAAACGGCATCCTCACGCCCGTGTCGGACCCCGTCGCCATGGCCCGGGCGATCCAAAACATTTTGGAAGATGAGGGCCTTCGACGGGAACTTGGGGAAGCGGGCCGCAAGATGGTGACCGAACTCTATTCGCAAGAGCGAGTGATCGGGCAATATCTGGACCTTTACAAAAAGTTGGTCGGCTCATGCACCCCATGACGGAACCCTCACGGCATGCCTCCGGACCATCTTCCCAGCGCCGCACCGGGACTCAAGCCATGCGCTTTTTGATCATTCGGCCCAGCGCCATCGGCGATGTGGTCATGGCGCTTCCCATGGCGGCCGTGATCAAAAAAGCCCTTCCCGAGGCTTCCGTGCTCTGGCTTGCCGAACCTTATGTGGAAGATTTTCTTCGAGCCCAACCCGGGGTGGATGATGTGCTGGTGTGGCCTAAATCCCGCTGGAAGGAACTCCTGCAGGCGCGGCGCGTCACGGCGTTGGCCCGGGAAGTTTCGGCCTTCCGTCAAAGGCTCAAGAGTCAGCACATCGACGTGGCTCTAGACGTCCAGGGACTCCTGAGGAGCCGGCTCCTCGCCGCCCTGAGCGGCGCGCGGCGTCGGGTCGGCTTCGCCTCCAAAGAACCGGGCCGCTTTCTCATGACCGAAGTCATCTCCAAAGGCCCCCGAACACGGACCATCGGGACTGAATACGAACACATGGTTCGGTACCTGGGGGTTTGCAAAGACGGCTTCCCCATGGGGGTGAACGTCCCCCGTGAGGCCGCCGAGCGGGCCGAAGGGCTCTTGATCGGAATGATCGGTCCACGGCCGTACGCCGTCTTCGCCCCGTTTACGACAAGGCCGCAAAAGCACTGGATCGGCGAACGATGGGCGAAGCTTGCCCAAAGGATCGCCGAGGAACACAACTTGCCCGTCGTTCTTTTGGGGGGAGGCGGCGATGCGGAAACCGCAGAACGTCTCTGCTCTCTGTCGCCGTGGATGGTCAATCTCACCGGACAAACGTCCCTTCTGGAAAGCGCCGCCGTCCTCCAAGGCGCTCGGCTCGTGATCGGCGTAGACACGGGACTGACCCATATGGCCGTGGCCCTGAAACGCCCGACGGTCGCCCTCTTCGGAGCCACATGCCCTTACCTCCACACCCGCTCGGATCGCGCTCTCGTCCTGTACACGCCTTTGCCCTGCTCCCCCTGCCGGCGTCGGCCCACCTGCAAAGGCTCCTTTCCCTGCATGGCGGCCCTCCACGAAGAGGAGGTCATGAGCGCCGCTCGGCGGGTTTTGGCCGCATCGGCGGAGGGCTGAGGCCATGCGGGTTCTTCACGTGGAAACGGGCAGGCATCTCTACGGCGGAGCGTACCAAGTGCTGCTGCTCATTAAAGGACTGTCCGCCCTGGGCGTGGAAAACATCCTGTGCGCCCCCGAAGACAGCGCCATCGCCCGACAAGCCGGCCCGTACGCAGCCCTCAGCCTGCTGTCCTTTTCCGGGGAATTGGACCCCAGGTTGCCCATGGGATTGCGGCACGCCGTGCTCCGCTGGAAGCCTCACGTTCTCCATGTGCACAGCCGGCGCGGCGCCGACTGGTGGGGCGGACTGGTCGCCGCCGAGACGCAAACCCCCGCCGTTGTGACCCGCCGGGTGGACAACCCCGAACACCCTCTGGCCGCCCGTCTGAAATACGGCTTCTATCGGCGTGTCATCGCCATTTCGTCGGCCATCGTCCAAGTCCTGAAATCGGAAGGGATCCGTGAAGAAAAGATCCGGTGCGTTCCCAGCTGTGTTGCACAGGATCGTTTTAGATCGCCCTACGCTAAGAAGGAACTTCTTCGGGATCTCGGCCTGCCCGAAGGCAGCCGCATCATCGGAACGGTTGCCCAGCTCATCGCCCGAAAAGGCCATGAACGGCTCATCGCCGTCGCCCCGGCCATTTGCGCCCGGCATCCTGATGTGCACTTGTGCTTCTTCGGGCGGGGTCCCCTTCGAGAACGCCTGCAGCAGATCGCCGAAGATGGAAAGGTATCCCATAAGATCCATTTTGCGGGGTTTCGATCGGATATGGACAGGATCTTCCCGTGCCTGGATCTTCTCGTCCATCCGGCAAGTTTGGAAGGATTGGGGGTGTGCCTCTTGGAAGCGGCGGCGGCCGGAGTCCCCATAGTGGCCTCTAGGGCCGGAGGGATTCCCGAAGTCGTCCGGCACGGGCTGAACGGCCTCCTGGTGGATCCCCAAAGTCCCGAAGAACTCCAATCCGCCGTGCTATGGATGCTGGATCACCCTGAAGAGGCCCATCGCATGGGGAATCACGGCCGGGATCTTGTGCGCGCCAGCTTTTCACCTCAGGCCATGGTGCGGGGAAATCTCCGCATCTATGAAGAAATCCTCGGAAAGGCCTGAACATGGCGCCATCCGAGCCCTTGGAAAACACCGCGCAGTTCATCTATGTGTCCCGAGCTCGTCTGCATCGGCCTCGAGCCAACGTCATCCAGACGATAAAAACCGCGGAAGGTTTGGCACGGATCGGCGTCTCGGTGGAACTCTATGTGCCGCCCTGGAAAGGAAGACGAAGGATAGAGGAAATCCTGAACGACCTGGGGGTCGGCGTGCCATTGTGCATCCGAACGGAAAGCGGCTTGCGTTCCTTTTGGAAAACCATGGCGTTCGCCCCGTTTTTCTGGAGGCACAAAAAAAGGCTACGGCAGGCCCCCGTGGTGTACACCCGTTCCGCCGTCCTCAGCCTGGCGCTCATGAAACACGACATCCCGCACAGCCTTGAAGTGCACGACATGGACGCCCTGCGGCGCCAGGGCTTCCTCCAACGGCTCACGGAGGGGTTTACAAAGGGTTTGATCCGCCGCTTTTTCCCCATCAGCCACGCTGCAGCCCGGGGTTTCCTGGATCTCGGGGTACCGCCGGAAGGCGTTCATGTCTGCCCCTGCGGCGCCGATCTCGGGCTTTTCCAAAACATCGCTCCGTGGGACCCATCCGGGCTCGAACGCCCTCACATCATGTACGTCGGTCGGATCAGTCGCCATCGAGGGCTGAGTATCTTGGAAAAATTGGCCGAGCAGGATGCCTTTCGCGTCACGGTGGTGGGATCCCTGGAAGACAGCCCGGCAACGGACCGCATCCGGCTCGTCCCTTTCGTTCCGCACCACGAGATCCCCCGGTGCCTGGAACAGGCGGATATTGTCGTGATGCCCTACCAGAGGAATCTGCCTCACGCGGGATCCATCAGCCCCATGAAGCTCTTCGAAGCCATGGCCGCGGGGCGGCCCATCCTGGTGAGCGACTTGGAACCGATCCGTGAAGTCGCCCGGCACGGCCGAAATGCGCTGTGCCTGGACCCCGAGGACAACGAAGCATGGCTGGAAGCGGTCCGGTTTCTTCAGGAGCATCCCGGGGTCGCCCGGGATTTGGCGGCCTGCGCCCGAAGGGACGCCGCCCGGTACAGCTGGGAAAACCGGGCCCGCACCCTCCGAGATGCGCTCTTGGCCGAAAAGTCGGACGAGGCCCATGGCTGAAAAACGTTTCGGTGTCGATCGCATCTTCCGATTGCCGCGTGCCTGGTCCAACAGGGAACTGGAAAAGATCGCCCATCTTTTTCATGGAGATATCGTCAATGTGAGCGCCTGGAAAGACGAGGACAAGGAAGGACGCCGTTATCGCGACTACTTCGTCAACGCCGCAAGCTATTGGTTGACGAACTGGAGATCTGAAGCCCGCGGCTTTCAAAATTACCCGAACGAAATTTTTCTCGACCTGGAACAAGAACTTCCCGCCGAACTCATCGGCCGATTCGATGTGGTTTTCAATCACACCACGCTGGAACACGTCTACAACGTCTTCAAAGCGTTCGAAAATCTTTCCCTCCTGTCCCGGGATATCGTTATGGTTTGTGTTCCTTTCTTGCAACCGTATCACTCGGACTATGGAGACTTTTGGAGGTTTTCCCCGATGGCCGTAAAGCGCCTCTACGAGGAGAACGGCCTCCATGTGCTGTATATGAACTGGAACCGTCATCGGAAGAGTTCCGTCTACGTCTTCGCCGTGGGATCCAAGCACCCCGGACGCTGGCAGGGTTGCTTTCCCCAGTCGCCGGCTCTTGACGAAAGGCTATGGCATCCCAAAGAGGGTATCGGGTATAGTGCCTTGCCCAACAGGGTGCACCGACTCTTCAAAATTCCCGGGCGATGGTGGAAGAAGCTCTGTCCTGGATCTGGAAAAAAATGAACCCACTGTCATCGCACCATTTGCCGCATCTGGATAGAATCGGTTTGGCGGCGCTCTATACGTTCGCTTTTACGGCCTTGCTGAGCACCACGACGGCCACGGCGGCCCTGTGGATCCTGGTCGGGCTGTTCCTTTTGAAAGTGCCAAAAACGGGTTTCCCCCCGGCGCGATGGCTTCTTTGGCCGTGGGCCGCACTTGTCGGCTTCATGGTTCTGAGGGCCGCCGCCGCATCGCTGCAGCGGCCGGAATGGGCCGCCTATCACATGGACGGGCTATGGGGATGGGCCCGCCTGCTCCTTTTCCCCGTCGTCGCTTGGTGGTGCGGAGGCGACGAAACCCGGTGCCGGCGGCTTCTCGGGGTGGCCCTTGCCGGCCTTCTTTTGGGCATGACCCGGGCTGTGGATCTCCACACGCTGGAAAGCGCGTGGCAGGGGATGCGCACGGGATTTCATCTGCGCATCGTCGCCTTCGGATTGTATGCCGGAACGTTCCTGTGGGCTTTGGTGTGTTTCACACCGGAATTCTTTCAGGCTCGCCGCTTCAAACCTTTCTGGATCGCTCTTTGGGCCGTGCTTCTCACGCTCCTGGGTCAGGCCCTGTTCTTTACCCAATCGCGAGGTGTTTTTCTGGGGTTTGGAGCGACGGCCCTCATCATCACCGTCATCGTCTTCATGACACGGACCACCGATCGGTCCCGGCCCCTTCCCGTGAGTCTCAAACGCGGACTCATCGTCTTTTGGGCGCTCCTCATCGGGATTACGGTCTTAAACCGGCCCCTCCTGGAAAAGCGATGGAACGAAGAAAAGGACACGTTCCTCCACCTGAAATCCTTCGACTTCAACCGGCCGGCTCAAGACTCCACCGGGTATCGAGCCCACCTCTACAAATTCGCTTTCGAAGGCATCCTCGAGCGCCCCGTGTGGGGGGCCGGACCGGCCTCATCCAAACGCTTCATTCAGGAAAGCGGCCGCGAGACCTTGAAATCGCCCAACTGGAAAGGGGAACTGCAGTGGTGGGATCACCTGCACAGCACCCAGCTGGAGATCCTTTTTCATTACGGGGCGGTGGGAGCCGCCCTGTGGCTTTGGCTCTACGGGGCACTTTTTCTCGGGGTTCAGCGAGCGTGGAAAGAAGGGACCGTGAGCACTTCCCTGTGGCTGTTTTCCCTGGCTTTTCTGATCTATCTCTTTCTCTGGGCTCTTTTTGATTTTCGCGCCCTCCATCCCGACTGGCGTTTTTTCTGGAATTTTCTTGCCGGCCTTATCACCTCGGGGCCTTTGTTTCGGGGCACGCCCCGCTCCGGCAAGGATCCCCAATCATGACCAGGAATCACCCAGTGCAGGCACCTCGTGTGGGATTGATCACGTTTTCCGCAGGCGACGGCGGCAACGACCGGATGCTGGTCCATCTCGCCCGGGGGCTGAGCGAGCACGGCTGTACGGTGGACTTTTTGACGCGGACGGCCCAAGCCCCCTATCTGGGAAGCCTACCGCCTTCCGTAAAGCTCTGTGTTATCGACGAAAACTCCGAGGCGGAACGCATCGGCCGCCTCACCCGCTACGTGGCCGAATGCCAGCCGGACGTTCTCCTTTCGGGAAAAAGAAGCGACGCCGAAGCCTTGGCCGCGGTTCGTTCCGCGCGCACCCCAACCCGGGTCTTTTTGAGAGTTGGGACGACCCTTTCGGCGCGAAACGAAAACCGCTCCATTCTCAAAACCTGGTGGCGCATGAGGCGGCTGCGCCGCCTCTTCCCAAAAGCCCACGGCGTGATCGCCGTCTCCCAGGGCGTTGCTCGCGACGTGGAACGGCTCCTGGGTGTTCCTCGCGAGCGGATCCACGTGGTGCCCAACCCCGTGGTGACGCCGGAAATGCTGGCGCACACACCCCCACTTCCGGCCCATCCCTTCTACGAGCCGCCCCGGGACGTGCCCGTGGTATTGGGGATGGGAGGTCTTCGCAAAGCCAAGGATTTTCCGACCCTCCTTCGAGCCTTCGCGATCATGATTCGCCAAAGACCGGCTCGGCTGCTCATTCTCGGCAAAGGCCATCTCAAGGAAAAGCTCCTGGATCTGGCGCGATCCCTGGGCGTCGACCCCTGGACGGATTTTCCCGGCTTTGTGGAAAACCCGTACGGGTATCTCGCCCATGCCGACCTCTTCGTGCTGTCTTCTCTGTGGGAAGGATCCCCCAACGTGCTGACGGAAGCCCTGGCCATGGGCACCGCCGTGGTGGCGACGGATTGCCCCAGCGGTCCCCGGGAAATCCTTCAAGACGGCCGTTACGGGCGCCTTGTGCCGTGCGGCGACCCTCAGGCTCTGGCTCAGGCCATGCTGGAAACCCTGGACGCTCGCCCCGATCCGTCTTTCTTGAAGCAGGCGGTGGCCCGTTACACGCTTTCTGCAAGCACCCGCGAACACCTGAAGGCCTTCGGGATGCTCGGCGCCGCCTGCCTCGAGACGCCGTCTTGGATCTATGCAGAAAAAGCCCAAGAGGAGCCCGCTTCATGAGCTCGCCCCAAGGACGCCGGCGGCTGGCCCTTTTTCTGGCCACATCCGGTCATAGCGGTGTGGACCGGATCATGAAAAACTTTCTCGGCGAACTGGGGAAAAGGCCCGTTGCCGTGGATCTTCTTCAGGTGGAAGGCCACGGCCCGCACATCCACCCTGTGCCGGACAACGTGCGGCGCATCCCTCTGGGAACGCACCACGTCCATTCCAGTCTTTTTCGGCTGGCGCATTACCTCAAAACGGTTCAGCCCGACGCCATACTTTGCGATAAGGACCGGGTCAACCGCACGGCCATCCTGGCCGCCGCTTTGGCCGGCTACACGGGCCGTCTTGTGGTGCGCGTCGGGACCACGGTTTCCCAAAACCTGCAGGGGCGCGGTTATCTGCATCGCACGCTGCAATACTGGAGCATCCGGCACCTCTACCCCCGAGCCCATGCCGTGGTGGTGCCTTCCCGCGGCGCGGCCGACGACCTGAGCGCCCTCGGCTCCTTTCCCAAGGGATTCATCCACGTGCTGCCTTCCCCCGTGGTTTCGGAAAACATCCTCGATCTGGCTCGAGAACCCGTGGACCACCCGTGGTTCCAGCCCGGGGAACCGCCGGTCGTTTTGGGAGCCGGCGAACTGTGTGAACGGAAGGATTTTGCAACGCTGCTTCGAGCCTTTGCGAATGTGCGGAAACTCAGGCCGTGTCGATTGGTGATCTTGGGCAAAGGGAAGAAACGGGCCGCCTTGGAAAAACTGGCCCATGAGCTGGGCGTGGCGGCCCATGTGGACTTTCCGGGATTTGTGGAAAACCCTTATGCCTACATGGCGAAAGCCGGCGTTTTCGTTCTTTCGTCCACGTGCGAAGGGCTTCCCGTGGTCCTCATGGAAGCCATGGCGGTGGGCACTCCCGTCGCCGCTACGGACTGTCCCAGCGGGCCGCGGGAAATCCTGGATCACGGAACCCTGGGGCCGCTGGTGCCCGTAAAATCCCCCGATGAACTGGCGGCGGCCATCGCTCGCGTTCTCTCATCCCCCCTGAATCCGCAGGCCCTCATGACCGCCGCCTCCCGCTACGATGTACGAAAAGCAACGGACGCCTACTTGAAGGTCTTGGGCTTTTCCACCGGCGAGGCGGTCCCGGAAGGAAAAACTGCTCCATGACGCCCCACCCGCCGATCACCCTCTTTCTTTCCTTTTCCGGACAAGGCGGCGTGGAACGCATGCTGCTGAATCTGGCGGAAGGCCTTTACGGCCTTTACAAGCCCGTGGAGATCCTGGCCGTAAAAACCCGCAGCCGATTTCTCGGGAGCCTGCAAACCCCTGTTCCCCTGAGGTCGCTGGGGGTGGATCACACGCTGCAAAGCATTCCACGGTTGGCTCTTTACCTGAGAAAAGTCCGCCCTGGGGCCCTTCTTGCGGCCAAAGACCGAGCCAATCAGGCAGCGATCATGGCCCGGGCTCTGGCCAAAACGCCGACCCGGATCGTCCTTCGGCTGGGGACGACCACGTCGGCCGCCATCGCCCATAAATCGCGACTGCATAAGGCCGCCTGGTTTCTGCCCATCAGGCTTTTCTATCCTCGGGCAGATGCCGTCGTCGCCGTCTCCCGGGGCGTGGCGGAAGATCTCAAGCGGATTCTGGGACGGCCCCTGCGTTCCCTCGTGGTCATCCCGAACCCGGTGATCACTCCTCGGCTTTACAAGCACGCGGAACATCCCGTGGATCACCCTTGGTTTCGGCACGCCAGCCCACCCGTCATCGTGGGCATGGGCCGCTTGACGACTCAGAAGGATTTCCCCACCCTGCTTCAGGCCTTCCGCAAGGTGCACGATGCGCTGCGGTGCCGCCTGATCCTCATCGGAGACGGATCGCACCGAAGAGCCCTGGAGACTTTGGCGCACCGTCTCGGTGTGGCCCAGGATGTCTTCTTTACGGGATTTGTCCCCAACCCCTACCCGTACCTCAAAAGAGCGTCCGTCTTTGTGCTGTCGTCCATCTGGGAGGGATCCCCCAACGCGCTGACGGAAGCCATGGCTTTGGGAACTCCGGTGGTGGCCACGGATTGTCCCAGCGGCCCTCGGGAAATCCTTCGGGGCGGCGAAGTGGCTCCCCTGGTCCCCATGAAAAATCCCGAGGCCATTGCGGCTGCCATCCTGCGGGTGCTGGAAAACCCGCCCGACCCGGAGCGGCTGCGGGAGGCCGTGTCCGATTACACCGTGGAAAACAGCGCCCGGCGGTATCTGCACGTCTTATTGGGCGGTTGTCCGGCCCCCATAAGCATTTTTCATTGACAATGTTCAAAAAACGCCAGACGCCGGGAAAAGGCGAGAGAGAACATCCCGGGAGTCCCGGAGTTCTCCGCTTGACGCCGAGGGCCGAAAAAGGCATCCATACGATCCGGCTGGAACCATCGGATGTGCTGCCCCACGGTATGGAGCACAGGAGGATCCGCACGCATGCTTTTTTCGCCCAAGTACCGTTTCTTGTTCGTGCACATTCCCAAGACGGGGGGAACCAGCATCCGCGTCGCCCTTCGGGGTTACAAATGGAAGGACCCGTGGCGGATCCCCCTTTTCGTGTGCAGCCGTTTGAGCGCCCTTTCGGGGCACCGCCTGGCGTGCAAGCTCCCCCGGCATGCCAAGATCGTTGCGGCGAAAGAAATGTTTCCCCGGGACTTTTTCGAAAGCCTTTTCAAATTCGCCTTCGTGAGAAACCCCTGGGACCTGCAAGTGAGTTCCTACCACCACATCCGCCGCGAACGGCCCCATTTGCTTAAGGGGCTGGACTCGTTCGAGGCGTTTTTGAGGCACAAGCTGGACCCCCATCGGCCGTACGTCTTCCACTTCGATGTTTCCATCGAACGCCAAGCGGACTACCTCATGGACCTGGACGGCACCATTCTTGTCGATTTCATCGGGCGATATGAAAATTTGGAAGACGATTTCCAGGAAGCATGCCGAAGGATCGGCATCCGCCCCCCGGCCTTGCCGCACAAGAGAAAGGCTTTGAATCGGCGGGATTACCGCGCCTATTACTCCGATGAAACGGCCGAATGGGTGGCGCGCCACTATCGGCGCGATATCGAACTATTCGGCTATCGCTTCGATCCGGACTGATGCAGCCGGCGCCGAACGTGCCTGTCGAAGCGATCAAAGTCGTCGAGCCGCCCCTTGAAAATGCCGAAGACGACTTCCAAATCCACTTTTTCATAGGCGTGCACCAGAAGGTTCCGTAAAGACGCCATGTCTTGAAATCGGCTGAAGTCTTCCTGCGGGAGCGCATTGTTTTCCGCCAAGACGGTGAAAACATCCCGGTAGCTTACGGGTTCACGCCACTTGTTTTCGGCGATGAGGTGTTGGGCCACGTCCAACACTTCTTCGATGGCCAGGTGCAGGTAGCGTTCCACGAAAGCCCGTGCCCGAATGTCCTGTTGAAACACGGCCCAGGTGATGTCGTGCGCCTCCCGCAATGCCCTCACGTCATCTTGTATCCTGGCCAGTTTTCGGGAGATGACCTCCGGGGTCATGGCGAAACCTCGTCGGCAACCGGGGTCTCGCCATCCGG
>JBBFKW010000006.1:0-216172 GCA_037481835.1 Desulfosoma sp. | reverse complement strand
GGCATCTTGCGAAATGCACCCCCATGTTGTTCGCTCTTAAGTCAACAGCATTGGGGACCACTCCGCTCCCGAGAAGATCAACGCCAGTTTGCTCCGGGCAATCCATTTTAAAGGGATCCACAGTCTCTTTTTCATGGCCGGAGCAGCCGAACCGATCATCCAGCATTCCTTGGTGCAACCCTTTACTCTCCTGCGGATCTCGGCAGCCTTTTCGCCGTGCCAGATTGCCCCGAAGTCGGACTCGTGAAGGTTCCCCATGACCATGGGCTCATCGGAACCGTTGCACGGCATCACGTTTCCCCAGGGGTCCAGGAAAAAGACGTCGGTGCCCACTTCGCACGGCAACGGTCTCTTGCCCCCCCGCACCTTGTTGGCCAGGCCCATGTTGAAATAGGCTCGAAACCAGTTCTTGGGTCTGCGGGTTCGCAGGAGTTCCAGGGCGATCCGCTCGAATTCCGTGGCTACCAACTCACGGTTCTTGTAGCTGTTGTCGTGCTTATGAAAATAGTACGAATTATGGGTTGTGGCCGTGGCGAACTCCACGTTGATGGCGTTGGCAAGATGCCAGAGCTCCATCATGTCCTTGGCGTTTCGATCGGAGACCGTGATGCCGAATCCAAGGTCCTTGATGCCCATGTGATGGAGCTGCAACAGGGAGCGAAGGCCGTGATCGAACCCGTTCTTGAGTCCCCTCAGTTCGTCATTGGCCGCCGGCAGTCCTTCAATGGAGATTCGAAACCCGATGCGGTTCCCGAACCTTTCCGCCGTCTTCACCATGCGATGGGTGAAATACCCGTTGGTGCTGATTACCAGTCGCCGTGTTTTGGGAAGAACCGTTTCGATAATCTCGTCCAGATCCTCCCTCAAGAAAGGTTCTCCCCCGGTGATATTCACAAACGACAAATTGTTAGGGATCTTTTCCAGAAGCCTCGGCGGGAATTCCTCGCTTTTTCGGGTCGGATGCTGCCATGTGTTGCACATGTAGCATCGGGCGTTGCATCGGTAGGTGACGATCAAACAGGCTTCCACGGCAACCTCACGCTTTAATTTGAACGGATCCTCGAAAGTTCCCGCTCGCGCTCAAGCACGGGCGAGCAGTTCCTCGTAAATCTCAAGCAAATGCGCGCAATGGCTTTCCAGGGAATACTCTCGTTCCACCTTGGCCCTGGCCGCTTTTCCCATTGTGTTTCTCAGATCGGCGGAACCCACAAGAAACTGCATGTATTTTTTCAATTCGTGCGCATCGCCCGAATCGAATAGAAACCCCGTCGTACCGTGATCCACCTGTTCCGGGAGCCCGCCGATCCGTGATGCGATGACCGGTTTGCCCATGGCCATGGACTCCAGCACGGTCATCGAGCAGTTCTCATACCATTGGGACGGTACGACGACGAAAGCGCATTCGCAGACAAGCTGCCGCAACTCGTCGCCCGCCCGGTAGCCCGTAAAGTGAGCTTCAGGATATTCACGGGCCAATCTTTCGGCAAGGGGGCCATCGCCCACAATTTTCAGCCCTGGAAGGATCATCCGTGCACCATCGCATTCGGCAAGCAGCGCACGATAGGCTTGGAGAAGAACTTCCACACCCTTTTCCCGGGAAACGCGGCCGAAATAAAGAATGTAACCCTTGTCTTCTCGGGATGGCTGATAAATGCGGGTGTCGATGCCGTTCCGGAGAACGCGGATCTTAGAGGAATCGATTCGGTGGGCTGCGATTCGCTGCGCAAGAAACCTGCTGGGGGACAAGAAGAGATCCACGGACTCATAAGTCTTCATCCACTTGTGCCAGTAAGCCTCCATGCTCAGAAGCGCACTCTGCATCGAAGCCCCCCCACGGCATCGTCGAAAAAAGGCCCATTCGAAACGGCCCGCCGCGCATTTCTCGCACACGCGGCCGCCGTGGATCATGAGGTATGTCGGGCAGATGAGTTTGTAGTCGTGAAGCGTCATAATGATCCTAACGCGCGCCTTCTTGAGTAAAGGGATGATGGCCGGGGTCAGTTGGTGATAGATGTTATGAAGATGGGCGATCTGCGGCTTTTCCCTGCGGATCAACTCATGGAGATTCCGGATAGCCTCTGGGTTGTGAATCAGGGCGGCGGCCGTTCGAAGTTTACCCAGGACGCCCGATGCTTCGCCATGCCGGCCGTTATCCCGGTAATCCACGTGGGGCACAAAATAGCCCGCGTAGGGCGAAGGCACGTTTCTCGGGTGATCCATGGAAAAATCCACAACCGTGTGGCCCTGAGACCGGAGGAAGTCCCTCTCCTGAAAGAAAACCGTTTCCGATCCTCCGTTCATGAAGAAGAATTTATTGACGAGTAGCACCTTCACGATGTCCCCCCGTGCCTTCAGCGCCCGTTCATCGCGCGCCTATAGACAGCGTAGGTCTTTTCGGCGATTTCTTGCCAGTCGTACCGGCGGCGTACCCACTCGCGACGTTCCCCACAGCTTCGTTCATCCCGCGGGGTCAGGGCGGCCGTCTTTAATTTGGCGGCAAGTTTCGTTACGTCTCCCAGCGGAAAATAATCTCCGTCCGGAAGCCCCAGTTCGCGGTTGGCAGGGATGTCACTGGCGATGACGGGAAGCCCAAAACTCAGGGCCTCGAGCAGGACGATGGGCAGTCCCTCATGAGACGACGGGAGCACGAAGGCGGCGGCGTGGGCATAGAGTTCTTTCAAGGCGACGCCGCTTTGAAACCCGGTAAGGACGATGGATTCGTCGCCCGCCACGGCGGCCTGAATTTTCTTGCCATAATCGTCCGAGGGTTCCAATCTCCCCACGAGGGCGATTTTCCACCCCGCCAGGTTGATGCGCCGGAAGGCTTCGATCAGGTCCAGCTGCCTTTTTTCCGGCACAAAGCGGCTCACCTGAAGAAAATATCTTCCCCGGCGCAGCCCGAAACGTTCCAGGGCCTCGGTCGTGCTTGGTATGTCAGGCAGGGTCACGCCGTTCGGGATCAACACCGATTGGCGTCCATACTTCTCGGCCACGAGCGCCTGGATGACGCTCGAGATGACAATGCGCTCATGGGCGAAACGCATACCCAAGCTTTCCCCCGCCTTCAAGATCCTCCGTGCCAGTCCCCCCCATTTCTCACGTTCGTAATCCGGGCCGTGGTGCGTCACCACTACCTTGAGTCCGAACAACCGGGCCAGCGGGGCCATGACGGCCGGTCCCACGGCATGAATATGCACGAGATCCGCTTTCCGAATACCCGCGTAAAGAACGCTTAAGAAGGTATGAACAAAGGACTCCAACCCTTTGATGTGCCCGCCAGGAGCCCAAAGCCTTTTGAAGCGGACACCCTGCCACTGAAGCTCCTTTTCCTTAGGAAAGTGAGGCGAGCGCACCGTCACCTCGATGTCGCATCCATAAAGCTTCAGACGCGGGTAGAGTTGTTCGGCGTGCGTTTCCACTCCGCCCTCAATACCGGGAAAGCCCCGTAGACCGGTCACCAGTATCAGCATTAGTTAGCCTTCTTGGTCGGGCAATACTTATTTGTTGAACTGTGTGGTTCAAGTTGAGGCCAAGAATCTGCGAAACAGAAATGCTCCTGCGGCACATGGCAAGAGTGGCGGAAGTACTCGTGTTCCAACTCTTGCGCGATTCTCGGGTAGGTGCGGTGCTTGAGGACGTAAGCACGGCCTTTTTGGCCCATCTCGGCAGCTTTTGTCGGGTCCCGCATGAGCTCGAGAATCGCTCGCGCGAAAGCACCCTCTTCGTATGGAACACAAATCCCGCCGCCGCTTTCTTCGATGATCAGGCGCTGTTCCGGGTGGTCGTTGGCCACCACGGGCTTTCCCAAGGCCATGTATTCAATGAGCTTGTTTGGGGATGTGGAGTTGAGTATGGGCGTGGGGTAAAAAGGAATGACGGCAACGTCTGCCTTCGCCACCAGGCGCAGCGCTTGGTCCCGTGGTAGAAAACCGGTGAACACAACGGCATCCGAAATGCCGAGCTTGCGGGCTTCCCGCTGAAGGAATCGAGCGTCTTCGGGATCTTCCCCGTCGCCGACAAGATATAATCGTACTTCAGGAAATTCCTCCAACACCATCGAAAATACGCGCAACAGGAAGTCCAGTTTCCTCACCCGCACCAAGGTCCCCAGATAGACGATCGAGGGGGGCGCGGGGAGGACAGCCCGGTCTTGTTTAAAATTCGTGGTGCCGGCGTTAACCATATGGATGGAAACACCCGTGGGAACCGGCGTGAGCTTCCACGGCGGGATGCCTTCCCCCATCACGTCACGCTTCATTTGCTCGCTCTGCACAAAAACGTGATCCGCCCGAGGCATGATGACGCGATAAAGAAGCCAGCGGGAAGCGGCGCCGCGCAGCCGGTAAATCATCGGATAACGAGCGGATCCGTCCCTGGCGGCGTGGAGGTAGCTTTCGGCGATGGGGAAAGACATCCAATAAAAAAACTTCTTGCGGGTCGCCTTTGCAGCTACCATGGCCACGGTCGCGACCAGGAAGGGATCCTTGACTTGAATGAAATCGTAATCGTTCCGATGGGCCAGGGGGAAGACGAGAAAAGAATGGATGAGGTGCAAAACATTTTTCTTCAATCGCGCCCAACGTGAAGTTCCGTTGTCCGTTTTGCCAACCCACACCGTGCAGTTGCACCTTGAAGTTCGATACGACTTCCGGCATGGGGCTTCGGACTGCAGTATCCAGTCGATGCGATGCCCGCGGCGCACCATTTCCTGCCCGAAAAGAACGGACAGATCCACTCGAAAGGGCGGGAACTTGTCTTCACAAAGAAACAGGAACCTTAAAGAGCGCCTGAACCTTGCCATCCTCTCCACGTCGTCGCTCGTCGGGCGAGCTCCTTGTTTTTGTTCCTGCATACACCGGCCCCTTGTGCGGAGTCACGGGGATATGGAGACCAGCTTTCGGGCCTTTTCATAGACGGGAACACAATAGCGTTGGATTAGCCAGCGTTCGCGGCCGCTCAGCCGATTGGCTTTTCCCAAGCTCTTGGTATGGATGGCCCGGGCGTAATCCTCGCGATAGGCAAGATCGATGAAGGCGTAGATTTGCGGGAGTATCGTCTCTCGATGCCGCACCAAGTCGTCGTAGTCCACGACGAGAACACGTTCCGGCCCCAGCCCCTCGTGCAACTCGAAAACCTGGGAAACCTTCCCGTTGTAGGCCAGCACTGCACGGTGCAGGCGGCTCACCCCCAACGTCCCGAACCATCGGTAAAACCGCTGCTGTCTCCCTTCCAGGTATGGGGCGCCACAGGCTCGGAACAACTCATTGAGGGCGAACCGGGTCCAGTTGTGCAGAAGCGAGTAGACCACCGAGTACGGGTTCCGGAGGACCCATATGAGCTTATGGCCGTTTCGGTACTGGAAGTATTCTCCGTAACACTCGTTGAGATAGGTGGTTTGAAAGCAATAACGGCCCCGAGGTTCGTGGGGCACCCAGCCCGAAAGAATCAGAGCCGCATCAAGCTCATCGTCGGGCCCGAACCAGTAGTTGACCATGCCGTCGCTGCCCGTAATGATCCGCGAAAGCATGGTCGTGCCGGAACGCTGGCAGCCGGCGACCAAGACGGAGCGGGGAAAATCGTCCAGCCGGGCGAGAAGACTGCAACCGCGCGAACGCACCCGTCGGGCGAACTCCTTCCAAGTGCTTATTGGTTCAGGGTTCATGTCTAATTGCCATCAAGGGTGTCGAGATAACACATATTGAAATATCTCTCTGTATTTTAAGACATTGGCGTCCGGATCGTAGTGAGATCTGACAAAATCTATCTCGCTTTGTGAAATGCTTTCCAATCGTTGCCGGTCACTCAGTGCCGCTCTAATGGTCTTCGCCCATGATTCCGTATCGTTGGGCGTAAGAAAGCCATTCTTCCCATCTTGTATGAAGGTGTTCAGCGAGCCCACATCGGAGGCCACCACGGGCAATCCGATGGACATGGCTTCAATAACGCTCTTGCAGAGACCTTCGTTGTTGGTTGAAATGCAAAAAAGATGCGAGTTGAGTAAAATGTCTTGGACTTTTTCCTGATCGATGAAGCCATGAAAAAAGGTTCGATCGCGCACTTTCAGCTCTTCGGCCAAGTCGACAAGGCGATGTCGATTGGGGCCGTCCCCGACGAGGTGGAGTTCCACGTTTGCATCACCCAACAGGCTTAGCGCCTGGATCAAGAGATCCTGTCGCTTGTCGGTAAAGGTCAATCGTGCCACCATGACAAGCCGAAAGGGAGGAGCCTTGGGATAGATCCACTTTCCACGGAAAACATTGTTATTAAACCCGATGTCTAGAACCGTGATGTTCTTGTTCTGGACCTTCATTCCCAGTTTGTCGATTTCCGCAAAAAACATGTCCTTCAGGCCCGGCGAAATAAAAGCGATTTGGTCAACCTCGTTGTACACTTCCTCTGTTCGTTTCCTCTGGACCGGGTCCGCGGCACACGCGTAACGGAACCAAAGTCCCGCCTGCCGAATGACAACCTTCACTGGGATTCGATACCGTTTCCTTACTCTCAAGACTTCATAGGTGTCCGATTCACTGTATGTATGGACGAGTTGGGATTGTTCTTTTTTCAAAATGAGTCCGAGCGCCAACCGCAACTGAAACCGAGTGAAGCGCAACTTCATCGGGGATACGGTTCCCTTCTTCCACGAAGGCCATTTCAGGGGCGAGATGAAGTAGACCTTCACGCCGTTGATCTCCTGAACTTTAAGGCCTGGAAGCTTCCGATCGGAACCCGTCACGTAAACAACCTTTTCGCCCACGCGCGCGAGCTTTTCAGCAATGAACCTCAAGGAGGTTTCCGCCCCTCCGATCGGCTGTTTCCGATAATGGGAATTGGTGGAAAAAACAAGAATGTTCATGGAACGCCTCTTCTGGCGGCACGTTTCCCGCGGGTGCTCAAGCGACGCCTTGCATCCGAGTGAGCCAAATGATTGGGCCGCCTTAAAGGTCACAGCCCGGCATAGATGGGCACGAGTTTTTCTTCCAGCCGCTCCATCGAATGATTTCTCTCGATGTACTCTTTCCCTTTCCTGGATCGCTCGACCCGCAGGGAGGGGTCATCCATCAGAAGGATCAATTGATCGATGAGTTCATTACGGGATCGGCCTATTCCAATCGTGCCGGGAGGTAAGTCTTTCAGACCGTAGACGCCCTGAGGGGTTGTGACCACCGGGATTCCGGCCGCCATGGCCTCAATGACTTTCGTCTTGATCCCTCCGCCGTACAAAATGGGAAATAGGGCGATGTCCGCTTCAGAGAAAACATCATTGATGTCCGGTACGAAGCCCTTGATGCGAACGAAACCATTGAGTTTCTTGGCAAGAACATGAGGAGCGAACCTTTCCGTACCATTTCCGACGATCTGGAGAGTAAAGCGCCGTGTTTTTTTCATCAGCTCCGGAAGGATTTCGTCCAAAAGAAAGCGAAAGGAAACACGGTTTGGGGGATGGCAGTATCCACCGACAAAAAGAACGTTCAGCGACGTTTTGTCTTTAGGTTCTCGGTAGCGTATCTGAGGGTTCACCACGTGGGGCACGTGAACGGAGTTTCTCGGAAGTCGACTCATTTCCTCTCCGTTTAAAAAGATCTTCAAATCCACTTTATCTTCGAGCATGAGTTGGTATATATATTTTTTCAGAGCTGAGAAGGGAAGCAAAACGAAACGATTAAAGTAACTCCTTTCAAAGCGAATATGGTGGAGATCAACGAGGTGGTGTAGATCATGGTAGACGAGCACTTTTCTTACGTGCCGCGGCGTGCAAAAAGCGTATCCGGTGTAGTGGAGAGATTCAAAGTGGACGATATCAATAGAATACTTGTGGATGAACTTATTGATGATATTAGCGCCTTCCGCATGGGTGGCCTTTTTCATGTAGAGATAGGGAAACGCTGTCAGTTCCTCCAGGGCGCCGAAGAAGCGACCCCGGTATGCGCTGTCCGCATAGCGGCAAAATTCATAGCGGCGTACGCCCATTTCCCCTAGAAAACGGAGAGCTTCCTCCCGGGGTGGCTGCGGCGTATCTGTCGGCAAAAAGAAGACGCCGTAGACGTTGAAGCGGGCCGCAAGCGTTTTGAGGTAAACATACGCGTGTTGGAATGACCCCTTGTCAAGGGGAAAGGGATAATCGGATACGAAAAGAATGTTCTTCATGACTCACATTCCCATAGTGGTGGTGTGTTTCGAGGTTAAGCGGGCCGCGCTTTGGCTGCGATAATGTGGGAAGCGACTTTTCTCATAAAACTAGGGGCTTGGTATTCCCAGAAGTGTTGGAGGATATAGGAGATGCAGACGTAGGCGCATCCGAAAACGACCAGCATGACGGCCGCAATCCATATGCCCTGGAGGTGCACAAAAAGGGCTTTGACGGCCATTGAAAGGACCAGGCAGACCAAAGTGTTTCCCAGGGGCAACAGCAGGGCCGACAAGAAAGCCTTCATGTCCAAGGCGATCAATCGGCTTCCGAGCGTCAAGGCGACAGGATCGACCACAGCGCTGCTGACCAGAATCGCCAGAGCGGTTCCCACCATCCCCCAAAGCACGGTCAAGGGATAGATCAACAGGGCGATGATGGCCAGTCGAATGCTGACAAGCTTTGCCGTAATGTCGGGCCGTCCGATTCCCTGGAAAAGGGCCCCCGTGGTGGAGCTGACCGACCGCAGCATGGCGGAAAAAGCGAAGACTTGGATGATCGGATAGATGGGAAGCCATTTCGCCCCGAGGACGATGCTCACAAAGTCCTCGGCCAACAGGAAGATCATGCCGCTCAGCGGCATGGACACGAAGGCCAGCACGGTGAGCATTCCCAGGTAAGCTTTCTGCAACCCATTCCGGTTGTCCTGAAGCTGTGAGTAAGCGGGAAACATCACCTTGGAGATCACGAAAGTCACTTCGGTAACTGCCAAGAAGGAGATTTTATAGGCCATGGCGTAAAATCCCAAAGCCACCGTCCCGAGGATCTTGCCGACGAAAAGATTGTCTCCTTGGTTGATGAAGTAAAGAACGATCTGGCTGCCCAGCAGCCATTTTCCAAAAGCGAATAGTTCATTGGCCATTTTCCAATTGATTCTTATCGAAGGCCGATAAGGATGCATTTTGTAGGAGATGAAAAGCATAGCGGCCCTGCTTGCAATCATGGCGACAACCAGGGCCCAGACGTTGGGGTACACAAGGGCCAGGGGAACCGCTACGAGGACATGCACCACTTGGCCGCACAGTTCGAAAATGAAAAGCTTTTTAAAGTCCATTTCTTTTTTAAAAAAAACAAGGCCCACATTGTTCAAGCCCTCCAAAAAGGGTACGAACGCCAGAACTTTCAGGATGGCCCCGGCTTGGGGACTGCCAAAGAAAGAGGCCACAAAAGGCGCCGAGAAGAACAAAATCGACGTCAGAACCAAACCGCGGACGACGGAAATGACCCACGCTGAATCCAAAAATTCCGAGATATCCCCCTTCTTATGGATCAGAGCCCCTTCGAAGCCCGTTTGGGAAAGCGTCTGGAGCAGGGAAATGCTCAACATGGCGATCCCGAGAACCCCAAAGTCCGCAGGCGTCAGAAACCTTGCCAAGATGAGGGTGGACACAAAACCGATCCCGCGGGTCGACAATTTGAGGGCAAAAAGCCAGGACGCCCCGGAAATGATCTTTCGGGCGATATCCGATTCACCTTGGGAGGCGGTCTGCCGCCCGATGGATGTTGTCTGCGCTTTCGCAACGGCTGGCATACTGTGCGGCACGATGGGGATCTGTCTTCTACTTGACCTGGTGCATGGCGTGATTCTTATCCCAATGAAACACCAGGATCGTATCGGACGCCGTGGTTTTTTGTTCTTCAAGGTGCGTCAAAAGGTATTCCCTCACATCCTCGGGGGTGTTTCCTGAAAGGAAGCGCCCCTTGTCCAGCACCATCCATCCTCGAGGGTGAAGTTCAAGGACCGTGTACAGGTCCTGCAAGTCGATAATCGTTTTCGCATCGGCAAATGGGTGAAGTTGAAAACGTTGCCCCTCGATCTTTCGAAATTGGTCGATTTCTCCATTGTCCAGACTGTAGTGCACCCGCTTGCAGCCGTGAAATTCTGCGGCCAGGGGAATGCTGGCCACGAGAATGTCCCCGTCTTTCCAGTGCTTGTTAACGTAACGGCAGGCCGCTGCCCATTGGGCATTGAATTCGCCGCCAAGGGGCGCCATGCGCCCCTTGGAAATGTGCAGGGCGTCGTTAAGGGCGAAGGCCAAGGGGGAAAAGAGGATTCCCAGAAGAATGACGACAAGGACCGCCTGGAATGCCGCGTAATTACGGCTAGTCCTCAAACCTGCAGTCAAGCGCTGTTGGAGGGTTTCCAGTTCCGCATTCAGTATATTGGCCATGCCATAGGCGGCCAGCAGAATCAAGAGAGGAAAAACATCATAAATATACCTGTATGACTGAGCTTTGGCCAAGAGCGAATGGAATATAAGCGGTATGCAGAAGACTGTGGCAGTATAATACGCTGCACGATTCAATCGAGAAACCCCTTGGAGAATTCCCACTGCCGCGAAAACCGTGATGGGAAACAACGTGGGCCCGACAAGAAAACGGGCATAGTAAAGGGGGGAGACCCCCTTTTTCGAAGCCCATTCCGGCGCGAAGCGATAAGCCGCATCCAGCTTGGCGTACAGTTGGGGCACGGCAAAAACCAGTGGCAACGGAAGCAGCAGAACTAAGGCAAACCAAAAATACTTGGACCTCATTGCTATGGCGAAACCCCGGCCGAACCCGGTAAACACGAACATGGAAAGAAGATAAATGAGAATGCCCGCGCCGAGCACCGCCGCCAGCGGCTGCAGGTGGAAAGCGACGAGCATGGACAGAGCGCTGGTCAAGAGCCAACCCCAACGCATCGCCGGCTTTTCGATCCATGAACGGCGCGCCTTTTCATCGGCAAGCTCGGTTGTCTCAAAGCCGTGGTAGAACGCGAAAAATCCTAGAAGGAAGAAGAACTGGTACATGGCATACATTCGGCATGCCCTGGCCCAGGTAATCTCAAAAGGGACGGCCGCCATCAGAAACGCGGCGATCATTGCGGCGGTGGCACCGAAAAAACGCTTTCCTACGGTGAAAATCAGCAACACGGAGAGCATGCCGAAGACGATGCTCGGCAGGCGTGCTGAAAGAAGATTGACTCCGAACATCTTAAACGAGCCGGCAACCGTATAGGTAAAAAGCAGGGCACGCTTATAGACCAAGCCGGAAGGGAGTTCGGGTCCCCGACCCTCGAGCAGAGATTTGGCGGCGTAGATATGCATCGGTTCATTAAATCCCAGTCCCACCTCGGCCGTATCCACGACCCTGAAAGAGATGCCGATGACGATGATAAGGAGGAGCAGCCCCTTGGACTGGAGGCTTCCCTTGACGAAGCGGCGGAGTGGCGTGCCCATCACGTGAAGCACCTTTCCGGGCCAGGTTGGAATTCAGGCCTTCTTTTCAAAGCTTTCGTTGATCTCACAAGAGGTTCCATTCGCCAAGCGAGTCTTCATGAGATGAATTGCACCAAGAAGGAGAAGAACGAACAAGAGTTCGGAGAGAGCCGTCCACAGGTGCCGTGCGCTCAGGAGGCCGTCCGAATAATGAAGGCCGTAGAAGAGCTTCACGGGGGAAACGAATCGATCGGAGAAAAAGGGCCACAGGAGCATCACACCTCGACCGGAAGTGAAAAAGTCCATGAGAAGGTGGACGCCGTAACAAAGAAAGGCCACAGCGAACGCAAAGAGAGGCTTCTCGCGATATATAACCCGAAATGCCGCGGCCGCGAGCAGGGAGGCGATAAGCGCCGCCGCCAGGCTGCTCATGGCCGCATTGTGAAAGGCTTGGATATCGCCCGCCGCGATCCCCGCAAGGACGTCCACGTCGGGAAACAAGGACATGCCGACGGTGAGCATGAGCAGAGGCGAAGGGCGGCCCCCCCGGGCGGCCGCGGAAGGCTGCCGGCGCACGGCGACCGCCTTGTAAACGAAATAACCGACGGCTGCATGGGCCACCGGAGAGGGCATGACGGGTCTTCCAATGGACAATGACCGCGGCACGGGCCACTGGAGGCCGTCTTCCTAAGGAAAACACCTTAGGAAGGTGCAAAAGGCCTATCGGTCTCTAATTGAAATGAAAACTGTCATTGCCGTCCTTCAGCCATAGATCGATATTCAAGACAACGGGCTCAAGGATGCGGCGGGAATAGACAGCATGCCCGAAGATAGAGTCCGTATTCAGGTAGTGATCGCTGTGAGGGACGGTCCAGTACGTTTTCGGGGGAGAAAGATTTTGATAGACGTCTTCAAGAAAGAGTCTATCGGCTGGTTCTTCTTCAGAACCGTCGATCAGTAAAATCGGAATATGGGGCCTGGCGTTCAGGTCTTCCAAATAGGTCGAAATATCTCTCTTTCGAATGCTTTGCTCACAAAGGGCGACCGGGGGGATGGAGGCCAACCGCATATGACGCGCAAAGCGCGTCAATAGATAATCCCGGGTGGGAGCCGAGGGATCCAGGATTTTTTGTTGGACCCTCCGGGGAGGGCCGATCAACACCAGCTTTGCCGCCCTGGCATCCCTTTGGATGACTTCCAAGGCCACGCCAGCCCCGAAAGAATGCCCGACGATGAAAATTTTCGATGGATTCACAGAGGCATGTCTCGTCAGATAATCCAGCCCCGAGATTGCGTCCTGTGCAAAATCCAGGTCTTTCAACGATAACACGGTGGGCGGATCTTCCGAATCGTTGTAGCCGCGAAAATCCAAGGCCAATACAGTATAGCCGAGCTTGTGGAAGTTTGCGGCAAGGGCCAACATGACGGGTTGCTTTCTACCCAACTCGTGAGTCCCATGGAGCAAGAGGATGCATGGCCCATTGCGTGCCGCTTCATAGAGGTCTGCAGCGATCTTAAGCCCTTGGGATGAAAAAGAAATGGATTGAGGATCTCCGCCAGCCGGCCGAAGATCCAGAAGAGACCCCCCCCGAAACGACGTGGGCGAGTTTTCTCCACTCCTTTTGAAGGCCATGTCTGTAATGGGAAAACGCGACGAGAATCAACGCCGTGCACAGCACTGCACTGAAGGCCCATGAATGCTTTCTCACGGCACCCGTCCTCTTGCTCTCACTCCAGCAGTTCGTCGACGATTTTCCAGCCATCCTGTTCGGAATATTCGAGCAAGAGCTGAAACCTCACCGTGTCCATGCCTTGCCGAACGTGCAGGGTGCACTTGGCTTCATTGGGGCTCATATACTCAATGTCCACATCTTGAAGTTCAGCGGCTTTGTAATAGTCTCTCAAAAAACGAGCATAGCCGGGACGGTCGTGGAGGACTTGGTGTCTGCTTTCCTTGAGCTTCCCCTTGATCATGGAGGACAGGGCCAAGGTGTTTCCCGTCTTCAAGGCGAAAAAATAGCCTTGGACGAGAGCCAGCGGGTCCCTGTACATGGCGGCGGATGCAGTGCCGGGCTGTGCGGACGAAAAGATGCCGGAAAGCATCGCAACCAAGAGGGCAAACCGTAAGGTTTTCATTAATCAGCCTCCTGTCCGAAAACAATAGACTCAAACCAAAGGGTTGCCATGGAGCGGTAGCCCTGACCGTTGGGGTGGAGGTTGTCGGAGAATTCATCTTGATGGTTTTCGAAGTAAGTATAGAAATCAGGAGGGATTGGGAGCCCGTACTGAGCTACGAGTTCGTCGATGGCTTCGTTGTAACTTGCGATGACGATCGCGTTTCTCGGGGCCGTCGAGGGGTCGGCGTAGGGCTCTGAATGGCTATAGGCGCCCAAGGCGATGGGAACTTTCCCAAGCAAGGGAATCTGCCCCGCATTCAAAACCTTCACAAGGATGGCCTCCATGTTGCTCTTGAAGGTGTCTTTGTCGACGGGCATGGAGCCGGCGGAGTCGTTGGTTCCGAAGAGAATGAGAACATAGCGGCCATCGGGGTTCCTGGACAAGGCCGTGTCTACCTTGTGGACACCCTCAAGGGAGGTGTCGCCCGGGGTTCCTTCATCAATAACCGTATGGGGGTGTGAGAACTGAACGGTGAGCAAATCATTGAGAACCGGTTCGTAGCCGCCGCCGTTGTTCCGGCCGTCCTGAGAGGAGTCGTCGGAAGCATCGTCGTCTCCCTTCCCGTTGGTGATGCTGTCGCCGAAGCCCCATAGAGAGGTCCCTCCCGTTCCTACCTGCGCGTTGCGATCGTGGGCTTCGGGGTTGGAGAGACGCTGACCCGCTTCGTCAACCACGTACACATCCAAGGTGTGATTGCCTATTGGAACGCCGTCAAAAACTCCCGTGTAGATACCGGGGGCCTCCAAAGAAGGGGCTCCCCTCAGGGAAATCTCGCCCGATGTGCCCACGTCCAGAACCAGCTCCACCCCCCCATGGTCAGGCATGTTGTTCGTGAGCACCCGAACATCAATGGTCTGGGTGGAAGTAATTGAATTCGCGGTGGGCCTCATGATAACGGCTGCCGTTTCGGAAGGAGGCGGGGAAATGCTCACCGAATCGTATTCCGACCGGTCGTTTCGGCTGTTGTAGAGCGCGACGGAGCCATGGGTGAGACTGTCGTCCACCGCCGCGAGAATGGGCTCTCCGTCCACATAGACCAGAATCCGTTGCCCGACGTTGACGATCCGAATTTCGTACCACGCGCCTGGTGTGTAGGCCCCGGTGTCCGACGCCAGTTCTTTGAAAACCCCGCCAACCCGTTTTTCAAGCTTTCTGTAGCTTTGTCTCTTGCTCATGGAAAAACGGTAGTAGTTAAGATCATCCTGGTATCGGAACATGACCCCGATGCAATCGACACCTTCGGACTTAAGGCGAACGCGTATTTCTCCGTCGAAATACTCCGAGCCGGTCCAAAACGCGTAGGTGCCGATGTCGTAGCCGTCTTCCGTCTGGGCCGGCACATAGACATCCTGGATCAACAAGCCGCCGGCGACGTACCAATTCCCCTTGGTTATGGAGTTGTCCACAACAAGCCACCCTTGCGCTGCACCGCTTTCAAAATTTTCAAACAACCCCGGGGTAGCGGTGGCGGTGACGGAGTTGGTGTCTTCGTTTCCGGCTTGGTCGGCGACCCGGACGCCGAACACATACTGCACGCCGTCGGTGAGGCCGGTGAGGGTGAAGGCGCGGGCGCAGGTGGTGCCGGCGGTGGGGGTCACATTGGCGAGCTTGGTGTTGTTTTCCCAGTGGTTGGCATCCCACGTGGCGGCGGGGGCGTAATAGAGGTTGTAGCGCACATTGGCGCCGTCCGTATCATCGGTGGCCGTGCCGAACTCCACGGTAACCGACCCGCCGGCCCGGGTGTCCCGGGCCGAGCAGATCCCCACCGTGGAGTCCCACACGGGGGCTGTGGTGTCACCGGGATCGTTTTCCTGGGTCGAGTAGAGGATGTTGTCGAAATAGGCGTCCTGCTGCTTGAGTTCGATCTCGAAGGATTGCACGACGATGGGGGTGGTGTCCCCGTTCACCTGAAGGGTTTGGCCGAAGGCTTCCACGGTGGCGGCCGCCGGGCTGAATTGAATTGCGATGGGATAGAGGGTGTTTTGCGTGAATTGGCTCTGGAAGGCCGCCTCGGCAACGATCCTGCCGTTGACGATCTTTCGAAGATACCCGGGACCGTAGCCGTCCGTGTTTTTCATCTCGTAGTAGGTTCCGGCATCTTGGCGAAGCCGCACGTAGAGGGCTCCCCCGTTCGGGTACTTGGCCGTGGGAAGAAAATCGACGCTGAAGGAGCCCGTATCCGAGGCCGGCACGGCGTGGGCGAACTGGGTGCCCACATCGTTGCCGGTGAGCAGGCGGGCCCGCTGGCCCACGGCATCGTAGACAAGGCGCCCCGTCCCCCCCTGGGTCCACGTCTGCGTGACCGTGTAGCTCGAAAGGGTGTCGGTGGAAAAGTCATCGGCGAATTGAGGCACAGGGGTGGCGGCGCGAGTGGGGACGGCGGTGGCGGTGGCGGAGTTGGTGTCTTCGTTTCCGGCTTGGTCGGCGACCCGGACGCCGAACACATACTGCACGCCGTCGGTGAGGCCGGTGAGGGTGAAGGCGCGGGCGCAGGTGGTGCCGGCGGTGGGGGTCACATTGGCGAGCTTGGTGTTGTTTTCCCAGTGGTTGGCATCCCACGTGGCGGCGGGGGCGTAATAGAGGTTGTAGCGCACATTGGCGCCGTCCGTATCATCGGTGGCCGTGCCGAACTCCACGGTAACCGACCCGCCGGCCCGGGTGTCCCGGGCCGAGCAGATCCCCACCGTGGAGTCCCACACGGGGGCTGTGGTGTCACCGGGATCGTTTTCCTGGGTCGAGTAGAGGATGTTGTCGAAATAGGCGTCCTGCTGCTTGAGTTCGATCTCGAAGGATTGCACGACGATGGGGGTGGTGTCCCCGTTCACCTGAAGGGTTTGGCCGAAGGCTTCCACGGTGGCGGCCGCCGGGCTGAATTGAATTGCGATGGGATAGAGGGTGTTTTGCGTGAATTGGCTCTGGAAGGCCGCCTCGGCAACGATCCTGCCGTTGACGATCTTTCGAAGATACCCGGGACCGTAGCCGTCCGTGTTTTTCATCTCGTAGTAGGTTCCGGCATCTTGGCGAAGCCGCACGTAGAGGGCTCCCCCGTTCGGGTACTTGGCCGTGGGAAGAAAATCGACGCTGAAGGAGCCCGTATCCGAGGCCGGCACGGCGTGGGCGAACTGGGTGCCCACATCGTTGCCGGTGAGCAGGCGGGCCCGCTGGCCCACGGCATCGTAGACAAGGCGCCCCGTCCCCCCCTGGGTCCACGTCTGCGTGACCGTGTAGCTCGAAAGGGTGTTGATGGAAAAGTCATCCGACTGGTCGGCGCAAGGTGCCACCTCAGCAAAACAACATATGAACGAAAAGCTCAAAGACCACAGGAATATTTTGCGCCACATCGGTTCTCCTTTGCCTACTCGGGTAGTCTTTTCCTGAAGACCCTAGCAGGGCAGCCGAAAGCAATGGAATACTCCGCAACGTCCTTGTTGACGAAAGACATCGCCCCGATAATGGACCCTCTTCCTATGGTGACGCCGTCAGCGACCGTCGTGTGCGCACCGATCCACACATCATCGCCGATCCTTACGCCGCCGCGATTTATCGGTTCTTGGAGCGCCATGGGGACATCCGTACGATCGCTGCCATGATTCCCACCCCCAATGTAGCAATAAGCCGCGATCATCCCGTATTTTCCGATGGTCACACTGGCAAGGGTGGAGATGCGACAGTAACTCCCTATGGTTGTGTGGTCCGCAATGTCCACGGTACCGCCACGGGTGTTGATAATACTGCCGCGGCCGACGAACACCCCCTGCCCCAGCCGGATTTCGGCCTGGCCCGAACCTTGGACGCTCAGGCGAGTCTGCTCATCAATCACGCACCCATTGCCGATCGAGATCTTTCCCGGCTGGCGCAAGGTGACACCGGGACCGATGACAACTCCCTTTCCGAGGTGTTTGAAAAGAAAGCGGTAAAGTCTTTGGCGAAGAAAAAATCCCAGCATGCCCGATAGGTTCGTGAGACCCACGGTGAGGAGCTCAAACTTTAACAAATCCCAGAGGCTTCGATTTCCTACAAAGAGATCTTGGTATTTCCGGAGGGCCGAGCTTCGGCGGTCCTGCTGAAACGCATGAAACCCAAAAGGCTCCAGGCTCCCATCCTTCCTCAGTCCCGCTTCCCCCGATGAGTCATCGTTCTTGCTCATATCATGTCAACTCAAATGCAGATAATGTTTTGCACGCTTAAGATCTTCGTGTTTGAAACGCATGTTTCCGCTGCTTTAGAGCTTCCTTCGCTTTCATCAAATAATCGCCGAACTCTGAAAAAAGAAGTCGTGCCCCAAGATCGCGGGTCCAGGTCCGACGACCGGGAATTCTTTTTAAACAGTCCCAAATTTCTAACAATTTATCATGAAATGTGGCGGGAGGGAATGAAACATTGTATGAGGGGTACGGGCGGCCTCTTTTTCTCAGCCTATCCATTCGAATGGGGGCGTTGATTTTTTTCTTTCGAATCATGGGTCCAAGCTGGCTTGCTAGCATGGATGGAGATATTTCCTCGAGGTACAGGCTTCCTCGATCCATTGCGTGATTCAAAAGATACACAGCTTTCTGAGTGCGCGCAATGACTAAAGAGTACCCTCGGGTATACGGGTATCGCCCCTTTTCATCTCGTATACAAGGATCCATGATGGAGAGATCTGAAAATTCGGCTGTGTGATCGATACAGGTCAGGCAACGCTCCGGAGTGTAAAGGAGACTCAGCCGTCTGAAGGCGGTCATAGCGTTTAACGAGTGCAAAGACCGGGTTTCCCCGTTTTTCAGATGAGCGCGCATGACACCCGGCCATTCACCCCCGCGGTATTCCAGCCTTGCAATGTGTTCCGGCTTGATGCCCGCTAGTTGCAAAAGTTTTGAGGTCGCCTCGATTTCCAGGGTGGAATGACATACGAGGCCGATCAGCACCGGCACCTTTTCCGAAATTCTGCTGTAAGTGGCTTCGAACTTACGAAAAGCATGGAGCTGGCAGGGAAGTCCCACGATGGCAGTCTTCTTTCTGGATTTGATGATCCTGCTGATGCGCCTCATCTGGGGGACGATGGTGTACTTGGATTGAGTGGCGGCGAGAATCTCTTCCTCAGATCGGGCCAGCACCGGATCAGGTTCCCACGGCTTTTCAGGGTTCATCCCGCAGACGAGCGCCTGATCAATGAATCCTTCCCGGAGCAGGTGACAAAGGAGCTCGGTGACGACTCCTCCGCTGCTGCCTTGTAAACGCACTTGCCGGTTCAAGGAGTAGCCGACATACACGGTGTCGATGACCCCGTTAATGTCGCGTGGTTCGGGAACTTTTCCGAAAAGCCTCTGATAAAGAGCGACAAAATCGACGACGTCTCCGGGACAGCCTTTGACGCACAGCCCACAACCTGTGCACCTCTCAAGACAATCGGGCGACATCGTAGGAAAAAAACGTTCGTCGGGGCTCACGAGTCCGAAGGGGCAAATGTCCAGGCAGAAACCGCAGCGGACACAGAGACCGTCGTTCACGACGTTGACAGGCAGACGAACTCTGGGGGGGACCCGGCGATCCGTCTTCTTTCCAGGCTGTGGGAGCTCTTTCATGGAAGTTTCCAGAAATCAACAAAAATTTCTTAATCGATACCTAAGCCTCTTTGCGTGCGAAGATCTGTAGGCCCAGACTCAAAAGTGCCTTGGCGCGGCAGAGGCTTTCCGACGAAAAGCGAAAAGAACACCCCCAAAAATACCCAAAACAATATTTTTTGCTCGAAGGATCAACGCCACCGAAACGGCATGGGGAGGTGCGATGCCGATGGAGACGAAAAAATAGGCAAAAGCTCCTTCCCACAAACCCAGAGAGCTTATGGAAATCGGCGCAATAGAAACAAGCATGATGATAGGCACCACAACGGCTACGTCAACCACCTTGGGCCTTAGGCCAAGCGCCCAGCAGCAAACCAAAGTGTTGACGACCGCCATGATCTGAAAACCGAAGGAATAAACCATGGAGTAACTCAAAATTTTGCGATGATTCTTGAAATAAGCGATAGAGTCGTAAAATCGTGAAAAATGCTTCGCCGACCAAGACGCCCATCGAGGCGGCAAGTGATCCAATATCTTGAGTGTCACCGTCCGGCTGCCAGGAAAGACAAAAAAAGATATCAAGGCCGCGAAGAGCAACGCCATCAGGCCGATCGATATCACGATGCCCGGCTCTCCCACGAGTTTCATGTTGAATATCAATGCCGTGATACCGATGCAGAGCAAAGCCACCAGTCCCGTTAGCCGCTCGAGAAACACCGAAGTAAAAGACTGCAAGTGTCCCGTTCGGTCCTTGCCCAGGAGGTACCCTCTTAACACATCACCACCGATACTTCCGGGTAACAAATTATTAAAAAAGTAGCCGATAAGGTAGTAATTAATCAAGGACAACAATGGAACGGTCAATTGCCTGCTCTTTAAAAAGAGTTGCCATTTGAGGCAACTGATACCGACCATCACCGCAGAGATTCCCAGGAGTGGGATAATAAATAGAGGGTCGATACCGGCGAGTGATGCGATGACCGCCCGGGCATGCACGCGTGAGAGGAGCAAAAACATAAGAATGAATGCGACAATAACGCGCAATGTAGAGATCAAATGTTTCATTGTGCTCATTCGCCGCTAAGATAAGGCAATAGGTATTCGGCGCTGCGCCGCGCCTTTTCTTTTTCTCTGGCAATGATAGGCTGCAACCGAGTCCGCACCTGGGAACGCTCTTCCCAGGTTTTGCGGATAAGGTCAAAAAGATTTGCTGCGGTAAAGCCTTTTCCAAACTCGATCATCCGCTCGGCCTGCTCGATGGATTTCATGTAGCCGCGGTTCTTGGGCGTTGCGATGATGCCGACGGTGGGCGTGCATGAGGCGGTTGCCAGGATGAGCGAATGGGTGCGCATGCCCACATGCATTTCGACCCGGGAAAGGATGGCCGCCAATTCGTTGTGGCTGTACGTTTTGTTTGAAAGAAGTGTCACCCGGTCGGGACATTGCATTTTAGCCAAGACTCTTTCGGCGATGGGCAAGTCCATGGGCTGCGTGATAACAAAAATGATATCCAAACCCATTTCAGTTAGGATCCGTTCCATGGTCTCCGCAATGATTGCGGTGAAAGAATCCTTGTCGATGCCTTGCCTCCTTCCCTTGACGAAAACATCTAGATAAGAACTGACATTGAAACTCATGTAACGGCGTGAATCCCGAAAGATACCTTCCTTCGCCTTGATGCGTTCCAGCCTCGACGGGTCCACCAGGGGCACATTGAGAGCGCAGTCCGCACCAAGGACGATGCGCGGATGCCATAAGCGCCATGTTTTCAGCATGTCGATGGATTCCGTATCCCGGACGATGACCATCTCAGAGCTCTCAAGCACACGTTTTGTGCAAGCCCTGCCCAGCTCGCAGGTTATGGGCCCGAGACTGACGTTGTAGAGGAAAACAGGGATTCCCCTGCGTTTCGCAGCCGGAAGAACCAGCGCCATGGTGGATAGGTAGTTGTAAAGGGGATCCCAGAGCCGTCGATCGAAGAGAATGGCGTCAGTGACCAAGACAATATCGGATGACAACACGGAAAAGAAGATGGGGAGTCCAAAAATCTTGACACTGAGATGCCAGGGCAAAAGGGAAACGGGTTTGATGGGGTAGCGGGAATAGGCCTGCCGAACGAAACCCGTGTTGATTGTGGGAACGATAAATTGTACGCGGGAGTTCACGGCATGGACATCATGGAGAAGCCCTTCGAGGATTGCGGCATCACCTGCGTTCCTGCCGGAAAAGTTTCCAATGACGCATATCCGCTTCATGTGCATCCGCCTCCGCGGGATCTGGCTAAATTCCTCGCACCACCGCGAGTCTCCCTCGCGCAATGTCTCGGTATCAGCAAGTCTTTATCGAGAGCTGATTACCCGCCTTGGGCTGCTCGTTTATGAACTGGGGAGCTGACACGGCAGCTTCTCTCGAATCCCCTGAAATAGTCCCTGTGTCTTAAGGATTCGCTTAATAGTCTTTTCGGCAACGAGGCGGGCCGTTGTGAATTTCACGCCGGAGATGCTGTAAAGCCCGTCGGGGCCTCCCAGTTTCCCATGATCGATGATGACCTCCCTGACAGCCAAGCGTTCTTCGCCTTCCCGCTTCGCCGGCAGCAGACCTGAGAAAACGCGGGCGATGTCCGCCGTCGACAGATGAACGCCTTGCACCGCCGTGTTCACGTCCGCTATGAAAGCCTCTAACTGGGCCTCGGTGGGGCAAGGATCATCAAGGGGGCCTCGGTAAACCGCATGGCCGGTTCCTGCGAAGATCTTCCCCTGCCATGGGAGGATAAAGTAGGTCCTGGCGCCTGGGCGTCGGGGCGTGACGGCAAGGGCATGGTCCGAGAGGGCGGGCCTGTCGAAAAGAACATTCCACGCAAGGGAGGGTCTGAAGAGCTTGGGGATGTCCCTATGGAACCTCTCGGCCAGGCTCCGACACCTGGGGCCGCAGGCGTTGACCACGACCCGGCCTCGGAACTCATAATTCCGACCGGTATGAAGATCCTCGGCCGTAATCCCGGCGACCTTTCGAGAACCGGCGCTCGTCAAGATGTCCACGGCCCTGACGTAATTCAAGGCTGTTCCGCCGCATGAACATGCCCTCCTGAGGACCTCCTGAAGCAGTCGCGGCGAGTCCGGCATGAAGGCGTCGTACCAAACGGCGCCTCCTTTCAAACCGTTTTTGTCCACCATTGGGAAGATGGCCTCGGTCCGAACGGGGTCGAGGATCCTGCCGTTCGGGATTCTTCGTTGAGCCGGCAATCCCCGGTTCCGGTTCCTGGAGAGAAAGTCGTTGACGAGGAGGGCCGCCCGCAGGATCTCGGGGCGGTGGAGCCCGTTTGCGTAAAGGGGCATCAGGCACGGCATGGGGTGGACCAGATCCGGAAAATTTTCCAAAAACCAGCGGCGCTCGGAGACTGATTCCCTGAAACGAGGAAGATCCAGCTGCTGCAAATACCGCAGCCCTCCATGGATAATACGCAGGCTGTTGAAGCTGGTGCCGGTGCCGAAGTCACGGCGTTCCACAAGAAGCGATTGGAGTCCCCGCAGGGATGCCTCGAGGAGCACAAAGGCGCCGTAGATGCCGCCGCCGATGACGATCACGTCATAGAATTTCCGGGACGCCGCTTCGGGATCCCGAAGGATGGCGCTCACGAAATCAACCCCTGCTCTCGATACCATTGGGCCGTCTTTTCAAGGCCTTCGCGCAGCCCGACCTTGGGCTCGTATCCCAAAAGGGTCCTGGCCTTCTGAATGTTGAAGGCCCTGTGATGTCTAAAAAATTCCAGGCGTCGAGGATAAAGGGGCGGCGCGATCCCCAGGGGCCGGCAGGCTCGTTCGCACAGCCAGGCCATGGCGTAGACCGGAGCCAAGGGAACCCGCCACCTGGGTCGAGGAACGTGCAGGACGTCGGCGATCAGATCCACCAGTTCTCTGACGGTCGTGTACTGTGGCCCGGCGAGAGTGAAGATTTGGCCCAGAGCGCTGTCCCGAGTGCCGGCGAGAAGGAAACCGTCGATAAGATCGTCGATATAGGTCATGTGGTATAGCACGTCGCCCGAGCCGATCATCACGAACCAGCCTTTGGAGATCGGCTTGAACAATTTAAGAAACCGCGTGTCACCGGGGCCGTAGATGCCCACCGGGCGGACAACAACGCCGGGCAACCCATCGGCGAAATAACGCAAGGCGCACAGTTCCCCTTCCATCTTGGATGTCTGGTAGTGGTCGGTGGGCTGGTAGCGGTAGGTTTCGTTCGCGGGAGGGTTCGTGATTTCCCCTTGAACGCCAGCGGTGGAACAGTGCACGAAGCGTTTTACGTTGTGTCTTTTCGCCGCTTCCAGCAGATTTCGGGTGGCGTCCACGTTCACTCTCCAAAACTCGGCCCGATCGCTCAACTCGGTTCGATATGCCGCGGCGATATGATAAACGGAGGTGCACCCGGCGCAGTGGTCCATGACCGCCTCAGGGTTCGTGATATCCACCACCCGGCATTCCACGCCCAGCGCTTCCAGTGTGTCCTTGCGGCTCGTCGACCTGACAAAGGCCCTGATCTGAGCCCCGCCTTCCACCAGCCTTCGGCACAGCATGCCCCCTGCGAAGCCGGTTGCCCCTGTGACCACTACCTTACGCATATGAGCCGCCTTTCAACCACTTGTTGGACCACGCTTGATAGACCATGAGAGACCACAGGAGGTGGCTGTGGTTGGCGAGTCCTTCAAGGTGTTCCCGTTTGAGACGCTCGACGACGTGAGCGCGAAAAATCCCCTCGGCGTTCAGCTTCCGAGGGGATAAAAGGTCTTCCATCAGGGGGCGAAGTTCTTGTTTTAACCAGTTCTTGATCGGAATGCTGAAGCCCTCCTTGGGCCTGTAAACACATTCGCGAGGCACATGGCGGGCTGCAATGCGCTTCAGAAGCACCTTGGTTTCGGTTCCGGAGACTTTGAATTTTCCAGGCATTCTGAACACCAGCTCCACCAAATCCTTGTCCAGGTATGGGACGCGAACCTCTAGGGAAACCGCCATGGACATCCGGTCCACCTTGAGGAGGCAATTGTCCACAAGGTAGCTTTTGAAATCCACGTAGAGACATCGATCCACGTCGTCACGCATCCCCGAACGCAGGAAAAGGTCCGTGATATGACCCCCGGGCGGCGTCTGCAGCAGCTGGGAAGACTCTTCGGTAAAAAGCTCTCCGCGGAGGGCCTCACCAAGAAAGAGGCGCCATCGTGCATGGGCCAGACTCTTCGGGTGTTCGACTCCCTCCACGAAACGCTTGGCCTTGTTGATGAGCCCTTTTTTGGCGGGAGTGGGACGGAAAGCCCGGACGCAAGGCTCCACGACCCGTTCACGGAGAAACCGGGGAATCCGTTCATAGATGCGGGAGAGTTCCTGGGCGACGTAGGTCTCGTAACCGCCGAAGAGTTCGTCCCCGCCATCGCCGCTGAGCGCTACGGTGACGTGCTCCCGCGTGTGTTTCGATACCAAGTACGTCGGAAAGATGGAAAAATCTCCGATTGGCTCATCCAAAAAATCGATCAGGTGTTCAAACAAGGAGAGGAGGTGCGGGCGGATGACGTCGTCCTTGTGATCGACCCCTAGGTGACGGGCCACCTTCCTCGCCCAATGGAGCTCGTTGTAGGTGGGGTCGTCAAACCCGATGCTGAAAGTCTTGGAAGGCCCCATGGCCGCCACGATGATCGAGGAATCCACGCCTCCCGACAAGAACGCTCCCAAGGGGACATCGCTGACCAACTGCCTCCGCACGCATTCCCTGATCTTTTGGTCGATGCGATCTTCCCAGGAACGCATGTCGGCGGTCTCCACCTCCTCGGCAGCGGGAAGATCCCAGAATTTATGGATGGATATGCTGCCGCTTGGGACATCCAGGCGAAGGACGTGACCGGGCTCCAGTTTATGGATGGACTGAAACAGGGTTTTCTTCCCGGGGATATATTCCCAGCACAAGAATTCCCCCAAAGCATCCACATTCAACTCGGGCCGCACCAAACCGGAAGCGAGAACGGCCTTGATTTCCGATCCCCAAACCAGGTGGCACTGGCTGCACGAATAGTAAAGAGGCTTGATTCCCACGTGATCCCTGACCAGGTAGAGTGCCTTTCGCGCCGAATCGTACAAGGCGAGGGCGAACATGCCATTGAGTACCGTGGGAAAATCCATGCCGTATTCTTCGTAGGCATGGACGATCACTTCCGTGTCGCTTTGGGTTCGAAATCTGTGGCCTGCCGCTTCGAGGGTGCGCCGTAATTCACGGAAATTGTAAATCTCTCCATTGAAAACCGTGAGGATGGTGCGATCTTCATTGAAAATGGGCTGGTTGCCCCCCTTCAAGTCAATAATGGCCAAGCGGCGCATGCCCAGCGCCACCCCGTCACACAAGTGCATTCCCTCGCCGTCGGGCCCCCGGTGCATGAGGGTATTGCACATAAATTTCAGTTGCGCTTCATTGGGAGGGAGGCCGCCGTTAAAAGCGGCCACGCCGGCGATACCGCACATGTTATCGGAGAGACTCCAACAATCGTTTCAGCTTGCCCACGTAAACCGGTCGGGAATACTTCATCTGATAGAGGCATTGGGCTTTTTCTGCAATACGCTTCCGCGAGTCGTGGGATCGCAGGGCCGTCAAGATCCCTTGAGCCATGTCTTCCGGCTCCGGATCCACAAGGAAAGCGACTTCATCGGTGAGAACCTGGGTATGGGAATGGACTCGGGTGGCCACGAGGGGAATGCCGCTGGCCAGCTGTTCGTAGATTTTTAAAGGGGTGTTTGATCCGCCAGACCTGGGGGAAAGCAGAAGCGTCGCCTTGGCGCAGTAGCGTTTTGCGAGTTCAGGGGACACGCGGCCTGTAAAAAGCACATGCTCCGAAATTCCGCATCGCTCAGCCAATGACTGGTAGTAAGCGACCTGTGGCGGTGTGCCCCCCACGATCAGCAGCAGCGCTCGCGGTTCCTCGGCCTGGACGATTTGAAATGCCGGAATGAGGATGTCCAGCCCCTGATAGGGCTCCAGGGTGCCGGCATAAACGAGCAAGGCTCTTCCCGCTGGCAGGGATTCCGGATCAGGGACTTGGTCCTCTGCGAGCTTTCCTTTTTGAGAAGAAGCGGACGATAGACGCACCGGTTCGAAGATGGAATTTTCGATCAGAAAATGTTTGGTGCAATTCCGCATTACCGAGCATGCTTGTTCGGCCAAATCCGGGCAAATGGTGATGACCGCGTCGGCATGCCGCAAGGCTCTCTTTTCCAGAAGGGAAAATAATCCGATCAACACTTGGGATGAGGTGAACTGAAAGTTGGTCAATTGCTGGCTTAGGCTGGAGTGCATGTCGTAAATCAACTTGTAACCGAAAAAAGGTTTCAGGAACTCGCAGAAAAAGACAGCCTCCTCATGGGCATGCACAATGTCGTATTTTTCCGATGCCATGAGAGCGACGGCTCGAAAAAAGAGCAGGATATCCAAAAGAAGTTTTGAATAGGACGGTCCGACCTTGACGTTTCGCAAAATCCTCGGATGTGGGATCCGGATGATCCGGACTCCGGGAATGTCCACATCCATGCCTTCGCCGTAGGTCAGCAGGTCGATTTTCAGGCCCAACTCAGAGGCGACGAGCGTCCGGTAATAGACGCTGAACGGGGTGCCTCGCGGCGTAAAAAATGGTTGGGGCGCGACCACGAGGGCTCTCATCGCCGTCCTCCCGGCTCCAGGATTCCTCTTTTGATCAACTGAATCGCCACTTGCTTGCCGATGAAATGCAGGGGATGTTCGAGCCTGCCGTAGGGAATCAGCCTCGGTGCGGGGTCCGTGAGAAGGAGGATAAGATCCCGGGTTGGATGATCGTAAGACAGGGAGGAGGGGCAGGCGAAGCCAAAACTTCCCACCCGGCGGACCTCGCGGGGCAAAGGGAAAGGATCGCTTCCAGGCAGTATGGGAACACCTTGACCCCGGGCCAACTCGAAAAAGGGCGGCTCGGGTAACAGACGGGGTCTTCCGCCGTTGTCCCCCAGGAACAACGGTGCCTCCGGCCGATATGTCAAAAGAAGTTCTCTGACCAGCCTCCCTCGGGCACCGGACCATTTGCCAAATCCCCAAGGAATGACCGGCAGGGCCCCCGAGTCTCTCACCTCCAACAGGATACGGGCCAGGGGCCGCCCATCCGGAAACATCCGGTTTGTTCCCAAAGCCAAGACTTCCAGTCCCTCCGCGGAAACGATCTGGCGGCCGGCGATCAATACAAGGGAAGTCTCGCCGTCCAACGTGCACAGAAGGGAACTGTCCTCCAACGTTCTCGCCACCGTGACCGATCCTGCCGATCCACCCTTCGGACAAACCCTGCCGCCCGCCAAGTCGTAAAAATTCCGAAACCGATCCGTTGGGAAGGATTCCGTGAGGGCAATGACGTAAAGGGGGTTTGCATCCCCCACCTCCGAAGAAGCTTTACGGAAATTGGCGGCGGCGCACTTGAAAAAATCTCCAATATCAAACATATTATGGAGGTGGACGTGGGCGTCAACAAATATCATGGAGAAACTGTTATTTTAACCCCAAGGAAAGACTTAGAGTATCTTTTCAATAGTGTACTGGCGTTTGTGGCGGCCGTGTGTAAACGCGATAATCTCTCCTAAAAGTCCAACGCTGGAGACTTGAACACCCAACACCATCGAAAAAAGACTCAATAGAAGTAAGGGGTGGCCGCCGACGGGATGGCCAAGGAGCATCTTATCGAGAAAGACATAGGAAAGGCAGCCGAAGCCCAGTAGGAGGAAAAAAGTACCGAGGACGTTGAAAAAACGCAGAGGCTTGTTTTTAAACCCAATGAGAAAGTAAAGGGTCAGAAGGTCGGCCACCCTTTCGATATATTCATAGGGAGGGCACGGTCCGGTCTTCCCTGTCCATCGGTAGTGTTCACACTCTACTTCCTTCGTCCTGAAGCCTTTTCCCTCGGCGATGATGGGAAGAAAGCGATGCATGTTTCCGTAGAAATCCGTTTGCTCCAAAACGCTTCGACGGTAAACTTTGACCGCTGAACTGAGATCATGCACTTGGCAGCGCGCGATCTTTCGCACCAGGGCGTTGAAGGCTCGGGACTGGAGCTGGTTGAAGGTCGAATCGTTCCTCTTTGTGCGCCACGAATTCACGATGTCGGTCTGTTCGTCCAGGGAATCAAGCAACCGCATCAAAGACGATTCCGTGATCTGCCGGTGCGACCCGCAGACAATGATGATTTCCCCGCTGCTTTCTTCGAACCCCGCTTTCAAGCATACGGACTGGGAAACCTTGGAGGGAAATTCGTACGCTTTGAGGGCTCCATTGCACATGGCCACGCTCGCCAAGGCGCGTCGCAAGAACCCTCCGACCCCGTTGGCCACGATGATGATTTCGTACCCTGCCGGTCTCGATGAGAAAACACGGTGGAGAGTGTCGACGAGCGGGATGAGATCGCTGTCTTGGTCTTCCAGCAAGACGATGGCCGAATAGCGGGGGTGCCGTTCGGTCCCTTCGCTCATCGGGTTTCTCCGTTGATACATCTCTTCGTCAGTTTAGACAGATGCGTGTGGGACAAATCACTCACATGCACCACCAGCTCCGCCAAGAAACCGAGAACCACAAGGTGCACGGCGGCTGCGCCCGAGAGCAAAGCCGAGAACATGAACACTTGGGCTTTGCCCTGGGTCCAGGAGTAAAAAAGGGCCAAAGCACAAAGAAGCCAGAAAAAGAGACTCAGGAGAACAAAGGGTACGGCGCAAAAAAGAAAACCTCTGAGGGGGTTTGAGGAAAACTTGATGATGAGATTGATGGCCCAAATATCACTAAGCACCTTGAAAATGCGACTGAAACCATACTTGGATGTGCCATGTTTTCTCTCATGATGCCGAACCGGAATTTCTGCCACACGAGCTCCCGTCATGCTGGCGAGGGCGGGGAAGAAGCGGTGCATTTCCCCATAGGCCTTGATACTTCGAATACATTCGGCGCGATAGGCCTTGAGCGAGCATCCGTAGTCATGGAGGTGCACGCCGGTCGTGAGGGAAATGATGGCGTTGGCGATTCGGGATGGCAGCACCCGTGAAAAATGATCACGGCGGTGGACCCGCCAGCCGCTCACAATGTCGTAGCCTTCTTCGAGCTTTTCCAACAGGCGGGGGATGTCCCGGGGATCGTTTTGCAAATCGCCGTCCATGGTGACAATGATCTCACCCCGGGCGTGGTCGAACCCGGCGACCATGGCGCTGGTTTGTCCGTAGTTGCGGCGGAACTTGATGGCTCTCAGAGTGGGCACAGATGTGGAGAGCTCCTCGATGACCCGCCAGGTCCCGTCCGTGGATCCGTCATCCACCAGAAGGATTTCGTGGGAAAAGGGAAAATCTTTGGCGCATTCCACAATGGAAGAGACCAGTTCGCGCACGGAATCTTCTTCGTTGTAAAGGGGGATGACGATGCTTAAATGCACACCCATGACCTTGTCCTTCGGCGTCACCGCCCAGGGCGGCTCATCATGCGGCGCCTTCACCCGTCAAAACGGCGGGGATGGTCTTAATGAGAAGCTTGAGGTCAAGCCACAGGGACCAATTGTCGATGTATTCCTTGTCCATGGCCATCCATTGGTCGAAGGACACGGCGTTTCTGCCACTGACCTGCCAGATCCCCGTGATCCCAGGCCTCATGCTCAAACGCCGCCGGTCCTCCAGGTTGTATTGGCTCACCTCGGAAGGTATGGGAGGGCGCGGGCCCACGAGGCTCATCTCGCCCTTGAGGACGTTGATGAGCTGAGGGAGTTCGTCGATGCTGGTCTTCCGCAGAAACCGCCCCACCCGCGTGACTCTAGGATCATTGCGGATCTTGAACACAGGTCCCGTCAATTCGTTTAAATCCATCAGTTCTTGCTTCAGTTGTTCGGCGTTTTCAACCATGGTCCGAAACTTGTACATGGTAAAAAAACGCCCATTATAGCCGACCCGAACCTGGCGAAAAAGAATGGGACCACGGGAATCCAGCTTGATGGCTAAGGCCACGAGGCACAGAATCGGCGACCATATGAGCAGCATGGACAATGAAACCACGATGTCGATCAGACGCTTGATGAAAAGCTGCAGAGGGTCGCGAGGGCTGGTGTAGAAGTCGATGGACGGGATGTCGTAGTGGGTACAAATCGCGGACTTGGAGCAGCGGACATTGAAAAGGTTCGTGGAAAGCTTCACCTCCACGCCGACGGTCTCGCACGTCTTGATGATCCCGTCGATTTCCTCGTAAAAAGACTTTATCGGAAGGGTGACGAAGACTTCGTCCACGACATGTTCCGTCAGGATCCTGGGAAGATCCTCTAGCGACCCCAAGTAGGGGACCTGCAAAGACGTTGCGGGGCGGGGCTTGCCCTTGAGGCCGTCGATGAACCCCAGGATCCGAATGCCGAAGGCCTTGGAGCCCTCCAGTTCGCGGATTACGGAGCGGGCCCGACCGTTACTGCCCACGATGAGCACCTGGCGATAGTTGAAACCGCGGGCGCGCAGGTACGAAAGGGTTTTGCGAAGCGATATTCTGAAGGCCAAGAACAAGCAGAGCTGTGCCGCGAGAACCATACCCAAGAACCTATGGGCTGGTGGGCTCTGCTCGATCAAAGCGACCATGATGGCGGCGGGAGCCAAGCACATGAAGACGATACGGATGACATCGCGCAGTTCCATGACGAGGTGCGTGAGCCTCTTGGATGTGTACAGTCCGTATTGCTTCGACAGGACAATCCACAGTAGGCTGTTCACTGCCGGAGCGTAAAGATGGGGAATAGCGTCCACGTGCCCGGGATAGACGGAAATTCCGTAAACAAGCTGGTAGGCGAATCCGTAAGACAGGGCGATAAGAAAAAGATCAAACAGTCTAAAGACAGTGGAAAAAAAACGATGATGCTTTTTCAACATGGCGGCATCCTCCTGATGAAAGCGCCAACTTAAGCTTTCATGCGGATTTCAAAGCACACTGGATACCGTTTCAACGCCCCACCCGCGCAGGAAGATTGCGGTGAGGGCGGCCGTAAGTGTTTTCATAGCCTTTGTAGTAGTTGTGGTAGAAAGCGGTCGAACTGAAGCGTGATCCAGAAAGCATGTTAATGATACTCCCCACAAGGTCGGCCTGGGTCGCCGCCAGGTCCTCTCGAAGCACCCGGAGCGCATCCCGATGGGTCCGGCCGAGTGTGGCGACAAGAATGACGCCGTCTACCAGGCTGCCAAGAGTCAAGGCGTCCGAGGTGAACGGAGGGCCGTCGAAGATGACCCGATCGAAGTGGGCTGCGGCTGTGTGCAGCAGTTCCCTCATGGCCGTGGAGCCCAGCAATTCCGTGGGGTTTGTGACCGGCGTCCCGGAGGGAATAAAGTAGAGATTGGAGAGGGAAGTCTTTTGAACGATCTCTTCGTATTTGGCCACACCTTTTAGAAAATCAGCCAGTCCCTTGGATTTCCCATTGCCGGCGAAGTGCTGGCTCAGGGAGGGGCGCCGCAGGTCGGCCTCGACCAAGAGGGTCTTTTCGCCGGCGAGGGCGAAAGACAGAGCCAGATTGGAGGAAAGCGTGGACTTGCCTTCGCCCTTGACACTGCTGGTCAGCAGCAGTGTTCTTCGATGTAGGTGGTCCAAAGACGCCGAGTGCTGGATGGCCACGCGGATCATGCGAATCGCTTCCGAAAACGGCGATGAAGGGTTGTCCCGGACGAGAGAGGGGAGGTTGTTCTTATCCTGTTTTGAGGCCACGGGGACGACGCCCAACACGGGAATCCAAAAGCGCCCGGGCATTTCTTCAACCCGTCTGATGGAATTGTCCATGTGTTCGCGGACGAGAGCCGTTCCGACACCCAAGACGAGTCCCAAAACAAGGGCGACAAAGAGGTTTCGCGGAACGTTCGGCTGGTAAGGCTTGAGGGGCAGCGTTGCGAAATCGACGACCTTGATGTTGGTGAGATCGGTTCCCACGTTGGCGTCGATTTCCTTGGAACGTCCCAGCAGGCTTTGGTAGATTTGCTTGTTGACCTCCACATCTCGTTCCAGATTCTTATACTGGCTGACGAGATCGTTCAGTTGGAGCGCTGCAGCCTTTTTCTCTTCCGCCGTGGCTCGAAGGGCTTTCTCGGTGTTCACGGTCGCCAGATAATCGTTGCGAATGGTGGTCAGAATCCGTTCCTGTTCGGAATTAATGCGTGACCCCACCTCCAGCATGGCTGCTTTGAGGGTCTTCATTGCGGGATGCTCATCTTTGTATCGTACCTTGAGCTTTTCGTATTCAGATAGAAGGGCGAGATATTGGACCCTCAAGTTATGTATGATGTCGTTTTTCTGGACGAGAGGCGATGTGTCCAGATCGCTCTTGCTCGCTAACTCGTAACTCTGCTCTATGGCAATGCGGTCCGCTTCCACCTTGGCGAGGGCCGCGGTGATCTGCTCCAATTCCTGATAGACGTGATTCAACCGGGTATCGAGCGAAACGATGCCGCTTTCTTTGGCAAAGGCGTTGAGTTTGCTTTCCGTGTTTTCAAGTTCCCGGCGGGCGATTTCGATCTGGCGATCGAGCTGGATCTTGGCTGTCTTGGTGGCCTCGATTTTTCTGTCCATTTGCCAAATCATGAACTCATTGACGAGCGCATTGGCCACATCCCGTGCCAGTGACGGATCTTCGGAATCGAAGGTAATGGTCACAATGTCGGCGTCCCCGTTGGGGGTGACCTTCAAGTTCTGCAGCAGGTAACCTCGAATCATGAGCAGCTTGCTGAGTTCTCTGAGTTCCGGATTGGGGGCCGGGTTTTTTTCTTTCGACGTGAACCAACTCTTCACGGCGGCGAGGACTTGTTTTTTCACAAACAGGACGGCCGCTTTGAGGCGCTGTAAGAGACCTGGGGCTTCGTCTTGGGGCATGGGCGGCGGGCTGAATAGGGGATGTTCCTTGAGGTTGAGCCTGGAGGCGACGCGATCCGCCAGGGCCGGGCTCTGTAGCAAGGCAATCTGGGTTTCAATGAAGGTCTTGCCCCGTCCGAAGGGATCCACAACCTCTTCAAACTTGGTTACCCGGGTCGGATAGGATGAGAGTTCCACCTGGCATGTGGCCTGGTAGATAGGATCGACGGTCAGGTTGTAAATAAGGCTCGGCATGAAGACCAACAGCACGGAAGCGATGACAATCCATTTGCGCCGGATGATGATATCCAAGAAATCGCCCAAACCGGGGGAGAAATTGTAATAACCGACGGCAGTCTCCGGGTATGCCGGAGCGGGTGGCCGTATTTCTGAGGCCAGGGTCAGCGATGCGTCCGTCATTCCTTTGTGGTTCCGTGTGTCCATGTCGTCACCTTTCCAGTGAGGGGATCCTGTGCCGGAGTGCGGATTCAACCCCTTGGCGAGCGGGATTCCCCAAGGCCCATATCGTCATCCGTTGAGAGAGCTATCTCGGTTCCACAGGGGTAAAAGAGACCCCCGTGCCGACGATGGAGAGACGCAGGCCATAAATCACTTGCTTGACCTGATTCGTCTCGACAAAAACGATATCCCGATCCCGAAGCGCCACATTGGCGGTTTCCAGGCTGTTCGCCTTCATGTCCACAATGTCCGTTTTGCCTTCACCGGAGCGCCTCAGAAGCTTGATCACGTCGTTGGAATACCATGTGGTACCGCCGGCCATGGCGATGGCTTCCCGAACGGTTGTTGCCGCCTTAAGGGGATATACCCCGGGCTTTCTGACGGCCCCGTCGACGTAGAACGTTCCCGCTTCCGGCACGAAGATCACATCGTTGGCATTGATTTCCAAATTGAGCTGCTCATCTCCAGTTCTGAGCATATCGGCGAGGTCGATAATGTAGGTGGTGGGTCTTGCCGCGTCGTCCGTCTTCCGGCGGATCTGAACCGTGCTTCCCGCATTGTTCGCCAGTCCCCCGGCCATGGCCAAGACGGACAACAACCTCCGGCGCGAAAAGTAATCGTAGGTGCCTGGCTTCATCACGGCTCCCAGGAGCGTGATCTTCCCCCCCTGTTGCTCTTTGACGAAGATGCTCACATGGGGATCTTGAAGGTATTTTTCTCCGTACGCCCGTTCGATGCGCTTTTCCAATTCATGGACGGAGTGACCCTTTGCGGCAATGAGGCCGATGAGCGGCAATGTGATGGTGCCGTCGTCGCTGACCCGCACTGTGCTGCTGAGATCGTCTTCACCGAAGACTGTCACTTGAAGAAGGTCTCCTTCGGCCACAACGTAATTTGCTGGCTCAGCGTCCGTGTTGGCGGCTGCGAAAATTTGCGCATTGAGATCTTCGGTTTGTTTGCGGTCCGCGGAATCCTGAGCGACGAGCGCCTCAAGCCTCGTCGTCGGTGCCGGACCCGTGCCCACACACGCGGCAAGCGTCAAGAGGAAAAACGAGAGGAACAGTAAAAAACTGAACGCTTGTGCCTGGCGAAATCTAGATGTCTTCATAACATAAATCTCCTTGGTGCGGCGAACATCAATGCGCGAGAGACGTTGGCGGTCTCGCGGGGCTCCTTGCGCCGTTTTCCGCCCACACCCCCTCAAAGGGGACGAAATACTTCAGATTCGGCACTTGCCCGATAAGTGTTTTTCCTTCGCTTGTCACAAGCCAGGCGTGGGCCTCGAAAGTCCCCTGCTTGCTCTTTGTGACGCCGATGCACAAAGTGACAGGCTGCCCACAGCACGCGCAGAGAATCTGCCCGACAAGAGCCTGAATGAGGCACGTCCCGCGAATGGGAACCCATCGGGCCGCGGACCTCACGGCCCAGGCGATCTCATTGAGTGTATCCGCATCAACCCTGTGAGACACATCGTGGAGCTTGTGGAGCTTTGCGACCAAAGCCCGAAGTACAGGGAAAGGGGCAATCGTTAAGAGCAATCGCATCGCTAGAGCAAGCCACGCGGCGGCCAGCCAGAATTTCTTCGCCCGAGGCGGCAGTTCGTGAAAATCACGCAGTTTCTTGATCATGAATCACAACCAGGTTGTTGGCGTGCAAATCTTCAAGAAGGGAAACTAGATCCATTTCACAACGATCGGGAGCGACCTCGTACTTGTTCAGGAGCGCTTCTAGGATGCTCTTTACGCTCCGAGGTTTCTGGATCATGCGCCAGACCTCAGTCCCGATGGCATCCAGCCCGTAGTAGACCCCCGACTTGAGATCCAAGATAACCGTTTCCCCTTGCAGATCCGTGGAAACCTGATTCTGAGAAGCTCGAAGAATCGTTTCCGGTCCGATGGTCTTTTCCTTGCTCATGGCAACCTCGCGCGAGATATTTACTCGGGTTAGAAGCCCTCGACGGTGTTCGATGGGTATCGACGAAGAAGGGCCATCGAGGAATACTTGACGGCTAGCCGAGCGAGACGCAGGGGCAAGTAAAGAAAGGTCAGAAATTCCGGCAGCGCTGCTAATTTTCTTTCTTTTTCGGTGGGCATCAGCAACGTTAAAGATTGATTGAAGGAATAGAGGATTTTGTGGAGGACAAAAGCGGTCTTGTGTTTTCCTGAGGTGAGAGTTTCGAAGTGATAACGAAGCGCCGAGGCCACCAATTCCGACGAAACGTCACCGGTCTGAAAGAGGTGGTTTCGAGCCTGGACCGACAGTCTACGTACATGGGGATCCGCATGGATGTGAGCATTAATCTCCGGCGGAAGCCGAACTCCTAGCAACTGCCGGGCCAAGAGCAGGCTGTGGAGAAGAATTCGCTCGTTTCCGGAAAGGAAAGCTGTCTTGAGAATCCAGTCCCAGTCCAAATCGGGGTGAGAGTGGATCAGGGCCGCGACATCACAAAGCCACTGCAGGCAGGCCCAGCGGTGTTTCGTCCCGTGAATGCACAAAATCAATGCCATCGCTTCGGCTCGCAGAGTGTCCAGGGTGTCTTCTCCAATCCGCACGGTTTCGACCTGTTTCCAGACGGTTTGGGGGTTCAGCGGATAGGCGTAAGCGCGTGGGCCGGAAAGGCAGTGCAACTCTACGGTCACGCCGGTGGTGGGGTTGCTCAGCGCGTACTCATGATGGGGATGCAGGTCGCTCTTCAGAGAGCGCGTCCTGATAGGGGACGTTAATTCGCGTTTCACATAGTAGCCCCGCGATTCAAGAAGAGCCACTGCAGACGGGACGTCTTGAAGCGGGACAATGAGATCCAAGTCGAAAAACTGCCTCAGGGCGGGATCGTCATAGGCGCATTCGGCAAGAAGAGGGCCCTTGTAGGAGATGGCGCGGATATGATGGGAGCGAAAGATCCGCAAAACCGCAAGCAGTTCCTCGAGCATGGCCAAGGAGTGCAGCGTGTTGTACCAACGCAGTTCCCTGAGTTCCTGGAGGAACCACGCAGGCAGGTTGCGGGCGTGGCCGTTTGCGAGACCGCGTTCTAACAAGGGAATAACACGATGCTGCACGGCCAGCTGGACCAGATAATCAAAATCCAGATCTGCCTTGAGGAGTTCCTCGATGCGTTGCGAGCAGCGCTCGTGGGCATGGAGGCCGACGCATCGGACGAGCAACTCCATTTCAGGCCTCACGGAGGAGAAAATTTCTCTGTCGTCGTCTCGGTTCATTGTCACGCCTCGGCTAATGCGCAGGAGGTAAGCTTGTCATGGCCCCATTGGGCCCCCCAGGCTTCAGCGTATAATCCTTTGCATGCCAAAAGCTGGTCGTGCGTCCCGGATTCGACGATCCGGCCGTCGCTCATGACATGGATGATGTCAGCCCGTCTGGCCAGAGTGAATCGATGGGTGATCAGAACCGCCGTACGCCCTCGTACAAGTGTTTGAAAACGGTCGTACCATTCTTTTTCGGCCCATGAATCCATGAAGCTCGTGGGCTCGTCGAGGACGACGATCTGAGCTTTCCGGTAAAATGCCCGGGCTAGGGCTATGCGTTGCCATTCGCCGGCGCTAAGATCCGTGCCGTCGGCAAACCATTTGCCCAAGAGGGTCTGATAGCCGCGAGGTAGGCGGGATACGATTTCATGGGCTCCGGCAAATCGCGCCGCCATCTCCACATCTGCCGGATCACCTTCGGCGGCGATGTCCCCCAACGCGATATTCCTGGAAGCCGTGGCATGGTAGGGGACCGGTATTTGAAACAGCACCGTCACCATTCGGCGAAGGTCCTGCAAGGGCATTTGCCTTACATCCACACCATCCCATTCGATGCTTCCGGACTCGGGGTCGTAAAACCGGCAAAGAAGGCGCACCAATGTGCTTTTCCCCGCGCCGTTGGCGCCGACGATGGCCACGGTCTGTCCGGCGGGGATGAACAGGTCGAAACCGTCCAGAGCCTTCCTGTCGCTTCCGGGATAGCGGAAAGTGACCTGATGGAACCGGATGCCGCGCTTCAGTTTTCGGGGAGCCCCAAGCGGCTTGGAACTGTCGGTGATTTGAGGCTTTAAATTGAAGAACTCAAAAAGGTTGTTCAGAAACAAGCCGTTTGTATAAATCCGGCCGAGATTGCTCAGCAGGGAACGCATCAGATTCTGCCCGCGCGTGAAGGCCTGGTAAAAGAGGGCCAGGTCGCCGAATGTGGCAAGCCCCTTCGTGACCCTAAGGACCATGATTCCCATCACCGCGCCGGTGGACAACAGAGCGAAGGCCCCTGCGGCGAAGCGACCCGCGCTGCGATGGCGAACGATCTTGATATGTTCGGCACGGAGGCTCCGTCGAAGTCTCTGATAGGATTGCCTGAAAGGGTCTCCTAAGCCGAACAAACGAATTTCCGGGGCCGTAGTGGCGTGGGTGAGCATAAAATCATAGTAATCCGCCCAACGCCGATCAGGAGTGCTGCGCTTCCACCAGTCGTGGTAGGCCCTGTCGAAGTAGAAGATGACCAAAAAAGCAGGCAGCGTCCCGGCGAGCAAAACCAACGGCACCCAATACCCGTAAGGCAATAGGACCGCAGCCATAGCCACGAGTGTGATCCCGTTTTGTGCCAGACTCCCGACGCTTTCCATCAAGGCAAGACATCGGCCGTCGGCATCGTCACGGGCCCGATGCAGATGGTCGTAGTAATCAGAAGATTCATAAAAGGCCAGATCAACGCCGGCCGACTTTTCGTGGATGAGGCCGGCAATGTGATCTCTTACCAGCTCGGATTGCGCCACGCGCACCGATTCCGAGACCGATTGGACCAGTTCGATCAGCAGCATAGTCAACGCCAGGAGCCCGATCATCACGGCCAAGGGCTTCATCACAGGCCAGGCCCCGCTTGCGTTGACCGCTTCGACCAATCCGTCAACCAGTCTTCGGGTCAGATAAAGGGGAACGACCGGAAGGAGTCCTTGAACGGCGAGCAAAGTCCCCCATAGAATTGTGCACTTCGGGGATGCCCCCCATACGAGACGGAGGGTTTCCGGAAGATGAAAAAGAGCGGTCCGGTTTGACGGTTTCTTCATCAAGGCTGTGCGCTCCCGGCGGAAGACGACGCCGCTTCCGGCACGCTGACTGGTTCCTCCACGACCCTCCGTTGCAAGCCGCGGGTTGAATGAGTTGCTGTTCCCGCGTGCTCCTCCACCATTTCCACCAGTTCTTCCAGCTTGGAAAGGCTGAAACAGTGAATCAATCGGAAGACGGATGCGAACTTGAGAAGATTCGAACAGCCGCGCAGTTGCAGAGCCTCTGCACTTCGGTCCGCCTGGTCCGAAAACCGGGCCAAGTAGGAATTCTTGATAATCTCCATGAGGGCTTCCTGGGGCGGGAGAGATTCTATTCGAGCACACGGCCCGGCGTCCAGGATGTAGATGCGGCTGAGCGGCAGGACTTGTCTCTCAAAGCGTTCCGCTACCGTTAGGATCCGCTTTTCCGCTTCCGGATGGACCCTGGGGAGTTCTTCTGCCTTCAAGCCGAAAATCGAGGGGATCACTTCGGGCCACAGCTTGAATTGAGGAAAGGCCGGCCAAACCCTGGGGCGTTTGGCCGATGAAGCCGTGATGGCCAGGATGTCATCGGAAATCAGCCGATGGCCCCGAGCATAGAGGGCCGCCGCCAACGTGGATTTCCCAAAACCCTTGTCTCCGAGAAAAGCGACGGCCGTTTTTCCCATCCCCAGCACGCTCCCGTGAAGGACCAGCAGCCCGCGCTGCATGAGGGCAACGGCCATGACCATGCCAAGCAAGGGAACCCGAATGACCGATTCGTCCACACCCGGGGCCGGGTCCACGGTGATGTGTTTGCCGTTTAGAATGGCGAAGCGTCCCACAATCTTCCATTCCAAATAGGCTTCATTGGCCGTCATGGCACACTTGTACCCGTCTTCTTCAATCCCTTTGAGTCTGTAAAAAACAGGCCCTCTGCGAACATGAATATCCCAACGGCTGCTTTCAGATTTCACTAGTTCCGGAATAACCATGTCAGAGCCTATAGTTAAACCGAAAGCTTCATATGCCATTGTCTTATAATTATGTTCTGTGTGCATGAGCTGTCGCTCCGGTCGCCTCTTGGAGCAGGGTCATGCTCCTGAGCGGAATGCTCGCGGCGCGGGAAGATCGGGCAGCTTCCTTCCAAGCATCAGGAGGTAAGATTCCTAAAAGTGTTGGCCAATCGCCTGGCGATTCAAAACGCTTAGGAAGTAAAAGGCTGGGGACTGTTCGCCCCGGGTTTTTCATCATGCGGCTTGAAGCGGTCTCGAAAATGCCTCCTGCCTCCTCCAAACAAGGTAATGGTTTTGAGGTTTCCAAATGTTGTGAGCTTCGGGGATGAATAAGGGGCTTTCTTAATTGTCCGTTCCATATGTCTCGCCTCCTTTCGTGATGTGAAATTCTGGGCGCCTGAAGGTATCTAAGAGTTTCTCAGAGTGAGGCCCCACAGCACGCTCATGTCCGGCCTGATGTTTGTTTGAGTAAGGGAGCGGTTTTCATGCATCTCAGGCGATCCCGAAATCCAAGCGGTCGAATGAGCGTGGCCGGCTTGCCGAACCGTCTGGGGGGCATGTTGCGGCAGAGCTTCGCCAACTCGGTTACAGGAACCTCTGCGGGATCGAATTGGCCTGTCGGTGAATCCATGAACAGGAGGACATGAGATTTCCCATCGGGCTCTGGGACCTCTTTCGATACGGTTTTTCCATCGCTCAGTTGTCCCCAGGAGAAACAGATCGAAATGCCGTGGTAGGCAATGCGGTAAATCTTACCCATTCAATGCAAATCGTTTTTGAGAACAATATGTTAAAGGCTTGGGCCCGGCTTTGCGAAACGTCTTGTTTTTGGAGACAGATCCAGATCCAAAAGCCTTGACTGTCGATCTCGGTGTTTGCCAGCCCGATGGCATCTAGGATGCCCCAGGATCTTAGCTGCAAAATTCCTCAAGAGCGCATATGAATAGCCGATTGATGACATTGAGGGGTGACTTAGCTGAATTGGCCGAAGGGCTTGCATGATGACGGCTTTCCCTTTGTGCCTGGTGGATTCCCGTAGCGTGGCGCAAGCAGGCATTGCCGGTGTGATGGCTCTTGGGCGGGGAAGGGATTGTGCCACAGGAGCACCGGAAGCCGCGAAATCTTGGAAAAATTAATGTCACCTAAAGGGCTACAAGGAATGAGAAAAATTTCATAGCGTATAGGAGGGACGAAAGCTTGATCCCGAAAAATCTCATTCTCGAAATTTCCGCTGTAAAGAAAAAGATAGTGTGGAGCCCGCACTTACCGAATGATCGAAAAAAAGCCAGGTCGTGCGCTGGCATGAATATCTTTCGGAATGTCATGAAATCGGCGGCGCGCTGAAAAGGCCTATTAAGGCACCAGGGCTCTGGATTATGCCGGCGGATGGCACTTCCCGTTGCTCGAGACCGGAAGTAGAGGTTGCCGTGTGAGAACAAGACGGCAGAAGACGCAGACAGACGAATGCCGCATATACCGCGTCCTCATTGTTGACAGCGATTGGGATTCCTGCGTGGAGGTTTTGCGCTGCGCCAAGGCCAATGGATTGCAGGCCGATTGGGTCCAACATCCGAGGGACATCTCAGCTCGCCAAGGGCTTAAGCCTTACCACATTGTCTTGGTGCCGGCGGAGCTCCTCGCCCATTCCGACATGAAGAAACGCCTTCCAAAGCAACATGACGGGGACGCCTTTCCACAAATCATCATAAGCAGACCGGTGGGAGTCGGGGGAGACGTTCCGACGCTTCCGCCCGGTGTTCATGCCTGGGTGGAAAAGCCTTATGACATCACCGTAATTGAACATCGCTTCCTCATGGTGCTCCGTGATCTGGAGATGACGCAACGCTTCCAAGAAGAGCTGACCCGATTGGAAGAAAGCAGAAATCGGCTGATGGGGCAAAAACGGGGCCTTCAAGTCCTTCTGCAGCGACTTTCTGAGGCGCGCAAAGCCCTTTCCATTCTCATGGAACGAATGGAAATGGAGCGGCAGGAGGCTGCGGAATCCGTCAGAAAAAAAGTTTCGGCCAGGCTCCTGCCCATCATCATGAAAATGACCGAAGACCCTCAAACGGCAATTGCGGGCGCGGAATTGAAAAGCATGATCCTGTGTGCCCTGCAAGGACTCACGGACCCGACCAGCATTCATGCGGAGATGATCGCCAGGTTAAGCCCCACCGAACTTAGAGTCGCCATACTGGTCCAACAGGGGGTGCCCAGTGAGATTCTGGCTCGACACTTGGGGGTAAGTGTCACGACCTTGCAAGCGCATAGGAAAAACATCCGAAGAAAGCTGGGGATCCGTGGAAGAATTTATAGTCTGAAAAATTCCCTGAGCGGCCGCAGACGTTCAAAACGGTCACTGGAAGCCCCCCATCCGGATATTCCTTGAAACCTACCGGCGTTTTGCCCTATTAATGGGTGTCAATGCGATGAGCTTTAAGACTCGTGTGCGGCAGGGTCTCCACTGTTTGGTCGAACCATATTTGTCGTGAGTGACCCCTGAAAGAAGGGCACAACCATGAAATACACCGAGAACGATGGATTGCCCAAGGTTCTCGTCGTCGACGACGAGCCCATGATCTGTGAAACCCTCCAGGGCCTCCTTGAATCGTGGCAGATGAGGGCCGACACCTGTCCGCATCCTTCCCACGTCCTCAGCGTTTCAGAGAGTCGTCCCGAGTATGATGTCATTTTACTCGACGTCCATTTCCAGGACGGCAACGGTTTGGACTTCCTGCCTCAGATTCAAACGCGATTCCCCTCCGTAAAGGTCATCATGGTCACCGGATACGCCGACAAGAATACAGCGATACAGGCTCTCAAGCTTGGGGCCTTCGACTTTATTGAGAAGCCTTTTGATTACTCGATTCTCAAGCATGCCATTGAGAGGGCCTTGGACGCCAAACGGAAAGAAGACCGACTCAGGGCTTTGCTGGAAGAGCTTCGCGAAAACGAAAGGCTCCTTACGGAGCAAAACCGCCGACTGGAATTTCTGAACGAGCAGCTGCTCAAAACCAACAAAGCCATGGCCGTTCTCGCTCAGAACATCGCCAGGGAACGTGAAGAAACAGAGAGGCGCATCGCTATTCAACTACGCGGGGTTATTATGCCTTTAGTGGGACGACTGGCCCTTAATGCCCGAACCGCGGATAAAGCCGCCGAACTGGAGGCGGCCATGCAACAAATAATCGACGAGTTGACCTCCGGGGATGCTTTGAGCGGCAGAATCGTCTCCACGTTGTCCTTCACAGAGTTACGGGTTGCAACGCTTATCAAGAGTGGCCTGACTACGGAAGAAATAGCCCGACAGCTTCACGTTTCGCTAAGCACCGTCAAAACGCACCGGAGAAACATCCGGAGGAAGTTGAACTTGGCCGACACCAAGACCGACCTTCGAAGCTACTTGGCAACCTGTCGAGAAGGCCTCAAGGAGTAAGAAACCAAAGAAGATAGGCCTTATGCTGGTGCCATTATGCAGTCGCTGAAGAATCCTCTGAGTTCCGAAAAGTGTTCCTCTGCCAGGGCCAAGAACTTCAAGCCGCAACGCCGCAGTGCAACTCCCCCCCATTCGAAACCCGATGGCTCCTCGACATCATAGACAACATGGCATGGAAGGCTGCGGATTCGTGTGTTCTTATGCTTCACAAAAATGTCGACCAGCACTTCACCCCGCTCGAGGGGGCCAAGGTCTGAAGCGTATTCCACGGCAATCCCACCGGCGCTGATGTCAAGGATTCTTCCCACCCTCTCGAAGCTGGGTCGGAAAGCGAGGAAAACATCGCCAGCGAGGCGAAACCGCTCATGAAGGCGCCTTTCCCTTGTTGTTTCCATCGTTCACTTTTCCTTTTGCCCCTCCAGGCTTGTAGAGTCTTGTCCCTGCACCTCTCCTGGCGACATCCTGACTCCATGGTGCACGTAGACTGTCTGGAAAAGGGAAAAAAGAACGAAATGAGGGGTAGGAAAAGGTGAAATGACATCCCCAAAGTTAACCAGACTTTCCCAATATTCAATTGTTACCCTGAAATTTTCCGAAAATCACCAGCATGCGTGACTCGAATTGTCGCGGGAGAGTTCGGCGCTCAGGGCATCCTGGAGAGCTTCTCGCCCTGAGTGCTGGATTTATGCGCTGTTGGCTCGCGTAGTTAAGGGTAACCGCAGCTGTACTCGGTTGCGTCCGGATTCGGGATAAATATTGAGAAACACGCCATATTCCCGTAAGGGCAAAATGGCGTGGTAAAATCTGAGGGCAGTCCGTTCGTCCCGGCTGCTCGTTTCACCGATGAACCCGGCATCGTCAAGGCGGAGACGTAAAGCTTGCGCTTGCATCATGCGAAAGCCGTCATGGCCGAATTGTACCCCGACCCAGCTTTCCGTTTCTATAGGTCCAACAGTTATGGTGGTGCCCTGGCTGCACAGGGCTGATTCCATCATCCCTAGAAGGCACGCATCAAGGCTCCGCCGTAAATCCAGCGGGCGGACCCCCAATAAGGGGAGTGCACCCTCCGCTGTTCTAAAACGCAGCGATGCCATTTTGCCCCCGAGAAAACCGCAAAGCGCCTCCATGAATGTTACTGATTGCCGCATCAGCTCCGCCGGATCTACTTGGCGGACGTAATTATCCGGCTCAAGGAGCAAGGATCCATGGAGTGAGTTGAGATGCCTGATGAATTCTTTGATTTTTTTCGATATGGTTTGAAGGTCTTGAAAAACGTCCGTTAAAATTAATAAAAGTGGGTGCAAAGAGGCTTTGGCGGAAAGGGCATGTGTCTCCGATAACGCCCTCTGAAGACGCAGAGAATCCAATTCTAAGCGTGTGCCTAAGGCATTCAAGGCGTGCTGCGCAGGAATTGCAAACAAGTTGAGAAGACCTCCAGCCCACGTCTCTCCATGCATGGCCAGGGTGATTTTTTCCAGCAAAGAGTAGTTCATATTTAGCTTATGCTCAGGCGCCTCTTCCTGGAGGCGCGCGAAAGCCGCCTGGACGGTGTCCAATGGGAGTTTAATTGAAAGAGGCTCGTCGAACGTAACGCCGCAGTGGAGGCTGTCGCCCTCGCCCCTAAGTGTCCACCGCACACGTCCGAGGGCTTCTCCCTTTTCGGAATCCAGGTCAAACTCGACAAGAACGGGGTCGTCTTCGGCCAGAATGTCCATGTCCTCAACGCAAGCGCGGGCGCCGAAGCGGTGGAGATCTTTTACATGAGCATGGCGGGCCCATCGCCCATCGGGCGCCCTGAGCACAGCGCCTAAGGAAACCGGGAGCCGGCGGTCCCGACGACGTTCAATGCGCTCCGAGAGCCTTTTCATGAGTTGCTCCATGTTTCATCAATCTTTTCCGCACCGCCGAAGAACCTTTGAGCCTTGTGATCTCTCTTGTCCCTGTCGCCGCCGCAAGAAATCCCATCGCCCTGGGGCATGGGCATTTCTTCGAAGCACGCCGCTCGAGCTCGCCAAAACTGCGCGGCCTCGAGCTGAAATTGACGAAGTTTTCATGCAAGAAGTGTACCGGAGGACGAGAGGGCGGTATTCGATCAAGTCTTGGTTTGGTAAAATCCACGCAAGACCTCTCAACGACCATATTTTCTCATTTGATCATCGCCTGAATGCGTGCGGGCTTTAGGGCTAAACTGCCATCCCAATCCTTATGAACACCCATGCAATGTGCAATATTTTGCATATGAGGCATGCAATGTTTTGCATATATTTGCAAAAGAGCCCACTCACTAACGGCCTTCCTGCTAAGGGCGAAGGTCCAGGTCCTTGATCTTGTAAAGGAGGGTCCTGTAGCTGATCCTGAGGATTTTGGCGGCTTCCCGGCGGTTCCAGTTCACTTCCCTAAGCACGTGCTCAAGAATGGCCCTTTCAACCCGCTCCACGGCGCGGTCTCTGATTTCTTTTAAGGAAGGAAAGCTTTCGGGGTTGTCGGCGAGGGAGCAGACCTCTTCCGTGGTTTTCATGACAACATAGTCTTCGGTTGGGCGCATGACGTTGTTGCTGTTGGTCAGAGGAAGGCCTTCGTCCAGGCTGCGCTGGATTTCTTCTTCGATTTCCTTGGAATTCCCAAGAACACAAAGGCGCTTGAGGTAGTTTTCCAACTCCCGCACGTTTCCCGGCCAGTGATAAAAGTGAAAAAGTTTCATGAGACGATCCGGAACAGGGTACGGTTCCAGGCCGAACTCCTTCTTAAAAGTCTTCATGAAGAAATGAATGAGAGGCTCCAGGTCCTCCTTGCGTTCCCTTAAGGGTGGCACGGGAATGCTGATGGTGTTGATGCGAAAGTAGAGATCTTCACGGAAGCGGCCGCGCTGGATTTCGCTTTCCAAATTGATGTTCGTCGCCGCAATGACCCTGGCTTTGCTTGGGATTTCTTGGACTCCCCCGATGCGGGGATATTTCATGTCTTGGAGGACCTGCAAGAGCTTAGCCTGCATTGGCGGGGGAATTTCTCCGATTTCGTCGAGAAATATGGATCCTTCTCCAGCTGCTTCAAACTTGCCTTTCTTTTGACGGTCTGCTCCCGTAAAGGCGCCTTTTTCATACCCGAACAGTTCCGATTCAATGAGTTCCCCCGGCAGGGCCGCGCAGTTGACCTTGAGGAAAGGCTCGTGACGACGCCGGGAATAATAGTGCAGAGAGCGGGCCACGAGTTCCTTGCCGACCCCGCTTTCGCCAGTGATAAGGACCGTCAGATCGACGTCCGCAACGCGGCGGATCAACTGGCGGATCTTATTGATGGAAGGGCTGATGCCGATGATTTGCGGTTCCGTCACGTCCCGTTTTTTTCCTCTTTACGGCGGGTCGAACAAGACATGGGGGATCCCGTCCGAAAACCTGGCTCCTTGTTTGCGGCTTCATTCCTATTGACGCGACAAGAGGGCTTCCACCGCTCCAGCCAGATCCTTCAGATCGAAAGGTTTAGAGAGCACTTGGTCGGCGTGTTCTTGCTGGGCCAGTTTTTCAGGCGAATTGCCGTAGCCTGTAATGCAAATAATAGGGATATCTGGAGAACGTTCCTTGCTGAGCTTTACTAATCCGATCCCACTCACATAAGGCAGCATCACGTCGACGATGATAAGGTCAAAGGGCTCTCGCTCCATGCATTCCATGCCTTCCAAGCCGTCCGACGCCTGCACGACGGCATAGCCGACCTCCCGAAGAAATGTTCCTAAGAGTTCCCTCAGCCCGTCATCATCTTCGATCACTAAGATTTTTGCCATTAATGAAAAACCCCCGTCTCGCAATGGGTCAATAGCGCATCAGCGTAATGTCACAGATGCGTAGGATGTCTATCACCCATTTGACCAATCTGATTTTACTGAACCATTAGCCGGTCGCCCCTCCTTTGTCAACGTCAAAGCATCTAATATCTTTAAATGGTTGCATATTTTTGCTGAGGGAGTGCGAAGCGTTTATGGCCTCTCTGTCAAAAAAGGCTGGGCTTTCACTATGAACGACAATCCTGACCTTGGGGAGCCGACCTCTTTGCTGGGAATTCTCTCTTCGGCGCGGGTAGCAACGCGGGAGTGTAAAGCTGTTGTCGCTTGGCAATCATAGTGCTCCACCGCCAGCGGGATCCGTCCCAGGCGGCGTGGACGGCGCCGTGAAGATCGGTGCGAAGAACGGGAATGCCCAGGGCTTGGATCCGATCCAGCACGGCCGGGGCGGGAAAGCCGAAGGGATTGGAAGGGCCGCAGGAAATCAGGACGGCGTCGGGCCGAAGGGTTTCCAAAAGCGCGCGGCTGCAGGATCCGGCGCTTCCGTGATGGGGGGCGATGAGCACCCAGCGCCGGGAAAAGGAGAGGGACTTGGGGAAGGCTTTTTCCAAGAGGATCCGTTCCGTCTCTTGCCCGATATCGCCGGGAAGGAGGATTCCCGCGTCTCCGCAGGTCACTTCCAGGACCAAGGACACTTCGTTGAGGTCTTTTCCGTCCCAGGCGTTCTTGATGAAAGCCGGGGTCGGGTGAAGGGATCGGATCCGGCAGTGTCCGACGGGTCCGAGATCCACGGTGCCGTCGGCGTCTTGCGGCGCATCCATAAGGGTGTGCACGATGGGAATGCGGCGTCGGGCGGCGACGGCCGAAAGCGCGGATCCTTCAAGGCCGCGCGAAGTGATGCCCGTTTCCACGTATCGGCCGACGGGAAAGGTTTCCAGAATGAAGCGCAGGCCGTTTCGATGGTCGGGATGATCGTGGCTCAAGACGACCGTATCCAGGCGGCGGATGCCCATGGCCCAAAGGGCTGGAGCCACCACGTGGCGGCCCACGTCGAAGGAATCGTCGTAAAAGCCGCCGCCGTCCACGAGGATCGCAGCGCCTTCGGGACAGCGGATGACGGTCGCAGACCCCTGGCCCACATCCAGCGCCGTCACTTGGAACAGGGATTCGACCTTGGAAAGACCGTGAAGATGGCGAACGAGGCTGAAACCCGCAACGAAGGCCATGACAACCGCCATTCCCAGAATCTTTTTTTTCGGTGTGACGGGAAGAAAGCTCACGGCTGCGGCGGTATAAAACGCAACGAGCCCCCAGACGGGAACGGGCCCCACATGGGCGAAGCCCAAGGGAAAGGCGGCAAATCCTTCAATGAGCCATAGGAGGAGTTCCAAGGTCCAGCCTACGGGGAGAAGCAGCACGGGGGCTGCGGGCGGGACGAGCGCTCCCAGAGCCAGGGCTGCCAAGCCCGGCGGGAGCACGGCAAGGGCGAGAAAGGGTACGATGACCGTGTTGGCGGCAAGCCCTGCGGCGGAAAAGCTGTGGAAATGGTAGGCCGTAAGAGGCGCCGCAGTCAGGGTCGCCGCCGCGGAAAGAAGGAACGCGTCGGCGAACAGGGTCGCCGCCCAGCGAATCCGACGGGGGAGCTTCCCGATTTTCTTTCGGGCGAAGGCGCTCCACGGCGCATATGCCAGCACGATCCCGAGGAACGCAGCGAAGGAAAGCTGGAAGGACGGGCGAAAGAGGTTGTTCGGATCCAGGAGGAGAATGAGGATCCCCGCGGTGGCGAGAAGGTTCAGGGGATCCGGCTTGCGGTAGAGAACCAAGGCGGCGGCGGCCGAAATGAGGAGAATGAGGGCTCTTTGCGTGGGGACGGCCAGTCCTGCCATCAGGGCGTAGGCGGTGGCGGCGGCGCAGCCGGCCCACCAGGCGAGGTGGACGTCCGGGATCCGAAGGAGCACTCCGGGGCACAGAAGCCGAAGGAGGATCTGGGCCACCCGGAAAGCCGCCCACGCGGCAAGGCCCACGTGAAGACCGGATATGGCGAGAAGGTGCATGACGCCGGCTTTTTGGAAGCGGTCTTGGATGGAAGGCGGCACGGCGTTTCGATAGCCGAGAAAGAGCGCTTGGGCGACGGCGCCCGGCGGACCGTGGATGTTTTCTTCAATCAGGCGGCGAAAATGTTGGCGGACGGCGTCGATCCCACGATGGATGGCTCCCACGGCGGCGGAGCCGACGCCGGGAGGAAAGGCATGGACCCAGAAAATGTCGCTTTTGGAGGAGGCTCGAGCATGGAGGCCTCGCCTTGCCTGGTCCGCCACGTAGTCGTATCGGCCGGGATTTTCGAAGTTGGTGAGGGGGCGCAGGGTGAGCGGCATGTCGACGACGTCTCCCGCCTTCCAGGATCCGAGGACCGTGCGGACGGAGACCCGCACACCCATGGCCCCCTCGCCGGTTGGAAGGCTTGTCAGACGATTCCTCTTCGGCCCCCTCTCCTTGTCCTTAAACATCTCCCTCTCCCTTGAGGGAGAGGGCTGGGGTGAGGGTGTCGATCGGGGAAAGGGCACCCCCTCACCCGACCTCTCCCCCTGAAGGGGGAGAGGGGATGAATGATCCCCCTCGAGGGGAAGAGGAGACACGGGAGCTTCCTGAAAGGGGAGAGGGGATGAAGGAGCCCCCTCAAGGGGAGGAGGAGCCGGGGGATTTCGTTTGACCGGGTGAGGAAGAAGATCGGCCCTTGCAGAGGATGAGCGCGCGGGTCCCTTGGGAAGCGATTTTGGACGAGCGGGTGTCCCATCCGCGTTTCGCTCAAGGGGATCTTCCTCGAGCGCCCTCTTCCTGTCCTTCACAAGTCCCCTCTCCTTGTCCTTCACCACCTCCCTCTCAGTCCCCTTCACGAGCTCCCACTCCTTGTCACTCACCGGCTCCCTCTCCTTGTCGTTCACGAGCTCCCTCTCCTTGCTATTCACCGGCCCCCTCGCCTTGCTGTTCATTGGCTCCCTCTCCCTTGAGGGAGAGGGTTGGGGTGAGGGTGTCGATCGGGGAAAGGACACCCCCTCACCCGACCTCTCCCCCTCAAGGGGGAGAGGAGAAGAAGAATCCCCCTCAAGGGGAAGAGGAGCCGGGGGATTTTGTCTGACCGGGTGAGGAAGGAGATCGGCCCTTGCAGAGGATGAGCGCGCGGGTTCCCTGGGAAGCGATTTTGGAGGAGCGGGTGTCCCATCCGCGTTTCGTTCCAGGGGATCTTCCTCGAGCGCCCTCTTTCTGTCCTTCACAAGTCCCCTCTCCTTGTCCTTCACTACCTCCCTCTCGCTCCCCTTCACGAGCTCCCACTCCTTGTCGTTCACGAGCTCCCACTCCTTGTCGTTCACGAGCTCCCTCTCCTTGCTATTCACCGGCCCCCTCGCCTTGCTGTTCATTGGCTCCCTCTCCCTTGAGGGAGAGGGTTGGGGTGAGGGTGTCGATCGGGGAAAGGACACCCCCTCACCCGACCTCTCCCCCTCAAGGGGGAGAGGGGATGAATGATCCCCGACAAGGGGAAGAGGAGACACGGAACCCCGCTGAAGGGGGAGAGGGGATGAATGATCCCCCTCAAGGGGAAGAGAAGGTAAGGAGGCCCGCTGAAGGGGAAGAGGGGATAAAAAATTGCCTTCAAGGGGCAAAGGAGACAAAGAGTTCCCCTCAAGACTGAGAGGAGATAAAGATTTCGCTTCGAGGGGGAGAGAAGACAAAGAATTCCCCTCAACGGGGAGAGAAGACAAAGAGTCCCCCTCAAGACTGAGAGGAGATAAAGATTTCGCTTCGAGGGGGAGAGAAGACAACGAATTCGCTTCAAGGGGGACGGGGAACAAAGAAGGCACCTCAAGGGAGAGAGGGCCGGGGTCTTCGGGAGTGTCCCAAACGGCAAGGAGGGTGACAGGGAAGACGGTTTTGTCGGGATAAAAATCGGGATACGGTCGGATGAGCACGCGGTAGCGCCGTTCCGATCCGTCCAGGAGGGACGCCAAAGACGGGTCGGGAACGGCTTTTTTGTCGCTGCGAACGAGAAGAAAGGATCCGAAAAGGGCCGCCGCCGTGCAGAGAAGAGCGGCAATGGCGATCTTTGAGAGCCGAGGGGATACCGGTCGAAAAAAAGGGCTGAGAGCCGCCGCGACTACGGCCGCCGAAGCGCCGACAAGACACGGCGTTTCCTGGGTGAGGCCCCAAAGGCGGGCTCCGGCGATCCCCGCTGCAAAGCCTAGGGCGAGAGGGAGCAGCGGCCGGGTCCCGAGCACGGCCCGGGGCGGGGGCGGATTTCCTCCCGGGCCGGCGGGTGCCCCGGCCTCGCATTGTCTCCCCGGCGACGGCTCTTTTCCCGGACTCCCGGGAACGCCGCCCGCGGCCGGGCCCGAACAAGGCTTTCGGGGGTTCCCGTCATTCCTTTTCCCGCCGGATGCGGGCGCCGACGGCCTGCAGTTTTCGGTCCAAATTTTCATAGCCGCGTTCCAAGTGATAGATGCGGCTCACATCCGTTCGGCCCCGGGCGGCCAGGCCTGCCAGCACCAAGGAAGCCGACGCGCGAAGATCGGTGGCCATGACCGGGGCTCCGGAAAGAAACGGCACGCCCCGCACCACGGCGCTTCGGCCGTCCAGGACGATGTCCGCCCCAAGCCGCCGCAATTCGCTCACGTGCATGAAGCGGTTTTCGAAAATTTGTTCCTTGATGACACTGACCCCGTCACCGAGGGTCATGAGGGCCATGAACTGGGCCTGCATGTCCGTGGGAAAACCGGGATAGGGCCATGTGGTGACGTCCACGCTGCGAAGAGGTCCGTCGGGGGCTTCCGCCATGAGGGTTTCGCCGTCTTCGGTCACGATCATTCCCGCCGCACGCAGTTTTCGAATGACGGCATCCACATGGTCGGGACGGCACCCCGTGAGGCGCAGGCGGCCTCCGGTGATCCCCGCGGCGACGAGGTACGTGCCTGTTTCGATGCGATCCGGAATGACCCGGTGCGACCCCGGCCGAAGGTTTTCCACACCCTGGATCCGGACAATGGCCGTGCCGACGCCGTCGATCCGGGCGCCCATGGCTTTAAGGTAATCGGCCAGGTCCACCACTTCCGGTTCGCGGGCGGCGTTTTCCAGAACCGTTTCCCCGTCGGCGAGGCAGGCGGCCATCATGAGGTTTTCCGTCCCCGTGACCGTCACCTGGTCAAAGGTGAACTCGGTGCCTCGAAGTCGGTCGCAGTGCACGTGCACGTAGCCGCCTTCAAGGTCGATGCGCGCGCCCATGGCTTCCAGCCCGCGAAGATGCAGATTGATGGGGCGGGCTCCGATGGCGCACCCTCCGGGAAGGGATACGCGGGCGCGACCGTAACGGGCGGCCAACGGGCCGAGGACCAGGACCGAAGCGCGCATGGTCTTGACGAGATCATATGGGGCTTCAGGGCGGCTGATGTGGGACGTGTCGAGCATGAGCGTATCTTGGTGATCCGTCCGGGCGCCCATGTGTTGGAGCAGGCGTTCCATGGTGCGGATATCGCGAAGGCGCGGAACGTTGGTGAGGGTGTGGCGGCCCGGGGCGAGCAACGAAGCGGCCATGAGGGGCAAGGCCGAATTCTTGGCCCCGCTGATGGGGATGTCGCCGTGCAGGGGAACGCCCCCTTCAATGACCAGTTTGTCCATGAATGTTTACCTTTCCAGTTGCTGGGTCATTAGGTCATTAGGTCATTCTTCCCACCCCACCCCAATGCCCTAATGACCCAATGACCTAATGACCTTAAGAATTCGGGGAATATCCGAATAATCCCTTAAGACCTCCACGCTGTCCACACCGGGGAGTTCACGGGCCGCGGCTGGCAGGGTCCGTTCCTGGCCCTTGCCGAATTCCATGAAAAGGATCCCGCCGGGTCGAAGGAGCGGGAAGGCCAGGCGAAGAAGCCGGATGGGAATCGCCGTGCCGTCGGGACCTCCGCCCCTAAGGGCGTGCGAAGGCTCATATCGGGCCACTTCCGGTGCCAGCGCGGCCCATTGGGCATCGCCGATGTAGGGGGGGTTGGCGCAGATGAGCGAAAAGGGCGGCGGATCCGGCCGGAAGGCCGCGGTGAGGTCCGAAAGCACGAAAGCGATGCGAGAGTTCACGCCGTGGCGGACGGCGTTTCGCCGCGCCGTCATCAAAGCGTCCCAGGAGATATCACATGCGATGATCGACCAGTGGGAGCGTTCGGTGGCCAGGGCGACGGCGATGGCTCCCGATCCCGTGCCCAGATCGAGGGCGCGCAGAGGTTCGTCGGAGAAGGCTTCCAGGGCCAGTTCCACGAGCCGTTCCGTTTCCGGCCGGGGGATGAGCACCGCCGGGGAGACCTCCAGTTCCAGGGACCAAAATTCCTGACGGCCGGTGATGTACTGAGTGGGTTCCCGCGCCGCCCGGCGCTGGATCAGGGCGCGGTAGCGAGCGAGTTCATCGGGCCGAAGCGGCTGATCGTAGCGAAGGTACAAATCCACACGGCGAAGGTTCAAGGCGTGGGCGAGGAGGACTTCGGCGTCCGAGCGGGGTTGATCCAGGCCCTTGCGCCGGAAGTAGTCGGTGGTCCACTGCAGGACCTTGAGGATGGTCCAGGTTTCTTCCATGGATAAAAGCCGAAAGACTGATTCGAGGGTGCCGGAGGGAGAAACGAGCAGCGGGTCCCCGAGCCGCCCAACCCCCTGACCCAACAACCCAGTAACCTCATGCCCAATGACCAAATGCCCCAGGAGCTTGTCCGACAATGAAAAATGACGATGTTTTCCCTGGGAGTGCGGGCCTCCGGGCCGCTTGTAGGGCGGGCGAGACGCCCGCGCTCCCAGGAATATGCCATTCTCGGACACGCTCCTAATGACCTAATGACCTAGTGACCTAGTGACCTAATGACCTAATGACCTAATGACTTAATGCCCCAATTACGCAGTTGCGCAATGGTTTGGGAGCTTGTCCGACAATGGCTCATTGCCCACGTAAGTCGCGTTGAGAGCCTGGCAAGGCCGGACACCGTGGTTCGTTGTCTTGGCCGAGCGCGATGGGCGTTGGGGTTCGCTTCGCTCACCCCAACCTACGAGTTTTTCCAAGGATGGGGGCCGGCGAGATGTCGGTTGGGGTGAGCGCAGCGAGTGCCGACAAAATCACGAACGCGGTCACCCATCGCGGTCTCCCAACGAAGACTCCATCACGCAATGCCCCAATGCCCTAATGACCCAATTACGCAATAACGCAATTACGAAATAACGCAATTACGTCCCTTCCTGCAACGCTTCGGCCTGGGCGGCGGCGATGAGCGGGTCGATGATATCGTCCAGGGCCCCTTGCATGACTTCTTCCAGCTTGTAGAGCGTGAGGTTGATGCGGTGGTCGGTGACGCGGTTTTGGGGGAAGTTGTAGGTGCGGATCCGTTCGCTGCGGTCGCCCGATCCCACCTGGCTCTTGCGTTCCTGGGCGATCTTGGCTTCCTGTTCCGAACGCATCATGTCCAGCAGCCGGGCCCGGAGCACCTTCATGGCCTTGGCCTTGTTCTTGTGCTGGGATTTCTCGTCCTGGCAGATGACCACAAGCCCTGTGGGGATGTGGGTGATGCGCACGGCCGAATCCGTCGTGTTGACGCTTTGGCCTCCAGGGCCCGAGGAGCGGAAGACGTCCACGCGAAGATCGTTGGGGTCGATGTCCACGTCCACTTCTTCGGCTTCGGGGAGCACGGCCACGGTTACGGCCGACGTGTGGATGCGTCCCTGGCTCTCCGTTTCCGGCACGCGCTGCACCCGGTGGACTCCCCGTTCGAATTTCAGCCGGCTGAAGGCCCCCGCGCCGTTGATGGCGGCGATCACTTCCTTGAACCCGCCGATCCCTGTGGGATGCACGTCCAGGAGTTCCACCTTCCAGCCGCGGTTTTCGGCGTAGCGCGAATACATCCTGAAAAGATCGGCGGCGAAAAGGGCCGCTTCCTCACCGCCCGTGCCCGCTCGGATTTCCAGGATGACGTTTCGTTCATCGTTGGGATCCTTGGGCACGAGCATGCGCTTCAGCTCGGCTTCGGTCTTTTCCAGTTCTTCGCGCAGCCGGTTCAGGTCTTCCCGGATGAGCTCGCGCATTTCCGGGTCGTCTTCCTTGCGCAGCAGGTCCTGGTTGGCTTCCATCTCCTCCCGGGCCTTGCGGTAACGCCGCAGCGTCTCCACCAGGGGGCTCAAGTCGGCATGTTCCTTGGCGACCTTCTGGTACTCCTTGGGCTGACTCAGCAGCTCGGGGTCGCTCAAAAGCTTTTCCAATTCGGCGTAACGCTCTTCCAGCCCGGCCAATCGTTCAAACATGGCGGTCCTTCGTCCCTTTCACAGGACACAAAAAACCCGGACACTCTTGCATTTCCCTGGGGTGCGGCACCCCAAAGGGGGAGGATCCGGGCGACGGGGTCTAACGGTTTTCTTCGGCTTTTTCTTGGTTCTTGTGATACTGCTCGTACTTTTTCATGAACCGTTCGATGCGCCCGCCGGTGTCCACAAGTTTTTGCTTTCCCGTAAAGAACGGATGGCACTTGGAACAGATTTCCACGCGGATGTCTTTTTTCGTGGAACCCGTCTGGATTTCGTTGCCGCACGCGCAGCGGATGACCGTCTGGAAGTACTGCGGGTGAATGTCCTTTTTCATCGTCGCCTCCGTATGGGTTCTTCTTTCAAGAGCCCCTAAGTATACCCACAAGGCGGTGCGATTCAAGCCCTTTTTAGCGGTTCATGGAAGCCAGGAAGTCGGCGTTGTCCTTGGTTCCCTGCATCTTGTCCAGGAGGAATTCCATGGCGTCCACGGGGTTCAGAGGCGAGAGGAGTTTTCTGAGGATCCAGATGCGATTTAGATCTTCGGGCGGCAGGAGCAGCTCTTCTTTTCGGGTGCCGGACTTGTTGATGTCGATGGCCGGGAAGATGCGTCGATCGGCGAGCTTTCGATCCAGGTGGATTTCCATGTTGCCCGTGCCCTTGAATTCTTCGAAAATCACTTCATCCATGCGGCTTCCCGTATCGATGAGGGCCGTGGCGATGATGGTCAAGCTGCCGCCTTGTTCGATGTTTCGGGCCGCGCCGAAAAAGCGTTTCGGGCGATGGAGCGCGTTGGAATCCAAGCCTCCGGAGAGGATCTTGCCGCTGGGGGGCACCACCGTGTTGTAGGCTCGGGCGAGGCGCGTGATGCTGTCCAGGAGGATCACCACGTCGCGGCGGTGTTCCACGAGGCGCTTGGCCTTTTCGATGACCATTTCCGCCACCTGCACGTGGCGCTGGGCCGGTTCGTCGAAGGTGGAACTGACCACTTCGGCCCGGACGTTGCGTTCCATGTCGGTGACTTCTTCCGGGCGCTCATCGATGAGGAGGACGATGAGGTAGGCGTCCCGGTGGTTCTTGGCGATGGCGTTGGCGATGTTTTGCAAAAGCATGGTCTTGCCGGTGCGGGGCGGGGCCACGATGAGGCCGCGTTGGCCGAAGCCGACGGGGGTGAGCAGATCCATGACCCGCGTGGAATAGTTGTCCGGCGTGGTTTCCAGGTTAATGCGCCGATCGGGGTAGATGGGCGTGAGGTTGTCGAAGAGGATCTTGTCCTTGGCCACTTCGGGTTCTTCGAAGTTGACCGCTTCGACCTTGAGGAGGGCGAAGTAGCGTTCGTTGTCCTTGGGCGGACGGATCTGGCCCGAAATGGTATCGCCCGTGCGCAGGTTGAACCGCCGGATCTGAGACGGACTCACGTAGATGTCGTCCGGCCCGGGCAGGTAATTGTAGTCCTGGGTGCGCAGGAATCCGAAGCCGTCCGGAAGAATTTCCAGGACGCCCTCGCCGTAGATGAGGCCGCTCATTTCCGCCTGGGCCTGGAGGATGGCGAAGATCAGGTCCTGCTTTCGCATGGACGTGGCCCCTTCGATTTGCAGGGCCCGCGCCAAAGCCACCAGTTCCTTGATGTTGCGCCTCTTGAGTTCCACCAGGTTCATTTCGCGGTGGGTGGGCACTTCTTTCTTCGCTGCCGCGCTCGCCGTGTTGTTGTGGTTGTTTTCGATCATGACTCCTTCCCTTTATCCCGCCGTTAGAATCCCAGCCGAGTCCAAATGCTCTTGCCGTCCCCTTGACGGTTGAGGCATTCACGACAGTCGGCGAGCATCTTTTCGATGTCCTTCTGAAAGCCCAGTTTTTCCACCGCCTGCGGGTAGTCTTCCTGAAGCCGCGTCAGGCGCAGCTCCGCGGCCCGGTACTTGCCCATGCGGTAATGCATGCGGGCGATGCGGAATTCATGGGCCGCAATGCGCTTTTCGCATTCCAGGATCTGGACTTTGGCCTTGGAGGCGTATTCCGTGCCGGGGTAGAGCTCCATAAGCCGCCGGAAGGTTTCCATGGCCTTGCGGGTCTGGTCCTGGTCCCGGTCCACGGACGGCGAGATGAGATACTGGCTCATGCCCAACTGGTACAGCACGTACGGGATGACTTCGTTGCGGGGGTGAAGCCGCGCGAATTCCTCGTAGGCCAGAGCGGCTTCCTCGTAGTTTTTCTTGTAAAAATGGGCGTCCCCGATCTTGAGTTCCGCCAGGATGGCGTACTTGCTGTAGGGGTAGCGTTCTTTGAGCTTCTGGAACGATTCCAAGGCCTTGCCGTACTTCTTGGCGCGCATGGCTTCCATGCCTTCCCACGCCAGCTGTTCCGGGGTGCGCTCGATGGAATCCCCGGAATCGAACAGGTCGTCGAAGTAATAGTTGAGAAGGTTCGTGCCGCAGCCGGTGAGAAGCACCGTGCAGAGCGCAAGGGCCGCCAGGAAGCGCGCCATGCGTTCTGGTCGTGACGTCTGCGCTGTCTCTTTCATGGGGGGGACTCCATGACCGATGGATCCAAGGTCCCTTATCCGTGGTGGGCCGGGGATTCGATGTAACGCCCGGCGTTGAAGGCGGCCGTGGCGCCGTCGCCGACGGCGGTGACGATCTGGCGGAGGGTCTTGGCCCGCACGTCTCCTGCGGCGAACACCCCGGGAACCGACGTGGCCATATCGTCATCGGTGATGACAAATCCCAGGGGATCGCGTCGGACGGCTTCGGGAAGCCAATGGGTGTTGGGAATCAGGCCGACGAAGATGAAAACGCCGGACACTTCGAGTCGGGAAACGTCGCCGGTCAGAGTATCCTGGAGGGCCAAGTCCGTCACGCCTTGGGGGCCGCCGTGGATTTCGGTGACGACCCGGTTCCAGTGGACGGTGATCTTGGGATTGGCGAAAGCTTCTTCCTGGATGACTTTGACGGCCCGCAGGGCGTCCCGGCGGTGGATGATGTGGACCTGGGAGGCGAACTTGGTGAGGTAGACGGCTTCTTCCACCGCCGTGTCCCCTCCGCCCACGACGGCCACGGATTCATTGCGGTAAAAGGGCCCGTCGCACACGGCGCAGTAGGAAACCCCCCGGCCGGTGAATTCGGCTTCGCCCTTGACCTGGAGTTTTCTCGGCGCGCAGCCCGTGGCGATGACCACCGCCTTGGCCCGGATCGGGCCGTCGGCCGTGTGCAAGACCTTGACGGGGCCCGAGACGTCCATGGACGTGACTTCGGCGCTGCGATGTTCCATGCCGAAGCGCACCGCCTGGGCTTTGAAGAGTTCCGTCAGTTCGAACGTGGTGATCCCTTCCGGGAAACCCGGGTAGTTGTCCACCTTTTCGTAGGTGAGGAGCTGGCCGCCCAAGCCGATCCGTTCCACCAGGAGGGTTTTGTAACGGGCGCGACAGGCGTATAGGGCGGCCGTCAATCCGGCCGGCCCCCCGCCCACGATCACCATGTCGTACGGTTCAGGCGTTGTCATGGGAAATGGGCACGCATCCGTGAAGAGCGTTCATGGACCGGGAAAAAGGTCCATGGCGGTCTGGGTTGTGGGAAGAGGGAGAATTAGGCGACCACCTTGTCCACCGCGGCGGCGATCTGGGATTTGGCGACGGCGCCCGTGATCTGTTCCGTGACGTTGCCGTTCTTGAAAATGATCAGGGTCGGGATGGCCCGAATGCCGAACCGTGCGGGCGTGTTGGGATTTTCATCCACGTTGCACTTGGCCACTTTGAGCTTTCCCGCGTATTCCACGGACAGTTCATCGATGACCGGAGCGATGGCGCGACACGGACCGCACCACGGCGCCCAGAAATCCACAAGAACCGGAATGCTGGATTGGAGCACTTCCTGTTCGAAACTGTTGTCGCTGATTTCAATGATGTTCTTTCCAGCCATGTGTGCACGCCTCCCTGGAAATTGTGCCAGCGGTCCGATGGGGCCGTCTCCGGGTTTTTTCCATACTGTGCCGCGTCGTTCACAATGCGGGGACTATAAACCACCCCGCTTTTTTTGTCAACGTCAGCCAAGCCCGGCTCCCCATTGCCTTCCCTATCAAAGTGACCCTAGCGACCTCGGCGCCCTTTGTCCACTTGAAAATCACCGCCGTCCCGGAGTAGTCCTAAGCGGAAAGGGGCCGCTCGCCCGTTTTTTCTCAGCCGGCGTCACGGGAGTTTCTCGTTATGGTTAAAGATAAAACGATTTTCCAATGCGTGGAATGCGGCTACGAAACTCCCAAGTGGCTCGGGCGCTGTCCCGGCTGCCAGGCCTGGAACACGCTCCAGGAAGCCGTCAAAGCCGCCCCCGCGGGTTCTTCCGCCAAGGGTCGTGCTCCATGCGCCGAACCGGTTCGCCTTTTCGACATGCCCGTGACCGGCGAAATGCGCCTCAAATCAGGCCTGGACGAATGGGACCGGGTTTTGGGAGGAGGCCTGGTGCCGGGATCCCTCATTCTCCTTGCCGGAGATCCCGGGATCGGCAAGTCCACCTTGCTCCTGCAGGCCCTGGGCCGCATGGCCCGGCTCGGCCCCGTGCTCTACGTCTCCGGCGAAGAAAGCCTCGCCCAGATCAAGCTCCGCGCCCAGCGCCTGGGCCTGGAACGCACCGACGATCTCTGGGTGCTTGCCGAAACGAACCTGGACGCCCTGGAGTCCCTGGTGCAGAAACGGCCTCCGGCCGTCCTGGCCGTGGATTCCATCCAGACCATGCGCCTGGATCTTTTGGAAAGCGCCCCGGGGTCCGTATCCCAGGTGAGGGAATCGGCGGCGTGGCTGCAGCGTCTGGCCAAGGAGAAAAACATCGGGGTCTTCCTCGTGGGCCACGTGACCAAGGAGGGGATCGTGGCCGGGCCGCGCGTCCTGGAACACTTGGTGGATGCGGTCCTGTACCTGGAAGGGGACCGCAGCCACACGTTCCGGCTCCTTCGAGCGGTCAAGAACCGGTTCGGATCCACCAACGAAATCGGTGTCTTCGAAATGAAGGAAACGGGTTTGGAGCAGGTGCCCAACCCGTCCCGGTTCCTCCTGGCCGAACGGCCCAAAGGGGTTTCCGGGTCCGTGGTCGTCTGCGCCATGGAAGGCACGCGGCCCATTCTGGTGGAAGTGCAGGCTCTGGTGTCGTCCAGCGGCTGGGCGCAGCCGCGACGCACCTTCATGGGCGTGGATGCCAACCGCGTGTCCTTGCTCCTGGCCGTGCTGGAAAAAAAGGCGGGATTCAGTTTTCTCCAGCAGGACGTCTTTGTCAACGTGGCGGGCGGTGTGAAACTCACCGAAACCGCCGCGGATCTTGCGGTGGTTCTGGCCGTGGCCGGGTCCGCCATGGATGCCCCCTTGCCCGAGGATCTCGTGGCCTGGGGGGAAGTGGGCCTGTCGGGGGAAGTGCGCGGCGTGGGGCACGCGGCGAGGCGTCTCGCCGAGGCGGTCTCCTTGGGGTTTCGAACCGTGGTTTGTCCCCGCGGCAATCAGGAACAGCTGGCCGCCTGCGATCCCCAAGGGGTATGCCTCGGGGTGCGTTCAGTCGCCGAAGCCGTCAAACGCCTGTTCGGGTAAGGGTGCGTGGCTTTTTCGTCATGCCGGCGGCGGCGCCTCCAGGGCCCTTCGGATGCCTCGGGTGAAAGGCTTTCGGATGACCCCGACTTCAGTGACGATCCCCGTGATAAGCCGGTGAGGGGTGACGTCGAAGGCCGGGTTTGCGGCCGCCATGCCCCGGGGTGCCACAAGCCGGCCGTAAAAATGGGTCACTTCCCGGGGATCCCTCTGTTCGATGGGGATGCCGGCTCCGTTGGGGAGCCTGGGGTCGATGGTGGATCGGGGCGCCGCGACGAAAAAAGGAATGCCGTGGGCCTGGGCGAGCACGGCCAGGGTGTAAGTCCCGATTTTGTTGGCCGTATCCCCGTTGGCGGCGATCCGGTCCGCTCCCACGATCACGAGGTCGATTTTCCGCTGCTGCATGAGGCTTCCCGCGGCGTTGTCCGTAATCAGGGTGCAGGGGATCTTTTCCGTCATGAGTTCGTAGGCCGTCAGGCGGCTTCCTTGAAGGAACGGGCGGGTTTCACAGCAGGTCACGTGGATGGACGGGTCCGCGGCGAAAGCGGCGCGCACCACTCCCAAGGCGGTTCCGTAGTCCCCGGTGGCCAGAGCCCCCGCGTTGCAGTAGGTCAGGATCCGCGCCCCTTTGGGCACGATTTCCGCCCCCCACCGCCCAATGGCCTCGTTGGTGCGGATGTCTTCCGCGAGGATTTCTTCCGATTTTCGGCGGATGAGCCGCTGCAGCTCGGGCACGTCGGCTCCTGGGTTTTCGATGACCACGGCGAAGACCGCATCCACGGCCCAGCTCAAATTGTTCCCCGTGGGGCGGGCGGAGCGGATGCGTTCGCACAGGTGCGTGAATTTTCGCCGGAAGGTGGCCACGTCGGCGGCCGTGACGGTTCGAGCCCCCAGAGCCGCGGCCATGGCTCCGGCGATCCCCACGGCGGGCGCGCCGCGGATGGCCATGGTCTTGATGGCCCGGATGACTTCGTCGGGAGTGGTGCACCGCAGAACCTTGTGCTTGTGCGGCAACAACCTCTGATCGACGATCATGACGGCGTCGCCGTCCCACCATATGGGCCGAAGGGATGATCCGGACATGGGGGCGCTCCTTTAATTCACTAAGATGTGGAAAGCTTTTCTTTCAGGATGCGATTGACAAGCTGGGGATTGGCCTTGCCCCGGGTTTTCTGCATGACCTGGCCGACAAAAAAACCCATCAATTTTTCTTTGCCCTGTCGATAGGCGTCCACTTCCTTGGGGTTTTCCTCAAGCACCTGGTCGATCACGGCCGCCAAAGCCCCTTCGTCGGTCACCTGGCGGAGGCCCTTTTCTTCCACGATCCGGGACGGGGCCGCCCCCGTTTCGTACATGTCCTTGAAAACCGACTTGGCCAGTTTTCCGCTGATGACGTTCTTTTCCATGAGCTGCAGCAGTTCGGCCAGGTGCTTGGGCGGCACGGGGCAGGCGTCGATATCGCGTTCGTCCCGTTTGAGTTCCCGCATCAGTTCGCTCATGATCCAGTTGCTCACCGTCTTGGGCTGGGGAAAGTCCGCCAGGACCGCTTCAAAATAGTCGGCCACGTCTTTGGATGCGGTGAGCACCGCCGCATCGTAGGCCGGCAGTTCGTATTGGGCCATGAAGCGTTCCCGCTTGGCGTCGGGAAGTTCGGGAAGGCTTCTGCGGACGGACTCGATCCATTCCGAATCGATGACCAGCGGGACCAGATCGGGGTCGGGAAAATAGCGGTAATCGTGGGCTTCTTCCTTGCCCCGCATGCTCACCGTCACTCCCCGGCCCGCATCCCACAGGCGCGTTTCCTGGACGACGGCTTCCCCTTTGTCGAGCAGGGCGCGCTGGCGGCGCACTTCGAATTCCAGGGCGCGTTGCACGTTTCGGAAGGAATTCATGTTCTTGAGTTCCGTCTTGACGCCGAAAGCCGTGCTGCCCACAGGCCGAAGGCTGATGTTGGCGTCGCAGCGGAAACTCCCTTCTTCCATGTTGCCGTCGCAGACGCCCAGGTAGCGCAGGATGTCCCGCAGCGTCCGGAGATAAGCGGCGGCTTCTTCCGGAGTCCGGATGTCGGGTTCGCTCACGATTTCGATGAGCGGCACGCCCGTGCGATTGAAATCCACGTAGCTCACCGGCTGGGTCTCGTCGTGGATGAGCTTTCCCGCGTCCTCTTCCATGTGGATGCGGGTGATGCCGATCCGGCGTGTTCCGGCGTCCGTTTCGATGTCGATCCAGCCTCCCGTAGCCAGCGGTTCCTCGTATTGGGAAATCTGGTAATTTTTCGGAAGGTCCGGATAGAAGTAATTCTTGCGGGCGAATCGGCACCGGGACGCAATGCGGCAGTGGGTGGCCAAAGCCATTTTCATGGCGTATTCGACGACGGTGCGGTTCAGGACGGGCAGCACCCCCGGCATGCCCAGGCACACGGGGCACGTGTGCGTGTTGGGGGCGGCCCCGAAGGCGGTGGAACAGCCGCAGAAAATTTTGCTTTCCGTAAGGAGTTGCGCATGCACTTCCAGTCCGATGACGGTTTCCCATTCCATGTCGGCGCCTCGCAGCACAATCGGTTGCACAGGTCGGGAGCGTCCCCCCCCCCATTCGGGCAGGTTCACACCCGCTCCTTTTAACACCGATGAGGGCAAACGTGAATCCAGAATCGCGATCCCCAAAATGTCAAGCCGTAAGGGATGCATGGGTTTTTGACTTTGCGAAACTTTTCATCTAGAAAGAGGGCAGCGGAAAGGGCCCGGCGGGGCTTTTCGCGTGGCGCTTCAAACGACTTTTCATTGGGAAACGGCGTGTGGTGCGACGGATGATCAACGAGAGAGGGTGGCCATGAAGATCCACGAATACCAAGCGAAGGAGCTCTTTCAGAAGTACGGTGTCCCCATCCCCAGGGGCCGGGTGGCCTTTACGGTGGAAGAAGCGCAAGCGGCGGCCCGGGATCTGGGCACGCTGCCTGTGGTGATCAAGGCCCAGATCCATGCGGGCGGCCGAGGCAAGGGCGGCGGCGTAAAACTGGCCAAGACGGCCGACGAGGTGGCTTCCGTCGCCGGAAGCATCCTCGGCATGACCCTGGTCACCCACCAGACGGGGCCGGAAGGGCGGCTGGTGCGCAAGGTGCTTGTGGAAGAGGGGCTGGACATCGAAAAGGAGCTCTACCTGAGCCTCCTGCCGGACCGATCCACGGCGAAAATCGTGTTCATGGCGAGCGAGGCGGGCGGCATGGACATCGAAGAAGTGGCGGCCAAAACGCCGGAAAAGATCGTCAAGGTCTACGTGGACCCGCTCGTCGGGCTGCAGCCGTTCATGGCCCGAAAACTCGCCTACGGGCTGAACCTGGATGCCGACATCGTCAAGTTGTTCCTGCCCATGGTTCACGCCCTGTATCGGCTGTGCCTGGACTATGACGCCTCCCTGGTGGAAATCAACCCCCTGGTGATCACCAAGGATCGGCGCCTTCTCGCCTTGGACGCCAAGATGAACTTCGACGACAACGCCCTGTTCCGCCACAAGGACGTGCTCGCCTATCGCGACCTGGACGAAGAGGACCCGCTGGAAGTGGAAGCGTCCAAATACAACCTGAACTACATCAAGATGGACGGCAACATCGGCAACATGGTCAACGGCGCCGGCTTGGCCATGGCCACCATGGACATCATCAAGCTGGCGGGAGCCGAACCGGCCAACTTCCTGGACGTGGGGGGCGGTGCCAGCGCGGAGATGGTGGAAAACGGTTTCCGGATCATCTTGAGCGACCCCAACGTCAAGGGGGTGCTCATCAACATTTTCGGCGGGATCCTCCGCTGCGACGTGCTGGCCCAGGGCGTGGTGGAAGCCAGCCGCAAAGTGGGCGTGAAAGTCCCCGTGGTCATCCGCATGGAAGGGACGAACGTGGAACAAGGACGGAAAATCCTGCAGGAATCGGGCTTGAACCTCATCGTGGCACAGGACCTCAAAGACGCGGCCCACAAAGTGGCGGCCATCGCCAAGGCGTAGGAGGAAACACCATGAGCATCTGGGTGAATGCGCAGACACGAGTCCTTGTTCAGGGAATCACCGGTCGGGAAGGGCAGTTCCACACGAGGCAGTGCGTGGCTTACGGCACGCGCGTGGTGGCGGGCGTCACGCCGGGAAAAGGCGGGCAGACCATGGATGACATCCCGGTGTTCAACACCGTGGAAGAGGCCGTGCGGGCGACGGGAGCCGACTGTTCCATGATTTTCGTGCCGCCGCCTTTCGCCGCGGATGCCATTCTGGAGGCCATGGACGCCGGCGTGCGTGTCATCGTCACCATCACGGAAGGCATTCCCGTCATGGACATGCTCAAGGTAAAAAACGCCCTTAAAGGGTCGTCTTCGCGCCTCATCGGCCCCAACTGCCCGGGCATCATCACCCCGGGCCAATGCAAGGTGGGGATCATGCCCGGTCCCATCCACAAACCGGGTTCCGTGGGCGTGGTGTCCCGCTCGGGCACCTTGACCTACGAAGTGGTGCACCAGCTCACCTTGCAAGGCATCGGGCAGAGCACCTGCGTGGGGATCGGTGGAGACCCCGTAAACGGCACGAATTTTATCGACTGTTTGAAGGCCTTCCAGGACGATCCGGAAACCAAGGCCGTGGTCATGGTGGGGGAAATCGGCGGCTCCGCGGAAGAGGAAGCGGCGGAGTTCATCGCCCGGAACATGACCAAACCCGTGGTGGGATTCGTCGCGGGCCTCACGGCCCCTCCCGGTCGGCGCATGGGCCATGCGGGAGCCATTATCAGCGGATCCAGCGGCACGGCCCAGGGAAAAATCCAGGCCATGAAGCAGGCGGGAATCACCGTGGTGGAAAACCTGGGCGAGTTGGGAGCCGTCTGCAAGGACGCCTTCGCGTCCGTGTTGTAAGGGACGGGACGGGCGGAGGCCACTCCTGTGCAGCCTCCCACAACTAAAATCCTTATTCAAACCCGTAGGTTGGGGTGAGCGAAGCGAACCCCAACCGACGTTAGGGGTCGTGGAAGACGTCTTCGAAGATGGCTTCCGCGGCTTGTTGGGTTCGGTCTTCCAGGGTGCGGAAGCGTTCCAGCAGTTCCTTGGCAAAGGGCGTAAGGACCGATCCTCCGCCTCTGGGCCCTCCGATTTTCTTTTCCAGGATAGGCCGGCCCAGGCGCTGTTCCGTGGCGTGGATTTTCCCCCAAACCGCCGAATAACTCATTCCCAGTTCCTTGGCCGCCCCCACGATGGATCCCGACCGTTCCACGGCTTCCAAAATGCGAAGCCGGCCGGCGCCGAAGATGAGTTCCCCGGTTTCATCTTCCACCCACACCTTGCAGTGGACGAGGAGCTTTCGTCCCTGAGCCACCATGTTCCCCCCTTGTGTGCGCGGCCTTCTTGCCCCGGCGCCCGCCGTCCGCTACAAGAATCTTCGCACGGGGACCCTTTCGGGTCAACGGATGGGGGAGAGGAACGCATCGAAGGAGACGTTCATGCCGGAATTTCTCAAGGTGAAGACGGCCGAAGAGGTTTTGGCCCTCGTGGACCGCATCGGCCCGCTGGGGGAAGAAACCGTCTCTTTGGAAGAAGCCGCAGGGAGGGTCGTGGCTCGGGACATCCACGCGGCGGACGAGGTGCCTCATTTCCGCCGTGCCGTCATGGACGGCTATGCCGTGCGGGCTCGAGACACCTTCGGCGCCACGGAATCGTTGCCGGCCCTGCTCCGTGTTGTGGGCGAAGTGTTCATGGGAAAACCGGCTGAAACCGCGGTCGGGCCGGGGGATGCCGTCATCGTGCCCACGGGAGGGGCCATTCCCGAAGGGGCGGACGCCGTGGTCATGGTGGAATACACCCAGGATGTGGGCGACGGGACCATCGAAGTGACCCGCCCCGTGGCTCCAGGTGACAATATCTTGGAACCGGGGGACGATATCGCTCGAGGAAGCCCGCTTTTCCGGGCGGGTTGGCCGCTGCGCAGCCAGGACGTCGGGGTGCTTGCGGCCGTGGGGCTGCGATCCGTTCCCGTTTTTCGTCCGCCTCGCGTAGCGATTCTTTCCACGGGGGACGAAATCGTCTCTCCGGAAACGGCTCCCGTTCCCGTGGGAAAAATCCGAGACATCAACACGTTCGTCCTGGCGGCCCAGGTGCGGGAAGCGGGAGGGATTCCGGGTTTAAGGCGGGTCGTGCCGGACGATTTGGAAGCGCTCGCCGCCCAGTGCCGTCAGGCGCTTGCAGGCCACGACGTCGTGCTCCTTTCGGGAGGCAGTTCCGTTGGAGCGCGGGACTACACGGTCCAGGTGCTGGACCGTCTCGGCGGATCGGAGCTTCTGGTGCACGGCGTGGCCATCCGCCCGGGAAAACCCACCATTTTGGCGCGCATCGGATCAAAGATCCTCTGGGGCCTTCCCGGACAGCCCGCTTCGGCCATGATTGTTTTCACGGCGTTTGTGCGTCCGAGCCTGCTTCGGCTCCAGGGGGTGGACCCGGCACTTCGGCCCAAAGCCCATACGTGCCGTGCGATGCTTCGGCGTAATATGCCGTCCGTCCACGGTCGAGCGGACTACATCCGAGTCCGGCTTTTGGAAGAAGGCGGCACGGTGTGGGCCGACCCGGTTTTCGGGGGATCGGCCATGATCAGCAGCCTGTCTCAGGCCGACGGCTACGTCATCGTTCCCGAACACGTGGAAGGTTATGAAGCCGCAACGGAGGTGACCGTGCACCTCTTCGGCATGGAAAGCTTAACGGCGTAAAACGGGAGGGCCGTCGATCCGCACCACGTCCTCGACGGCCAACTGCACGCTGGCCGCCTGGCGGATGACGTCAATGCTGATGATCAGCGTGCCTTTTTTGGGATCGAGCCGTCGGAGTATGCCCACGCACCCGGCAAAGGGGCCGCGCACGACTTCCACCCAATCCCCTTCGGCCATGTAAGGATGCAACGTGAGCGAATCCGCTTTTTCCAGGACCCTCCGCAGGCTTTCCACCTGGTAGTCCGGAATGGGCGCCGGTCCTCGGCTGCTTCGGACAATGTAGACGCTCCCGGGAATCTTGAGGATTTCCACGTGGACCGTGTTGTCCAAGGCGGCATGGACGAACACGTATCCCGGAAAAAGGGGCACTTGGATCCGCAGTCGCCGATCCCGCCTTTTGCTCCACGTGTTCATGAGCGACAGGAAATGGTCGATGTTTTTCTTCCGGAGCTGATCCGCCACCTTCTTTTCGTGGTTCACCTGAACGTAAAGGGCATACCAGCCTGGAACGTCTTCCGCGGAAAGCAGCCCCGCCTGCTCAGGAACCGCCGCGAGCGGGGACGCATTCTTGATGGAACCATCCATCTTTTCCGTGATCATCATCCTTCTTTCCCTCGTAACGGCGAATGAACGGGTAGGGCCTTTCCCATGCTCGGTCACGCGCCCGGCCCCTGGAAGGTTGCCTTTTTTGCCCTCCGGAGCCTGCGTCGCCTCTCACATCCTCCATCGGCCAAAATGTCCCGACGCTTTAGGCCCTCGACACGCGCCCCATCCGATGCATGGCGTTTCCGCCGTCGTTTTTCTTTCGGCCGCACGTTTCGAGGATCGTTTCCAGGCGCCACGGGGTGGGGAGCCTCAGCCGGTTTCCCGACCGATCTTCATAGAGAAGATAGCCTTTTTCCAAGGCATGGAAAAAGAGGTCTCGGGTCAAGGCCACATCCTCTCGGCAGTATTGGGTCAAGAGGTCCCAGCGTCCTTGGTGGAACCACTGGACGGCTTGGACGCCGTCGGCGGTTTTCTTGCGGCCCAGGGTTTTTTCGCCCAGATGGTCGAGGCTCAGCCGAAACCCGAGCTGGCGGCGGATGTTTTCCAAAAGGTCGAACGTGGGTAGGTTCCGCAGGGGTTTGGGCGTGTAGGCTTGGAGCACCGCATAGTCGAACTGGGTGACGTTGAAACCCACCACAAGGTCGAAGCCGTGCAGCCTTTCGATGAGGGCCGGGACGTCCTCTTCCCGGTAGACTTCGAAGACGCCGCGGGGGTGGTCGTAAAGGACCGCGACGGAGACGCGCATGAGGTGCTTGTTGTCCCAGCCGCCCACATCCTGGGCCAACTTCTGGGTTTCCAAATCAAAAAACCCGATGGCCGGGTCCTTGGCGGCGGCGGGCGGTTCCGGGCCCGGCACGCCCCGGGGTTCGTCCGGTTCGGCGTTCAGCGCCCCCGCCATTCCCAAGGGTTTTCGACCCAGCAGGTATCGCAGCACTTCCAGAGCCGCCTGTTTGTCCAGGGGCGTGTTTCCCGCACCGCACTTGGGTGAATGGATACATCCGGGGCAGCCTGCATCGCACGGGCAGCTTTCGATGAGTTCCATGGTTCGTTCCAGGAGCGGCTCCACGATATCGTAGCCCCGGGCGGCCAAGCCGATCCCTTCGGGATAGCCGTCGTAGATGAAGACGGCGCTTTTTCCCAGCTGCGGATGCAGTGGGATGGAAATGCCGCCGATGTCGTTTCGATCGCACAGGGCGAAAAGGGGAAACATGCTGATGGCGGCGTGCTCCATGGCGTGGATGCCGCCCATGTAATGAAGGCCCGCCCGGCGGATCTTTTCCACCACGGCGTCTTCGATTTCCACCCAAAAGCCCTGGGTTTCAAAGACCTGTTCGGGAAGATCCAGGGGGGTGAAGTCCAGCAGTTCCTGGGTGAAGAGGCGCTTTTTCTCGTAGCCCGTGATGCGTTCCCGAACGCGAAGCCGTCCCATGCGCGCGATGAAGGCGTTGCACGGCTTGGACGCCTGGATTTCCAGAATTTCCGTCTCTTTTTCGCTCTTGACCCACGTGAAATATTCGGCGTCTTGCGGCACAGCCCGGGCGAGGCGCTTTTCCATATCCAGGGTGTGCACCACAAAAGTCCTTCCGCGGTGAAGATAGACCGCTCCCGGATGGCATTCCTTGAAAGCGCGCACCCCGTCCGTCGTGCCGATGGGAACCCAGCGGTTCCTGTCCTGCGGGTCCGGCCCCAGGATCGTGAAGGACGGGCCCACACTTCGAATGTCCACGCTGCGGTGCGGGTAGGATGCGGCGGAGAACCACCGGCGGCCGTCTTCCGATCGAATGAGGGTCCCTTGGTCTGTGGCTGAAGTGAGGGCCTGACGCCGGGTCTGCGACCACTCGCTCATTTCGGCGGCGTCGAGAGGGATTTCGGCGGCCGCACACGGCAAGTGCTCGGCGACGATGGTTGAATTGTCCGGATCGGTGACGGCCGTTTCACAGGATCCTTGGAGGAACGTTTCCGGGTGGCGCACGATGTATTGGTCCAGAGCATCCGGCTGGGGGATGAGGATCACCGCGCTTTCCCGACCGCTTCGGCCCACGCGTCCGCCCCGCTGCCATGTGGTCATGACCGTACCGGGGTATCCCACGAGGACGCACACATCCAAGCCGCCGATGTCGATCCCCATTTCCAGGGCGCTTGTGGAAATGACCGCGGCGATGCGCCCTTCGGCCAAACCCTGCTCGATCGTGCGGCGTTCCGACGGAAGGAAGCCGGCTCGGTACGAACTGACCTTGGACGCCAAATCCGGCGCCGCCCTCGTAAGGCTCATGTGCACCAGTTCCGTCATGCGCCGGGATTGGGTGAAGACGATGGTCTTGAGGCCCGAGCGCACGGCCGTCTGGGTGATGCGAGCCGCCAGGCCCGCCAGGGGGCCTTCCGATTCCATAAAGAGGAAATGGCGAGGGGCCTGGGGAGACCCTGACTGGGTTACGGTTTCCACGGGCTGATCGATGAGCTTTCGGGCCAGTTCCCCCGGATTGCCGATAGTGGCGGAAAGAAAAACAAACCGCGGCCGGGACCCGTACAGGGCCGTTACGCGCAGCAGCCGCCGAAGAATCTGGGCCACGTGGCTTCCGAAGATGCCTCGATAGGTATGGAGTTCGTCCACGACCACATGGCGCAACCCTCGGAAAAAGGATTCCCATTTGGCGTGATAGGGAAGCAGGGCGTAGTGGAGCATGTCGGGATTGGTCACGAGCACGTGGGGCGGCTTTTTCCGGATGACGGCTCGGTGGTGGGACGACGTGTCGCCGTCGTAGACGGCCGCCGTCAAAGGCCGGTCGGGGGAAACGGCCTGGAAGAAAGCCTGCAGGGCCTCGTGCTGATCGCGGCTCAAGGCCTTGATGGGAAAGAGATACAGGGCATGGGTCTTCGGGGCTTCAAGCAGGGTTTCCGTGACGGCCACGTTGTAGATGAGGGACTTGCCGCTGGCTGTGGGCGTCGCCACCACCACGTGTCGGCCGTTTCGAAGGTAATCCAGGGCCTCAACTTGGTGGCTGTACAAGCGCTCAATGCCCAGGAAGCGCAGCGCCTGCCGGATGGGATCCGGAATCGGGCGCGCAGGGGCGCCGTATTGGGCCTCCCGGGCTTCCAAAACGGCGTGGTGGACCACTCGAGCCGTTTTCCAGTCCTGGGTGAGCAACTTTTTGACAAACCGTTTCATGGCAGCGCGGCCGGCGGATTCATGCAGGGCATATTAAAGGTTCTGGTCCCACTCGTAGCTTTGCACGACGAGAATCCCGCTTTCGGTCGCCTGCTGCAGCACTTTGGGCTTGGCGTAATGGGTGACCAGAATGGGGACGAGGTCCGCTCCAAGAAGGTGGCTGATTTTCTGAACTTTCCGGTGCAAGGCCTTGAGCTTTGACGGGTCGTCCAGCCGGAGCACGGACTCGCCCACAAGCCGCACGTCCTTGCCGTCCTTGACGGCTTTCGCCCAGAAGTTCACTTCCTCGTCGGCCAGCTCCGTTCGGATCATGCTTTCCACGATTCGAATGCCATGCACCTTGCTGAGGTAGGCCGGTAATTTGCGATAGGCTTCGTTTTCAAGGGCGTAGGCCATACTTCGGGACAGACCGCCCACCTGTTCCCGGGTGCCCTTGACGGCTCGGGCGAGAGATTCCACTTCCGCCTCGGTGCGCTTTTGAGCCTCGGCCAGCTCGTTGAGGCGCTCTTCAGTGCGTTTTTGAGCTTCGGCGAGTTCGTTGACGCGCTGTTCGGTACGCTTCTGGGCCTCGGCGAGCTCATTAAGCCTTTCCTCGGTGCGTTTTTGAGCCTCGGCCAGTTCATTGAGGCGCTCTTCAGTGCGTTTCTGGGCCTCGGCGAGCTCATTAAGCCTTTCCTCAGTGCGTTTTTGAGCTTCGGCGAGTTCGTTGACGCGCTGTTCCGTGCGCTTCTGGGCCTCGGCCAAATCCCGGACGGCCGAGGCCAGATCGGCCACGATACCCTTCAATTCGCCGAATTCTTCCTTGGACACCGCGGCCTGGCGGTATTGGGCCATTTCCTCGATAACGGCCAACAGGATGTCTCTGAGGTCCGGCGGCATCCGGTCCAATTTTCGAACGAGGCTGACACTGATCGTCATGATTTTAGGGCCCTTGGTCGTTTCCGTCGTTTTCGGGGGATCGATCCGCCCGAAATTTGCCTTCATGCTACTCGAAAGGGCTCGTGGAGGCAAGCGGCCCGCATCTCGGCATTGACATGGGTCGAAGGAGCCGGTTACGTGTCGGGTAGGTCAGAGGACGCGCCCGGTCTATACGCCTGGGAGCAGATGCTGGAGCACACGGGGGAGAGGAGGGTTCCATGAATCTGGATCAAGCCTTGGAAAAGATCCACTGGCTCGGCCACGACGCCTTTCGCGTGGACGGCACGAAAATCATCTATTTCGACCCTTACGAGATTTCAGGCGGCCCTCCGGCGGATGTCATCTTCATCAGCCATGAACATTTCGATCACTGTTCGCCAACTGACGTGGCCAAAATCCAAAAGGCCGGAACGGTCATCGTCACCGATTCGGCTTCGGCCAAAAAACTTTCGGGCGACGTGAGGGTGGTCAAACCCGGCGACCGCGTGGAAATCGACGGGGTCGTGGTCCAGGTGGTTCCCGCCTACAACGTGAACAAGAAGTTTCACCCCAAGGGTGCCGGCATGCTCGCCTTCGTGGTCACCCTGGACGGGGTGACCTATTACCATGCCGGCGATACGGACTTCATCCCGGAGATGAAGGACCTCCAGGTGGATGTGGCCTTCTTGCCCGTCTCCGGCACCTATGTCATGGATGCCGCGGAAGCCGTGGAAGCGGCCAAGGCCATCGCCCCCAAGGTGGCCATTCCCATGCACTATGGAGCCATCGTGGGAAGCGCGGACGACGCTCGGCGTTTTCAAAAGGCATTGGAAGGCGTCGTCCGAGTTGTCATCCTCAACAAGGAATGAAGAAGGGGGCGCCCCATGGCCGCGGCGTATGTGGAAGCTTATCGCAGCGGGCGATTGCGGCGCAAGATCGAAACCGCCTTGCGCCAGCTCAAGAAATGCTCCCTCTGTCCGCGCCTGTGCCGTGTGAACCGCCTTGCCGACGAAAAGGGCGTGTGCCGCACGGGCCGCTACGCCGTTGTTTCCAGCTACGGCCCCCATTTCGGCGAAGAAGACCCCCTTGTGGGGCGAAACGGTTCGGGGACCATCTTTTTCACCCACTGCAACCTGCTGTGCCTTTTCTGTCAAAATTACGATATCAGCCACGAAGGCCACGGCGTGCCCGCATCGCCCGAGCAGCTTGCCGGGGTCATGGTGGAGCTGCAAAACCGAGGCTGCCACAATATCAACTTCGTGACCCCGACCCACGTCGTTCCCCAGATCCTTGAAGCTCTGCCCCTGGCCGTGGAACACGGCCTCGAGGTCCCTCTGGTCTACAACTGCGGCGGCTACGAGAGGGTGCCGACCCTGAGGCTGCTGGAGGGGATCGTGGACATCTACATGCCCGACTTCAAGTTCTGGGACCCTCAAGTGGCCGACATGCTGTGCGGGGCCCCGGATTGCCCCCGGCGGGCCCGGGAAGCACTCCTGGAAATGCACCGCCAGGTCGGGGACCTCACCCTGGACCCTTCGGGGATCGCCCTTCGGGGGCTCCTCGTGCGCCATCTGGTCATGCCGGAAAACCTCGCGGGGACCGAGGAAGTGTGCGCCTTCATCGCCCGCCACGTCTCTCCCGACACGTATATCAACATCATGAACCAGTATCGGCCGTGCGGGAGGGCCATGGAAGTGCCGGCGTTGCGCCGTCGGATCACGACCGAGGAATACGAAAACGCCGTGGCCGCCGCCCGACGGGCGGGGCTGAGCCGCCTGGACCGAAGAACCCGCCGCTTCATCGTGTGGTGACTCTGATCCCATGAGCGACAACGGGTGCAAAGTCTACGCTGTCGGAGACATCCACGGGATGCTGTCCAAGCTGGAACGGCTCCTGGACCGAATTCCGTTTCGTGAAGATCGGGACCGGCTCGTCTTCTTGGGGGATTACGTGGACCGAGGTCCCGATTCCCGCGGCGTCATCCACCGCATCCTCCAGCTCATCACCCGGGGCCTCGACGTGGTGTGCCTTCGAGGCAACCACGAAGTCATGATGGAAAACTATCTGAAAGACCAAGACGTGGCGTTTTTCCTCATCAACGGCGGGGCCAGCACGGTGCACAGCTACTCGGTGGGCCATGAAGACGGCCGGTGCGTCGTCCCCGACACCCACAAAAATTTCCTGCGTGGACTCAAGAAGTTCTACGAAACGGACGATTACTTGTTTGTCCACGCAGGGTTTCGCCCGGGCGTCCCCGTCGCCGACCAGGTGGACGAAGACGTCTACTGGATTCGAGACGAATTCATCGCCTCCGATTATGACTTCGGCAAGAAGGTTGTCTTCGGCCATACGCCGTTTTTGAAACCCTTCGTGGACAGGCGAAAAATCGGGATCGACACGGGAGCCGTCTACGGCAATAAGCTCACGTGCGTGTGTCTTCCCGACGAGGTTTTTTACAGCGTCTGACGGGCGACCCGGAGGGTTTCCATGGCGAGAATCGATGCGTTTTTCAGGCTCATGCACGAACAGAAGGCGTCCGACCTTCACCTGGTTTCCGGCCAGCAGCCCGTGCTGCGCATCCGCGGCGAACTGGAACGGGTCAAGTACAAGGTTTTGGACGACGACGAACTGCGCACCATGCTCTATGAAATCACCCCGGAAGAGAAGATCAAGGTCTTCGAAGAAACGGGGGACTTGGACTTTTCCTATGAAATTCCCGGGCTGAGTCGTTACCGGGCCAATTATTTCATGCAAAAGAACGGCATCGGCGCCGTCTTTCGCGAAATCCCGGAAGAAATCCTCACCGTGCAGCAGCTGGGCCTGCCGCCCGTCATTTCCCGCTTGGCCCTCCTGCCCCGAGGCCTGGTGCTTGTGACCGGCCCCACGGGAAGCGGCAAGTCCACGACCCTGGCGGCCATCATCGACGAAGCGAACCGCAAGCGCAAAGACCACATCATCACCATCGAAGATCCCATCGAGTTCGTCCACAAGAGCAAGAACTGCGTCATCAACCACCGGGAAGTGGGGACTCACACCCGCACCTTCTCAAGCGCCCTTCGCGCGGCGCTGCGCGAAGACCCGGACATCATCCTGGTGGGCGAAATGCGCGACCTGGAAACCATGCGCCTCGCCATCGAAGCGGCCGCCACAGGGCACCTGGTTTTTTCCACCCTGCACACCACCAGCGCCGCCAAGACCGTGGACCGCATCATCGAAGTCTTTCCCACTGGGGAACAGGCCCAGATCCGATCCACCCTGGCCGACGGCCTGCGGGCCGTGGTGTCCCAGGCCCTGTTCAAGCGCGTGGACGTCAAGGGCCGGATCGCCGTGCTGGAAATCCTCATCGCCACCCACGCCGTGCGAGCCCTCATCCGCGAAGGCAAGACCCACCAGATCCCGTCGGCCATCCAGACTGGAAAGAAATACGGTATGCAAACCCTGGACGATGGGATCATGGAGCACCTGCGGGCCGGGCGCATCAGTCCCAACGAAGCCTACATGAAGTGCGTGGAGAAAGAAAAATTCAAGCAGTTCCTCACCGAACCGCCGACCGATTTCACGGAAGTGTGACGCAAGCGCCACCCAACGGGCAGGAACGCGGAAAACAAGGGAGCATCCCCTCATGAAGCGCCAAGACTTGAACAGAATCCTGCATCGGCTCCTGGACGAACACCCCACGCTGTCGGACATCAACTTCACGGTGGGAAAACCGGTCCAGGCAGAGGTGGACGGGGTCCTGAGGCCGGCGTGCGCCGACCTGGGCCTGGGCGTCCTCAGCCCGTACCATACGGAACACATCGCCTTGGGGCTCATCGGCCCGGACCGGCGCCTCATCCGAAACCTGCTGGATACGGGCTCCTGCGACCTCTCGTACGCCTTGGACGCCCGCGCCCGGTTCCGCGTGAACGTCTTTTCCCAGCGCGGCTGCTATTCGGTGGTCATGCGCGTGCTGCCCACGCGGGTTCTGAGCATCGAGGAGCTGGGACTGCCGGAGGTGTTCAAGCGGATCGCCGAAGAACGCAACGGCATCGTTTTCGTCACGGGCGCCACGGGAAGCGGTAAGACGACCAGCCTTGCGGCCATGCTCAACGAAATCAACCGGTCCAAATCGGTGCACGTGGTCACGCTGGAAGACCCCGTGGAATTCGTCCATCCGCAGCTCAAGGCCACCTTCAACCAGAGGGAGCTGGGCCAGGACTTCGACACCTTCGCCAACGGATTGCGGGCGGCGTTGCGCCAGGCGCCCAAAGTGATCCTCGTGGGCGAAATGCGCGACCGGGAAACGGTGGAAATCGGGTTGAGCGCCGCCGAAACGGGGCACTTGGTCCTGACCACTTTGCACACCATCGATGCGTCCCATACGGTGAACCGGATCGTGGGCATGTTCGAGTTGGAAGAAGAACGGCTGATCCGCATCCGGTTGGCCGACGCCATGCGCTGGACGGTGAGCCAAAGGCTCCTTCCCAAGGTGGGCGGAGGGCGCGTGGCGGCCTTCGAAATCATGGGGAACAACCTGCGGGTGCGCGAATCCATCATCCACGGGGAAAGCGAAGGCAAGACCTTTTACGAAATGATGCAGCAGTCGCGCCCCTTCGGCTGGACAACGTTTGACGATTCCATCGTGTCGTTGTACGAAAAGGGCCTCATTACCGAAGAGACGGCCCTGGGGTATGCGTCCAACCGGGCGGAAGTCAAACGGGGCGTAGACCGCATCAAGGCGGCCCGCGGCGAAAAGACGACGGACATCGAAGGGCTTCGCATCGACCAGGATTACGCCCGAAAAATCGCATGATCCCGGACCCGGTGGGAGTCGCCTTTCCGCCGTTGCCGGCCCTAGGGATGAAGATGGGAAATCGGGACGCTTTCTCGTCTATGGGGGGCTCCCGGGACGCCCCCTCCTCCTTTGCGGGGGGGAGGGCAGGGTGAGGGGGGAGCCGTTCATGGAACGTCGGCCGATTCATGGGGACTGGTCTCTTTACGTGATCACCGACGCCGCCGTCATCGGGGATCGACCCTTACCCGAAGTGGTGGAAGCGGCGCTGCGGGGAGGTGCCGGCGTCGTTCAGTACCGGGAAAAAAAGAAGTCCACACGGCGCATGGTGGAAGAAGCCGCCGCGTTGGCGGCCCTGTGCCGGCGTTACGGCGCCGTCTTCATCGTCAACGACCGGATCGATGTGGCTCTGGCCGTGGACGCCGACGGGGTGCATCTGGGTCAGGACGACATGCCCCTGCATGTGGCCCGGCGCCTTCTCGGCCCGAATCGCCTCATCGGCGTTACGGTCCATAACCGAAGGGAAATCGAGGAAGCCGAGCGTGGCGGGGCCGATTACATTTCGTTGGCGCCGGTTTTCGCGACGCCGACCAAGCCCGACCATCAGCCCCCCATGGGCGTGGAAGGGCTCAAAAGGCTCATGGAAGGCGTCACGTGCCCCGCCGTGGCCATCGGCGGCATCAACGCCGACAATATCGCCGATGTCATCCGCACGGGCGTTAAGGGCGTGTGCGTCGTCTCGGCCGTCTTGGGGCGGGACGACCCCGAAGATGCCGCCCGAACTCTGCGGCGCCTGATCAATGAGGCACGCCTCACCCCCCTTTCGAACCGCCCATGATCCCCTGCGAAAGACCCCATGGACCCGCCATGAATCCCGTGTCCCCGACCGTCCAAGAACTCGGCGAATTCGGCCTCATCGACCGCATCAGGAGTCTTTTTCCCCACAGTGCGCCTTCGGTTGTCGTCGGGATGGGCGACGACGTGGCCGTCCTTCGCACTTCAGCCGGCCGCCTTCTTCTGGCCACCTGCGACTGCCAGATTGAGGGCGTCCACTTCAGCCTGCCTGCCGTTCCGGGGAATCTTCTGGGGCGGCGCGCCGCCGCGGTAAACCTGAGCGATATGGCGGCCATGGGCGGAACCCCCTTGTGGGCCTTGGTGTCGCTCATGGTTCCCGAAAGCACGCCGATCTCTCTGGTGGAAGAAATCTACCAGGGCTTCGGCGACACTTTGGAGCGTTTCGGGGCTGCGTTGGTGGGCGGCAACACGGCCCGGCATCCGGAACGCCTCGTCATCGATGTGACGCTCCTCGGGGACGTGGATCCCGAAAAAGTGATCCTGCGAAGTGGTGCCCGCCCGGGGGACCTCATCGTCGTCACCGGCACCCTGGGCGCATCCCGAGCGGGCCTGGAATGTCTGAAGGGGGATCTTTCAGGGGTGGACGAGCCGATCCGGGCGGCCGCCGTCCAGAAGCATTGGGCGCCCGAACCCCGCCTTGCCGAAGGGCGGCTCCTTGCCGCCTCGGGACGGGTCCACGCCATGATCGATCTAAGTGACGGGCTCATGGGCGATCTCGGCCACCTGTGCCGGGCGAGCGGCGTCGGGGCCGTGCTGTACGCCGACGCCGTGCCGGTGGATCCGGCCTGCGACGCCGTGGCGAGGGCCGTCCGTCGGGATCCCCTGGAATGGGCCTTGTACGGGGGAGAAGATTACGAACTCCTTGCAGCGGTCGATCCCGGCGGGTTTCCGGACATCACCCAGGCTCTCGAGGAGGCTCGAGCAACGCCGTGCCGGGTCATCGGGCGCATCGTGCCTCGGGAAGAGGGCATCCGGTGCGTCCGCCCGGACGGAAGGGCCGTCGGAGGGCCCCATCATGCCTGGGATCATTTTCGAAAGGAGGCGCCATGAAAATCCCTCGGGCCTTGACCATCGCCGGCTCCGATTCCGGTGGAGGGGCCGGCATTCAAGCCGATCTTAAGACCTTTTCCGCTTTGGGCGTTTTCGGCATGAGCGCGCTGACGGCTTTGACCGCGCAGAACACCGTGGGGGTGCGGGCCGTGCTGGAAGTGGACCCGGAATTCGTTTCCGCGCAAATCCGCGCCGTGGTGGAAGACATCGGGGTGGACGCCGTCAAGACGGGGATGCTGGCGACCTCGGCCATCATCCGGCGTGTGGCTCAAGATGTGCGGGAGTTGGGCCTGAGGACCCTGGTGGTGGATCCCGTCATGGTGGCCAAGAGCGGCGATCCCTTGCTGCGCTCGGATGCCGTATCCGCCCTGGTGGAAGAACTCCTGCCTTTGGCTTTGGTGGTGACCCCCAATTTGCATGAAGCGGAAGTTCTCGTGGGCTTTCCCGTGAAAAACCCCGAGGACATGGAAAAAGCCGCTCGAAAGATTAAGAGCTTTGGCCCTGGGTACGTCGTCCTCAAAGGAGGGCACCTGGAAGGGGACCCCATGGATCTTATGGACGACGGGGAGCGCGTCGTGCGTTTCCCCACGGAACGATTCCACACCCCCCACACCCACGGCACCGGGTGCACGTTCGCCTCCGCCATCGCCGCCGGTTTGGCCAAGGGCCTGGATGTGCCCGAGGCCGTCGCCCGGGCCAAGGAATACATCACCGGGGCCATCCGGGAAGCCTTGCCGTTGGGGCGGGGCCACGGGCCGGTCCACCATTTCCACGCGCTGTATCGCCTGGCCGGCTGGTCCTTCGCCCCATAACCCTTGGCCCCCGGAACCAGCGGATTCCGGAACTGCCGGCTTACGGACGCGCAGCCCCGGCGGCCTCCGGACCCATCGCCCATGAAAGGTCGGCCCATGGGGCGATCCTCTTCGGGGGGCCTATTCCATTTTTTGTTCTTGGGATTCCCTTCGCCCCCCAAGCCCACGGGATTATCAACACTTTTCGGCGGCGGGATCAGGCCGGATCGTCCGCCTCCTCATTTTTGGCTTTCTTCTGAAACCTTCTGAGGTCGATGACTTCTCCGCGGGCGGGTTTGGAGTCCTTCGGCGCCGGGGGGGCTCCTTCCTTTTTGAGGGCTCGGATTTGTTCCCTGAGCGACGGGTCCTGGGAAAGGATCTGTTCGATTTCCCGTTCCCGTTCTTTCCATTCCGCCAGGAGATCGTCCAGGTTCCAGGACAGGCCCGCGAAATCCCCGACGATTTCCATGACGCGATGGACCAGGAGTTCATGGGCGTCCTTGAGGTAGAAGGGCACATGGGCCCAGAGGTTCACGGCCGTGAGGGGTTTTCCGCGCACTTCGTTGAGGATCGCCGAATGGATGGCTCCCGGTCCTGCGTATTCGGCGAACTGGCATCCCCAGCGGCGCAGCAGATTGTAGCCCGCGGCATCGACGGCCACCCCTGAGATGCGGATTTCGTCGTAAAAAATCTGGTCGTAGAGGCTTCCCAGGAGGAGGAGGTGCCGGCAACGCCACGATTCCAGGAGAGACACGAAGTCCGAAAGAAAGGACCGCCAATGGGAAGCCGGTTCCCAGCCCACGGCGAAGACCACGTCTTGGTGGGCCGGGTCTTCCGGGAGGTAAAATTCCAGGGCCGGCCACCGGAAATCCTTGAGCACCCCGTGGTGCACCACGACCTGCGGGCGATGCTCCGCCCCGTGGACGGAGACGTCCATATCCATCCGGGCGATACGCCGGCAGGGGAGTCTTTCCCGAATCCTCGCGAAAACAGCCTGAGCCATGCCCCCGGCGTCGGCCCAGCCTTTCAAGACGACGAACATCTTGGGGATGTAAAGCGTTTCTTTCTGCTGAAGCATCGCGGTCAAAGCCTTCGTGGGGGAAGGAGGTTTTGCGCATCGAGGAGGCGCAGGAGCGCCGCGCAGTCTTGGGCGGTCCAATCGGGCCGGTGGGCTTTCAGTTCCTCCAAGGGAACACGGCCGCTGGCCACACCCGCCGTTCTCACTCCAAGGCGCTTTCCCGTTTCGATGTCCAAGGGATGATCCCCGACCATGAGGCTTTCCCGGCAACCGGCGTTCAAAGCGTGCAGGGCCGTGCGGAGGTGTTCCGGGTCGGGTTTCACCCGAGCCACCTGGTCTCGCGAAAAAAGCTTGAAACCGTATCCGTCCATGTCAGGAAAGACCGCGCGGACCGCTTCTTCGCAGTTTCGCGTGACAACGGCGATTTTCACACCCCGTCCGCGCAGTTCCTCCAGAACCCGGCGCGTGAAGGGAAACAAGCTACCCTTTGAGGCGGCCTCCATTTCCAGCGCTTGGACGCTCGCCATGGCTTCGGATCGGAACGCCCGAGCCCGTCCGTCCGCGGTGCCGCTCAGTTCACGAGCCAGAGCGTCGATCCATTCCAAAGCCGGAAGGGACGACGGCTCGGGCACGCGCCCAAAAAATCCCGCCGCGACGGCGGCAATCCGCCTCTTCATGTCGGAAAAGTCAATCCGCAATTCGGCCAGCGTCCCGTCGAAATCGAAAAGGATGGTTTGGATGATCATGAATGCTGCAGAGGTGCGGAAGTTTCCGCCCGGTTCACGCTCATGGATTGACGCCCACACTCGAAGCCGTTCCCTTCGGGAATCGCACAAAGCCTTGCACATCCGAGGCGCCTTGTCTATTGTTAAGCGCTTTTGAAGAAGACAGCGCTTGGCGTAAAGAGGGTTTGGAGGGTTCGGGCATGGGTCGAGGGGTTCCCGTGTTGAGTTTCGACGCCGTCGTGGATCGATTGCTCCAGAAAAAAGAACCGTATCACGCCGAATACCTGGCCATGTACTCGTCCTGGTACGGGGGGATCTGCACGGATCCTAGGGCCATGCTCATTCCCTTGGACGACCATTTGGTCCACCGCGGGGACGGGGTCTTCGAAGCCTTGCAGTGCGTGGACGGACACCTCTATCTGCTCGATCGGCATTTGGATCGTCTGAGCCGCTCGGCGGACATCGCCCAGCTGTCATGGCCCGTGGACCGGCGACGGCTCATCGGCCTTGTGAAGGAAACCGTGCGCGCGTCGGGATCCCGGGATTGCCTGGTTCGAATCTACATGTCGCGAGGTCCGGGAGGATTCAGCACCGACCCGTACGAATGCCCGGCAAGCCAGCTCTATATCATGGTCACCCGCCTAAAGCCTGTCCCCGAAGACAAACTGGCGCGAGGCGTCACGCTCAAAAGCAGCCGCATTCCCATAAAAAAATCCTATTTTGCCAACGTCAAGAGCTGCAACTATCTCCCGAACGTCCTCATGACCAAGGAAGCCCGGGATGCCGGCGTTGATTTTACCGTCTCCATCGACGACGACGGCTTCCTGGGTGAAGGGGCCACGGAAAACGTGGGGATCGTCACCCGGGAGGGCCGTTTTCTCGTGCCGCGGTTCGACCGCATCCTGCAAGGGACGACGGTGACCCGGATGCTGGAATTGGCCCGGCCTTTGGTCACGACCGGAGAACTCACGGACGTGGCCGAAGCCGACCTTCGGCCGGAAGACGCCTACAGCGCGGCTGAAATGATGATCTTCGGGACCACGTACCCGGTCCTTGCCGTGGTCCGTTACGACGGAAAGCTTATCGGGGACGGGCTGCCCGGGCCGTGTTTCCGCCGGTTCCGATCCCTCATGCTGGAAGACGCCCGATCGGGCTTCGGGGTGCGCACACCCGTGTGGACCGACGACGATGAGCCGGCCGGCGGGGACGACGCCTCGTCGGGCGGGGAGGCGGGGCGATGAGTGCGGAAGAAAACGTGTGGACCCGAAGGGTGCATGAGGCCTTCGATGCGGCTTCCCGGGCTTTCAATGCGGTGAAAGTGCGAGACGCCGAAACCATCGTCCGAATGGCTCGGGTTGTGGCCGAAGCCTTCCGGGCTCGAAGGCGCCTCTACCTCTTTGGAAACGGCGGCAGTGCGGCCGACTGCCAGCATCTGGCCGCCGAATTCATCAACCGTTTCCAAAAGGAGCGCGTTCCTTTGCCGGCCGTGGCCCTCACGACGGACACTTCGGTGCTCACGAGCATCGCCAACGATTACGATTTCCGGGACGTGTTCGTGCGCCAGCTTCGGGGCCTCGGTGAAGCGGGCGATGTGGCCGTGGGGCTGAGCACCAGCGGTCGATCGGAAAACGTCCTGAGGGCCCTTCGGTGGGCCCGGGAACACGGCTTGCACACCCTGGGCCTGGCGGGCCTTCGGCAGACCGACATGGACGTCTATTGCGATCTCATCCTCCATGTGCCCGATGCGGTGACCGCGCGGGTGCAGGAAGTGCACATCGCCGTGGGTCATGTGATCTGTGAACTGGTGGAAGAGATGCTCTTCGGGGGCGCCCGGCCGCCGCAAGACCCCACCCCGACGGTGTGCTGCTGACATCCGCTATGGACCCTTTGTCCCTGGAACACCTGCGCACCCTGAGCCTTTACGATCGGCCGGGCAAAGTCTGCCTGGAAGACATGGCATCGCCCTGGAAGGCCGGCGGCACCTTCGGGGAATTTCTCCGATCGCTTCCCATGCAGCTTGCCGGGGTTCAGTTCCGGGACGCCGTGGCGAGGACGGCCGAGGCCGTCTGCGCCGGCCGAACGGTGCTCCTGGGGATGGGAGCGCATCCCATCAAGGTGGGCCTGAGCCCCCTCATCATTGACGGGTTGCGATCGGGCCTGTTCCAGGGGGTGGCCATGAACGGGGCCGGCGTCGTCCATGACGTGGAAATGGCCCTCGTGGGAAGGACGTCGGAAGATGTGGCCGCCGAGCTTCACGCCGGCCGGTTCGGCATGGCGCGGGAGACCGCGGAATTCATCCATGGGGCGGTGGCGCGCGGTGCGGCCCGAGGGGAGGTGGGGCTGGGCCGGGCCGTCGGGGACGCCCTGCGGGAAACCTGCCCGCCCTATGCGGCGCACAGCATCCTGGCCGCCGCCGCGGCCTTGGACCGGCCTGTGACCGTCCATGTGGCCATCGGGACCGACATCATCCACATGCACCCGTCTATGGATGGGGCGGCGACGGGGGCGTTGAGTCACCGGGATTTTCGGATCCTTTGCGCCCTGGTGTCCCGCTTGGCCGGCGGCGTGTACATCAACCTGGGCTCCGCGGTGATCCTTCCCGAGGTGTTCCTCAAGGCCGTGAGCGTCTGTGCCAATCTGGGTCATGACCTGAGCGGCCTCACCACGATCAATATGGACTTCATGCGCCATTACAGGCCCCAGGTCAATGTGGTCGAACGCCCCACCGCCCGCGGGGGACGAGGTTTTTCTTTCGTGGGGCATCATGAAATGCTTTTTCCGCTGTTTTGTGCGGCCGTCAAGGAACGGCTCCATGAAGGAGGGTGCCATGCCGACACGTATCCGCATCGAAGCGCCGGGGATCGTCATGGACGCCATGCTGAACGACAGCCCGACGGCGCAAAAGATCGCCGAGGTTCTTCCCCTTGAAGCGGAGGCGAACACGTGGGGGGATGAAATCTATTTTTCCATTCCCGTAAATATGCCTTTGGACGATCGGGCCAAAGAACTGGTCAGTGCGGGGGATCTGGGCTATTGGCCCAAGGGGAAGGCTTTCTGCATCTTTTTCGGCCCGACGCCCATCAGCGCCCCGGGGGAAATCCGTCCGGCCAGCGCCGTCAATATCGTGGGAAAGGTCTGCGGAGACCCTACTCATTTTAAGGGGGTCAAAGACGGGGATCTTGTTCGGGTCGTGGCGGCGACTTAAGATGGAAACGCACCAAAGGTGCGAACGATCACGGGAAAGAGGTGAACATCATGCCGATCTATGAATACCGATGTGGAGGCTGCGGCGAACGCTACGAGTGCCTGGTTTTTCGAAGCGATGAGGCGGTGCAGTGCCCCAAGTGCGGCTCCAGCGACGCACGGCGGGAAATGTCCGTCTTCGGGTTCAAAAGCGGCGGGGACAAGGGAGCGGCCAGCAGCCGCATGGGATCCGCCGGTGCGTCTTCCTGCTCCGGGTGTTCGGGGGGAAGCTGCGCCACGTGCCACTAGGGCCCCAGGCGCCCCCCGCGAACGGGCGCGTGCGGCACCCCGGCACCAAGGCCAACGGGGCACGGTAGCGGGGTGGCACCGTGGCCGGATGGGGAGTTGACATGGGCACGGCGGCTAGGTGCCGAGGTAACGGGTTGACACGGTGCACGGTGGGAACGCGGCGGGTAGGAGAACGTGCGAAAGAAATTGGGACCCCGCCAACCCGGGGCTGCGCCCCGGGTTGACATGCCGTGCCCCTTCGGGCACCGGATCGCCCCGCAGGGTAAAAGAATTCCGGGACCGTGCCCCGCCCCCCGGGGGTAAACAATTCCGACACGGAGGATTGCCCCGCAGGGGCGAAAGATTGTGAAACCGTGCATCGCCCCGGAGGGGCGAAGGATACGAGCTCACGGCAACGCCCTGGGTCTCGGGGGCGATACGCGCGCAGGGAGACACCCTTGAAAGAACACCTGGTCATCGGCACCCGCGGGAGCAAACTCGCATTGCGCCAGGCGGAAATGATCAAAGAAGCCCTGGAACGGCAATGGCCCGGCCTCGAGGTCACTCTGGAAATCATCAAAACCACGGGCGACAAGATCCTCGACGTGCCTTTGGCCAAGGTGGGCGGCAAAGGGCTTTTCGTCAAGGAAATCGAAGAGGCCCTCATGGAGGGCCGCGTGGATCTCGCCGTCCACAGCATGAAGGATGTCCCCTCCGAACTTCCCGCCCCCCTGACCCTGGCGGTGGTTCCTCTTCGGGAAGACCCCCGCGATGTGCTCATCGCCCCCAAAGCGTCCGGCTTGGACGATCTTCCCCGCGGGGCCGTCGTGGGAACGAGCAGCCTGAGGCGGGCGGCCCAGATCCGCCATCTGCGGCCGGATCTTCGCGTGGAAAACCTTCGAGGCAACCTGGACACCCGCCTTCGCAAAGTGCGGGAAGGCGTCTACGACGCCGTCATCCTGGCGGCGGCGGGGCTCCGGCGCATGGGCTGGCAGGACGCCGTCACGGCCTTCATGGACCCCGAACGGTTTGTGCCCGCCATCGGCCAGGGCGCTCTGGGGATCGAAATCCGCAAGGAAGACGACGCCCTCCATGAACTCACGGCGCCGTTACACCACGAACCCACGTGGCGGGCGGTGACGGCCGAACGCGCCTTCTTGGACGAATTGCAGGGCGGATGCCAGGTGCCCATTGCGGGTTTCGCCACGGTTTCCGACGACACCGTGACCTTGACGGGATTGGTGGCGTCCCTGGACGGCCGCACCGTGTATCGCAGGACCCAGGCGGCTCCTTTGGGGGACGAGGAGGCGCTCGGCCGGGACCTGGCCCGGCGCCTGCTGGATGCGGGAGCCCGCGCCATTCTCGACGCTTTGATGCCGTAAGCCGCCGCCCGAAGATTCCAGATTACCCGCAAACCCATGTCCCTTCGATGACGAAGAATGAGGATGCCGTGAAAAAAGGAAAAGCCTACCTCGTGGGAGCCGGCCCCGGAGATCCGGGCCTCCTCACGCTCAAAGGCCGGGAGGTCCTCGGTCTGGCCGATGTGGTCATCTACGATTACTTGGCCAACGAAGCGTTCCTGGAATACGCGCCCCCCCACGCGGAACGCATCTACGTGGGGAAGAAGGGCGGAGACCACACCATGCCCCAGGAGGCCATCAACCGTCTGCTCGTGGAAAAGGCCCGGGATCGGGTGGTGGTGCGGCTCAAAGGCGGCGACCCTTTTGTTTTCGGTCGCGGCGGCGAAGAAGCCCAGGAACTGGCGGCGGCGGGGATCGACTTCGAAGTCGTCCCCGGCGTCACGGCCGCCGTGGCCGTGCCCGCCTATGCGGGCATCCCCCTGTCGCATCGGGATTACGCCTCGAGCATGGCCTTCATCACGGGGCACGAAAGGGCCGACGGCGCGCCTTTCCAAGGCAAGGAAGGGATCGACTGGGGAAAACTCTCCTCCGGGATCGGCACCCTGGTGTTTTTCATGGGTGTCAAGAACCTTCCCGAGATCGCCGCGCGCCTCGTGGAACACGGCCGATCCCCTCAAACCCCGGTGGCCGTCATCCGGTGGGGGACGACCCCCGAGCAGCGCACCGTCACCGGCACTTTGGCCGATATTGTGGACAAGGTGCGGGAGGCGGGCCTGAAACCCCCGGCGGTGATCGTCGTCGGCGATGTGGTGCGCCTCCGGGAATCCCTCAACTGGTTCGAGACCAAGCCCCTTTTCGGCAAGACGGTTCTCGTCACCCGGGCCCGGGAACAGGCCAGCGACTTCCGAAAGGCCCTGGAAGAACGGGGCGCCCGGTGCGTGGAATTCCCCACCATCGCCGTCACCCCGCCGGCGTCATGGGAGCCCCTGGACGCCGCCCTGGCCTCCCTCGGCCGATACGACTGGCTGATCTTCACCAGTGTGAACGGCGTGCGGTTTTTCATGGACCGACTGTGGGCGGCGGGCCGGGATGTGCGGGCTCTGGCCGGAATGCGCCTGGCGGCCATCGGCCCCAAGACGGCCGAATCTCTGGAACGGTTCGGCCTTCGCCTGGATGTGGTGCCCCAAGAATACAGAGCCGAATCGCTCCTGGAAGCCCTGGGGGAAGAAGCCGTGCGGGGCCGCAGGTTTCTGCTGCCTCGAGCCGCCCAGGCCCGGGACGTGCTCCCGCAGACGTTGCGCCGATGGGGTGCCGAAGTGGATGTGGTTCCCGCCTACGAAACAATCCCTGCGGCCGAAGGGGCGGAAAAAGTGGCGACCATGCTGGAACGGGGCGAAATCCACGTGGTCACCTTCACCGCCTCCTCAACCGTGCGGTTCTTCGTCCAGGCCCTTTCCCATCGGGATGTGCCCCGGCTTTTGCAAAAAACCCTCGTCGCCTGTATCGGACCCATCACGGCGGACACGGCCCGATCCCTTGGGATCCACCCGGCGGTGATCGCCGACGAATACACCATCCCCGGGTTGGTCCGCGCCCTGTGCGAGTCTCTATAGAGGGCTCGGTTTTCTCAGGACTTCAAAAGGATGCCGAGGTAGACGAGGTAGCCCGCAACCAGGGCGCCGCCTTCCAGGCGGTTGACCCTCCCCTGGCGTCCCCTCCACGATCGGCATAAGGGCCACAGGATCAGCGTGGCCAAAAGCATTACGGGAAAATCCCGGTGGAAGGCTTCGGCGGAAACCGTGAGCGGGCGAATGAGGGACGGAATGCCGAGGATGGCCAGGGTGTTGAAAAGGTTTGAGCCCACCACGTTTCCCACGGCGATGTCGTCCTGTTTCTTTATGGCTCCGGCCACGGACGTGGCCAGCTCCGGCAGACTCGTGCCGACGGCCACCAGGGAGAGCCCGATGACCAGCTCGCTGATCCCCATGGTTCGGGCCAAAGCGACCCCGCCCCACACGAGCAAGCGACTCCCGGCGACGAGGCCGATCAGGCCGGCAACAAGAGAAAAGACGGGCTTTGCCGACAAAGAGGCTTCTCCGGGGGCGCCATCCCCCCGGGATGCTTCCTCCAAGAGGACTTCAGGGGCGCCTTGTTTCGCCGTTACGATCATCCAGGCAATAAAGAGGGCAAGGCCCGCCACGAGCAGGATACCTTCAAACCGGCTGAAGGTTTCGTCTCGGGCCATGAGCCACGCGATGACCGAAACGCAGATCAGCAGGGGATATTCGCGGCGCACGAGGGAACCGTGGACCCTGAGCGGGCGAAAGACGGCGGCGGCGCCCAGGATAAGGCCGATGTTGGCGATGTTGCTGCCCACCACGTTGCCCACGGCCACGTCCGGATGGCCCATGACCGTTGCGGACACACTCACCAGGAGCTCCGGAAGGGACGTGCCGAAGGAGACCACCGTGAGCCCGATGATGATGGGGGAAACCCCAAGCCGCCGGGCCAACGCCGCCGCCCCGTCCACGAACCGATCGGCCCCCCACACCAGGGCGGCGGCGCCCAAAACGACGGCCGTCACATAGACAAACATAAGCAATCCCGTTCCCTCGGGCTCGGTGCCTTACTTCTGCACCTGCCGGTGTCGGTATTTGATGTAGGCGTCGCGCATGGAGAGGTAAGGGTCCAAGGCGCTGGCTTTAAAGTCCTCGTATTGGCCGATGGTGAGAGACGTCCGGTTGACGGCCTTGGTCCCTTCGACGACCCCCCAATCCGTCCACGACAGGTAGCTCAGGGGATCCAAGAAATAGTCCCCGGCGATCCCCGCGGTGTCCCGCAGCGTGGACGGCCCGAAGACGGGCCACATGAAGAAGATGCCGTTTCCGACCCCGTAACGGCCCAGGGTCTGGCCGAAATCTTCGTCGTAGGCTTTGAGGCCGAATTCCTTTTCGGCGGGGTCGAACATGCCGCCGGCCCCCAGGGTGGAATTCAGGGCGAACCGCACCAGTTCCACGCCGCTTCGCTGGAATTTGAGCTGGAACAAATTATTGGCGATCCGAACGGGCGCCATCAAGTTATCGAAAACGTTGCGCACGCACAGGCGCACCCCGGTGGGGATGAACGTCTTGTAGACGGTGGCCACGGGCTTGAGCACCCAGAAATAGAGCTTGTCGTTGAAATGAAAAAAGGCTCGGTTGATGGGCTGCAGCGGATCCGCCACCGTGATTTCCTTTTCCGCAAAGGGATCTTCCAGGTAGCTTTCGTCCTCTTCCGCTTGTGTTCGGGCCCATGCCGCCGATCCATGATGCGCCGAGAAAAAGACGGCGCTTCCCAACCCCGAAAACACCAGGGCGCCGACGGCGCACGCCGTCACCCATTTCACCAAAAGCCCATGCCTCAGTCCCATACCGTCCTCCGTCTGTCGTGGGGAGTGCTCGTCCGCGAAGCGCCATTTAAGTCGCCCCCGCGGGATCTTGTCAACGGCAAAGGGAGTCTTTTGCCTCGGCGGGGATTGTGTTATGTGACAAAGAACGAGCGGGTATCAAAGACGGGCGTAACCACGGCATGTTCCCCGGAGGGCGGCTTGATGGATGAGAAGTGGTTTGACGAAGCGGATCTGGAGCAGATGAAGCAGCTGGGGATCCCTCAGTGGGAGGTGGAACGGCAGCTGGCCCTTTTTGAAAAGAAAAACATCAGCGTGGAACTCCACAGGCCCTGCACCTTGGGAGACGGCATCCTCGGGGTGGATGCCCAGCTGGAAAGGGCCTGTATGGACGCCTACACCAAGGGGCTCAAAAAGGGGCGGTTCGTCAAATTCGTTCCCGCTTCCGGCGCGGCGACGCGCATGTTCCAGGACCTTTTCGCCGTGCTGGGGCGAAACCCCGTGCCCGATCTTTCCCAAATCAAAGCCTCGGCCGAAGCCGGGGACGAGGCGGCTCGCCGTGTTCGGGTGTTTTTCGACAACGCCCGGCGTTTTGCTTTTTACGAGGCGTGGCTGGAGGCCGCGGGCCGCTCCGGCGCCGACCTGGAGGGGGATCTGCGCGCCGGGAGAATCGACCGGGCCCTGAAGGCCCTTTTGACGGCCCAAGGCTTGGATTACGGGCGGCTTCCCAAGGCCCTCATCCCTTTCCATCGCTATGAAGACGGGCCCCGCACGGCCCTGGAAGAGCAGTTGGCGGAAGCAGCCCGCATTGTCCGCCTGCCCAACGGGGTGTGCCCCGTGCATTTCACGGTGAGCCCCGAGCACGAGGAGCGGTTTCTGGAACACATCGCCGCAGTGCGCCCGCGTCACGAGGCCCTCTGGGATTGTTCCTTTCAGATTACCTTGTCCGAGCAAAGCGCCGCAACGAATACCCTGGCCGTGGACGAAGACAACCGGCCGTTCCGAGACGCCTCCGGCCGCCTGGTGTTTCGACCGGCCGGCCACGGCGCGCTCCTCTACAATTTGAACCGCCTCAAAGGAGACCTGGTCTACATCAAGAACATCGACAACGTGGTGCCGGATTACCTCAAGCCGGAAACGATCCGCTGGAAGAAAATCCTGGGCGGGCTGGCCATCCTCATGCAGGAGCGCATCCATCGCCAGATCAAGGCTTTGCGCACCCGGTTGTCGTCGGAGACGGTGGAGCAGGTGCGCCGCTTCGTGCAGACGACCTTCTGGGGCGGCACGTGCGCCATCGGAGGGGCCCTGATCGCCCAAAGAGACTTGCTCCTCCACGTGCTCAACCGCCCTCTTCGAGTGTGCGGCATGGTGCGTAACGTGGGTGAACCCGGCGGCGGCCCCTTCTGGGCCTGGGACCGGGAAGGGCGCCTCACCTGCCAAATCGTGGAAAAGGCCCAGGTGAACATGGCCGATCCGCGTCAGCGGGCCGTGTGGGAGCGGGCGACCCATTTCAATCCCGTGGACTTGGTGTGCGCCGTGCGGGATCCCGAGGGCGCTCCTTACGATTTGCTGCGCTACCGGGATCCGGATGCGGTCATCATCACGAAAAAATCCTTGGAAGGCCGCCCGTTGAAGGCGCTGGAACTACCCGGCCTCTGGAACGGGTCCATGGCGCTGTGGAACACCGTTTTCGTGGAAGTCCCATCGGTGACCTTCAACCCGGTGAAGACCGTTTTGGACCTGCTGCGCCCGGAACACCAGCCCAGGGATACCGGAGACGGCTCATGACAAAGCCTGTGCCGAAAAGTCGCCTTCCGGCCCCTGCGTCCCGGCGGGCGCCCCATTTGCGCCAAAAGGGCGGCAGCGGCGACGCGGGATCCCGCCGCCGGCAACATGTTTCCTTTTGGGGGACTTCCGGCACCTGCCATATTTTCCCTTTAGGGGACGCGGCGTCGTTTTCCCTTTGGGGAACTTCTGACAGCCGCGGCGTTTTCCTTTGGGGGGACCGCTGACCGCCGCTGCCTTTCCCCCTCCAGGGGAACTGCTGACTGCCACCCCGTTTTCCCTTCGGGAGGCCGCCGGCAGCGGCCCACTTGTCTTTCCCCCCCTATTGGGGGACTATCGGCAGCTGCAGATATTTCCCGCTCTCCCCTTTGGGGGGATTATCGGCAGCCGCCGATTTTTCCCTCTCCCCCTTCGGGGGACCGCGGGCAGCTGCCGAATTTACCCGATCCCCCTTCGGGGGACCGCAGGCAGTTGCAGATTTTTCCCTCTCCCCCCTTCGGGGGACTGCAGGCAGTTGCAGATTTTTCCCTCTCCCCCCTTCGGGGGGAGAGGGCAGGGTGAGGGGGGCACCCGCAAACCCGGCAACCGTGATGTGCAGCAATGGACGAAAAATACAGCCTTAAAGAACTCAGCGCCTTGCACGAAATCGCCCGCGTTCTGGCCCGCCCGGACGACTTCAAGGACCAGTTCCAGCAGGTCTTGGCCGTCCTGAGCACTCGGCTCGGCATGCAGCGCGGCATGATTTCCATTCTGGACCACAAAACCGGCGAAGCCTGGCTCGATGTGGCCCTGGGCATGGATGTGCGTTCCGGCAGCGTCATCTACCGGCCGGGGGAAGGGATCACGGGCAAGGTGGCCCAGACGGGCCGGCCCATGGCCATCGCCGATCTGGGCGAAGAAGCCCATTTCCTGGACCGCACGGGCGCCCGCAAGAAGCTCAACCGCAGGGAACTGGCCTTCCTCTGCGTGCCCATCTTTCACCAAGGGCGTGTGGTCGGCGTGCTCTCGGCGGACAAGCTGAGCCGCGATGTGGAGGATCTGGCCAGGGAAGTGGAACTCCTGGAAGCCGTGGCGGAACTCCTGGGCAAGGCGGTTCATTTTCGTGCCGTGGAAGAGGAAAACCGCAAACTTCGAGAAATCCTCGCCGAGGCCCGTCGGCCCAAGACCCAAATTCTGGGCCGGTCCAAGGAAATCCGCGATGTTTTGCGCCTCATCGACCAGGTGGCGGACACCAACACGACCGTGCTCATCCACGGCGAAACGGGCACGGGCAAGGAACTGGTGGCCAAGGCCATCCACGACAACAGTTCACGGGCCTCGGGGCCGCTCGTTCGGGTCAACTGCGCCGCCATGCCGGACACGCTCCTGGAAAGCGAGCTGTTCGGCCACGAAAAAGGCGCCTTCACGGGGGCGGTGGCCCGGCGCAGGGGCCGGTTTGAAGAAGCCCAGGGCGGCACCATCTTCTTGGACGAAATCGGGGAACTTTCTCCCGTGGCCCAGGCCAAGCTCCTGCGCGTTCTCCAGGAAAGGGAGTTTCAGCCCTTGGGATCGTCTCGGGTGGTCAAGGTGGACGTGCGGGTGGTGGCCGCCACCAACAAAGACCTGGAACAGGAAACGGCTCACGGCCGGTTTCGATCCGATCTCTACTACCGGCTCAACGTCTTTCCCATCTTCCTGCCGCCTTTGCGGGACCGGGGCCCGGACATTCTCCTTCTCGCCGATTACTTCGTCCAAAAGTACGCTCAGCTCCTGGGAAAGGCCGTAAACCGCATCTCCACCCCGGCCATCGACCTCCTCATGGCCTACCACTGGCCGGGCAACGTGCGCGAACTGGAAAATTGCATCGAACGGGCCGTGGTCCTCGCCCCCGGAGACGCCATCGAGGCCCGCCACCTGCCGCCCACGCTCCAGATGAAACCCATGGAACTCCAGCGCCAATCCCGGGGCACACTGGAAGCCTTGGTGGGAGCCTTCGAGCGGGACATCATCCTGGACGCTTTGAAAGACGCCCGGGGAAACCAGGCCCAGGCGGCCCGCCTCCTTGGGACCACCAAGCGCATCGTCCAGTACAAGGTGCGCAAATACGGCATCGACCCGCGCCGATTCGCGGGCCGAAGCCGCGCCGCCGATGCCGAGGAATCGCCGTGAGTCCCGGGCCTCTTGGTATAAGTTTTGCTTTGAATCCCGGCGCGGGAATGACCTCAAAAGCGGCGACGGATGGCGCATGAAGATCGCTCTGGCCCAAATCAACCCCCTGATTGGAGACTTCGACGGCAATGCCCGAAAGATCGGCGCATTCGCCCAAGAGGCCCGATCCCGCGGGGCGTCCCTGGTGGTCTTTCCGGAAATGGCCCTGACGGGGTATCCTCCCCGGGATTTCTTGGACCGGCCCGCCTTCGTGCGCGCGAGCCTCCCCCATTGGGAGGCCCTGGCCCGAGCGAGCCGCGACTTGTCGCTCCTGTGCGGCACCGTGTGTTTCAACGAAGAACCCCGGGGGAAGCCCCTCCACAACGCGGCGCTCTTTTTCCAGGACGGCATGCTTGTCACCATGGTCAAGAAGCGGCTGCTGCCCACCTACGACGTCTTCGACGAAGACCGCTACTTCGAACCGGGCCGAGACGCGGTGATCCTTTTATGCGAAGGCAGGCGCCTGGGGGTCACCATCTGTGAAGATGTGTGGACCGACCCCGACTATCTCCCCCGGCCCCTCTACCGCATCGACCCGGTTCGGGAACTGAGCGCGCGAGGCATGGACGTTCTCATCAACCTCGCCGCCTCCCCCTACCACATGGGAAAAGCGGCCTGGGTGGGGAGACTCCTGCAGCGGCACGCCGTCTCGTGCGGTGTGCCGGTCATCTATGTGAACCAAGTGGGCGGAAACGACGAACTCATCTTCCAGGGCCGAAGCATGGTTTGGAACGCCCGGGGGGAATGCACGAGCCGGGCGGCCGATTTTGCCGAAGATCTCTGCCTCTACGACCTGGACGAAGATACCGGAGACCTGAGGCCCGCCACGGAAGACCGCACCGAAGAGGTCCTGGAAGCGCTCATCCTCGGCCTTCGGGACTACGTGGCAAAGTGCGGGTTCCGCCGAGTGGTTTTGGGGCTCAGCGGCGGGATTGATTCGGCGGTGACGGCCTGCATCGCGCGCCTCGCCTTGGGGGCCGAAAATGTACTCACCGTAGCCATGCCCGGCCCGTTCAACGCTCCCGAAAGCCTGGAAGACGCCCGAAACCTGGCTTCGAACCTGGGTGTCCCGTGCGCCGTCCTCCCCATCGACAGCCTCTTCCACGGCGCATGCGCGGCGTTGGAGCCGTTGTTCCAAGGCCGATCCTGGGACGTTACGGAAGAAAACATCCAGGCGCGGGTGCGGGGCCTCCTTCTCATGGCCGTGTCCAACAAACTGGGCCACATGGTCCTCAACACGGGCAACAAATCCGAACTGGCCGTGGGCTACTGCACCCTCTACGGCGACATGAACGGCGGGTTGTCCGTCTTGGGCGATGTCCCCAAGACGCTGGTCTACGCCCTGGCGGCTGTCATCAACCGCCGGCACGGCTGGATCCCGCGGCGCATCCTGGAAAAGGCCCCGTCCGCCGAACTGCGCCCCGGTCAGAAGGACCGGGACAGCCTGCCGCCCTATGAGGTCCTGGATCCCATCCTGAAAGCCTACGTGGAAGAGCGAAAATCAATAGACGAAATCTGCGCCGAAGGGTGGCCCAAGGATCTCGTCCGGTCGGTGGTGCGGCGCGTGGACGGCAACGAATACAAGCGAAGGCAGGCGCCGCCCGTGCTGCGCGTGACGACCAAAGCGTTCGGATCGGGCCGGCGCTGCCCCATCGCCCACGGGTATCGAGAGGACTAAACTCATGAAGAAAGTGGAAGCGATCATCAAGCCGTTCAAACTGGACGATGTGAAGGAACGCCTCACGGAACTGGGCATCAAGGGGATGACCGTGACGGAAGTGCGGGGGTTCGGGCGCCAAAAGGGGCACACGGAAATCTACCGCGGCGCCGAGTACGTGGTGGATTTCATTCCCAAGCTGAAGATCGAGGTCGTGGTGAGCGACGACCAGCTGGACGAAGTTCTGGAAGCCATCCAGGTTTCAGCCCGCACGGGAAAGATCGGCGACGGAAAGATTTTCGTCGTCCCCGTGGAAGAATGCCTGCGCATCCGAACGGGCGAACGCGGCGAACAGGCCGTCTGAAACCGCCAAAGGACCCGGTGAAGACCGCGCCGGAGCTCGGGGCCGAACGGCGAAACCCCGCCAATGGATGTGACCGAGCGCGAAGACGGATCTCCCATGAACTGCAAAACTCTGGTGCAGCTTCGAGAGGACTTCAGGAAGGCGTGCGGTTCCGACGTTCCCGGCGTGATGGCCGCCCGCACCTACGCGCAACGGCTCTTGGAAGAACTGCGCGGACTCATCACCGCGGAGGCCGGCAGCGCTTCCGACGGCTGGTGCGCCGCCGCCGTGGGCGGCTTCGGCCGCGGGCAGTTGAGCTTCGCCTCCGACCTGGACCTCGTCTTTCTCCACAAACGGCGCCTGCCTTCCGCTCTGGAAGCCGCCATCCGCCGCGTGGTCCCCGGCCTGTGGGACGCCGGGTTCGAAGTGGGCCACATGGTCACTTCCCCGAAGGACCTCCAAGACCTCATGCGCCGGGACTTCAGTGTCCAGACCACTTACGTGGAGGCGGCCCCGGCCGGGGGCGACCCGGAGTTTTACCGCCAATGGCGTGAACGCTTCCTTGGAACCTTCACCCCAGGCAAGCGCGCCCGATTCCTGGAAAACCTCCGGGAATACAAAAAGAGCCGCTACAGCCGCTACGGCGAAAGCAGCTACCTCCTGGAGCCGCACCTGAAAGAGGGCGTCGGCAGTCTTCGCGACATCCACACCATCCGCTGGATCGGCGTCATCTTCTTGGGAGCGCCGTCGGTTCAGGCCCTCACGGACGCGGGCTGGCTTTCCGCCGAAGAAGCCCTGTGGCTGGAACAGGCGGAAGATTTCCTGTGGCGCGTGCGCCTGCAGCTCCACCACCTGAACGGCAAGCGCCAGGACCGACTGCTCATGGCGGACCAGGAAGTCCTGGCCAAGCGTTTGGGCTTCCTGGACGGCACGGAAGGAAGCGCCGTGGAAGCCTTCATGCACCTCTACTACCGCCACACGGCGCGCATCCGCCGCATCGCCGGCTTCCTCCTGGACCGCCTCGCCCATGAAACCAAAAAACATCGGCGCTTTGCGAGGCGAAGGACCGTCCTTGCCGGGCCGTTCCTCCTGGAAAACAACCATCTGTCCTTCATGGAACCGGAACGAATCCGGGAACGGCCCGAACGGCTCATGGACCTCTTTTGGGAAGCCGCCAAGCGGGGGGCCCATTTCCACCACCAGACGGGGCGGATCGTCCGGGAAAACCTGGGGGCCGTGAATGACGCCGTGCGATCCGACCCGGCCGTCGTGGCCAAATTCTTCGACATCCTCCTGAATCCCACCCGGTCCTTCGGGATCCTTCGGGTCATGATGGAAACGGGCTTCCTCCAGAGCTTCATCCCCGAACTGGCCTCCGTGCGCTACCGGGTCCAGCACGACGTCTACCACCTCTACACCGTGGACGAACACCTCCTTCGCACCGTGCGCGAAATGCACCGGTTGGAACAGGGCGTCCCCTCCCTGGAGCCCCAGGTGGACTGCCGGCATCTGTTCCACGATCTCCCCGACCGGCGCATCCTCTATCTCGCCGCACTCCTCCACGATGTGGGCAAGGGGCAGGGCAAGAACCACTCGGTGCGCGGCGCGGAAATGAGCCGCACCATCGCCGACCGCCTGGGGCTGGATCCCGAAGAGAAGGCCTTGCTGGAGTTCCTCATCCGACACCACCTGCTCCTTCCCGATACGGCCCTGAAAAGGGACCTGAGCGATGAAAAGCCCATCGTGCGCTGCGCCATGCAGATCGGAACCCGAACCAAACTGCGACATTTGTATCTCCTGGCCGTGGCCGATTCCCGGGCCACGGGCCCCGGGGCGTGGAACACCTGGCGGGCATCCCTCATGGATGAACTTTACGGCAAAGTGGACCGGGTGCTCCTGAGGGGCGAATGGCGGCCGGAAGACGTGACGGAAAGGGCGGAAGCGATCCAGGCCCAGGTCCTTGCCCTGTGCCCGGCGGAGGACCACGGCGCCGTGGCGCGCTGGCTGGAAAATCTCTCGTTGCGCTACATCCTGTCCCAGCCGTCCTCGGAAATTCTTCGCCACTTCGCCATGGAAAAGGAGGTGCCCCACAAGGGCCTGGCCTTGGACGCCCGCCCCATGGACGGAGGGCTGTGGCAGGTGACCACGGCCTGCCGGGATCGGCCGGGCCTTTTCGCCACCATCACCGGCGTCCTGTGGCTCCACGGCTTGAACATCCTTTCGGCGGACATCTACACCCGATCCTACGGCATCGCCCTGGACATCCTCATCGTGGAAGACGTCCCGGACCCGCTCCACCCCGAGGGAACCTGGGAGAGGGTGCGCAGCGACCTCAGCCGGTGCGTCCGGGACCCGGACGCCTTGACGGCCTTGAAGGAACGACACCGGCCGCCCATTCCCCGCAAGGCCGTCCTGGGGCCGAAAAAACCCGACCGGGTCGTGCTGGATGAGAGCGCCTCGGACTTTTACACGGTCATCGAAGTTTACACGTGGGATCGGCCCGGCGTGCTCCATGCCATGACCCAGACCCTGTTCGAACTGGGGCTGAACATCCAGCTGGCGAAAATTTCCACGCCCGGCGCCCAGGTGGTGGACGTCTTCTACGTCACGGACTTGGATGGGGGCAAGATTCAGGATCCCGAACGGCACGGGCTCATCGAGGAGCGCCTCCTGGAATGCCTCCGATCTTGGGACGTCCCCCGATCCAAGGGCCAAGGCTAGGAGAGCCTTCCCGCCCATGCCGCCGCGGAACCGGTTTTTTTATGACCGCAGGGTTTCGGTTGCCATCCTTGCCGGGCCGGATCCGCAGGTTTTGAGCCCAAAGGAAAGGAAAAGACGAAATTGTCTCACAAAGGCCGCCCGGCCCTCCCGCCGACACAATTTTGTCCTCAAAAACCGAAACCGCCTGTGCCCGCAGGGAGAACGTGGCGGCGGCTCTCGGAGGTTCGGGCCAACGCCGCGGCCCTCGAACACGCTTTGGCAAGGAAATTGCTCATTCCTGGAACCGACACGATGCACCCCAAACCACTCTCATAAGGAGGACACTGCATGACCCCTCAGGAAGTAATGGCTTTCGCCAAGGAAAACAACGCCCGGATGGTGGATTTTCGTTTCTTGGACTTTCCCGGCATTTGGCAGCACTTTACGGTGCCCATCAGCGAATTCGACGAGTCGTCCTTTGAAGAAGGCTTCGGTTTCGACGGGTCCAGCATCCGCGGCTGGCAGCCCATCAACGCCAGCGACATGCTGGTCATCCCCGATCCGGACACGGCCGTCATGGACCCCTTCTTTCAGGTGCCCACCTTGACCCTCATCTGCAACATCGTGGATCCGGTGACCAAGGAACGGTACACGCGCGACCCGCGCTACATCGCCCACAAGGCCGAATCCTACCTGAAGTTCACGGGCATCGGCGATACGGCCTACTTCGGGCCCGAAGCGGAATTTTTCATCTTCGACGACATCCGCTATGCTTCGGCAGCCCATTACGGCTACTACTTCATCGATTCGGAAGAAGGCATCTGGAACAGCGGCCGGGAAGAAAACCCCAACCTGGGCTACAAGCCGCGCCACAAGGAAGGTTACTTTCCCGTGCCGCCCACCGACGCGCAGCAGGACATCCGCACGGAAATGGTGCTCATGATGGAGCAGGTGGGCATCCAGGTGGAATGCCAGCACCACGAAGTGGCCACGGCCGGCCAGGCGGAAATCGACATGCGCTTCGCGCCCCTGGTCAAGATGGGCGACCAGCTCATGTGGTTCAAGTACATCATCAAGAACGTGGCCCGCAAACACAAGAAGACCGTGACTTTCATGCCCAAGCCCCTTTTCGGCGACAACGGATCGGGCATGCACACCCACCTGAGCATCTGGAAGGAAGGGAAACCCCTGTTCGCCGGGGACCGGTACGCGGGCTTGAGCGAAATGGCCCTGCACGCCGTAGGGGGCGTCCTTCGCCATGCGGCGGCCCTGTGCGCCTTCACCAACCCCACGACCAATTCCTACAAGCGGCTTGTGCCGGGTTACGAAGCCCCGGTGAACCTGGCCTACTCCAGCCGAAACCGAAGCGCCTCCATCCGCATTCCCATGTATTCGCCTTCTCCCAAGGCGAAACGCATCGAGATCCGCTTCCCCGATCCGTCGTGCAACGGCTATCTCGCCTTCAGCGCCCTGCTCATGGCCGCCTTGGACGGCATCGAAAACCGCATCGACCCGGGGGAACCGCTGGATAAGGACATCTACGCCCTGACGCCCGAAGAACTGGCCAACGTGCCTTCGACGCCGGGATCCCTGGAAGAGGCTCTCAAGGCCCTGGAACAGGATCACGATTTCCTGTTGAAAGGCGATGTGTTCACGGAAGACGTCATTGCCAAGTGGCTGGAATACAAGCGGTCCAACGAAGTGGACCCGGTGCGGTTGCGCCCCCACCCCTACGAGTTCATGCTCTACTTCGACATCTAACCCCCGGCCCATCCCTTTCCGGGGGCGCACCCCTCCTGCCCGCGGGGCCGTGCCCATGCCCGCCCTTTCCCCCTCTCCCCCCGCGGGGCGGTGTGCATGCTCGCCATTTTTCCCCTCTCCCCCCAAAGGGGGGAGAGGGCAGGGTGAGGGGGGCCATCCCCCCTCCTTGCACCCTCACCCCGACGAGTTCATGCTCTACTTCGACATCTAACCCCCCGGCCCATCCTTCTCCGGGGGCGCACCCCTCCTCACCCGGACGCTCACCTCCTCAGCCGGGGGCACACCCCTTCTCACCCGGAGGCTCACCTCCTGCCAGGGTACGCACCCCTCCCCCCGCGGGGCCGTGCCCATACCCGCCCTTTTCCCCTCTCCCCCCAAAGGGGGGAGAGGGCAGGGTGAGGGGGGCCATCCCCCCTCCTTGCGCCCACACCGTGCCGCCGCTCCTCGCTCTTCCAGCAAAAGAGGGGGCTTTCACCGGAAGTTTTCCCTGCTGCTGAAGAAGGCGATGTGACGGCTCCCCACAAAGCCGACGACGGTGTTCAGGCAGCCGACGAGGAGGTCCCGGCCCAAGTCGGGAAGATCCCGGGAAACGGTTCGGCGTCCGGCAGCGAAGAGGCGGCTCGGGGGGATCATGGCGCGCGGGGTCCTCCGGCGGGGGGCATGGGTTCAGGGTTGAGAAGGAATCGTAAAGGAGGAAGGCCCCCCTCACCCCGGCCCTCTCCCCCCAAAGGGGGGAGAGGGAGCCTAAGATTTCCCAGAGGGGCAGAAGGTGTCTAAGATTTCGCAGAGGGGCCGAGGGGGTCTAGGATTCCCCAACGGGGAGAGGGAGCCTGGAATCGCCTTGGCAGGCTTGACGGTGTACTGTTCCGCCGACAGGCCGTAACCCCCCGGGAAGCAGGCGGAGGAATGAGGCCCCCCCTCACCCCGGCCCTCTCCCCCCAGAGGGGGGAGAGGGAGCCTGAAATTCTCCAGAGGGGGGAGAGGGAGCCTAAGATTTCCCAAGGAGGGGAGAGGGCGTCTGAAATTCCCCAAGGGGGCGAGAAGGAGCCTTAAATTCTTTAGAGGGGGAGAGAGAGTCTGGAATGGCCCAAAGGGAGGAGGGGCGCTGGAATTCCCCGAAGGCGGAAAGGGAGGATGACTTCTCCGCCCGCGAGTGTGCTTCACCGCCTCACCCTTTTCCCTTTCCCCCTTTGGGGAGACGGAAGGGGAGGGGCTCATAATGGCTCTACGTATAATGAACTTTACCCCTCTCTCCTCCCTTGGGGAGAGAGGCAACGGTCAGGATGAAGAGCGGCTCTGCGTCTAACAATCCCCCTTTCCCCACATTGGGGCGAGAGGGAAAGGTAGGGGCTAAGATCCGCTCTACGTTTAAATGTGTTTATTCCCCTCTCCCCCCAAAGGAGGCGAGAGGCAACGGTCGGGGCTAGGAGCAGCTCTGCGTCGAACTGTGTGTATCCCCCTCTCACCCCTTTGGCAGAGAGGAACGGTAGGGGCTAAGAACCACTCTACGGATATTTGAACTCATCCCCCTCTCCCCCCTTTGGGGGGAGAGGGCGGGGTGAGGGGGGGGCGAAACGGCAAACGACTTCCCAAGCACCGCCTCGTCTCGTCCGGCCTTGCTCCCAAGTGCTCTTATACGGCGGGTCAAAGGAGGGCCCGTGAAAAATGCGCGAAACCCGTCAAGATCGTTCTCATGGAAGAAGCGGGCGGCCTTGGCGCCGGCTGAAAACTTTGCAGCCCTCGGGCGTTTCGCAAACCACGCCCGCCGCTCTCCTCCGAGGTCGACAAGATTGCCGGCCACGGCCGGGAGCCCAAAAAAGCCCGGGGGCGCGTCCCGGGCTTCGATACGCCATGAAGTCTTAGTCTTCATTTTACGAGCACAGGGATCTTCGCCTTAACTCCGAAGTACTCCGTTCCTGTGCCCCCGATGGGTTCATTGACGGTACAGTCGGGAAGGAAGTAGATGGACATCTTGTCGTAGGGTGCCGGTTGATTATCCACATTTTTCAAGTCAAAGTGGTTCACGAAGTTGTTCCAACGAGTCTTGCCGTCCTCTACTGTAGAGTTGTCAAAGGCGGAATAATAAGGGGGAACTCCGGCCATTTTTCTGGGCGCGTCTTTGTACTTTGGGTCTTCTCCGACGTCTGTAACCCAAACCACGTCCACGTAAACGGCTCCCCTCACTTCCGAGCAATTAGCGACGTTGTTGCTCGGACAATCGATCACCGGAAGAGCCAATTTCCAAGGCTTCGTTCTGTTATCGCTCGCCGCGATCCAGCAGTCTCGGAAAGCTTTGAAGACGCTCGCGTCGGCACCACCACCCGTTTCCATGTCCTTGCCTAGATAAATGGGAGTCTTGTTTGTCGGTTTACACCCCTGAAGCAGGGCTTTCAAATCATTTGCGTTCACACCGTTACATTCTTCGTTTTGCAGGAAATCCGTCCATCCGGCGGTATTGTGTGAGCTCTGTTGGGATCCGCTGTTGATCATTCGGCCGATATTGCAACTGTATCGATCGTTAACTTTGATGCTCTGCGCGCAGATGGCTATGATTTGATTTACGGACTCAGCCGGCAAAGGTCCGGGAGGCCCGCACCAGGCAACGGCTTCCGCGCTCAACGTGAACCCTTCGTAGCCAAAGATTCGGGCGAGAAAGGCCACGATTGGGGTGGCCTCCCGGCGGGTTCGGACGCGCACGGCATCAATGACGTTGACATCGTTGTGAATCTCTTCGTCTGTTCGATCGGAAAGATCCGGGGGGTCCAATGAGGCATTAGGGGTGAATGTCCGTGTCAGTGGGTTCCAATGTCCTCTTTGGATGTCACCCGTATTGCTATCCAATCCGGCGATGACTTCGACCGGCTGTTTTTCACTCTTGTTGGCCGTCGCTGTGTCATAGGCGACTTGATTGGCACCGGCGTTGATCGTCCCGTTGTCATTGTACAAAACTCGGGCCCCGGCGAGGGCTCCCGCGTCGGCGGCGTTTTGGAGTTCGTTCTTGGCCATGAAAAGATGCCCGATATCCACCGCCAGGGCGCCGAAACCGATGAGCATGGCGATGCAGACGGCAACGATGACGGCCACGCTGCCCGTCCCGGCTCGATATTCCTCGAAATGTCGTCTGTCGTCATTCATGGGAACCTCCCCCCTCATTCCAGCCGCATAATTGTTGTCGCCCTAAGCTGCAGCGGGCCGGTGATAGAGGTGATGAAATTGGGAATGACAAGGAAGCCGTAATTGTAGTCGACGGTCACCGTCAGAAGATCCCCGGAGTCGATTTTCGAAGGGTCGCCGCCTGCCGTTTGATCGATGCTGACTTGAATCGTCGCCGTATTGCTGGACCCGAAGGTGATCAACCGTCCTGAGCAGTAGTCATTGACCCGCGCGGTGACAATATTCGTGATGCTCTGCAGAGTTCTAGGGTTGATGTCCCATAAGATGCCGGCGCGGGCGCCTTCCCGGCTGGCGTTGGTGATGACCGCCTTGTCGTAGAGGGCGATGCTGAATTCGATGATCCCAAAAACGAGAATGAGCAGAAGCGGAAGCACGATGGCGAATTCCACGGCTGAGGCGCCGTCGCGGCGGCGAAGGAAAGCGGGGCCGGGTTTCATGGTGATGAACCTGGGCTGCCGTTCCATGTCTTTGACCTCCTCACCCCAGCCCTCTCCCCCAAAGGGGAAGAGGGAGCGATGCCTGTGACGTTGCCTTTTCAGGTGAGGCCGGTGCCGCCTCACCCGAGTCTTTCCCCCGAACGATCATGGCTCTCGGGTAGGCCCCGTCCGGCGCCGGGAGGCGGCAAGGCGGCGCCTGCCGCCGGGGTTAGTCCGAAGAGCCCCGGGATGGCTCCTGCACCGAAACGCCCGCTGCGGGCTGCGGCAGGGGCTTTTCTTCGATATGGACGGGCCGGATGACGGGGCCCGCGGCTTCGACCCTGGAGCGGGCCCTGGGCGCCGCCTTGGCTTTTCCCGAGGCGGCGGGCGCGGGCGTCTCCGGCGGTTCCGCCGCGGAAGGCGCCGCCGGGTTCAGCTGCAGCCGGGCGGTGCGCAGGTTGGTCCCCGCCTTGGTGAAGGATCCCGGATCCAGTTCCACGGCCTTTTCAAAGCAGTGCACGGCTTCTTCCACGTTGCCCTCTTCCCAGAAAAGGACGCCCAGGTTGTTGTACCCGGAAGCTTCCGTTCCCGCCGCAATGAAAGCGTCCAGGGCTTCCGCACGGCGCCCCAAGCGGAACAGGGCGATGCCCATGTTGTTCAGGGCGGTCTTCTGGGATCCTTCATCCACCAGAGCCTTTCGAAACTCCGCCGTCGCCTTGTCGTAATCGCCCGCCAGCATGTAGGCGACCCCCAAGTTGTTGTGGATGAAATGGGCCGTGGGGTTCAGGGCCAGGGCCTCCTTGAAGGATTCCGCGGCCTCCTTGGGGCGGTTTTTCAGATTGGCCAGGATTCCCAGGAGCATGTGGCTTTTCCACAACTTGGGGTCGGCGGCCAGAGCCGCCTTGAGGTGCCGTTCGGCGGCGTCATGGTTTTGCAGTTTGAGGTAAACCTGGCCCGCCCCTTCGTTGGCCAGCCCATGGTCGGGCTGTGCCTTCAGGACTTCCTGGAATTCCGCCAGCGCCTCCTGGTGGAGTCCGCGGGCGTAATAGACCAGGCCCTTCTTGCAGCGGATGTCCAATCTTTCCGGGTGAGCCCGAAGCACCTTGTCGTAATGGAGGAAGGCCAGGTCCAGGTTGCCCTGGGCGAAATAGACGTCGCCCAACCGTTCGTGATCCACCTCTTCGGATTTGACGGGTTGGGCTTCGGCCTGGCTCTTTTTCTGGTGGTAGGCGACGATCTCCTTGTATGCCGCAAGGCCCTCGGAGCGGCGCGCGAGAGGGTTTCCGGATGTGGCGCAGCCGGAGAGCAGGGCGGCCAACGCCAGGGAAAAAAGGAGCATTCCCGACCGGCGGGGGATGAGGCCGAGGCGGGACAGCAAGGCCTGGGCCGGCGCGGTGTGGAGACGGGACGCCCGCGGATCGGGAGATCGGACCGGGAACGGCGCGGTGCTGAGCGCTGCGGGGGCCGTGCATCCCATGGGCGCACGGCGGCGGGGCGGGGCGCCCGTCGGGGATATGGTCGGTGGAAAATACGGCATGGGTGGTTCACCCCCTCACCCTGCCCTCTCCCCCTAAAGGGGGAGAGGGGAAAAACGATGGCCTCTTCCCCATCAAGGGGGAGAGCAAGAAGTAAGGTCTCGTCCCCCCAGGGAGAGGGGGAAAATTTAGGATCTTGCCCCCTCACCCTGCCCTCTCCCCCTAAAGGGGGAGAGGGGAAAGCTTGATTTCTCCCCCTAAAGGGGGAGAGGGGAAAAAACGATGGCCTCTTCCCCAAAAGGGGGAGAGGGGAAAGCTTGATCTCCACCCCCTCGAGGGGAAGAGGGCAAAAACGATGATCTCCTCTCCATCAAGGGGGAGAGGGGAAAAGCGATGGCCTCTCCGCTAAGGGGGAGAGGGGAAAGCTTGATCTCCACCCCCTCAAGGGGGAGAGGGGGGAAACCGGCGGGGCGGCGGCGGTGGCCGCATGCCGGCTCCTGCAGAGCCGGGGCCCTCCGTCAGCGGCCGCCGGCAACGTGCATGAGGGCCCGGAAGATGCTGATAGCCGCCGGGCCCGCCAAGACCACGAACAAAGCGGGCAGAATGAAAAGTATCAGCGGGAAGACGAGCTTCACCGGGATCTTCGCCGCCATCTCCTCGGCCTTCTGCCGCCTCGTGGTGCGGATGGAATCCGCATAGACCCTCAAAGTTTGGGCCACGCTCGTCCCGAATTTGTCCGTCTGGATAAGGAGCGTGACGAGGCTCTTCATGTCGGGAAGATCCGTTCGGAGACTGAGGTTCCTCAACGCTTCCCGCCGGGGTTTCCCCGCCCGCAGTTCCAGCCCGTAGAGCTTGAATTCGTCGCTCAAGACCTTGTTGGTCAGGGCCAGTTCGTCCCCGACCCGCGCCAGGGCGGCATCGAGGCCCAAGCCCGCTTCGACGCACACCACCAAGAGATCCAACGCATCGGGAAGGCCCCGGTGGATCCTTTCCCGGCGCCAGGCGATGCGCAGCGCCAGCCACAACGTCGGAAGATAGAACCCGACCAGCGCTGCGAGCACGGCGATCACCGTCGTCCATGCGGCAGGCATGAGCTTGAAGACCGCCACGCGAAGGGCGAGAAACCCCAGGCACAAGGCCACCGCGAGCAGGACCCTCATGCCCCAGTAAACGGCCACGGCGGTTTCGCTGCGAAACCCGGCCTGGAGAAACTTTCTCCGGGTGGGGGTGTCCATGCGGGCCGACGGCGCCACCACATCGCCGAGCCGGGCCACCGCCGCCCCCAGGCCCTTCTGTTCCCGCATGAGAGAAGGCATTTCCGCTTCGCCCTCATCCCCTTCGTCCTCGTAGCCCGACCCCGCCTTCACCTTTTCGATGAAACGGCGGCGTTCGGCCCGGGCGCCCGCCAGGGCGGAAAGACCCAGGTAGGCGAGGATGACGAAAAGAAAGACGGCGCCGGCGGCGACCAATGGGAGAACCTCAACGTTCGGCGTGGGCATGCCTCCGGCCTCGCTACACGCGGATATCGATCATGCGCTTCATGACAATGACGCCCAGGACCATGAGAACCAAGGCGCCGGCGACCATGGGCCGCCCAATGGGGTCGGAAAAAAGGAGCCCCACGTACTTGGGGTTCACGATGCGCAGGATCAGGAACATGAAAAAGGGCAAAAGCACCAGGACCAGAGCCGACAGTTTCCCTTCGGCGGCCAGGGCCTTGATCTGCCCCCGGAGCTTGAACCGCTCCCGGATGAGCCGGGCGATGTTTTCGATGATTTCGGCGAGATTGCCGCCCGTTTCCCGCTGTAACACCACGGCCACCACGAAAAAGTCCAAATCGGGGTTGATGATGCGCTCCCGCAGCCGATTCAAAGCTTCGGCCAAACCCACGCCGAAGTTCACCTCGTCGAAGACCTTTTCAAATTCCCGCCCGATGGGCTCGTCGAACTCGTCGGCGACGAGCTTGAACGACGTGTTCAGGGAATGGCCGGCCTTGAGGGCCCGGGCCATGAGGTCCAAAGCGTCGGGAAACTGCCGTTCGAAGGCGGCCATGCGCCGTTCCCGCTTGATGAGGATGTAAAGGTACGGCCCGACCAGCGCCAAACCGCCCAAAAGCCACGGAACAAGGCGCCCCTTGAAAAAGAGCAGCCCCACGAGGAAGCCCAGGGCCGCGCACAGGAAGGTCAAGAGCACGAAAAACCCCAAGGGTTGCCGGATGTCCGCCTGCTCCAGGAGGGCGTCCAGTTTCTGCAGCCCCGGGATGCGGGTGAGGATGCGGTTGAGCCACGGAATTTCGCTCAACACCCTGGTTTTCAGCAAGCTCGTCACCGGAGCCGTGGAATCCGCGTCGTCGATCGCCACCACCTTCAGGCGCCGGCGCACCCGGCCCCGTTCCGGGTTCTTGTAAAGGGCCAGGGCGTAGGCGATCAGTTCGATGACGACGACGACGAGCACGAAGACCGCCGCGCCGATGTACACATAGGTGCTCATAAAGGCGATTCCTTAAGCACAGAACCTGTCCTTACACTTCATAGCCCCGGGACGGGTCGAAAATGCCCTGGGGCAGCTTGATGCCCATGGCCCGGAACCGCTCCAGGAACCGGGGCCGGATGCCCGTACTGCGAAAGATTCCCTTCACCTTGCCCCTTTCGCTGATCCCCGTCTGTTCGAACTTGTAGATTTCCTGCAAGGTGATCACATCCCCTTCCATGCCCGTGATTTCCTGGACGCTCGTCACCTTTCGGGACCCGTCCGAGAGGCGAGCCACGTGGATGATGACGTTCAAGGCGGAACTGATGTAGCGGCGCATGAACAGGGTGGGGATGTCGAAACCGGCCATGGCCGTGATGGTTTCCAGCCGCATGAGGGCGTCCCGCGGGGAATTGGCGTGGATGGTGGTCAGGGATCCGTCGTGGCCCGTGTTCATGGCCTGGAGCATGTCGTAGGCTTCCTTGCCGCGCACCTCGCCGACGATGATCCGGTCGGGGCGCATGCGCAGGCTGTTGATCACGAGATCCCGCTGGGTCACTTCACCCTTGCCTTCGATGTTGGGCGGCCGGGTTTCCAAGCGCACCACGTGCCGCTGGCGCAGCTGCAGTTCCGCCGCATCCTCGATGGTGATGATGCGTTCATCGTCCGGGATGAACCGGGACAGGACGTTGAGAAGGGTGGTCTTGCCGCTTCCCGTGCCGCCCGAGATGAGCACGTTCAGTCGGGCCCGGACGATCCCCTTCATGAGTTCCCCCATTTCGGGCGTCAGGGTCTTGATGCTCACGAGGTCCTGCAGTTCCAGGGTGTCCTTGGAAAACCGGCGGATGGAAAGGATGGGCCCGTCGATGGCCAAGGGGGGGATGATGGCGTTCACACGGGAGCCGTCTTCCAGCCGGGCGTCCACCATGGGCATGGATTCATCGATGCGGCGCCCGACCCGGCTCACGATCTTGTCGATGATGCGCCTCAGGTGGTTGTCGTCCTTGAATCGGGCCTCGGTGAGTTCCAATTTGCCGAACCGCTCCACGTAAACGTGCCGGTAGGTGTTCACCAGGATGTCGGCCACCGTGGGGTCCTGCAGGAACGGCTCCAAGGGCCCCAGGCCCAGCACCTCGTCCTGGATTTCGCGAAAGAGCCGTTCCCTTTCGGCGTAGTTCAGCGGCACAGCGTTTTCTTCCTCTTTGAGGATCTTTTCCACCAGCCGGCGGATTTCCCTGCGGAGGAACTGCTGGTCCACGGTTTCCAGCAGGGTCAGGTCCATGAGGTCGATGAGGCGGTCGTGGATGCGCATTTTGAGTTCGAAATACTCACCGGGAACGTCCGCCGCCGCCGTACCGGAAAAGATCGGGGAAAAAGAGCTGTAACCGGCTTCCATGGGTTGTGTCCTTTCTCAAAACATTTCGATTCAAAACCGAAATCCGAAAAAACCCCGCCGCTTGGGCGGTTCCACCTGGGCCAGGGACGCGGCGAGGTTCACCACGGCTTCCGTGACGGGTTTTTTGGGGGCGAGTTCAATGAGGGGCTTTCCCCGGTTGATGGCCGTCGTGGTCGTTCGGAAGTCGTTGGGCACGGTTGCGAAAACCCGTTTCCCGATACTTTTTTCCGCGTCCTCGAGACTGATATCGGCGTTTTTCAGGAATCGGTTGACGACGACTTTCACGCGACTTTCTTCGATCCCCGTGTCGTGGAAAAGTTTCAGGAGCCGCCGCACATTGGCCAGGCACGGCAGGCTCAGGATGGCCACCACGAGGATCTCGTCGGCCATTTCCAGGATCTGCATGTTGACGTCGTTGACGAGCTGGCCGCCGTCCACGACGATGTAGTCGAACATGGTGCGCATGAGGGTGAGGAGCCGGCGGAGGACGTCACGGGTCACGCCGCTGTAGCCGTCCAACTGGGCCGGCGGCGGAAGCAGGGCCACGCCGGACGGATGCTGGGTGAGGACGCTCATGAGCAGCGTGGCGTCCAACCGGGAGATGTTCTTGGTGATTTTCCCCCAGTGAAAGGTGGTTTCCGCATCCAGGAAGACGGCCGCCTCCCCGAAGAGGAAATTCATGTCCATGAGCGCGACCGCGTTGGGTTCGGCGCCGCGGGCGAGGATGGTGGCCAGGTTCACGGCCAGGGTGGTCGTCCCCACACCGCCCTTGGCGCCCATGACGTGCAGGATGACGCCTTTGCGACGCTGGCCGTGGTTCATGAGCTTTTGGCGCTGGGCCTTGAAGCGCAGGAGCGACTGGCGCACCTCCTGAGGGTCGATGGGCTGCGGGAAAAACTCTCGGGCTCCTGCGCGGATGGCCCGCATGAGGAGCGCCGGGTCGGTTTCGGCGGAGGTGAGGAAGACGGCGCCCACCGTTCCCGCCTCCAGGAGGGTATGGATGAAATCGAAGTCGCGATCGGGCTCTGGACCGATTTCCATGATGAGCACGTCGGTGGCGACCGCCTGGCCTTCCCGGTAGAGCTTGAACCCTTCCGTGGCCGCCACCGTCTCTTCCAAAACCCGGCGGGCTTCTCGATTCTGCACCTGGATCTGAACGGAAATCACCTCAGCTTCCATGGGGATCCTCGATGTTGTCGGGCGCGGCCCGTCAGGGGGCGCTCATCGACCGATGGAAATGTTCACCGTGGACGGCGCCGGAGCGGTTTTGCGGAAACTCTCGTAGTACTTTTCCATGGCGGCGTCGGCGTTCTTGCCTGCGATGCCCGGAGGGCCCGTCTCCTTGCGGGGCTGTTCCGGCCGCACGATTTGCACCGCCTTGGCCACGGCCACCGCATCCCCGAACTGTTGGCCCACCGCCTGATTGTCCCCGGGTTCGGCCGGGCTCGACCCCGCCCACGCCCCCAGGATCACCGCCACCACGACCACCACAGCCGCCATCCGTCCCATCATCTTCTCCTCACCCTATCCATCGGTCCGTCCCTGCCGCTTCTTTAACCTTTATGTGAAAGGCTCGGTAACACACCGCAACCATGAAACTTTCATCCTTCGTTGTCACGGGCTGCCCGTGATGGGGCTTTATCCCAGGGCCCCTCCCCTCCGGGGAAAACTAAACCCTCCCTCTCCCCCTCCGGGCAAAACTAAATCCTCCTTATCCCCTCCGGGGAAAACTAAATCCCCCCTCTCCCCCTCTGGGGAAAATTAAATGCCCCCTCTCCCCCTGTGGGGGAGAGGGCCGGGGTGAGGGGGGGCTGAGCGTCCCTCCTGCCCCGCGGGTAAATTCAACCGCTGCCTCTCCCAGTCAAGCCGCCCTCCTCCGGGCAAATCCTAACCCCCTCTTCCCCTCCGTAGGAGTTCATCCCCCATCTGCCCCCTCCGTGGGAGTTCCTCCCCCCTCTCCCCGTCCGAAGGAAATTCACTCCCCCCTCTCCCCCTCTGGGGAAAACTAAATCCCCCCTCTCCCCCTCCGGGGAAAACTAAATCCCCCCTCTCCCCCTCCGGGGAAAACTAAATCCTCCCTCTCCCCCTCTGGGGAAAACTAAATCCTCCCTCTCCCCCTCTGGGGGAGAGGGCCGGGGTGAGGGGGGGGGATAAGGGGCCAAGGGGGCAATCAGCCAACATGTCAAGAAAGCCTCCCCCCCTCACGGCACCACATGCCCGAAGGGCCCGTCAAACAACCCCCGAGGCCGCCCCACGGCCGCCGATTCCGGCCCCTTCTGCCCCTGGAGCAACCCAAAGAGGAAAAACTCCGTCATGCTCGGCTCCGTGAACCGGTCCACGGGAAGGGGCTGGCGCGCCAGGCTCTTCATGGGCTTCACCAAGTGGGGCGTGACGATGATGACGAGTTCGCTTTCCTGCTTCTGGAAGCTGCTGCTTCGAAAGAGCGCCCCCAGGATGGGGATGTCCCCCAACAGGGGGAACCGGGAGACGGCTTCCCGCACGTTCTGCTTGATGAGCCCTGCAATGGCGAAACTTTCCCCGCTTCGCAGCTCCACCACGGTGGTCGCCCGCCTCGTGGTCAGGGCCGGCACCACGTAGCCTCCCAGCAACAAGGCGTTGCCGAAATCCAGTTCGGAAACTTCCGGGGACACCCGCATGCTGATGAGATCGTCCTGGAGCACCGTGGGGGTGAAGCCCAGGCTCACGCCGTATTTTTTATACTCGATGGTGATGTCCCCTTCATCGTCGGGCACCGGGACGGGGTATTCCCCGCCGGCGAGAAAATCCGCCGTCTGGCCGCTCAGGGCGATGAGGTTGGGTTCGGCGAGGATCGTCACCAGCCCTTCTTCCTTCAAAGCGTCGATGAAGCCCGTCCAGGTGGCGTTGCCCTTGTTGAACCGGAAGAGGGCGCTCACCGAATCCGAAAAGGTGATCCTCTGGTCATCCACATTAATGAGGCTCCCGATACGGCTGATGACGAAGTCCGTGCCCCGCAGGTATTCAAAATTGAACCCCAGCCGCCGCATGAGGCTCGTGGACATTTCGGCCACCCGCACCTCCAGCATGACCTGGTGGACGCCGGAGACCTGGGTGAGGTTGATGACCTTGTTGCCCGGCGCGTAGGATGCGGCCAGTTCCAGGATCTGGCTCATGCGGGCCGGCCCCGACACGGTTCCCGTGAGCACCACGGCGTCATGGACGGCCGTCACCTTCACCCCCTTTTCGTCGGGCATGAGCTGCTTGAGCACCGCCTGGAGCCGGGACACGTCGGGGACGACTTCGATTTCATAGACCTTGAAGATCCGGTCCTTGTCGTCCCACAGGGTCAAGGTGGTGAGCCCCGGGGCTTTGCCGGTGATGTACACGTGCCGTTCGGGCGGAAACGTCCCCTCGGGGTAATGGGGGATGTCGGCGACTTCCGGAGCCGCCACGGCGATCCGGCCGATGAGGGTCTTTTCGGGGATGGGGATGGTGGCCGAAGTGCCCGCGGTGAGCCGGATCCGACCCGACGGGGCCGGGTTGGGGTCGGGGCCCGCCGCCCCCGCCGCCCCTGAAGCCCCCGCGACCACGAGGACGCACATCAACACGGCGACCCATCCCCGGCGCCTCCCCATGGGGACGGCACCCATCCCGCCCTTATGCAAAGCGGCCCTGAGACCGCGCCATAGCTTTCCCAAGCCCATGTTCCCCCCGCCGCTTCTTCGTTCCATGCGCTCTCCCATGGCCTCTCGTCCTTTCCCTGAGCAAACGCGGCCGCACCACCGCCTCGTGCCGTCACTCCCACGGAATCATGGCGGCAAGGGCCCTCGGGCTCATGAGCACCGCGCCGTCGGAGGCGCCGATGACCACGCCGTCGGCGGCGCGCACCATGCGGGCCGACACGTACGCCCGGTCGGAACTCGCCGCGTAGGTCCCCACGACGACGGCCCACGCGTTATGCGTGGTGCTCACGTCCTTCACATCCCGGCTGAGGAGGAACTCGCCCTTGGTGTTTTCCATGAAGATGGAGTTCTGGCGAAGCTTGAGTTCCATGACGCGGTAGCCCTTCTGGGCCAGCCGGGACGCCACGTGTTCCCCGAAGATGCGGCCGAAGGGGGAGGATTTGGTGAGATCGTTCACGTCCACGAAGGTGGCCACGAGAATCGTCCGGTCGGGCCCGACCGGGTCGCGAAGGTTTCCCGCCATGGCGTCGGCGATCCGGTAGGCGGCCGAAACCACGTTGCCGCCGGCCTCCACCGGCCCGAAAGCCCCGACCGACGTCCCGCAGGGACGCTGACATGCGCAGCCCGCCGCGGCGACCGCGATCCCCAGCACGACACACAGCACAGACAAGCGCCTCATCTCCATGTCCCTCCTCCAAGGATCAGCGGCCCACGACGCCGTAAGTGCGGCCGAGCGCCTGCGCGGGCGCCCCGGCCACCTCAGGCCCTTGGGACCCGTAATGGTTCATGTCTTCGCAGTTCACGTAGAAGACGGCCGATCGGTTCCACAAAACCGCCGAGGACCGTTTGAGTTCCACGGTGAGGATGATTTCCGAGCGGGGGAGCGATCCGCCGTAGTCCATGCCCAGGGTGAGGAGGCTCCCCACGAGGTAGGGGAGGTTCATGGCGCAGGGCCGGTCCCCTTCGTGGACCACCTTCTGGGTGCGCCAGCGCAGGACCGTGGGGTTGGCCGCATCGTCGGTCACCCAGTAGCCCGCGTCCCGAAGCCGCGTCATGAGAAATTGGCGGAAGGCGATGCCGAAGTCGGAGCGATCGTCGGCGGAGACGGTGATCTGCTGGATACCGCTCACCCCCTGGACCGGCAGCGTCTTTTGAACCTCCACGGCCACCTCCCGGGCCAGCTGTTCCCAATGCCGGGCGGATTGCATCTTCCTCTGGTAGCTCAACTCATGCCCGGCGGGCCTCGGAACGGGCGCACACCCTGCGAGGACCGCCGCCACCACCACCGCCAGCGCCGCTGCTCTCATGCTTAACCCCTCCCTTGTCTGCCTTGTGCTCCGTCCGTTCATCGGCCCGCCTCCACGGTGGTCACGTCCGTTCCGCGGATGAAGACGATGCTGCGGCCGCTTCCGCGCCTGTGGCCCATGGACGCCGCCTGCCGTTCCAGCATGGCCTGGGCTTCCAGGATTTCCTTGTCCGTCATGCCCGCCTGCCTGCGCTGTGAGGTTTCCGGCCGAAAAGCCGCCAGGACCTCGGGAAGCGTCGCCCCATCCGTGAGCACCGTGTCCTGGTCCGTGACGTTGCGCAGGGCGAACTGGAGTTTTCCCTGGGTGGACGCCAGGGCCAGCCGTTCCCCTTCTTCCGGGGTCACTTCCAGGGTGTAGACGTCCACGGGATGGGCTTCCCCGTCTTTGCCCTTTTCCAGCTTGGACCCGGCGGCCAGCACGGGCACGTTCTCCAGGACGATCTTGGTCGTTTCCATCTCCAGGTCGGGGTCCTTGACCGTGACCAGGACGTCCACGCGGTTCCCGGGGGCGATGAGCCCGGCCAGGCCCACGACCTTGTCCCCGTGGACGGCGATGGCCCGCTTGCCTGCGCTGAGCACGGCCGAAATGCCGCCCGTCTGGATGCTCGTCGGGGCGAGTCGCGATTCCAGGATGGGTTCGCTTTCCTTGACGGGCTGCACGAGCACGCGGCCCGCCAACTCCTTGGGTTCGCTGAAAGAACCCTTGGGGACGCTGGACTTGAGGTAAGGCACCGTCTTGATCATTTCCGGGGTGAGCTTGGTGCCCCAGGGGAGGTCCGCGGCGGCCACGGCCACCTTCTGGGTGTCCGCCCGGGTGGATTCCACGACGGTGGGCGGCCGCTGTCGCAGCCACTGGTAGATGGCGTAACTTCCCAAAACGGCGACCACCAGCGCCAAAACAAGAGGGATCAAAGCTCGGTATCGACCCATGAGGACTCCCCCTTCACGGTTTGGGGTGCAGAAAACGGAAAACCCGTGAAACCCGGCTCACAGGAATTGATCGGAATTTTTCAAAATAATGCTGAGAAAAATCAAGCAAAAATTTTTTAGAAGAGACGAAATCCCAGGGCATCCAGGCCCAGGTGGGTGAACGTTCCGGCCGCAAGGGCGACGGCGTAGCACAGCCGCACCTTCTCGTCCGTTGCGGCGGCGGGGATATAGAGAAACCGGCCGGTTCGGAAAAACGTCGCGATCATGAGCCCGAACCGTTCCCGGTAGGGTTTTCGCCATAAAAAAACGCCCAGGGCGTACATACCGCCGAACAGGGCGCCGTACAGGGAGGCGTGGACCACGTCCCGGGCTCCCAAAAGGGCTCCCACCGCCGCCATGAGCTTCACGTCCCCCGCCCCCATGGCCCCCAAGGCGTAAGGGATGAGCCAAATGCCGAGCCCCACGCCCAGCCCCTTGAGGGAAAAAAGGAGCCCGGTGAGAGCGTCGGCATGGGCATGAAAAAGAAGCCCCAGGAGTGTTCCCGTGCAGATGAGCGGGTTGGGGATCCGGTGGGTACGGAGATCACTCACCGCGGCGGCTAAAGCGATGAGTCCGGCAATCGTCTTCAAGGCTATGTCGTGATTCATGTCAGGTCGGTCCGCCACGCAAGACCCCGGGCCCAAGAATCATTTTATGAGTGAAATGAGCAAGTCGTAAAAATTCGAAAAGAGAGCGTTGACTTTAGTCCCCAGTCCCTTCACCGCGAGGGCAACGGCCGCCGCAATGCTACTGGCAATGATGGCATATTCAGGCGCGGTGGCTCCCTGTTCGGTGTGCCGGAACTTTGAGAGTCTTTTACAAATCGCTGGCATAACGTCACACATGATGCCTTTTCATTCATTGAGGACGCAGCACCGGATCGCCGATTGAGCCGCTTAAGGGTTCAACTTTAGCCCATACTGGAGTATGGGGCGGCGTCCCGCCCCATATGGTCCATTCAATAGGTTTCTGACCGGTGCCTTAATTTCTGTTCATTTGCTCGTACACGTTTTCCGAAAGCCCACTATTTTGGCACTCTGTCACCTACTTTAGCGTCCACATTTGTGAAGAGTACGTTTAGCTTATCACCGAGCGCAAAGACGATGGCGATGATTGCCACCGCAATGCCGGCAACCATAATTCCATATTCCACCGCCGTGGCCCCTTCCTCGTCCTTCAGAAACCTTTTAATTCTTTCCATGCCGTACTCCTTTCGATTTGTTGTTGGGTGTTGCACTGCTGCACCAAAACCGCGTTGGCACGAAACAAAAGCAAGCTCCGTGCCAAGGCGCCGGGACAATCGGCCTCCGAGCCCCGCCATGTCCCTAAGCCATTGGAATCTTTTGTCCTTCTTCCGAAAAAATCTCCATGCCCACCCCTCCCAAACTCGAAAGCCCCCTTCTGGGGGCCGTGCACCTCCCGCGCCCCGGGCCGGCTCGGCCCAAGGCGCACCATTCCTCCATGGGGTGTGCAATGCATTGCGCAAATGTGTGCAGGGTTTTGCATCGGTGTGTGAGGTTCGTTGCACACTTGGGCGCCCTTGCGGTGAGGCCGCTCTTCGCCCGTTAAGGAAGGAAAGGTCTTTCGGGGGATGTGCCGGCTGCGTTCTCAGGGGGTCGAAAACCGTCATGGGGAAAGGGGAAATCCTTTGCCGTTGGAATCATGGGGACTCGCGCCCGAGCCGGTTCTTCCGGCCGGCGCCTCGACCCCCCCGTGCGCGTTTCGAAAGGCGCAAAGTTGCCCATAATCTACATCGGCACCACAAGAGGAAGTCAACAGTTTTTTTGCAGCGTGGCACCACCGGTTCTTCCATGCTATTTTGCCCCGTGCAGGTTTCCCCGCGGAAAGCCCGGAGCGGGGCCGGGGGATTTTCCCCCCGCAGGCCGCCTTTCCCAGCCCCACCGGGGTTTCGGAAGACGGCCGAACCCGCTCAACCTCCGGGCCCTCGAACTTGACGCCCGGGCCGCAAAGAGCCATCCTACGGGAACGCCCTTCCGGGGGGGCCTGAAAAAACGACAGACCTCCAGAAAGTGGGCGGCCTTCATGGGTACGGAACTTGCTCCTCAATGGAGCGATTCTTTTGCTGTATTCTTTTCATCTCCTTGCGATGAGCGGGCGGGGATAAACCCCACCCCCGCTCAACAGGTCCGTCTGTCTTCGTAGGGGCGGGCTTTACGCCCGCCTGCCGGGACCTGGCGATTGGGAAGAATCGGCCCGTTTAGGCCAAGAGCTGGGTGCCGAGGCCCCTCGGCCGTGCAGAAAGATCGGTTCTCCCCAAGGAGGACATTTGGAAGATGCCCATGGACAGCCCGACAGCCCCCGGCCGAGAAGAATATCCTTCCGGCATCTCTTCCCGCCCAACGCTTTCGGTCGTCGTTCCCGCCTTCAACGAATCGGCGGTCCTCGACGCCTTTCACGAAAGATTGTCCCGAGTGCTCCAGGGGATCCATTTGACCTACGAAATCCTTTACGTCAACGACGGGAGCACGGACCCGACCCTGGAGAAGATGCGCGCCTTGCGGGCGTCCGACCCTCACGTGGGGATCGTGGATCTCAGCCGAAACTACGGCAAGGAAATCGCCCTCACGGCTGGCTTGGACCATGCCCGGGGAGACGCCGTGGTGGTCATCGACGCGGATCTTCAGGACCCGCCCGAACTCATCCCCGAACTGATCGCCGGATGGCGGGAAGGCTACGACATGGTCTACGCCCGGCGCATCGCCCGGGACGGCGAAGGCGTTTTCAAACGCTTGACGGCCTACATTTTTTACCGTGTTCTGCGCCTTGCCTCGCGAACGGAAGTTCCTGCCGACACGGGAGATTTCCGGTTGCTCAGCCGCAGGGCCGTGGACGCCCTCAAGACCCTTCGGGAGCACCACCGCTTTATGAAGGGACTTTTCCACTGGGTCGGCTTCGATGCCAAGGAAGTGCGGTATCGCCGGGATGCCCGATGGGCGGGAAAAACGAAATGGAACTACCGGCGCCTTTGGAACCTCGCCGTGGAAGGCATCACGTCCCACACCACGGCCCCCCTGCGTTTGGCCACGATCCTCGGCCTCGCCGTGGCCGCTTTCGCCTTCCTCTATGCCGCGTACATCGCCTACGACAAGATCGTCCACGGAAACCCCGTCGCGGGCTATCCCTCGCTCATGGTGACGATTCTCTTTCTCGGAGGCGTCCAACTCGTGACCATGGGAATCATCGGCGAATACCTGGGCCGTGTCTTCAACGAAACAAAGGGACGCCCCCTTTATTTCGTGAAGGAATACCGCCCGGCCGCGGGTCGGGATTCCCATTCTTCAGACCTTTTGGAGCGCACCCCTTCGTCCCCTACGGCCCATGAGAGGCAGGGGGCACCCTGAGAAAGCGCTTGCGGCCCCGCCGGGCCGAGCCCTGTTGCGGGGAACCACAGGGCTTTTGGAAAAAAGATTCGGGCATTGGAGAAAGCGACGGCGCACCCATGGAGAAATGCACATGCGGTTCTTGAAGATTCTGGACACGTACCGACTGGGCCTTCTTGTCTTTTTTGGTAAGGTTGCGGTCTTCAGCACCCTTCGGGACCCCGACTACTACTGGCACCTGAAAACCGGGGAGATCATCCTTGCCGAGGGTCGGCTGCCCAAGACGGACCCCTTTTCCTTCACCCGGCCGGGAAGCCCGTGGGTGCTCCACGAATGGCTTTTCCAGGTGATCCTTTATCTCGTCCACAGGGCGGGCGGGCCGTGGGCGGTCAGGGCCCTCATGGCCGGGCTTGCCGCAGCCGCCGTCGTTTTCGCCGGCAGAACCGCCCGCCTCTTTCTGCCTTCCAAGAACGCCGTTCTTCTCGTTTCGCTGCCCTTCATGGTGTACTTGGCGGTCGGTGTGTCCCCGCGACCCCAGCTTGTGACCTATGTTTTCCTTTCTTTTTTGATTTACGCCCTCTTTCAAGAAAAGTACGCGGGGAAACCGCGCCTTCTGGGGCTCGTCCCCCTTCTCATGGTGGCCTGGGTGAACGCCCACGCCGGATACATGATGGGAATTGTGCTGCTCTGGCTCTTCGCGGTGTGCGAAGCCGTGCGCTTGCGGCTCCACGGCCCCGTCCCGCATGGGGATCGCGGGCGGCTGTATCGCCTGGCGATGGTCGCGGCGGCCGCGGCGGCGGCGAGCACAATCAATCCCTATTTTATCGAGCATTGGCTCTATCCTTTTCAGGTGTCGGCCATGTGGGCGTCCACGCATTTCATCAGCGAGTGGCAGAGCCCGAACTTTCACGGCTTGCTGGACAAAGGCTATCTGGGGCTCATCGCCCTTTGGGTCGTCTTCCTCGTCTTCAACAGGCAAAAGCCCGATGTGACGGAATTGGCCGTCCCGGCGGTGGTGGTCCTTTTGAGCTTCCAGGCCGTCCGGCACATGCCCTTGGTCGCTTTGGTGCTCATTTCCCACTGCGCTCTGAGCCTCAGCCGGGGCTTTGACGACGCGTGGCCTTTGCGCCCCCTCCAGGCCGCCTGGCAGCGTTACAAGCAGGGCAAAGGTCGGGGAAGCCGGGAGCTGGGCGACCTGGAATACGTTTTCAACTGGATTCTCCTCGGCGTCGCCGGGGTGGCGGCTTACGGTCTCTACCCCACGTGGGCCGCGGGAGAACCCCTCCGCCTGAACAGCCTGCTTCCCGTGGACGCCGTGGAGTTCGTGGAGCGGGAAGGCGTCCGGGGCCGCGTCTTCAACACCTACCATTTCGGGGGCTACCTGATCTTTAAATTTTACCCGGATCAGAAGGTTTTCGTGGACGGTCGGGCGGACATGTACGGCGACGAGTTCTTGAAGGAATATGACGTCATGTACCGTGGAAAGCCCGGCTGGGAGGACGCCTTCGACCCCTACGGCATCGATTACGTCGTCTGCGAGCGCAACGCCCCCATCCGGCAGCTCCTCATCGCCCGGGGCGACTTCCGCCTCGTCTACGACGACGAGAGCAATTCCGTGCTTGTGAAAGACGTTCCCAAGTTCCGAAGTCTGATTCTCCGCCATGAAATCAAACCGATCCATGCGCCTTGAAGCGACGTTCCAATGAAAAGCAAAACGGCGACGCTATGCCCAACGAACGTGGATGCGTTTTGGGCTTGTTCCCATGAGCCGTGGCAGGAAATGTGAGGGTTTTCAGAGGTGGGCGATGCGTGGAGCGACTCAAGCGGCACCTGATCTTGAAGCGGCGTGCCCGGCCGACCATGGTTGGGTTTTTTCCGGAGGGAAGAGACAAGCCCTTGTGCCTGTGGGCGTGGTGCTTCTGTTCTTTGCGGGTTATTCCATTGCGGGCCTGGCGTACTATTGGAGTTTCCTCACGCACTACGAGGATATCGCCTTATTCGATCACGTGGTGTGGAGCACTCTTCATGGAAGGTTCTTCCAGACAACGTTGGGGATCAACTTCTTTGCCATTCATTCCATGCCCATACTTGCCGCTTTTGTCCCCATCTACGCTTTATCCCCGAGAGCCGAATGGCTCATTCTTGCGCAGGGTTTTGCTCTGGCCGTAACCTTCCTCCCCGTCTATCGCCTGGCCTTCCTTCGTCTGGGTTCTCGCGCCGCGGCCGCCATGCTGGGGCTTGCGGTTCTCGTGAACCCTTACGTCCTGAGCGCCGTCCCATGGGCGTTCCATGCCGAGACATTGGCCGTTCCTTTTATCGCCGCAGGTTTTCTCGCTGTGGAAAGGAAACGCTTTGGTTTGTTAGTGCTATGCTCCGTTGTGATCCTTTTATGTAAGGAGCATTTCGGCCTCTGCGTTGCGGGCTTCGGCATCCTGTGGGGTATCCGCTGGAGGGAGTGGGGTCGGGGGAGCGTCTTGGTGACCCTCGGTGCCTTCCACATTTTTTTGGTTTTCGGGCGGATCATTCCTGCATTTTCCCCCACCGGCAGGCATTTGATGCTTTCGGAAGGAATGGGCCACTTCAGCCGGTATAGTTGGCTAGGACATTCCGTCGGCGAAATAATCTTTGGGACGCTGAAAAGATTACCCTTTGTTCTAAAGACCGTTTTCATTCATTTCGGCGGCGCGAAATATCTCATGGGACTCTTGCTCTTGTTCTTTGGAGCGCCCCTGGCCGCTCCGTCTTTCCTTCTGCCGGGTTGTGCGGATTTGGCCGCCAACTTGCTCTCGGCGGTTCCCATGCCGAGGGGAATCGCCGCTTACCATACGGCCACCCTTGTGCCGGTGTTGGCCTGTGCCGCCGTGTACGGCTGCCGGCGATACGCCGAAATGCTTCGCAACGTGCGGCCAGGGGTTTTTGCCGCGGCCATTCTGGCCGTGAACATCGGTGTCGGGTATATCATGGCGCCTCTTCCTTTGCCGGGGTCGCTCAATCTCTGGCGGCCCTGGAGTCTGACCCTGAAGCCTGATCCTCGTGTGGATTCAATCCGCGAGATCATTGGGCAGGAAGCGACCATCTCCGTCCAGGGCAACGTGGCTGCACATTTTACTCACGTAAAAAGGGTTTTCCCTTTCCCTAAAGGTGTTGATGAGGCTGAATATATCATCCTGTATCTACAGCCCACCACGCACAACCTCCATTACCCGGATGAGTGGCGGACACGTCGCCAAGGTATGCTCGTTTCTTTCGATGCTTTTCTGAACGTTGACCGCACTGAGTATTTCCAAGCTTTGGAGGGCATCCTTAACGACGGGCGTCACATCGTCATTTACTGGGACGATCCCTGGCTGGTTTTGAGGCCCAGTCCTGTGAGGGAATCACCTCACAGCGCGCCTGAGGGGATCTCCCAGGCGTTATCCCGACTGAAGACGCTTACGGGGGATTGAATTCAGAGTATCCTGGTCGAAAGTGTATGGCTGATGTTGGTGCGTAGGACCTTCTTCACTTATCGTTTACGGGGAAGGTCTTCCTTCGGGTGCGGTGTGAATCACGCCCGGGGAAAGGAGATTCAAGGCGCATTTTGTACGTGCTTGGACCCGAAGGCGATGTATCGGCTTCCCAGGAAGCCGACGAGGGTGTACACCCCGCCGGCGAGAAGTTGGGCCAGGTAGGGGTTTACGGCGCCCCACCGGAGCAGGGCGAAAAGCACGGCCAGGTTGGCGAGATAGGCGACGGCGAGGGAGGCGACGAACAGGGGAAAGGCCGTGCGGTCGGGTTTTCGGGATCGGAAACTGAAGCGCTTGTTCAGGATGTAGGAAACGGTGATGCCCACGGCGTAACCGGAGGCGTTGCTCAGGTAGGGGTTTGCTCCAAGGCTGAGGAGCCCGAAGATGACCCCGTAGCCGACGACCGAATTGACCAAGCCGACGAGCACGTATCGATTGAAGGAAGGGATGTCCCGTGCTGCCCATCGGCGGCCGGCGGTGACGATCCGGATCAAGAAGTCCATGAGGCGTCTTTTCGCTAAAAGAAATGTGGCGGCGCTCATCCATTGCGGGAACAAAGTAGCGTGCCTTTTACGCCGGGGCAACGGGGTTTTCATGGCAAAAGCCCTTTTGCGCTGTCGGGGCCTGGAAAGAGCCTGGCACGGGCCTGAGCGGTAAGGAGAGGGGGAAGCCTTGGACGTCAAAGAAACGGGCCTGCTGGAGGGGCGATTGGAAGACCATTGGGATTACGGGTCCAAAGCGCGGGCCATGATGGTCCTTCTTCAAGGAAAAATCCCTGAAACGATCGTGGACATGGGGGCCGGATCGGCCTTTTTCTCCCGCTATCTTCTCGAGCACTCGGGGGCTCGGGAGGCCTGGTGCCTTGATCCCGCCTATCCGTCGGAGTGCGACGAGGTCATCGGGCCCAAAGTCCTCCACTACCGGCGCGGGATGGACAGGCTGGAAGGGGACTTGGTGCTTCTCATGGATGTGCTCGAACACGTGGATGACGATCTTGCCTTTTTGAGGAGCCTTGCAGGCGGGGCCAAGAGGGGAACACGGTTTTTTATCACCGTTCCGGCTTTTCCGCGCCTTTGGAGCGGCCATGATGTCTTTTTGGGGCATCGGAGGCGCTATACGCTTTCGGGATTGAGGCGTGTCGTCAAGGATGCCGGGTTGGAGGAAAAGAAAGCCGGCTATTATTTCGCCGCCGTGCTGCCCATGGCTGCCGCGGCTCGGTGGGGTCGGAAAATTGCGGGCCGAGACACGGCCCGGTCTCAGCTTGGGGAGGTGCCGCCGATCCTCAATGGGCTCTTCAAGGCATTGTGTTTGTTGGAATTGAAGGTGATCGAAGGAAACGATTTGGCAGGCTTGACGGTGTACTGTTTTGCCGACAAGCCGTAACCCCCCGGGAAGCAGGCGGAGGACCGAGGCCCCCCCTCACCCCGGCCCTCTCCCCCCAGAGGGGGGAGAGGGAGTCTTAGATTCCCCAAGGGGGGGAGAGGGAGCCCAAGATTTCCCAGAGGGGCAGAGGGAGCCTAAAATTCCCAAGAGGGGGAGAGGGAGCCTAAAAATCCCCAGAGGGGGGACAGGTGGTCTAAGATTTCCCAAGGAGGGGAGAGGGGGCCTGGAATCGGCCAAAGGGTGGAGGGGCGCTGGAATTCCCCGAAGGGGGGAGGGAGCCCAAGATTCCCCGAAGGGGGAGAGGGAGGATGACTTCTCCGCCCGCGAGTGTGCTCCACCACCTCACCCTTTTTCCCTTTCCCCCTTTGGGGAGACGGAAGGGGAGGGGCTCATAATGGCTCTACGTATAATGAACTTTGCCCCTCTCTTCTCCCTTGGGGAGAGAGGCAACGGTCGGGGCTAAAAGCGGCTCTGCCTCTAACTGTGTGTATCCCCCTCTCCTCACATTGGGGCGAGAGGGAAAGGTAGGGGCTAAGATCCGCTCTACATTTAAATGTGCTTATTCCCCTCTCCCCCAAAGGGAAGCGAGAGGTGTTTATTGCCCTCGTCCCCCAAAGGGGGGAGAGAGGTGCTTGTTACCCTCTCCCCCCAAAGGGAAGCGAGAGGCAACGGTCGGGGCTAAGAGCGGCTCTGCGTCTAACTGTGTTTATTACCCTCTCCCCCCTTTGGGGGGAGAGGGTAGGGTGAGGGGGGCCATCCCCCCTCCTTGCGTCCTCACCGTGCCGCCGCTCTTCGCTCTTCCAGGAGAAGAGGGGCTTTCACCGGAAGTTTCCCCTCTGCTGAAGAAGGCGATGTGACGGCTGCCCAAAAAGGCGACGACGGTGTTCAGGCGGCCGATGAGGATGTACCGGCCCAAGTCGGGAAGATCCCGGGAAACGGTTCGGCGCCCGGCAGCGAAGAGGCGGCTCGGGGGGATCATGGCGCGCCGGGTCCTCCGGCGGGGGTCATGGGTTCAGGGTTGAGAAGGAATCGTAAAGGAGAAAGGCCCCCCCCTCACCCCGGCCCTCTCCCCCCAGAGGGGGGAGAGGGAGCCTAAAATTCCCCAGAGGGGGGAGAGGGAGCCTGAGATTTCCCAGAGGGGCAGAGGGCGTCTAGGATTCCCCAGAGGGGGGAGAGGGAGCCTGAGATTTCCCAGAGGGGCAGAGGGCGTCTAGGATTCCCCAACGAGGGGAGAGGGAGTCTGAGATTCCCTAGAGGGGCAGAGGGCGTCTAAGATTCCAGAACAGGGGGAGAGGGAGCCTGAAATGTCCCTGAGGGGGGAGGTGGGGCCGGAAGTCCCCCACAGGGCGGAGTGAACGAGGTGGAGGCGGGGCCGTCGGCTTATTCGGGTTTGAAGTAGCCGTCGGAGAGGGTCTTCAGGAACGCGACGAGGGCGGCCTCTTCCTCGGGCGAAAGTCCCAGGTCGCCCAATTCGTCCGTGTTCACGTTATCGGGAAATTCCGGAGCGGGCCAGCAGCCGGCTTTCATGGCTTGGGCGTCGGTCATGTCGCTCTCACAGCGCGGCAGCACGTCCCTGGTGTTGTAGAAGTGAACGATGGATTCCAGGGACTTGAAGTAGCCGTTATGCCCGTAGGCTTTGACAAAGCCCGGACCGGGCCTCAGGTCCACATTCCTTAAAGAGGGCACCTTGAACTTGCCGTCGTTTTGGGTGGCGAGTTCGTACAAGGTTTCGTTGTCCAGAGCGGCTATGTTTTCCGTCACGTAGGGAGCGCTCCTCCAGGAGTCGTCCCCGGCAAGGCTCCTGAGAAAGTCCCCGAGGCCCTTGTCTACGAAAGTCGGGTCCGTGGCGTAAAAGGGATTATTAAGATTTTTGGGGATGCCCAGGTTGTCGTAGGTAAAGTCGGTGAAAACGCGAGGAGCGCCGTCCGTCTGGGGATCGAGGACATGGCAGGCGGCGCACCGTCCTTTGCCTTCGAAGACTTCCAGCCCCAAACTCTCCTGGTCCGTGAATTCGGCTTTTCCCATCTGGACGGCATCGTACTTGGAACTGTAGGCGTTCACCTCCCGTGACGCCTCGTAGGCGGCAACGGAGAGGGCCACAGCGTTGTACCCCCTGGTCATGTTGTCGCAGGCGTCGTCCCCCCACAGCGCCATAAACAGCCAGCCGTACTTGGACGCGCACACCCTTTGGACCACATCGGCCGGAGAGGGCAGAGCCTGCTCCACCGGGTTGAGGAAAGGCCCCCGGGCTTGGTCGGCCGCGGGATTCCCCAGCTCCCAGCCGGTAGCCCGCCCGTCCCAGAAATTGCCTCCGAAGAAAAGCCCTTCGTCGGGATCGTAATCAAGCCGAGGGGCCACCGTGGCGTAGGAGGCGGACGGGGGCTTTCGGTTGCCGAAAGCCGTGCGGATGGATCCGGGATAGACGGCGCCCTTGAGATTGATCCCCGGCACGCCGCCCGCCCAGCCCGCCTTGGGATCGTGACAGCTGGCGCAGGATTGGTTGTTACGCACGGAAAGTTTTTGGTCGAACATGATCTGTTTTCCCAGTTCTTCCACATCGCTCAGGCTTGCCGCGTAAAGGGCCGCTCCTGCGGCGAAAAAGACCACACTCACCAGGCCGATCCATTTCTTCATGTCGCTCCTCCGTGGAAGATGAAGGTTTCCAGGTCTTAGAGGGTCTCGAGGGATTGGCGTTGACGCGTTCCCACCTCCTTTCCGTGGCATGAAGGAGAGGGCGGATGCCTTCCGGAAGCGCTGAGTGCGAAAAAAACGAGAGCGGGAAGGCGGTGTCGAAAAGCCCGGGGACGGCCCGTTAAAAGGCTGGCCTTCCGGCGGAACCGAACCCGGCGGGGTTTGTGTCGGCTCATAACCCGCGGCGCGCGCCGAGGGAAGGGGGATTTTTAGGGGGAGATCGGCGGGTGTGCCCCCCCTCACCCCGGCCCTCTCCCCCCAGAGGGGGGAGAGGGAGCCTAAAATTCCCCAGAGGGGGGAGAGGGAGTCTGAGATTCCCCAAAGGGGGCAGAGAGAGTCTAGGATCCCCCAAGGGGGGAAGGGGACTGGAATTGGCGGAAGGGGGGAGGGAGGCTGGCGTCCCCCAAACGGGAGAAGGAGTCTGAGATCGCCCAGAGGGGGGAGGGGGCTGAATTGCCGGAAGGGGGATAAGGGGCCGAAAATTCGGCAAAGAGGGAGCTGGTATCCCCCAATCGGCGCAGGGGGCTGGAAGTGGCCGAAGGAGGAGAGGGGGCCGGCGTTCCCCGGCGGGGAAAGGGGGCTGGCATGCCCCGACGGGGAAGGGGCGCACGGCCCGGAGTCACGAGCGGGTGGCGGCTTTGAGGGTGCGGGCGTAGCGGGCGATCCGCTCGGGAAGATCTTTCGCCCCGAGGTTTTTCTCGATGAGCCTTTCAAAGGCGCTTCCCACCACGGCGCCGTCCGCCGCCCGGCACACCGCCGAAACGTGCTCGGGTTGCGAAAGTCCAAAGCCCACGCAGACGGGAAGGGAAGTCACCTCCTTCAACCGCGCCGCCGTTGCCGCCACTTCCGAAAGATCCAGCCCGGCGCTTCCCGTCACCCCGGTCATGGACACCAGGTAGAGAAACCCCGAGGCGTCCCGGGCGATGGCCGCCATGCGCTCCGTCGGGGTCGTGGGCGCCGCAAGCCGGATGAAATCCAGCCGGTTCCCGCTCCACTGGTCCAGCAGTTCCCGCGATTCTTCGGGCGGGAGGTCCACGACGAGGGCGGCGTCGGCTCCGGCTCGCACGCTTTCTTCATAAAAGCGCCTTCCGCCCATGGCCAGGATGGGATTGTAGTAGCTGAAGACGACAAGCGGCACGTCGGTTTCCCGGCGCAGCGCCCGGCACAGATCCAGGGTCTTTTCCAGGGTCATGCCTTGGGCGAGCGCGCGGGCCGACGAGCGCTGGATCACGGGGCCGTCGGCCGTGGGATCGGAAAAGGGCACCCCCAGTTCGATGATGTCCACGCCCGCTTCGGCCATGGCCCGAAGGATGTGAAACGACACGTCGGGCGTGGGATCGCCTGCCGTGACGAAGCCCACGAGGGCGCCTTCGTGTTTTTCCTTGAGATCGGCGAAAAGCCGTGCCAGTCGGCTCATGGATGGATCCTTTCCAAAAAGGTGATGGGTTTCTCTGCGAACCGCCCGTCTTCCTAGAGATCCCGAAAGACGATGCCCAAGTCCTTGTCGCCCCGGCCGGAAAGATTGACGATGAGGATCTCGTCGGGGCCCCTTCGCGCCGCTTCTTCCATGGCGTAGGCCACGGCGTGGGCGCTTTCCAAGGCCGGGATGATGCCTTCCAGGGTGGAGAGGGTCCGGAAGGCTTCCAAGGCTTCCGAGTCCGTCACGGCCACGTAGCGGGCTCGACCGCTTTCCTTGAGCCACGCGTGCTCGGGGCCCACGCCGGGATAGTCCAGCCCGGCGGAGATGGAGTGGGCTTCCCGGATCTGGCCGTAAGGGTCCTGGAGGACGAAGGACTTGGATCCGTGCAGCACCCCGACGGATCCGGCGCCCAGGGTGGCGGCGTGTTTTCCCGTGTCGATCCCTTCTCCGGCGGCTTCCACGCCGATCATGGCCACGGGGTCGTCCAGAAAGGGATAGAAGAGGCCCATGGCGTTGCTGCCGCCGCCCACGCAGGCGATGAGGGCGTCCGGCAGGCGTCCTTCCCGATCCAGGATCTGACGGCGCGCTTCGTCGCCGATGACCCTCTGGAAGTCGCGCACCATCACCGGGTAGGGGTGGGGGCCCGCCACGGATCCGATGACGTAAAAGGTATCCCGAACGGCGCTCACCCAGTAGCGCATGGCTTCGTTCATGGCGTCCTTGAGGGTTCCCGTGCCCGAGGAGACGGGGACGACTCGGGCGCCCAGGAGTTCCATGCGGCGCACGTTGGGCGCCTGGCGCTTGACGTCTTCCGTGCCCATGAAGACCCGGCATTCCATGCCGAAGAGGGCCGCCGCGGTGGCGGTGGCCACGCCGTGCTGGCCCGCGCCCGTTTCCGCGATGACCTTGGTTTTGCCCATGCGCCGGGCGAGCAGGACCTGGCCCAGGGTGTTGTTGATCTTGTGGGCGCCCGTGTGAGCCAGGTCTTCCCGTTTGAGGTAGATGCGGGCACCGCCGCAGTGGGCCGTGAGCCGCCGGGCCGGATACAGGGGCGTGGGGCGCCCGGCGTATTCCGAGAGCAGCTGATGAAAGGCGTCGTGGAAGGTCGCATCCTTCCGGGCCGCCTCGAAGGCGGCTTCCAGTTCCAGCAGGGCCGGCATGAGGGTTTCGGCCACGTAGCGGCCTCCGAAGGGACCGAAATGGCCGCGCGCATCCGGCACGGCGGTGCCCGCCGCTTTGGCGGACGGCGGCGAGGCGTAAGATGAGGCTGCGGTGGGGTTCATGAGAAGATTCCTCCTTGGGATGGGTGCGGCCGAAGGCGGCGCACGGCGTTCACGAATCGGTGCATCTTCTCCGGGTCCTTTCGACCCGGGCGGCTTTCCACACCGGAACTCACGTCCACGCCGCTCGGGTCTGCGGCGAGGACGGCGTCCCGGACGTTTTCCGGGGTGAGGCCCCCGGCGAGGATCATGGGCACGGCGGGGATGGCCCCGCGGGCCCGGGACCAGTCCCAGGTCAAGGCGTTCCCGCCGGGTCGCCGGGATCCCGCGCATTCCACGAGAAACGCCGTGGGGGCGTAAGCCGTGTGAGCGTCCAGGCCGGGGGCGCGGTTGACGAAGAGGGCCTTGACGACCCGAAGGCCGGCGTCGCGAAGGCGGCAAATGTCCTCCGGGGGTTCGGACCCGTGGAGCTGCACGGCGTGAAGGCCCACGGCCCGAGCCGTTTGGAGCACGGCCGAAGCGGGCGTATCCACGAAGACCCCCACGGCGGCGATCCGGGAAGGGAGGCTTTCCACGATGCGGCGGGCCGCCGCCTCGTCCACGAACCGCGGGCTCTTGGGGTAAAAGACGAGCCCCACGGCTTGGATGTCCAGGGCGGCCGCGGCCGCCGCATCCTCCACCGTCGTGATCCCGCAAATTTTAATGTCCATCGGTAGGCCTCCGTTGATATGAAAGTCTCGGTAACATCCCGTAACCACGAGACTCTCATCCTTTGTTGTCACGGGCTGCCCGTGATGGGGGGTATATGAAAGTCTCTGTAACAGACCGTAACTATGAGACTTTCATCCTTCGTTGTGATGGGCCGCCCGTGATGGGGGGTTATTGGCTCCCATAGCCCTGAGCCTTTTGGCTCGGCAGGAACCGCGCCATAGCAAACCTGCCATGGGCCCCCCGCCGTCGCGCCTCATTTTTCCCCGTGGGCTCGCCCCTTCAAATTCATAATGTCGCCACTTTTTCATGGTCAAAGCCGTCAAGCCTCATTTTCCCCGGTGGACTCGCCCCGGCCCTGCCGTCCCCCTCCCCCATCGGAATCCGCCCGCTCCTCACCTCCCTCTCTCCTCTCCCCCTTTAGGACCAGCCCGCTCCCCATCCCCCTCCCCCCTTTGAAGGCTCGAACCTTCCGCAACTCCCTTTGCCCCTCTCCACTTCAGGATTGGCCCGCTCCGCATTCCCCTCTCCCCCTCGAGGACTGACACGTTCGGCATCTCCCTTTGCCCCTCTCCACTTCAGGATTGGCCCGCTCCTCACCTCCCTCTCCCTCTCCCCCTTCAGGACCGGCCTGCTCTCCATCTTCTTATCCCCCTCTCCACTTCAGCATGGGCCCGTTCCTTATCCCCCTCTCCCTCTTGAGGATTGGCCCGCTCCCCATCCCCCTCTCCCCCTCGAGGATTGGAACCTTCCAGATCTCCCTCTCCCCCTTTAGGGGGAGAGGGTCGGGGTGAGGGGGCCGAAAGGGCCCAGGAAATCTCGCACGGCTGCTTCCGGGTCCGCAGCGCGCACCAGGGATTCTCCAACGAGGAAATTTAAAATTCCCACGGCCCGAAGCCGCTCGATGTCCGAGCGGTCGCGGATGCCGCTTTCGGCGACCATGATGCGGTCTTCGGGGATTTGCGAGCGCAGGCGGATGGAGGTGTGCACATTTGTTTCAAACGTTTCAAGGTTGCGGTTGTTTACGCCGAGGATTTGGGCGCCGCAGGCCAGGGCGGTTTCCACTTCGGCCTCGTTGTGAACTTCCGTCAAGGCGCCCAGCCCAAGAGCCTCGCACAAGGCCAGGGCGTCCCGGAGAAAAGCGGGGCTTACCGCCCGGACGATGAGGAGGACCGCATCGGCTCCGGCGGCCCTCGCTTCGTAAATTTGATAGTCGCTCACGATGAAATCTTTGCGAAGGACCGGAAGGGAGACGGCGCTTCGGGCGACCGCGAGATCCTCCAGGGAGCCGCCGAAGAAAGGGCCGTCGGTTAAGACGGAAAGGGCCGCCGCGCCGCCCCTGGCGTAAGCGTGAGCCAGATCCGCCGGGTCGAGGTCGGGGCGGAGCGGTCCCTTGGACGGGGACGCCCTCTTGATTTCCGCAATCAACCGCACGGGGCAGGATGGATGGCCAGCGTTCGGCGCATCCCCCTGGGCGGCCTCTGGGAGCGCGAACCTCCGGTCCGTACCGGAAGCGGGCAGAAGGGGCGCCTTTGGGGAGGATGAGGGCGCCAAAGTTGGTTCCGCCACCCCAGGGACTACGGGGGCGATTTTTCCCGGAAGGGGGGAGGTGCGATCCGGACCGAGGGCCAAGGCGGCGGCGAAGGGACGGGGCGGCGGCATGGCTTCCGCATCGCGGCGGATCTCCGCAAGGGGCCGCCGGGCCGCCTGCGCCGCCGTTTCCGCCTTCTTGGCATGAAGAATTCGGGAAAGAAAATCGGCCATTGTGGCTACTCCGTTTTTTCAATCTTCACGAATCACCCCTCACCCCTCTCGCCTTACGCTTCACCCCTCACCCCGACCCTCTCCCCTCAAGGGGAGAGGGGGAATAAGTGAAGGGGAGAGGGGGAACTGATCCAGGGAAGGGGGGAGCCGACCCGAAGGAGAAGTGGCTCGAATCCAGGAGACAGGGAGCGTGCCATCGAGGCAAGGGGGAACCCATCGATAGAAGCGTGAATCCGGACCCCGAGCTTTTTTCCCCGCTCATCCTTTACCCCTTACCCTTCCCTGCCTACCCTCTACTTCTTACCCTTATCCCCTTGCCTATCACCCCTCACCCCGACCCTCTCCCCTCAAGGGGAGAGGGGGAATGAATGAAGGGGAGAGGGGGAACTGATCCAGGGAAGGGGGGAGCCGACCCGAAGGAGAAGTGGCACGAATCCAGCGGACAGGGCCCAACCCATCGGCGGAAGTTCAATGCCCCCCTCTCCCCCTTTAGGGGGAGAGGGCCGGGGTGAGGGGGCCGGATGAGCGGGCAACCCTTCACCCCACCGATGGAGCGCGTTCCCGAGTGAAGCGCACCAGGGCGTCCAGCTTGGCCCGGGCTGCGCCGGAATCCAGGCTCTGTTCGGCGAGCCTCACCCCCTCCTTCAGGTCCTCCGCCGATCCTGCAGCCACCAGAGCCGCCGCCGCGTTCAAGACGACCACGTCCCGGCGCGGCCCCGCCGCCCCTTCCAGGATGGATCGCAGAATTTTGGCGTTTTCTTGGGGCGATCCGCCGCGAAGGGCTTCGGGGTCGGCCGTTCGGCCCAGGATCCGTTCCGGGTCCAAATCATAGGTTCGCAGCAATCCGTCTTGGAGTTCCGTCACCCGGGTGGGGGCGCACACCGTGATTTCGTCCAGGCCGTCGTGACCGTGGACGACGAAAGCGCGGCGCGCCCCGAGACGCTGCAGGGCCTTGGCGAACATTTCCGTCAGCTCCGGGGCGTAGACGCCCAGCACCTGGCAGTTGGCTCCGGCGGGATTGGTGAGGGGGCCCAGCATGTTGAAAATGGATCGGAGGCCCACTTCTTTTCGGGCTTTGGCGGCATGGCGCATGGCGCCGTGGTAGAGCGGCGCGAAGAGAAACCCGATGCCGATTTCCCCCACGGCCTCTTCCACCACTTCCGGGTCCGTATCCAGGCGCACCCCCAAAGCTTCCAGCACGTCGGCGCTCCCGCACCGGCTGGACACCGACCGGTTGCCGTGCTTGGCGACCGTAACGCCGCATCCCGCCACGACGAAGGCCGCCGTGGTGGAAATGTTGAACGTGTGGGCGCCGTCGCCTCCCGTCCCGCAGGTGTCCACCACCGTGGAGGCGTTCACGTGGATGCGGTGGGCCTTGCGGCGCATGGTCCGGGCCGCCCCGGCCAGTTCCGCAAAGGTTTCTCCCTTGGTGGCCAGAGCGGCCATAAAGGCCCCGATCTGGGCGTCGGTGAGGTCCCCGGACATGAGCCCATCCATGACGGCGCTCATCTCTTCTTCCGAAAGGTCCACCCTTTTGGCGATCTTTTGCAGGCAGTCGCGAAACACGTCAGTGACCTCCGTGCCCGTTGAGGAAGTTGCGCAAGAGGCGCTTTCCCACGGGTGTCATGATGGATTCGGGATGAAACTGGATGCCTTCGCACGGGTACGCCTTGTGGCGGATCCCCATGATTTCGCCGTCGTCGGCTTCCGCGCTGATTTCCAGGCAGTCGGGAAGGGCGTCTCGGAAAACGGCCAGGGAATGGTAACGCATGGCCTGGAACGGACCCGAAAGGCCCCGGTAGATGCCTCGCCCGTCGGGCTGGACCATGGAGGTCTTGCCGTGCATGAGAGACCGGGCGGGGCCCACGCGGCCCCCGAAGGCCACGGCGATGGCCTGATGGCCCAGGCACACGCCCAGGATGGGAACGGAGGGCGCGGCCGCGCGGATGAGGGCGACCGAAACGCCGGCGTCTTCGGGTTTTCCCGGACCCGGAGAGATGACGATCCCGCTCGGGTTCCAGGACAGGATTTCTTCCACCGACGCCGCATCGTTTCGGATGACCCGCACGTCGGCCCCCAGCACTTGCAGGTACTGGACCAGGTTGTAGGTAAAGGAATCGTAATTGTCGATCATGACGATCATGGCAGACCTCCTTGGGGCGTTGCAGGCACCGGGGTTCGCTGCGCTTTGCCCGACCTAGGGGTTCTTGTTGGCGTTGTGCAGCAGGGCCACGGCCTTGAGCATGGCCCGGGCCTTGTTCACCGTTTCCTCGTATTCCCGTTCGGGGACGGAATCGGCCACGATGCCCGCCCCGGTCTGCACGGTCATGGTGCCGTCTTTGAGGCATGCCGTGCGGATGGTGATGGCGAGATCCATGTTGCCCGTAAAGGCGATGTAGCCCACGGCGCCGCCGTAAGGACCCCTCGGCGCGGGTTCCAGGGCGGCGATGATTTCCATGGCCCGGATCTTGGGGGCTCCGGTGAGCGTTCCCGCCGGAAAGGTGGCCCGCAGGAGATCCCACGCGTCGGCGTCCCGGCGAAGGTCGCACGTGATGTTGGAGACGAGGTGCATGACGTGGGAGTAGCGTTCCACGACCATGAGGTCGGTGACCTGGACGGTGCCCGTTTCAGCGACCCGTCCCAGGTCGTTTCGGCCGAGATCCACGAGCATGAGGTGTTCGGCTCTTTCTTTCGGGTCTTTCAGGAGCTCGTCGGCGAGGCGGCGGTCTTCCTGTTCCGTGGCGCCCCGGGGGCGCGTGCCGGCGATGGGCCGAAGGGTCGCCACACCGTTTTCCAGCCGAACCATGGTTTCCGGAGAAGAACCCACGAGGATCCGATCGTCCAGTTCCATGAAGAACATGTAGGGAGACGGATTCACGTAGCGCTGGGCGCGGTACAGGAACCAGGGATCGGGGGCGGGCCGGAGCACGAACGGCTGGGAAATCACGGTTTGGATGACGTCCCCTGCCGTGATGTGTTCTTTGACGGTGCGGACCATGGCAAGAAAGGCGTCTCGGGATATGGTCGAGCCAAACGCGCCGGCTTGGGCGACTTCCCCGGTCGGCACATTGTGCGGCTTCTCCGCCGGTGCGCCGTTTTGCCCGCTGTGCCCCGGTCCTTCATGGCGCGCCGTTTTTCCTGTTGGGCACGAGGGTTGGGGGGGTGGAGGGGCCGAGGCGGGCTCGGCCAGGGCAACGGCCGGCACCCGCAAAGGCCGCCCAAGGGATTCGGCCAGTTTTTCCAAGCGCGAGACGGCTTCGTCGTAGAGACTTCCCGGGTCGTCCGCCTCGTTTTGCCGATACACGGGGACCAGCAGGGTGAGAGTGTGGCGCACATTGTCAAAGATGAGGAGCTCATCCGTCATGACGAAATGAGCCAGGGGCTCTTCGGGCGGCAGCCCGTGGGGAATCCTTTCGAAGAAGGAGACCGTTTCGTAGGCGAACCACCCTACAAGGCCGCCCCAAAACCGAGGCAGTCCCGGGATGGTGACGGGCCGGTAGGGGGCCATGATCGCGCGCAGGAGTGCGAGGGGATCGCCCCCGTGGTCCAGGCTGCGCCGCACGCCGTTTTCCTCCAGGTCCACGCGGTCCCGGAAGATCCGAACATGCCGCGACGCGGAAGCGCCGAGGAAGCTGTAGCGCCCCCAGCGTTCACCGCCTTCCACGCTTTCCAGGAGGAAAACGGGACGGCCCGGACGACGGATCTTGGCCAGAGCCGACACGGGGGTTTCCGTGTCGGCCAAAAGGTCGCAGCACACGGGGACCAGGTTTCCCCGGCTGAGCCCCTCGGCGAATTCCTTCCGTGTGGGAAAAAACCGCAGTTTCATCGTGTCCGTCCTTTGGAGAATCTCCGGATGCCGAACCTTCCGGCCCGGCTTCTGCCCCCCGGAACCGTCGCGGGGGATGCGGCCGCATCCTTCCAGCCCCTTAAACCGACGCCCCCGCCACCGCGTCGAAACGGGCCGCCTCGGCTCCGCTTCGGGATTCGGGCGCCCGGGCGTACAGTTGCACCAGCGGTTGAATTTCGTCGCACAGCCTTCGGAACTGGTCGGGGTAGAGCGACTGGGCGCCGTCGCTCAGAGCCTCTTCCGGCCGGTGATGGACTTCCACCATGAGTCCGTTGGCGCCGACGGCCACGGCGGCGCGACTCAACGGAATCACCTGATCCCGGCGGCCGCAGGCGTGGCTGGGATCCACGATGATGGGCAGGTGGCTTTCCTTGCGCACCACGGGCACCGCCGAAAGATCCAACGTGTTTCGACTGTGATCCGTAAAGGTGCGGATGCCGCGTTCGCACAAGATGACGTTGGGGTTGCCGCCTTCCAGGATGTATTCGGCGGCCATGAGCCATTCTTCCAGGGTCGCGGCCATGCCTCGTTTGAGGAGCACGGGCTTGGAGGAATGCCCCGCGCGGCGAAGCAAGGTGAAATTCTGCATGTTGCGGGCGCCGATCTGGACGATGTCCGCGGCTTCTTCCACCAGGTCGAAGACGGTGTGGTCCAAGGCTTCCGTCACGATGGGAAGACCCGTTTCTTCGCGCACCTTGACGAGGATTTTCAGGGCTTGTTCGCCCAGTCCTTGGAAGGCGTAAGGGGAGGTGCGAGGCTTGAAGGCTCCGCCTCGGAAAAGATGCGCCCCGGCGCGCTTCACGTGGCGGGCGATGGTCAGGGCCTGTTCCTCGCTTTCCACGGCGCACGGCCCGGCGATGACGACCACCGTGCCGTTGCCGATGCGCACATCGCCCACGGTCACCACCGTGTCCTGCGGGTGAAATTCGCGGCTCACCAGCTTGTACGGTCGGGTCACCGGGATGGCTTCCTTGACGCCGGGAAGGCCCAACACCCAGTTGGGATCCACCGGGCCGCGATTGTTGAGGATGCCGATGGCCATGCGTTCGCCGCCCTGGATGGGCCGCGCGCTGTAGCCTCGACTTTCGATGGCGCGCACCACGTGCGCCACGTCTTCCGGTGTGGCTCCTTTGTGCATCACGACCAGCATGATGGGTGTCCTCCTGTGAGTTCCCTTGAGGGATGGCGTACAATGAAAAAAGGCCGCGGGATGAAATCCCACGGCCTTGTCCCCAAAACAAAAAGACCGTGGGCCGGGTGGCCCACGGTCTTGATGGCTTCATTCGTGCAGGTGGTCTAAAGCGACGCACCCCCGTCGGCGCACCCGTGCGCAACGCACCACCACCAGCACCACCAGAAATGAAGATTTCGGGATTGTTGCACTGCGCGCACGGTTTTTGCCTTTCGCTTTTTTGGGTGCCGTCTTTTGAGACAGGCTATGGATAAATTCTTCGGGGAGGGGATGTCAAGATTTTTTTGCGCCCTTGCCCCGACCCCTTGGCACCCTCACCCCGGCCCTTTGACCCCCTCACCCCGGCCCTCTCCCCCTGAAGGGGGAGAGGGAGTTTGGAGTCTCCGAACCTGGGCGGAGCGGGAGAATGGAATCCGCCAGTGTGGCGGGAAAGGGAGCTTGGAAGGTCTGACCGTAGGGAGAGGGAGGTTGGAATGCCCGAGGCTGGGGAGAGGGCGAGGTAGGAATCCGCTAGCCTTGGGCAGAGAACGGTTGAAATCTGCGAGCGTAGGAGACAGACGCGGGATTCCGCCTGCGAGGGCCGGGAGACCGGCACAACCTTCGGGCGATCAGAGCCTCAGCAGCGCCATCCAATGACTGGAGGACCAGCAGTGTCCTTCAATGCTTAGAGCCCCGGCAGCGCCCTTCAATCGTTGGGGGACAAGCATTACCCTTTAAAAAATCAGGGGACCGGCTGCGCCCTTCAATAATTGGGGGACAGGCCCTGCCCTTAATAATTTGGGGACAGGCCCTGCCCTTTGAGAATCAGGGGACCGGCACCGCCTTCAAATGGGCCCCCGACCGGCAGGGCTCTCAAACGCCTACCGGAGCGGCGGCGTCCTTCGGCATGTTTGTCGCCCTCAAGGGAAGGGGCCGTCGTGCTGCGTTTCCCCCCTCCCCCTTTAGGGGTGAAGACATCCTCAAATCCAGCTTCCCTCTCCCCCTTTGGGGGTAACAAAGCCTGAGATCCAGTTCCCCTCTCCCCCTTTAGGGGGAGAGGGCAGGGTGAGGGGGTGTCAGTCCCTCACCAGATGCCGCCGGCGTTTCCCCCCTTCCCCTTAGGGGGAAGAAACCCTGAGATCCAGTTCCCCTCTCCCCCTTTGGGGTGAAGACATCCTGAAATCCAGTTCCCCTCTCCCCCTTTAGGGAAAAGAAAGCCCCAAAATCCAGTTCCCCTCTCCCCCTTTAGGGTGAAGAGAGCCTCAAATCCGGTTCCCCTCTCCCCCTTTAGGGGGAGAGGGCAGGGTGAGGGGGGTGTCAATCCCTCACCAGATGCCGCCGAATGACTTCCAACACCGCGTGCGTTTCATTCAAGACTTCATTGTTCCAAAACCTCAGGACCCGATATCCCAAAGCTTCCATGTATTCTGAGCGCCGAGCATCCTTTTGCCGCTCGTTTTGGGCGGCATGCTGCCCGCCGTCGATTTCCACGACGAGTTTTGCTTCGGCGCAGACGAAGTCCGCCACAAAAGGCCCGATGGGGTACTGGCGGCGAAACTTCTTTCCCGCCAGGTGTCGGCCCTTGAGATGAAGCCAGAGGAGCGATTCGGCGTCGGTTTGGTTTTTTCTCAAAGAGCGGGCCTTTGTTGTGATGTCCTTGGGTTTTCTCGGAGGGTGCATAGTGGACTCCCGGTGATGCTTGTTGAATTGGCCCCCTCACCCGGGCCCTTTGGCCCCCTCACCCCAGCCCTCTCCCCCTGAAGGGGGAGAGGGAGTTTGGAGTCTCCGAACCTGGGCGGAGAGGGAGAATGGAATCCGTTAGTGTGGCGGGAGAGGGAGCTTGAAGTCAGCGAACTCCAAGGGGGAAGAGAGAGATCGAAATCCGCAAGCCCAGGGGGAGAGGGAGCACGGAATCGGCACGACCGGGGGGAGAGGGAGATAGGAAGCTTCGAGTTTGGGGGAGAAACAGATTTAAGTTTACCAGTTTACTGTGGGAAGAGAACCTCAAATCCAGTTCTCCTCTGCCCCTTTGGGGGGAAGAGAGCCTCAAATGCAGTTCCCCTCTCCCCCTTTAGGGGGAGAGGGCAGGGTGAGGGGGTGTCAATCCCTTACCAGATGCCGCCGAATGACTTCCAACACCGCGTGCGTTTCATTCAAGACTTCATTGTTCCAAAACCTCAGGACCCGATATCCCAAAGCTTCCATGTATTCTGAGCGCCGAGCATCCTTTTGCCGCTCGTTTTGGGCGGCATGCTGCCCGCCGTCGATTTCCACGACGAGTTTTGCTTCGGCGCAGACGAAGTCCGCCACAAAAGGCCCGATGGGGTACTGGCGGCGAAACTTCTTTCCCGCCAGGTGTCGGCCCTTGAGATGAAGCCAGAGGAGCGATTCGGCGTCGGTTTGGTTTTTTCTCAGAGAGCGGGCCTTTGTTGTGATGTCCTTTGGTTTTCTCGGAGGGTGCATAGTGGATTCCCGGCGATCCTTGTTGAATTGGCCCCCTCACCCCGGCCCTTTGGCCCCCTCACCCCAGCCCTCTCCCCCTAAAGGGGGAGAGGGAGCTTGTAGCCTCCGAACCTGGGGAGAGCGGGAGAATGGAATCCGTTAGTGTGGCGGGAGAGGGAGCTAAGAATCCGCAAGACCAGGGGGAGAGGGAGACGGAAGCGGCGAGCCCGGGGGGGAGAGGGAGACGGAAGCGGGAAAGCCGTAGAGAGAGCAAGGTGAACTCGAACCCGTCCGCGGGGACGGGGGAGGCGCGCCCGCCCGCGGGGAAGGAGCAGACGCAACCACCCCCGAGGTTCAGGGGGACCGGGTGAGCAAAACCACCCCTTGGGTTTCATCGGGGACGGGCCAAAAGGAAGCGCCCCCCGTGTCTTCAGCGGGGACGGGGGAGGCGCGCCCGCCCGCGGGGACCGGGGAGGCGACCCTCCCCGAGGGGCAGCTGGACCGGGTGGGCGGAACAGCCCCCGGGGGTTCAGCGGGGGCGGCGCCGACGGCCTCCCTCGCCGGCCTTGGGCTGGGATCTATCCCTCTTGCGGCGGGCCTGGGGCTTCAGGAAATCCACCCGGATGAATTCATGCTTATTGACGAACCGCACGAAGAGCGGTCGAATGTTCAGTTCCCTTTGGACCACGGCCCGCACCTGTTCCAGCGTGGAATACTTGCTGATGCCGTATTTGCGGTAATCATCGGTTTTGATGTACAGAGCCATGGTCGTCCTCCCTTCTTGGAATCGTCGAGATTTCAATGCTATTCTAACAATCACCGTGCCGTTGTCAAAACCAATGCAGGATCGAGGGGCTTCGAGCGTGGAAACCCTGGAAGGCCAAGTGGAACGCATCACCTACGCCGGCGAAGAGGACGGCTACAGTGTCTTGCGCCTCAAGGTGCGCGGCCGCCGCGACCTGGTGACCGTGGTGGGGTCCTTCGTTTCGGTCACACCCGGCGAAGTGCTTCGGCTCCGCGGGGCCTGGAGCCGCCATCCCAAGTACGGCGAACAGTTCCGGGCCGACCAATACGAGACCCTCAGCCCCGACACCGTGGAAGGCATCCGCAAATACTTGGGCTCGGGCCTCATCAAGGGCATCGGGCCTGAGATGGCCAAACGCATCGTCAAGGCCTTCGGGACGGCCACCCTGGAGGTTATCGACACCGACCCGGAGCGGCTCCTGCAAGTGGACGGGATCGGCCCCAAGCGCCTTCGCATGATCCTCAAGGCCTGGGACGATCAGAAAGAAATCCGGGAAGTCATGATCTTCCTCAAGACCCACGGGGTGAGCGCCTCCCATGCGACCCGGATCTTCAAGCAGTACGGCAAGGAATCCCTCAAGGTCCTCCGGGAAAACCCCTACCGGATCGCCATGGATGTGGCGGGCATCGGCTTCGTCACCGCCGACAAGATCGCCCGGAACCTGGGTTTCGGGCCGGATTCCGAGCTCCGGGCCGAAGCGGGCCTCCATTACGTGCTTTTTCAGGCCGCCGATGAAGGCCACGTGTGCGTGCCGAAAAAGCGGCTGCTGGAAGACGCCCGAAAACTTCTGGAAGCCCCCGTGGAGGTCTTGGCGAAGGGCCTGCAAAACTTGAGCGCCGACGGGCGCGCCGTGCTGGAACGGCTCCCCGAGGAGGCGGCGCGCCTCATGGGGGATGAGACGGCCGTTTATCTTCGAGGCTACCATGCGGCGGAAACGCAGACGGCCGCCCGCCTGACCTATGTGGCCTCCTTCGCCAAACGGTTCCCGCCCGCCAAGATCGACGAAACCCTGAGCGCCGTCACGGCGAGCCTGCCCTTTCCCCTGGCGCCGCTCCAGATGGAAGCCGTCCGCAAAGCGCTCACGGACAAGGTCCTGGTCATCACGGGAGGCCCCGGCACCGGCAAGACCACTTTGGTCAAGGCCGTGTGCGCCGCCTACAAGCGCCTGGGGGCCCGCGTGGCTCTGGCCGCCCCCACCGGCCGCGCCGCCAAACGATTGAGCGAAACCACAGGGCATGAGGCGGCCACCATCCACCGGCTTTTGGAATTCAGCCCTCAGGCGGGAGGCTTCCAGCGCAATGAAAACAAGCCCCTGGCCGCCGACTGCCTCATCGTGGATGAAGCCTCCATGCTCGATGCGCTCCTCGCCCATCACCTCCTGAAGGCCGTGGCCCCCAAAACCACCGTGATTTTCGTCGGCGATGTGGACCAGCTGCCGTCGGTGGGGGCCGGCAACGTCCTCCAGGACATCATCGACTCGGGGGCCTTTGCCGTGGTGCGCCTGAGCGAAATTTTCCGCCAGGCCCGAAAGAGCCTCATCGTCGTCAACGCCCACAGGATCCGGGAAGGGCTGTTTCCCATCAACGGCGGTTCCCGCCAAGGGGGACTGTCGGATTTCTATTTCATCGAAAAGGACGATCCCCAGGATGTGCTCCAAGTGGTGCTGGAACTCTGCACGAAGCGCATCCCCGCCCGGTTCGGGCTCGATCCCGTGGACGATATCCAGGTGCTCAGCCCCATGCACCGCGGGACGGTGGGCGCCCAGAACCTGAACGAGGCCCTCCAGAGGGCGCTCAACCCCCGAGGGCGCGCCGTGGAACGGGCCGGGCGGGTTTACCGCGTGGGCGACAAGGTCATGCAGCTACGCAACAACTACGACAAGGACGTCTTCAACGGCGATCTGGGCCGGATCCATGCGGTGGACGAGGAAAACCAGGAAATCCGGGTGCTCATGGACGGTCGCGTGGTGGCCTACGATTTTTCGGAGCTGGACGAAATCACCCATGCCTACGCCGTGAGTGTGCACAAGTCCCAGGGGAGCGAATACCCGGCGGTGGTGGTGCCCCTCGTCACCCAACACTACGTGATGCTCCAGCGGAACCTGCTCTACACGGCCGTAACGCGCGGCCGAAAGCTTGTGGTGCTGGTGGGGTCGCGAAAGGCCCTGGCCATGGCCGTGCGAAACGACCGGATTCAGAAGCGATGCACGCTGCTGGCCCATCGGCTTCGGGGCGACTTGGGCCGGGTCGCCAAATCCCCGGCGTTCTAACAATACACCCGGGAAGGGGCGTTTTGGGGCAAGGGATATGAGACGGCGGGGGGTGAGGGTGGGCGGGGGCGAAAGAAAGGGGGACAAGGTGTCATTGACCCAGGTGGATCGGAATGTGTTTCGCGGCGGATTTCCCGTGGAAGAGGGGGCCTTGGGCGGGATTCTGGCGCGGTTCGTGCCGAGGCGCGTCGTGGGGCACCCCACGTTTCAAAATGCGGACAACATCGGGGCGGAACTGCGCCGTGGGATGGAAGCCGCCCTGGCCGCCTACCCGGATGATCGCATCGCTTTCGTCGTCTCCGACGGAACCCTGACGCTGGATCGGCCCGATGTTTCCACGGTGGAAGCCGCCCTTTCGGCGGCGTGCGACTATCTTCGGAGTGCGCCGGCATCGGCACGGGAGCGGCTCCTTGTGGCCGCCACCCCCTACGACGGCTACAAGGGAGACCGCACGCCCGGAAAAGGCAGCGCCCTCAAGCTCATTTTCGACGAAACGGCCCACTGCTCGAGCCTGCAAACGCTGATCATTTTGGACGGCGATCTTCGAAACGACTTTCGCCCTTGGTTTCGCACCTTCGCCGCCGTGGAAGCCCGTCATCGGGCTTCGGCCCCGGAGCGGCATTTTTTCATCACGGCGCGCTACGCCCGCCATTTCGTGGACGCCTCGTTGACCCGCTTCATCGTGGGGCCGCTCACGACCCTCATGGGCTGCTACGTCCCCGGGGGCATTTCGGGAGACATCGTCCTTTCGGCGGGGGCGGTCCGCCACGAACGGGAAGCCGTCTGGGACGACGCCCGCCGCCGCTACGGGACGGATATCGCCACGACCTTCGACAACATCGCCGATCCCGAAACGGACATCTACGAAGTCTATTTGGGCGCCAAGCTGCACGACATCACCGATGAAGCCAAACTTTCCGTCATGCCCGGGGAAGTCATCGGCTCGGCCCTGGGGAGGCTCCTGCACTACGAAGACCAAGACGGCCGGATAACGCGCCTGCTCGGCTCCGATGAACCCCTGAAACGGCCGAAAACCTGGGGCCCGGACAAAACGGGCATCGCCTTCATCGATCCCGGTTCCACGGATGTGTTCGACGTGGATCGAAAGCGGGAGACGCTTCTTTCAGGCTTTTCCCGCTACGAAGCGGCCATGAGGGAAAGCCTGGATCCGGAAACCTTTGAAGCCGTCCGGCATGGGCTGGAACGACTGCATAGCGCCCCCACGGACGATGAAAGCCCGCTGGTCTTTCTCGATATCACCCGGGATTTTTGGATCCGCATCCTTTACGAAAGCCTCGCCCATCTTCTGGCGACCCGCCGGCTGGAGGCCGTCAAGAACTGCCTGACCTACTTGTACACCGCCGCTTTCCTGGAATTTTGCCGGGAAAAGCTCCATCGGTTGGGCGCGCGCACCTACGGCGCCGTGCGCGCCGTCCAAAAACGCTTGGGCGTGCCGCCCGAACAGGCCGAAGCGTTCTACCGCAACGAGGTGGACGCCGTCGTGGATGCCATGGCCGTGGCGTTTTACGCCGGGCGTCGCGCCATTTTGGAGCGGCTCACGGCGCGAACTTCTGCTTTTCAGTCTCCACCACGTTGATGATGTCGTAGATGATTCCCGGCACCTTGCGGAGCACCCGATCCCAGGACACGGTCTGCGGTGTTTCAAAAAGCTGGGTCCGGGCCTGCTGGGCGCATTGGTGGATGGTTTGGATGAGCCCCGAGGCCACATAGGGCTGGAAAGCCGGCTGGCTTCCCACGAAAGAGGCGAACCGGTCCGCGAGCCGATAGGGGGACAGGAGCAGGTCGCCGGCATAGAGGACGGCGTTTTTGAACACGCCGTGGACCATGGCTTCCTCCCGGTCCGGGTCGTAGTCCAGCCCGCAGAAGGCGGCGTTGTCCGCGTACATCTTGATGAGCGTATCGGCCACGTTGATGTAGGTGAGGGTGAGATCGCGAATGAAGTGGTCGGAAATCTCCAAGCCCTCTTCGATGACGAGAGCGCTCAGGAGCGTCGTCACGATATCGATGGCCATCTTGTGCAGGCCCCGGTCCTTGTCCTCGGGGGAGACGGGCTGGTGCTTGTGGTCGAAGGGTTCGTGGGAAATTTCCACCTGGGCGATGGTGTTGGCTTTTCGATAGACTTCGATGAGAGTGAAAATTTCCACCCCCCAGTTCATGGCAAAATGCATGCGCTTGAGGAGGCTCATGTCGAAGACGACTTCGCCGGAAAGCTGGTAATTGAACGTGAGGAGGAAATCCACGAGGCGAAGGACTTTTTCTTCCTGGCTTTCGGTGAACTTGCGTTTGAGGGCGATGAGGAGGGGATCCAGGAGCAGGCGCTTGACCCGGCCGTAAAGCTCTCCGTTTTTCAGTCTCGCGTAAAAGGCCTTGGAAAACTGGTAGTTCAACACTTGGACCGGATAGATGAGCCGATCCAGCTGTTCGCAGGTGAAGGTTCGGATATCGGCATCCACGAGGGCCACGGTCTGCGCGCCCAGAGCCATGGCGATCCCGAAGGACAGGAACATGTTGCGGCCTTTGCCGCGCACGTCCAAAGCGAAACCGGCCTGGGACAGCTGATCGTAGATGCCTCGGAAACCCGGCCCGTCATTGTGGACCACCAGGGTGTTCTGCAAGCCGCGGTGGCGGGCCATGCCCCACAGTTCGCGCGCCTCCTCTTCCGTCGCCCCGTCCAGGCCGAACAGGATGCGGGAGATGTACGGCGCGTGGCGCAGCTCATCCAGGATGTTTTCGAAAACGGGGCGATTTTCCGGATCGGTAAATTCGCTGGCCAGCAAGGGGACCACCAGCACCGTCTTCTTCCACCGGGAATGGTGGATGAGTTCTTCCTTCATCTTGGAGTGGCCCTGGGTGAGCAGGTAGAAGGTGGCGATTTTTGTATGCTTTTGGGCAAAATTGGACATTTAGGGCTCCTTTCCCAGCACTCTCTCAGCGGCCGATCAGGGCCTGCACCAGCGCGTCGAACCGATGCACACTCGGCCCGGACCACGAGGCGCCGAGCGGCGTCGCGGTCGGGGCGGGCGAAAACAAAACGGCTTGGATGCCGTGCAATCGGGCGGCTTCCATGTCGTTGACGGGATCGTTTCCCACCACGAGCACCTCTTCGGGGTTCCAGCCGCAGCGCCGTGCCCGCGTGGCGACGAGCCGGAAGAAATGGGGATCGGGTTTGGCGAAGCCTAGGTGGAAAGAGAAGAAAATCCAGTCGGGATGGAAAAGGGCTTCCGGAGCGGTTTCCGAAGCGCCCTCCGAGAGGGGCTTTTCCCACGTCAGGGCCGCCGTCTCGCCCTCGCCTTCGGCGGGCCCGAGGGGTTCGGCACCGGGAAAAAGGCGCCCTTCGCCGCCGAGGGCATATTCCAAAATGGGCACCGTGTAAAACTGGGCGTTGGACGCCACCCCCAGGAGGTAGCCTTCCCTGTGCAAGGCCGCCAACGCCTCGGCGGCGCCTTCGTAAGGCGAAACCGGGTTGGCCTTGAGTTCCCGGTACAAGGCCGCATCCAAGGGATCCGGCAGAGTGGGCGGCGGATCGGGCACACTCCGCAGGAGCTCTTCCCAGATGCGTTCGACGAGCACCTCCGCCCGTCCGATCCCCATGGCTCGGCACCGCTCGTGCTCTTCTTTTACCGCCCGAAAGAAGCCTTCCGCCCACGCCAGGCCGTCTTCTTCGGAAAAGCCGAAAAAACGAGCCGTTTCCACAAAGCTTTCCTCGGCCGGGCGATTGCGCACCTGGGCTTCCAAATCTCCGTGCCGTGCGGCGAGGAGCGTGCCGTAGATATCGAAAAGGACCACGCGGGGTTTGGGGTCAAGACGCGGCACGGAGCCGGCTTCCGCCGTGGGTGCGGGTTTTCGAGAAACATGGGCTGAGAGCCAATCCCGCCACCGTTCCATCACCATCCTCCGAATAGCGGCCTCTGGTACACGGGATCGAAAAAGAGGGCACTCACGCATGCATTCACATCGGGTTCGCCTTCGATCTCCCCCCGAGCGGGCCGGTCCTCCTGCGTGGTGCGATCCGCCGCCCACAAAGCATTGAAGGCGTCCGTGAGCCGCCGGGCGTGGGCCGTAGGGCCGAACCGGGCGAAAAAAGCCCTGGAAGCTTCCTCATCCATCCGGACCGGCTCCATCGATTCGGGGAAAACTCCATCCAGCCCCCCGATCAGGGCCTCTCCCACAAGGTCGCGCTGCGCCTCGAAATCCAGCATGCCGAAATCCACGGAAGCACCGCCGTAGACGGCCTCAAGCCGCGATGTGAACCGATCCAGGTCTTCCCGGGAAAGGGTCCGGACGATCTTCGCATAACGTGCGGCGAACCGCCGGCCTTTGTCCAAGAGGCGGATCCGGTGGCGGTCTTGCAGCGGCACGGGAAGGGTGTCGTAGAGGCGGTGGCTGGGAAACCCGACGGCGGCAAAATCGGCCGTGACGTCAGGAAGATTTCTGCCGAGAAGGGGGCGGCCTTGGAGCGGGCCTTCCAGGAAGGCGAAGCCGAAGCCTTCCAGGAGGGAGGTGGTGACGACGGCGTCGCAGAACATCATGAGTTCTTCGAAGGAAAAGGCCGTCCCGACCAGTTCGGTGCCGAAGCCGATGACGCAGGGCAACCGCTTGTGCCGGACGAACTGCTTGAGCGCTTCGGCGTAGGGTTTTTCCTGGGCCGACGTGGCATCCAAGGTGACGAGGAGCTGAGGGGCTTCGGGAGTGAGGGCCGAAAGAAGGAGGGCTTCCATGACGTTTTTTCTTCGGATGAGCCGGATGGGAAGAAGCCATCGGGGCCGGGAGGGGTCGAAAAGGTAGGCGTGGGCCAGGGCGTAGTTCGCGAGGGCCGCTTCCATGGCTTTGCGGCGGGTATCCTGGAGAGGAGCGGGCGGGCTCGACGAAGGGATGAGCACGTTGGGCAGCCAAAAAACCCGCTCGGGAGGCAGGCCGCAGCGCACGAGCCGGTTTCGGTCCCTAGAATTGAGCACGGCGTAGGCCGTGTTGGGAACCGCAGGATAGAGGTCGACGAGGCCGCCCTGATTCCAGCAGTTCCGGAGCCGTTCCATGTTGGCCGTGCGCCCGCATTCGGGAAAGTCGTGGATATGATACAGGAAACGGCAGTCAAGACCGTCGGCCCAGGCCCTGCGGGCCGCGTCCCTCCATGCGGCGGTGACCGCCGCATTCTTGCCCAAGGTGGGGTTGTGCAGCCAAAAAAGAGCCGACCCGCCGGCCCAGGACAGCATGGCGTCTCTCAAGGCCCGCACGTCTTGGGAAAAGCTCGCGGCGTCGGGCCACGGCTCCTCTCGGTAGTCCAGCCGGGGATCCACGATGACGGACACATCGGGGACGAGCGTCGCCAAGGTGCGCGCGAAACTCCGCGCCCCGTCGGCACGGCCCACGGCCAGGGTGATTCGCCGGCCGGTGGCCCACCCTTCGTGGGCGAGGCACTGGAGGCTTCGCAGGAGCGCGGTGCGCACCCCGCCCCGAAGCAGATGGTAATGAAAGACGATGAGGTTTTGTGGACTCGCCATGGAGAGCCGTCCTTGCTTTTTGGGCCGAGTATGGGCACAATTTCCGTCACAGATCAACCCTTCTGCGGGAGTTTTTATGGCGACCCATATCGGTTTTGTGTCCACCCGGTTTACCGCAGCCGACGGCGTGACCATGGAAGCCGGCAAATGGGCGGATGTGCTTCGCGAATGCGGGTATGAATGTTTCTGGTGGGGGGGCGAAGTTCACAAGGATCCGTCACGGTCCATGGTGGTTCCCGAAGCCCATTTCCTGCATCCGGAAAACCAATGGATTCAGGCCCACGCTTTCGGCCGTGAAATCCGTTCCCCTGAACTGACCCAGAAGATCCACGACTATCGCTCCCTGCTCAAGCAAAGGCTCTGCGACTTTCTCAAGACCTTCGATATCCGCCTGCTCGTCGTGGAAAACGCTCTGGCGAGTCCCCTGCACATCCCCCTGGGCCTGGCCCTCACCGAAGTCATTGCCGAGCGGAAACTGCCCACCATTGCCCACCACCACGAGTTCTACTGGGAACAGAGCCGCTGTGCGGTCAACTGCGTGCGGGACTTCCTGTCCATGGCTTTCCCGCCGGCTTTGCCCACCATCCAGCACGTGGTCATCAGTTCAGCCGCCCACGAAGACTTGGCCCATCGGCGCGGAGTCTCTTCTTTTGTCATTCCCAACGTGCTGGATTTCGACCATCCGCCCGAGCCGGATCCGGAAGGGGGCCGGGAATTGCGCCGCACGCTGGGCTTCGACCCCGAAGACAAGCTCATCGTGCAGCCGACCCGGGTCATCCGCCGCAAGGGGATCGAGCATGCCGTGGAAATCGCCGGGGCATTGAAAGACCTGGGCTATCGACTCCTCATCACCCACCAGGCGGGCGAGGTGGACCCGGACTATGCCTCGTGGCTCCAGAACCAGGCGAGACAGCACGGGGTGTCCCTGACCTTCCTGGGAACCCACGTGGTGGACCCGTGGGTGGAAACCCCTCCGCCCCAAGACGGCATCGCCCTGTGGGACATCTACCCCCATGCGGACCTCATCACGTACCCGAGCCTCTACGAAGGGTTCGGGAACGCCTTTCTCGAAGCCATCTATTTCCGTAAACCCCTGGTGGTCAACCGCTACGCCACCTTCGTGCGGGACATCGAGCCCCTGGGGTTCGACCTTCTCATCATGGACGGCTACGTGAGCCGCCGGCTGGTGGCCCGCATCCGGAACGTGCTCCAATCGGAAGAGCGGTGCCGGGCCATGGTGGAACACAACTACCGGCTGGCGCACCGGCATTTTTCCTATGGTGTGCTGCGCCGGTGCCTGCATTTCGTCCTTATGAACTTTTTCGGCATGGAGGCGTGAGTGGACACCATTCCGTTGCGTGAACGGCTTATTTTCGCCCTGGACCTGCCGTCGCCCGAAGAGGCCAAGCGTTGGGTTGAGCGGCTCGAAGATCAGGTGGGGTTTTTCAAGGTGGGCTTCGAACTGTTTCTCGCCGGCGGATTCCCCATGGTGGAATGGATCCAGAACCGGGGTGCCAAGGTGTTTCTCGACCTGAAACTCTTCGATGTGCCCGAAACAGTGCGGCGGGCCACGGCCCAGGTGGCCGAGAGAAACGTGGCCTTCACCACCGTGCACGGCAACGACGGCATGCTCAAAGCGGCCGTGGAAGCCAAGGGGTCGGTGAAAATCTTGGCTGTGACGGCTTTGACGAGCCTGGATGAAGGGGATTTACGCGATCTGGGGTTTTCATGCTCGGTGGAGGACCTGGTGCTCTCGCGGGCTCGGCGGGCCCTGGCCCTGGGTTGCGACGGCCTCATCTCTTCGGGGCTGGAAATCCCCAGGCTTCGCCGCGAGTTGGGCGGCGGCTTTCTCGTGGTCGCTCCCGGCATCCGTCCCGTGGCCAACGTGGACGACCAGAAACGAACCGTGGACGCCCGCCGCGCCTTCGCCTCGGGGGCGGATCACATCGTCGTGGGCCGTCCCATCCGGGACGCCGAAGATCCGCAGCGGCTTGCGGCGGACATCTTGACCCAAATCGAACAGGGGCTGAAGGAAAGAGGAGACCATGCCCAGCATCGCGGACGTGAAAGCCTACCTCATAAAGCAGGGCATTGAGGTTCGGGAGTTCGAGGAACTCACCCCCACTTCGGAGACGGCGGCCAAGGCCGTGGGGTGCAGTGTCGCGGAAATCGCCAAGAGCATCCTCTTCGTCGTGGGGGATCAGCCCGTGGTGGCGGTCACCTGCGGAGACCGGCGGATCAAGGGATCCCGGCTGAAGCAGGCGGCAGGGCTCACGGGAAAGGTGCGCCTTCCGGGGCAGGACGAAGTCCTGCGCTACACGGGCTATGCCCCCGGAGGCGTCTGTCCCTTCCTGTTGCCGCCTTCGGTCAAAATCGTCATCGACAGCGCCATGCGCCGGTTTCCCCGCGTCTACGCCGCCGCCGGGAACGACCGTTCCGCCGTGCCCATCACCGTGGAGCAGCTTCTGAGCCTTACCGGCGGCATTGAAGCCGCCGTTTCGGACGCGGCGGACCATACCGGATGAAAACCTTAAAGATCCGGCTTCCTTTCGGGATTCCTTCGGCCATCGTCGAGCCCGGAAGGGGAAAGAGCGGCTCTTTCGGGCGGCTGCACAAGCGGCCTTAACCGGGACAAGAACGGATAGGACCGCTCCTGCATGGATATGGATTGCGGGGCACGGCGCCCGCCGTGGGCGCGCGGCGGGCGAGCCCAAGGATCCATGGGTGGGCTTCACGAGCCTTTTCCTCGGGATTGGTCGATGTCCCGGTACATGGCTTCTATGACGGAGGCGTAACGTTCCAGGATGGCCTTGCGCTTGAGCTTCAACGTGGGGGTCATCTCCCCGTCTTCCAAAGAGAATTCCTTGGGCAGGAGCGTAAAGCGCACGATCTTTTCGTGCGGCGCCAGTTCGCGCGTGAGCTCGTCGATCTTGCGGCCGTAGAATTCCACGACGAGCGGGTGCCGCACCAGGTCTTCCCGGGGCAATCCCCGGAGTCCCTTCTCGGTCAGGAAACTTTCCAGGTTTTCAAAGCTGGGCACGATGAGGGCCGTGACGCATTTTCGGCCTTCCCCCACCACGGCGATCTGCTCCACGGCGGGGTCGGCGCCGATGAGCGTCTCGATCATCTGCGGGGCGATGTATTTGCCTCCCGAGGTCTTGAAAAGATCCTTGATCCGGTCCGTGATGATGAGTTCCCCGTAGGCGTCGAAAGTGCCGGCGTCCCCCGTGCGAAAATAGCCGTCTTCCGTGAAGACCGCGGCGGTGGCTTCCGGCTTGTTGTAGTAGCCCTTCATGACGTTGGGGCCTCGGACCAAGATTTCCTGGGTGCGGCGGTCCAAGCGCACGTCCTGGCCGGGAAGAGGCCGCCCCACCGTGCCGAAGGAGAATCCTCTGGGTTCATGGCAGGTGACGGTGGCCGTGGTTTCGGTCAGGCCGTAGCCGCACACGATGGGAACCCCGACGGCGCAGAAAAACCGCTAGATTTCGGCCGAAAGGGGCGCTCCCGCGCACGGCATGAACCGGATGCGGCCGCCGAAGAGTCCTTGGAGTTTCTTCAGAACCAGGGTGGACGCCAGGCCGTGCTGTATGCGTCGTGGCGCCGGAACGTCCAAGCCGTCCTTTTGGCGCCGAAAAACATCGTCGCCCACGGAGACGGCCCAGTGGAAGAGGCGGCGCCTCAGCGGCGGGGCCGACTGCACTTTTTCGTGGATGCCTCCGTAAATCTTTTCCAAGAGGCGCGGCACCGTGCACATGATGGTCGGGCGCACCTGGGCCAGGGCGTGCATCACCTGCTTGGGGTCGTCCAGGTAGGCGTTGGTCATCCCTTTGTGAAACACATAATAGGTCCAGGTCCTTTCGAACACGTGGGAAAGGGGAAGAAAGCACAGGGAAACGTCGGCCTGACCGCACGGGGGGATCCGTTCCTCGTGCGACGTCATCTGGTAGAGCACGTTGGATTGGGTGAGCATCACCCCTTTGGGGTCTCCCGTGGTGCCTGAGGTGTAGATGAGGGTCAAGAGATCCTCGGGGCGGCCTTCGGCAAGGCGCGTCGAAACCGCATCGCCCAGGGAGGCGGAGTCTCCCAAAGCCAGGAACTGATCAAAGGCCATGACTTTTTCCGAATAGGCCTCCTCGGGTGCATCGTCCAAGCGGACCACGGCCTTGACGTGCGGCAGTTCACCCACGACGGATAGGGCTCGGGCCAGTTGGTCTTCAGAGCCGACGAAGATCACCTCGGCTTCGGAATCCTTGAGGATGTAGGCCGCTTGGCGGGCCGTGTTGGTGGGATAGATGGGCACCGAAACGGCCCGAACGCATTGACAGGCCACGTCGGCGACGGTCCATCGGGGTTGGTTATGGCTCCAGACGGCCACGCGGTCCTGCGCTTCCACCCCGAGAGAAACCAGGGCTTGGGCCGTCCGGCGAATTTGGTCCAAAAACACCCGCCACGTCATCTCGTGCCATCGGTCGTCCCGCCGGTACAAAAGGGCTCTTTTCTCACCGCCATGCTCCGCTCGCTCCAGGAAAAGATGGGCATACGTCTTCATGTCCTGTGAACCTCACCATCGCTAGGGTTTATGACGAACCCCGGTAATATAGCCGTTCCGACCCGCCGATCAGCGAAAAAAATCAGGGATCGGGGAAAAAGCCAAAGCGCCTCGCTTCCAGGGGGTTGACACGCAAGGGACGGGGGCGATACGGGAGAATCGGCCAAGGGAATTGGAAAAATCCGGCCGCGTAGCGGGAGGGGAGGAAGCCATGGCGGAGACGGGAAAAGGCCCGGGTGCCGGAACCGGCCTTTGGGGCGGCGGCATGTGGCAAGGAGGCGGCCCGGCGGGGTCTCGGGTCTGGATGGGCGATACGGCGCGATTCGCGGACTTTTTCGCCCAACCGGTGAGCCTCTTCGGGGTCGGGGCGCTTGGAAAGATTGCCGGGTATCTTAGGGCTTTCCCCGAAAAACGGGCCGTTTTGTGCACCGACAAAGGCATCGTGGCGGCGGGGATCGCCCGGGAAGTCCTCAAGGTCCTTCAGGAGGCGGCGAAACTGGAGGTGGAAGTCTTCGACGGCGTCGTAGCCAACCCCACCGAGGCGTGTGTGAGGGAAGGCTACGAGCTGTACCAAGCCCACCGGGGCGCCATGATCATTTCCCTGGGAGGCGGCAGCGCCCACGACGCGGCGAAAGCCATCGGCGTCCTGGCCGCTCACGACGGCGTGCTCTGGGACTTTGTGGGCATCAACAAGCTGAAGCGCGCCCTGCCGCCCCTCATCGCCGTAAATACCACCGCGGGCACGGGCAGCGAGGTCACGCGGTTTGCCGTGATCACCCATGTGGAAAGGAAGACCAAGCTGACCCTCGTGGACTGGCGGCTCATCCCCCTTATGGCCGTGAACGATCCGACCCTCATGGTCGGCATGCCGCCGGCACTCACCGCCCAGACGGGCATGGACGCTTTCACCCACGCCGTAGAAGCCTATCTCTCCCGAAATGCCTCTCCCCTGTCAAAGACCTGCGCCCTGACGGCCGTCGCCCTTATCACAGAGCATCTCCCGAAGGCGTTTTCCCACGGATATGATGTGGAAGCCCGTGCGGCCATGGCCTATGCCCAATATCTTGCCGGGCTCGCCTGTAACAGCGCCGGGGTCGGCGCGGTCCACGCCGTGGCCCATCAGCTCGGGGGCCTTTACAATCTGCCCCACGGGTTGTGCAACGCCGTGCTGCTCCCGTGGATCCAGGAGGACAATCTGGAAGAATGCGCGGATCGTCTTGCCGAGATCGCCAGGGCCATGGGCGAAGACGTGGCCGGCAAACCGACACGGATCGCCGCGGAAAAGGCCGTGGAGGCCATGAGGGCCTTTGCCCGCGGTCTCGGGATACCGGAGCGACTCGGTGCCATCGGCGTGAAAGAAGAAGACCTTCCGACCATCGCCCGGCAGGCCATGGAGGATCCCGCCATTTTCACGAATCCGCGCCGCGTGGCCGAGCCGCAACTCCTGGGCGTCCTTCGAAATGCTCTCTGACCCGGGCGGGCAAAGACCCTTTTTGCCCTTTGGAGCTTTGTGGCGTCTTGCGGTCCCCCGGGAGCCTGCCCGACAATGCCATAAACCCTGCCGGAGGGAGTCTGTAACTTTTCGCAAATCCGGCAATTCGTGTTGGGGTTCGCTGCGCTCACCCCAACCTACGGGTTCGGATCCGTGTTTGTCTCGATCCCGTGTCATACGAACTTGAGCTTGAGATGAGTTTCGTGCCATTGTCCTGAAGACGGAATTCCTGAAGGGCGGGTGCACAATCGCCGGGATCTTTCCCGGAGGAACTGCGTTCGCTCAAATGGCGACGACGAGGAACACCGGGGCCGGCCTGGGGCTTTCGGCGCAAGGGGAGAAACGATGGACCGCTTTCTGATTGGAAAAGGCGAAAAGCCGGTTTACCTGCTTTCCCGTTACGGCAATCGGCACGGACTGGTGGCGGGGGCGACGGGCACCGGCAAGACGGTCTCCTTGCTCGTTTTGGCGGAAGGTTTTTCTCGGTTGGGCGTTCCCGTCTTTCTCGCCGACGTGAAAGGGGATGTGGCGGGGCTCGCCCTGCCCGGGGTCGCCGATGAAAGGATCCGGCGGCGGGTGGCCGAAGTCGGGCTCGAGGGCTACACGAACGAAGGAAACCCGGTCGTCTTCTGGGACGTCTTCGGTGTGGCCGGGCATCCCGTGCGCACGACCGTGAGCGAAATCGGCCCCAGCCTTCTGGCCCGCATGCTGGAACTGAACGACGTCCAAGCCGGGGTTCTGGATATCACCTTCCAGCTCGCCGATGACGAAGGGCTGCTGCTCCTCGACCTGGACGACCTTCGGGCCTTGCTGCAGTTCGTCTCCGAACGGCGCACGGACATTTCTTCCGCTTACGGTCTCGTGAATACGCAATCCATCGCCGCGGTGCAGCGCGCCCTATTGTCCCTGGAACGAGAGGGGGGGAGCGCCCTGTTCGGGGAACCGGCTCTGGAACTGGCCGACCTGTTCCGCACGGACCTCACGGGCCGGGGTGTCATTCACATCCTGGCGGCGGACCGACTCATCCTCAAACCCCGGCTCTATGCCCATCTGCTCCTGTGGCTGCTTTCCGAACTCTACGAAAACCTGCCCGAGGTGGGCGATTTGGACAAACCCAAACTGGTCTTCTTTTTCGATGAGGCCCATCTGCTCTTTGACGACGCCCCGCCGGCCCTGAGGCAACGGGTGGAACAGGTGGTGCGGCTCATCCGGTCCAAAGGGGTCGGCGTCTATTTCTGTTCCCAGTTTCCAGACGATGTGCCCAACGACATCTTGGGCCAATTGGGCAACCGCATCCAGCACGCCCTGAGGGCTTACACGCCCCGGGATCAGAAGGCCGTGAAAACGGCAGCGGAAACCTTCGTGCCCAACCCCCGCCTCGATACGGCCAAGGTCCTTCTCCAACTGGGCGTGGGCGAGGCTTTGGTTTCCACGCTCCAGGAAAAAGGCATTCCCATGCCGGTGGAACGGACCCTCATCTGCCCGCCGCGGTGCCGCATCGGAGCCATCACGGCGGCGGAGCGGGCGGCCGTCATGGAACGCAGCCCCGTGGGGCGCCGATACGACACGCCGGTGAATCGGGAGTCGGCCTATGAGATTTTGAAGGCCCGAGCGCTTCGCAGGGAAAGCATCGAGTCAAAGGGAGAGCCGCCGAGGGCGGGCAAGGGCGCAGAAGACCGCGGGGGCTTGAGCGACGTCTTGTTCGGGACGAAGCGCCGGCAAGGCTTGGTGGAAACGGTGGCCAAGCAGGCCGCGCGGACCGTGGGGAGCCAGATCGGCCGGGCCATCGTCCGCGGCGTGCTCGGCGGCATTTTGGGGGGATTCCGCCGACGTTAGCCCGAAAGGGCAAGCTTCGCGGCTTTCTTGTCGAACGGCGACAGGTTACGGGACGGCGATGGCGGGACGAGCGCAACGTCCCGTCATCGTCTCTCAGGAGGAAAGAACGATCGTGGCGTCACAGCCGGCACAGCATTTGCCCATCGGCGTTTTCGATTCGGGCGTGGGGGGACTCACCGTCGTTCGGGCCCTCATGGAGCGGCTGCCCTTCGAAAACATCATCTATTTCGGCGACACGGCACGGGTGCCCTACGGGGTCAAGTCAGTGGAAACCATTTGCGCCTTCGCCGCGGAAATCACCGGATTTCTCCTCAAGCAGGGCGTCAAGCTCCTCATCATCGCCTGCAACACCATGGCCGCCGTCGCCCGCCATGTCGTGGAGAGCATGTCCCCCGTGCCCGTTTTGGACGTCATCGACGCGGGAGCCCGCAGTGCCGTGAGTGTGACGCGAGCCCGGTATGTGGGGGTCATCGGCACGCCGGCCACCATCAATAGCAACGCCTATGCCCGGGCCATCCACCGCTACGATCCGTCCGTGCGGATCTTTTCCCAGGCGTGCCCCCTCTTCGTCCCCCTCGTGGAGGAAGGGTGGCTGGACCATCCGGTGACGCGGCTCACCGCCCAGGAATACTTCAAACCCGTCCTCTGCCACCCCATCGACACCATGGTCTTGGGCTGCACGCATTACCCTCTGTTGAAGCCCTTGCTCCAGGAGGTCGTCGGGCCCGGCGTGCAGCTGGTGGATTCGGCCGAGGCCATGGCCGACCAGACGGCCGAGGTCCTGGAGGCTTCGGGGTTGAGCGCGGACGCCTCCGCGCCGCCCCAATACACTTTCTACGTGACCGATGTGCCCTTGAGATTTCAGACCATCGGGGAGAGGTTCCTGGGCCGGAGTCTTCCCGCCGTGCATCTCGTCAAATGGTGACATGGCCCACGGAGGCCGTCTTGTCGGCCTGAAGTCTCATTCCAGGGGGTCGTTTTCCACAAGGTTCCAGATGCCGCAGGGGCACGCCCCGGCACAGAACCCGCACCCGATGCACCGGTCGGGGTCCACGACCATTTGGAAGTCGCCGTTGGAGCCGCCTTCGCGCCGTATGGCCGCCTGAGGGCATATGGCCGCACAAATGCCGCAGTACCGGCAGGAACCGCACGACGCGCATTCCCCCGCACATTGCTCCACCCCATCGAAGCGAAGCCGCCTCGGATCGAAGTATTCCAGCTTCACACGCCGTGGGTCGATCATGGGACGGATCTGCTGCCTCGGCCGCCGTCCGGAAAGGATATCGTCGATGGCCTGAGCCGCTTTACGTCCCGCACCGATGGCGTCGGTCAGGAGGCCCAAGCGGACCACATCGCCGATGGCGAAAATCTTCGGATCGGTCGTCTGGAAGTATTCGTCGACCTTGATAAATCCTCGTTCCGTCTGCACCGTGTCGGGCAGAAAGGACAGATCCGGCTGATCCCCGATGGCGATAATGACCGTATCGGCCGGAAGGATTTCCCCGGTGGTGAGTTCCACCCCTTGGGCCGTAACGGCTTTGGTGAAACAGGGCCATCGAAATTGGGCGCCCGCCGCCTGCGCCGCCTGCCGTTCCTTTCCGAAGGAAGCGGGTTCCTGGATGTCGATGAGGGTGACCTTTTCGGCGCCCAGCCGATACGCTTCCGTGGCGGCGTCGCAGCCCACGTTGCCGGCGCCGATGACGACCACGGTGCGGCCCACGGTCACGGCGTCTCGTTTGGCCTTTTGAAGAAATTCCAGGGCGGGGATGAGCCGTTCCGCCCCGGGCACGGGCAACGAGCGCGGCTTTTGCGCGCCGACGGCCACGACAATCATGTCGAAGTCCGCCTTGAGCCGCTCCAGGTCGTCCCGGGTGAGTTCCTGCTGGAGGTGCACGTGGGGCAGGGCCTGGCGGATGCGGTCCAGTTCGGCGTTGAGGACGTCGTCGGGAATGCGGGTTTTGGGCACGGCGTCCGTGATCTTACCGCCCAATTGTCGGCTTCTGTCGTAAACCACGGCTTCATGGCCTTTTTGGCGCAGCTGCCACGCCACGGAAAGGCCCGCGGGCCCGCCGCCGATCACGGCGATCTTCTTGCCGCTGAGCGGCGGGAGTTCGGGGAGCTTGGCCTTGAGGCTGGCCTTGCCCAGCTGCGTCACATCCACGGGCGCCATGCGCAGGCCCTGCCGCGTGCAGGATTCCATGCACAGGTTGGGGCACAGGTAACCGCACACCGTGGCCGGAAAGGGCGTGTAGGCCAAGGCCATGTCCACGGCTTCGTCCACCCGCCCCTCCCGAATGAGCCGCCATCGCTCGTGGACCGGGATCCCCGTCGGGCATGAAGCCTCACACGGGGCGGCGTATTTCTTGTTTTCCCAAACGGGCACGTAACGGCGAAGGATCCCGGAGACGATCACCGGAATGGGGCTTCGATCCAGGTCCGTGAGGTCCCCGATGAGGCCGCCGGGACCCAGCTCCCGGTCCCATACCTCCCGGTGAAAGGCGCTCATGGATTTTCTCGGCACGGCCCCCTTTTCGTGGGGTTTCCGGGCCTCCAGAAGCTGCCACTGGCTGCGCTGGGCAAACAGGGGAAAGAGGTCCGTCTTTTTGATCTTTTCCAAGAAATTTTGGAGGTTTTTCACCAGCCAGTGCCAGTCGTCATCGCTCAGCGGCACGAGCTTGGCGTCGGCGTGGCTGTATCCCCCGTGGGGGCCTCGAAAGAAGATCTTGCCGCCTACCATGCCCACGCACGGGCGATACCCCAGGACATTGCCGGGATTGAGCGGTTCGTGGCCGCACACGACGGCGATTCCCCCGGCCATGAATTCGGCGAAATAGTCCCCCACGGACCCCAGCACCCACAGTTCCGGCGGGTCGAATCGGGGGTTGTGCTTGGTCATGGTCATCCCGCGGGCGCCGATGCTCCCGGCGATGAAAATTTTGCCTTGGGCCATGGCATTGGCCACGCCGTTGGCGGCATGGCCGTGGACGATGATTTCCGCTCCGGCGTTCAGCCAGCCCACATCATCGGAAGCCGGCCCCAGGGCTTCGATCACCGTGTTGGGAAAGCCCATGGAGCCCAGGCGCTGCCCTGCCGTGCCGTGCACCGTGACGGTGACGGGTTCTCCGTCGGAGCGCCACAGTCGGCCCCCGATGCCGTGCTGCCCGAAGGCTTCCACTTCCAGCCGGCGGTGTCCTTGCGCCAAGGCGTGTTGGATGCGTTCCTCCAAGATCCGCGATTCCAAGCGCCGCCCGTTTTCGCGCCCGGAAATCCAAAAGGCGTCGTGCGTCGTCATGCGTTGCATCGGTTCTTCACCCTTCCATATCCGGTTCGTCCGCCCGTCTCGGTTCTTTCAACCGACGATCGGGGGACCCCTCCGGTGCGTTCATCGCGCTTTGTTGCGGTTTTCTTGTGCGCTACACCACATAGGCGATGTGCAGCCGTTCGGCCGCCGCCGCGTCATCGATTCCCAAGGCGTCCGACATGCCGATGGGAAGGGACGTGGACCGGCCGAGAGGCGCAACGATCTTTTTCAGTTCCGTATCGAAGGCAAGAAAGACGTCCACCAGCCGTTCCGCCACCTTCTCGGGATCCAGCCGCCGGTACAGCCTGGGGTCTTGGGATGTGATCCCCTTGGGACAGACGCCGATGTTGCACACGTTGCACCGATCCGACTCCGATCCCAGACAGCCTGCCGTCGCCTGCATGATGTATTTGCCGCACTGCACCCCGCTGGCTCCCAGCATGATGAGCGCGGCGGCGTTGGCGGCCAAATTGCCGTTCTTCCCGATGCCTCCCCCGGCGAACAGCGGGATTTCGTTCTGCTTTCCGAGCTTGACCAGCGTGAGGTAGCTGTCCCGGATATTGGAGGCGATGGGATGGCCCATGTGGTCCATGGACACGTTGTAGGCGGCTCCGGTGCCGCCGTCTTCGCCGTCGATGGCCAATCCCGCGGCGTAGGGGTTTCGGGTGAGGTTGTTCAAGACGGCCAGGGCCGTGGAAGTGCCGGAAATCTTGGGATAGACCGGCACGCGGAAACCCCACGCCATGGACATGGACTGGATCATCTTGGCCACGGCCTCTTCGATGGAATACTTGGTCTGATGCGTCGGCGGGCTGGGGAGACTCACCCCCGGCGGGACGCCGCGAATGGCGGCGATGAGCTTGTTCACCTTGTACCACATGAGAAGACCGCCGTCTCCCGGCTTGGCGCCTTGGCCGTATTTGATCTCGATGGCGCAGGGGTCTTCCTTCATTTCGGGAATGGCGTGGATGATTTCATCCCAGCCGAAATAGCCGCTGGCGATTTGCAAAATGACGTACTTGAGGAAACGGGAGCGCAAGAGCCGCGGCGGGCAGCCGCCTTCCCCCGTGCACATGCGAACCGGCATGCCCAGTTCCTCGTTGAGGTACGCCACGCCCATCTGGAGCCCTTCCCACATGGTGGGCGAAAGGGCCCCGAAGGACATGCCGCCGATGATCAGAGGGTAGATTTCCCGAACCGGCGGAATCCAGCCGTTTTCCTTGAGAAGCCTGAGGTTCTCCTCGGGAGGCAGGACGCGCCCCAAGAGCGTGCGCAGTTCGAATTCGTGACGGCCCGCATCCAGAGCCGGGTCGGTGAGCATGGAAATGCGAATGAATTTGATGCGGTCCAGAATCCCGCCCGGGACGTTGCGTCGGCCTCCGCGGCGCCGCGGCTGGCCGCCCCGGTTGATGTGGAACCGCAGCTTGTCCGCTTCCTCGGAACGGTACGCCAGGATGGCGTCGTTGGGGCACACCATGGAGCACATGCCGCAGCCGATGCAGGCGTAGGCAGGGTCCGTTTTCTGGCGGATGCCGTAAAAGACCTTATAGACATTGGAGGGCTCTTGGGTGATGCCGAAAGCCGTCTCCACCACCCGTTTTCGGAACACGCCGAGTTCGATGGCATGCACCGGGCACACCGTCGTGCAGCGGCCGCACAGGGTGCATTTTTCCAGGCTCCAGTGAACCCGCCAGGGCAGGTCCCGAAGACTCAATGAACTGGGGCTGATGTATCCATCTGAGAGCATAGACGAACCTCCCGGCGATCCGGTCCGACGATCGCCGTGTCCAAGTGCATGGGTTGCACGTCCTTGGATTTGTCACGGTCGGGAATCAGGGCGTCCAGGCCGCACATTTCCGACGAAAAGGCATACAGGCCGGGTTTGCCGCCCACCACGCCCGGGCGCAATTTCTTACGGTCTTGGACCATAAAGAGCCGCTTGTCCGGAAGACACCCGATGACGCAGTTGGGCCCATCGATGATGAGCCGCCGGCAGCTTCGCTTGATGTGCTTGAGAAAGGCTCCGTTGGGATGCGTCTCCAACACCTCGTCTTGGAGGGGCGTGATGACGTGTTTGTAGTATTCCAGGTCCAAGCCCAGGAAATGGCGCATGTAGTGCAGGATGTGGGTGAAGACCTCGGAATCGGACTGATACCCCACGTAGCCTGGAAAGCCTCGTGAGGTAAGGAATTCGCGGATGGGCACGAAGGCCGTGTTCTCCCCGTTGGTCATGGTGGCGATCCCTTGGATGAAAAAGGGATGGCAGGCGTAGAGGTTGATGGCGTAGTTGGTGTTCTGGCGTCCTTGAGCGAGGATGATTCGGGCTTGAAGTTCCTTGCGGTCCAGGCGCAGGTATTCGGCCACGGTCATGGGATCGCCGATTTCCTTGATCATGATGCAATCGGGCCAGAAGCTGAAGACGATCATGTCTTCCTTTTCCTGGCCCATCTGGCGCAGCTGTAGCCGAACGCCCGTGAGGCGGTTTTGGATTTCCTGCTGGGGAAGGGAGTCCCATTCCTCGGGCAGTTCGTAGGCGCGGATGAGATAGACGTCCCGCTTGGGGACGCCGGGCGGGGCCGTCTTCGGCGTCTTGATGGTCAGCTTGTACTTGGTCATAAAGCCGATTTCCATCATGAACCGATCGAGCCGTTTCAGGCCGTCGTTGGTGAAGATCCCCGAGAGGATGGGCGCTCCTTCCAATTCTTCCCACGGCCCTCCCAGGTCGCTCAAAAAGAGCCCCACACCTGAGCCGTCATGACCTTCCCGCATGACATCCAAGGCTTCGATAGCCTTCATGGGAGACAGCGGTTCGGAGCTCGTCAGGGCACATAGCCGGCACATGGCGGATAACACTCCTTCCTGATGAATGGATAAAGGACGACGTTGTCCGGGAAACCAAAGGCACGAAAGGCCCTCCGCCTGCGCGGAGGGCCTTTTCGAACTGCGGTGTTCGATTGCAGGATCCAAACGCCTTTGTTTGGACGGATTTTTAAAATGGCAAGAGTGGGGGGGTGATGTCAAATAGAAAATGAGCGTTCCGAAGCGGCTAGGAGCGCGTCGCAGAAGGGTTCCTTGGCCATGTTTGTATGAAAGTCGAGCTCAAGGGCTCAGCTTGAAAACTTCCTCTTACCCGTTGCCTCTTTTTGTATCACCCCCAGCCAAATAATTTTCCGCCTCCTCGACAAACCTTTCAAAATCTCCCCGCCCTTCCATGATGTTTCGTATCATCAAAGTATCATCGATCGGCCCATAGCGGTGAATCAGACTGTTTCTAAAATCAAAGAATGGTTTCAGCTTTCGAAAGAGTTCGAGGGAAATCAACCCGTGTTCACGGGCTTTAATGGCGGCCTCCACTTTCATGACAGAAACTCCTGGATGAGGCCGAGGCACTCACGGTACCTCCACCCGAAGCGTTCCAAATAATCGGCGAGGATCTGCCGATCCTTGTCTACAAGACGTCGGCCTTTGGTGAAGACATCTTCGAGGTAGAGCAGCCCCGTGAGGTCGCAAGTGTCCACCACCTGATTGATCACCCGGATGTCGAAACAATCCGGGGGAATTCCGGTCCGGCGGGAGAGGGCGATCTTGAGGTCGGCGCTGACTTCGAAAGGGTTTTCGTCCGGGGAGGTGAAAACGGCGATGTCCACGTCTCGGAACGGGCCTTCCTCCAAGAAGGAGCCATAGGGGTAGGCGAACACGACCCGGTCATCGCCTTCCAAGACAGCGGTCATATCCGAAATGTTGATGGACGATCGGTCCACGGTGATTGTGGGGAAAACGGCCATAGGGTGCAGGCCTCCCGTCAATGGGGTTGTGGGGCCTCACGGCCGCACACGCCGTCAAAGAGGCGGCGAACGCGCCGGCGCACGGCCAGAAGATCCTCCCAGGTCTGGATGCGACGGCTTTCCGCACCGGCCGGCCACAGGGACAATTTTGCCAGTTCCATAAATTGGTTTTTGCTCAGAAGCGATCCCGCTCGATGGCTCATGAGATGCACCCGGTGCTCCAGGTCTTTGTAGGCCGAAAAAGCCTCGATCATCTCGGGCATGGCTTTGCCCCCGCCGGGGACATGGGGAAGCGCCTGCGCGAGCAAGGCCTTGGTGGACCCTTGCTGGAGTGCCGCATTGGCATGGCCGTGGGTGAGCTGCACGCCTTGGGCGAGAAATTCCAAGTCCACAAGGCCTCCCGGACCCAACTTAATGTCCACGGCATCCTCTCTTTCGGCCGTGCGTTCCTCTTCCATGCGCTTCCTCAAGGAGCACAACCTGGGCCAGACCGTTTCCCGGTCCCGTTTTTGAAAGCACAGGCTCCGTGCGATCTCCCGCAAGGCCGACCCGAGGTCTGGGTCCCCGGCGATGGGCCGAAAGCGCAGCAGCGCCTGAAGTTCCCAAATGTCCGCCTTTGTGGCGTAGTAATCTTCCCATGTGGATCGCGTGACCGCCAAAGGGCCGTAAGAGCCCGTGGGGCGCAACCGCGCATCCACATTATAACCCGGTCCTTCCTGCAGCGGGGTGCTCAACATGCGCATAAATCTTTGCAGCATGCGGATCACCGAAACGGGAATGTGGTCGGCCTTTTCCCCTTCTTCGGGTTCGTAGACGAACATGAGGTCCACATCGGAAAGGTAGTCCATTTCCCGGCTGCCGAGCGATCCCAGCGCGATGACGGCCAGGGGCAGGCCGGGGGCGAGGCCCACGGCGTCCATGACGGCCGCCAAGGTGCGGCGGACCACGAAATCGGCCAGATCCGAAAGGGCTCTTTCCAGCGCTTCATGTGTCAAGAACCCCGCCACGTCGGCCAGAGCCAGCAGGAAGAACCGCTCATTCTTGAGCCTTCGAAGCCACTCCAGGCGTTCTTCATAAGACGAAGCTTTGGCCAGGATGGCCTGCGCCGAGGCCTCCCATTGTTCGTGAGGCACATCCAAGCGATCCCAGGTGCTGAGGGCTTCCACCAGGCTGGGCTGGCTTCCCAGAAGGTCGGCCACCAAATCGCAGCGCACCAAAGCGGGAAAGATGTCCTGAATGAACCCCTTATGGGAGGCCAGGAAATGAACCAGTCCAGGACGGCGCCGCACTTGAGCCAAGTAGCGTTCGATGCGGGCCGCCATGGCCCCGGCGCGGGGACCATCCGCCTCTGTGAAAAAGGGCGTGACGGCCTGAAGGATGCCGGCGGCAAGCGGCTTTGGCAGCCCGGCAAGGGAGGGAATGCTTCGATCCAACCCCGAAGGGCCGTCGCTTGGGGCCGTGTCCCAAGACGTCTCCTGTTCAGGAGCGCCGTTTTCTTGGGATCGGGCGGCCTCGCTCGGCTCGAAAAGCGCCGTGAAGTGCCTGTGGACGATCTGGCAATGCGTCTCCAGGGACTTCCAAAAACGATCCCAGTCGCCCTCAAACCCGAGGGCTTCGGCCAACCTTCGGCGTGCTTCCGGGGAAGCGGGGATCTTTTGCGTCTGTCGATTCTGATCCAGCTGAATCCAGTGTTCCACGCGGCGAAGGAAAATGTAGGCCGATCGCAGCTCTTCGGCGGCCTCGGCCGGAAGCAGCCCGAGGCTTTTCAATTTTTCCAAGGCGGCAAGCGTATTGGGCTCGTCCAGCTGCGGCATGCGCCCTCCGTAGATCAGCTGAAACGATTGGACGAGAAACTCCACTTCCCGGATGCCCCCGACCCCCAGCTTGACGTCGAAAGGCGCCCCCTGGCGTTGGGAACGCAACTCCTGCAGGATGCGGTCCCGCATGCTTTTTAGTTCGTCCAGGGCTTGAAAGTCCAGGAATCGGCGGAAGACGAAGGGGCGCACTTCTTGGAGAAAAGCCGTTCCCAAAGCCCGGTCTCCGGCCACGGGTCGAGCCTTGAGGAGCATCTGGCGTTCCCAGGCCCGGCCGTGCAGCAGATAATGGGACGTGGCCGCCGCCAGTCGAGGCACCAGCTCCCCGTCTTTGCCCTGGGGGCGCAACCGAAGGTCCACGTGAAAAACCCGGTCGCCTTCCACGGAATCGGCCAGGAGGCTGACGAGTTTCTGGCACAGGAGGCACAAGGTTTCGTAGAATTTCTCACGGTCGTCGTCGGAAGCCCGCCCGTTTGTGTCTTCACGAAGAAACAACAGATCCACATCCGACACGTAGTTCAGTTCCCGGCCTCCCAGCTTTCCCAAACCGAGCACCGTCAGGGTGTGGTGACGAAACAGCTCCGGAATCCGCGCGGCAAGCGCCGGCGGGGCCCACAGCGCCGGATGGTCCTTGAGCCATTGCAGTCCGGCTTCCAAGGCCACCTGAGCCAGGTCGCTCAACTGAGCCGTCGTCTCTGCAAGATCGGCCCGGCCCAAAAGGTCGCGGGCGCCGATGCGCAAGAAATGCCTCTGCTTGAATCGGCGAAAGGCGATGAGTGCAGCCTTCCAAGACGCGGCGTCATGGACGGTGCGGGTAAGGTCGTTATAGAGGTCGGTTACGGCGTAGCGCCGGAGAAGATTCTTTTGGTTCCACAGCCAGTCCACGTCGTCCGGGTTCCGGCGCAACAACGTGGCAAGGTAGCTGGAGGCACGGCTGATCTGTTCGAGTTCTTCGGCCATGAGCGCTCCCGAAGGCTTCGGCGTCAAACGCCGGGTTCCTCGGTCCAGAGGGACCGGGACGGTCGGCCGTGGTGTCGGCGGCGTTCCACGGCAAGATAGAGCAAGACATCCAAGCTGTCGAAAAGCTCCTGGGAGAGACCGGCATGGCTCATGCCGCGGCCGAAAAGGGCCTGACGCAGGGTGTCCACGGTGGGGTTGACGGGTTGGAGCTTCCCTACAGGCCCGTTGTGGCTCGCCGCCTTCTCTTCCAGAAGAAGTCTTCGGGCCTGTCGGCAAAAGAGCCCGGCGGAGCGGAGCAGGGTTTCAGCGGGTTCTTCCCAGGAGTGCGCAGGGTGCGAAGAGAGCTTTTCCCGGAGACAGTGGGAAAGCACAAAACGCAGGCAGACATAGAGGGTGCCGTATTCCAACCCGCGAACGCCTCTTTGCCATTGGAGCACCCAGGGACGGCGCCACCGCCATAGAAGATGTCGTTCGCCGAAGGCGATGAGGGACCGGAACTCCTCGAAGGCGGCCTGCATGGCTCGATACGCTGCAAGGCTTGGAGGTTCCGGGACCGGGTCTCGGGGAGCCTCTTGAGGACATTCTCTTTGGAGGACTCGAAGGATATTGTTGAGGAGCCGCCGTCCCCAGCCGTCGGGCGTTTCCAGGTGAGGGTAGGACAGGACGGCGAGCCCGTCGCCCACCCGACAGCTCAGGATCGCCGCCTGGCCTTGAAGCAGCCCGGGGTCCAAGTTGATCCCGTAAGATCCTTCCCAATCCTTCCAGGAACCGCCGGTGGCCGCCACATCGGCGGCGCACAAATCCGCCACCCAAAAATCCTCTCCGGGGCCTGCGTACCGAGCGACACATTCCACCCCCGCGCCGTCGTCGGAAGCGAACTGAGAGGGCCACCAGACGGACACAGGAATTCTCGGGGGGATGCCTTTCCAAAAAGGATGTTTCGCATCGCCTTCAATCCAGACTTCGCCGCTGGCGTTGGGAAGGCGGCGGTTCAGGGCTTTTCTCACGATGGGGACGAGGTTGAGAGAAGCCGAGCCGTCGAGGGCCAGGCCGGCACCACCGCAAAACCCCACATAGGCCCCTCCACGCAGCACGAAGTCGCGGATCCGCTGCAGACCTTCCGAGCCGAGCGCCCGAGCTTTATGGCTGGCCCAGCCCCCGGGGACGATGAGGAGGCCGTGGTCGGATAAGGCTCCCGATCGAATGTGCGCCGAGCGAAGGGGACGGTACGGAACGCACAAGGCTTCCAGGGCATCGATCACCAAGAGGCCCCAGACGAGGGATTGGTCCCAAAGGAGAGCGACGGAAGGCCCAGTCCAGCTTCTGCTCGGAATACCGCTATGGTCGGCGTGCATGAGCTTTTCCACAATGGTCCTCGGGGATTTTCCTGAAGCGGGCCGGCCCGCCGATGAAAGCGCCGTATGAGCAGGCTTGCCCGGGATACGGGATCTTTCTCATGGAGTCGGCTTCCATGAAACTTACGCAGCGGCACACGCGCAGCTCCGCTTAGGCTCATGGATAGAGAAAAACATGCCAAAGATCCGGCCCCACGATTTCACTGAGGGGGAAGGGGCCGCCACATCTTGGAGCTTGAGGAAAGTCGAAGGCGGGATCAAGCGTTTTTTTGCGGTGGGACAAGAAAGACAAAGATGGTAAGCGGCGCTTGTCACGGCCTCCCGGAGGCGTTAGCTTGACGGCAAAAGACGGGGAAATTTTTTCGTCCATGGGAAAGGAAAGCCAATGAGTCAACCGATAGTGTCGCTCCGCTTGGAGGTCGCTGAGACGCCGGATCGCCCCGATGGGTCGCCCTTGTCGTTTGCGCTCCTTTGGGCCGAACCTCAGCCCTCCGGCCAGACGCTTGTGCGATGCGACTCCTTGGAAGAACTGGAGCGGGTCGTCCAATCTCTCAAAAGAGACCTGGACGGCGTTCTTGCCCAGGCCAAGGAAGCCACGGAAAAGATGCGGGCCCGACGGGAAGAAGACAAGGAGCAGAGCATGAGTCCTTCGGATATTTGGCGGCAGATGGAGCAGGCTCCCACGGAAGAGGCCATGTTCGCCTGTTTCAACGCCCTTTCGGAATCCAAGCGCTTGGAAGTGGCCGAATGGGTGCTCACCCACGTGAGCATGTTCAAGGGGCGTGGCCCGGTCTTTGCCGAACATTACAACATTGTGAGCCACACCCTGGATGTTTGAGGGGGAAAGGGGACGATCGAAAAGGCGGCCGAGGGGCAAAAAAAGACCCTTGGTCGTGCACCCTTTGTCGAGTCGATGAGGGCCGGCCCGACTTCCCTGCAGCGTCCAGTCAGAATGAACCTCGACACAGACCGCAATGCTTACCGCTGCTTCCTTCCGGACCTGACGGGGTTCACATCCGTCTGTTGCGAGGTGTCCGACCGACGGTGCAGTTCCGATCGGGTCGCCCCAACCGGTCCCTCGAAAGGGGATTCAGCCCCGCTGAGCGGATTTCGGGTACAGGGAACCGCTAGCTCCCCGCCTAGCACGACCAAGGGCGCATTGGTCGGCCCACAAACACGGCCTTAGCCCTTGGAGCCGGTGGCTTTCCACCAACGTATCCTTCATAACAAAAAGAACCCCCCATTGCAATGCGCAAGCCGCACACTTTACGGCTGCGGCGGTCGGGATCGTTCCATCCCTTGTGCCGAGGGCATCCGATCCGCCTTTTCGATCCGGTCGACGTCGTCCAGAAGGAGACTTGTCGGCGCCAAGTCGCGGAGCCTGTCGAACAGGCTCAAGCCGTCGTTCGGCACCACGTGAGTCCATCCGCCGAGGTAGACGAGCCGTTCGGGGGCGAGCACCCGGAGCGTCGCCCGCACCGCGTGTTCCAGAAACCGCTCCCTGCGCTCCCACACGGCCCCGTCCGGCCCGCGGAAACGATACGCCGGCGACGTGAGCCCTGCGAGGGCGGCTCGAGCCCTGCCGTATTCTTCGGCAACCGAAGGCGGCACCGGGGCGCTCGATGCAAGAAGGCTTTTCAGATTGTTCGAGGATAACCAGTTCGGCCAATCCGATACAAAGAGGCGGCTTGCATCGCTTCGGTCCACGCAAAAATAAGGGGTTCCCCGCAAGGCGTGCCGGCGCCGGGCGGCGCGCAGTTCGAAGGGCAGGGCGCACTGGATGGGGATGTGCCGGACGGCGGGCACGCGGAGGGCGACGGGGAGGCTCATCCCGTGCGCCGCCGCGGCGGCCCTGAGATTCTTTTGAAAAAGCTCCAGGAAAAACCTGCGGTGTTCGCTTCGGATCCAAACCGCAAAAGGGCTCACTTCCACCAGAACCACGTCGGGAGCGAGAAGATCCAAAAGGGTGTTCGCGCGTCGAAGCCCACGCGGATCCCGATGGCACGTGCCCACAAGGAAGAGCCCTTGAAAACGGCCGTGCAAAAGGTTCATGAAAGGATGGGGCGCGCCCTCACTGCGGCGGCATCCAGGGACTTGGCCAAAACGGCTTGCAGGTACCCAAAGGACGGCACATGGATGTGGGCGGGCAAGGACGGGTTCTTGTAGGCGGCGAAGACCACACCCGTTTCTTCCGCCAGAAGGGCGTCCACCTGGGAATCTCCAACGAAGAGGACATGGTGCGCTACGGTGCCGAAGACCTTGAGGATCTTTTCCATGCTTTCCGGGTGAGGCTTGGGACGGGCCACGTCGGCTGCGGTCACCACCAGATCAAAAGCGCCCTCCAGGTGAAAAGAGGCGAGGAGATCCCGCGTGGAAACCGTTCGATTGGTGGCGAGGGCGATTCTGCATCGGGGTTTGAGGTAATGGAGAAGCTTGTCCAGACCCGGTTCCTTGCGCAAGTACCGGTTGAAGATGCGAAAATCCAGGCTCTGGCAATACTCCCACGCCGCCTCGAGATCGGCGCCCGGACCCAGGAGGTACTCCAGGGACTCCCGTGCCGAATGCATGTGGATATAGTCCACTTGGTCCGCTCGAAGGGGCGGGCGGCCGAAGCGCTCCATGACATGGTTGTAGAACCGGATGTTCGCCTCCCGGGAATCGAAAAGGACGCCGTCGCAATCAAAGACGACGACGGCGGGAAGACCCGGGGCGAAAAGAGGCGGCGAAGAATCGGTTTTTTCTGCAAGATCGGGCGGCACAGGGGTCATGAGCGACTCGGTGGCTTGTCAAAAAGTTTTTGATCTTCCAATACTTTACTCCTACTCTGTAATGCACTAGAGTCGCGCCTGTCAAGAACGGGCCCGGACCGTGCGGCCCGTCGGGTGTGGACGCCCCTTTGAGGAAAGGACCCATCCATGGAGCATCGTTTCGATTTTCTCGTCATCGGCAGCGGTATCGCCGGGTTGACCTTCGCCCTGAAGGTCGCTCGCAACGCCACGGTGGCCATCGTCACCAAAAAGGACAAACTGGAGACGAGCACGAACTACGCTCAGGGCGGGATCGCGTCCGCTTTGGGACCGGACGATTCTTTCCAATTGCACATCGAGGACACGCTCAAATCGGGCGATGGGCTGAGCAAACCCGAGGTGGTGGAGCTGGTGGTGCGGTCGGCTCCGGAACGCATCCAGGAGCTGGCCTCCATCGGCGTTCCCTTTTCCAAGGGTCGCACCCCCAACTGTTTGTTCGACTTGGGCCGGGAAGGGGGACACAGCCGAAACCGGATCGTCCACGCCGAGGACATGACCGGGCAGGCCATCGAACGGGTTTTGGTCGAGGCGGTGGAATCGCACCCCAACGTGGCCATCTTCGAAAATCATTTGGCCCTGGACCTCATCATCGATTATCAGGCGATCCGGGTCGGGTCCGTGGCCGTGCAGCAGCGGCAGTGCTGCTGGGGCGCTTTCGTGTTGGACGAAAAGAGCGGGGAAGTCCATATCTTCACCGCGCACGCCACCCTGCTGTGCACGGGCGGGGCCGGCAAGGTGTATCTTTACACGAGCAACCCCGATGTGGCCACGGGGGACGGGCTGGCCATGGCCTATCGGGCCGGAGCGGCCCTGGCCAACCTGGAATTCGTCCAGTTCCACCCCACCTGTCTCTATCACCCCCACGCCAAGAATTTTCTCATCTCGGAAGCCGTCCGCGGTGAAGGCGGCCGACTCATCGACAAACGCGGGCACGCCTTCATGGCCAAATACCACCCGTTAAAGGATTTGGCTTTCCGCGACGTGGTGGCCCGCGCCATTGACACGGAAATGAAAAGAACGGGAGACGACTGCGTCTATTTGGACATCACCCATCGGGACGCGAACTTCCTGAAAGAACGGTTTCCCAACATCTACAAGAAGTGCTTGAGCTTGGGGATCGACATCACCAAGGATCCCATTCCGGTGGTGCCGGCGGCCCACTACATGTGCGGCGGGATTGCGACGGACGTGTGGGGCCAAACCTCCATCGAGAACCTCTATGCCATCGGCGAATGCGCCTGCACCGGCTTGCACGGTGCCAACCGCCTGGCCAGCAACTCCCTTCTGGAAGCCGCCGTCTTTTCCCATCGGGCCGCCGTCCACTGCAATGAAAACCTGGGGCGATGGCAGAAAAGGGGCTATCCCCATGTGCCGCAGGTGGCCATCGAGACGACGGCCGGCAACGGCGCCCAGAGCGAGATGGTCCTCATCGCCCACAACTGGGACGTCATCCGTCGGCTCATGTGGAACTACGTGGGCATCGTCCGCACGGACAAACGGCTCCACCTGGCGAGCCTCCACATTGCGCAGGTGCGCATGGAAATCAAGGAGCATCTGCCCAATATCCCCCTGCACCCCGATCTGGTGGAATTGCAGAACCTGGCGCTCGTGGCGGAACTCATCGTGCGGTGCGCCATGGCGAGGAAGGAGAGCCGTGGGCTGCACTACAACGTGGATCACCCTCAAAAAGACGATCTGCACTGGCGCAGGGATACGGTCCTGACCCGGTGGAAGGAACCGACCCTGCCGGGCATGAGCCTCACCCGGCTCCAGCCGGATGAGGAATGAGGCGGCGATTTACCGGGAAAGGCCGGCGATCTTGGGCGGAATGGCGGCCGCGGACGCCTCCAAGGCTTCGGCGTCCACCACCGCGTTGGAATGGTCTTCAAGGAGCTTGCGGGGGTTGTGTTCCACCTTCATGGTGAGCACGCCGCCCATGAAGCTGATTTCATAGTTTCGGTCCGAAAGATCCACATGCCTTAAGGCTTCTCGAAGTTTTCGGAACTGCTGCTGCGCCTTCTTATAAATGTAGTAGCAGGCCGTCGCCCCGACGGCCAGGCTGAACAAAAAGACCCACAAGGGCGTGGCCAACACTTTTCCCAACGTGATGATGACGGCCATCAGGCCGAAGACGAAGAGCACCTGCAACCCGATGATCAAGTAAAGGTAGAAAATGCCCTGGTTGATGTCGGGCTTTTTCTCCTGGGGCTCTTCTTTTCTTCTTTTGAATAGGCGGCTGAACAGCATGGGCTGATCCTTTCCCGTGAACCTCAGGCGTCGGAGCGGGGCTCGGTTTGCGAAGCCGTCAAGAGTTCCAGCGGCCTGCCCTCGGACGTGCGATGGTATTCGAGTCGCAGCTTTTCGATTTCCACTTGGTTTTGGAGCACCTGCTTGGACAGTCGGTAGCGCAGGTAGATGATCCAAATGAGCAATCCGGCCAGGAAAAGGGCGCCTCCGAAGACCAGGATCTTGTATTCCCTGAGAAACGCCCAGGCTACACGGCCGAAGTCGCCCAAAAGGTTGGGCACCATCCAAAAAAGGACCACCCCGACGACGACAAGAACGCCCACGTGGAAGACGGAAATGCCTTTGAAAATTTCAAAAAGGGACGTGAACCGCCCTTCCTGGGGCAAAGGGTGCGGGGTCGCCTCAGGATGATGTTCCGGGTCACCGTAAAGCAGGTTCAGAAAGGCTTTGATGGCAAAGGCGATGATCAAAATGAGGCCCACCGGGACGCCGATGGCGGCGGAAAGCCACGCCCGAAAAGGAAACGGCCGCTCTTCGCTCTGCAAATGCATGCGGTATCTATCCAGGGGCCCGAAGGTGCTCTCAAACACCATCTTTTCGTAGCTCGACAGCGTGCTGCCCGTCGTCTCGTAGATCTTCTGCCCTTCCGTGTTGGTGATGATCAGCCGTGTGCGTTGGCCCGCCTGGCTCGCCGCCGTGAGGTAGATCAAGGTCTCGAGGATCAGAAGAAAGAGCACCGTCAGGGAGAGGACCAACTTCAGGTGGTGGTTGCTTTCAAAAAAGTCCAGTAACCGGGGTTTTTCGGGTCGCATGGGAAACCGTCGCCTCAGCCGTCATGAATGGGTCCGAACCGCCGAAGGGTAACACCCGCAACGGGGCGTGTCAAACCCAAACGCGGACCGCAAAACCGACGGGGAGCGGGCCCGCAACGGGCCGGCGCTCCCCGTAAAGAGCGATGCCGACTTTTCAGGCGGAAGCGAATTTAAGGGTTCAGTTCCTTTTCTCTCGGGAAGATGGGCAGATACCGATAGGACAAGGAGACGATCACCGCCCCGTACGCCAACATGGCCACGCACGGCGCCCATTCGGCCCACGTGGGAATGTAGACCGCCCACTGGTCGAAGGGCATGACGGGGATCGCCAGGGCTTCCACCGTCATGGCGAACCGGTTGATGACGATCCCGGCGCAGTTGAGGAAAAAGCCGAGAAAGAGAAGCCCGTTGGAACTGCGGGTCTTGGGGGTGAGAAGGAGAAGGACCGGAACGACGCCGCACAGGCCCAATTCCGCAAAAAGGAGCCACATGCCGTAGGGCTCTCGATAGAAGTCGCTCAACTTCAAGCCGAATCCGGGAGCCGTGTCCAAGGCCCAGTAGAGCGTATCCAGGGTCTTGAGGATGAGGTAGATGAGCAGGAGGCTTCCGGTGATCTTGGCGATGAGTTCGTAGACGCTGCGGTCCACCAGCTTCTTGTTGCTGACTTTTTCGATGATGCGGCAGATGAGGGCCGTAAAGGCAGGACCGCAGGCCATGGCCGACAGGGTGAAGAGGAAAAAGGTCCACGGCCAGATAAAGAACCCCGTGCGGTAGGCGAACGGCCGGCCGAACATGACGCCGGGGACGCCGCCCAGCGAGCCTTGATGGAAGAAGCTCAGGAAAGTGCCCGTCATGGCGAAGATGGCCATGATTTCATGAAGGTTGTGGCCGAAGATGTGCAAGGACTTAACGGCGTCCAACTTGCGGTTTTCCAAGATGATGGGCACGAACTCGATGACCAGCACGATCGCATAACACGAAATGCAGAAGATGACTTCCGTGAGCATGGAGTGCACGTTGGCGTGCCAGTAGCCAAACCAACCCCGCAGGGGCTGCCCGATTTCCAGCAAGAGCACGAGCAGGGCGCCCGTGTAGCAGCAAAAACCCACAATGACCGCCAGGTTGATGATCTTATGGAGTTCCTTGAGCTTGGGGAAGAATCGGGACAGGCCGTAATACATGAAACCGGAAAAGAAGGCCCCGGCGCCCAAGGCGATGATCCCCAAATCCACCGTGATGTAAAGCCCGAACCCGAAATAGTTGTTCAAGCCGGTGACGTTCAACCCCTTGATGAGCACGGTCAAGCCGGCGTAGATCCCCCAAGCGATTACGGCGAACAAAAACAGCATCCAGAGGGCGAAGACCGGCAGCGGGCAACGTTTCACACCTTCCGGTATCAATGCCTTATCCATGACTGACTCCTGAAAGATTCTAAAGGTGCCCCTGTGATCACAGACCGTTGTCCGATTGACGCCGTATCCACTGCGCGGAACTCAAGTAGTAGACTTTGGGTTCCGTGTGGAGTTTTTCCAGAATGCGAAAGGCCCTGGGGTCTTTGGCCAACTTGGCCACATCGCTGTTGGGATCCTTCAGGTTCCCAAAGGTGATGGCCCCGGTCGGGCACACTTCGGCGCATGCCGGGGTGTAGACGACACCGTCCGGGTCTTCGCCGTTGAGCCGAGCCCGGTCGCGGGCCAGGTTGAGGCGGTGGTGGCAGAAGGTGCACTTTTCCACGACACCGCGCATGCGCGGGCTCACCTCCGGGGTCAGCATGGCTTCCATGGACTTGGGCCATTTGGGATCCCACCAGTTGAAGGAACGCGCATGGTACGGGCAGGCCACCATGCAGTAACGGCAGCCGATGCAGCGCACGGCCACGTGGTCCACAATCCCCGTGTGCTCGTCTCGGATGGTGGCGTTCACGGGACACACAAAGGTGCACGGGGAATGGTGGGGCGAGTCGCAATGCATGCACGGTCGCGGTAGCATGGCCGCCCGGTAGTCGGGCCAATCCGCCCCGTTTTCCAACCGATACAGGGTCATCCAGGACAGGGTGCGCAGCTTGTCGCTTTCATCGGGCCGAAAGGAGACGTTGTTCTCCTGCTGGCAGGCTACCGAACAGGCTCCGCAGCCCGTGCACTTGTCCAGGTCGATGACCATGCCGTAACGGACCTTGCTTTCCGCATGCTCCGAATGTGCGCTTCCGCTCATGGGTGACATCCTCTGTTAGGCTGACGACCTCAAGCCGCCGCATGTCCCTGGGCGGCCGATGCATGGGCCTTCATTACGCCCGTCGCAGCTGGGCCCGAGTGGCCCAGACCGTTCCCAGCCCCGTGACGGGGTCCAACTGCACCTCGATGAGGCTGTTGGCATTGAATCCCTTCTGTTGCACGTATTCGTCGTAGGCCGTGTGGCCGAACCCCTGCGGTACCGCCACCACGCCGGGCTTGACGGCCGCAGTGACCCGGACGCGGACCCGGGCTTCCCCGCGAGGGGTCTTGAGTACGGCGGCGGCCTTGTCGGTGAGGCCCACCGAGCGGGCCGTTTGCGGGTGTATGTCCACAAAGACGTCCTGCTTTTTCAACAGATCGTCCGGGAGGAGTTTGTTCATGAAAGGCGTGTTGGGGACGTAGCCTTCCGAAAGCATCAGGGAAGAGTAGGTTATGAGCAGCAGGGGGTATTCGGATTCCTCGCCCGACGGCTTCAAAGGATGGAAGCGCGGCATGAACAAATCGTCGGCGGCCGTGGCAGAGACGCTCGCCAAGAGGCCCTGGCAGGCCAGTTCATACCGTTCCGACGGGGTCGCAAAGGTGACCGCCGCCGGGGCGTCCACCCAGCAGGCGCCGCCTTTCAGCTTGTTCCACAGATCGGCGGCGTCTTTGAAATTGGGTTTCAAGATGTTTCCGGGCCGAACGGAGGCGGGATCGAAGGAATCGGCCGACGGAACGAGTCCCGAACCGGCTTTGGCGATGGCCTCGACCCTGAGCTTGAGGACGTCTTCGTAGGTTTTCCACGGGAGGCTTTCGGCCACCCCGCCTCCGACGGAGGCGGCCAGGCCCAGCAGGACGTCGCCCGTGTTCTTTGTGTCGTAGAGGGGCTTGAGGATGGGGGACGAGACCGCGTAATAGGCGTAAGGGGCCCCTGGAAGGCCGACCACGTCGTCCAGCCGTTCCAAGGCCGTGTGGTTCGGAAGCACAAGGTCCGCCCATTGGGTGGTTTCGTCCATGTAGGACGAAAAGGAAACCACCATGCCCGCTTTCTGAAGAGCCTGCGCGGCGAGAGCCGCCTCGGGAAGGCTGTAGACGGGATTCGCCTCATGGACGAAGAGGAGTTCCACGGGATATTCGGATCCCGAAGCCAAGGCTTCCAGGAACGGCATGACGCTGTTGACCGGCGCTTTGGTCCGGGGCACCGCCGACGGGCGTCCCAGAGCCGTCTGGCCCGCGCCGCGGTAGGCGTCCGTATCCAGGACCGGTTCCGGGAAATCGGGCCATGGATCGTGCGGGACCAGGGCCACGGTCCCGGACGGGGAAAGAGCCCCCAGAAGGGCGTTCAGGCCAAGGAAAGCCAGGTCGTGGTAGAGGTTGTTGGGTTTGTCCGCTTTGTCCTGGCCCCAGACCACAAGGGCGTGCTTTTGCTTGGCCAACTCCCGCGCCAGATCTTGGATGACCTGAGGGGCGACTCCCGTGGTCTTGGAGACGTCCTCCAGACCGTATTTGGCAAGCACGACGTTCTTGAAACCCTTTCGCTGGGCGCCCGTGGGATCAATCCAGTCCTCGAACCCGAAAACCTTCTCCGCCACGAAGGCGGCATCATAGAGCTTGTCGCGCACCAACACATGGGCGATGCCCAGGGCCAAAGCGGCTTCCGTTCCCGGATTGCACGCGATCCAGCGATGGGCCTTGGATGCCGTCAGGGACGCTCGGGATTCCACGTGAACCAATCCGGTGCGGGGAACTCCGGGCTTTTCCGTTTGCCACCGAGCGAACACCTGCTGGAGATAAACCGGGCTGCCCCAGCCTTCCAACAGGGGAGCCCCGAAATTCAGCACATAGGAGGCCTTGTCCCACTGGAAGCCCGGTTCGGCATCCATGCCAGTGGTGAGCGCCACGGCGAGGCGCACACTGTCGGCGGCATCGGGCATGGTGTAGAAATTGGGTGATCCGTAAGCCGTGAGGAAGTGCTTCCACAGCCGGGTCACGGTGGAGCGTTTCTGGCCCGTAAGGCAGGCGACGGTGTGGGGTTTTCCGCCCGAACGCAACTGGGTCAGCTTGGCCGTCACCTCCTTGAGGGCCTCAGCCCAAGAGACGGGCTTGAAACCCTTGAGGTCGCCCCTGGATCCCGTTTGTTTCAAGGGTTGCTGGATGCGGTAGGGCGCATACAGATACTGCAGGCTGGAAGCCCCCACGGGGCACAGGCCTCCGCCGCTCACGGCGTGGGCTTCGTTTCCCGTGACGGCCACGGCCCGACGGCCGTTCACCAATCGCGCCGTGATCCCGCATCCTCCCGGGCACAGCTGGCACACGCTGCGCACCCGCGTGATTTCCCCCCGTTGCGGCGACGGGCGCCAGGACCAGTTTTGGGTCCAAATGGCGGAATCGTCCGCCAGCTTCCAGGGGATGGGGGTGAGCAACGTCCCGCCGATGGCTCCGCCCACAAACTGTAGAAATGCTCTTCGCCCAAGACTCATTCCAAATCCCTCGCGTTCATTCGGTTAGGGACCTCATGGGCCTCCATCAAACCTTTGCGACGAGCCCTCTTGCACCGCGCCCGTCTCCGGCAACGGACCGAGCGTGGGGTTTAGGGCGGGGGTTCCCTCCGCCTTCCACCCAGCCCGCGGTGGCGCCTTGACTACTTGTGGCACAGGTGACAGGCATTGCTGGCCCCGCGTTCCGCATGACATTTTTCGCATTCCACCATCTTCATGGTCTTTTCGCTGTAGCCCGTCAGGCGGTTTTCCTTAAAAGGCGGGTTCTTGGTTTCCTTGGTCACGTCACGGTGGCACCGGACGCATTCGATCCCCTGCTGCTGCGTGTGGGCCGCGTGGGAAAAATAGACGTTGTCCGGCTGCCACGCGTAAACCAGCCATGGAATTTCCCGTTCCTGCTGGATGTATTCCTCGACGAGCTTCTTTTCCTCGGGGCTGTCTCCCATGGGTTCGGCATGGCATTCCGCGCACTTTTCCACTTTGGGAAGGCCGCTGTAGGAGCCGTCCTCACGGAAAAAGTGGCAGTCTTCGCAGTTGCTGTCCTGATGGGAGGAATGGAGGAACGTGATCGGCTGGGTCTTGGTGGAATACAACACGTTGGGAAAGACGACCCATCCGACCAGAAGCGCTCCGATGAATCCGGCAAGGAAAGAAACGATGCCGACGCCCCTTTGTGACGCGCTCTTTTTCACTTCGCCCATGAGTCCGCCCCACGCCTTCCAAGGGTTAACGGAAAGAAAAAACGAGTATCGTCGGAATAAAACGCCGCCGCACGGGACGCCTTTCCCGGCGGCTAAACGCATTTTTTCACAAACATGGTCCTTTTACTGACACTTTTAAGGGATTGTCAAGAACGAGAATGGCACGCTCGGAAATGAAAAACGCGACGCCCCCGCGCCGGCTCTCGCCGTCGAAGGCCCATTGGAGGTGCGGGCACAAAGACGGACTTTATGACTCGCCCGTCTGCGCCCTCGGCGCCGTCCCTCGGCGGGAAAGGATTCCTTCAAGGGATGGTATTGTGCGGATCACGGTATCAAGGGGGCCCGCCATAAGGGCCGGGCGGGGTGGAAAAGGCTTTCGCGGAGCCCTTCCTGCGGGCCTTCGGGTCGCAGTCGGGCGACTCGAAGGCCCGTTCTTTGGCGGATCAACCGTTGGACGACACAGGCGGGGCGATGTCCTGGCCGTAGGCTTCTTCGTAGGCCAGATCCTCCTCGCTCACCGTGCGGTGGAACAGTTTGTATGCCCAGCTCTGGTATGCGATCACAAGGGGCACGAAAATGATGGCGACGACGAGCATGATCTTCAGCGTCAGAGGGCTGGAGGCGGCGTTATGGACCGTGAGGCTGTAGGTCGGGTTGAGGTTCGACGGCAACATGTTGGGATACAGGCCGATGACACCGAAAAAGGTCGCTCCCACAATGGTCAAGGCCGATGCGATCCAGGCCCGGCCCCACCGGTTCTTTCCGGCGAACAACCGAATGCCGAAAAGGGCCGCCACGGTCACGGCGGGGATGAGCACGATGGGCACGGAAAAGAGCATGGGGTTTTGGATGTAATTGGCGTACAGGCGCGTTGCATACCAGGTGGCCACGAGAAAACCCACGGCCGTGGCGGCAAGAGCCCACCAGAGGCCTTTGGCCCATTGACCCGCCCTTTCATGGAGCGGCCCCGTGGTCTTCACCGCGAGCCACAACGTGCCGTGCTCCATGAAAAGCAGCAGGAACAACAACCCGCCCAGTAACCCGTAGGGGTTCAGGAGGGTCCACAAGGTTCCTTGAAAAACACCGTTTTGGTCGATGGGCAGGCCTTGAAAAATGTTGGCGAAGGCCACGCCCAGAAGGAAAGCGGGAAGAAAGCTTCCCACCACAAGGCAGGCGTCCCACAAGGATTTCCAAGCGCCGCTGTGGCTCTGGTTGCGAAATTCCAAGGCGATCCCTCGAAGAATGAGCCCGAAAAGGATCAGCATGAGCGCGCTGTACAAGCCGCTGAACATGACGGCGTAGGTGGTGGGAAAGGCGGCGAAGGTCACGCCGCCTGCGGCGATGAGCCACACCTCGTTACCGTTCCAATACGGTCCCATGGCCTGGCCGATCATGCGGCGATCTTCTTCCGAGCGGGCGACCAAGGGTTGCATGATGCCAAGACCCAGGTCGAAGCCGCCCAGCATGAAGTAGACGGCCCATAGCAGGCCCCAAAGCACAAACCATACGGACGCAAGCATGGTCCTTCCTCCTGTCTTGAACCCTGTCTAAGATGCGGCGACTTCGACCGCCGGGCCCCGTTTGGCATGACGCGCCATGAGATAAAAGGCGGCGAGGCCGAGCAGGGAATACACCACCACGAAGGCCGTCAGCGACACCGCCACCTGGGAGGGAGCGATGGGCGATACGGCGTCGGCGGTCCGCATGACGCCGTAGACGACCCAGGGCTGCCGTCCCACTTCGGTCACGGTCCACCCGGCCTGGGATGCGATATAGGGAAGGGGAATGGCGTAAAGCATGACCTTGAGCAGGCGGGGGCTTTCCAGAAGGCGGTTGCGCTTCCAGAAAGCCCACAGAGCAAGCACGGGAAAGAGAAACCCGAGGCCGATCATGATGCGGAAGGCGAGAAAGGTGATGGTCACCGGGGGACGGTCTTCCTTGGGAAAGTCTTTGAGCCCTCGGACCGTGGCGTTCACGTCATGGTAGGCGAGCAGGCTCAGCACGCCGGGCATGGCCCCCAGTTCCAGCCGATTCCGTTCGCCTTTTTCATCGGGGATGACCAACAAGTGCTGCGGGGCCTTCTGTTTCGTCTCCCAAAGGGATTCCATGGCCGCAAGCTTGGTGGGCTGCGCCTTGGCCACTTCGGATCCCTGCACGTGGCCGTGGACGACGGCCACCACGGAAAAGATCAAGGCCATCACTGTCCCCATGCGGAACGACCGGCTGAAGAAACTCACATGCTGCCGCCGCAGCAGATGATAGGCGCTCACGCCCATGACGAACATCCCGGACAGAATGTAGGCGCCGCTCAGGGTGTGGACGATGGTGTGCCAGGCGAAAGGCTGGGTCACGACGGCGAAAAAGTCCGTAAGTTCCGCTCGCCCCCCGCGGAGGGTGTAGCCCACGGGATGCTGCATCCAGGCATTGGCGGTGAGGATCCATACGGCGGAAAGATTTGAGGCGAAGGCCACGAGCCAGATGGTCACGGCGTGGGCTTTGGCCGACAAGCGATTCCAGGTGAGGGCCCAGACGGCGATGAAAGTCGATTCAAGAAAGAAGGCCGCCGTGGCTTCAATGGCGAGAAGGGACCCGAAGACATCCCCCACGTATCGGGAATAGCGGGACCAGTTGGTGCCGAACTGGAACTCCAGGGTGATCCCCGTCACCACGCCGATGGCGAAGTTGATGAGAAAAATCTTGCCCCAAAACCGGGCCATGTTCCGGTACTCTTCATCGCCTGAACGCGCAAAGCGCGTTTCCATCAGGGCGATGAGGATGGAAAGGCCCAAGGTGAGCGGGACGAATAAGAAATGAAAATACGTGGCGGCGGCAAACTGCAAACGTGACAAAAGCAAAGCATCCATCGTGTCCTCCTGTGCGCCCGGCCGGGACCGTCCCCGCACCGGGCCCAAACCCTCAGGCCACGCGTTCCTTGACGGCCCGGCCCACCCTGCGCCCCAGTTCCGCGCACTGGGCCAGGACATCCTGGTTCGGAACGTATTGGACCCGAACGGGCGGCTCCACGATTTCGATCTTCATCTCTTCCATCCACCGAACGATGTCCTTCACCGCTTCGCCGCTCCAACCGTAAGAGCCGAAGGCGGAGCCGATTTTCCCCGTGGGCTTGAGCCCCTTGAGGTAGCACAGGATGTCCGCCATGGTAGGGAGCATGCCGTTGTTCAGGGTGGGAGACCCGAAAATGAGGGCCTTGCTGTCCAGCACTTCGGTGAGGATGTCGCTGCGGTGGTTGCGTTTGAGGTTCAGCAGCTTGTGGGAGACGCCTTCGTCGGCCAGGCCCGAGGCGACGGCATGGGCCATCTTTTCCGTGGAATGCCACATGGTGTCGTAAATGATCAGGGCCTTGCGCTCGGCTTTCTGAAGACTCCAATCCTCGTAGGCCTTGAGGATCGCATCCGGCCGGCTTCGCCAAATCAGCCCGTGATCGGGGGCGATCATGTCGATTTCCAGCTTCATCTCGGCGACGGCCCCCAGGAGCTTTCGGACCAAAGGCGAGTAGGGCAACAGGATGTTGGCGTAATACTTGGCGGCGTGGCGCAGCAATTCCGACAATGCCACCTCGTCGTCGAACGTTTCACTCGTCGCCCAGTGCTGGCCGAAAGCGTCGCTGGAAATGAGGAGCTTGTCTTGCGGGATGTAACTGAACATGCTGTCGGGCCAATGGAGCATGCGGGTTTCCATAAAGCGAACCGTGCGCCGCCCCAAGGAGATTTCCCGGCCGTTTTCCACCACTTCCAGAGGCCACTGGTGGGAACCGAAGTGGGCCTCCAGGGCTTTCTTGCCCATGGGGGAACAGAAAACTTTTTCCGGCTTCACCGCTTCGATGATTTCGGGGACGGAGCCCGAATGGTCCATTTCCACATGGTTAACAACCAGGTAGTCGATCTTTTGCGGGTCGGTGATTTTCCCGATGTTATGAAGAAGATCGTTCTTGAAGGGTTTTTTGACGGTATCGAACAGGGTGATTTTTTCGTCCACGACCAAGTAGGCGTTGTAGGTCGTGCCCTTGTAGGTGGAATATCCGTGGAAATCTCGGATGTCCCAATCCACTACGCCCACGTTGAAAATGTTGTCCTTGATGGGCACCGGCGCCATAGAACGGTCACCTCCTTTGGGATGAGACAAGAGCCGCGGCGGCCGAGCCGCCGTGGCTCCAAACGGCGGGTTACCAGTTTTCTCCAAGGAGTTCGAAATACCCTTGGGGATGGGCGCAGGACGGGCATTGCTTGGGGGCGTCCGTCCCTTCGTAAATGTAGCCGCAATTGATGCAGCGCCATTTGACCGGGGCTTCCCGTTTAAAAACGCGGCCTTTTTCGATGTTTTCCGCGAGATCCCGGTAGCGCTTTTCGTGCTGCTTTTCGGCGTTGGAAACGTTCATGAACAGAGCCGCGATTTCGGGAAAGCCCTCTTCTTTGGCGATGGCGGCAAAGCCCGGGTACATCTCGGTGTGCTCATAGTGTTCGCCGGCCGCGGCGGCTTTGAGGTTTTCCAAGGTGGTCCCCACGACACCCGCCGGGAAGGCCGCCTGGATTTCCACTTCTCCGCCTTCGAGAAAGCTGAAGAAGCGCTTGGCGTGTTCCTTTTCCTGATTGGCGGTTTCTTCAAAGATGAGCGCCATCTGGATGTAACCTTCCTTGCGGGCTTGGGAAGCGAAGTAGGTGTAACGGTTTCGAGCCTGGGATTCTCCGGCGAACGCCGTCAAGAGGTTCTTTTCCGTCCGAGTGCCTTTCAAACGTCCCATCGTGTCCCTCCATGTCTTCTGTTTCTCAACGTCATTGTCTTCATCCCCAAACCAAGACCCTGCCGGGAAAATCCCCGGCGGACCGTTTCGGCCCGTTCACGCCCTGCAAACCGCCTACACCTCAGGCGTCGGGTTCGGCGGCGCATCGGCGACACAGGCCGTGAAATTCCAGGACCGCACCCCGCACCACGTGACCCAGGCTGGAGTCCACGTATTCGCGGGGATCGAAAGCTTTTTTCATGGGCAGGTCTTCCAGGGTGCCGCACCGTTGGCAGCGCAAATGGGCATGCTTCTCGGGATTGCCGTCAAAACGCATGGGGCCCGACCCCGTGGTGATCTTTTGGATCAAACCCTCTTCGACGAGGATGTCCAAATTTCGGTAAACCGTCCCCAGGCTGATTCGAGGCTCCATACCACGGGCGGCGGCGTACACTTCTTCAGCCGTCAAGTGCTCATGGGCCCGGCGAAGAACCTCAAGGATGGCTTTCCTCTGTCGGGTGAGTCGAACCACGCTGAATCTCCGTAAACTTTCTAGGAACAGTTCTCAAAAGAAGCATCGAAAGGACGTATGTCAAGGGGGATCATGCACCGGGCTCCGAAAGGCGGCGGCAGGATTCCAGATACGCCGCGGCCTGTCCGAAGATGCTCGGGCTCGTCTTTTCGGAGACGCTTTCCACGATGTTTTCCAAAGCCCGGCAGACGCGGCGGCGCCATTCGGGTTTGAGGTGCGGCACGTGCTGGAAGGTGTTGAGCAGCCGCCGGGCGATGCCGGCGTTGATGGGAGCGAGCTGGATGACGTGCCGGCGGATCCAATCGATGCCTTCCTCGGTCCATACCCGACGTGTGTTTTGGGCCATGGTGACGAGCAGTGCGCGGCTGAGCGTGGGATGGGTGAGGTCGAAGCCGGGGCGTTCCTTTTCTCGTTCCACCAGGGACCACACGTCCGGGTGGATTCCCGAGGCGATCACTTTCAAGTAGTTGGCGTATCCGGTCACGTCCCGGTGCCACAGGGCGTAGGTTTCTTCCAAGAGGGCCAAGCGTCCCGGCCAGGAACTGCGGTGCAGGGCCGTAAGAGCCACGCACCGTTCCGTCGCCGTCCGGGCCCTTCGAAAAACGTCCAAAAGCATGCCGTGGACTTCCGCCGTGTCGGCGACGGCGATGAGATCCACGAGGACCGATGAAAGAAGTCGTCTTTCGATCCCTTCCTGAAGCGATGCGGGCGATTCCATGGATTTTTGGAGTTCGTGGAAGGCGGCCGCCAGTTCGGGGGCGTATCGGGTGTTGACGGCGGCCATGAGGGCGTCTCGGGCTCGGACCAATTCGGGAAACCAGGCGGCGAACCGGCGATCCAGAGGCTGTTCGTCGATGCGAAGCATGCAGGCTTTGCAGGCCGAAGAGAGGCCGGAATCGTTCAGGATTTTTCCGTAAAGGGAAAGCCAGGCTTCGGAAACAACGCTCCCCGGCGACGTGATCTGGAGAATCCGCTGGCGGTCGGTGAGTTTCCGGAATGCCTCGACGCGGTTGAAACGGTTGGGGTCCTTGAGTGCCTGGAGGCACAGGGTATCGTCGTCGAGGCTTTCTTCCGTGAAAGTGCCGTAGAAAGAAGCGTCCCGGTTCAGGGAGGCGAAGGCGGGAGGAGAGGGCAGATCGGCAAACTGAAAGGTCTGTTCGCGGCTTTTCAGAACCAGGGTTTTGGCGGTTCCTTCCAGATCGCGCCCGTTTTGGTCCACCAAGGCCGCTTCCACGGGGATAGGGAAGGGCTCTTCGTCTTCCGCCGCGTCCTGGCGCAACGTCACGGTAAAAGTCCGCGACGGGGCATCGTAGTGGGTGCGGGCCGTCACTTTGGGGTATCCCGGCCGTTCCAGCCATTTTTTCTTAAACGCGCCGAGGGAGACTCCCGCGGCCTCTTCGAAGCATTGGAAGAACTGGTCCGTATTCGCGTTGCCGTTCTTGTAGCGCGTAAAATAAAGCCGAATCCCGGCGTCGAAAGCCTTTGAGCCCAGCATGAGGCGAAGCATCCGAATGACTTCCGCCCCTTTTACGTAAGTGACCGAATCCACCAGCTCGTCGGGGTCGTTAAAGCCGCGGCGCACGATGGCACCCGCGGAGCCGCCGTCTTCGATGGCCAGGGGGCCCAGGAGTGGGTTGCGAATGGTGTCCACCTGCTGGAGGCGGACGAAGGTGGGGTCGAATCGGTCGGCCATGTAGCGGTGTTCCACATCCACGGTGTAGGCTTCGTTCAGCCACATGTCGAAGGGGGTTTCCATGGTGGTTTCGCTGCCGCACTGGTTGTGTTCGAATTCGTGGACGATCACGGCATAGGTGTAAAGGAGGTGGCTGTCCAGGCTGTGTTCCGTGACGAGGGCCGCATCGGTGACGATGGTGGTGTTGCCCACGTTTTCCATGCCGCCGTAATTGGACTTGGTCATGCAGATGGTGCGATAGGTTTCCCCGGGGTATTCGTAGCCTTGGTTGTGGTAGATCCAGAGCACGGCATCCTTGAGGATGTCCATGGGCAGTCGGGCCTCATGGCGCCGACCCGGTGGGACCAGGTATTCCAGGCGGATGGTGCGCCCTGACGGGTACGTCACGAAATCCACCAGTTCGTCCCATGTGCCGGCACAGGCGATGAAGAGATACGGGGCCATGGGCACGGGATTGTGGTAGGTGATCCGCTTGCGATGAGGACAACCGGGCACGGGAACCGGGACGCCGTCCGGGTTGTGGCGGCGGCTGATGTTGCCGTTACTGATGAGATGGGTGTAGCGGGCATCGCCTTCCAAGGTGGTGGTCATGGTGCACTTGGCCCGGCAGTCATCGATGACGGGCATGATGCGCTGAAAGCCCCATTGCTGGCATTGGGACATGTATTGCTGGGGTGCGCCGGGCGGCGTGACATCCTTGTAGATGCCTTCCAGAAGATGATCGGAAGGGTGGCAGAGGCTTTCCGTCTCGATGCGAAACCGTTCTCCCGCCGGGATGGGATGGGGTGGGGTGATGATGAGCTTATGCTTGTCTTCATCCAGCCTATAGGGGACGGCGCAGGTGTCTTGGGGCGGGGATCCGTGAGGCCCAAAGCGCACGGAAAGGATTTTTAAATCCCTGGCATCCAGGACGATTTCCATGAGCGGTTCCAAAGCCTTAAGGAAAATGGTGTTGCAGGCTTCCACATGGTCGTCGAAAAAGCGAATTTCGATGTCCATGTGTTCCATGGTGAGGGGAAAGGGCACGAAATCATCTCGGTGGTAGCGAAAGCGCTTCTCGTTCATGGGACTCGCAGGGTTGGAAGATTGGGCTTTCATGGTTTGTCGTCTCGCCGAAGGTGGGTGTTGCTGGAGGTTGAGTCGAGCTGCAGGTTGGGGTTCGCTTCGCTCACCCCAACCTGCGAGTCAGTTCCAGGATGTGTGCCGGCGGGCCTGGATCAGAACTTTTCGTAATGAGTGAATTCTTCGATTTCCCGGCGTTTCGGCGCCGATGGAACTTTGGAAGGATACCCCAGCGGGAGCAGCACCACGAGCTCGTAGCCTTCCGGCACCCCGAGGATTTCTTTGGCCTTGTCGTGGTCGAAGAGGCCCACGACCACGGTGCCCAAGCCGGCGTCCGTGGCGGCGAGGCTGAAGTTCTGGGTGGCGATGCCTAGATCGAACATGAACCAGTCGCCGAATTTCGTGGTCTTTTCTCCCTTGTAGTACCCGGCGCTCTGTAATTTGCCGCACAGGGCCACCACCACGGGAGCCGCCGTCATGGCCTTGGTGGCGGGGTTTCCTTTGGCCAGTGTTTCCTGGAGCTTGGCCTTGGTTTCCGGATTGCGCACGACGATGACTTCCCAGCACTGGGTATTGGCCCAGGACTGGGACCATTTGACGGCATCCAAAACCTTTTGGAGCAGCTCGTCGGGGACGTCTTTTTCTTCAAAATTGCGGATGCTGCGACGAGATCGGATCACGTCCATCAATTCGGCCATGAAAGTCCTCCTTTCGTCTGAACCAAGGGAAAAAAAAGAATCCAGAATGTTTTGCCGGGTGCCTTTTCAAGAATGCGGGCGATCATGGGCATGCCCCGCATGATGCGCATTCTTCCACAAACGGCACGGGATGACAAGAAGGCGCCCGACTCAATGTTCGGCGGGCTTGTACGAATTTATTCAAAGGTGTTGGCCGGTGCATGGGGGTTGGGGTTCGCTTCGCTCACCCCAACCTACGAATTTAGATAAAGATGTTGGGTGGCGAATGTAGGTTGGGGTGAGCGCAGCGAACCCCAACAAAAATCGGGGAGACGGTCTTACGTCGCGGTGTCACAATGAAGGATTGAACTCGAGCCTCCGGGAGCTCCTCCGGGAATCTTTATATAAAAGTCTCTGTAGGGTACCGCACGCAAACGACATTCATTCTTCGTTGTCTCGATTCGCGCGATGGGGGTTATTGCGACATCTCTTTATAGGTGTGTTCACAGCAAGAGGCATCTCCTACATCCAGGGGGTCGCACCATTCTAGGGTCGGCTAAGGGAGTGGAACGTGATGGCGATAGTCGCGCCAGTGCCACAGCGGCCGGGACGCGTGGTGCAGGGGCGTTTCGTCGGGGTTTTGGAAAGGCCAGGGCCAGCTCACGGGAATGGGGCAGATGATTTCCAAGGGGTCCTTTCTCGTGGGGTGTTGGAGCCGCATGATCCAGGAGTGCAAGGCCACCGCTCGATGCTCCAAAGCCTCGGACGCTCCGTAGCGCACATCCCCCACGATGGGACAGCCCACATGGGCCAACTGGGCTCGGATTTGGTGCTTGCGGCCCGTTTCCAGCCGAACAGCCAGAAGACTCCGACCTCCGGAGACCCCCAAGGTGCGGTAATGGAGCACGGCCCGCTGCGTTCCGGGTGCGCCTTCATGCTGCACGACAACACCGCCCGTTTCGCGGCGGATCAGACCGTGGATCAAGGTGTCCGATTCCTTTTCCGGGCATCCTTCCACCACGGCAAGATAGATCTTTTCCAGGTGCTTTTCTCGAAAGAGGGCGCTCAGACGGGCCGCCGCCTTGGATGTGCGCGCAAAGAGCACGAGGCCGGAAACCGGCCGATCCAGGCGGTGCACGAGGCCGACAAAGACGTTTCCCGGCTTTTGGTAGCGCTCCTTGATCCACATCTTGGCCAAGTCCAGGAGGCAGGGATCCCCTGTGGGATCGCCTTGAACCAAGAGGCCGGCGGGCTTATAAACGGCGAGAAGATGGTTGTCCAGGTACAGGACGGGCCATCGATCATGGACGAACGGGACGGTCTCCGGAGCCGATTTTCCCATGACGTCGAAAGGGATGGAGAACCCGCCCGCACCGTCCACGGCCCGACCTCTTGAACTTTTAAGAAAGGAAGAACCCTTCGCGCAATGCCTCGACAATCCGCCAAATCCTCCGCGGCTCCGAGCCCGCGGCTTCTGGCCTCCATCCTGCAAGAAAGCGGCATCCGGCCTACCGCTGAACAGCTGGAGCGTCTGTGGACATACCACCAATGGCTGAGAAAGCACAATGAAGAGCTCAACCTGACCCGGATTCACAACTTTGAAAACATGGTCCGCAAACTCTACGTGGATTCGCTGCTTCCGGGCATGATGACCGCTCTGCCGTCGCCTCTCATGGACCTGGGGACCGGACCCGGCATGCCCGGCATCCCGCTCAAGATATTGCATTCCCACCTGCACCTGGTCCTGGCGGAAAGCCGTCAGCACCGGGTGCGCTTTCTGGAAAGCGTCTGCGAGGCGTTGGGACTGGACCATGTGGTGGTGGAAGGGCGACGCATCGGCCCTCAGTACGACCGGCCGGTGCAAGGGGTGATCACCCGGGCCGTGGAACCCATGGCGGAAACGCTGGAACGTATCGAAGGGTGCCTGGAAAAGGGAGGGCGCGTGATTTTCATGAAGGGGCCCCAGTGCGACGAAGAGCTGCAGAGGGCCGTGCGCCTCTTTGCCGGGTGCTATACCATGGTGGAAGACCGAGCTTACGTCATTCCCGGAACATCCCACCGGAGGCGCCTCGTGGTGTTCGTCCGAGAAAGCGAGCGGCCTTCCGTGGTGCGGCAGGCCGCAGGAGCGGGCGGCAGGCACAAGGTCATCGAGAGCCGCGAGAACGCCGAATTCAAGCGACTCTTGCGGGCTCTGACTCCCAAGGGCATCAAAAAAGAGGGGCTCTGCTTGGTTTCCGGGGCCAAGGTCGTGGCCGATGTGCTTCGGATCCGCTCGGACCTGGTCCAGGCATGGATCACAGTGAAGGGCGGGCCGTCTCCACCGCCTGCGGCTCCTGAGTCTGTCGCATGGCTGGAATTGGATAAAGCCCTCTTTGATGCTTTGGATATTTTCGGCACCGGCCGGTCCCTTCTCTCCGTCCGCGTGCCTCCATGCCCCCCCTGGTCCCCCGGGGACGGCTTGGAACCCGGCTGCACCCTTTTTGTTCCCTTTCAAGACCCGGAAAATGTCGGAGCGGTCCTGCGCACGGCGGCCGCTTTCGGCGTGACGGCCGCGGTGCTTTTGAAGGAAGCGGCCCATCCGTTCCACCCCAAGGCGGTGCGCGCTTCCGCCGGAGCCGTCTTCCGGCTGCGGCTGCGGCTGGGCCCTTCGATCCACGACCTTCCCGACACGCTGCCCTTGATTGCCTTGTCCCAGGACGGTCGCCCTTTGGACAAGGTGCTTTTCCCGGACTCCTTCGGGTTGTTGGCGGGGTTGGAAGGCTTGGGAGTGCCGGAAAAATGGAGGAAAAAGGCGGCGGCCATTTCCATGGCGCCCGGGACGGAATCCTTGAACGCCGCCACGGCCATGGCCGTCGCCCTTTATGAGTGGCGTCGAAGAACGACCTCTTCGGATCTCAGCTCTGAACCGGCGTGATGAGGATGGTCACCCGGCGGTTCAACTGGCGCCCCGCTTCCGTTTCATTGGTGGCGATGGGGCGCGTTTCGCCGTAGCCCACGGTATCGATGCGCGCCGGATTGACGCCTCGGCTCACGAGCGCGTCCTTGACGCTCTGCGCCCGCCTTTCGGAAAGTTGCTGGTTGTACTGCAGCGGACCGATGCTGTCCGTGTGGCCTTCCACCGTGATGCGGGTTTCGGGGTAGCGGTTGAGCACCTGAGCCACCCGGTCGAGTTCACTCATGGCCCCGGGTTTCAAGCTCGAGGAGTCGAAGTCGAAGAGGACGTCGGACTTGAACGTGACGGCCAAAACGTCCTGGGTCCGCTGGACGCTTGCCGCTTCATTGGCCGCCAGGGCCTGGCGCATTTCCTGTTCCTGCCGGTCCATGTAGTTGCCGATCATGCCCCCGGCGATCCCTCCGACGAGGGCTCCAGCCGCCGCACCGATCAGGGTGGACTCCGTGTTTCGCCCGATGGCCTGCCCCAAAACGGCCCCGGTGGCGGCGCCGACTCCGGTGCCGATGAGAGCCCCCTGCTCGGTCTTGTTCCGGGGTGCCGCGCAGGCCGCCAAGCCGGCGGCGGTCAGGGCCACGATGACAATCCATGCCGTAAAGCGCCTCTTTTTGTGCATACCGTCTCCTTTATGCCTTGTGTGCTCGTTCCGAGTCCGGAATAACCGGGTGGGTGCGCGGCTTCAGGCCGGCATCCCCTGGGCTGTGCCCATCCTTACGGGTACCCCAAAGCCCTTCCGGGTGTCAAATTCCCCTTCCCCATCCAAGCTTTTCTTTCGCACGAGCGGGCTTTTCGACACGCGCTCCGAGTTCCGCGGCTCCCATCATGGACAAGGGCGCTCCCGCAGACAGGGCGTCTTTCCGTCATGGAGCTTGTCTGCCGCGGTGAATAGTGTAGAGTGCATTTTTTCAAACTCATGAGCGTCCCATGGAGGTCTTCGGAAAATCATGAAATCCGGTGCGGTGGCCGTCTCTTTTGCTTTTCCCGTGCGACTCCTCACCTTTCCCTTGTGCGGGTTCCTGTACACGGCCGTTTTGTGGATGATGTTTGCCTTCCTTCCCGTGCATCTCAAGGCCCAGGGGCTTTCCGACGCCATGCTTGGAACCGTCATGGGCTTCTATTCCATTTCCGCTTTAGTTCTGATGATCCCGTTGGGGCTTTTGTCTGACAGGGTGAGCCCCAAGAAGGTGTTGTTGGTCGGGGCGTGCCTGCTTTTCCTGCATCTTGCGGGTCTTCGGGTCGCCCGGAGCTGGTACGCTTTTCTTTCCCTGGCCGTTCTGGGCGGTCTTTCGTGGGCGATTTTCCAGACGGTGCTGCAGGCCCTCTTCCTCAAAGTCCTTTCGCCTTCCCAACGGGGCGTGAAAATTGCCGTTTATCAAATGGGGAGCTACTTGGGCTTCGGGGTGGGACCGCTCCTTGCGGGCACCCTATGGGGGGATGCGGACTATGTGCGCATGTTGAGCTTCGCTTTGGGCGGCGCCGCCGTGCTCATCCTGCTCGTCCTCACCCTCCAGGACAGCGATCCCATTGTGTTCAACCTGGGGGATTACCGCGAGGACCTCAAGCAGCCGCGCGCATTGGCGTTCCTCGTCGTCTGGCTCATCTACGCCACGCACTTCGGCGTTGAGCAGACCTCCTACACGTTGCTCATGCGCCACGACCTGGGGTTTTCCAACGCCCAGATCGGCTGGAGCTTTCTCGCCGTCGGCATCTGGATGGCCCTCATGGCCCCCGTCACAGGCCGGGGATTCGACGTGCGCCAGAGCGTCATCCGGCTGCTGGCGCTGGGGCTGATCATTTCGTCCGTCTTTCAGGTTCTTACGGCCTTCGCCAGGTCTCTGCCCCAGATGATCGCCGTGCGGCTGCTTCACACGACGGGAGATGTTCCCGTGATCCTGGCCATGGGCATCATGACGGCCGCTTTCTTTCCCCAAGGGCGGTTGGGGGGCCATTCCGCCGTGGTGTACGCCGTGAGGACGCTGGGGGTTTTTGCTGGAAATTACGCGGCAGGATGGGTGATTCCTCTCGTGGGCTATCAGGGGACTTTCGTCGCAAGCGGCATCGTCGTTTTGCTGGCAACCCTGGCCTTGTTGCCGTGGATCAAGAGGGTGCTCCACATGAGCGAGCCGGCCGGTCGAAACTCGGCCCCACCGGGGGCGTAGAAGGACGTCTCCTTTTCAGGATCGCGGACAAGCCGCTTCGCACAATAATCTCTTTGCCGGAGGAGTCGGCGTGCCAAGGGATCCCTTCCCCGGCACGCCCGCTCCCCCTCCAAAGGGGCCTGTATGAGGGTGCGAGCGTGCCCGCCATTTCCATCTTTGCGGCGCAGTGCCTGGGAAGCGGCATGGCCTCCCGGGCATTCCCGAAGGGGGCCCTGCTCCGGTTCCGGAAAAGGCCGCTCCGGTCCGGCGGAAGGCAAAAAAGCTCAGCCCGTTTGGACCTTCCTGAAATCGGCGATGCGGTTGAAGAGCTCGTGGATGGCCGTGAGAAGGGCCAAACGGTTTCGGCGCACCGCCGGGTCGGGATCCATGACCAACACGGCTTCGAAGAAGGTGTCTATGGGACCGCGAAGGGCCGTGAGGCTTTCCAGGGCCCCGTCGTAGTCGCCCTGGGCGATTTTTTCCCGCACGTGGGCTTCCACCTTTTGATACGCTTCGAAGAGCTCCTTTTCGGCCGGGACCGAAAAGGCTTCGGGCCTTACGGGTTCCGTTTCGCCGTCCTTGATGATGTTGCCCACCCGCTTGAAGGCCATGGCCAGGCCCTCAAAGTCGTCCCGCTGCGTGAAAGTTGCCAGAGCCTTGACCCGCGAGACGGCGTCCGCCGGGAAGGCGATGCCGGAAGCCAAGGCCGCTTCCACAATGTCCGACGCATAGCCCTCTTGGGTCACCAGGTGGTGGTGGAGCCTGCCGCGGAAGAACTCCAGCACGCCTTTTTTGACGGTTTCGGCGGGTTCGGTCATCTTGGACTGCAGCAACGGAAGGGCGCGATCGATGAGTTCTTCCAGGGAAAAGCGCAGCTGCTTTTCCAAGACGATGCGAAGGATGCCCAGGGTTTGGCGCCGCAGTGCGAAGGGGTCGGCCGTTCCCGTGGGAAGGAGGCCCACGCCGAAACAGCCGACGATGGTGTCCATCTTGTCGGCGATACTGAGGATCGCCCCTTCCATGCCGTCGGGAATGGGCCCGCCGGCCCGAATGGGCAGGTAATGCTCGTAGATGGCTTGAGCCACCGGTTCCGGTTCTCCCTGCAGCCGGGCGTAAGCCCGCCCCATGACGCCCTGGAGTTCGGGGAACTCGCCCACCATGCCGCTGACCAGATCCGCCTTGCACAGATAGGCGGCGCGGAGCACGTGATCCATGGACTGGGGGCAGAGTCTTTCGCAAAGCCATTTGGCCAGTTCGGTGAAGCGCTCCACCTTTTCCCAGCTGGTACCCAGCTTGGCGTGGAACACCACGGATTTGAGGGCTTCCGCCCGGTCTTCCAGCCGGACCTTCTGGTCTTCCTCGTAGTAAAACCGGGCATCTTCCAGCCGAGCCCGCACCACCCGGGCGTTTCCCGCGGCCACCACATCGGGGTTCCTGGGCACGGTGTTGGCCACCGTGACGAAGTGGGCCTTGAGGTTCCCCGACCCATCCACCACGGCGAAATAGCGCTGATGTTCCTTCATGACCGTGATGAGGAGTTCCGGCGGGAGTGCGAGATACTTTTCTTCAAAAGAGCCGAGAAGCGGGTACGGGTATTCCACGAGGTGGGCCACTTCGTCCAGCAGGTCCTCGTCTTCCAAAATCCGGCCTCCCACGGCCGCCGCCTTCTCCCGGATGCCGTCCCGAATGAGCCTTTTCCGCTCTTCGGTGTCCACGATGACCTTATGACGGCGCAAAGCCTCCTTATGTTTGGCGAAATTTTTCACCTCAATCCATTCGGGGCTCATGAACCGATGCCCGAAGGACATGCGGCCGCTGCGCACGTCGCCGTAGGTGAAATCCACCACCTCATCGCCCAGGAGACACACGATCCAATGGACGGGACGGGCGAAGGTGACGGACAGATGCCCCCAGCGCATGGACTTGGGAAAAGGGATGTGAGCGATGAAATCGGGAAGCATGCGTTCCAGGAGTTCTTTAGTGGGCCCGCCCGCTTCTTCCTTCACCAGAGACACGTATTCCCCTTTGGGGGTGGTTTTCAAGGTGAGCTGCGACACGTCGATCCCCTGGTTCTTGGCGAACCCTTCGGCGGCCTTGGTGGGGCGGCCTTGGGCGTCGAAGGCCACGGACTTGGGCGGTCCGATGATTTCCACCACCGATGGTTCCTGCCGTTCGGCCACATCAGGGATGCAGAGGCACAGTCTTCGAGGCGTTCCCGTGGTGAAGGGTTCTCCGTGGGCGATGCGGTGATCGTCCAGGAAGCGCACCATGTGCTGGGCCATGGATTCCAAGGCCGGGGCGATATAGCCCGCGGGAATTTCTTCGCTGCCGATTTCCAAATAAAATTCTTGTCCCATAAGGTCCCTCGTCTCGTCCGGTAAGAAAAATCGTTGGAACGCTTTCGGCTTCTCGACTCCGTCAATCCCTGAAGGCGTTCTTTTTCAGCAAAGGATATCCCATGGCCTCCCTTTGAGCGGCGTAACCGTGGGCCGCCAGCCGGGCCAGATTCCGCACCCGCCCGATGTAGTTGGTGCGTTCGGTGACGCTGATGGCCCCGCGGGCGTCCAGCAAGTTGAAGACGTGGGAGCATTTGAGGCAATAGTCGTAGCACGGAAGCACCAGGCCGCGGTCCGCCATGCGCAGGGATTCCTTTTCATACATGCCGAAAAGCTCCAGGAGCATGGGCACGTCGGCTTCCTCAAAGTTGTAGTGGGACCATTCCACTTCGCCCTTGTGGTGCACGTCGCCGTAGGTCACGGCGCCCGTCCACTGCAGGTCGTAGACGTTGTCCACGCCTTGGAGATACATGGCGATGCGTTCCAAACCGTAGGTGAGTTCCACACACACGGGGCTCAGGGTGATGCCGCCCGCCTGCTGAAAGTAAGTGAACTGGGTGATTTCCATGCCGTCCAGCCACACTTCCCAGCCCAGGCCCGAAGCGCCCAGCGTGGGCGATTCCCAGTCGTCTTCCACGAACCGGATATCGTGATCCAAGGGGTCGATGCCGAAACTTTTCAGGCTCTCCAAATAGATTTCCTGGCTGTTGGGAGGAGAAGGCTTGAGGATCACCTGGTATTGATAGTAGTGCTGGAGCCGGTTGGGGTTTTCCCCGTAGCGGCCGTCCGTCGGTCGACGGGACGGTTCCACGTAGGCCACCTTCCACGGTTCCGGCCCTAGGACCCGCAAGAACGTGGCCGGGTTGAACGTCCCCGCCCCCACTTCCAAATCGTAAGGCTGCTGAATGACACATCCTCTTTCGGACCAAAATGCGTTCAAAGCATGGATGAGTTCCTGAAAAGTCATGACGACTCCTTCCCTGTGCCCGATCGGCTTCCAACGCACAAACGCTCCATCCCCGCGGCCCTTCGCCGAACCCAGGGTCTTGCCTTCCGGAAAACCTTGTAAAATTGAACGTGTAATGGGCAACGGAAAGCTCTGTCAAGGGAAAAGCTCCTGGAGTGCGACGGCCTTTTTTTCCGTTGACGTCTTCAAGGCTGCCTTGCCATAGGTAAAAAGACGGCGCAAAAGGCGACCGCAACAGATCCGTGTGGGAATGGAAACTTGCAAAGGAGGGACGGCGCACGCCATGGCGGAAAACCCAGCCCAGAGTCCTTCGGAACCGGTTTCCGCCGCTCCCAGGCGGAACAACAAACAGAACTTCAAGCGGCTCTTCGGGGGGCTCATCGTCGTGGGCCTTTTGGGGACGGCGGCGTATTGGTGGTTTTTCCTGAAGGACAAGGAATCCACGGACAACGCCTACGTCATGGCCGATGCGGCCGCGGTGTCTTCCCGAGTTCCCGGCACCATTGCAGCCATCCACGTGGAAAACGATGATCCCGTCAGCCGGGGCCGGCTCCTCATCGAACTGGACCCGGCCGACTACCAAGCCCAGCTCAACGAAGTGGAAGCGGCCTTGGCACGCGTTCAGGCCGAAATCCAATCGGCGCGCGTGAACGTGGAATACACGGAAGCGGCCACCCAGGCCGCGGTGAACGGCGCCCAGGCCGCCTGGAACGCCGCTCAGGCCCAAGTCCGGGCGGCTCGGGAAACCGTGGAAGAGATGGCCCGGGATCACGACGCCGCTCTCGCCGAATACCGGCACGCCAAGAGAGACTGGGAAAGATTCGATGCTCTGGCGGCGCAGGGGGCGTCATCGGTGAGGGACCGCGACCGCATGAAAACGGCTCTCGCCAAGGCGGAAGCGGCTATGGGAGCGTCCGAGGCGCGCTTGCGGGCGGCTCGCGCCGGCCTGGATGCGGCGGAAAAGGAAGCGGCCAAAGCGCAGGCCCGTCTTGCCGAAGCCCAGGCGGGGCGCCTCCAGGTGCGCGTGGAACAGGAACGCCTGGCGGCCCTACTCGCCCACGAAAAGGAACTGGAAGCCCGCCGAGACAGCGCCCGACTGAATCTCTCCTACTGCCGCATCACCTCGCCCATCGATGGCTATGTGGCTCAAAAGAAAATTCAAGTCGGAGACCGCATCGTGCCGGGTCAGCCCCTTCTGGCCGTGGTGCCCCTGCAGGACGCCTACGTGGAAGCCAACTTCAAAGAGACCCAGGTGGAAAAGATCCGGATCGGCCAGCGGGTCAAAATCCGAGCCGACTGCTATCCCGACCGGCGTTTTTCCGGGACGGTGGAAGGCATCCGAGCGGGAACGGGAGCGGCCTTTTCCCTGCTGCCCCCTGAAAACGCCACGGGCAACTGGATCAAGATCACCCAGCGGGTGCCGGTCAAAATCCGGCTCACGGAACCCTTTGCCCCGGAATACCCGCTGCGACTCGGCTTTTCCCTGGAAGTGACCGTGGATACGTCCGACCAGAGCGGGCCGCGCCTGCGGTCGCCGTCTCAGAGGGCCTCCCGATGAGCGCTCCCAATCCGGACGGGCGCAAATGGGCCATCGCGCTCACCGTGATCATCCCCACGTTCATCGAGGTCATGGACACCAGCGTGGTGAACGTGTCCCTGCCCCACATCCAGGGGAGCTTGAACGCGGGGGTGGATGAAGTCACGTGGGTGCTCACCTCCTACTTGGTCTCCAACGCCGTGATCATTCCCATCACGGGATGGCTGGCGAGCATTTTCGGGCGGCGCAATTACCTCCTGTTTTCCATCGTCATTTTCACTTTAAGTTCGGTGCTGTGCGGGGCCGCGCCGTCCTTGAAGGTCCTCGTCATCGCGCGGGTGCTCCAAGGCCTGGGCGGCGGCGGCCTCCAACCCTTGTCCCAGGCCATTCTCCTGGAAACCTTCCCCGTGCGCGAACACGGCGTGGCCATGGCCGTTTTCGGCATGGGGGTGGTCTTCGCCCCCATCCTGGGGCCTGTCCTGGGTGGGTTCATTACGGATAACTGGTCGTGGCGCTGGGTCTTTTATATCAATGTGCCCCTGGGGTTCTTGGCCGTTTTCATGGCCATGCTCACCATCCACGATCCGCCTTACATCCGGGCGCGTACGGTGCGCATTGACCATTGGGGGCTGGCGCTCCTCTCGGTGGGGCTGGGCTGCCTGCAGGTGGTGCTGGATAAGGGGGAAAGGGAAGACTGGTTCGAATCCCACTTCATCGTGACCCTCACCGTGATCGCCGTGGTGGCCCTCACGGCCTTCGTCCTTGTGGAACTAAGGGTCGCCCATCCCGTCGTCAATCTGAGGGTCTTCAAAGATCCGACGTTTGCGGCCGGAAACGTGACCATGTTTACCGGCTATTTTTGCCTCTTTGGAAGCATCGTCTTGTTGCCCCTGTACCTGCAGAACCTCATGGGCTACACGGCCTTGTGGGCCGGGTTGGTCCTGGGCCCCGGAGGTCTGGCCAGTCTCATGATCATGCCCGTGGCGGGGATGCTCATGAAACGCGGCGTTCGCCCCAATCGCCTCTTGGCCGTGGGGCTCGTGTTGGCGGCGGCGGCGCTGACGCTCATGTCCCGTTTCAATCTGCAGGCCGACTTTTTTTCGGCGGCCTGGCCGCGGATCGTCCAGGCCTTGGGTATGGGCTTGTTTTTCGTGCCCCTCTCGGCCGCCACTTACGTCAATATCCCTCGGGAACAGATGGGCAACGCCACGGGGATCTTCAACCTTCTGCGAAACCTCGGCGGCAGTTTCGGCGTGGCGTTCAGCACCACGGTCCTGTCCCAGCGGTCCCAATGGCACCAGAACATGCTGGTGGATCGACTCACCCCTTTCGACAAACCGTTCCGCATGGCCTTGGACAAAATGCTCGCCCTGACGGGCGGAGACCCCTCGTCCTTTCACGATCGCACGGTGGCCATGGCCGCCATCTACAAGGAAACCCTCCGGCAGGCCGCCATGATGGCCTTCAACGACACGTTCTGGCTTTTTGCCTGGTTCACCGCGGCCCTGGTGCCGCTCACTTTCGTCATGCGCGGCCCCAAGAAGCCGGCCGGCGTCGTCATGGGCCACTAGGTCGGTCGGCCAAGGCCTTTTCCATTTTTTCCAAAAGCATCTCCACAGAATAGGGCTTGGCGAGGAAGTCGAACGCCCCGGCGATGAGGATGTCCTGAATGGAATCGTTGGCGGAAAAACCGCTGGCCACGATGATCTTGGCGTCGGGGCGTACGGCGAGGAGCTTTTCCAGGCACTTCCGCCCGCCCATGCCCGGCATGATGAGGTCCAGCAGGACGACGTCGATGTGGGGCCATTCCTGGGAGTAAATGGAGACGGCCTCTTCGCCGTCGGCGGCGGTCAGGACCGTATAGCCGAAGAATTCCAGCATTTCCCGACCGGAAATTCTTAAGTTTTCCTCGTCGTCCACGAGAAGCACCGTGCCTTTGCCGGGCTTGGGCAAGCAACGCTCCGGCGATGGAGCCTCGTGCTTGAGCGAAGCCGGTTCGGCCAGGGCGGGGAAAAAGCAATCGAACCGGGTTCCCTGGCGGATGTGGCTCTGGCACGTGACGGCCCCTTCATGGGTGGCCATGATCCCATAGACCATGGAAAGGCCGAGCCCCGTTCCCGCCCCGGGCTTCTTGGTGGTGAAGAACGGCTCGAAGATGCGATCGCGCACGGCTTCGGGGATGCCCGAGCCCGTGTCTTCGACGCTCAGGCACACATAGGGGCCGGGTTTGAGCCCGGAAGGGTGCCCTTCGGGAAGGACGACGCGGGATGTCTTCAGGGTCAGGGTTCCGCCTTCGGGCATGGCGTCCTTGGCATTGACGGCAAGATTCATCACGGCCTGGGCGACCTGAGAAGGGTCCGCATGGATCAAGGGAAGATCGGGGGCCGGATCCAAAACCACGTGAATCATCTTGGGCAGGGTGCGGGAAAGGATGTCTTTGATCTTCAAGAGTTCTCCATTGAGATCCGTCGGCTGCAGGTGCGGCTCCATCTTGCGGCTGAAGGTGAGGAGATTTCGGGTGAGTTCTCGGCCGCGCTGGACGCCGTCGAAAATCTTTTGGAGGCGCCTTCGGTCGTTTTCATGGCGGTCGGGTTGGTTCGCAAGGAGTTCGGCGTAGCCTTGGATGGTTTGAAGAAGGTTGTTGAAATCGTGGGCGATCCCTCCTGCCAGCGTCCCGACGGCTTCCATTTTCTGGGCATGGGCGAGTTGGGCTTCCAGTTCCTTTTCCCGGGTGAAATCCCTTGCGAAATTGATGGTCGCCGGTTTCCCGTCCCATTGGACCACGATGGCGTTGATGTTGATCCAAATAATGCGGCCGTCTTTGGTTAACGCTCGAAAATTGTAGGTGCTGGGCACAGCTTTGCCCGCAAGGCGATCGTTGTGGAGGGCCAGGACGCGGTCGCGATCCTCGGGATGGATGAACTCTCCGATAAAAATCTGGGGGATTTCTTCATCACTGTAGCCGCTCAGTCGAACGAATCGGGGATTCCAAAAGCGGATGCGGCCGTCTTGGACGACGAAGACGGCGTCGTTGGAATGGTCCACGATGAGCCGGTACTTTTCGTCCATTTCGCGCAAGGCGCGTTCCGCCGCCTTGCGTCGTGAGATGTCCCTGTAACTGGCGTAAATGGCGGCCATCCGGCCGTCGATATGGATGGGAGCGGCCACGATGGCCACATCCACCAGGGAGCCGTCCTTGCGTTCCCGAACCGTTTCCACTTCGAAAGAAGCGCCTTGAAGGGCCTTCGCCGAAAGATTTTCGGCTTCACGGCGCATGTGGTGCCGCGCCACGAGATCATTGATGAGGACACCCTGGGCCTCTTCTGCCGTGTACTGAAACAGCGCGGTGAACGCTTTGTTGATCATGAGGACGCGGTCTTGGGCATCCAGGATGGCGACGGCGTCAGGGGAATTTTGGAAGATGGCCTCGAAGTAGGCCTTCTGAAGGCGTAAGTCGCGTTCCGTATCCTGCGTGAACATGTTCTTCCTCAATCACTGGGCGATGCGGCCTCCAAGGAGGCTTTACGACCGTTTACACAAAAGGGGATCGAAACGCTAGATTTCTTTTTACGCCAAAAGGTCTGGAAGGGGGCCGGCCCCGAGGCATTCCTTGAGGCGCAGGGCGTTGAAGACGGCGTAGCCTTCGAAGTCGTTATCGAAATAGACATAGGCGGGGCGTTTCCACGAGGCGATTTTTTCGGCCCAGCGCCGAATTTCGGCTTCCGAATAGTTGGAGGCGTAGAGCTTTTGGGAGCCGTGAAGGCGGATGTAGACGAAATCCGCGGTCACGGCTTCGTGGAAGGGGTATCGACCGGCCGTATTGGAAACGCAAAAAGCAACCCCATGGGTTTGCAGCTGCTGGAAAAAGCGGTCGTCGATCCAGGAACGGTGGCGCACCTCCACGGCCACCTGCCCAAAAGGCTCAAGGAGAGAGGCAAAGTCTTGGAAAAGGGCTTCGTCGTAGTGAAGGCTCGGCGGCAGCTGAAAAAGGACAGGCCCCAGTTTCTCGCCAAGAAGGCGGGCTTGGGAGAGGAATTGCTCCAGAGGCTCGCGAACGTCCCGCAGGCGCCGGTAGTGGGTGATGAGGCGTGAGGCCTTGAGGGCCCACTGAAATCCTTCTGGGGTGGACGCTTTCCAGTTTAAAAACGTTTTTTCCGAAGGCAACCGATAAAAGGTTGCGTTGCATTCCACCGTGTCGAAGCGGGTCGCGTAGTGGGCAAGCCACTTTGAGGTCGGGAGTTTTTCGGGATAGAATCGGCCGCGCCAGTGAGCGTAGTTCCATCCCGAGGTGCCGATGCGATAGGGCGTGTCCATGGCAGAGTCCTTAGAACCCCAGGGTCCCATCGTTTTGTCCGCATCCCGGCGGACGGATATTCCCGCCTTTTTCATGGACCGGTTCATGGACGGCGTTCGGGCGGGGACCTTTTTCGTTCCCAACCCTTTCAACGGCCGCACGGTCCAGGTCCCGGCGGATCCCCATGCGGCCCCCGTCATTGTATTCTGGTCGAAGGATTACGGCCCGTTCCTCAGCGGGCGATACGGCCCGGAATTGCTTCGACGGGGTTATCGCCTCCTTTTTCACTTCACGATCAATTCCGAAAACCCGTTCCTGGAACCCAATGTTGCGCCTTTACAAGAAAGGCTTCGCCAAATCGGGCGGCTGACGGAGCTGGTTCCTCCAGAAGCCATACGCTGGCGGTTTGATCCCATCTGTTTTTACCAAACCGGGGACGGACGGCTCCAGCACAACCTGCACGATCTGGAACGCATCGGGTATGCCGTGGCCGAGGCGGGCATCCGGGAATGCATCACAAGTTTTGCTCATATCTATGAAAAAGTGGCCCGCAGAGCGACAGCGCGGGGTCGGTGCCGTTTCGTGGATCCGACGAATGGGGAAAAAGCAGAAATCCTCACCTGGATGCTGGAAAAACTGACCCCTTTGGGCGTCCGCTTGGCTTTGTGTTGCCAAAAATCCGTTCTGGAGGCGCTCGGCGGAGTGGTGTCCGGGCTGGGTGCCTCGGCGTGCCTGTCGCACCGATGGATCGAGGCGGTCTACGGCCCTCTGGGCCTTTCCCACCGCCCGGATACGGGACAGCGCCGATCCCAAGGGTGCGGATGCCATGCGTCCAAGGATGTGGGCTCGTACCGCACCCATCGATGTCGGCACCGCTGCCTGTACTGCTACGCCAATCCGGTGAAGTGAATCGGGAAAGCCGGGAAGGAAAGTCCAAAAAGCATTGAGCTTCCACGGGCGGGGTTCCAGTCTGAAAGACCGTCCCGGGGGCCTTTACTGGGCGCTTTGGGAAATGAGGGCCCGGAATTTACGGATGTGGAGCTTGCCGTCTTTGGGTTCCAGGTGCCATTGGACCATGCAGTCCATGTGGCATTCCTTCAAAACATCCAGGCAGAACGCCTGAAAGTAGCCGTCGGGGACGGCGTGCCGGAAGGCCTCCGGGTCGGAAACGCCGTGGATTTTCCAGCCGTCGAACGGTTCATAGACCGCTTCAAAGGCGATGTCTCGAAAACGATCCAGCCGAAGCCGCCCTTGGAACGTCAGAAAAAAGAACTGACGACCTTTGGCCTCGGCCGCAACGGGCGATGTCTGTTCCAAGATGTAGCCCATACAGCGGATACCGTACCTGTGCGCTGCTCTGCACCCTGAGGATCCCGTCCCTGCCCCATCGGCATCATTCTCTTAATCGTCACGATCCGCCGAACGCTTGAGAAAAAGAACGGCCCTTGGGGGGCTCGAGCATTTTGGAAAATTGCGGTGCCAGGACACGGGCCACTTTCCGTTTGAATTTTTGCCGGACCTTGGCGAAAAGGGAACGATCGAACGCCCCGACAAACCGAACGGGCCTCATGGCGGCCGGCGGACTTGAAAGGAGGCTACCCATGGACAATGTGTCTCTCTACACGCCGCTGCCGATGCAGCCGGTCACCCTCGGGGCCCAAGAACTCACAAAGGCCGTCGAACACCTTTACGGGGCGCTGAGGCTCATCGAGCGGACGCAAGAGGAAGTCTGCCGGCGCACCCTCTCAGCGGTGAAACTCATGGAGGACCTGGCCGAGGCCTGGTACGAAATCAACAAGTGCCGGATATATACCGAAAAGATCGTGGACTTCGAGGAAATGCTGCAGCCCGCCATGGGCTATGTGAACGACGCCCGCTGCATGGTGGAAACCGTCGCCGATGAAGAAGGCGGCATGACGGAAAGTGCGTTGAGCTCCATTCTTGGGTGTTTGTGGGAAGCCGCGGCACTGGTCCACTGTGTTCTCGAAGAACTGGAAAGTTGGATGTCTTCCGAAGAGGACAAAGGGAGCTGACACCGTTTCCGTCATTTCCGACAAGGGAAGAGGCTCACCTCGGCGTTGTCGCCCAAGCAGCGCCCGACACACGCCCAAGTTTGTGGGACAGGCCCACCATTGAACGTGACGTCGCGGACGGGCGGGAGCCACGACGTTGACAGAGCGGCACCCGTGTGATAGAAGACGCCATCGTTTCCACCTTCACGGCACGGGCGACTAGCTCAGTGGAGAGAGCGTTGGTCTCCGGAACCAAAGGTCCCGGGTTCGATCCCCGGGTCGCCCGCCAATCCCTCCGATAGGGGAGAGTGGGTGGAAAAGTTGGCGTCCAGCTAAGGTCGCCGAGAAGCTCTATGGCCGAATCCGATCCATTGAAAGTTGCTTTTGAGACCGTCGCCGTCTGCCTACGAACCCTCTCTTGATGCCGTGTATGGTGCGGACATTCCCAGATACTTATCTCTTATGCGCTCCAAATGCCACATGAGAATTTCCTGACGTTTCGCCCCCAGTCCCCGGCCTCCTTCGTCACGGCAAATTTTCTGCGTCGTGTCGATCTCATCGTACATGGCCTGCACTTCTTCAGACCATTTTCCGATATCGAGAGTGATGTACCAAAGACGCAGAGTGAGATGATACAGGTAATCGGAAATCATACGGAGTATGGGGTTTCTTGCCGCTTTAAAAAGCATGCTGCGGAAACGCATATCAATATCAACGAGTTTTCGCCGATTCTTGACTTCCATTAATTCCAAGCATTGTTTTTTGAGTTCCTCAAAACCGCCGATCAGTTCAGGGGTCATATGTTCCCCTGCCAGGTCGCCGACCAACTCTTCAATCTTGAATCGCACTTGATAAGTATACATCATTTTCTCGAATTCAATCTCCGTCACCATGGCGCCGGACCTGGGAAGCACCCGCACCAGCTGCTCCAACTCTAGCCGTTTCAGGGCTTCTCTTACCGGCGTGCGGCTGACTCCGAACTCCTCAGCCAGCATCTTCTCGTTGAGAATCTGGGGCGGTTTGTATTCGAGAAACAGGATCCGTTCCTTGATGATTTGATAGACATTCGAGGTCATGATCTCTCCACTCTTTGGTATGGATACTTTTCTAGCATACCACAAGAATTCCGTTGTTCAACAAAAACGTGAAAAATGCGCCGCTGCGGCTCGAAGTCCCAGAAGGCCGGACTTTCATGGTTCGTTGTCTCGCCGGCACCTGATGCACCTTGGGGTTCGCTGCGCTCACCCCAACCTACGAATTTGCTCAAGGACGTGGGTCGGCGAGATGTAGGTTGGAGGTGATCGAAGCCAACCCCAACAAAAGTCGCAAGCGCGCTGGGGCGGCGCTGTTTAGAAACCCAACAAAATGGACGGACGGACTCCAAAGGCGGCACTCCCCAGGCAGTCCCCCTCGAGACCGGGGCCGGGCCGAAGCCGGCCCATGCGGCTTTCATGGGGGCTGTTTTTCCCGGAGCACCAAGCCTTTTCAAAAGGGCGGAAAAGAGACGCCGGCCGGCTTGAAGATTGGCGAGCTCCAAGGGCCGGGGCAAGGCGCCTGGGCAGGGTCGCAGGGGGGAAGCGGTCTCCCGAAAAGAGAGAGCCGGTATCATCGATCGGTTTCAGAGCTTTTATAGGTACGTGGGCACGGCGGATGGCCCATGAAAAGGCCTCCCCGACGGCTCCAGGCTGGCCCCCATGGGGGGAAGTCCTATGGGATTTGGCATCCGCCGTGCACGGACCGTGATCGAAGCATGGGGGTAAAGAGACTACGGCCATTCAAGCCGGCCCTTTGGAAACCCACGGAAATCAGCCGAGGGAGATCAAGGTTCCGAGGTTTTTTTCTTCCGCCCGTTTCAGTGCCGCCGAGGCGGCTGCGGCGTCCTGGGCGGCGATCCCCACCGTCTTGAAGACCGTGATCTCATCAGGCGATGTTCTACCGGGTTTGGCGCCGTTGATGACCTCTCCGATTTCGGCCAGAATCTTAGCCCCCGATTGGATGATGTCTCCCGCCTCGGCCATACAGGCCCTTCGGGAATCGACAAAGACTTTGGCTTTTCGGACGATGTGTGCGTCCAGTTCGCACATATCCGGACGGTAGGAGCCGATGGCGTTGATGTGCGTCCCCGGCCGAACCCTGGTGCCGTCAAAGACCGGCGTCGGAGATGGGGTAGCTGTGATAATGATATCCGCCCTTTCCACGGCATCGTCTCCCCTGTCCGTTTCGAGCACTTCGAGCCCTTTTCCCAAGCACCTGAGTCGATCGGCCAGCCTTTTTCGGTTTTCCTCCGCGGGATCCACAATCCAGACCCGCCGGATCTTACGAACGGCGAGGACGCCTCGGATTTGGGCCCACCCTTGGGTGCCGGCTCCAAAGACCACCGCATGGGCCGCCTCTTCCCGGGACAGCAGCTGAGCCGCCAGGCCTCCCGCAGCTCCCGTGCGAAGAGCGGTGAGGGCATGCCCGTCCATGATGGCCAATGGCAACCCCGTGTGTGCGTCCAGGCTTATGACCATGCCGGGAACGGTGGGAAGCCCGAGGGCCATGTTGCCGGGAAAGACGGAGACAATCTTTGCGGCAAGGTCCCCGGTCCGCCTGAGGTAGGCGGGCATGAACAGGGTTTCGCCCTTGGGGGTCTCGAGCCGGGTTCGCAAAGGGACGTCGGCCTCCCCGGCGGAAAACTGCGAGAAAGCTTCCGCCATGGCCCGAACCGCCAGATCCATGGGCAGGACCTTTTCCAGATCTTCCCCGGTCAACAACCGGATCCGCATGGCCTCCTCCCGCTTCCTGAAAAGTTATTCCCACGCATCCAGGATCTTCATGGCGTCTTCCAAAGCGCTTCCTGAAAATCTCAGCTCGAGGGCCTTGTGCAACATGGGACGGGTAATCACCACACCCTTCGAGGCGAGCCAAGCCAGGGAGGCCAGCGCCCAGTCTCCCGATTTCAACTTTCGTTCCCGGAAATCAAGATCCACTGGGGTAGCTGCGGTCTCAGGGATGGCGAGCCCTTTCGTTCTCAGAACGAGACATCGGTCGGAAAGGCGCGAGAAGGCCGACCGCCACCGTTTCACCCCGTCTTCGGCCAGGGCGATGACCACATCGGGCGATTCGATTCCTGTAAAATCAACAGGTTCCGGATTGAGGATGACTTCCGTGATGGAATGGCCTCTCATGACCGTAATGGGATAGTCGTTCTTTTGGGTGGCATGCATGCCCGCCGTCATCCCGGCGAGGCAAAGAAGTTCCCCTGCCGTGAGAATGCGCTGTCCGGCGGCGCCGAGGAGAACAATTTCCTGACGTTTCATTTCCGGAGGATCGCAGATCCGTTCCACTCTCAAGGGTTCCTGGGGCTGGGAACAGCGTGAGGCCTCTTCGCGGTAATGGCTTGCGTATTCAGGCCGCCGGTTCAGTTGGGAAAAGTGCTTCCAAGAAGGCAGCTGTTTCATTTCTTCCCGCAGGGTCGATGGAGTGACCTTGTTAGTTTTCACATAACGGCCTGGACAAAGGCCCCAAATGTCCAAAATGGAAAAACCCGTAAACCTCACGGCTTCTTCCATCTTGTCCACAAGGTCCTCGTCATAGACGCTCGTGCGGTCAACCCAGGCGGCACCGGCTGTTCCAAACATTTGGCAGACGTCCAGCGGCTTCTCCAAACGGTTGAGAAAGCCGGACGATACCCGGGCCTCCATGGGTGTGGTGGACGAACATTGGCCGCCGGTCATTCCGTAGTTGAAATTGTTGAGTACGAGAAGAGTGAGGTCGATATTGCGTCGGCATGTACTGAGCACATGCGCCGCGCCGATGCCCAGTCCGCCGTCCCCCATGGTGACGATGACATGGAGGTCCGGACGGGCCATTTTGATGCCCGTGGCATAGGTCAGGGCCCTGCCGTGAAGGCCGTGGAGGGCATGGGTATTGAAAAAGGTGTCGAACAACCCGGAACATCCGATGTCGGAAACAAGAACAATTTGTTCCCCCTTGATCCCCATGCGCCGCAGGGTCTTATCCAGGGCGTGCACCACCCTTTCGTGGGAACATCCCGGACAGAAGACCGGTGGGCGTGCTGCATTGAGAAGGCTGTCCCCATTCATTGCTTCAGCGCCTCCAGAATTTCCCAGGGAGTGAGAAGGGTTCCGTTCATGCGGCCCAGGAAACGGATATCCCGATCCGGCAAGACCCTTGATATTTCCCTTACGTACTGGCCCATGTTCATCTCCGCCACGACCACTTTCGAACACGGGCCGGCTGCCCGCCTAATGACGGCTTCCGGCACGGGCCAGAGTGTTTTCAAAACCAGGACCGATGCGTCTTTTCCGGCTTCCCTGGCCATTTTGACAGCCGTTCGGGCCGCCCGGGCGGTCACGCCGTAAGTGATCAAAAGGGTTTGGGCGCCCGGCGTCTCGTGGAAGTCGTAGAAGCTGAATTGATCAATATGGTTTTCTATCTTGGCGCACAGTCGCTCTTGGAAACGCTGGATCTCCATGGGGTCCGTTGTGATATAGCCGTCCACGCCATGGGTGGACGAGGTGATCCGCACCAATTGCCTGCTTCCAAAGGGCAGAAAAGGAGGGGCAGAAGCGTCATCCGGTGCGGCGTAGGGCAAATAAGGCGAGTTTTCATCTCCTGTCTTTCTGGTGGTCTGAGCCGGAAACTGAAATTGGCTCATGTCTAGGGTTTCGCGGGTCATTCCCACTTCTTTGTTGGAGGCGATGAAGACGGGGCATCGAAAGCGGTCTGCCAGATCGAAGGCGTGGACCGTCAGCGTGAGGCAATCTTTCACATCTACGGGAGCCAACACGATCACCGGGATGCCGCCGGAGTTGCCCCATCGCAAGAACTGCACGTCTCCATCGGCGCCCTTGGTGGCCGAGCCCGTAGAAGGGCCGAGGCGCTGTACATCCACGATGACCAAGGGAATCTCACTGCCGATGGCAAAGGAGATCTGTTCGCTGTAGAGGCTGATGCCAGGGCCCGACGTGGCGGTCATGGCCCTGAGGCCCGAGAGGGCGGCGCCGATGCAGAAGCCCATGGACGCAATTTCGTCCTCGCCCTGCAGGCAAATGCCGCCGAGCGGCGGGAGCAGCCGGAGCATTTCGTGGAAGATGGTGGTTGCCGGTGTAATGGGATAGCCTGCAAAAAATCGGCAGCCCGCCGCTACAGCTGCTCGGGCAATGGCTTCATTTCCATCCATAAGACACAGGGCCATAAGTGATCGCACCTCCAAGGAAACCCATCGGGGGCCCGGGCCGGCCCGAGCCCACCGACCTTTGTGTCGGCTGCAGGGAAGTCTCTCTAGATTTCGAAGCGGATGCCCTGGGCCAGAGGCAGCTCATTGCCGAAGTTGATGGTGACCGTCTGGCGCCGCATATAGGCCTTCCAGGCGTCGGAGCCCGCTTCCCGGCCGCCTCCCGTATCCTTTTCTCCGCCGAAGGCTCCGCCTATTTCCGCTCCGGAGGTTCCAATGTTCACATTGGCGATGCCGCAGTCCGACCCCCAGGGGGACAGGAAAGCTTCCGCTTCTTTGAGATTGGTTGTGAAAACGGCCGAAGAAAGTCCTTGAGGCACACTGTTTTGGATCTCAATGGCTTCATCTATGTCCCCGGAGTAGGTCAGGAGATACAGGATGGGGGCGAAGGTTTCTTCATGGACCACGGGCATCTGGGGCGAAGCCATGACCAGTGTGGGTTCGACGTAGCAACCTGATTCATAACCGGGCCCTTTGAGAACCTTCCCGCCGTAAAGGATTTCGCCTCCTTCCTGCCTTATGCGTTGCAAGGCCTTCTCGTAAACGTCCACAGCCGCCCTATCGATGAGCGGGCCCACATGAGTGGCGGGGTCGAGGGGGTTGCCGATTCGAAGGCTCCCGTAGGCCTTGAGGAGCGCTTCCTTCACCCTGTCGAAGATGTTCCTGTGAATAATGAGGCGCCTGGTGGTGGTGCACCGCTGGCCTGCCGTGCCCACAGCCCCGAAAACGATGGCCGGAACCGCCAATTTGAGATCGGCGTTTTCCGTGAGGATGATGGCGTTATTCCCCCCCAACTCCAGGATGTATCGGCCCAGGCGCTGGGAAATCCGCGTGGCGGCGTGACGGCCCACTTCCGTGGATCCGGTGATGGAGATCAGCGGAAGCCGCGTGTCTGTGAGCATGGCTTCCCCGATGGTGGAGCCGCTGCCGATGACCAGATTGAAGATGCCTTCGGGCAGGTTCTCTTCCTTGAGAACTTCCGAGACGATGTTTTGCACGGCGATGGCCGTAAGGGGGACCGATGAGGCCGGTTTCCACACGACCACATCGCCGCACACAGCGGCGATGAAGGCATTCCAGGACCAGACCGCCACCGGGAAATTAAAGGCGGTGATGACGCCCACCGGGCCGAGAGGGTGGTACTGTTCGTACATGCGGTGAGAAGGCCTTTCGGAATGCATGGTCAGGCCGTAGAGTTGACGCGACAGACCCACAGCGAAATCGGCCATGTCGATCATCTCCTGGACCTCTCCCCAGCCTTCCTGGAGAATCTTGCCGTTTTCGTAGCTCACCAGACGGCCCAGGAGATCCTTGTAGTGGCGCAATTTGAGCCCGATCTTGCGAATGATCTCGCCCCGCTTGGGCGCGGGAACACGACGCCAGGAGGCGAACGCCTCCAGCGCCCGGTCCATGACCGTGCGGTACTCTTCCACGGACGCGCGATAAACCCTGGCGATCACTGTGCCGTCCACCGGCGAAGTGTTTTCGAGGATTCCTTCGGATGGGGTCTTTCCCCAATCACGTCCGGTGCTCCATCCGAAATTTTCCGATCCTATGCCAAGTCGATCCAAAACATCCTTCATATCCATAAAGGAATCCTTCCCGGCTGTCATTTCATGGAAGCACGACTTTTTGGACAGCGTGATACAACCTGGCCCCGGCTTCATAAAAAATTTCCCATGCCTTGCGGGTCAGCAAGGACTGAGGCCTCGATACCGGCAGGGGGATCACATCCTTTCCGCCATGGAGAAAGTATTGGGCCAAGAGTTTTCCGAACATGGTCCCGGGGCCTATGCCGCGCCCGTTGTAGCTCATGACGGTGATGAAACCCGGTCCGAGCTCATAGAAACGCGGCATGTGATTTCGAGTCATGGCGATCACACCGTACCATGAATACTCCAAATCCACATTCCCAAGCTGAGGGAATATCTTTCGAATCATTCGCCTGGCCCAGCTCTTGTGGAGTGGATAGCCGAAATCTTCAACGGTCCCTACGCTCCCGGCAATAAGTCTTCCCGAACCGTCCAGCCTCATGGAGGACAGGACCGTGTTGGTGTCCCAGGTGCCGTGCCGGTCGGGGAGGACGGTTTTTCGAACGGCTTCCGGGAGGGGTCTGGTGGCGAACTGAAAATAGTGGAACCGGATGAACGTTCGTTTGAGTTCGGGCAGGATGCCGTCGGTATAGGCGTTGGTCGCCAGAATGATGCCGCTGGCACTGACGCTGCCGCCGGGGGTCTTGACCCGCCAGCCGCCGTGATGCTTCTCAACGGCAAGTGCCGGCGAGTGGACATAGAGGAGCGCACCGCTCCTGACGGCCGCATGGGCGAGCCCGTGGAGGTAGGCCAGGGGCTGGACGGTGCCCGCCCGCAGATCCCACAGGGCCCCGTAATAGGCCCGGGATCCGATCTTTTCCGCCGCCGTTTCGGCGTCGAGCAGCCTCACCGGGGCCCCGCGCCGTCCCCACTGTCGTTGCCTTTCCTGGAGGTATCGATATCCCGAAGGCGAATGGGCACAATGGAGTGTCCCGTTGCGAACAGCCTCGCACGAGATGCCGTGTTTGTCGATCAAGGCGAACACCAGATCCGGCGAGGATCCCAGAACGTGATTCAATCGCTCGCCGTAGTCCGGGCCGAGCTCCCTGACAACGTCGTCGGGCAGAACCCACAGCCCGGCGTTGACCAAGCCCACATTCCTACCGGACCCGCCGTATCCCAGGTAGTTGGCCTCAAGGAGAACCACCTTGACGCCGGCCTGAGCCAAATGAAGGGCGGCGGATACCCCCGTGTATCCTCCGCCGATGACCAGCACATCACATGTCAGATGGCCATCCAGCGCAGCGAGAGCAGGTGGCGGCGGTGCCGTAACGGCCCACAGCCCGAGATTTCGAATGCGATCATCGGCAATCATCAGTCCATCTCCAAAAACCTTGACCTCAGGGGGGTGCCCCGCTAGGTCAAGGCTGGCTTTGTCCATTATTTCCCCTTGATGTTCTTCTCGTAGTATTCGTTGCAGGGCATGGTGACGAAGGGCGGGGCCTGGCTGTCTCCCTTGTCATCGAATGTATAGAGTGGGTTTGCCACCCCTTCGTGCTTCACCGTTCGCATGAGTTTGATGAAACTTTCCCGGTCCGTTGCCCCCGCCTCCATCACCTTGACCGCCACTTTGACGGCGTCGTAGCCATAGATGGCGGAAAGGGGAGGAACGCCGCCGTATCTCTTTTCCCACTCTTCTTTCAGGATCTTGGCCGCCGGACGGGACATGTCGATGGTGGGGGAAAGCTGGATGTAGACGTTGGACACATCCCCCGCCAGTTCATAAAACTTGGGTTCCGTCATGGCGTCGGGTACGTATATGGGAACTTTCCAGCCCAGCTGCCTGGTCTGCCTCACGATCATGCCGCCTTCGTTGTAGGTCACGAAGAGAACCAGGAATTGGGGATCCTTCTCCATGGCCTTCAGGAGAACGGATTTGAAATCCAAGTCCTGCCCCGGAGTGATCACACTCTCCGAGGTGACGGAGATTCCCAAGCTATCTGCGGCCTCCTTGAAATACTTTACCAGCTGCTGTCCGTAGTCCTGGTTTTCGCTGATAATAGCCACGGAATTCTTGCCGAACTGATTCTTCACCTGTTCGGCGATGTACCTGGCGATGGATTTGGTGGTGTAGGTGAGTCGGATGACGTTGTCGAAGCCCTGTTCGGTGATGGTGTTGGCGTTGGAATAGGTGATGATGTTCGGCACCCGGCTCCGATAGAAGACGGGGGTCGCCGCCAGGGCGCAGGAGCTGATGGTGGGGCCGATGGCCACCAGATAGTCTCCGGCCGAGATCCTCTTGGCGATATTGGCCGATTCCTTGGGATCGCCGCGATCGTCGAAGAATTCCAGTTTCAGGTGATAGCCGCTCAGAGACCCCTTCTGGATTCCTCCCGCCGCGTTGATCTCGTCCACGGCGATTTCCTGCCCCCGCTTATTTCCAAGGCCGTAATCGCCGTATTTACCGCTGGCGGCGTCATAGCCCACGATCTGTACGACCTTGCGGTCCGGATCCACCCCGTCCTTGGCAAAACCCCATACGGACAGACCCAGAACGAGAACAACACCCACGAAAACCCCCCAGCTAACCTTCCTCACCATGTGATCCTCCTTCGTGTTCGACGTTTTCTCCAAGATAACTGGACCTTACCCTCGGCGAGTGCAGCAGCTCGCACGAGCGCCCCTCAAGGCAGATCCTGCCCAGTTCCATCACATAGGCCCTCTGGGTCATGGAAAGGGCCTTCTTCACGTTCTGCTCCACGAGCAGCACGGCCATGCCATTCTGATTGAGCTGGGAGATGACCCGGAGGATTTCGTTGACAAGGAAAGGGGCCAGGCCCATGGACGGTTCGTCGAGGAGAAGGATCTTGGGCTTGGCCATGAGTCCCCTGGCGATGGCCAGCATCTGTTGCTCTCCGCCGCTCAGGGTGCCGGCAAGTTGGTTCTTTCGCTCGGCCAACAAGGGAAACAGTTCAAAGCATCTTTCCATGTCGTGCTTGACGCCGTCCTTGTCCTTGCGCAGGAAGGCACCCATTTCCAGATTGACCTGGATCGTGGACTTGGCGAAGACGCGCCGCCCTTCGGGGACATGGACGATGCCCAAGGCCGCGATTTTCTCAGGGGAAAGACGAGCGATGTTTCGGGATTCGAAAAGAATCTCTCCCTGAGAGCTGCGGATCAGCCCCGATAGGGTCTTGAGCAGCGTGGTCTTCCCGGCGCCGTTGGCCCCGATGACGGAAACGATCTCTCCCGGCCGAATGGTCAGAGAGACCTCATGAAGGATCTTGATTTTCCCGTAGCCCGAGGAAATCCCTCTCACTTCTAACATACGCCGGCATCCTCTTCTCCCAGGTATATTCTTTGAACTTCAGGATCCGCCTGAATCTCCATGGGTTTTCCTTCCCTGAATTTGCTCCCGGCGTTGAGCACGACGATTCTTTCGGCCACGGACATGATGAACCGCATGTTGTGTTCGATGATGAAGATCGTATAGCCATCCCCTTGGAGGCGCCTTATGAACCCCGCCAGGGTGTCCATCTCCACGGGGTTCATGCCGGCGCACGGCTCGTCCAGGAAAAGGAGGTCGGGATCGGATGCCAGGGCCCGGCAGATCTCGATGAGGCGCTGTTCCCCGTAGGGAAGATTCTTGACCAGCTCGTCCTTGCGGTGCTCCAGGTTCACCATGGCGAGGATTTCCATCGCCCTGTCGGCGGCTTCCCGCTCGCGCCTTCGCGCCGTGAAGGGCCGCCAATAGACGTCCAGAAGGGAGTTGGGGATGCGGGTGTGGCGGCCGATGAGGATGTTGTCCAGAACGGAGATGTTGGAAAAGACGCGCAGATTCTGGAACGTGCGGGTGATGCCCCTTTCCGTGACCCGATACGGCGGAAGCCCCTCGATGGGCTCCCCCTTGAAAAGGATGGTGCCGGAGTCGGGACTGTAGATTCTCGTGATCACGTTGATGAAGGTGGATTTCCCCGATCCGTTGGGCCCGATCATCCCGAGGATCTCACCCCGCCTGATTTGAAGGGACACATCGTTGACGGCATAGACGCCGCCGAAGCGTTTCTTGAGGTTTTTGGTTTCGAGCAGCACCATGAAGGGACACCTCGCAAACGGCCGTCTAGTCCCCGAAGGAGGAGATTCCTAAAAGTCCCTGAGGCCTGAACAATAGAACGGCAATCATGATGGATCCGATGATCATCATGCGGTACTGGTCCAGGGGGCGGAAGAGTTCGGTGGCGACGGTCATGATGAGCACCCCGACGAGAGGTGCCCAGAGCCGCCCCATGCCACCCACGATGACCATGATGATCATGAGGCAGGACTCTTCCAGCCGGAAGTTGGATGGGGTGACGGTGGTCTGATAAACCGCCAGCAGGCTCCCGGCGATCCCGGCGTAGAAGGATCCGATGGTGAAGGATAGAACCATGTAAAGGGGCGTGTTGATGCCCATGGATTGGGCGGCTAGTTCGTCTTCCCGGATGGCCACGAGGGCTCGCCCGAACCGGGAGTGCACCAGCAAGTGGAGTGTGAGGTAAGTGAGGAGCAGCAACAACAATCCGAAATAGTAAAAATCCGTTTCATTTCGCAGAGGATATCCCAGGACCTTGGGCACCGGGATGCCCACGATACCCATGGCCCCGCCCGTAAAGCCTATCCAAGCAAGGGCCACCAGTCGGAAAATCTCGCCAAAGGCGATGGTGATGAGGCAGAAGTAATCGCCTCGAACCTTGCGGATGGGGATTCCAAGGAAGAGTGCCACCGCCATGGTGAGCCCTCCGGATAGGGCCAGAGACGGCAGGAAACCGAATCCATGGCGTGTCATGAGAATGGCGGTGGTGTAAGCGCCGATTCCGTAGAATGCGGCGTGGCCCAGGGAAAGGAGGCCCGTATAACCCAGGACGAGATTGAGGCCCAGACAGCAGATGCCGAAAAGAATCATGAAATTCATGAGCCCTACCAAGTAGGGGTCTTTTACAATGATGGGGAATAGCAAGAGCGCTGCAGCCACGGCCGTCGTCGCGGCGTATTTCGCAAGGGTCAATGTGTCCCTTCCTTTGTCCCTATGCCGAACATCGGCAAACTGACCCACGGGCTCTGCCACCAACACTTGCCTCTGTTCCATAACCCCCTCATCACACCTTCTTGATTTCTATCTCTCCCATGATGCCCGTGGGCTTCACCAGGAGGATGAGTATGAGAAAAAGGAAAATGATGGGATCTCTGAAGCTGCTTGAGACATAGACTCCAACAAAGTTCTCGGCGACGCCCAGGATCATGGACCCCAAAAAAGCCCCACTAAAGCTTCCGATGCCACCGATCACCGCGGCCGTAAAAGCGACAATGGTCCCTCGAAAGCCCATGCTGATGCCAATGACGTTGTACGAGGCCGAATAGAGGATGCCTCCAATGACACCCAAGGCGCCCCCGAGGAAATAGACGATCGAGATGGTTCGATTGACGGGTATTCCCATCAAGGCCGAAGTGCTCAGGTCTTCAGAGGCACAGAGGATGGCTTTGCCCATTTTGTGGTGTTTCAAAAACGCGTGAAAACCCGCAATCACTCCCAGAGCCAGAAGCAATGTGATGAAGTTGGTCAACGACAGGGTCATGTGGCCGATGGAAAACGTGTAAGGCGGGAAAAGGGAGGGGAAAGAAAGGACCTGGTTTCCCCACTTGAGCTCAGAGGCGTTCTGGATGATGTAAGCCGCCCCCAGGGCGGTGATCATGGAGATCATACGGTGTTGGGAGGCCCGGAGCCGGCGGTAGGCCACGAATTCTACGACGGAAGCGAGGATCCCTCCGCTGAGAACGGCGATGAGCAGGGCCGGCAGGGGATGCCAGCCATAGCCAGACAGCAGACTCCACGCCACCAGGGTTCCAAAGATATAAACGTCGCCGTGGGCGAAATTCATCAGTCTGAGTATTCCGTAGACCATGCTGTACCCTATGGTTATCAGGGTGTAAATAGCCCCAACCATGATCCCGAAGGCAAGTACGTTGAAAAACATGAGGGTGTCTCCGTGAGCTGTCCGCGCCTTACATATAGCCGTGATAGGGTGTCCGTATCAGCGCCTGATGCACATAGGTAATCATGGTGACGAAATCGAAGACGGGGCGATCGGTGGCTGCCTGCACGGCATGGGCATAGGGGGGCAGGTCGCTGCATTCGAGAAGGATGGCCCCCACATCGGGATTTTTGGAAACCAGATCTTCGGCCACCTCCACCACTTCCCGTTCAATCTTTTCGGAATCCAGGGTTCCTTTCTCCTCAAGGATGGCCTCCCTGAATTCCTGTTTGTTTTCCATGCCCGCAATCGCCAGGGGGATCTCGGGCGGAACATGGCAGGCTTGGAAGTGCTTTCTTGTGAGCCGGGATGCGTTGGCGGTGATGATGCCCACGGGCCTTCCGGTCACCTGATAGATGAAGGGGATCTGAAGGAGACTGGACAGAAAGACGGGGATATCCAGGGCGGCGGCCACCTCCTTCTGGAAGAGGGCCATGAAGCCGCAGGCCCCAGTGACGGCCCGGACGCCACGGTCTCTGAGGCGCTTGGCTGCTTCGATGAAGGGGCCGGCAAGGGAAGGGTCTTGTTGGTTCAGCAGCCGGTCGATGGTGGCGCCTTCCACCGCCTGGTAGCGCACGGGAAAGGGAAAGGTGGTGGCATTGCCCACGTTTCCCGGAATGCAAGGGTAGGAGGCTTTGAGGATCAAAATCCCAATGGATTCACCGTACCACGACTGGGTTTTTCGGCGGACGCGGTAGAGCATAAGGAAACCTCACAGGGGCTGAGGGCTCTGGGTCTCGCCCATCTTCGGCGGCGTTCACTTCTGAACGAGTAATGATCAAACAATGATGCGTCTCTGATATGCCAGCAGCATAGCAAGCTGTCAACCCCAAAATGTGCTCCTCTTCTCCCCCTTGGGCGAGCAGGTGCCCATCGGAGCCCTCCAAGGCCTTCCGGGCGGGTGCAGAAGGGGCGGCGAGCCTGCGTTGAAGCAGCGTGTTGCGTTTTCCGCCGTGTTTCGACGACGTGCCCGCTGACGGCGTTTTCGGGAAACAAGAATCCCGACCGTGCTCCTGTGGGAGCTTGCCTGAGCATGGAGAATGTGCCGCGTTGAGCCTGCATCCCTTGTCCCTGCCAAAGCGGGGTAAGATTTTCAGCAGGCTATGGGCTCCCGCTTGCGCGGGCGTGACGGTTCGGCGAATTTTGGAACACGCTCCTGCAGGCACGGGCGCGTGAGCTGTGGCTGTGGAGAGCTCTTCAGGCGGCAAGAACGTGGGGCAGGAAGGAGTTGACGAGCTTCCAAATGGAAGATGGAAGCCTTAGCCCAAGTTTGTCACTTTTGTGTGTAAGGCTTTGATTTTGCTTGGATGTGGTTTTGAATTCTGCACTACAAATTTTTCATTCGATT